>JBEKEM010000001.1:0-197944 GCA_050013835.1 Acidimicrobiales bacterium
AGATGAACGCCATCGCGGGCATCGACAAGAACAACCGTCTGATCAAGGGCCAAGTGTTCCTTTGGAGGGCCGGCCAGTCTTGGGAAGACCTCTGGGATGTCGATGGGGTCATCAAGCCCTGACGAAGGACAGCAAGGGCGCGAGCTAGCCGCCTTGGGACGGCATCGAGTTCGAGGTGGCGCTGTATCGACAAAGTGCGGTTCGACCCATCCGAGCGATGAGCTGAGGTTCGCGGGATGTGGTCGTCTCCGGTGGAACGCAGGCCCGGGCCGCGGATCCCGACGATGAACGCGTTGCGGCGCGGAGAAGATCCCCTTGCAAGTTGGGAATGGCGTCGTGTGATCCCAACGAGGTCGATGACGGAGCGTCCCGGGGGAAGCTCGCAGAACCGGAACGAACGAAATCATGAGAAGAAGGGTCGTCAACGGGGCGCCCGGCGGACGCGGGGTCGCGGCAGAGAGGCTGTTGGGTTGCAGCGATCGTGAGCTCCACGCTTGGGGTCCTCCGACTCGTGTCCGTTGCTTGCGAGACTTGGCTGCCTGTTAGGCAGAAGTCGTTTTGCAGGCGAGCCAGGCTTAACTTGGGCCGAAATGCGGGTCGTGCTTCGTGAGTTGATGCTCCAGAAGGAACCTGTGCCCGCTAAACGATTACACCAACGATTAGACGGGACCGCTGCCGATACGCTGGGGCATTCAGCAGATGGAGGAAGGCGATGGGCTTCAATCTGAACGAGGTGCTGGAGAGCCACAAGGGCGAGAACTTCGACCTCTACAGCCGGCACATCAATCCTCAGCTCGTGAAGGTTCTCCGCTCGACGGGCTTCGACCGCTTCTACACGCGCGCCGAGGGCGCCTACCTCTACGACGACGAGGGTCGACGCTACCTCGACTTCCTCTCCGGCTTCGGGGTCTTCGCCCTCGGTCGGGGCCATCCGGTGGTGAAGCGGGCCCTCCACGAGGCGATCGACGCCGACCTGCCGAATCTTGTCCAGATGGACGCCGCGCTCCTGCCCGGGGTGCTGGCGACCGAGCTGCTGAAGCGCCTCCACCCGGGCATGGGCCGGGTGTTCTTCGCGAACTCGGGCGCCGAGGCGATCGAGGCCGCCCTGAAGTTCTCCCGGCACGCGACCGGTCGGTCGCGGGTGGTGCACTGTGAACACGGCTTCCACGGACTCACGCTCGGCGCACTCTCGGCGAACGGAGGGAAGGAGTTCCGCAAGGGCTTCGGGCCGTTCATCCCAGGCTTCACCCAGGTGCCGTTCGGTGACGCCGACGCCCTCGAGCGCGAGTTGCAGACGCGCGACGTCGCCGCCTTCGTCGTCGAGCCGATCCAGGGCCACGGAGTCTTCGTCGCGCCGCAGGAGTACTGGGACGCCGTCTCGGGGCTGTGTCGCCGTTACGGGACCTTGCTCATCGCCGACGAGGTCCAGACCGGTCTCGGGCGCACCGGCCGGCTCTGGGCTCACGAGCACTACGGTCTCGCGCCCGACATCGTCACGATGTCGAAGGCCCTCTCAGGGGGGTTCATCCCGATCGGTGCGATGGTCTGCTCGACGGAGGTCTCCGACAAGGTCTACTCCTCGATCAGCCGGGCGTTGGTCCACTCATCGACGTTCAAGAACAACCAGCTGGCAATGGTGGCCGCCCTTGCCACGTTGGCGACGATCGATGACGAGAACCTCGTCGACCGCGCCCGGATGACCGGCGATGCCTTCGAGAAGGCGCTCGCACCGCTCATCGAGCGGCATGAGACCTTCCACGCTGTGCGCGGGAAGGGCCTGATGGTCGGGCTCATCTTCGGTGAGCCGACGTCGTTCCGTCAGCGGACGCGCTTCCGGCTCCTCGAGGCGACCCGCACGGGCCTGTTCTCGCAGATCGTCGTCGGACCGCTCTACAACCGGCACGGGATCCTCACCCAGGTCGCCGCCGACTCGATGAACGTCGTGAAGCTGCTCCCGCCACTGATCATCGGCCAGTATGAGGTCGACTACTTCACCGCCGCCCTCGACGACGTCCTCACGGACTGCGAGAGGAACTCGTCGCTGATCGTCGAGTTCGGCAGGACGCTCGTCAAGGGCTCGCTGCGGCGCGCCGGTTGACGACGAGGTCCGGGCAGGGCGGAGCGACCGTGCGCGCACAACGCTCCGTCCACGTCCTCAGCGCGCTCGCCGTGCTCGCTTGTGCCGTTGCGGCGTGTGGCGGGGCGTCGACGCAGGACGGCACGAAGGCGTCCGTTTCGACGACAACGCTCCCGGTCGTCACCGGTGTCACCGGCTCAGCGGCGGGGGGTGGCTACGCCGCCCTCGGGCGGGTCGAGCGCGTCTCCGTGCTGCCGGTCGCGCCCGGCCGTGTGGCGCCGCGGCTCCTCGCCGACGGGACCATGCGACCGGGGGCGCTGCGGATCGCATTCCGCCAGTTCGGCTCGGGCCCCGATCTCGTCCTCGTCACGGGCGAGCACGGTTCGTTGACCGCTTGGGACCCTCAGGTTCTCCTCGAGCTCGGCGCGCACTACCGGGTGACGGTGTTCGACCTGCCGGGGATCGGCTACTCCGAGCCGAGCCCGCGAGTCGAGACGGTATCGTCCCTCGCCGACCTGACGGCGGGTTTGATCTGGTCGCTGGGACTGTCGCAGCCGACCGTCGTCGGCTGGGGTTTCGGCGGGGAGGTCGCGATGTCGCTCGCCGAGAGGCACCCCGGTCTCGTGTGGCGCCTGGTCCTTGCCGACGCGACGGCCGGGGGGCCGCGGTTCTACCGGCCCGCCGCGGCGGTCTCGAGACTGCTCGCCTCGCCGTCTACGACGCAGCAGGAGATCGCGCAGCTGTTCTTTCCCGCTGACGAGGGGACGGCCCGGCTGAACTGGCTGAGCGACGTCGGCCAGATCAGCCCGGATGACGTCACCGCCTCGGCGATTGTGGCCCAGGCCGCCCTCATCGCCCGGATGTCGCGCGACAGCGCCGTCGCCCACGAGCTCGGGCGGATCAGGATCCCGACGCTCATCCTCGCCGGATCGGACGATGTGGTCGTGCCCGTCGCCAACGCCCGCGAACTGGAGCGGCGGATCGCTCACTCCCGGCTCGTCATCTTCTCTGGTGCCGGCTACGCCAGCATCTTCCAGTACGCCTCGGACTTCGTCGACCAGCTCATCACGTTCACGGGAGCCTGAGCGGGACGGCCCACTGCCACATCCGCCCGGACTCCGCGAGAAGGCCGACCGAACCCACGATTAGTCTTCGGTCGTGACCGACGCCGTCCGCCTCCATGACCCGGATTTCCGCGGATTCGCCAGCGACAACTGCGCCTCCGCCCATCCTGAGGTCCTCGCCGCGATCGCTCTCGCCAATGGGGGACACCAGGATTCCTACGGGGACGACGTCTACACCGCCCACCTCCAAGGGATCTTCCAGCGACACTTCGGCGACCGCGCTCGCGCTTTCCCAGTCTTCAATGGAACGGGTGCGAACGTCGTGAGCCTGCAGTCGATGACGGACCGTTGGGACTCAGTCGTCTGCGCCGCCTCGTCGCATCTCAACACCGACGAGTGCGCCGCCGCCGAGAAAGTCGCTGGGATCAAGCTCCTCACGCTGGAAGCACCGGGAGGCAAGATCACCGCCGAGTCGCTCGCCGTTCACGCCTGGGGGTGGGACAACCCGCACCGGGCCTCTCCCCGGGTCGTCTCGATCACGCAGTCGACCGAGCTCGGCACCTGCTACTCGCCCGACGAGATCGCGCGCATCTGCGAGGCCGCCCATGGCTACGGCATGAAGGTCCACGTCGACGGGGCGCGTCTGGCGAATGCCGCCGCGACGCTCGGCACCGGGTTCCGGTCGTTCACGACCGATGTCGGGGTCGACGTCGTCTCGTTCGGCGGGGCGAAGAACGGGCTGCTCTTCGGCGAGGTGATCGTCGTCCTGGACCCCGATGTCGTGCGGGGGGTGCTCCACCTGCGCAAGGCGGCGATGCAGCTCGCCTCGAAGATGCGTTTTGTCTCCGTGCAGTTCGAGGCACTCCTCGGCGGGGACCTCTGGCTCGAGAACGCACGGCACGCCAACGCCATGGCGCGCCGGCTCGCCGAGGCGGTCCGGGATCTCCCCGGCGTCGAGCTCGTTCACCCGGTCGAGGCGAACGCCGTCTTCGCCGTGCTGCCCGCCGCCGTCACGCGTCGGCTCCAGGCGCGGTCCCACTTCTACATCTGGGACGAGACGACCGGCGTGGTCCGCTGGATGACGGCCTTCGACACGACCGAGGCGGACGTGGACCGCTTCGCGACGGCAGTTGCCGAGGAGCTGCGGGCGTCCTGACGGTGTGGACCCGTCCGACCCGATCCCGGACGAGGGCTGAGCGCGGGGCCGCCCTGGAAGTCGTCGGATCGTCCGGGCGGCTGGCGACCCCTTCGGCGGCCGAAGAGCAAAAGTTGGCGCCGCGCGGCAAAGTAGGTGGGGAGGTTCCATGCAGCTGCGACGTAGGCGCAGGCTCCGCGAAACGGTCCGGCCCGACGACGTGCCCGTCATCGAGGGTCCACCAGCGTTCGAGCACGAGGACGCAGCCGAGGTCGCGTCGCGCGACAGCGAGGTCGATTTCGACGACGAGGCCGACGACGAGATCCCCCCGCTCGACGTCGTCGAGGCGACGGAGCTCGGCGCACTCCTCGACGACCCCGAGTCGCCCGAAGACGACGAGACCTGACGAAAGCCGGAGCCTGTTGGTTCAGCCGGCGCCCCGACCCGGGACCGACGCGAGCCGTCGTCCGCGTCGCCCGGTCGGGTTCCCTCAGCCGGTTTCAGGCGAGCAGGCGATACTTCACGTCGACGTGCACGCTGACCTGGAGCGTTCCGGCCCGGATCGGCACGGGCTCGAGGGCGGCAAAGTCCGACTTGGCGACGGCGTTGTCGAACCCGAGCGGGTACGGCGTCGTGACCTGCTGCTGGTTGGAGATGCTGATCGCCGTCCCGACCTTCTCCCCGGCGCCGGTGGCGAAGCCCTTCGCCTCGGCGTAGGCCTGCTGCATGGCCTGGGACCGGGCCTGGGCTAGAAGCTTGGAGTTGTTCGACAACGAGAAGGAGATCCCGTCGATCTGGACGTCGCTGCCGACGGCGTTCTCGGCGGCGTCGATCGTCCTGCCCGCCTTGACGAAGTCGTGCATCGTGACGGTGAGGTCGTCCTCGGCCCGGTATCCGGTGAGCGTGCCGTGTCTGTTGTAGGTCGGTGACACGCTGAGGTTGTTTGTCTGGAGGGCGGATCTTGGAACGCGGGCCGAGATAAAGACGCCCTGGAGCCGTGCCATCTGGGAGTTGTTCTGGTCGAGGGCACTCGCCGCGGTGCCCGCCGTGTCAGACACGGAGAAGCTCGCGGTCAAGGTGTCGGGCGCGCCGCTCACGTGGGCGTCGGCGGTCACCGCGATCGTCCCCACGGCCGACAGCGGGGACGAGGTGCGGGAGAGGGCGTAGCCGAGGGCGCTGAGCGCTGTCGCGAACGCGAGCACCGCGAGCACGATCGCTGTCGCGGGGGACCGCAGGAACCTGGTTTTCGACATGTCAGAACCTTTCTCTCGAGGTTTGCTAAGTGGGTCCGTGTCATTGGTGCCGGGCCGCGTGTCTTCACCGGCCGGCGGCCCTGGACCTGGCCCGCGGCCTTTGCTGGTCATCGGCAGGGCGTGACGCAGGACGGGGCAGGGCCTCTCGGTGCCGGCAGCCCCAACCATCGCCGGACGCATGACTTGAGATCGTTTCCGCTCGCTCGGATGAAACCCCCAATAGGCGATTCTGGGCACCACGATTACGCTTACCTGCTGCTCGGGCGCTCGTGCGGGCGAGAGGACTCGAACCTCCAACCCCGAAGGGACCGGGACCTAAACCCGGCGCGTATGCCAATTTCGCCACGCCCGCATGGGGCGACGAACATCCCAGCACGCTTCTTGGCGCCCAGAGCTTACCGACGCCGGGATCGCGAACCCGGCGTGCTGGGGTTAGCCTCGGGGCATGACTGAAGAACTCTCTGTGCCGTCGGGCATCTTCAAGGCGTCACTCAACCTGACCGCGGACCCGTCGGCGGACGTCTACCAGCGTCTGCTGCGCGAGCGAATCATCTTCCTCGGGACCCAGGTGGACCAGAATTCGGCGAACGCGATCTGCGCCCAGTTGCTGCTGCTCGAGGCCGAGGAACCCGACCGTGACATCTCGCT
The DNA here is from genome assembly GCA_050013835.1 of Acidimicrobiales bacterium. Taxonomy (GTDB): domain Bacteria; phylum Actinomycetota; class Acidimicrobiia; order Acidimicrobiales; family Bog-793; genus Bog-793. The sequence goes on from JBEKEM010000001.1 coordinate 6,178, forward strand.
GTACATCAACTCGCCCGGCGGCTCGGTGACCGACGGGCTCGCGATTTACGACACGATGCAGTTCGTCCGTTGCGACGTCTCGACCATCTGTCTCGGCCTCGCCGCCTCCATGGGGCAGTTCCTCCTCTGTGCCGGCACCCCCGGCAAGCGGTACGCGCTGCCACACGCCCGCATCCTCATGCACCAGCCCTCGGGCCAGATGCAAGGACAGGCTGCAGACATCGCGATCCAGGCGGAGCAAATCGTCTACCTGAAGAAGATGATGGCCGAGAGGATCGCCTTCCACACCGGCCAAACGGTCGAGCGCATCGAGGCCGACTCGGACCGCGACCGATGGTTCACGGCCGAGGAGGCCCGCGAATACGGCTTCATCGACAACGTCATCGACCGCTCCACCGCGCACTCGGCAAAAGATCACTGACCCCGCTGGACGGGCGACTGTTGAGTTTCGAGGTCGAACCGGGTCGCGCGCTCATTGCGGTTATGCCGCCGAGTCCCCCTCAGGGCACCACGCCGTCGTGCGCCGGGTTCTCGTGGAACATCGGCCAGGCGGGCGGCACGGCCGGGACGACGGGTAGCGGGTAGGACACGATCTTGCCGGGGTAATTGAACTGTGCAGGTCCGCCGCAGGCTTCGATGACGCTCCAGCCGTCCGCCCGGCCCTCACCGCTGACGTCGGCCACCGCGACGGCATTGAACATGCGACAGGTCGGATCGATCGTCGAGCCCAAGGGCGACGTCCCGAACAGAAACGTGCCCGTCCGTCCGTCGATCGCGTACAGGCCGGCCCCGGAGCCGACGAGGACGTCGTTCCACGTTCCGACCTGAAGCGGGACGAGGACCGGCGACGAGAAATCGGTGGGTTGACTCAACTTGTCAGACCAGAGTCGCTTTCCGTTGCCGTTCCACGCCGTCACTCGTGAGGCGTACGGCGTGAGGCAGCTGGAGATGATCAGGCCAGCGCACACCCACGAGGTGTCGACGACTGCCGGGATCCCGGTCCTGTTGATCGTCCCGATCGCGGGGGATCCGAACGACGGACCGGACGTCGTGACCGGCCAGCCGGGAACGCTCGCTCCGTCGTCGGCGTAGTAGGCGAAGAGCCGGTACGTCCCCGACGGGAACGGCTGCCAGAAGCAGCCCGTTCCGACGACGACGACGGCCCGGCCCGTCGAGTTGATGACGCCGACCGCGGGGCTCGACCAGATCGTCTGGCTCTCGCAGTGCTGCCAGACGAGTTTCAGTGTGCCTTTGACGTAGCGGTAGTCACTGATCAGGCCTCCTCGGCAGCCATGCCAGTCGCTGGCGTCGGAGCCGATATAGATGCTGTCACCGACCGTCCCGGGAAGCCGGTAGAGCGCCGGCGAGGACCAGATCGTGTCGGCGTTGTTGATCGGGAAGCCCGGAAGCAGCCTGCCGCTCGGCGTGAGCGCGTAGATGCGGTGGTCCCAGGAGCCGAAGACGATGTCCTGCTGCGTACCACCCCTGAGATTGCCAACGGCCGGGGTCGAGATGACGCCGACCGCCGTTCCCGGGGCGGCGCCCACGTCGAAGACAAAGCGGACGGCCCCGCTGAGGTGGAAAGCCTCGACCTCCCGGGCGGTGTTGTGCACCCAGGTCGATCCGGCGCCGACGATGATCGAGGGGGGCTTGCTCGGTCCGTCGAGGAAGGCGATCGTGGGGCTCGACTCGATGGCGACGCGGGCCCCCTCGGGCGCGGCCAGCCGTTGCGGCCAGCCCGGGAGCTCCCTGCCCGTCGCGGCGTCGATGACGTGAAGCATGCCGTTCTCGTCGCCGACGGCGACGATCGTCGTGTCGTTCCACTGGGCGACGGTCGGCGAACTCTCGGCGATGGAGCCGGTGACGCATGTCACCCAGGAGGCGCTCGGCCAGGTGATGCCGTGCCCCTGCAGGACGGAACAGGGGGCGTCCTGCGACATGGCGGCGCCGGAAGGCGCCGAGACGACCGCCGCCGCGACGGTCACGACGGTGACGGCCGCGAGTGTCGTGGCGACGAGGAGCCGCCTTGTTCCGATCCGACTGCGTCGGTCGGTGCGGAACCGACGGGCATCGGGAGGGCTGGCGAGGCGGATCATGACCCGGACACTAGCCACGCCCGCTGTGCGGTAGTGGGCTAGTTTTACCAGCCTATTATTGGGGTAGTGGGCTAATTTGACCAGCCCTATTGTTGGGGGTAGTGGGCTAATTTGACCAGCCCTATTGTTGGGCTGCAGTTGACCTGCTGGTCAGGGCCATATTCTGCGGCGGTTTGCTTGGAACTCATTCCGAGTCCCAACGATCGCCTTAAACAGGATCGACACTGCGAACATCGCCAGGTCAAACGCGATTGCTCCGACGATTCCCCAACGAACATTGTGCTGCCAGGCCGCGGCGCCTAAGAGCACCCCGACGTTCGCAAAGACGATCAAGGTCAGGATCACAACGGTGAGTCGCTTGGCGAACTTGTGCCGACGCGCACGTTCGGCGGGGTCAAGCCGCATTTGGCGCGCTTGCGAGCAGACTTCCTGGCGGGAGCAGCCTTCACCCCTCGGGTGGCGCGAGCAGCCTTAGCGATCTTGATTCGGCTCTCAGCCGATAGCGCCTTGGCCCGAACGATTCCGCCGAGTCGGCCGCGCTCAACCGCCTTCTGGTCTTTAGCGGGCGATTCATCCAGTCCCGCGGCTTGCTGGGCCACCGCCCACATGCGCTGGTTCACCCTGGTGCAACTGGCCCACTTCCCGCTGTGCCCGATGGGGATCGGCCGTCGCCTACGCTTGACCTGCACGGGAGGGTCCGCCCGAGCGGGGACGACGGAGAAGGCGGCCGACATGGCGCGAAAGACAAGTTCGCGTGCGCGGATCGCCTTCGTCACTCCCCGCTACGGGCCCGGCGTGGTCGGGGGCTCCGAAGCGGTGATGGCCGAGGCAGCGCACGGTCTTGCAGGTCGCGGTCATGAGGTCGAGATTCTGACCACCTGCGCGCGATCGCACTTCAGCTGGGCGAACGAGTTCGACGATGGGAACTACGAGGACCTGGGCGTCGTGGTCAGGCGCTTCCCGACCGTCACGGGGGGCCGGCGGCTCACGGCGGCCAGCCTCGAGCACCGGGTCCGGGGCGGGGAGCGGCTGAGCCCCGCAGCGGAGATCGCCTGGGTGAACAGCCGTTTCCGGGTGCCCGAACTCTACCTGTACCTGCTCGCCGAAGGGCGGCGTTACGACGCCATCGTGCTCTCGCCGTACCTGTTCTGGACGACGATCTTCGGCGCCCAGGTCGCGCCGGAGCGGTCGGTCGTGATGCCGTGCCTGCACGACGAGCCGTACGCGCGTCTCTCGATCGTTCGCTCCGTACTCGCCTCGGTGGCGGCGGTGTGGTTCCTCTCCGAGCCCGAGCACCTCCTCGGCCACCGCCTCGCGCCCGACCTGGCGCCGCGGCACGCTGTCGTCGGGGCCGCCGTCGAGGCCCCCGACTCCTACGACCCGGCAGGGTTCCGGAAGACCCACGGCCTCACCCGGCCGTTCGTCCTCTTCGCCGGACGGCGTGAGGGGGGCAAGGGCTGGCGCGAGCTGCTCTCGGCCTACGGCGCCGCCATCGTCGGCAACGACGCCGCCTTCGACCTGGTGACGGTCGGAGTCGGGGCGCCGGACATCCCTGCCGGCTTCGACGGACGCGTCATCGACCTCGGCTACCTCGAGGCTGACGAGATGCCGAACGCCTTCGCCGCGGCGGCTGCACTCGTCCAGCCGAGCGCCAACGAGAGCTTCTCGCGCACCGTCATGGAGGCCTGGCTCGCTGGCACCCCGGTGATCGCCTCGGCGGCGGGCGAGGTGGTCGCCTGGCACCTCGAGCGGTCCGGGGGCGGGCTCACCTACTCGGACGAGCTCGAGTTCGCGCAGTGTCTCCGCTTCCTCGCCCAGGCGCCGCGGGCCGCCGCCGTGCTGGCGGCGCGGGGCCGCGAGTACGTGCTCGCCAACTACACCTGGGAGATCGTGCTCGACTCGATGGAGCGTTCGCTCGTCGGCCTCACGGGACGGAGGACACGGTGAGGATCCTCATCGTCGGCACAGTTCCACCCCCCGGTGGCGACGCCGCCTTCGCCCTCGCCGAGCTCGCGACGGCGCACCTCGCCGAGGGGCATGACGTCGAGATGCTCTCGCCGGACAACCGCAGCGCGGCGCACCGCAGCGCCCGGTTAGAGGGCCCGGTGTTCGCGTTGCGACTGGCGTGGCTCTCCCGTCGTTTCGAGTCGATCGTCATCCACTTCGAGGAGGGCCTGCCGGTCAGGGCCCACGCGGCACGGCTATGGCGGGTCGTGACGCTCGCGCTTGTCGCGGCGGCGCTGAAGATGTACCAGGAGTCGACCGTCCGCTTCGACGGCGGTTCGGCCATCCCAGGCGGCATCGGCAGCCGGGCGATGGGCGAGGTCTGGTCGGTCGCCTCACACGTCGTCCTGTCGAGCCGCGAGGACCGGGACGAACTCGTCTCGACCTGGGGTCTTCCCGAGGAGCGGGTGGTGGTCGTCTCGCCGCGATCCGCCGTGCGGGCGCCGGTGCCGAGCGGCTGGGTCGTCGGTGACGCCACGGACCCGCGGACCGAGGTGCTCGAGCTCGTCCGGGTGCGGGCCGCTGCCGACCGGGAGGCGAGGGCCGCCCGCGTCGCCCTTGGCGGCGCGATCGGGGCCCCGCCGGGGTCGCCCTTCACGGGCGAGCGGGGTCAGGCGGTGGATGCCGCGGCGTTCACGCGGGCTCTCGTCGTCCTGGCGCGGAAGCTCGTGGCGAGGATCTCGGCGACGAACCCGTCCTGAGGATTTCCGACCCGGCGAGTCCCGCGTCGGCCGCGCCTTGGCCGTCGGCGAGGATCGCCGCGAGGAGTGCTCGGGCGGTGGCGGCGAAGCTGTGGGCGGCGGCGAAGGCGCGACCCGCCTCGGCGAGGCGGCCGCGCCGGAGCGGATCGTCGAGCAGCCCGGAGATCACGGTCGCGAGCTCATCAGCCGTCGTCCCGGAACCGACCAGCTCGACCGCCTCCCGGGGCAGCCCGCGGAGCCAGCCGAGATTCGTCGCGACCGTCGGCACGCCCGACGCCAGGCACTCGCCGACAGCCGCGGAGGCCTCGCCGTTGAACGACCGGCGGAGCTGGACGGCGATCGTCGCCGCGGCGAGCCAGGCCCGGTAGCCGTCGGGCGGCAGGGGTCCGGTGATGGCGAGCCGGTCGCCGATCCCGAGCGCCGCGGCGCGCCCGGCGAGCGTTCCGGCCAGATCCTCCGAGATGGGCCCGACGAAGGCGAGCAAGGCGCCGCTTGCTTCGGAGCCGGCGCGCCCGAGGAGCGAGGCGAAGGCGTCGATCAGCAGCTCCGGCGATTTCACCGGGTCGACGATCCCGAAATGGGCGACGACGGCGCGGTCCGCCCGAACATCGGGTGGCCGCCCCCACCACGCCGCCGCGATGGGACAGTCCTGCGGGACCGCGGCGTCCTCGGCGAAAGCGGTGCGGCGGTCCCCGGGCGCCTCGATCGCGAATGGGAGGACTGCGATGCGACCTGCCAGGGCGGGCCCGGCGTCGAGGCGGGCGAGCGCCGCCGAGGCCGGCGACGAGACGAAGAAGACCTCGGACAGGCAGATCGCCTCGCGGGCCATCAACAGCCCGTAGCGGTCGAAGTCCTCGGAAGCGACCTCGTTGTTCCTCCCGAGGCGCGCCGGCAGGGAGTCGCCGTAAATCGCGCGAATCCGATCGGCCAGGCCGTGTGGAAGCAATCCCGGGTCACCGGTCTCGTGCCGGTAGAGGTTCGTCAGGCGGACGTCGTGGCTGACGACCGCGCCGGGGCGGTGCCTCAAGAGCGCGAGAGCGCCAAGGTGGTGGTGGCTGTTGCCAAGCGTGTAGACGACGCGGTCGTAGCGGCCGGTCAGCCGCTCGACCGGCTGGAGTGCCGGTGCGGCGTACAGGGCCGCGCCCGCCGGGGCGTCGACGGCGCGTGTCGGGCCGTCGGCGAAGACGTCGATCTCGACGCCGCCCGTCGCGACGATCTCCTCGACCAGGCGGTAGCTGTAGGCGGCCACGCCCGAAGGGGCGGGTGGCAGCGGCGAGACGAAGGCGATCCGGGGGATGCGGCGCCGGCCACCGGCGACGGTGGCGGCGGGCCGCGCTGTTCGGGCGGCGAGGAGATCCTCGAACGCCCGCGCGGCTCGGGCGGCGACCTCCGGCCAGCCGGTGGTGCCGCCACGACCGCTTGGCGGGGCCGGGAGGATGCCCCGTCGGCGCAGGGCCCCGGTGATCGCCCGGGCGATGTCGTCGACGTCTTCGGGGTCGAACCGGTCCCCCGGACCGACGAGGTCGTCGAGGGGAGGACGATCCGAGCAGACGGCCGGTGTGCCGCAGGCGGCGGCCTCGGCGAGGGGGAGTCCGAAGCCCTCGGCGAGGGAGGGATAGCAGACGAGCTCCGCCCCCTGGTAGAGCGTGACGAGCGTGTCGTCGTCGACGGTTCCCGTCACGACGACGGGGTCATCGCGGCGCGAGGCCGCGAGGGGGCCCGCGAGGTGGCGGAGGTGGTTGGCGGTCGGGGCGGGGATGTCGCCTGTGATGACGAGCTGCAGGTCCCGACCGGCCTCCTCGAGGCGCGTCCACGCCACGACGAGCCGCTCGTTGTTCTTGCGCGGGTGGCTGCCGCTCGGGTACAGCACGTACCTTCCCACGAGTCCGGCATTCCTCAGGCGCGTGACCGCCGCTTCAGTCGCGACCTCCCGCGATGCGGCCGCGCGGAACCGGTCGTTGGGCGCCGCGCCGACGACGGCCACCAAGGCGCGGTCGACGCCGAGGCTCGCGACGAGCTCGTCGCCGACAGCTTCGGAGATCACCTGCAGGCCTGACGCCTGGCGGACGAGTTCGAGACGGGTCCGGTAACGGCGGCGCTCGGCGAGGTCGACGAGTTCGGTGACGGGGTCGCGTGCGGGGATGAGGTCGTAGACAGTGGCCGAGAAGACGAGTCCGGCGGCCTCGGCCTCCTCGGGCCACACGGCGCGCGTGTCGACGGCGAGGTCGAACGGCGAGAGGGCGTGGAAGATGCGGGCGGCGGGACCGATGGCGCGCTCTGTCCCCCGGTAGGCGATCTTGCCGGTCGAGGCGAGCTCCTCGATGGCGCCGGGCGGCGGCAGATCGGGGTTGAGGAGGTACGTCCCGACGAGTTCCGGCCTCAGTCGTTCGAGGGCGAGCGTCCAATCGGCGGCGTAACGGCCGATGCCATGCGTGCGGGAAGTCGGGCTCTGCAGCGCCTGGAGGTCGACGACGACGGTCCCGGCCGCTGCCGGGGCTCCGTCGCGGGTCATCTGCGGGCGCGCTCGGCCTCGGCGGCCGTCGGGGCGACCTGGTCCTCGAGCGCCGCGAGGCGTCTCTCCGCCGCCTGGAGGAGCCGTCCGAGGAGTGCCGTCGCCTCGGCGTCGCCCTCGATCTGGGTGTGCAGGAGAGAACGTATCTCGGCGAGCTCGGCGCGCATCTCGTCGATCTTCCCCTCGACGTGGCGTTCGAGCGCGTCGATCCTCTCGGTGTTCGACGCGACCCGGCGTGGCAGGGCCGCCCCGGTTCTGATCGTGCGCCACACCTTGCCGTTTCGCGCTTTGGCCACGGCGACTCCTCGACCCGGGGATCTGGACATTGATGGTAGACGCCTGCTTGCAACCCCGAGCCGAAATGCCGACCACTAGGATGCGTCCGAGCTGGCCCGGGGTCCGGCGGCGACCCGGAAAGCCAGTCCGACACCGTCGCCTCGATCGGCGCGCAGGGGATGAGCTGGGGTCGCACCTCGGTAGATGCGACCCCGGGTCGCCTTATTTGTGAGAGGTGTGGGTGGCCATGAGGACGGTGAGCGACGCCGAGAATCCTGGCGTCGCGGGCCCCGTGTCGCGCCAGTGGTCATTCGTCCCCCGTGGCGGGCGCACCGACGGCCGGGAGCTGCCGGCGCGGATCGTCTCGTCGCGTGTGAGTCTGCGCGATCGACTCCGTGAGATCTGGCGCGCCCGGGAGCTGTTCGTCTTCCTCGTGCGCAAGGACCTGAAGGTCAAGTACAAGAACAGCTTCCTCGGGTTCTTGTGGTCGATGCTCAACCCGGCGTTCGTGCTTCTCGTCTACTACGTCGTGTTCAAGTACTTCCTGAAGAACCCGACCCCGAACTTCGCCCTCTACCTGTTCGCCGGGCTCGTCGTCTGGAACCTGTTCCAGACGGCGACGACAGGGTCGGCGAGCGTCATCGTCGCCAACGCGGGGATCGTGAAGAAGGTCGCTTTCCCTCGCGAGATTCTCGCCCTGTCACAGGTCGGCACGGCAACCGTCTTTTTCTTCTTCCAGGCGCTGGTGCTCGTGCTGTTCCTCGTCGGGTTCCAGGTGGCGCCCGCCTGGGGTTACCTGCCGATCGCCTTGTTCGCCCTTGTCGACCTGATCGTCTTTTGCGCGGCGCTCTCGATCTTCCTGTCGGCCGTGAACGTTTACTTCCGCGATGTCGAGCACCTCATCCTCGTGCTCCTGAACGCCTGGTTCTGGGGCGTGCCAATCATCTACAGCTACAACCTCGTCTACGGGTTGTTCGCTCGGCACCACCTCGTCTGGCTCGCGCGTCTCTACCTCGCCAACCCGATCACGACGTTCGTGCTCGCCTTCCAGCGGGCGATCTACGGGAAGGTCTTCGTGCGCATCACGGGCAACTCGCACTACCCGGTGCTGGCGAACTACCCGTACCACTTCTACGTGGAGCTCCTCGGGGCCCAGCTCGGCGCGGCCGTGCTGCTGCTGGTCGGGGCGATGCTGATCTTCGGGCGCATCAGCGGGAACTTCGCGGAGGAGCTCTAGGTCATGAGCTTCGCCGTTGAGATCCAGGACGTCTCGAAGCGCTTCCATCTCTACCTCGAGAAGTACTCCTCGCTGAAAGAGCGCCTCTTGCATGTGGGGCACATCCCCTACGAGGAGTTCTGGGCCTTGCGCGACGTCTCGGCAGAGATCCGGCCGGGTTCGACGGTCGGGATCCTCGGCCCGAACGGATCCGGCAAGTCGACGCTCCTGAAGTGCATCGCGGGAATCCTCCAACCGACCTCGGGCCAGGTCGTCGTGCGCGGCAAGGTCGCGGCGATGCTCGAGCTCGGTGCGGGGTTCTCGCCCGACCTTTCCGGGCGCGACAACATCTTCCTCAACGGGTCGCTGCTCGGGCTGTCGCGCAGGGAGATCAGCCACCGGTTCAAGGAGATCGTCGAGTTCGCCGAGATCGAGCACTTCATCGACAACCAGGTGAAGTACTACTCGTCGGGCATGATCGTGCGGCTCGGCTTCTCGATCGCCGTCAGCATGGACCCGGACGTGCTCCTCGTCGACGAAGTGCTGAGCGTTGGCGACGAGCGCTTCCAGGCGAAGTGCCTGGAGCGGGTGAAGCTCTTCCAGGAGGACGGGCGGACGATCATCGTCGTGTCGCACTCGACGGACATGCTGCGGTCCATCTGCGACGAGATCCTCGTCTTCGACACCGGGCGGCTCGTCGCCTTCGCGCCCCCCGGTGAGGCGATCCGGGTGTTCAAGGAGGGCCTGCTCGCCCTCGACTCGGCCACGGCGCCTGAGCCCGCCCTCTCGGCAAGCGTCGCATCGGACGCCGTCCCGGCCCGCCACCAGGTCGAGATCACCGGGGTTACCGTTGACCATCCGGGAATCGGCGACCGGCCGTACGTCATCACGGGCGAGCCCTTGACGATCCGGGTCGACTACCAGGTGTCCTCGCCGGTGGACGGCGCGTGCTTCGCGATCGAGATCCTCTCCGACAAGGACCAGACGCTCTTCGCCACCAAGAGCAGCGGCGCCGACGAGGCGATGATCCTCGCCCCCGGGGTCGGCTCAGTGACGTTCTACTTCGACTCGCTGCCGCTCCTCGATGGTCATTTCGTCGTCAATCTCGACGTGCGGGACGCCGGGGGAGTCGTCATCGGTCTCGCCGAGCCGGCGTGCGATTTCGAGGTGATGAACCCGACCAGGGCGACGGGCGTCGTGTCGCTCCCGATGCGCGTCGAGGTCGTCGTGCCGGGGGCCCCACGTCACGCCAGCCTGTGAGCGCACTGTCGCGAGCGTGAGGGTCGTAGCCGGTTGAACGAGAATGCTGTGTCGTCGCTCGTGGCCGCGGCGCGTTCCGACGCCGCGCGACTCGCCGCCGAGGGGCGCTGGACAGAGGCGGACTCGGCGGAGCTCGGCCGTGTCTTCGAGCGGTCGGCGGCCCGCGCCCTCCGTACACCGCGCCTCGCCGAGCGTTCGCTCGTGCTGCGGCGCTTCGCGCGCCGCATCGTGCCGGCGCGGGCGCGGCCGCATCTGCGCCGCGCGCTCGCCTTCGTGGAACGCCCCCTCGGCGTCGTCTCGGCCCGGAGGGGACGGTGAGCGCGACCACGGCGGACCCGGTGTCACCGGCCCGCCCGGATCGCATCGACCAGGTGATCCCGTCGATCATCGAGCACGACGCAGTAAGCAATCACACGTTCATCGCGCAGGGGCTCCTGCGCCAGATGGGCTTCCTGTCCGAGATCTACGCCCAGACGATCGGGCCCGGCTGCACCGGCCGGGTCAAGCCTCTGGGCGAGCTGCCGTTCCTCGCCGACGGAAGCCAGTGGGTCCTCTACCAGTGCTCGATCGGGGGCGCGGCGGCCGACGTCGTCGCGCGCCATCCGGGGCGAAAACTCCTCGACTACCACAACATCACTCCAGCGTCGCTCGTCGAGCGCTGGTTGCCGCCGCTCGCGGAGGAGTCGCGTCTCGGTCGCCAGCAGCTGCAGATGCTCATGCCGCTCGTCGCGTTCTCGATGGCAGATTCCGCCTACAACGCCGCCGAACTCGCTGGGGAAGGCTTCGCCTACCCGAGGGTCGTTCCGGTCCTCACCGAGGGCCGCGCCTTCGCCGACCCGCCGGACCCGACGGCGCTCGAGCGGCTCACCGCGGCCCGGTCGCGAGGGGGGGCGGACTGGCTATTCGTCGGACAGATCGCGCCGCACAAGGCCGACCACGACCTGATAAAGGCCTTCGCCTGCTACCGGCGCGTCTTCGATCGCGACGCCCGCCTCTACCTCGTCGGGCGCGAGATGGGGAGCGCATACATCGACGCGCTCCGCCGGTTCGCCGCTGCCCTCGGCCTGGCTGGGGCGATCAGCCTGCCCGGCTCGGTCGGTGTCGGCACGCTCGTCGCCCACTACGAGACGGCCGACGTGTTCGTGTGTCTCTCCGAGCACGAAGGGTTCTGCGCCCCGATCATCGAGGCGATGTCGCGCGGGGTTCCCGTCGTCGCCTACGCCGCCGCCGCCGTCCCCGAGACGGTCGGCGAGGCGGGAGTGCTGCTTCCCGAGAAGTCGCCCGCCCTCGTCGCATCGGCGGTGCACCGGCTCCTCACCGACGGGGCCACGCGAGCGGGCCTCGTCGCCGCCGGACGGTCACGTGCCGCGCGGTTCACCCCGGAAGCCGCCGCGGCGGCGTTCCAGCGGGCGATCGGGGTCGCCCTCGCTGCCCCCTAGTTGGCTGGTCGGATATTCCTCTGTTTGAGCAGGTCACAGCCGTGAACAGTGCTCGCGATTAGCTTGCCGGCGAACTTCAATCTGTTCATGAGAGGAACCGCTTAGAAGCAGAGTTCCTTCACGTCGATCGATCTCCTTTGCGGGGAGCTCCTCGGCGACGAGGGCTCCCTGTCGGTTGTGCGTGCCGCGCATGGCACGAGGTTTCGCGACGCGAACTTCGACCGGAAGAACGCCTAACTGAAGTCCCGCACGGCCAAGGTTCCCTGCGTGGTCTCGCGAAGGTCGAAGCCTGGGTGCGGTCCCGGGTCGAGGCGATGAACCTCGACCGGATCGGCCGGATCGCCGGACTGATCGCGTGAGCACAACCCGCGCTTTCACGCGCAGCCGTCCAACGACCACACCGGGAGGCGCTTACCGACCAGCCAACTAGGCGCTGTGCGACGGTGCCGGTGCCGGCACACCTAACATGAGCACCAGCATGCACAGCAGCATCGTTCGTCACGGAGCGCTGGCCCCCTGCCGTGGCGGGCGCGTGCCCGGGCTTCTCGCGCTGACGTCGGCGGTCGTCGTCGCGGTGCCGCTCGCCGCCGTCGCCTCCGACGCGTCGGCCGGGGAAAGCGTCGCTTCGGTGAGCTTCGTCGGCCACGGCTACGGCCCAGGGCTCGGCATGGGCCAGTGGGGGGACTTCGGGGACGCCGTGCGCTTCCACGAGACCTACAACAAGATCCTGAACCACTTCTATGGCGGTACGTCCGAGTCGAGTCTCGCGGGATCGTCTCTCGGCACCGATCCGACGATCTCGGTCGCGATCGTCGAGAACGTGAAGGCCAACGGGACCGTCGGCTACGACCCCGTCGTGACCTCGCCATCGGCCTTCACGATCACGGGCGCGGGGTCGACCCCGTTGACCAGCACGACGACCACCTCGACGACCACCCCGACGACCACCTCGACGACCACCTCGACGACCAGCACGACGACCACGTCGACGACCACCTCGACGACCACCTCGACGACCACCTCGACGACCACCACGGCGACGCCGCCAAAGTTCTCGGTCCGCGCGAGGATCACGTCGCCGTGGCCGCCGCCGACGACGCTGCCGACGCCGTCGACGACGACCACGACGACGCCCCCGTCCCAGGTCATCACGGTCCCGGCCGGGATGGCGGTCGACCTCCGGCTGACGAGGGCCGGAACCTGGGACGTGTACGAGTCGACCTCCTGCGGCGCAGCCCGCTCCGCAGTGGGACATGCGGTGCCGGTCGCGACCGGCCTCGTCGACCCGAAGGTCCACCCGGCAAGCACGAATGCGAGGGCGACTCCCCAAGAGCTGCTGACGCTCTGCCGGCACGACGGCATCGACGAGGTCGTGCGCGGCGAGGTCGAGGCGTACGACCTCCAGGGATACGAGCGCACGCTCAATGTGCTGCGGTTGCAGTCCTACCTCGACGGAGTCGTCCCCGCCGAGGAGTCGCCGTCGTGGGGCACCGCCGGTTCCGTTGTCGGTGCCCCGCAGGGTCACGCCTGGGGATTCCAGGCGCTCGAGGCCCAGGCCGTCGCCTCACGCTCCTACGCCGTGGCCTACCTGGAGGCCGGGGGCTGGAACGGATACGCCAGCATCTGCGACACGGTCTGTGAGTCCTACGTTGGCGAGAACTTCGAATCGCCGCTGACGGACGCCGCCGTCGCCGACACGTCCGGCGAGATCCGCGTCGCAAGGGCCGGCGGCGAGGTCGCGCTCACCTCGTACTCCGCCTCGTCCGGGGGCTGGACGGCACGCAGCGCCTTCCCCGCCGTCCCCGACCGCGGTGACGTCTGCGTCGTCTCCGGGAACCCGCTCGAGTGCAACCCGAACCACACCTGGCGCCTCGCGCTCCCGGCCGCGCTCGTCAGCCGCCGGTTCCCAGGCATCGGCCAGCTAGTGGGCATCACCGTCGCGGCCCGCAACGGGCGCGGGGCGTTCGGCGGCCGCGTAGAAAGCGTCGTCGTGGCGGGCACGGAATCGTCGGAGACGGTCTCCGGGTGGAACTTCGCCGCTTCCGTCGGGCTTCCTTCGGACTGGTTCGCCGTCTCCTCCACCGGTTAGGCGGGGATGCCTGCGGATCCCAAGGGCGCGCCGCCGGTCGCGCGCGCGTCGCTGGCTGAAAAAAGTCGACGGACGAGGGCGCGACGGGGGCTCGGACGGCGCCAGAGACCCGTCCTGGGGCGACGGTACGCTGCGACATGACGTGGAGCACGCGGCTGCGTCGGATCACGCGGACGCGTTCGTGGCGCGCGCTGCGCTTCGTCGTGGGTCTCGGTCTGGCGGCGCTCGCGCTCTGGGCCCTCAACGGACAGCGCGGTGAGCTCGTCGGCGCTTCGGGGGAACTCACCCACCTCGATGTCGGCTGGCTCGTCCTCGGGATCGCCCTCGAGATCGCCTCGTTCGCGTCCTTCGGCGTGCTTCAGCGCCGTCTCCTCAGCGTCGGGGGGGTGCGCGCTGGCGTCGGCTTCATGACGGCGCTGGCGACCGCTGCGGCGGCAATCTCCAACTCGCTTCCCGGTGGCCCGGCGTTCTCGGCGATCTACGTCTTCGGCGTCTACAGGAAAAGGGGCGCCGACGAGACGCTGGCCGCGTGGACACTCGTCGCGACGTTGGTCTGCGCTGCCGGGACGCTGGGCTTCGTTGCCACCGCCGGCGTCGTCCTCGCGGCGAGCGAGGGCGCGTCGTACGACCTCGTCGGCGTCATCCTCGGCGTGTTCGCGATATCGCTCGTCGCCGACGCCATCGTCTTCCAACGCCGCTGGCTGGCGCGCCTGATGGTGAACGCCCTCCGGCTGACGCATCGCCTCGTCGGTCGGCCGAGGCGTGGCGCCGTTGTCGTCGTCGACGCCTGGGCGGCGCGGCTCGAAGGGTTCCGGTTCACCTGGCGGGACCTCGCCGTGTCGCTGGCGGGTGCGCTGGGCAACTGGGTGTTCGACTGCGGCTGCCTCGTCTGTGCTTTCCTCGCTGTCGGTGGCAGTGTCCCGTGGCGTGGTCTACTCCTCGCCTACGGCGCCGGCCAGCTCGCGGCGAACCTGCCGATCACTCCGGGGGGCCTCGGCGTCGTCGAGGGAAGCATCACCATCGCCCTCGTCGCCCTGGGTGGGTCCGAGCTGTCGACGATCGCGGCAGTCCTCCTCTACCGGATCATCAGCTTCTGGGGCTTCCTGCCCGTCGGGTGGTTGGCGTGGGCCGGGCTGAGGCTGGGGCGCCGAGGGTGGGCGGCGCCTGGGACGACGGCGAGGGCCGGCCCGGCGGGGTTGGTGCGGTTGCCGGCAGAACAGGAGCGCGCGACGGTGGGTGAGCTGCCGGGCGCGCCGGGGGAGGTGGGCGCATGAGGAAGGGAAGGTTCCGACCGGCACGGCGAGAGGGACGGGTGGGGCTCGCGGTGGCATCGGCCGCGCTCGTCGTCGCCGCGCTCGGGCTCGCGGCGTGCACCGCGCCACGCAACGGCCTCGTCCCCTCGGGAGGCTCGTGCTTCCGGGTCCTCGCCGTGGCGCACGCTGCCGTCAACGACACGGGACGCTTCGACGGCGTGCGGTACCTGAGCCCGCACGATCTCGTGACGGCGTTGAGCGAGATGAGGGCGACCCCGTACCGCAGATTCGCCATCCCGGGTGTCGTCCGGCGCGAGCGCAGCGCCGTCTGCGTCGTCGCCTACCGCGGGAGCTTCTCGACCGACGGCGTCGCGCTCGGCTGGCCGCCGGGCCGCCGGCACAGGCCGCTCGCGATCGTCGTCGTGCGCATCCGCGACCTCCGCGTGCTCGTCACCTTCGTTCTCGACAAGCCGCCGCTGGGCTTCTCCCGCTTCCTGCCGCCGCTGGAGTGACCGGCGCCGGGAGCGGCCGACCGCTCAGCCGCTCGTGACCCGGCGTCCCCGGCCGCGCTCGCGCGCTCGGTCGTGCTGGGCGAGGACCACCTTGCGTAGGCGGACGGCCGACGGGGTGACCTCGACGCACTCGGTCACGTCGGCGTGCTCTAGCGCCTGCTCGAGCGTGAGCCGTCGGATCGGCGGGAGCTTGACGAATTCGTCCGAGGTCGACGAGCGCATGTTCGTCAGCTTCTTCTCCTTCGTCACGTTGACGTCCATGTCGTCCGGTCGCGAGCTCTCGCCAACGATCATGCCCTCGTAGACCTGCTCGCCCGGAGCGACGAACATCGACCCGCGTTCGGAGAGGTTGGTGATGGCGAAGGCGGTCGCCGCGCCTCTGCGGTCGGCGATCAGGCTTCCGCTCGCCCGCATGCGGATCTCGCCCTGCCAGGGTTCGTAGCGCTCGAAGGAGTGGTGGAGCTGGGCCGTGCCGCGCGTCTGGGTCAGCAGCTCGCCGCGGATGCCGATCAGCCCGCGCGACGGGACGAGCCCGCCGAGTCGCACCCAGTCCGTCCCGTGGTGGACGATGCGGTCGACCCGGGCCTTCCGCCGGGCGATGAGCTGTGTGACGGTGCCGAGGTGTTCCTCGGGCACCTCGATCGAGAGGCGCTCCACCGGTTCGCACAGCACGCCGTCAACGTTCCGGGTGAGCACCTCGGGCTTGCCGACGGTCAGCTCGAAGCCCTCCCGGCGCATCGTCTCGACGAGGACCGCCAGGGCGAGCTCGCCGCGGCCCTGCACCTCGAAGGTGTCGGCGTGATCGGTCGGGACGAGGCGGATGGCGACGTTGCCCAGCACCTCGGCCTCGAGGCGCGAGCGCAGCAGGCGCGCCGTCAACTTCGTCCCGTCGTGGCCGGCGAGCGGGGAGGAGTTGACCCCGACCGTCATCGACAGGCTGGGCTCGTCGACCAAGAGGAGCGGCAGGGCAACCGGACGCTCGGCGTCGGCGAGCGTCTCGCCGACGGTGATCTCGTCGATCCCCGCGACGGCGATCAACTCGCCGGGGCCGGCGGAGTCGGCCGGGACCCGGTCGAGGCCCGAGGGCACGAGGAGTTCGGTCACCCGGACCCGCTCGATCGAGCCGTCGCGCCGGCACCAGGCAACGGTTTCGTTGTCGTGGATCGTGCCCTCGACGACGCGGCAGATCGCCAGACGGCCGAGGTACGGCGAGGCGTCGAGGTTGGTGACGAGGGCCTGGAGGGCGGCGCCCTCGGTGAACGACGGCGGAGGGAGGTGGGCGAAGAGCACCTCGACCAAGACGGCGAGGTCCCCGCCAGGGGGTGCCTGCGCGATCGGGCAGGTCGGCTGGTCGGGCGACAGCCAGCCGTCACGGGCGCTGCCGAAGAGGAACGGGATGTCGTACTGGGTTTCGGGCGCTTCGAGCTCCAAGAAGAGCTCGATCGTCTCGTCGACGACCTCGGCGATACGCGCGTCTGGGCGGTCGACCTTGTTGACGATAGGCACGACGGGCAGCCCCGCCTCGAACGCCTTGCGCAGCACGAAGCGCGTCTGGGGCCCGGGACCATCCGAGGCGTCGACGAGCAGCATCGCGCCGTCGACCATCGCGAGGGCGCGTTCGACCTCGCCGCCGAAGTCGGCGTGGCCGGGCGTGTCGACGACGTTCAGGCGGCGGGTGCCGAACCGGAAGGAGGCCTGCTTGGCGAGAATCGTGATGCCCTTCTCGCGCTCGAGATCGAGGGAGTCGAGGACCCGGTCGACGACCGTGGCGTGGGCCCCGAAGGCGCCGGCCTGGCGGAGCATCGCGTCGACGAGAGTCGTCTTGCCGTGGTCGACGTGGGCGACGATCGCCACGTTGCGCAGCTCGTCCTTCGTCCGCACCGCCATCATCGGGTCCTGTCGGCTGCCATCGCTTCTTCCCGTGCCTTGCGACTCTTGGCCGCGTACCGGTATCCCCGGCACCCGGACCCCGGCCTAGATTGCTCATGTGCCGACCAGGCTGAGCAGGCTCGAACGAATCACGAACCTTGTCTTGGCTCTGCTGGACGCCTCCCGCCCACTGTCGCTGCGGGAGATCGGCCTCGCCGTCGCCGGCTACCCGACCGCCTCCGGTGCGCTCCGACAGGCGTTCGAACGCGACAAGCGCACGCTGCGGGACAACGGAATACCGATCTCCGTCGAGCGCATCGACGGCGACGACCAGGTCGGTTACCGCATCCTACCTGAGCAGTACTACCTGCCCGATCTTGGGCTCACCCCCGAGGAGGAGGCCGCGCTCGCCTTCGCGCTGCTCGCCGTGCGGCTCGAGGGGGGCGTCGGTCGGGACGTCCTTCACAAGCTCGGCGACCGCGAGGCGGACGAGATCGCGCCCGTCGCGGTGCTCCCGTCGCTCCCCGCGCTTGGGCTCCTTCAGCAGGCGATCCGGGACCGGGCGCCGGTCGCGTTCGCCTACCACGGGCGACGACGGCGCGTCGACGGCTACGGGCTGGTGTTCCGGGGTGGCAGCTGGTACTTCGTCGGCCGCGATGCCGGGGTCGGCGAGTCCGGGGGGCTGCGGCGCTTCCGGGTCGACCGGTTCGAGGACGAGCCGATAGCCGGGACGCCCGCGGGTTATGAGCTGCCGACGGGCTTTGACGCCGCGAGGGAGCTGCGCTACGTGCCGTTCCAGCCGAACGCCTCCGGCCCGGTCGAGCCGGAGACGACCGAGGTCGAGATCGCCGTCGACCGCCGTGGGGCCCGCGGGGTCATCGCCCTCGTCGGTGCCAAGGCGGTTACCGCCCGCGACGACGACGGGTCGGTGCGACTCTCGTTCCCTGTCGGCGACGAGGGAGCGTTCTACTCGTGGGTGCTCGGACTGGGCGACGCCGTCGAGGTGCTCGCCCCCGCGGCACTGCGCCGCGGCGTCATCGACCGCCTCGAGTCCGCCGCCCGCGCCGGGAGGACGCGATGACCGCCGAGCACGTCTCCGACTCGGTCGACGCCGGGACCCGTCTGCGTCGGCTGCTCGCCGTGCTCACGTACCTCGCCAGCGTCGGCGAGTGCCCGATCGGCGAGCTGGCGGCGCGTTTCGGCTTCGACCCGGCAGCCCTCGTCGGCGAGCTCGAGCTCGCCGCCTGCTGCGGCCTGCCCCCGTACACGCCGGACACGCTGCTCGAGCTGATCGTCGACGACGACCGCGTCGTCGCCTACGGGCTCGACGCCCTGCGGCGCCCGGCGCGTCTCACGCCGGACGAGGGCTTCGCCCTCGCCGCCTCCGCCCGGGCGATGCTCGCCGTCGAGGGGGTCGAGACGACGGGCCCGCTCGCCACGGCACTCGAAAAACTCGGGCGTGCCCTCGGACTCGAACGGGTGAGCGTCGAGCTCGACGTTCCCGAGCACCTCGAGGAGCTGCGCGGGGCCGCCGCCGCGGGCGAGGCGGTCGAGATCGACTACCTCGGGCAAAAGCGCGGTGACGAGACGACGCGGCGTGTCGAGCCCTACGCAGTCGTCGCCCGCGAGGGCACGTTCTACCTCGACGCCTTCTGCGGCCTCGCCGGGGACTGGCGCCGTTTCCAGGTGGCCCGGATCACCAGGGTCCGGCGCCTTGGCGAGCCGGTCACGCCCCGGTCGCTGCCGGCCGAGTTCGGCGGGGCGCGGGCGTTCATCGGGGGCGCGGGCGCGCGCACGGCGCACGTTGCCATCGACCAAGGCGCCTATGCGCTCGTCGACCGGCTGGTCACGGCGCCGCCGACGCGGCAGCCCGACGGCCGGGTCGTCGCGCCGATCGAGGTCGGCGACGAGTACTTCCTCGGGTGCCTCGTCCTCCGGCTCGGGCCGGGGGCGGAGGTGGTTGACCCGCCAGAGTTCGTCGGCGCCGCCGCCCGTGTCGCCCGCCGGGCGCTTTCCCGCTACCGGGACAGCCCGTAGCGGGGGCCGGACGGTCGCCCGGCCCCCGGTTGCGGTCGCCGAGCGGTAGGTCGCGGGACAGGCGTGTTCCCTACCTTCGCCGGCGGTGCTGAGCCTGGCGAAGGTGCGGCCTGGGCGCGAGGGGTACTACCTCGAGGCGACCAGAGGGTCGGGGCGCGATGGTCGGGGTCTCGTCGAGCCCGACGGGCTCTGGTGGGGGAGCCTCGCCGGGAACCTCGGCCTGGCCGGGCGACGCGTCCAGCCGGCCGGACTCTCGGCGCTGCTCGCCGGCGTGGATCCGGCGACCGGGGCGGCACTCGACCCCCGGCACGGCCGGGTCACGGTCGCCGCCTTCGACTGCACCTTCGCCGCTCCCAAGTCGGTGAGCCTGCTCCACGCCCTCGGCCCGGCCGACGCCGTCGGGGAGGTGCGCGCCGCGCACGAGGACGCCGTCGCCGGCGCCCTCGGCTACCTCGAGCGGCACGCCGCGCACGTGCGCCG
Source organism: Acidimicrobiales bacterium (assembly GCA_050013835.1). GTDB lineage: Bacteria > Actinomycetota > Acidimicrobiia > Acidimicrobiales > Bog-793 > Bog-793. Next base: position 25,922 of record JBEKEM010000001.1, read on the forward strand.
TGCCGGCGCGGTCGTGCCGGTGACGGGATTCGTGGCGGCGTCGTTCCTCCACCGGACGAGCCGCGCGAGGGACCCGCACCTTCACACCCACCTTGTCGTCGCCAACCTGGCGCCGGACGCGGACGGGCGCTGGTCGGCGATCGATGGCCGTCCGCTCTACGCGCACGCCGCCGCTGCCGGCGCCCTCTACCGGGCGCATCTGCGCTTCGAGATCTCCCGGCGACTCTCGGTCGACTGGCAGGCACGCGCCGATGGTTTTGCCGACCTCATCGGGATCCCCGCGTCGACGCTTCGGGGATTCTCGCGTCGCCAGGCTGAGATCGCGGCCGAGCTCGCCCGCACGGGATGGTCGGGGCCCCTGCCGGCGCGTCTCGCCGCCGAGCGCACCCGGCCGGACCGGGACCTCGCCGAGGACTACCCGACCCTCGTGGCGGGGTGGCGTGAGCGGGCCTTCTCCCTCGGTGTGTCCGGCTCGGCGGTCGGCAGGATGGGCGTGCGCGCCCTGCCCGCGCCCGACGCGGCCGGTGAACGGGGCCCCGAGCTCGCGCGGCGCGTCGCCGAGACGGCCGGGTCCCTCGACCGTCCCTTCGACCGGCGCGAGTTGATCCGGGCGACGTGCGCCCGCCTCGGCTCAGGCGCTCCGGCCGATCGCGTCGACGCGGCCGTCGAGGCGCACCTCGGGTCGGGCGATCTCGTCAGGTGCGGCGAACGCGTCGTCCGGCTGCGGGCGAGCGCGGGCGGACGCATCCCCGGGGGTCTCGTCGAGGGCCGGTACGCCACGAGGGAGATCGCGGCCCTCACGGCGCGACTCGCCTCCGAGATGGAGTCGGCACCGGTCATTTTCGCCTGGCAGGGTTGCACCGGGGTTCTGGGCCCGGTGGGCGTCGAGCCGCCCGCGGTCTTCGTGACGGGGCGGGAGGGCGACCTAGTGCGGGACTTCGTCGAGCTGCGCGAGACGGCGCTTGCGGCGCACCGCGACGGCCGCCGGGTCGTCGGCTTCGCGCCCGACCGGCGTGTTGCCTCTCACTTCGAGGCGGCGACGGGGATCGCCACCGCCGTCCTCGGCCAGCGTGAGGCGGTCGCCGGCGATTGCCTCATCGTCGTGGTCAACCCCGCCCGCTGCCCGGTGCGTGAGGTCATCGGCCTCGTCGAGAAGGCGGCTGCCCGCGCCACGACGTTGGTGCTCGTGCGCGGGGGCCCTCGGGACGCTGGGACGTGCGGACCGGGGGAGCCGTGCCCAGTCGCTGGGCGCCTTGGCCATCCGGTTCCCGCCGGGTCGCTCGCGCGCCATGAGGTCGCCGGCGTCGAGGTCGTCCTCGCCGGCGACCTCGGGACGGCTCTCGGCGGGATCGGGCTGCTCGCGGAAGAGCGCCGCTGCCGAGGACGCCGGCCACTCGTCGTCGCCGCCGAACCGCGCCTCCTGGCCCCTCTGGGGCTCGAGGTCTCCCGCCCGGGTGAAGCCCTGCGCCGGTGCGACGGCGAGGTCGATCTCATCGTCTTCGGCGGGGCGCGGCTTCTCGGGTCCGGGATCGCGCACCTGCCGGACGGGGCACGCTGTCACGTCGCCGTCGCGCCCGTGGAGCGCGATCCCGCGGGCGAGCGGGCGATCGCGCTGGAGCTCGCCGAACCCGCCGGCCTGCGCTTCAAGCTCGGAAGGTCTCCCGAGGGCCGGCGTGCACGTGAGGTGTGGCGCGCGAGGGCGATCGGGGCGGAACGGCGGTATCGGACGCGCTCACTTGACCCGGGGCGGGGGCGGGACGATTTCGGGTCGACCCGGGGCGTGCGTCCAGCCGAACTCGGGCGCCGCCGGGAGGCGTCGCTCAGCCGGTGATGGCTCTTCCCCCGGGGCCGGGCCGCAGTCGGGCCGGATGCGGCTGCCCGAGCGGCGGGGGGGCGAGGGGCCTGGCGGAAACCTCCCGCCAGGGCGACGAGGAGTGATGCGGCGTGAGTTCCACGCGCAATGGACGCGCGCCGATGAAGGCGATGGCGGTGCCTCGCGGGGCCTGGGCGATGGCGTCCACGGGGAGACGGGGCTCGCGCCGCGTCGTCACCGTGCGGGTCGTGTGCCGCCGCAGTCGCCCCGGGGAACGTGACGCCGTCATCGAGATGACGGGTTCGTCGCGCCTGCCGGCAAGCGCCGAGAGCGCCTCGAGGGTCCGGACGTCGCCCATGCCGCCGAGTACGAGCTTCACCCCGAAAAGCGTGAGGAAGCCCTCCGTCAGCGTGCCGAAGCGCGCCCGCGCCTGGGACAGGTCTTGCAGGCTGGCGAGCGTGACGACGCCCTGGCTCGCCCCCTCGGCCACGAGCGCCGGCAGGTCGTGGAGCGGCGCGATGTTGGCGAGCTCGTCGAGGACGAGGAGCACCGGGGGACCGGCGCGCGTCGGCGTCTCGGCATGGTGCCGGTAAGCGGCGGTGCGGACATCGCGGATGATCCCGGCGACGAGCGGTGCAAGGTGCATCTGGAACTCGGCCGGGGCGGCGACGAAGAGCGTGGACGACGTCCGCACGAAGCGCTCGGGATCGAAAGGCTCGAGGCGCGCGCTCGCCAGGGCGGCGGACGTGCGGTATCCGGCGAGCACGCCGGAGGCGGTCGACCAGATGGCACTCTGCTCCCGCTCCTCGGTCTCGGTGATCCCGACGAGCAGATCGAGGGCGAGATCCGAGTCGTGGCGCGCGAGGGTGGCAACGAAACCCTCCGGCGCTCTCCGGTTCACCGCCGAGACGACGTCGTCGAGCGAGGCGCCCCCGAGCGCGGCGCCATGGAAGACGGCCGACAGAAGGGCTGCCGCCCGTTCAGTCCAGTGCGAGCCGTCGACGCGGTCCCTCCCCTCGCGGCTCGCGCCGACCATCGACTCGGCCATGAACACCGCCCCGTCCCACGTCGCGGCGGCGGTGAGGGGCGACCAGCCGATTGGGTGGACGCCCCAAGGGACCGCGACCGTCCCGCTCGGGTCGAGGAGCAGACATTCGCCGCGCCGACCGCGCACGACGCAGGTCTCATCGAGCACGTCGCGCTTGGTCGACACCGCGACGACCGCACCCGCCGCCGCGAAAACATTTGGCACAATGACTCCCGACGTCTTCCCGGAACGGGGTGGACCGAGGACGAGCGTTCCATGCTCGTGTGGTGCAAATACCGGTTCGCCGTTCGCGGCGCCGAGGTAGATCCCGTGGTTGTGCGTGACCGACGCAGCGAGCACGCGTGCCAGCGCGTCCCGGCTCGGATCGTTCTGCATAGGGGCCAACGACGTCGTAGGGGCATCGTCGCACGCGAGATCTCACGAATCGCCTACCGTTCGTGCACCGGCGCGCTTCCCGGGTGCGAATGGTGACACCCACTGAGGAGCCTTGAATTACAAGGAACATGAGATGGCGATCGAGGAGGACGCTTCTCCGCTGTCGTCCCTGTTGCCGAGCGTTCGCCTCGTCCGGGCGTCGCGAAGCCGACAGTGCTTGCAATTCGCGGCCAAATCGCCTTTTATTGCATCGGCTACACCACACATACAGGAGGTGGCCGTGAATAGAACCGAACTGATCGGGGCAATCAGTGGTGACACTGGGCTGACCCGTCAGCAATCGGAATCCGCGCTCGATTCGCTCGTATACGAGATCACCAAGGGCGTGCGCACGGGGGTTCCGATCCGCATCACTGGTTTTGGCACATTCAAGCTGCGGGAGCGCAAGGCACGTAGCGGACGGAATCCGCAAACGGGTGCTCCCGTCTACATCAGGGCGTCAAAGGGCATTGGATTTACCCCTGGCGTCCAGTTGAAGACGGACCTGAACTCGAATGCCGTTCTTCAGAAGCCGGCGCTAGCGCCGGTCGCTAAGAAGGCCGCCCCCGCACGCAAGGCTGCGCCGAAGAAGGTGGCGAAAAAAGCCGCCGCGAAGAAGGTTGTGAAGAAGGCTGCAGCGAAGAAGATTGTGAAGAAGGCTGCAGCGAAGAAGGTTGTGAAGCGCGCTCCGGCCAAGAAGGTCGTGAAGAAGGCTCCGGCCAAGAAGGCTCCGGCCAAGAAGGCTCCGGCCAAGAAGGCTCCGGCCAAGAAGGCTCCGGCCAAGAAGGCTCCGGCCAAGAAACGGCCCGCGCGCAAAGCTCCCGCCAAGAAAGCGCCGGCCCGCAAGGCCCCGGCGAAGCGGGCGCCAGCACGCAAGCGACCTGCGAAGCGTCCACCGGCCAAGAAGGCTCCGGTCCGCAAGGCTTCAGCTCGTCCCGTAGCGGCACGACACTGAAAGCGGCACGTCTCGCGTCCACTCTGAGCCCTGGCACAAGAGCCAGGGCTCAGAGTGGGTCGCTCATGCTTCGAGCAGCTTGAACCCTTCTCCCGCCGCGAACCCGTAGGGCGCCCCGACTCCGGCTGCCTCGGCCAGTACCCGTGGGCGGAAAGCGTCGAGCCCGGGGCCGCCATCGGCGTCCTCATCCGGGATCGCCATCGTCGAACGCAGCTGGCTGCGGTGACGGAGAAGCGCCGCGATCTTCACGTCAACCGTCGCGGACACGTCCTCGACGTGGTCGGTCGTGTGGGCTTCGAAAAGCAGGACGGTTCGCGGCCGGTGGGGCGGCAGATGGAGATCGGGGAAGAACAAGGGATCGCGCGCCGCGACGACACCGTCGGTGAGGAGAAGGCCGGCGTTACGGTGATCGGGGTGGAGCCGGTAGTGCTTCCACGGGTCGTGGCCAAGGGCGACATCGGGGCGATCGTCCGTATCCAGCGAGCGATCTCGCGTCGCTGCGCCGTTCCGGACTCGAGCTCGCCGTCGGGCCAGCCGAGGAAGACGACGTCGGCCGTTCCTCCGAGCGTGCGTGCCGCGGCGCGTTGCTCGGTTGCTCGCGTGGCGACGAGTTGAGCTGGGTCACGGTCGGGGTCCGAGGTGCCTTTGGAACCGTCGGTGCAGATGATGTGGTAGATCTCGCACCCGGCGCGGGCCCATTTGGCGAACGTTCCGCCGCATCCGAACTCGATGTCGTCGGGGTGGGCGGCGATCGCGAGCGCTCGGGCCGGGACTGGCAGGTTCGTCGTCATCGCGGCAGCGTTGCGCGGTTGATGGCGCGGGGCGCGCGGCCCGCCAGACTCGTCACGACTCGAGAGAATTGGCCGGCACATCCGGGGGGATGGTGACCGGTTGCGCGGCGAGACGGGAGATGAGATCGAGGTCTTCCGGGACGTCGACGTCCGAGGACAACCGGAGGTCGTCGACGATCGTGCAGTGCAGCCCGAGTCGAGCCGCCTCACTCCGGTGGCGTTCGAAGGAACCCGGTCCGTAGGAGAAGCGGAATCCGGCGCCGACCGGGACGGCGGCGACGTTGGTGCCGTCGCGGGCGCGGTCTGGTGCGAGGGTCACCTCGGAGGGCGAGCCGAAGCCGGACAGGTCGCTCACGAAGGGGAGATCGGCGTGGACGACGACGGCGAGCGAGAAGCCCTGTTCGGCGAGATGCCGGACACCGGCCTCCACCGCCGCCGAGAGTCCGAGGCCCGGCGCGTAGAGGGCGGTCGCCTGGCGGGTTACGGCCCAGTCGGCGACCTGCCCGTCGTCGCAGACGACGTAGACGGGCGCGCCCTTTGCGGCCGACACGGCGATCTCGGCTAGCTCGCGGGCGAGCCGCTCCCGGGCTTGCTCGTCGAGCACCCGCGCCAACCGGAGTTTGGCGAGCCGGAACGACTTCACCGGAACGAGGACGGCGCGCACGGTGGAAGTCTACGATCGGTTCACCGCCGGTTCCCCGAGGCGTGTGCTGCCCGGAATCGGCGGACAGGCGAGACCCGGAAAAGGGGACTGTGGCGGGACCGCGCAGTAGCGTATCGACGGTGGTCGGCATCGCGCAGCCGCCAGACGAGTCGCTCGTGAGGTGCCGATGAAGCTCGCCGTGCTCGGTGCCGGTTCTTGGGGGACGACGATCGCATCGCTCGCCGCGGCGCGTGCGCCGACGACGCTGTGGGCCCGCTCGGAGTCGGTGGCCGCCGAGATCCGGGACCGCGGCACGAATGCGTCGTACCTCGGGGACTACCCGCTGTCGGGGCGAATGCACGCGACGTCGTCGCTCCCCGATGCGCTCGACGGCGTGGAACTCGTCGTGATCGCAGTACCGAGCCACGGCGTTCGCGCCGTGTTGGACGCTTCGTCCGGGGCCGTCCCGGCCGGCGTGCCCGTTCTCAGCTTGACGAAGGGTCTCGAGGAGGGCTCCACGGCCCGGATCTCCGAGATCGTCGACGAGTGCTGGCCGGGCCATCCCGTCGGGGTCCTCACGGGCCCGAACCTCGCGGCGGAGGTGTGCGCGGGCCAGCCCGCGGCGTCAGTCGTCGCCTTCGCCGATGAAAGCCTGGCCGGCCAGATCCGGGACCTGTTCGTCACGGAGACGCTGCGCGTCTACACGAACCCGGACGTGATCGGGTGCGAGATCGCCGGGGCGGTGAAGAACGTCCTGGCGATCGCGAGCGGGATGTCGATTGGGCTCGGGTTCGGTGACAACACGCGGGCCGCCCTGATCACGCGTTCGCTTGCCGAGCTCACCCGTCTCGGTGTCGTTCTCGGTGGCGAGCCGGCCACGTTCGCGGGACTCGCGGGGCTCGGCGACCTCGTCGCGACCTGCACGAGCGCGAAGAGCCGGAACTTCGCGGTGGGTGTCGCCCTGGGGCAGGGCGAGTCGCTCGCGGAGGTGATCGGCAGGACCCGGATGGTCGCCGAGGGGGTGAGGACCTGCCGGCCGGTCGTCGACCTCGCCAACCGACTCGGCGTCGAGGTCCCGGTGGCCGAGCAGGTGGTGGCCGTCTGCCACGGGAGACGTCCGCCATCGGAGGCGATCCCGCTGCTCATGCGCCGCGCCCCGCGGTCCGAGGTCGAAGACCTCGGCAACCTGGGTGACCGGGCCCGTGACGGCAACCGCCGAGCCTAAGCGGTCTCACGATCGCGCCCGCCCCCACCTCGGGAGGCCGGACGCCGGGGTCGAGACGGAGGGACGACTCGTCGCGGCGGGCTGCCGGACCGTCGCCGGGATCGACGAGGTCGGACGGGGGGCCTGGGCGGGCCCGCTCACCGTCGGGGTCGCCGTCGTGACGGGCGACCGCCTGGGGGGGTTCCCGCCGGGGGTGCGCGATTCGAAGCTGCTCTCGTCGCGTCAGCGCCTGCAGTTCTACGAGCCCATCGCCCGCCACGTGCTGGACCACGCGATCGGGCACGCGAGCGCCGTCGAGTGCGACTCCCTCGGCATGGTCGCGGCGCAAAGGCTCGCTGCCGACCGGGCGCTCGCGGCGCTCGACGTCGAGCCGGACGCGATCATCGTGGACGGGCCGCGGGACTTCACGGGGTTGCCCGGGGCCGTGACGATCGTCGGTGCCGACCGTCTCTGTGCCGTCGTCGCCGCGGCCTCGATCCTCGCCAAGGTGACCCGTGACCGGCTGATGGTCGAGGCCGCCGCGACACACCCCGGCTACGGGTTCGAACGCAACAAGGGTTATGCCTCGCTCGAGCACCGCCTCGCGGTGGCCCGGCTCGGCATGACTCCGATTCACCGGCTGAGCTGGTCGGTCGCCGCCGTGGGGGAGCCGGAGGCGCAATCGGCCATGAAGGCCGTGTGGGCGCCGTCCGGCGCGCAGCGGCTATAACGGGCGAAATGGCTTATCTCCTGGCGTTGCTCGCTGCGGGCGCCAACGCCTTCGCGACGGTCCTCCAGCGCATCGGTGTCGAGGAGGCCGAACCGTTGAGCAGGGCGAGCCACCACCTGATGGCGGCCGTCATCAAGCGGCCGGTCTGGTTCGCGGGACTCGTCCTCACGACGGGGAGCTTCCTGCTCCAGGCTCTGGCGCTCAGTTTCGGGAACCTCTCGACTGTGCAGCCGATCATGGTCACCGAGATCCTCTTTCTCGTCGTCATCCTCAGCACCTGGTTCCACCACCACCTGCACTGGACCGACTGGCTGGCCGTGCTCGGGACCGCCGTCGGCCTGGGCGTCTTCCTGGCGCTCAGCTACTCGAAGGAGGGCCACTCCTCCCCGACGAAGTTCGACTGGATGCTCCTGCTGTTTGCCGCGGTCGGCGCCATCGCGCTCGGCGTGGTTGCCGCCCAACGCGGTCGCAGGTCTTGGCGGGCCGCCTGCTACGGGCTGAGCGCCGGGGTCTGCTTCGCGCTGACAGCGGCGTTCATCAAGACCGTCGCCATCGAGTGGCCGCGCGGTGTCGTCTACGTGTTCTCGCACCCGGCGGCGTATTCGGTCGCCGTTGCGGGGTTCATCGGTCTCGTCATCGCCCAGCACGCCCTCGACGCTGGCCCGGTCGCCGCATCCCAGGCGGCGCTCCTCATCGTCAACCCGCTGTCCAGCATCGTCATGGGCATCTGGCTGTTCGGGGACCACGTCCACGCCACGGGGTCGCGGGCGATCATCGAGGGGGTATTCCTCGGCGTGATGTTCTATTCGCTGCTCCAGCTCAGCCAGTCGCCGCTCATCTCGTCGAGCCTCGCGGCCGAGCAGCTCTCGAATCGCCGATCCCTGGCTGAGGCGCGCCCACCCGAGTCCGCCGTCTGACGGCCCAGCGATACGCTCGCAGGAGTGGCCGTGGTGACGAGGTGATCGCATGACCGACGAGCGCTCCGATTCCTGGGACGCGATCCGCGCTCGGATCGAGGACGCCGCCAACCTGCTCGGCCTCGAGGAGGGGCTCACCCAGATCATCGTCAAGCCGGAGCGGATCCTCGAGGTCGCAATCCCGATCCGTCGCGACGATGGGCACCTCGAGATCTTCACCGGGTGGCGGGTCCAGCACAGCACGGCCCGCGGCCCGGGCAAGGGCGGGATCCGGTTCCATCCCGCCGTCGACGTGCGCGAGGTGATGGCGCTCGCCGCTGACATGACGATCAAGTGCGCCGTTGTGGACATCCCATTCGGCGGCGCCAAGGGCGGCGTCGCCGTCGACCCGGTCTCGCTCTCGGAGGCTGAGCTCGAGCGGCTGACGCGGCGCTACGCCTTCGACATCGCCTCGCTTCTCGGCCCAGACCGCGACGTCCCCGCTCCCGACGTCAACACCGACGCCAGGATGATGTCGTGGATCATGGACACCGTCTCGATGATGCGGGGCAACGTGACGCCGGGGGTCGTCACCGGCAAGCCGATCGCCATTGGGGGCATCGCCGGCCACGTCGGCGCGACGTCGTCTGGCGTCGTGATGTGCGCCCAGGCGACCTTTCGCGAGCTCGGCCGACCGATCACGGGGGCGCGGGCGGTCATCCAGGGCTACGGCAAGGTGGGCGCGCCCCTCGTCTTCCTGCTCTCGTCGCTCGGCGTGCGGGTCGTCGCCGTGGCGGACGCCGGCGGGGCGATCCACAACCCCGGCGGGATCGACCCGGCCGCCCTCGGCGAGCACTTCGCGCGGGCCGGCACGGTCGCGGGCTTCGTTAACGCCGAGGCGATCGATCCCGCGTCGCTCTTCGGGATCGGGTGCGAGCTCGCCATCCCGGCGGCGCTCGAGGGCGTGATCACCGCCGAAGTGGCCTGGTCGTTCGGCGGCAAGGTGCTCGTCGAGGCGGCGAACGGGCCGACGGTGCCGGAGGCCGACCTGATCCTCGAGGAACGGGGGGTCACCGTCGTGCCCGACGTGCTCGCCAACGCCGGCGGCGTTGTCGCCTCGTACTTCGAGTGGGCCCAGGCCCGCCAAGGCTACGCCTGGGAGTCCAGCGTCTTCTCGACCCGGCACCGCGAGACGATGGAGCGGGCGTTCGACGCGACCTGGCAGAAGTCGGTCTCCCTCAAGGTCCCCCTGCGGCGGGCTGCCGTGGCGCTCGGTCTCGACCGCGTCGCCGAGGCGACGCGGCTGCGCGGGCTCTTCCCGTAGTGGGTAGGGAAGGTTCCCTGGTGGGATACGTGGTCCGCCGCCGGGCATTACTGCTGGCCGTCGTGGTTCTTTCCGGCGTCGGTCTCGGCGCCTGCGCCTCCTCGACGCCCAAGCAGAAGGCCTACCACCATCACCACCACACGACGCCGACATCGTCGACCACCTCCTCGTCGACGAGTACTTTGCCGACGACTCTGGCAGAGACGGCCTGCTCGGCCGGTGTCCTCGGAATTTCGCCTGCGCCGGGCGGTGTCGCCGCCGGAACGTCCTACGTCGTGTTCACCCTCACAAACCGGGGTCCGACGTCCTGCACCCTCGACGGTTACCCGACGCTTCAGTTCTTCAGCCCGTCGGGCGCCTCGGGGGCCGGCGCGGGAGAGAGACTGTCGATCACGTCGACGGATTCGGGAGCGGCTCCAAGCGTCGTGACGCTTGCGAGTGGTGGAACGGCGGAGTTCATCGTCGTTATCGACGACGTCCCTGTCGGGGGCGTGGGGTGCTCGGCGGTCGCCTCGGTCGACGTCGCCATCCCCGGAACCGGCGAGGCGGTCGCCGTCCCTGTCTCGATGCGGCCGTGCGGGGGATCGGTCAGGGTCTACGCGTTCGCCCCGTCGGGTTCGGAGAGCCCCTGAGGCGACCGGTTCGATCCGGGCGCGAAGATTGCCGGGCATGACCAACCGGTCGCCCGTGAGAGCGCCGGGCCGTGGTCACGCGAGGCGTACGAAGGGCGCTTAGCTCAGGTGGTCAGAGCAGCTCGCTTACAACGAGCAGGTCGGCGGTTCGAGTCCGTCAGCGCCCACTAAATACCGTCTGATGAGGAAGTATGTCGCGGTGATGACCCCCTCGCGACTTTGCACACCGCAAGAAGAGCAGATGACTTTGCCTGATGCCCGCGAAGCCAGACGCGGCTGTCTTCGGAGAAATCGAGGATCTGATCCCGAGTTGGACGCGCAGTCTGCGTGCTCGCAACAAATCCCCGAAGACGATCCGGGGCTACCGGGAGACTGCCGAGATCTTTCGGGCCTTCCTGGTCAACAAGGGGATGCCTACAGCGCTCGACAGGATCGGTCGTGAGCACGTGGAGGCGTTCGTCGAAGACCAACTAGCCCGATGCAAGCCGACCACGGCGCTGACGCGATATCAAGCTCTTCGGCAGTTCTTCTTGTTTGCTGCCGAGGAGGGCGAGCTTGGCGACTCACCGATGGCTCGAATGAAGCCACCGACTATCGGTGAGGTGCCAGTTCCGGTCGTCTCTGATGATGATCTGAGGAGGCTCCTCCGGACGGTCGAGGGTAGAGATCGGGCGAGTTTCGAGCACAAGCGCGACGTCGCGATTTTTCGGCTCTTCATTGAGACGGGGTGCCGACTGGCAGAAGTGGCGAACCTCACAACGGGTGATCTCGACCTCGACCTCGAAGTGATCGTCGTCACCGGCAAGGGATCTCGGGTGCGGTCGGTGCCCTTCGGTCCAAAGTGCGCTACCGCCTTGGATCGCTACCTCCGGCTTCGCTCCCGCCATCCAAAGGCTCGGTCATCGTCGGCACTGTTGCTGGGCCCCAAGGGCGGACTCACAGACTCCGGTATTACCCAGGTTCTGTGGCGACGTTGTGACGAGGCAGGTATCTCCCGGTTGCATCCCCATCAACTTCGACACACGGCTGCGCACGCGTGGCTCGCGGCCAGCGGCAGCGAGGCGGACGCGATGCGTCTTTTCGGGTGGAAAAGCCGTCAGATGCTCAATCGCTACGGAGCATCAAATGCCGACAAGCGCGCCAGAGACGCATATCGGCGCTTGCTGCCGGGGGACCGGTTGTAAGAAACCTCACTGCTGTCGCGAGCGCAAACCGGGCATTCTGTTCCGAGCGCTCCTGTGGGTCGGCGCGCTTCGGGTGGCTACCGTCAAGCGCGCCCGCCTTGTTTGTGATGAACGTGCGACCTGCCGCCGGGACGGCTCCGTACGATAGCGGCGATGAACGGGAGACCGACGAGCAGCATCCCCAGCGTCGCTCACACGTGACCGACAGAACCGTCGTTGTTGACCGAGCCACCCTGTTGCGGTGGCGAAGGGCGATCATGGCCGCCTTTGGTCTCGGTGGGATCACTGTTGCCGCCTGGGGCCCCCGGCTTCCGGCGGTCAAAGCGGAACTCGGCATCGGCATCGCTACGATCGGCCTGCTCCTTGCTGGCGTGACGGTCGGGGCCATCGCCGGTCTCGTCGCCTCGGCACCGATACTCCACCGGTTCGGGAGTCGGGGTGGCATGACCGCATCGCTCCTAGTCGTCGCCGCGGCGATGGCTGTCATGGGCGTGGCCATAACCCTGCGATCGGTTCCACTGGTCAGCGTTGCTCTCCTGGTCATAGGACTAGGGATCGGCACCCTCGACGTGGTGATCAACGTGGAGGGGTCGGCGATCGAACGGGCCGCCGGCCGCACCCTCATGCCCCTGATGCACGGGACGTGGTCGATCGGTGCCGCAGTGGGATCGGGAATCGGTGCGGCGTGCGCGGCACTCGGAGTCACTCCCTCGGTGCAGTTCATCGGCGAAGCGGTCATCATCGGGGCGGTCGGACTTGCCATGGCCCCGGCCATCCCTTCCGGGGGCCGCACGCGGGTCGCATTGCCCACCGAGACGCGCCTCGCCAAGGTGCGCCAATGGCTGCACGGTTGGACGGATTGGCGTCTGCTGCTGATCGGCGTAGTCCTGCTCGGTGTCGAGCTCGGCGAGGGGTCCGCGAACAACTGGCTCACCCTCGCTGTCCGCAACGATCATGGCCAGACCGCTGCCATCGCCGCCCTCTTCTTCACCGCGTTCGCTACCGGCGAGGCTCTTGCTCGGATCTTCGGTGGTCCAGTCGTCGACCGGCTCGGGCGCGTTCGCACCATCCGGTACACCACCGCCCTCGGCGTACTGGGCGTGGTTCTTTTTATCCTTGGCGCCAACTTCTGGACCGTCCTCGTCGGTGTCCTGCTCTGGGCGGTTGGGGTCTCAATGGGCTTCCCCCTTGGCATGTCCGCTGCCGCCGAGAGCGGGCCAGACCCGGCCGCACGCGTCAGTGTCGTTGCCTCCATCGGCTATTTCGCCAACCTCGCCGGGCCACCAGCCATCGGCTTGCTCGCCGGGGCCGCCGGTCTTCTCAATGCCCTGTGGCTCGTCGTCGCACTCTTCCTCGCCGCGTTCGCCGTCGCCGGATCACTGCGGCAGCCCGCGGCACCTTCTGGCGTCGCAGGGTAGGGACCAATGGTGTCTTACCGGGCCCGACCGGAAGACCAACCAGTTGATTTTTCGTTCCTTGCCAGCAAACAAGGCCACAACTGGTTCTTCTGTGGTACCGCTGCTGCAGGAATTGCCGCTAGCTAGCAGGGACATATTCGGCGTTACGCGCAGTCGTGAGTGCCACATAACGCACGGCGATTAGGTGGCAAGGCCCTCGCCAACCTCTCGCACCTGCCACCAGAGGCGCTCGAAACGGTGAAGCGGGTGCTGCACGGCGAGCACCTCGTCTCCGACATCGACGCTCTCGTGATCACGCGGGCGCTGCGCCACGGCGACGCGGCCGCCGTCTGACGCCCATGTAAATCGCGCTCGCCGAGCATCATGCCGCCTGTCGCTCTGCCGTTCTCCTTCGTCGCGTTGCCTGATCTTCCGCCGGTGGCGGTCGCTCGGTTGGCTTACCCCCGTCGAGTTTGAGCGCGCCTTCGCCCTCACGCCACCGCGGCAGCAGGATCAGTCACAACCGGAGTCAGCTGAACGTGCAGCAGACCCTTAAACAACCCACTTTCGGTGGCACGACCAGACGCGTAACGTGTGGCTGGGCCCTCGGGGGTAAACCCACACCGAAGAGCCGGAGTTGAGGGTGAGAACCGGCCGCGCTGGCAGGTCTTTTGACCACAGGTGTCGTTCCCTCCTTGGGACGCTCCCGAGGGCCCACTACCTCATCAGCACCCAGTTTTCGTTTTGGTTGCATGCGGCGGCGACCAATGGCCACCGGCATCTCTCAAGAGGGCAAGGTGCTTCTGGCGCGATTCAGCTGGAACACGCTGCCGGGCACCCGCGTCGAACTGCCGGTCCAGCACCAGGGTCGCTTGTACGGCCAGTTGATGCCGGTCCCCAGCCCCGGAGTCGTGGTGCCGCTCGAGTGCCGGTTCGTGGCGATGGCGCTCGCCAACGAAGTCGGCGCCGTGCTCTCAGGTCTAAGACATCCAAGCAGCCAAGTGATCCGTCGCCTGACAGGACGGGCCTGGCGGCGCAACCGACCGATCACCGACCGTGAATCATTACTTTCTCGCGCGCGAGCCGAAGCTGGGCGAGAAAGGTGCCGAACAACGTGTCGCGTTCTTCGGCCAGCCGCGAGTGGGAAAACGCGAGGACGCGGTCCTGGGCGATCTCAACGCTGTTCGGTGCATCGCTCGGAAGCTGAACGCTGTCGTCCCCGGTCGCCGCTTCGACTTCCCAATTCCCCGCGGTCCTGCGTAGCAGGGCGACGCCGTCGAGGCCGAAGGTATGTCGAATCGAGCGAACCGCCTCGGAGAGGTCATCCGGGGCGACGATCAGGTCGGCCGCGAAGCGCGCAAGATTCTGCGCCTCGGTGTTGGCGCGGACCACCTGTGCACCGCGCCGAGCGAGCAGATCAACCAAACCGCCTACCGCAGCGGCGACCACTCCGAACGTGATCAGCGCAATCAAATCGACGAGGTGCGCCACCCGGAAGCTGTGCAAGGGCGCCGTGTAATAGAAGTCACTGAGAGCGACGGCAACGGCGGTCGCTACAACTGCCGGGAACACCCCGCCCAACAGCGCCACGCCAACCACGGCGACGAGCGAACACAACAACGCCCCAGCAAGCCCCAACGAGGAACGCACCGGGATCAGCCCGATCGTGATCACCCCCGGCGCGACGACGGAGAGGAGCCAGGCCACCACACGGCGCGGACCCGGAAGGGCCGGCCGATGAAGAGGTAGTTGGGGAAGTTCGGCCGGCCCGATGTGCTCTGCGAGGCGACGAGCCGGAATCACGTGCACTTCTACCGGGCCAGCGGCGCGAATTGCCTTGTTGATCACCGATCCGTGCAGCAACTCGTAGACGCGAAAACGACGGGTTGCTCCCAGCACGAGCTGGTTGGCTTTCTCCCGCCGGGCAAATTCGAGAACGGCATTCGCCACGTCGATCCCCGCGAGTTCGGAGTACCGTCCGCCGAGGAAACCCCGGTCGTCGAGACCGCCGACTTCACTATCGACCTCGCAACGAAGCGTGTTCGGCGTGTAGACGGCACCGACGTCCGTCTCACGGCCACCGAGTGGCAGGTCGTAGGGATCCTCGCCCGCAATCCCGGCAAGCTTGTGACCCAGCGCCAGCTCCTCGAAGAAGTGTGGGGGTTGCGCGACACCAAGACCAACTACCTGCGCGTGTTCATGGTGGCGATCCGCCGAAAGCTCGAACCCGACCCCTCCCGGCCGCGCTACTTCATCACCGAGCCCGGATCGGGACTGCGGTTCGTACCCGAAGGCGCTGCGGGCGAGACGCGACTTCCCTAGGGGAGTTGGTGCTGTCGACTCCTCGCGCCAGACGCAAGTCCTTGCCGACAAGCGGTGCTTCCCTCAGCTCCGGACGCCTCCGCGGCTGGCGAGCCCGGCCAGGTTACGCGGGCGCGCCTTCCGGGACACCTTCTGTGGACCAGATCGCCGAATACTTGCGCGAATTCTCGACGCCCGAGCGTGCGACCTGATCGGGGTTCGCGAGCCGTCTTGCGCGTGGACGCCATGTCGACGCGTCGGTATTCGGTGCAGCAAGTTATTCGCGCGGTCCGCCTGTCGGCATTTTCAGGATGGCCGGCTGGGCAAGTCTCCCATGGCGGCGTGAGCTGCCGATCCCACGATTCCCGCAACAGCTTCGGGTCCTGGATCGTGCCAGGATTTGGTCTTGTCCCATCGAGAGGCGACCGGAGGCCAAGGCACCGTTCGGTGGCGGCGCTTGTATCAAACTGGCCTTACGCTCAGGAGAACGTGTAGTTGGGGATCCCTGTGCCGGAGTGGATCGGGCGGACGTTCATCGACGAGATGTGGGGGCAGACCGTCACGGGGAAGTTCTCCACCTCGTCGGCTTCACCCACTGGCATTGGCTGGCCGGGCGGGACGACCCTCAGCCCTGCCGCTGTAACACCTTGGCCGGGGCACGCCGCGCCCGTGTCTTCGACGCCCAGGATTGCATGTGCTGTCGCGCCAGGCTGGAGCGTGACCGTGCTCGGGACGACGCCTTGGTGCGATGCGGACTCACCGATCTCGACGCGGTGCAGAGTGACGGCCGATACGTCGGGGAAGCCGTGCAAGGTGCAGGACTGGGTCCCGATGTTGCTGAACTCCAGTTCGTAGTATGTGGTACCGGCGGTGCCGCTGCCTTCCACCGCCGCCCAGACCTCAGTGTTGGCGGCGCGGCAACTCGTGATTGCGGCCGAGGAGCGCGGGGCTGCCGATGCGGCCAGAACAGCAGTGGGGAGCAGAATCGCACCGCAAACCAGAGCGGCACCGACAGCGAGCCACTTCGTGTGGCGCAGTGAAAGCTTCATGGTGGTTCCTTCTTGGTTGGTTTTCCTCAACGTATCGCTAATCCAACGTGACATCGGGCCGCACCGGGAAGAGCAAGGCTGCGAGATCCTGACGGATTGGCACCTGGTTCGGAAGCCAGGCCGACACAGGCCGGCAGACGGTTCGTGAGCCAGCCCCTCAGGATCTCTGAACGCTGCGAACCAACCGGAACGTCTAGGTGGATTCTTCAATAAGACGGCCTTGGAGCGCGACACGCGCCCCATAACGTTCCGACAGATGCCGGTCTGCACGTGCCCCTGACCGTCAGGTAGGCGCGGCAATACGGAACTTCGGGGAGGGTGGCAACCGCACGCGTGCAGCGCTCGATTTCGGGCGGCACGCCTCCACGGTCCGACTAGCCCTCATCAAGGGAGGGGTGGATACCTCAGAACGGAATTGGCGAGATGCGACTCAGCGATCGGAGTGATATCGAACGGGCTCATTCCAACTGCACCCTGACGACGCGCCTAGCGATAACACCCCGGCACGCGGTGAGATCGATGCCCGTTTCTGGTGTGCCGCACTTGCTCTAATCCTGATCGTTCACGACTGCTTTGGTTTCGGGCGTGGCACCCGGGTCCAGAGTCGCTTGGCCGGCGCAGCGCTCGTCGCCTCGTTCGGCGCCTGCGAGAACAGGTTCCGGATCATCGCCACCGCCAGCGGGAACGTCGGTTGCCAGCCTTTCGGGTTGATGCCGTCCCAGGTCAGCCAGGCGACCGTCGCCTCCGGGTGGACGTCGTCGGCTGGCGAGGGGTTCGCCGTCCGGTCAGCATCGTCGGATATTCGACTACGCGACGGTCGACTCCCACCCGACCTGGGGCTTCCGGCCGCGTCACCGGGCCCGGCTTCCGGACGCCGATGGCCGCGCTCGACAAACGGTGAACCGGCATACTGGGCCTATGAGAACTCGACAACCGACCGTCAGCTGGCTCTGCGACATGGACGGCGTGCTCGTGAACGGGGGAGTGGCGGTTCCCGGGGCCGACCGCTTTATTGGGGCACTCGACAAGGCGGGCTTCAGCTTCCTCGTTCTCACGAACAACTCGCGCTTCTCGCCGAACGACCTCGCGTCGCGCCTGGCGGATGGCGGGCTTTCCATCCCGCCGGGGGCGCTGTGGACATCGGCCTTGGCAACTGCCCGTTTCCTCGACAGCCAGCGGCCGGGCGGCCGGGCGTTCGTGATCGGCGAGGCGGGCCTGACGAGCGCCTTGCACGACATCGGCTACGTGCTCACCGACCACAATCCCGACTACGTCGTGCTGGGCGAGACCCGCACCTACAGCTTCGAGGCGATCACCAGAGCGATCCGGCTGATCGACCGGGGGGCGCGGTTCATCGCCACTAATCCGGACCCGGTGGGGCCTTCTCCGGGGGGCAACCTGCCGGCCACTGGTTCAGTCGCGGCGATGATCCAGCATGCGACGGAGCAGGCCGCCTACTTCGTAGGCAAGCCCAACCCGCTCATGATCCGGGAGGGTCTCGACGTCCTGGGGGCTCATTCCGAGACGACGGCCATGGTGGGTGACCGCATGGATACCGACGTCGTCGCCGGGATCGAGGCCGGCCTGGAGACGATCCTGGTCCTCTCGGGTGTGACCCGACGCGAGACAATCGAGCGCTTCCCGTACCGCCCGTCACGAGTCGTCGACTCGGTCGCTGACCTCGCCGACGAGATCGTCGCCGCGACGAAGTAGTTCGGCGAGTCCCCGGGCGCGCCGGCGCGCCCTTTCTGCCCAGGCTTACGGCTGCACGCGCAGCTCTCCCGGGGCCCCCGCCGGCACGACGGGTTTGCGGGGCACGACCGGGTCGATTCGGCGGTAGCCCTCGCCGAGGGGCGGTCGGGGATCCGGCTCGCCGCGGTTGGGCCATAGTGCCATCGCTCGTTCCGTCTGGGCGGTGATCGTGAGCGCCGGGTTGACTCCGAGGTTGGCGGAAATGGCGGCCCCGTCGGTGACGTGCAAGCCCGGGTGACCGTAGACGCGCTGGTACGGGTCAACGACACCCGTCGCCGCGGAGTCGCCGATGACGGCGCCGCCGAGGATGTGCGCCGTCATCGGGACGTTGAAGACGTCGTTCCACCCACCGGCGGCGAACCCTCCGATACGACGAGCGATGCGCCGTACGGTGTCGTGGCCGACCGGGATCCACCTCGGGTTCGGTTCGCCGTGGCCCGGGCGAGACGTCAACCGCCGGCCGAACGGACCCTTCCGCATATAGCAGCTGATCGAGTTGTCGTTCGTCTGCATGACGAGGGCGATGATCGTCTGCTCCGACCAGCGGTGCATGCTCAGGTTGCGCGCCATCATCACGGGATGGCGGGCGACCTCGAGGGCCCAGCGGAGCGGCCTGACCCGCCCGCCATCGGCGAGGGCGGTGGTCAGCAGCCCCATCGCGTTGTCGCCCTTGCCGTAGCGCACCGGCTCGATGTGGGTGTGGTCGTTCGGGTGGAACGACGAGGTGATGGCGACTCCGCGGGTGTAGTCGACGTCGTGCCGGAACGTGCGCGCCCCCAGGATTGCCTCGGAGTTCGTGCGGGTGAGCTCGCCGAGCCTCGCCGACAGGTTCGCGAGGACGCCGTCATCGCGCATGCGGTGCAGCAGCTTCTGGGTGCCGATCGCACCAGCGGCCAGGACGACCTGGCCGGCGACGACCGTGTGCCGCCGCTGGCGTACCCAGGCGTTGGTGCGCACGGTTGTGATGTCGTAACGGCCGTCGGTTCGCGGTCTGACCGCCGTCACCGTCGTCAGCGCGCGGACCTCGGCACCACCGACTTCGGCGAGGTGCAGGTAGTTCTTGAGGAGCGTGTTCTTCGCCCCGTGCCGGCAGCCGGTCATGCACTCGCCGCACTCGGTGCAGCCGACCCGGCGCGGTCCGGCGCCACCGAAGTAGGGGTCGGCGGCCTCGACTCCCGGTTCGCCGAAGTAGACGCCGACCGGCGCGGCGACGAACGTCCCGCCGGCGCCCATCTCCTCGGCGACGGCCCGCATCACCTCGTCGGCCGGAGTCGTCGTCGGGTTTACCACGACGCCGAGCATGCGCCTGGCCTGGTCGTAGTAGGGTGCCAGCTCCTCACGCCAGTCGGTGATGTGGCCCCACTGGGCGTCGGCATAGAAGGGCGGCATGGGTTCGTAGAGCGTGTTGGCGTAGACGAGCGACCCGCCCCCGACGCCGGCCCCGGACAGGATCATCACGTCGCGCAGCAGCGAGATCCGCTGGATGCCGAGCAGCCCGAGCCTCGGGGCCCAGAAGAACGAGCGCACCCTCCAGGAGGTCTTCGGTAGCGTCGTCTCGTCGAAGCGCCGTCCCGCCTCGAGTACGACGATCCGGTACCCCTTCTCGGTCAGACGCAGGGCCGCCGTGCTGCCCCCGAAGCCGCTCCCAATGATGGCGACGTCGCACTCGTCGGCGTCCATGGCGGCGAGGCTAGACGTGGACTCGCGTGGCGTGCGAAAGCGCAGATGTGTGACCGGCGACGTCCATCGGGTCGAAACGTGGCCGTCGTGACGGCTGGGTTCGGCCGCAACTCGGGGCTTCGAGTCTCCGCCTCGGCTACTTGGTATTCGTCGGGCAGGCCCTCGGGTCGTAGTGCGGGATCGCGCTCGTCGCCGCCGTGGGCGCGGTGAGCGCACCCCCGTCGGAGTTCGGCGTCGTTGCCGTCGTTGCCGTCGTTGCCGTCACCGTCGTCGTGGTGGTGGTGGTGATCGTGCTCGGCGTCGTCGGGCCGGACTTCGTCGGGCCGGACTTCGCCTGGTTCGACGAGCGAGCCGGGTGGGCGCTCGCTACGGCGAGGTCAGAGCCGGTCACGACGGTGACGTCGGCGTGGCCGAGCGTCGCAGCGCGTGCCATGACGACAGTGCCGGACAGGGCAGAGATCACTTTCTCGGCCTGGGCCAGATGCGCTGCGGAGGGGTACTCGACAGTCGTCTCCGAGATCGGCCCGACCGGCGTCTGGGAGCCCGTGGCGACGACGCGGTATCCGAGGGCGCGCAGCTTGGAGGCGACGCGGGCCGTGGTCGCGGGCGATCCTGTGCCGTCGACGACCGAGACGGTGATCGCGTTGGCGTGGAGCTTGAGCCCAGCCGGGTCCTCACCCAGGAAGGCGTTGATCGTCTGCTGGTCCTGCGGCTCCGACGGGAATACGACGTCGCCGTAGGGGAGGCCTTTGTACATGTAGGGCTGCGTGTCGACGATGATCGGGGCCGTGTAGAGCGGCACACTGTTGACGCCCAGGGAACTGAACGTGCTGAGCAGGCTCCGCATTTCGCCGATGCCGAGTGTGGTGTCGACCGTGAGGAACGGCGCGACCGCTCCGAGCAGCTGCTCGTCCGTCACAGGATTGCCGAGGCCGTGCTGCTTCACCGTGGAGGCGAGCACGCGAAGGAAGAGGTGGTCACGCACGATCCGCCCGAGGTCGCCCGAGCCGTCGTAGCCACGCCAGGTTCCGGTCTTGCGGTCGTAGCTGTAGTAGACGTGGCGGGCGCGCACCAGCGCGAGCGCCTCGATCCCGCCGATGTGCTGGCACCCGGTCCGCATCTGGCGTAGGCCGTCCATGTCCATCACCTGCGTCGGGAAGTACATGTTGACTCCTCCGAGCGCGTTCACGATGTCGGCGAAGCTCTCGAAGTTGAGCACCACGTAGTGGTTGATCGGGATCCCGAAGTCCTCTTCGATCGCCTGCACGAGCTGCCCCGGCCCGTCGGCAAGCGCCGAGTCGACCTTGTTGGACCAGTGTTGAGTGCCGTTAATGCGCGCGTCGGGGACGAAGGTGTCACGCGGGATGGATAGCAGCGACGCACGGTGGTCGTTGGAGTTCAGCCTGATGATCATGATCACGTCGCTGTTCACCCCGTTGACGCCCGATTCGCACTCATGGACGTAGACCTCGAAGCTCTTCGCGGGTTTCACGGCGCAACGGGAGGTCGATCCGACGAGGAGGATGTCCTCGACGCCGCCCTTAACCTGCGTGAGGTTGGGCACATTGACGCGTCCGATCTCGTTGAGGCGGTAGATGGTGAGCCCGACGGCAGCACCGACCAGCAACACCACACAAAGGACGAGGGCGATCACACTGCGTGTCGTCCAGCGCCGGAACCTGCTGCGCCGTGCCTTCTTCGCCCGTCGGCGCTGGCGCCACGTGCGCGGTGCGCTCCCGGTGGGGTCGTCGCGTGACGCGGAAGGGTCGGAGCTCGAGGTGTCGGGCACAGTGGTTCAGGGTACCGGCTGCCATGCCGAAGAAGTCGGCGCGCGCCGCAGTGGTCCGCCGGGTGGCGCCGGCGCGGGTCGCTCGCGGGGCGGATCACCGCGACGGCCCGGTTGCCGCCGGCGCGGGTGCCTATTCTGGCCGGATGGCGACATGGACGGCATTGCAACGGAAACGCCTGTTTCCGAGTGCACGTCGGCTTGCCAAGCAGCTGCTCGTCCGCTGGGACCTCTTCGCCCACCGGAGGGACGAATCCGTCCGACGGTGGCGCCCCGTCCTGGCGGGTGCGCGGGCGGGCCACGTCGTCGTCCCGTCCGTCGCCCTCGAGTCGAGCCGCCGGGAGGCGGATGACTTTGCGACGCGGGGGCTCGTGCGGGCCGGCGACCGGGTCCTCGACGTCGGCGCCGGCAACGGTCGGCAGGCGATCGGCCTCGTGGAGCTGGGGGTCGCCTCGTACACCGGCCTCGAGGTCGTGAGACAGAGCGTCGACTACGCCAATGCGGCCTTCGCGACGACCGAAAACGTCCGGTTCGACTGGTTCGACGTCTACAACGCGATGTACAACCCGCGCGGATCACAGACCCCAGAGAAGGCCGCCTTCCCCTATCCGGACGGGTCCTTCGACTTTGTGGTCGCCTTGTCGCTGTACACCCATCTCGAGGAGCTCGCCGTTGTGGCGCGCTACGCCTCCGAGACCGCCCGCGTGCTGCGCGAAGGGGGCGGCGGCTTCATGACCTTCTTCAAGAGCCCGCCGAACGCTCCGACGGCGAGCGCGGTGCGGACCGTGTTCGCCGAGGCGGACATCCGCCGGACGGTCGGGGAGTGGTTCGTGGTCGAGGACGCCGTTGGTGGCGAGACGACCGCCTTCCACGATCAGTGGCGTCTCTACCTGCGTAAGCGCTGAGCGGGCGGGACGGCCGGGTCCGTCGTGTCGGTCGGGGGCGAGAAGGTCCCCGGGCGGGCCCGGACGCTGGTGCGTCTCTTCCGGGTCGGCGCGGCGGTGCACGAGGTGACTTTCGTCCCTGTGGTCAGGATGTCCTGACGGCTACATTCAGGTTGCCCTGAGGACCCCGCTCAGGCGTACTGGAGAAGTTGGCGATCGTGGTCAGCCGCGGTGCCGAAACGATCCCGCTCGGGGCGACGGCCGTGCGTCGGCGCCCGATCGCCGGCGCGGCGCTGCTCGTCATGATCGGCCCCGGTCTGATGGTGATGCTCGCGGACACTGACGCCGGGAGTGTGATCACTGCCGCCCAGTCCGGCGCCAGGTTCCGCTACGCGATGGTGTTGCCGCAGCTCGTTCTCATACCCGCCCTCTATCTCGTGCAGGAGATGACGGCCCGGCTGGGGCTCGCCACGGGGCAGGGGCACGGCGCCCTCATCCGCCGGACGTTCGGGTCGCGCTGGGCGCTCGTCTCGGCGGGGGCGCTCTTCGTCGCCTGCGTGGGGGCGCTCGTCACCGAATTCGCCGGTGTCGCCGGCGTCGGTTCGCTCGTCGGGTTGCCGCGGCTCGTATCCACCGGGGCCGCGGCGGTCGCGCTCATCGCCCTCCTGCTGCTCGGGAGGTACCGGCGGGTCGAGCATGTCGGCATCGCCGTCGGTGCCCTCGAGCTGCTGTTCATACCGGCGGCGCTCCTCGCCCACCCGCACGTGAGTGCGATCCTCCACGATCTCGGTAACCCGGTCCACGCGGGAGCCGGCTTCGCGACGCTGCTCGCCGCCAACGTGGGCGCCGTAATCATGCCGTGGATGGTCTTCTACCAGCAGGAGGCCGTCATCGACAAGGACCGCCGTGGTCTCAGCCTGCGGGCCGCCCTGCGCTCGGCCCGCTTCGACACGGCCACCGGCTCGTTGATCACGCAGCTCGTGATGGTGGCGGTGATCGTCGCGACCGGCGCGACACTCGGGGCCGCCCATCGGGGCGCAGCCCTCAACAGCGTCGGAGCCATCGCCTCGGCGCTCACGCCCTTCCTCGGGCATGACAGGGCGGTCGTGTTCTTCGGCCTCGGCATGGTCGGCGCGGCGTTGGTGGCGGCGCTCGTCGTGACGCTGGCGGGGGCGTGGGGGATCTCCGAGGTCCTCGGCTGGCGGCACAGCCTGAACGACTCGCCGGCGCGCGCTGGTGGCTTCTACAGCCTGGCGGTCGTCGGTGTTGTCGTCGGCGTCGTGCTCGTGGACGTCATCCCGAACCTCGTCGACCTCACGATCCACGTCGAGGTGCTGAACGCCTGCCTGCTGCCGGTCATCCTTGGCTTCCTGGTTGCCCTGGAGCGCCGGGCGATCCCGGCCGAGCTGCGGATGCGGGGCGCCCGAAGGGTGGTCACGTATGCCTTCGCCGCCGTCGTTATCGCCTTCGGGATCGTCACCGCGGTCGTCATCCTGGCCCGGATCACCTAGCCGTCGCGACCGGCGGGATTGAGCCGGCCGACCCTCAGCGTTTCGGTTCCCAGCTGAAGTGGCGGGTGGCGAGGAACAGGCCGGCTATCCCCCAGGCCGCGACGATGAGCACGTCGGTCCAGCTGAACGCCGTCCCGATGAAGCCAGCCTGGATGCCGACCGCGAAGTGACGGACCGGGAAGATCCGGGCGACCCAGACGATCCATCGCGGCGCGTTGTTCCCGAACGGGATGAAGATCCCCGAGAGGAAGAGCAGCGGCATGATCGAGGCGTTGACGACGGCCGGGGCGGCGTCGGCGTTCGGAATGGCTGGCGTGATCGCGAAGGCGAGGGCGGAGAAGGCCGCCGAGCCGACCAGCAGCACGACGAGGAACCGGACGAGGGTGATGCCCGTCGGGATGTCCGCCTGGTAGGCGAACCTGCCGAACGCCGCCGTGATCACGACGAGGATCAACGAGATGAACACGGCGTGGAGCACGCGCGCGGCGAAGTAGATGGCGGCTGGCAGTGGCGTCCCGTTCGTCCGCTTCAGGATGCCGGCGTCGCGCTGGGTGGTCACCGACATCGCGAGGTTCGTGTAGCAGGCGCCGATGACGGCGTAAGCGGCCATTGCCGCGACGTAGTAGTCGGAGATGTGGACCCTCCGCGGGCCGAGGTGCACGATCCCGTGGCCGAGCAGCGACGTGAAGATCACGAGGAACATGAGCGGGAAGGCGAAAGTGAAGAAGGCCGCCGCCGGGTTGCGCCAGAAGGCCTTGTTCACGTAGCGGACCTGGGACAAGAGGCGACCGGGTGCGCTCATGACCTGCCCGGCGCAGCTGCGGAGCTGCCCGTCGTCGCCCCCTCCGGCGCGGTCGTGCCCCCGGTGAGCTCGAGGTAGACGTCCTCCAGCGACTTGCGGACGATCTCGAGTTGCTCGAGCTCGATTCCCTGCTCCAAGGACCAGCCGGTGAGCCGGTGGAGTGTGCGGCTGAGGTCGTCCGGGACGAGCTCGACACCGCCGTCGGCTGTCGGGTGGCCGGCGAGGTCGGCGGGGACCACCGTGCCGGCGGGCAGGCGGAAGCGGATCCGGACGCCCTCGGTGTGGCGATCGCCGAGCTGCTCGGGTGTCCCGGTCGCCACGATCCGGCCGGCGGCCATGACGGCGACGCGGTCAGCCAGGTACTGGGCCTCGTCCATGTAGTGCGTCGTCAGCAGCACGGTCTTGCCGAGGGCGGCGAGGTTCTTCACCACCTCCCACGCCTCCCGGCGCGCCGAGGGGTCGAAACCGGTCGTCGGCTCGTCGAGGAAGAGCAGGTCGGGGTCCCCGGCGAGGGCGATGGCGACGTCGAGACGTCGCTGCTGACCGCCAGAGAGCTTGAGGACGCGGGTGTCGCGCTTCTCGCCCAGCCCGACGAGCTCGACGATCTCGCCGACCGGCCGCGGGTGGGGGTAGTAGCTGGCGTACATCTGGATCGTCTCGACGACGGTGAGGTAGCGGTCGACGCCGGTCGACTGCAGGACGATGCCGACCCGGGGCTTCAGCGCGCTGCGCTCTCGGCCGGGGTCGTGCCCGAGGACCGTGACCTCGCCGCCGTTCCGGTGCCGGTAGCCCTCGAGGATCTCGACGGTCGTGGTCTTGCCGGCGCCGTTGGGCCCGAGCAGGGCGAAGATCTCTCCGATCTCGATCTCGAGGTCGAGACCGTTCACCGCGGCGACGCCGCCGTAGTACTTCGTGAGGCCTTCGACGACGATGGCGGGCGTGCCCGGCACCCCGGGTCGGGGAGCGGCGGAGGCACCGAGGCCGAGCCCCTCGAAGGCGGCCGCAGCGTGCATGGGGCTGAGGGTAGTGACTACTCACAATCATGTCAACACCGTTCCCGGGGGACCTGCGTCGCAGGATCAGCGGTCGGTCTCGACCCAGTGGCGTTGGGTGGCGGCGACGGTGACCTCGGGGTGGGCCCAGACGAACCGCTCGACGGCATCCAGCACCTCGGTGACGTGGGTGGCGTCGGCGGCGACGACGGCGAAGCCGAGCTCGGCGCGCTGCCACTTGTCGTGGTGACCGGTCTCGGCGGCCGACACGGCGAAACGCCGACGTGCTGTGTCGAGGAGGTGCCGCACGACGGCACGCTTGTCCTTGAGGGACCGGCTGGAATCGATCGTGAGCTCGATCGTCAGCACGCCCGCCTGCACGGTGACAGCTTGTCCGGCGACGGCGTCGTGCCGCCAGCCGCCGTCGCAGCACCCGGTGCTAAGCATCCATCGCGGGAATAGTCGCACCGGGCCCGTCGTTGGGGCTACGCGATGCGGCGGGCCGGAGCCAGGGGGCGCGCAACATGCGAATCGGGATGATCGGAGCGGGGAACATCGGGTCGACGCTCGCGCGGCATTTCGTGCGGGTCGGTCACGAGGTCGCGGTCAGCAACTCCCGCGGGCCCGAGACGCTCGCCACCCTCGTCGGCGAGCTCGGCGGCCAGGCGCAGGCGATGACGGCGGCCGAGGCCGCGCGCTTTGGCGAGATCGCGGTCGTCTCGGTGCCGTTCGGCAAGTACCGGACGGTTCCGGTCGACGGGCTCAGCGGCAAGGCCGTCATCGACACCAACAACTACTACCCGAATCGCGATGGGAGGTTCGCCGAGCTCGACGAGGACCGCGCCACCTCGAGCGAGATGCTGGCCGCCCACCTCCCGGGCGCCCTCATCGTCAAGGCGTTCAATGCCATCCAGTGGGAGCGACTACGGGACGGCGCCCGTCCCGCCGGCGTGCCCGGCCGGATCGCCATCCCGATCTCGGGTGACGACGAGGAGGCGAAGCACCTCGTCGAGGGACTGATCGACGAGATCGGTTTCGACCCCGTCGACCTGGGGTCCCTCGCCGTCGGCGGACGCAAGCACCAACCCGGCATGCGTCTGTATGCGGCGGACCTCCCCGCTGACGAGGTGCGCCGGCTGGCGGACCTGTAGGGGCGGCGCCGCCCGGCGCGACGCGGGACGACCTCAGCTCAGCCGGACCAGGTAGCCCTTCCCGCCCGTGTCGGCGACGACCGACGGGTGGGACCCGAAGAGCAGATGTTCGGCGTCCGGCACCACGGCGGCGCCGGTCTCGGCCCCGGTCGCCGGGTTGACCATGACGACCCGTGACGTCGGGCACGCGTAGCTGTGGCAGGGGAACTCGATTGCGAGGATCCCGCCCGTCGTGCCGACGACGGCGGTCGTGATGACGGCGAGATGGCTCGAGTGCAGCTCGGCGAACGTGCTCGTGCCGAACTCGTCGACGAAGGGGACACCGGCGCCTTTGATCGCGAAGACGGCGAGGTTCCCGCCGCTCAGCGCGAGCGGCGCGTCAGAATCCTTCGTCGGCACCGAGAGTTTCCGTGTGCCGTTATTCATCATGTGTGCGAGGTAGTCCTTCGTTCCGACCACCGTCTCGTAGTAGAGCCCGCTCGAGTTGGCAGCCATGTCCGCCGGGAACGCCCTGTCGTCGAGGATCTTGACGCCGGATCCGCCCGTCGGGATCTCGATCACGGTCGCGTACTCGAACCCGCTCTGGTCCGTCGCCCAGTCGGTCCACACCCAGAGCGCCTTCGGTTCGGGGAACAGGCCCGCCGACGTCGGCTTGGTCATGGGGTTCGGCCAGGACCACGTCTTGTGCACCGCCATGTCCGGCACGGTGTACTTGGTGATCGTGCTCGAGACCTCGACGTAGAGATCGTCGTCGCTCGCCGCCAGCGCGAGCACGTTGCCCGCCGCGTGGAGCACCACCGCGGGCGCCGCGTTGCCCTTGACGGCTTTCACCACTGAGCCGCTCGCGAAGTAGACGGTGTCGTTCGGAGCCTGGGCGAAGACCGCCTCGTCCAGGCCGAGTGCCGAGTAGGCACCGAGGTCGATCTTCGCGGTCACGCTCAGCAGCTCGGCCGGCCCGCGCGGTGCGGCGGCGGGTCCGCGCGGATTCGCCGGTCCCGTCGAGGCCCCGGCGAGGGACGAAACCGCGAGGGCAGCCGCGCAGCCGAGCGCGGCGGCTCCCGAAAGGAATCTGTTCTGGGAACTCCTCACCGTCGTTACCGTCCCCCCGGTCGCGTCGGGTCCGGTCTGGGCTCGAATCGCAATTGATCGTAACGGCGGCATGAGGCTGTGGCCGGGCGCCACGCGACCGAGTGCGGCGGCGACCGGTCGAGATGGGTCCGGCCCGAGTGCATTCCCCGACCCCGGGGGAGCGGACGAATCGAATCGAGCCCGTGGCGCTCGTGTCGGCGAATCGGGCCCGGCTCTGGGAGGGCGAGAGTCAGAATGGAAATGGCCTGGTCAGAGTTTGCCCCTGTCACTAGACAACAGAACCCGACGTCGCGTGTGTGCAGCCCGGCATACGTCTCGGTGGTGTCGTCTGCGACCCGGGCCGCTGCCGCGGTGCGCTGCACCCGGGCAGCTGGTGGGCGGAAGCCAGGGGTTTCTGGGAAGCTAGGGCCAATGAGGATCGCGTTGTTCATCACGTGCTTCAACGATGCGATTTACCCCGGGACGGGGCAGGGCGTCGTGTCGGTTCTCGAGCGCCTCGGCCACGAAGTCGTCTTCCCCGAAACGCAGACGTGTTGTGGCCAGATGCACATCAACACTGGTTACCGGGCCGAGGCGCTCGTCCTGGCACGGTATTTCGTCGAGGTCTTCTCCCCCTACGAGGTGGTGGTCGCACCCTCGGCGTCGTGCGTCGGGACGGTCGTCGAGTCCTACGCCAACGTCGCCGAGGAGGAAGGCGACGACGGCTTGGCCGCGGCCGCAAGGGAGCTGGCGCCGCGGGTGCACGAGCTGAGCGAGCTGCTGGTCGACGTGCTCGGCGTGACCGATGTCGGAGCGAGCTTCCCCCACCGGGTCGCCTATCACCCCACCTGCCATTCGCTGCGCGTGCTCCACCTCGGGGAACAGCCCCTCAGGCTTCTGCGCGCCGTCGAGGGACTGGAGCTCGTCGAGTTCGACGGGGCCGCCTCCTGTTGCGGCTTCGGGGGAACCTTCGCCATCAAGAACGCGGACACCTCGGCGGCGATGCTCGCCGACAAGATGGCGGCGGTGCGGGCAAGTGGTGCCGAGGTGCTCTGCGCCCTCGACAACTCCTGCCTCACCCACATCGGGGGCGGGGCGTCGCGCCTCGGCTCCGGCTTGAGGACCATGCACATCGCCGAGATACTCGCCAGCACCGACGACGGTGTGAGGAGATGACCGCCGACTTCCGGGACGCGCCCCCGTTCCCGCGGGCTGCCGCGGCCGCGCTCACGGATGGTCAGCTGCGGGTGAACCTGCGGCGGGCGACGAACACTATTCGCGACAAACGCGCGCGCCTCGTCGGCGAGATGACGGACTTCGAGCAGCTGCGCGCCGCCGCAGCCGCGATCAAGGACGACGCCCTCGGACGTCTCGACGAGCTCCTCGAGGAGCTGGAAGTCAACGTGACCGCCGCGGGGGGCCACGTGCACTTCGCGCGAAACGCCGCCGAGGCGAACCGGATCGTCGTCGGCCTCGTACAGGCGACCGGCGCCCGGGAGGTCGTCAAGGTCAAGTCGATGACCACCGTCGAGATCCGCCTCAACGAGGCGTTGGCCGCCGCGGGCATCGAGGCGACCGAGACCGACCTGGCGGAGCTGATCGTCCAGCTGGGCGGGGACCTTCCGAGCCATATCGTGGTGCCCGCCATCCACCGCAACCGCAGCGAGATCCGCTCGATCTTCGTGGCGCATATGGGCGAGCACGGTCTGCCCGCCCCCGAGGGGCTCACCACTGAGCCCGCAGACCTCGCATCCGCGGCGCGGGTGCACCTGCGCGACCGTTTCCTGCACGCCCGGGTCGCCATCTCCGGTGCGAACTACGCCGTCGCCGAGAGCGGGGCGCTCGTGGTGGTGGAGTCGGAAGGCAACGGGCGGATGTGCCTCACCCTGCCCGAGACGCTGATCTCGGTCGTGGGCATCGAGAAGGTGATCGGACGCTTCTCGGATCTCGAGGTGTTCCTGCAACTGCTCGCCCGCTCGGCCACGGGCGAGCGCATGAACCCGTACACCTCGATCTGGGCCGGGGCCGTCCCCGGAGACGGCCCTTCGGATTTCCATCTCGTCCTGCTGGACAACGGGCGAAGTTCGGCCCTTGCCGACCGGGTCGGCCGCCAGGCGCTGCGCTGCATTCGCTGTGCGGCCTGCCTGAACGTGTGCCCGGTCTACGAGCGAGTCGGCGGCCACGCCTACGGTTCGGTTTACCCGGGGCCGATCGGCGCCGTCATCGCTCCCCAGCTGCAAGGCGTCGCCACCGACGCGGTGGCCGCCGCCCTCCCGTTCGCCTCCACGCTCTGTGGCGCCTGTTTCGAGGTCTGCCCCGTCCGGATCGACATCCCGCGGCTGCTCGTGCACCTGCGCGCCCGGTCGGTGGAGCACAAGCTCGCCAAGGGGCCGAGCCTCGAGGGGATCTCGATGGCGGCGGCAGGCGTGGTCCTGTCCTCGCCCCGTCGCCTGGACATGGCCGAGCGGGCCGGCGGGCGCCTCACCGGCCTCGCCTTTCCCCGGGGCAGGATCCGCCGGCTCCCCTGGCCGCTCAGCCGTTGGACCGCGACGCGCGACGCCCCGGTCCTCGCCGCCGGCTCCTTCCGCGCCTGGTGGCGGACCGAGCACGTGCCGGTGCCCTCGGAAGGCACCGACGGGGGTGCCGCGGCGGCCCCACCGCGGGCGGCGGCCGGGCCGGTCGGGCGTGGCGCAGGGCTCGGTTGGTCACACCTGCTGGCCGCCTTTCTCCCCGGCTCCGTCAGGGCACGGATCACGGGCTCGCGGGCCGGGGGTGTGGGGCAGCCGTACGGCCCCGGCGAGCGGGCCTCGGGCCGCGAGACGGTGCTCGGGGCCGTGCGCGGCGCCCTGCACAGTGCTCCCATGGGAGAGGTCGTGATTCCCCGGGCATACCGCCGGGCCGGCGAGGCCGTCCCGGCCGAGCCTCTCCGGCTCTTCGTCGAGCGGGCCACCTACTACCGGGCAGAGATCAGCTGGGCCGAGCCGAGCGACGTTGGCCACGTCGTCGCCGAGGTGCTCGCCCGTCACGACGTCCGACGGGTCCTCGTGCCGGCCGACCTCCCGGAGGACTGGCTACCCGCCGAAGGGGACTTCAAGGTCGTGCGCGACACGGGCTCCATGGGCGCGCTCGAGGTCGACGAATTCGACGCCGCCGTGTCGGGGTGCGCCGTGGCCATCGCCGACACGGGCACGGTCGTCCTGGATGGCGGACCGGGGCAGGGACGGCGCGTCCTCTCCTTGGTGCCGGACCACCTCGTCGTCGTCGTGACGGCGGGACAGGTCGTCCCCGGGGTGCCCGACGCCTTTGCGAAGCTGTCTCCGAGAGCCGATCAGACCTGGATCTCCGGTCCCTCGGCCACGGTCGACATAGAGCTCACCAGGGTGGAGGGTGTCCACGGACCGCGGAAGCTAGACATCGTCCTCGTCCGAGACACCGGCCCGACCCCGGGCGGGGGGCCCGAGGGGCCGGCACCCGGCTCGGGGAGACAAGGCAGGAAACAGAAGGGAATCTAGGAGCACTACATTCAACCTGCTCGGCCAGCCGCCAAGGCGGGGAGCGGAAAGGGGCTGTTATGTCGGACACAGGAGTACGCCGCTACCAGATGTTCATCGACGGCGAGTTCGTCGGTGCCGACAAGACGTTCCCGGTGGTCAACCCGTCCACGACCGAGGTGATCTCCGAGGTCCCTAGCGGGACCGCGGCCGACGTCGACGCCGCCGTCGCCGCCGCGGGACGAGCGCAGCAGGAATGGCGCAAGCTGCCCGCGATCGTGCGTGCCGGCCACCTGCGCGAGATCGCCCAGCTGGTCCGCAAGAACCGGGACGAGCTGGCCACCGTCATCACCGAGGAACAGGGCAAGGTCCTCTCGCTGGCCGAGGTGGAGGTGGACTTCTCCGCCGACTACATCGACTACATGGCCGAGTTCGCCCGCCGCTACGAGGGCGAGATCGTCCAGAGCGACCGACCGGGAGAGAACATCCTTGTCTATAAGCTGCCGATCGGCGTCGTCGCCGGGGTGGTGCCGTGGAACTTCCCCTTCTTCGTGCTTATGCGCAAGATGGCCCCCGCCCTCGTCACGGGGAACACGATCGTCATCAAGCCCAGCAGCGAGACTCCCAACGACGCCTGCGCCTTCGCGCAGCTCGTGGCCGAGTCCTCGCTTCCCAAGGGCGTCTTTAACCTCGTCACCGGCCCCGGATCGGTCGTCGGCAATACCCTTGCCGCCCACCCGAAGGTCGACATGGTCAGCCTGACCGGCAGCGTGGAGACCGGCGTCGCCGTGATGCGCGCGGCGGCAGACAACATCACCAAGGTCTCCCTGGAGCTCGGCGGCAAGGCACCGGCCATCGTGATGCCGGACGCCGACCTCGACCTGGCGGTGCGCTCGATCCGCGCCTCGCGCATCATCAACACGGGACAGGTCTGCAACTGCGCCGAACGGGCCTACGTGCACGAGTCCATCGCCGCCGAGTTCGTCGAGAAGTTCTCCGCCGCCATGGACCAGACCGTGGTCGGGGACCCCTTCGACCCCACAGTGGAGATGGGCCCGCTCGTGAGCGAAAAGCAGCTCGAGCTCGTCGAGGCCGCCGTGCGGCGGGCCGTGGACGACGGCTGCAAGCTCGTGACGGGCGGCGAGAGGTACACGGGGAGGACCGGCTACTACTTCCCGCCAACCGTGCTCACCAACTGCGACCAGAAGAGCGACATCATGCAGAAGGAGATCTTCGGCCCGGTGCTCCCGATCGCCACGTTCCACGACCTCGACGAGGCGATCGAGCTTGCCAATGACTGCGAATTCGGCCTCACCTCGTCCGTCTACACGCGCAGCCTGGACGTCACGATGCGGGTCTGCAACGAGATCCGCTTCGGGGAGACCTACGTCAACCGCGAGAACTTCGAGGCGATGCAGGGATTCCATGCCGGCTGGCGCAAGTCGGGCATCGGCGGCGCCGACGGCAAGCACGGTCTGGAGGAGTATCTGCAGACCCATGTCGTCTACGTCGACTACGACGTCGCGAAGAAGTAGCCGGGGCTCACGACCGGCGGTCGGCAGCCCCCACCCCGGCCAAGCGCCGGGTCCGGGGGCTGGCCCGGGCGGCTGCGGCGCAGGCGGGGCGGGATTCAGGAGGCCGGAGGTCGGATCACCGCGGCTGGTCCCCGTCCCGGCTCAGGCACCCCATCGTGCCCGGCTCGGACCGGACGTCCGCCCTCAGCCGGCCGGGGGCGGGATGCGAGCTCGTCGCTGCCCGATTCAGCCGGGATCCACCTCGCACACGGAGAGCAGCGTGTCCTCGACGACGTCGCGCCAGCCGTGCATCGCGCCCGGCTCGAAGATGAACAGCTCGGGACCCTGGTAGGCGAACTCCTCGCCGCTCGGGATGACGAGCTTCCCCCGCCCGGAGACGATCTGGCAGACGGCGTAGCCCGGGCCGGCGTGTATGGGGACCGTGCAGCCGGCCGGAATGCGGTACAGCGTCGTGGTGGCGTTGGGCGAACGATGCATCCGCGCGGCCGCCTGTCCGAACTCGTCGGGCTCTGCCCACGGGGGGCTCTCGCTGACCTCGGATCCGACCTGTCCCTCGACCACGTTGAAAACAGTCGCGCGCACCTTGCCAGCCTCCGATCGTCCTTGGCTACTCGGGCCTCCCGCATCGGCTTGGTGTCCGACCACGGTCGTGTGAACGATCACTAGCACAACCCGCATCGCGCGCGCAGATGCCGCAACCCGGGTGTCGACGGGCCGACAGGGCTGGGGCGCTGTGTCGGGGGCGGTCGCCTTCCTGGTCGCGGTATCTTGCGAAGGTTCAGGACGTCGTCTCCGGGAAGAGCCGTGTGACATCGCCGCCAAGACGGGTGGGCACAGGATGACCGTAGGAGCCTCAGAGGGTCCCTTGAGCGGCCCGGACCGCCAGAAGGTCGCGGCCCCCACCGACGGATCGTTCGGTCGGAGGTGACCCGTGTGCCGGGTCGTGACGTTCGGAGAGTTCCGTCTCGCAGCCGATCGCGTGGGCGCTGATGTCAGCCCGACCATTCCGGGTGCCTGAGGTTTCCGGCTAGTCAATGGCCCATCCCGATCCAGGCGCCGGGGCACGAGCGTCGGCGCGCGTCGTCGCCGTCGATCTCGGAGCCTCGAACGGTCGCGTCTTCCTTGTCGAGATCGGTGAGGAGCAGCTCGAGCTGCGCCAGGTCCACCGGTTCTGGAACGGTGGCGTGAGGGCGGGCCACCACATCCACTGGGACGTGCTCAGCCTCTACCACGGGGTTCTCGAGGGTCTGCGCGGCGCCGGTCGATCCGGGCGCCTGGACTCGATCGGGATCGACTCGTGGGGGGTCGACTACGGCCTACTCGACGCCGACGGGGCCCTGCTGGGTAACCCGGTCCACTACCGGGACGACAGGACCCGGGACGTCGTCGAGCCGGTCGTCGAACGTGTCGGGGCACCCGAGCTCTACCGCCGTTCGGGCATCGCGGTCGCACCGTTCAACACGATCTTCCAGCTCGTCGCCGGGCGGAACGACGCGCTGTTCCCGCTCGCGCGGACGCTGCTGCTCATACCGGATCTCCTTGCCTACTGGCTAACGGGATCGGTCGGCTGCGAAGAGACGAACGCCTCGACGACCCAGCTGCTCAGCGTCGACGGTTCCGGCTGGGACTCCGAGCTCATGGATGTGCTCGGCATCCCACCCCGGTTGTTCCCTCCCATCCGCCGGCCGGGTGAGGCGGTCGGGCCGCTGCGCCCGGAGGTGCTCGCTGAGGCGGGTCTGGAGCACCCGCTCGTCTTCACGGCGGTCGGTTCGCACGACACCGCCTCCGCGGTCGCGGCCGTCCCGGCCGTCGACGCCGATTTCGCCTACATCTCGTCGGGCACGTGGTCCATCGTCGGCGTGGAGCTGGACAGCCCGGTGTTGAGCGAGGAGAGCCGGGCCGCGGGGTTCACGAACGAACGCGGCGTCGACGGCTCGATCCTTTACTTGCGCAACGTGATGGGACTCTGGTTGCTGCAGGAGTCGATGAGAACGTGGGAGCGGGCGGGCAGGGGCCTCCCCCTCGAGGAGCTGATCGCCTCGGCGGCCGCGGGGAGGCCCCTTCGCAGCGTGTTCGACCCGAACGATCCTGTGTTCTTCTCGCCCGGTGACATCCCCGCCCGGATCGCGCGGGTCTGCCACGATCTCGGCCAGCCCCAGCCGGAAACCCCGGCCCTGGTCACCCGGTCCATCCTCGACAGCCTCGCCCTCGCCTACCGGCGTACCCTGCGCGCGGCCTGCGAACTCTCGGGCAGGCGTGTCGAGGTCATCCACGTCGTCGGTGGAGGCGTGAACAACGACCTCTTGTGCCAGCTCACCTCCGACGCCTGCGGTCTGCCGGTGGTGGCGGGCCCCGTCGAGGCCGCGGCGGTCGGCAACGCCCTCGTGCAGGCGCAACGCCTCGGGACCGTCGGCCCGGATCGGTGGCAGGCGAGGGCGCTCGTCGCCGAGAGGACGCAGGTGCGTCGTCACCGCCCCTCGGCAGCCGCAGAAGTGCGGTGGGCTGAGGCGGAGGCCCGCCTCGCGGCACCGGGGGCGGGCCGTCGTCCGACCTGACGAGCTGGGCGAAGATTCCGGGGGATTCACTCGCCGTCGCGTGGAAAACGATTAACCTCGGTGACCAGCCCTTGCGGGA
Source organism: Acidimicrobiales bacterium (assembly GCA_050013835.1). GTDB lineage: Bacteria > Actinomycetota > Acidimicrobiia > Acidimicrobiales > Bog-793 > Bog-793. The sequence goes on from JBEKEM010000001.1 coordinate 61,589, forward strand.
GATTAAGGCCCCCGGACCAGGGACGGAACGGGCAGCGTTGTGAGAAACATCGAGCAGCCGTGACCACCATTGTCGACGTCGCCCGAGCCGCCGGCGTCTCCACGGCGACCGTCTCGAGGGTGCTGAACAACCACCCGGGGGTGGACGAGCACCTCGCCGTTGCCGTCCGCCAGGCGGTGAAGAACCTCGGCTACCGCCCGAGCCGTGTGGCCCGCAGCCTCCGGACGCGCCAGAACCGGGTCTGGGCGCTCATCGTCTCCGACGTGCGCACGGGGCCGTTCTTCGGTGCTGTCGTGCGCGGGGTCGAGGACGTCGCCTACGAGGCCGGGTACTCGCTCTTCCTCTGCAACACCGACGAGGACCCGGTCAAGGAGGCCGCCTACATCGAGCTTGCCGTCGCGGAGAACGTCGCCGGAGTCATCCTCACGCCCTCGGGGACGAGCACGGACCTGTCTCCGCTGGCGAACTTCGGCATACCGCTGGTGCTCGCCGACAGGACCCTGCCGAACCGCCAGGCAGACAGCGTCCTCGTCGACAACGTCGCGGGAGCGTTCTCGGCGGTCGGTCATCTGCTCGCCGGGGGCTACGAGCGCATCGCCTGCATCACCGGACCGCTCACGATCACGACCGGTCAGCTTCGCTACATCGGCTACCGCAACGCCCTCGAGGCGGCGAGGATGGCGTTGGACGAGTCGTTGGTGCGGGTGGCCGACTTCCGCGAGCTCGGGGGCCGGGTGGCGATGGAGGAGCTGCTTCGTCAGGCCAATCGCCCCGACGCCGTCTTCGTCACCAACCACCTCATGACCGTCGGCGTGCTGCAGGCCCTCGCCGCCGCGAAGCTGGCGATTCCCACCGACCTGGCGGTCGTGAGCTTCGACGACATGCCCTGGGCCTCCCTCTTGCACCCCCCGCTCACAGCGGTGTCCCAGCCGGCCTACGACATCGGTGTGGAGGGGGCGAGGCTGCTCATGAGCCGGCTGGGTGGCTACACCGGCGCCGCCAGGACGGTGATGCTGTCGACGACGCTGATCGTGCGAGGGAGCTCGCCGCCGAAGCAAGAGGTCGCCTCCCGGCGGCGCTGAACGGAATCTTCCCCGGCCCGGGGCTGTGGCGCGACTGCCCCAGAGAGGAACTGGAAATGTTGAAGCACATCGACCCGCTCCTTACCCCGGAGCTGCTCTACGTGCTGGCCGCCATGGGCCACGGGGACGAGATCGCGGTCGTGGACGCCAATTTTCCCGCCTTCGCCGTGGCCCGCGGCACGACTCACGGTCGGGTCGTGTGCCTCCCCGCCGCCACGATGCCCGAAACTGCGGCCGCCATCCTCACCCTGATTCCCTTGGACGAATACGTCGACGCCCCGGTGCGCGCGATGGAAGCCGGTAGCGGGACCGGGAAGCTCGTCCCCGTCCAGGAAGAGGTCCAGGCCGTCGTCGACGCGGAAGCGGGACGGCACTGGCCGATCGGGGCCGTGGAGCGGTTCGCCTTCTACGAGGCCGCCCGTGGTGCCTATGCCGTCGTTCTCACGGGGGAGTGCCGGCTCTTCGGCAACGTGCTCATCCGGAAGGGCGTCGTCCCCCCGCCGGAGCCGTAGCGCCGAGGTCCGGGAGCGACCTCCCCGGTCCGTGGCCTCACCGGAGGTGCGCCGGGCCCCGGCGGGTGCCCTCGGTCCCTAGGGAGAGGGGGCGGCCTCCGTGCTCTTGTGGGGCTGGCCGTAGCTGACGAACTTCTCCGCGACGCGGGCCATCTCCTCGGCGCTGAGCACGGTCGGGGTGCCGATGCACAGGGCGCGCCACAGGAGCTCCGCCGTGTACTCGACGCTCTCGGCGACGTTCAGCGCCCTGGCGGCCGTGCTCCCGACGGCGATCACGCCGTGGTTCTGGAGCAGGACGGCGTTGCGCTGGCCCAGGGTGCTGACGCAGGACTCGCCGAGCTCCTTGGTGCCGTAGGTCTTGTAGGGCGCCACCTCGACACTCGGGCCGGCGAAGGCGAGGACGTAGTGGACGGCCTCGATGGGTCGGTTGAGGACCGCGAAGGTCGTCGCGAATCGCGAATGGGTGTGTACGACGCTGCGCACGTCCGGCCGCGCGCGGTACACCGCGAGGTGCATCTGCAGCTCGCTGGAGGGCAGGTATTCACCGTCGAGGAGGTTGCCGTCGAGGTCGACAATCGGCAGCTGTGCTGCGTCGAGCTCCGAGTAGGGAACTCCCGTCGGCGTGATGAGGGCGAACCGGCGCGTCTCGTCGACGCAGCTGACGTTTCCTGCAGTGCCCTCGACGAGGCCGGTGAGCTCAAGCGCCTGTGCAGTCTCGACGACGGCCCTGCCCAGCCCCTGTTGCGCCCGCAGATCTTGGAATCCCACCCCGACCCCTTCACCCGCCCGGCGTTGCCCACCCGTCGGGACGGTATCGGCTCCGCGAGCACGGTAATGCTCCTGCGAGAAGCGAGTCCAGATGCCCACTCACGACGGGACCTCGACGGCACGACAATGCTGGCGCGGCGTCCCCGGATTCCAGCCCCGCCATGAAGAACATCATCTTCAGCTGCCGCACGCTGCAGGCGGCCGAACACCGCTTCCGCCCCCTGAAAGACTTCCTCGCCCTGCGACCCGTGTGCCACCGGTTCGAGCACCGGGTCCGTGGTCACATCGCCCTGCGCGTCATTGCCGCGGCGATCGAGGCCGTCATGGGCGACAACCTCGAACGGGCCGGGGTGCGGGACCCTGACCTTCCCGAGCACAGGAAAACGGGCTCTTCTCAATGAACCGGGGTGCGTGACCGCCTGACAGCGCTCCGACAGGGATCGACCGGCGGGCGCTCCAGTTTTTGATCAGCATTCACAAAGTCATCGCCGAGCGCTCAGTCGTGCCCCGATGCCTGGATTTCCTGGCCGTCGGGGGAGGCGGACCGTCTGATGCCGGCTGCTCCGAGAGCCGCACGAGCGTGAGTCCTGACCTCCCGCACTTTCAAAGGTGTCCCAGAACGCGTGCCCCGAGCGAGCGCCGAGGGACACCTTCATGTGCCGGAAGACGTCGCGATCAATCGGCGGCGAGAATCCGGTACAAGCGCCGCCGCGTCTCAGCGAGAATCGCTGCTGCCTCGGCTTGTTGTTCGGTGGTACCCACACGCCCGATCTGAACAGCAGCGACGGCGAGCTGGCCTAGCCCTTCGCGCAGGTTCTTGGCGCCGGGGTCGATTCCTTCGTTCACTTCTTCCCAGGGTGTCTTTTCCCCAGCCATTTCAGCGGCGACAGATCGGCCGCTTTCTGTCAGCGAGAATCGCCGTTTTCCGGCATCTTCTTCGGCAACGACATGTCCCTCGTCTTCCAGCAGTTGGAGCGTTGGGTAGACCGAACCCGGGCTCGGCTTCCAGACACCTCCCGTCCGCTCGGCCAGCTCCTGGATGATCTCGTATCCGTGCATGGGACGTTCGGCGAGCAGCGCCAAGACGGCCGTCCGGACATCGCCCCGCCGGGCGCGTCCTCCCGGACCGCGGCCCCGGCGACCCATCGGTCCACCCCATCCTGGCCCAAAGGGACCGGGAAACCCTCCGAAAGCGGCGCGAGCTTCTTCACTGTTGGGTCCGCGGCGTGCTCGTCTTGCGCGCAGATTGCTCCATGGCATTTCGTTTCGATCGTGTGCGCCTGTGTGATCATGCATGTTGCGTCGTTCTCCTTCTCCGGGAAGCCTCCCGACAAGGAGAGCATAACACGATATATCGCTAATATGTCAAGACATATCAATCTGCTGCTCTGATCGGCTCCGCTCGGAGGCGTTCGGTCCCCGACATGCCGTTACACGGTCGCGGACCGCTGGTACGACCGGCTGGACGGCACGACCGAACGCCTGCCAAGGTCTCGTCCAGACTGGCCTTCAGAAGAGCCCATGGCTTCCGCACCGGGGATGCCCCCCGAGAGGTGCAACTCAGCTACCGCCGAAACGGGATGCGGTCTTGGTCCGGGGGCAGCCAAGTTCCACGTCCAATATCGGTCCGTGTTGTCGCCAGGAACCGTCCGCCCCACGCCTTGTCCTGCACTTCGACGGCGCCGTCCACCAACTGCCGTCGATCCGGTCGCGCGCGCCAACGGCCAAGGAGCAGTTTCCGACTACTGCCCCATGAACTGCGGCTTCTGGCTCCCATCACCGGTCCAGCGCGTCGCTGTGGCACGAATGTGGCACGAAGACCCCTGGGCATGAGAAGCGGGCTCCTTTCGGAGCCCGCTTGGAGCTTGTGACCCGGACGTTACGTGGAGCGGACGACGGGACTCGAACCCGCGACCCTCACCTTGGCAAGGTGATGCTCTACCAACTGAGCCACGTCCGCGTGGGGCTCATGATACCCAGCGCCCACGGTTGACGCGCGGCCGACGGGCGGGTCCGGCCGGCGCGGTGCCGCCTCAGCGCCCCGAATGGCCGAAGCCGCCCGGCCCGCGCTCGCTTCCCGGAAGGGCCTCGGCGGCGATGAAGCGGGCTGCCTCGACGGAGATGATGACGAGCTGTGCGACGCGGTCGCCACGGTGCACCGTGTAGCGCTCGTGGGGGTCGGTGTTAACGAGGACAACCCGGATCTCGCCGCGGTAGCCCGAGTCGATGAGCCCTGGGGCGTTGAGGCACGACACGCCGTGGCGGATCGCCAATCCGCTGCGGGCGAGCACCAGCCCGGCGTGGCCGGGGGGGATGGCCACGGCCTGCCCGGTCGGAACGAGCGCCCGGCCGCCGGCGGGCTCGAGAACGACGTCCTGCGTCGCGACGAGGTCGGCCCCCGCGTCGCCCGTGTGCGCGTAGGCCGGCGCCGACGCGCCCGGATCGAGGGGGGTGAACGGAATGTCGAGCATGGCGGCAGGGTAGCTCCCCTTCTGGCGGGAACGACGGGGACCGGGGACATGCGAACTACCATCCACGCAGTGCTCGTCTGGATGGATCTTGAGATGACCGGGCTTGATCCATCTCGCCACGTGATCGTCGAGATCGCGACCCTCGTCACGGACGACGAGCTCGAGATCGTCGCTGAAGGCCCGGATCTCGTCGTCGCCGCGACCGGAGAAGATCTCGAAAAGATGGATGACGTCGTCCGCAAGATGCACTCGGAATCGGGGCTTCTTTCCGCCATCGAATCGTCGACATTGACCCTGGGAGACGCTGGCGCGGCAACCCTCGAATTCATCCGGAACCATGTGCCCGAAGCGCGGCGTGTTCCGTTGTGCGGGAATTCGATCGGCGTCGACCGCCGGTTCCTCAGCCGGCACCTGCCCGAGATCGAGGAATACCTGCACTACCGGTCGATCGACGTCTCCACCGTGAAGGAACTCGCCAAGCGCTGGCATCCAGCGCTCTACTGGCGTGCGCCGAAGAAGGCCGGCTCGCACCGGGCACTCGACGACGTCCGGGAGAGCGTCATCGAGCTCCGCTACTACCGGGACAACTTCTTCAGGCTTCCCGACGACAAGACACCGGGTGAGGCGCCGTCTATCTAGTCAAATTGGCGGCACGCGAGAATGCGCGTCATTCCGAATGACGCGGCTGTGTCATGTACCCGGCCATACATGGGAGGAAACTCACGTGAGGATGATTACAAGACCCACAAGGTGAGTGATCCAGCATGCAGAACATTGCGGAGGTCGTAGCACCCGAATCGAGCATGCGCTCGATAGCTGAAATGCTGCTCGATGATGCCGAATACGTGAACGCGGGTCCCGAGCGTGGGATCATCGACACCGTGGATCCTGCGGCCGAGGCGAGCCCCCAGAAGGTCGCGGGCGAGCGCATCCGGGTCGGCATCGTCGATGACCACGCTATGGTCGCCGAGGGCCTCGGGGTCCTTCTGCGTGAACAGCGTGATCTCGAGATCGTTGGCATCGCGTCGACGGTGGCCGAGGCCATCGAGCTCGTCGAGCGGCGCCACCCGCACGTGCTGCTCCTCGACTATCGGCTCCCGGACGGGGATGGCGCGACGGCGGCGACGGAGATCTTGCGGCGCTGGCCGTCCACGAAGGTCGTCATGCTGTCGGCCGCCGGTGGTGACGAGCTGCTCGCGCGCTCGATCGAGGCTGGTTGCTCGGGGTTCCTGCCCAAGGATCGCAGTGGGCATGAGGTCGTCAGCGCCGTGCGCGCCGCCTACCGCGGCGAGTCGCTGATCCCGACCTCCGTGCTCGTCGGCCTGCTCGATCGCCTGCGCCGAGCCCCGCAGGGCAAGGCGGGCGATCTGACCCAGCGCGAATTCGAGGTGCTACGCCTGCTCGCCAAGGGCATGTCGACCGAGGGCATTAGCTCGCTGCTGTTCCTGTCGGAGCACACGGTGCGCAATCACGTGCGCAACATCCTGGCGAAGCTCGGGGCCCACTCGAAGCTCGAGGCGGTCGCAGTGGCGGCGCGGGACGGCATCATCTCGCTCGAAGATCGGACCTAGCGTGCACCGCTCCCCCGAGCGGCGCATCACCGTGGTGCTCGCCGACGACCAGCACGCGATCATCGACGCGCTGACCACGTTGTTCGCCGATCAGCCCGACATCGAGGTCCTGGGGGCGGGTCACAACGCCGAGGAGGCCCTCAGGCTTTGCATCCAGCACGAGCCCGACGTCGCCGTGCTCGACGTCCGCATGCCGCAGGGCGGTGGCGCGGTCGCGGCGATGGAAATCAGGAGCCGCGGGTTGCCGACGCGCGTGGTCGCCCTGTCGGCGTTCGACGACAACACGACTCGTGATCACATGATGGCGGCCGGCGCCGTGTCGTACGTGCTGAAGGACCGGCCCGTGAACGAGTTGCTCGAGGCGATCCGCCAGGCGGCGGCGATGCCGGCCCAGGGCGAGGACGTCGCGAGCTAGACAGCGGTGCGGGGGATCCAGGCCCTCACCGTCGTGCCGGCGCCCGGTGCCGAGGAGATCTCGAAACTCCCGCCGGCCCACTCCGCCCGTTCCCGCATCGAGGCGACTCCGAGGTGGCCCGGCACAATCTGAGTCGCGTTGTCCATGCCGATCCCGTCGTCGGACACGGTGAGCCCGATGCCGCCCTGGCTCTCGAGCACGCTGACTGTGATGTTGCGCGCGTCAGCGTGCTTGCGCGAGTTCGTGAGCGCCTCGGTCGTGATGCGGAAGAGCGTGATCGCCTCGTCGGCCGTGGGCTCCTGCTCGAGGGCGGAGTCGAAGCGCACTTTCGGGCCACCTGCCGTCTCGTAGCGGCGGATGAACTCGGTCAGCGACTCGACGAGCCCGCCGAGATGCAGGGCTGGCGGGTGGAGCTCGAAGAGCAGCGTGCGCATCTGCTCGATGGAGAGGGCGACCGCCTTCTTCAGGTCGTCGACGACACTGAGGGCGCTCTCGTCCTTCAGACGGCCCTCGAGGATCTGCAACTGGATCGAAAGGGCGATCAACGTCTGCAGCGGGTCGTCGTGGACCTCGTCGGCGATGCGCCGGCGCTCGTTCTCCTGGGCGCGCAGCAGTAGCTGGGCGAGCTCAGCGTGCTGCTTGTCGAGGCGGTGCTGTTCGGAGACGTCCTGGGCGAACCCGACAACGAAGCGCGGGCCGCCCGGTTTCGGCGTGACGCCCGCCGCCGTCACGATCGCATGCACCGTCTCGCCGTCGGAACGTTGGTAACGACACTCGAACACCGCCGACGGCGTGTCCCCGGCGAGCAGCCCGGCGAACGCGGCGTCGGTCGCCCCCACGTCGTCGGGAGGCGTGAGTTCGCCGAGGTGCCGGCCGACGATCTCGCCGCGCGGCCTGCCGAGCATCCCTGCCAGCGCCGAGTTCACGGCGCGATAGCGGCCGTCCGGCCCGACGACCTCGATGCCGACCGAGAGCCCGTTGGCGAGTTCGCCGAGGGCGTCATTGCGCTGGCGCGCGACCCGGCGCAGGAGATAGACGCCCGCGCCCAATACGGCGATCACGGCGGCGGTGACGATCCACTGTCGGACGGCGAGTGCCGCGCCGGGGTCGCCGAAACGACCCGTCGCCGCGAGGACGATCGCCGGCACGGATGCGGCGTAGGCGTTCTCGGCGAGCGCCGCGCGGGACGAGAGCACCGCGAACGACGTCGGCGCGAACCAGCACAGCAGGGCGAGGACGCCACCCGTCCCGAGCCAGTAGACGTCGGCACCCAACCACGACGTACCGATGGCGACGAGGCAAGCGAGCGGGAGCTCCCCGAGGTGAGGGCGCAACCATTCGAGCCCGGCGCCCAGGCACGCCGCGACGATCCCGGCGACGAGGACCGCCAGGCGGTCCCGCGAGGCGACTCCCGGGAGCGCGGCGAGCACGAGGGAGACGAGCGCGGCCGAGACGTAGAGGACCCCCAGGCACCGCGCGGGATCGAGTGGCGGCGGATCACCCTCCGCTCCGACGGCCCACGTCAACCAGTTCCCCTGCCGGCCAGCAGCGCTCATCGGTCAAATCCAGCCAATCGGTCCACCGCGCCTCGTGTCTCGGTCGGGGGCGACCTCGGGCGGGCATGGCCGGCAGAGCGGCCCGCCGCCCTGCCCAGAGACCCTACCGTCTGGGGGAAGGGCAACCCCGGCTCCTCGGCGCCGCCGGTTGCGTGGCGGGGCGACCGCGGATCACACCGCGGGAACCGGGAACCCGTGACCTGTGTCCCCTGGGCGTGGCCGCGGGACCATCGGCTGCGCCTGACGCGGAGAGATCGAATGTCGGCGTGGCCGGCGGGGAAAGGCACCTCCCAGGAGGCCGGGCGGGTACCCGGCCTCCTGGGAGGTGGATTCTCTGATGGTCGACGGCCGGGGCGGGGGAGCCGATCTCACGGCCGGGTGGCGCGTCGTTCTCGGTTCGGGCGAGGTCGATGCGGCGATCGTCGTGCTGTCGCCCATCATTCCGATGACACGCGAGGAGGCGTCCGATGCCGTCGACGTCGTCGCCGGGGAGCTGCCGGTGGTCGTCGAACTCGACCTCAACCCCGTGCTCGCCACGCCGGAGGCTGCCGTTGCCGTCGACTGCCGGGTGCACGTCGCCCCGGTCCGGTCGACCAGGATGCCTATCCGCGGATCCTGCGGCGTCGCTCGTGCGGCCGGCCGACCGCGCCCGTCCGCCCGCCGTTCCTCCTAACCTCGATACATGGCGTTCTTGACCTCGAGGAAGAAGGAGATGGTCGCCGTCTCGCGGGCGCTACCGGGTCGCAACACGCCGATCCTCCAGCCGGGCCTGCATTTCGTCCTGCACGTCCCGATCGGCGGGCCCTTCCCCCAGGGGATGGAACAAGCCGTCTTCGGGCTGGGGTGCTTTTGGGGGGCCGAGCGGATTTTCTGGCAGTCCGAGGGCGTCTACACGACGGCGGTTGGCTACTCCGGCGGGTTCACCCCGAACCCGACCTACGAGGAGGTCTGCGCGGGCAGGACCGGTCACGCCGAGGTCGTGCTCGTCGTCTTCGATCCGGACCGCACGAGCTACACGACGCTGCTGCGGCGGTTCTTCGAGGGCCATGACCCGACACAGCACATGCGGCAAGGCAACGACGTGGGCACGCAGTACCGGTCGGCGATCTACACGTTCTCGACCGCACAGCTCGACGAGGCGGTGGCGACACGCGACCGTTACGCCGCGGTGCTCGCCGACGCCGGGATGGGGGCGCCGACGACGGAGATCGCCCGGGCGGGGCCCTTCTACTACGCCGAGGACTACCACCAGCAGTACCTCGCGAAGAACCCGGGTGGCTACTGCGGTCTGGGCGGCACCGGCATTTCCTGTCCGGTCGGTGTCGTCGGCGAAGGCGGATCCTGACCCTGGCGTCGGGAGGAAGTCCCCGGCGGGAACGGCGAGATTGGGCTGACCCCGGCGCGGCGGGGGACCGGGCCGGACCCGCCGCAGAACGGAATCTCGCTCGGCTGGCAGGCACGGCAGAAGGCGTCCCCGAGCCGTTTCCGCAGCCCCGGGAGTTAGATTTGGCCCGTGCGCCTCGCCGCGCTGACCGGGGTTCTCCTCGCCGGCGCGCTCGCGTGCTCCGGCGCTGCGTCCAGGCCGCAGCACGCGGCGAACACCGATCCAGTGCCGGGCGGACGTACCAGCTCGATCGTGAGTGTCGCCGCCGGTGCGTATTCGGGCTATGCGGTCCTCTCCGACGGTCACGTGTGGGCGTGGGGCGATGACCTCGAGGGCCAGATCGGGGAGGCGGGGTCCTGGTCGTCGCGTCCCCTGCCGGTGGAGATCAAGGGTCTCCCGGCCGCGGTCGCCGTCGCGGGCGGCGGGAACAGCGCCTACGCGCTTGGGAGAGACGGCAGGGTATGGGCCTGGGGCGACGACAGCCAGGCGCAGCTCGGCGATGGGCGGTTCACGGACCGGCAGACTCCCGCCCCGGTGCCGGCCATCACGGCGGTCCGGGACATCGCCGCCGGGGCGTTCGCGGCGTACGCGATCCGCGGCGACGGAACGGCATTCTCGTGGGGCGACAACAGCTTCGGACAGCTCGGTATTGGGTCGGCCGGAGCTTTTCCCACCGTTCCTGGCAAGCTCGTCGGGTTGACCGGCGTAGTAGCCGTCAGGGCGGGCTCAGCGGACGGTTACGCGCTGCTTCGTGACGGGACGGTATGGGTGTGGGGCGATAACAGCCTCGACCAGCTCGGAGGTGCCGGGTGCGGTCCGGGAACGAGCGGTGGTGGCGGTCGCTGCCTTGGATCGAGCGTCCCGCGCCGGATTCGCGGTCTTTGGGGGGTCGTCGCGATCGCGGCCGGCGGGGACTCGGGCTACGCCCTGCGCCGGGACGGGACCGTGTGGGCATGGGGCGACGACGAGTTCGGCGAGCTGGGTGACGGTGTCCGGACCTTCGACGAGGGCGTGCCCGTCCAGGTGAAGGGCCTTGCGCACGTCGTCGCGATCGCCGCGGGTTCGTGCTCGGCCTACGCCCTGCTCCGGGACGGGACGGTGTGGGCGTGGGGCCGTGGTGACTACGGCCAGCTCGGCGACGGGAGCAGATCGGACCGCAGCCTCCCGGTGCAGGTGAGGGGCCTCACCGACGTCCTCGAGGTGGTCGGGGGCGGCGACATGGCGTTCGCTCTCGAACGGATCGGCAGTCTTTGGTCCTGGGGAGCGAACTCGCTCGGGCAGCTCGGCGACGGCTCGGAGGCCGGTCAGGACGTCCCCGTCCGGGTGCTCGGTCTCCCGGCGTCGCCCGGCTCCGGGAGGTCGTAGCGGGAGTCTCCGCCTTCCGGTGGCGGGGTGATCGCCGGGGGGTGAGGCCCGCGGCAGAATCGCCCCATGATTATCGAGCACGCAGTTCTGAATGTGGTTCCCGGCGAGGAAGAGGGGTTCGAGGAGACGTTCGCGCGGGCCAAGCCGATCATCGCCTCCATGCCGGGCTTCCGCTCCCGGCGACTCGCCCGGTGTGTCGAGACCCCCTCGCGTTACCTCCTGCTCGTCGAGTGGGGTCGGCTGGAGGACCATACCGAGGGATTCCGCGGCTCCGCCGAGTACCAGGAGTACCGGCGACTGCTGCATCACTTCTACGACCCGTTCCCCGACTTCGAGCACTACCAGCCCCTCGATCGCCTCTGACCGGAGTCCCGGTTCGCAGGATCCGCCGCGGTCCGGCCGAAGACGGGCGGCAACCGCGAGTTCGCCGAGGGGCGTCGTCTCGCCCGACGGACGGGGCGGCGGGTGGTCGGCGGAGCTGGGCGCAGGCGGAGAACGAGGGTTCCCCGGCGGGATGGCGCCCGGGCGGGTCGGTCAGTCACGACCCGAGCCCGGGGCAGCACGTTCGCGCCAGTTCCACGGGAGCGTGCCTCCCGCGGCCGGCGCGAACGGGGGAGTCCAATGAGGCGAGATCGGTCGCGACGAGGTCGAACCAGGCACTGCGGGACGAGCGGGCAGTCACTAGCATCGCCGGGCATGCGAATCGATTCGATCAGCAGACCGGTGACGGTCGGCCTCATTGTCGGGAACCGCGGCTTCTTCCCGAGCGAGCTGTGCAGCACGGGGCGCACCGAGATGCTCGAGGTGCTCAAAGCCCGCGGGCTCGAGGTGGTCGCGCTCGGACCGGAGGAGACGGAGTACGGCTCGGTCGAGTCGCTGGAGGACGTCGAGAAGTGTGTGCGGCTTTTCCGCGTCCATGCCGACGAGATCGACGGGATCGTCGTCACGCTCCCGAACTTCGGGGACGAGCGGGCGGTCGCGAACTCCATTCGTGGTTCTCGACTGGGTGTCCCCGTGCTCGTGCACGCCTTTCCCGATGAGACCGAGAAGCTCAAGATCACCCATCGGCGGGACAGCTTCTGCGGGAAGCTCTCGCTCTGCAACAACCTGACCCAATACGGGGTCCAGTTCTCGCTCACCTCTCGTCACACGTGCGGGCCACGGTCGCCGGAATTCGCGGCCGACCTCGACCGCTTCACCAGTGTGTGTCGCGTGGTGCGGGCCGCGAGGGGGATGCGGGTGGGGGCGATCGGGGCCCGGCCGGCCAACTTCAACACCGTGCGCTTCAGCGAGAAGCTCTTCGAACTGGCGGGGATCTCGGTTGTCACGCTCGACCTCTCCGAGGTGCTGGGGCGCATCGGTCGTCTGGCGGACGACGATCCGTCGGTCAAGGCCAAGGGCGAGGCGATCGCCGCCTACACCACCACTGACGGCGTGCCCGGCGAGTCGCTGCTGAAGATGGCAAAACTCGGCGCGGTGATCGACGAGTGGATGGAAGCCGAGCAGCTGGACGGCACGTCGATCCAGTGCTGGACCGCGCTACAGGAGTTCTACGGCATCGTGCCGTGCACGGTCATGAGCATGATGAGCGACAGTCTCAAACCGAGCGCCTGCGAGCTGGACGTCACCGGCGTCGTTTCGATGTTGATACTCCAGGCGGCTTCGGGGGTGCCGAGCGCCATCCTCGATTGGAACAACAACCTCGACGACGAGCCGGACAAGGCGATCGTCTTCCACTGCAGCAATCTTCCGAGCCGGTTCCTCGAATCGACCACCATGAGCTTCCAGGAGATCATCGCCGGCACGGTGGGAAAGGAGCGGACGTACGGCACCCTCTTCGGCCGAATCAAGAGCGGTCCGGCGACCTATCTACGCCTGAGCACCGACGACTCCGCAGGGCAGATCAAGGCCTACGTCGGCGAGGGGCGGTTCACCGACGATCCGGTCCACACCTTCGGGGCCTTCGGCGTGATCGAGGTCCCGCACCTCCAGGCGCTCCTCAAGCACATCTGTCGGAATGGCTTCGAGCACCACGTCGTGATGAGCCTCTCCCGGACGGCGCTGGCCGTTCAGGAAGCGCTCGAGACGTACCTGGGGTGGAACGTCCATCTCCACGAGTAGGCGACTGCCCTTGGGTGGGGCAAAGGTGGACCCGCTGTCGGGATCCCCGAGACGGGCGGTGAGGACGAGGTCGGATCGGTCGCCCGGGCGCTTTGGGTCGGCGCGACAAGGCCGGGAGATCACGCGGAGCATTCCTTCGGTTTCGTGACCAAACTGTGTGCCGTCGTCTCGCCGGGCGGTGGGGATGAACAAACTCCCAGCTCAAACGGGGTGTGCGGCCACGCCTCGGGCCCTTGCTTGTCACGTATCATGTCAGTAACGTGACATTCCGAAGATTCCGTGAAACCAGGTGTCAATGATCTCAGGAGTTCCCGATAAGGGAAGCCGCGGTCGGTCTGTGCCGCCGCGGGGTACCTCCCGAGCTGTCGCCCCCGGGCTCGACCGGCCCGACGACGACCGGGTCCGCGTCGAGTTGGCGTCTTTTCTCCGCGGGGCGGGAGCCCAAGCTTGCTTCGCACCGGGGTGGACTGGCCATCCCGCAACGATCCGCGACGGGCGACGAGCCATCGCTGGAACTCGGCTGGCTTGTTCCGCCGCGACCAGGGAGCGCGACAGCGTCACCTTGGCGTAATGTCATCGGTAGCAACAAGAAAGGGGGTCGACATAAGCGGCTGTCTCCAGCGAGCGCTACGTGGTCGCGTCTGACCGGTGCTCGGGACAGAGTTGCTTAAGTGCCCTTCTGCACCTTGATCAGTCTGAGACAGACCGAGAGAGAAGTCGTTGGTCGAAGTGTCGGCTAGGCCTACTCGATTGCCGTTGACCACTAGGCAGCGGCCGGGGAGGCTCCCGAAGTTGCAACATGCATATAGACAAGCCAAAGGGGATAGGAATTATGGCGAAATTTGAACCGCTAGAGCGGGACCCGAAGGCCTTTGAGATTTCGAGGCGTCGGTTCCTCCGCAACGCGGGCGCGATCGCGGCGTCGGTGCCGTTCATCGGTGGACTAACCGAGATCCTCACCGAGCGGGGCGCAGCAGCTGCGACCTACCGTGACTCGGCGAGCCCGTTCTTCGCTCACCACCCGGCGTACAAGTTCACGTTCGTGAACCACGTCACGACGAACCCGTTCTTCACCGCCACTCAGTATGGGTTGCAGGACGCGGCGCACATCCTTGGGATCCCGGTTCCGCAATGGGCCGGATCTCAGGTCTCGGCGACCTCGGACATGGTCAACGCGATCGACGTCGCGATTGCAGGCAAGGTGAACGGCATCGCCACGACGCTGATCGACCCGACGGCCTTCAACGCCCCGGTCATCAAGGCCCTCAAGTCTGGCATCCCGGTCATCGCCTACAACGCGGACGAGCCGGGGAACGACCGGCTGTGCTACGTCGGCCAGAGCAACCTGACTGCAGGCGCCGCGGCCGCAGCGCGGATCGTGTCCAAGCTGAAGAAGGGTGACCTCGTAGGCATGGTCATCGCGACTCCGGGTACCGGCAACATCCAGCCAAGAATCGACGGAGCTCTTCCGACCTTCAAGAAGGCCGGTCTGGTGACCGCGGTCGTTGCTGGTGGTGCGCTGGTTCCCGCCGAGATCACGGCGGTCCAGGCATGGTGGGAAGGCCACAAGGACGTGAAGTTCATGTACGCGGTTGACAACGGTGACTCTGAAGCCGTTGCCGACTGCATCACCAAGAACAACCTGAAGGGCACCACTGGCGGTTCAGGTTGGGACGTCAGTGCTCCGGTGCTTCAGGGCATCGCGAGCGGCGCCCTGGAGTTCTCGATCGACCAGCAGGCGTACCTGCAGGGCTTCGTGCCGACCATCCAGCTGTTCCTCTACAACATCTCGGCTGGTCTGATGAAGCCGTGCGACACCGACACTGGCCTCGGATTCATTACCAAGGCGAACGTCGCGCCGTACACGGCCCACGTCACGCGTTTCGAAGGAGCCGGAGCCACGGCGACGGCGTACGCGCCGCCGAAGACCATCGGCCTCCCGTAAGTGCAGTCTCCTTCCTCTGAACAAGAGGAGCTCGCGGCCCCCGCTCCGCAATTTGCGGAGCGGGGGCTCGTGCGACGCGTCTCGGACGTGTTCTTTGCACGCCCGGAGGCGACGATTTTCGTCGTCTGCGTCGCCCTGATCGCCTACTTCGCGTACCGCAACTCGACCTTCTACTCCTACTACAACATCGTCGTCATGACGCAGTACATGGCGCCGATCGCGGTCATCGGCGCGGGCGAGGTCCTGCTGCTCGACCTTGCCGAGATTGACTTGTCCTCCGGCCAGGTCTTCCTGACCGCGCCGTGGTTCGTCGTGATCATGGGGCAGCACGGCGTGCCGCTCGGTTGGGGGATCGGCCTCTCTCTGCTCATCTGCTGCCTCATCGGTGCGTTCAACGGGTCCATCGTCGTATGGCTCCGGGTCCCGTCATTTGTCGCGACGCTCGGTGTGAACTACGTACTGGCGGGGTGGGTTCTCATCGCCTCGAGCGACATTACGACCGACATGCCCGGCACGACAGGGAAGTTCGGCGCGTGGTTTGGTCTCAGCAACTGGTCCGAGGGTCTGTGGGGCCTGGGGATCGTCCTCCTCATCTGGGCCTTGCTCAAGGGGACGAAATTCGGTGTGCACACGACGGCGACGGGTGGCAACGAGCTCGGCGCCGCCGAGGCCGGCGTGCGTGTCCGGCGGATCAAGATTTGGTGCTTCGTCATCATCGCCCTCGTCGCGGGCTTCATCGGCATCATCGACTCGATCCGAATCGGGAGCCTCGACCCCGCGGCTCCGGGACTGAACGAGATGCTGGCTGGTGTCACCGCGGCGGTCATCGGGGGGACCGCTCTCACCGGTGGCAAGGCCACGGTGGTCGGAACCCTGATCGGCGCGATCGTGCTCGGCGTGCTCGAGGATGGGTTCAACCTCATTGGCATCAGTGCGAACTGGTTCATCCTCGTGGAAGGCGCCGTGATCCTCGCGGCAATGGCGATAAACGTCCAGCTCGGGCGCTGGACGCTGAAGACGGCACGACGATGAGCGGTCGAATCGAGAGGATGAGATGAACGACGCCCAGCCCCAAGTAGCTGCTGACCCAGAGGACGGTCCCCCGGGGCAGGCGGTGAGCGAGACCGACGCAGGGCGCGCCGGCAGCCTCGACCGCTTCGGGGACCGTGACGTCATCCTTCGCACCGAGGGAATCACGAAGAGTTTCGGTGCGCTCATTGTCCTGAGAGGCATCGACATCTACCTGCGGCGCGGCGAGGTGCTCGGCCTCGTCGGTGACAACGGCAGTGGCAAGAGCACGCTCGTGAAGATCCTTTGCGGCTTCCACAGGCAAGACGAAGGCGAGATCTTCGTCGAGGGGGAGCGGGCGGTTTTCCACTCGGTGAAGGACGCGCGCCAGCGCGGTATCGAGACCGTCTACCAGGACCTGGCGCTCGTCCCGGCGCTCACCGTCTACCAGAACCTGTTCCTCAACCGCGAGATCACCCGGTTCGGGCCGCTTCGATGGCTGTCGAGCAACAAGATGCGCCAGATGGCCCGCCAGTACCTCGACGACATCAAGGTGCAGGTCTCCAGCGTCGATGCACTGGTCGAGAGCATGTCGGGTGGTCAGCGCCAAGCGGTTGCGCTGGCGAGGGCGACGCACCAGGAGTCGAAGATCCTCCTTCTCGACGAGCCGCTCGCGGCGATGGGTGCGAAGGAATCAGCGCTGGTGATCGACCTCGTGAAGGACCTCTCGCACAATCGCGGCGTCTCGATGATCATCATCGACCACAACTATCAGCACCTGTTCGAGCTTTGCGACCGGTTGAACGTCCTGCAGGAGGGGCGCATCAGCCTCGACCTGCGGGTCGAGGACACGACGATGGAGGAACTGACCGCCCACATGATCGCCGAGTACCGTCGCCGCATCATGCTCGGCCAGCAGGAATTGCGAGTTTGATCCGCTCGCGCGCGACAGGCGCTGAGCGTCGCATCGGCGATCGACGGCCCTTGCTTGAGCGGATCATCTCAGACGGCTAAGGAGCCGCCGACATGGAATACCGCCAGCTCGGCTACACGGGATTGCGGGTATCCGCCCTCGCCCTCGGCACGATGACCTTCGGGGGCCGTGGCAAGTTCGCCTTGGTCGGCGAAACCGAGATCGATGAGGCTCGGCGGATGATCGACCGGGCGCGCGACGGCGGCGTGAACTTCATCGACACGGCGGACGTCTACTCGGACGGGCGGTCCGAGGAGATCGTCGGCGAGGTGATCAGGGGGCGCCGCGACGAGATCGTGCTCGCGACGAAGGCGCGCTTCGCGATGGGTGAAGGCCAGAACGACGCCGGGCTCTCGCGCCGGTACCTCCTGCGGGCCTGCGAAGCGAGCCTCCGCCGTCTCGGGACCGACTACATCGACCTGTACCAGGTGCACCAGCGGGACGGCCTGACCCCCATGGAGGAGACGCTCGACGCGCTCGACACCCTCGTCCACCAGGGGAAGG
This sequence comes from Acidimicrobiales bacterium, assembly GCA_050013835.1. Lineage (GTDB taxonomy): Bacteria > Actinomycetota > Acidimicrobiia > Acidimicrobiales > Bog-793 > Bog-793. The sequence goes on from JBEKEM010000001.1 coordinate 79,264, forward strand.
TGCGCTACGTCGGTTGTTCGAACCACTCGGCCTGGCACGTGATGAAGGCGCTCGGCATTTCCGAGCGCCGCGGCCTGCAGCGCTACGTCACCCATCAGATCTACTACTCGCTGCTCAATCGGGAGGCCGAATACGAGCTCGTTCCCCTCGCCGTCGACCAGCAGATGGGGATCCTCATCTGGAGCCCGCTGGCGGGTGGCCTGCTTTCGGGGAAATACAGGCGCGGAGTAGAACCGCCGGCGGGCTCCCGGCAGACGACTCCCTGGGGAGAACCGCCCGTCTACGACAAGGAGCGGATGTACACGATCATCGACGCCCTGGTCGACGTGGCATCCGCCCGCGGGGCCTCTCCCGCCCAGACGGCGCTCGTCTGGCTGCTCGGGCGTCCGGCGGTCACGTCGGTGATCATCGGCGCGCGTAACGAGGAGCAGCTCGTCGACAACCTCGGTTCGATCGAGTGGACGCTCGACGAGGCCGAGCGATCCCGGCTCGACGAGGTCAGCGCGCCGCCGCTCATCTATCCGTACTGGCATCAGGCTGTTACCGCCCCGGAACGTCTCAGCCCTGCCGATGAGACGCTGCTCCGCCCGTACCATTGAGAGGGCGGCGCAGTGACGGATCGGGCGACCGGAACGGGTAGCCGGCGAGCGAACAGAGCCGAGTAGCGGCCTCGCCCACCGGAGCCGCCAGGGTACCGATGGGCGACCGATCGAGTGGGCGTCCGGGGAGGTGGATGGAGAATGGCCGTGCCAACGAAGGAAGACAAGTTCTCCTTTGGTCTGTGGACCGTCGGCTGGCAGGCGCGTGACACCTTCGGCGAGGCGACGCGCCCCCCCCTCGACCCCGTCGAGGCCGTCGGACACCTCGCCGAGCTCGGCGCCTGGGGTGTGACGTTCCATGACGACGACCTCGTCCCGTTCGGCAGCGACGAGTCCGAGCGCGCCCATCTGATCGCGCGCTTCCGTCGCGCCGTCGACAAGTGCGGCCTCGTGGTGCCCATGATGACGACGAACCTGTTCTCGCAACCGATGTTCAAGGAGGGCGCCTTCACCGCCAACGACCGCGGTATCCGCCGCTACGCCCTGCGCAAGGTGATGCGGAACCTCGATCTTGCCGACGAGCTCGGAGCGACGACCTACGTCTTCTGGGGGGGACGGGAGGGCTCCGAGACCGATGCCGCCAAGGACGTGCAGGCGGCGCTCGAGCGCTACCGGGAGGGGCTCGACTTCCTCGCCCAATACGTCATCGACGAGGGCTACCACATCCGCTTCGCGATCGAACCCAAGCCCAACGAGCCGCGGGGCGACATCCTCCTGCCGACCGTCGGGGCCGCCCTCGCCTTCATCGCCACGCTGGAGCACCAGGAGATGGTCGGCGTCAACCCCGAGGTGGGGCACGAGCAGATGGCGGGAATGAACTTCGTGCACAGCATCTCCCAGGCCCTCTGGCACGGGAAGCTGTTCCACATCGACCTGAACGGCCAGCGTGGGGCCAAGTTCGACCAGGACCTCGTCTTCGGCCACGGCGACCTCGTCAGCGCCTTCTTCCTCGTCGATCTGCTCGAGAACGGTGGGCCCGATGGCGGCCCGGCCTACGACGGACCGCGGCACTTCGACTTCAAGCCCCAGCGAACCGAGGACAAGGTCGGCGTCTGGGAATCAGCCGCCTCGAACATGACGACGTACCTCCTGCTCAAAGAGCGGGCGCGGGCGTTCCGCCAGGACCCGGAGGTGCGCGCCGCGCTTGTGGCGAGCCAGGTCGCCGAGCTTTCGGTCCCGACCCTCGCCGCAGGAGAGAAGGCGGCGGAGCTCAGCGCCGACCTCGACGCCTTCGAGCGCTACGACGTCGCTGCCGCCGGGGTCAGGGGTTGCGGCTTCGCCCGTCTCGACCAGCTCGCGATCGAGCACCTGCTCGGTGCGCGCTGACCGCCGGGCTTCGTCGATGCCGGCCACGTGCGTTGCGGGGTTCCCTGCGGGACGGGCTGAGCGATGACGCTCGTCGCCGGGGTCGACTCGTCCACCCAGTCGTGCAAGGTCGTCGTCTGCGACGCCGCCACCGGGAAGGTCGTTCGCTTCGCGAGCGCGCCGCATCCTGACGGCACCGAGATCGACCCGGCGGCATGGCTGAGGGCGCTGCACACCGCAATCGACGAGGCCGGGGGCCTGGGCGACGTCGCTGCCGTCGCCGTCGCGGCGCAGCAGCACGGCATGGTGTGTCTCGACGGAGCCGGCGCGGTCGTCCGGCCGGCGCAGCTGTGGAACGACATGCGGTCGGCGCCCGCCGCGGCGGAGCTCATCGACGAGCTCGGCGGCCCGGTCGACGGGGCGCGGGCCTGGGCGGACGCCGTCGGCAGCGTTCCGACGGCGTCGTTCACCGTCACGAAGCTGCGCTGGCTCGCCGAGCACGAACCGGACAACGCCGCGCGGACCGCCTCGGTGTGCCTTCCCCACGACTGGCTCACCTGGCAGCTCGGCGGTGCCTTGACCGGGCGGGCGCCCGGCGAGGGCGGCCTCGCGACGGACCGGGGTGACGCCAGTGGCACCGGCTACTTCTCACCCGCGACCGGCGCCTACCGCCTTGACCTGCTGGGGCGCGCGCTCGGGCGGCCAACGGGGGTTCCGGGGGTGCTCGGCCCTTCGCAGCCCGCCGGCAAGACACCGGACGGCGTGACGCTGGGCTGCGGGACCGGGGACAACGCCGGCGCGGCGCTCGGTGTCGCCGCCTCCCCCGGGGACGTCATCGTCTCGATCGGGACCTCGGGAACGGTCTTCGCCGTGTGTGACCACCCGGTAGCGGACGCGACCGGGACGATCGCGGGGTTCGCCGACGCGACCGGCCTGTTCCTCCCGCTCGTGTGCACGGTCAACGCGGCACGCGTCTTCACGGCCGTGGGGGATCTCCTCAGCGCAGACCAGCGCAAGTTCTCGTCGCTCGCCCTCCACGCGCCGGCAGGCGCCGACGGCCTCGTCGTCGTCCCGTACCTCGAGGGGGAGCGGACGCCGAACCGGCCGTTCGCCACCGGCGCCGTGCACGGCCTCCGACTCGGGACCGCGACCCCGCGGCACCTCGCCCGTGCCGCCGTGGAGGGCGTGCTCTGCGGCCTGGCCGTCGGCCTCGACGCCCTGCTCGCTAAGGGCGTGCGCGCGGAGCGCGTGATCCTCATCGGGGGGGCGAGCCGTTCCGAAGCGGTCCGGCGGATCGCCCCCGGGATCTTCGGGCGGCCGGTCGTCGTTCCGGAGGCGGCGCAGCACGTCGCCATCGGCGCGGCGCGGCAGGCGGCGTGGGCCCTCTCGGGAGGGGCCGAGCCCCCCACATGGTCGTCCGGCAAGAGCGCGACCTACGAGGGGGAGCCGCTCGACTTCGTCCGGGAGCGCTACGCGGAGGTCTGCGACATGACGGCGGAGCTCCCAGGGGAAGGTCCCGTCGCAAGATGACGTCCGCTCCCGGCGACGTGCCGGCCGGTGGGCGCCGGCATCGTCTCCGGGCGGAGCCAGTGGCGCCGCTTCCGGCGCGCCGGCGGTTGCGGGACGGGGGGTCAGGTGGCGAAGAATTGGGACGGCGCGCCGAGGGATTGCTGGGGACGGTCCCCGGCGCGCGTGAGGCGTCAGGACGACGCGATCGGGCGGGTGGATCATGAGTAGCGCAGCTTCGGCTGGCAGGCGAGTGGCGATCGGGGTTGATTTCGGCACGGCGTCGGGCCGGGTGCTCCTTCTCGACCTTGCGACCGGAGAGGAGGTCGCCGTCTCCGAGGTCAGGTACCCGCACGGCGTGATCGACGCGCGTCTGCCCTCGAACAATGCCGAGCTGCCGCCCGACACGGCGCTGCAGGACCCGGACGACTACCTCGAGGTCCTCTACCGTGGGATCCCCGAAGCGCTGGAGGCGGGAGGCGTCCGGGCGGAGGACGTGGTCGGCATCGGCATCGACTTCACCGCCTGCACGGTCCTGCCGGTGACCGGGGACGGCACACCGCTGTGCCGGATCGACCGGTTCCGGGAGCACCCCTTCGCCTGGGTCAAGTTGTGGAAGCATCACTCCGCCCAGTCGATCGCCGATCGGCTGAACGAGGTCGCGACCGACCGCGGCGAGGCGTTCCCCGCCCGCTACGGCGGGCGCCTGTCCTCGGAGTGGTACTTCCCGAAGCTCATCGAGACCTGGCTGGGCGATCGCAGCGTCTACGACGCGATGGACGCCTACGTCGAGGCGACTGACTGGGTGATCTGGCAGCTCACGGGGAACCTCGTGCGCGCGAGCTGCACTGCCGGTTACAAGGCGTGCTGGTCGGCGAAGGAGGGCCTGCCGCCCCGAGCGTTCTTCGATGCCGCCTATCCCGGTTTCCCGGACCCGAGCGACAAGCTGGGGACGAGCTTCGCCCCTCCCGGCCGGTCCGCCGGGACCCTCCAGCCCGAGATGGCGGCCCGTCTCGGCCTGAGCCCGGCGGTCGCCGTGGCGGTCGGCAACGTCGACTCGTTCGTGGCGGTCCCCGGAGCCGGCGTCGAGCTTCCCGGCGTGTTCGTGATGGTCGTCGGCACGTCGATCTGCGATCTCGTCATCGACCGGCGCGAGGTCAAGATGGCGGGGATCACCGGCGTCGTCGAGGACGGCATCCTCCCCGGGTTCTTCGGCTACGAGGCGGGCCAGGCCGCTGTGGGCGACATGTTCGCCTGGTTCGGGAACCAGCTGATCGGCTTCGGTGACGGTGGTCCCGGCGGGGACTGGTACCAGAGGCTCGAGCGTGAGGCGGCGTCGTCCGCGCCCGGCGCGAGCGGGCTCGTCGCCCTCGACTGGTGGAACGGCAACCGGACGATCATCGGCGACGCCGACCTCTCGGGGGTGATCGCCGGCCTCACGCTGGCGACGTCGGCGGGCGAGGTCTACCGGGCGCTGCTCGAGTCGGTGGCCTTCGGGACGCGGCGGATCATCGAGAACTTCGTCGGGAATGGGATACCCCTCACGGAGGTGGTCGCCTGTGGCGGGATCGCCGAGCGCAGCGCGCTCATGATGCAGCTCCTCGCCGACGTGACCGGGCTGCCGGTGACGATCCCCGACTCGAGCCAGATCCCGGCCCGCGGCTCAGCGCTGTTCGGCGCCGTCGCCGCCGGTTCGGCCCGGGGGGGCTTTGACGACATCGGGACCGCCGTCGTCGAGCTCAGACCGGCGACGTCGCGTCGCTACGAGACGTCGGCGCCCGATCTGGCGACCTACGACGGGGTCTACGCCGTCTTCCGTGCGCTGCACGACGAGCTCGGTGTCGAGCACGCCGAGTGGCTGCACCGGCTGAAGCAGATCCGCCGCGCGGCGCTCGCGGCCCACGTGTGATCGCGCAAGCAAGCCCGCCGCCCGGGGACGAGTCGCAAGGGAGGGTGCGATGCTGACGAGAGGACGACCTCGCATCGGGATGCTCGGCATCATGCAGGAGCTCTACGACGAGATGATCCCGCGTATCACGGAACACCAGGCGGAGTTCTCGCGGCAGCTGTGCGCGCGTCTCGCCCCCGCCGCCGAGGTCGTCTTCACCCGGCCGGCGCGCAACCGCGCCGACGTCGAGGAGATCGTGCAGGACCTCGGCGGGCGGGAACTCGACGGGATCATGATCGTCATGCTCACCTACGGACCCGCGATGCGGACGCTGCGCGCGCTCCAGGAGAACTCGTTGCCCGTCCTGCTCGCCAACATCCAGCCCGAGCCGGCGGTGACGGCGGAGTGGACGATGGACGACCTCACCTACAACCAGGGGATCCACGGGGCCCAGGACCAGTCGAACGCGCTGCTGCGCGCCGGCCTGCCGTACTCGGTGATCACGGACGACTGGCGGTCGGCGGCATTCCTCGCCTCCTTCGAGTCCTGGGCGAAGGCCGCGCAGACGGTGACCAGGTGGAAAAGGACGAAGATCGCGCTGTTCGGCTACCCGATGAACGGTATGGAGGACGTCGTCTACGACGCGGCGGCCCTGCTCCGCAAGCTCGGCCCGATGATCGTCAACGAGAACCTCGGGGACGTCTACCAGCGGATGCAGGCCGTCGGCGCCGACGCCGTCGAGGAAGTCCGCCAAAGGCACGCCGCCCAGTTCGAGATCGACCCGCAGCTCAGCCGGGAAAGCCACGAGTACGCGATCCGCTTCGAGCTCGCGGTGAGGGCGATCCTCTCGGAGGGCGGCTACGACGGATGGTCGATGCACTTCGAGCCCGTCGGGCGCGACGGCCGCTTCGAGCAGCTCCCGCTGCTTGCCGCCTCGAACACGATGGCGGACGGTTACGGCTACGGAGCCGAAGGGGACACCAACGCCGCCGCGCTCGTCTGCGCCGCCCACACGCTCATCGGCGACGCCCATTTCAGCGAGATGTACGCGATGGACTACGAGCTCGATTCCGTACTCATCAGCCACATGGGTGAGGGCAACTGGAGGATCGCGCGACACGACCGGCCGGTCCGCCTGATCGACCGCCCGCTCGGGATCGGCGGTCTCGGCAATCCGCCGACGGCGGTGTTCTCAGCCGAGCCCGGGGTCGCGACGGTCGCCACGCTCATCCCCCTGGAGGGCGAGTTCTACCGGCTCGCCGTCGCCCGCGGCGAGGTGCTCGACACTCCGGAGCTGCCGCTCGTCCAGATGCCGTACTTCCACTTCCGGCCGGACTCGGGGATGCGTCCGTTCCTCACGTCCTGGCTGCGCAACGGGGGGACGCACCATTTCTGTCTGAACCCGGGCGATCATGTCGAACGCTGGCGGCTCCTCGCCGAGCTGGCCGAAATCGACCACGTCGCGATCTGAAGGAGGCGACCGATGGGCATCCGCAAGGGCCTTCGTGAAGAGGTGCTGGAGGCCAACCTCGCACTGGTGCGGCACGGCCTCGTGACCCTGACGTGGGGGAACGCGAGCGGGATCGACCGCGCGAGCGGGCTCGTGGCGATCAAGCCGAGCGGCGTCCCCTACGAGGTGATGGGTGCCGACGACATCGTCGTCGTCGACTTGGAGGGACGGGTCGTCGAGGGCACGTGCCGCCCTTCGACCGACGTCGCGACCCACGTACTTCTCTACCGCGACTTCCCCGAGATCGGTGGTGTCGTCCACACCCACTCGACCTGGGCGACGTCGTGGGCCCAGGCCGGGCGGGCGATCCCGATTCTCGGGACGACGCACGCCGATCTGTGTCCCGGGGCCGTGCCGATCGCCCGCCGTCTCACCGACGACGAGGTCCGCGGCGCCTACGAGGAGAACACCGGGGTCGTCCTGCGGGAGGCGATCGGCGATCGGGGGATCGAGGAGGTCCCCTGCGCCCTCGTCCCCGGCCACGGGCCGTTCACCTGGGGGAAGGACGCCGCCCAGGCGGTCGAGCGGGCCGTCACGCTGGAACAGGTCGCCCGCGTGGCGGTCCTCACCCTCGTCATCGACCCCGAGGCGGCTCCCCTGCCGGAGGTCGTCGTGGAACGTCACTACACGAGGAAACACGGACCCGGCGCCTACTACGGCCAGCCCGCCTGAGGGGAGGCCGGAGGGCCAGTACCCCTCCCTAGGGGAGGATCCCGTCGATCGCCTCGTCGAGCCTGCCCTGGCCCGCCAGGAAGTCGATCACCGTGTAACGGGACCGGATCCGGTTCGCCCAGCGGAACGTCGCCCTGAGCGTCGCCGCGTCGAGGCCGAGATACCCCGGGTCTGCGGGGATCCCCGCCGCCGCCAGTGCCTTCGTGACGGGAGGAAACGGCCGCATCGCCTCGACGGCACGCGCCTGTGCTGCCGCCCACTGTGACGGGGACTTCGGCCAAGACGAACCGTGTTCCGAGATGAAGGCGCGCTTGGCCTCCATGACGGCGCGCACCTCGTCCTCGTGGCCAGCGAACCACAGGTGCGTGCCCGTTGCGTCGCCGTCCTCGACGGGGAAGGGAGCGGCGAGCTCGGCCACTCCGCCGCCGAAGGCGAAGGTCTGCAGGCGCGTCGCGAACTGCGTCGCGTAGCCCACCTGGAGCCCGTGGGGGGCGTGGGGCCGCCGGCCCTGGGAGGCGAGGAGGTCCCAGAAGTGCGAGGCGTGGTGCTCGCAGCCGCTCGCCGGCCGGGAGCTCCCGACCATCGCCATCGCGACCCCGGACTCGATGAGGCCGCCGAGGAGCCCGGTGACCGCCTCCGGCGAGGCCGCGAGGATGCCGGCGACGTTCGCCGCCGCCTCCGCGACCGGCCCGATGACCCGCCGCTCGACCTCGGCGCAGAACGGCTCGCCGTAGAGGGCGTGCGCCATCAGCCAGTCGAGGCGCGCCACCGCCTTGCCGAGCAGGTCGCCGAGGCCCGACCGCGCCATCTCCGGTGGGGCCGCGGCGACGGTTGCCGGCTCGGCGAAGATGGCGACGGGGGTCTTCGCTGGCAGGGTCGTCTTCATGCCGCCGAACTGCATCGCCGCCACGCCGGAGGCGTAGCCGTCCATCGAGGCGGCGGTCGGCACGCTCAAGAATTCACGCTCGGTGCGGCTCGCCGCGTAACGGGTGAGGTCGGTGATCACCCCGGAGCCGACGGCGACGAGGAGATCGGCTTCCGTCGCTCCCAGCGCCCCATCGAGTCGGGCGACGCTCGTCTCGTCGGCGAGGAGATCGCGGCGCTCCGGGAAGCAGAGTGCCGCCACCTGCAGTCCCTGCCGGGACAGTTCCCCGACGACACGCCCGCCGGCGACCTCCTCGGTATTGGCGTCCATGACGACGAACGGCCTCGTCGAGCCGCGCCCCCGCACGTAGTCGCCGAGCTCGTCGATCGCCTGGCCGTCGATCACCACCACCTCGATGGGGACGTGGTGGATCGCACCGCAGGCGCAGCGGCGGCGAGGCACCCGCCCGCCGGTGGGCGGCGGCGCGACACCGCGGGGCCCGGGCGCCACCCGGCCCGTCACGTGCCTTCCCGCCGAGACCTGCGCCGCGCCGGCGTTCGAGAGGGGATCGAGGACGTCGTGGGACCAGGGTAGGCGAAGGCGGTCACCGACGGGCGCCCGCCGGGCCCGCAGAGACGCGCGCCGCGTCGTTTCGCGCCCCGGGTCTGCCCGCCGTGTCGCCCGACCGCCGGCGCAAGCATGACCGGCGGCTCCCGCCGTCCTAGTGTCGGTGGTCGTGCAAGGAGGACGGCTGGTCCCAGGATCGCGACATCGCGCGCGCCCCGGGCTCTCCTCGGCCGGTGGCCGTGGCCCCGGCGTCCTGGAACCGTGGCGGGCCCGGCACTGAAAGGGGAGGCGTTGGCGGAGGGGGGCGCCGACGGGACGCGGGATGCGGGTTTCTCGTTCCCTGTGTTCCAGACGATCCTGCCGTGGCGGCACCGCCCCCTCGGCCCGGAGCTGCTCGCCGGCGTGCTGCTCGCGGCGATCGCCATCCCCGAGCAGATCGCCACCGCCCGCCTCGCGGGCATGCCGGCGACGGCGGGACTGGCCGCCTTCATCGTCGGCTCGCTTGCCATCGCGGTCTTCGGTTCGACGGGCCCGCTGTCGGTGGGGGCCGACTCGACGATCGCGCCGGTCATCGCCGCCAGCGTCTCGTCTATCGCGCTGACTTCGTCGCCGACCTACCGTGCCGACGCTTCGCTGTTGGCGCTACTGGTCGGGCTCATCGTCATGGTGATCGGGCTGGCGCGGATGGCGTGGATCGCCGACATCCTCTCGGCGCCGGTCGTGACGGGATTCCTCGCCGGGGTCGGCATCGCCATCGTCTTGCGCCAGATCCCGGTCGTCCTCGGCCTCACGCCGCCGACCGGCCACGGTCCCGTCGAAACGACCTGGCTGACGCTGCGCGCGATCGGCCGGGCGAACGGCTGGACCGTTGCCATCGCTGCGACCGTCCTCGTCGTCGTGGGCGTCGCTGAGAAGGTCTCCCGGCGGTTCCCCGGCGCCATCGTCGCCCTCATCGCCAGCGCCGCCGTCGTGGCGTCGTTCGACCTGAAGGCGCACGGCGTCGCCGTGCTCGGCTTCGTGCCTTCGGGGTTGCCCCACATCGCCGCCCCCGCCTCGAGCTTCGGCGCGCTCCGGGCGCTGCTTCTGCCGGCGCTCGCCATCTCGCTCGTCGTGCTTGCCCAATCGGCCGCCACCGTGCGCGGCCTCGGCGACGCCGCGTCGGGCGAGCGCGGGTTTAACCGCGACCTCGTCGGGATCGGCGCCGGCTCGCTCCTCGCCGGGTTCGCCGGCTCGTTCGCCCTCGACGCCAGTCCGCCGCGCACCGAGATCGTGGCGCAGGCGCGTGGCCGCACCCAGCTGGCGGGGCTGAGCGCGGCGGCGCTCGTGCTCCTCCTCGTCGCCTTCGCCGCCTCGTGGCTCGACGACGTCCCGCACGCGACGCTCGGCGCGATCCTCGCCCTGATCGGCGTGCGCCTCGTGCGGGTGCCGGAGCTGCGGGCGATCCTGCGGTTCGACAGGATCGAGTTCGTCCTCGCCGCCGTGACGATGCTGGTGGTCGCCCTCGTCGACGTGAAGATCGGGATGGGTCTCGCCGTGACGCTCGCCGTCCTCGACCGGACCCGTCGCACGGCCCGTCCCCGCGACGCCGTGCTTGGGCGCCTCCCGGGCAGCTCGAACTGGGTGCTGCCGAGCACCGGGCTCGAGCTCGAGCGACTCCCAGGGATCGTCGTCTACTTCCTCGAGGCGCCGATGTGGTTCGCCAATGCCGACCATGTCACGGCGCGGATCCGCGCCCTCGTCGCCCCGGGCACGGGAGTCGACTCGTTCGTCCTCGACGCCGCGGCGATCTCCGACGTCGACTACACGGCGGGGCGCCAGCTCACCGGGCTCGCCCGGGATCTCGCCGCCGCCCACGTGCGGATCGGCGTCGCCCGGGCGACGTCGGTCGTCACGACCGAGCTGCGGCGCATCGGGTTCGCCGGCGTGGTCGGCCGGGACAACTTCTTCCCGACTGTCGAGGCGGCCGTCGAGGCGCTCCTCGCGGACCACCCGGGGCCGGGCCCGGCCGGTCCGGCGCTGCCGTAGGGTGGTGCGGCGCCGGCCGTCCGCCCCGGTGGCGCGCCCGTGAGACTGGAGCCGCGATGATCAACGTCTTCCTCCTCGATGACCACGAGGTGGTCCGGGCGGGCCTGCGGGACCTGCTCGAGAACGCCGACGAGAACATCGCCGTCGTCGGTGAGGCGTCGTCAGCCTCCGAGGCGCTCACGCGCATCGCCGCCACCCACCCCGACGTCGCGATCCTCGACGTCCGGCTCGGCGAGGGCGAGACGGACGGCATCGCCGTCTGCCGGGAGATCCGCTCGGAGCACCCCCAGATCGCCTGTCTCATGCTGACGTCGTTTGCCGACGACGTCAGTGCGGCGATCGAGGCCGGAGCCGCGGGCTACCTCCTGAAGGAGGTGCGCGGGCGCGACATCGTCGGCAGCGTGAAACGGGCGGCGCGGGGCGAGTCGCTGATCGATCCGGCGCTCACCCAGAAGCTGGTCGACCGGATGCGGACCGGCAACCCCGAGGACGATCGCCTCGCTCGGCTGACGACGCGGGAGCGGCACGTCCTCGATCTCGTCGCCGAGGGCAAGACGAACCGGGAGATCGGCGCCGAGCTGTACCTCGCCGAGAAGACGGTGAAGAACTACGTCTCCAACATCTTGTCCAAGCTGGGCATGCAGCGGCGCACCGAGGCGGCGGTCTTCGCGGCGCGTCTCGCTGACAAAGAGCACCGGTTGCGCTAGCGGGCGGGGCCCGCTCAGGCGGGGTCGCGGGCGAGCCGCACGCCGGCGAACATCCAGCGGGCGTGTGGCGGGAAGAAGTTGCGGTACGTGCGCCGGGCGTGACCCGGGGGGGTCGCGAGGCAGCTGCCGCGCAGCACCTGCTGGTTGACCATGAACTTGCCGTTGTACTCGCCGACGGCCCCGCTCGCCGGGACGAAGCCCGGGTACGCCCCGTAGGGGCTGGCAGTCCACTGCCAGACCGTGCCGAAAAAGCCGCCGGCAAGCGCGGCGGGATCGCCCGGCTCCGGGGCGAGGGCCTCCCACTCGGCCTCGCGTGGCAGGCGCGCCCCCGCCCAGCGGGCGAAGGCGTCGGCCTCGAACCAGCCGACGTGGGTTACCGCCCCGTCAGCCGCGACTGGTTGGAGGCCGGCGAGCCCGAAGGCCCACCAGGTGCCGTCGCGCTCTCGCCAGTACTCGGGCGCCCGCCACCCGTGTGCCTGGACGAGCGCCCAGCCTTCGGACATCCACAGCTCCGGGCGCTCGTAGCCGCCGTCGGCCATGAAGGCCAGCCAGTCGGCGTTGGTCACGAGCGACGGGGCGACCTCGAACGGCCGCAGCAGTTCCCCATGGACCGGCGACTCGTTGTCGAAGGCGAAGCCCTGCCCGTCGTGGCCGACCTCGACGATCCCGCCGTCGTGGCGAAGCCAGGCGCCGTCGCCGCCCGGGGCGAGCACCGGCGCCCGCCAGGGGAGGGGGCCGTAGGCGGGGGCGAGCGGGCTACGCGACAGGGCGTGCTGGATGTCCATAACGAGCAGCTCCTGGTGCTGCTGCTCGTGGTTGAGTCCGAGTTCGACGAGCGAGGCCGTCGACCCGGCGCCCCGGTCGAGGAGCCGGGCCATCGCCTCGTCGACGTGTTCGCGGTAGGCGGCCACCTCGGCAACCCCGGGACGGGTGATCACGCCGCGCTCGGGCCGCGGGTGCCGGGGCCCGACCGCCTCGTAGTACGAGTTGAAGAGGTAGCGGTAGCCCTCGTGGAAGAGGCGGTAGTCGGTCACGGCGGGGCCGAGGACGAACTCCTCGAAGAACCAGGTCGTGTGGGCGCGGTGCCACTTCGTCGGGCTGGCGTCCGGCATCGACTGCACGGTTTGGTCCTCGGGCCCGAGCGGCGCGGCGAGGGTCTCGGTGAGTCCGCGCACGCGGCGGTAGTCGGCGGCCGCCGTCATCGCCGTAGCGCGAGTGTCAGCGCGAAGTCGCCATCGGGGTCGGTCCAGGTGGCGACGGGCTCGAGTCCGGCCGACGAGAGCTCGGTGCGCAGCCCGGCGATGCGGAACTTGGTGCTCACCTCGGTCAGCAGGTCCTCGCCGGCCCTGAACGCGACGCCGACGCCGAGGCCCGGTACGGAGACGAGCTGGCGGACCTGCGATCGGAGCCGCATCTCGATCCATTCGTGGCCCTCGTCGTAACGGGCGACGTGGTCGAAACGGTCGGGGTCGAAGTCGGCTCCGAGCTCGCGGTTGAGGACTCTCAGCACGTTCTTGTTGAAAGCCGCCGTCACCCCGGCGGCGTCGTCGTAGGCGGCGACCAGGCGCCGAGGCTCCTTCACGAGGTCGGTGCCGACGAGGAAGGCGTCGCCCCGGGACATCGACGTCGAGAGGTCGTCGAGGAAGCGGGAACGGGCCGCCGAGTCGAGGTTGCCGATCGTGCCGCCGAGGAAAACGACGAGCCTCGTCCCGCCGGTCGGGATGGCGCCGAGGTGGCGGCGGAAGTCGCCGGCGACGGCGTGGACTTCGAGGCCCTCGTAGGCGTAGGCGGCGGCGCGCGCCGCCGCTGCGAGGGTCGCCAGGGCGATGTCGAAAGGCACGAACCGGGCAAGCTGTCCGGTGGCGCTGAGGGCGTCGAGCAGGAGGCGCGTCTTCTCGGAGGTCCCCGAGCCGATCTCCACGAGCGTGTCGGCACCGCTCCACGCTGCGATCTCGGCGGCGTGCCGGGCGAGGATCGCCCGCTCCCGCCGCGTCGGGTAGTACTCGGGAAGCCTCGTGATCCGGTCGAAAAGGGCGCAGCCGGCGTCGTCGTACAGCCAGGTGGGGGAGAGCCGTTTCGGCTCGGCCGTCAGGCCGTCGAGGGCCTCCCGGCGGAGATCCGCGGCCCGTTCATCGGCACTGACGGGGACGTCGACGCGGAGGTCGGCGAGGAGGGGACCGGCGACAGCCACAGATTCACTCTAAGGAGGTCCCCGCGGGATCCCCGCGCCGGTGGCGTCAGTCCCCGTCCTGCGCCGCCGGTCCGGCGGCCGACCCCCAGACCGGTCGGACCGACCGCTCGAACGACTTCCAGCGCTTCTTCAGGACGGCGAGGTCCTTGGCCAGCCCGTGCAGGCAGCGCGCCGCATCGAGCCGCTCGATGACGACGAGCTGGCCGGCGAGGAAGGCGCACTCGAAGCGCTCGCCGGCGGTTTCGGTGAGGAACGCCTCGGCGGCGAGGGCGTCCCGGTGGTCGCCGAGGCGGTCCTGGATCGCCGTAGCCGTCGTCGCGAGGTTAGCGGCGCGCGCTCCGAACACCCCGGTGGCGAGTTCGGCAGCGTAGCGGAGCTCCTTGGCGCGGATCCGGAGGGCGTGCAGGTTGGGCTCGGTCGGTTCGAGACGGGCCCGCCGGGCCGCCTCGCGGACGTTGCGCCAGGGGCGGCGCAACAGGCGCGGCAGGGCCTGGCGCGAGCCCTCCTCGGCGCGCGCCGTGAGCGGCGGCTGGGCCGAGACGAGCCGGTCGACCTGCCGGACGACGCTCTCGTAGCGCGGAAGGGCCCGAGCGCTCGCCAGACGGAAGGTCACGTCGCTGCGCTGCAGGGCGACCGCCCCGTACAGGCTTTCGAGGGCCAGCGGGTCGGCGTCCGGCTCGGTGTGCAGGGCGATCCGCAGGGCGAGCACGTCGAGATTGCGGACCTCGCCGAGCAGTTGCGAGAACCAGCCCATGTCGGCCCGGGCGGCGCTCGCCCACTCCGGCTCGACGAGGGAGCGGAACGTTCGCAGCAGGGAGCGGATCCGGCGCAGGGCGACGCGCGCGGCGTGCAGGTCCTCGGCGTCGCGGCCCTCGCCGGAATCGTCGCTGTCGTGGGCGAGAAACGATTCGGCGGCGCGGCGCATCGTCTCGGCGACGAGGTCCCCGATCTGCTCGGCGGGCGGCGAGCCGGGCGCCGCCGCATCGGCCGCCAAAAGGCCGTCGTCCGGCGGTTCACCGGTGAGGAAGGGATCGAACACTCGCCAAGATCGTAGGCGGGCCACGGCACCACCCGCCGCAGAGCACCTAACAACCGGCGTTGAAGCGCTCACATTTCGCTCACGGATTCGTCGATCGTTGCTGACAGCCGTGCTTCAGGATGTCGTCGTTCCAGTCGTTTCCCAGATCTCGGAAAAGGAGTCCACGATGAGGATCCGTTCCATCGCACCGGTGATTGTCGGCGCGGGCATGATGGCGCTCGCTTCGCTCGGAGTCATCCCGGCGGCTTCAGCCGACCCAACCACGACGACCAACCCGGCGACCTTCACGCAGTTGCAGTCGAAGCTCGAGGCCGAGCTCGCCGCCCGTCAATCCCAGCTCGCCACCCTCACGACCGAGGTGTCGAGCTCCACGACGTTGACCACGGCGGACTCCGCCACGCTCTCGGCGAGCCTGTCGACGGAGACGACGAACATCAACGACCTGATCGGCAAGGTCCCCTCGGACACGACGGTGGCCGAACTGCGCGTCGACGCCCAGGCGATGTTCAAGGACAACCGGGTCTTCGTCGTCATGAGCCCGCAGGTGAAGCTCACCATCGCGGCGGACACGGTCAACGCCAAGGCCGGCACGATCCTCGCCAACGGGCCGACGATCACGGCCGACCTCGCGGCCCGCGTCGCTGACAAGGGATATGCCCGTGCCGAGGCGCGGTTCGCCTACTCGACCGCCAAGGCGACCGTGGCGCAGTCCTCGATGACGAGTGTCTCGGCCGAGGTGCTGGCGCAGACCCCGTCCGGTTGGCCGGGCAACGCCCACGTCTTCGTCGGGGCGAAACTCCAGATCCTGCGTGGACGGGCCGACCTCGTCCACGCCTCGGTCGGCCTGCACCTGGTCGAGCGCTGGATCGCGGCGCACCCGGCCTAGGAGGACCCTTCGAGCTGCACGCCGGCCGGTGAGTGAGCGGCCGGCGTGCAGCGCAGTTTCTTCCGTCGACCGGAGCGGCTGACGACGCGGGGCGGGAATCGCCAGGCCCCGCAGGCAAACAGCAGGACCGGCGCCCAGCCTCCCCCGTGGCGTCGGTCCTGCTGCCGTGTCCGGTTCTGGCCGATCGGGCCGTCGGGGGCCGCCCCTACTGGCCGGGGGCGCCGAAGAGGCGTCTTCCCCGGCCACGCAGGCGCTCGGCCCGCAGCGCCTCCTCCTCGAGGTCCTGGAGGGGCTCGAGGATGCGGCCCGTCGCCAGGTTGAGCAGCAGGTCGGCGAGGGCCGGGTTGCGGGCGAGGACCGGACCGTGGAGGTAGGTGCCGAAGACCTTGCCCCCGACGGCGCCGTCGACCGCGCCGGAACCGTTCCCGACACCCGCGGTGACCCGGGCGAGAGGCCGGACACCGGCGCCGAGCCACGTGCGGGCCTGGTGGTTCTCGAACCCGCTCAGCGTCGGCAGGTCGATCGGCCACGCCTCGTCGACGATCGGGGTGGCCACGACCTCGCCGACGGCACGGCGTTCGTTCGTCCGCTTAGTGGCGGCGTCGAGCAGGCCGACGCCGTCGTGGTCGCGCCCGTCGGCTCCGGGGAAGACCGTCCCGATGATCTGGAACCCGGCGCAGACGGCGAGCACGGTCGCCCCCCGGGCGACGGCGGCGGCGAGGGCGCCTTCGCGCAGGCGCTCCGCGGAGCGGATCTGCGGCCCGTCCTCGCCCCCGCCGAGGCAGTAGATGTCGCCCGAGGCGGGCAACGGCTGGTCGGACGGGGCCGTGACGAGCTCGACGGGGATCCCCCGCCACGCCGCGCGGTCCTCGAGCACGCGGCCGTTGCCGAAGTCCCCGTAGGTCCCGAGCAGGTCGGGGTGGACGACGACGATCCGCAGGCGCGATTCCGCGGTGCCCCCCGTGCGCGCCGGGCGGGAGGGTCCGGCGGGCACCGGCACCGGGGGCCGCCCCCCCGGCGCGCCGCCCCCCTGGCGGTGGTCGCGGGCCAGGCGCCGCCGCATCACCTGGAAGGCGGTGTAGTTGCCGATGTAGTCGACTCGGCCCTGCCCCGCGAGCTCGACTGCCCGCAAAGGATCCGCCTCGACGAGGTGGCGCGCCCCGGCGTGGCGGAGGCGGACGGCGAGATCGAGGCGGCGGTCGCCGGTGGCGACGACGAAGCGGTCACCAATCCGTTCGAAAGGGACGTCCCACAGCCAGGACGGGTCGTGGCCGTCGGCCGAGCGGGCGTTGATGCCGATGACGAGCGGCATCCGGTCCGATTCCACCAGCCCGAGCAGCTCCGTCCAGCCGGCGGGGTTCTTGGCGAGCAGCAGCCGCAGCGTGCGGTCCCGGTGGGTGACGACGGCGAAGCGTCCGGCGACCTCGGTCACGCGTCGGGCGGCGACGAGCGCCTCGGGGACGGCGACGCCGAGAGGCATCGCCGCCATCGCCGCCATCGCCGCGTTCGCCCGGTTGAACCGCCCCGGGACGGAAAGCTCGATCCGGTGGGCGCCGCCGTCGGCGAGGACGAGGTCGTCGTCGACGACGGAAGCGGCCGGCTCGGGCCGGGAGAAGCCGCACGTGCAGTGCCAGTCGGCGCCCTCGAAGCTGATGCGCGCGTCGCAGACCGGGCAGTGGTAGGCGTCCTCGTGCCAGAGCGAGCCGGCGGCGACCCACACGACGTGGCGGGCGCTACCGGCGGCGTAGGCGACGAGCGGGTCGTCGGCGTTCGCCACGACGGTCGTCTCCAACTCGTCGAGGGCGCGCCGCCAGCGGGCGGCCACCATCCGGACCTCGCTCATCCGGTCGAGCTGGTCGCGCGACAGGTTCGTGAGGACGATCACCGCCGGATGGAGCGCGGGCGCCGCCCGTTCCAGGTACCGCTCGTCGACCTCGAGGACGGCGTCGGCCCCGACGGGTGCCTCGGCGAGCGCGCTGACGAGGCCCGCCGGCATGTTCGCCCCGGACCCGGACGAGGCGACGACCCCCGGCCCGCCGAGCGCCTCGACGAGGAGCCGGGTCGTCGTCGTCTTGCCGTTCGTCCCGGTGACGAGGGCGACACGCCTGGCGCGGCCGAGCGTGTCGAGGAGGTCGGGGGCGATGAGGAGCCCGACCCGACCGCCGATCGTCGAGCCGCTGCCGAGCCGCAGGGCGCGGGAGAGCCGGCTCGTCGCGCGCAGCGCCCGCGTCGCGAGCGCCGTTCGCAGGGGGCTCGTCTCCGGAGAAGTCGCCACGCCAGCTCGCTTTGCCGTCCGGTCCGTGCGGCGGTCGCCGAGAAGACGCTAGAGGTTGCAGGCGCGCCGAAGCGACCGGGCGGGGGGCGGCTTCCCATCGGGCGTGACGGGCGGGTACGGTCGGGCGGTGCCAGACGTCATGTTCGTCGGGGTTTCGACGGGGCGATCGCTTGTCCATCGCGTGTGGCCAGCCTGGCGACAACTGTTGGGCACGACGTGCGGGCTGCGTGGCACCGACCTCGGTCTTGACGCCGGCGACGGGGACTACGTGGAGCTCCTCGAGCGCCTCCGGAACGACGAAAGCGTGGCCGGCGCGGTGATCACCGCCCACAAGGTCCGTGTCTACGCGGCCGGCGAGGCCAGCTTCTCGCGTCTCGACCCGCTCTCGTTGGCCTGTCGGGAGGTCAACGCGATCCGCCGCACCACAGGTGGCCTGTGGGGCTGGGCCCGAGACCCGATCTCGGTCGGACGGGTCGTCGACCGCATCTGGCCGCACCGGGAAGGACGGGTCGTCTGTCTCGGCGCAGGGGGCACGGCGAGGGCCCTCGCGCACCACCTCATGGTCCGCTCCCAGGTGGAGTTCGTCTGCGCCGACCGCGACCCGGCCGCGGTGGGAGAACTCATTCGCCAGCTCGCCGGGCGAGCCGCCGGCCACGTCGGCGAGGGACCGTGGGACGACCTTGTCGGCTCGGCGCCACCCGGATCGCTCGTCGTCAATGCCACGGGGCTGGGCAAGGACCGTCCGGGCACGCCGATCTCGGACGGGGCGCGTTTCCCCGCCCGCGCCGTGGTGTGGGAGCTCAACTACCGGGGGGAGCTCGAGTTCCTCGGGCAGGCCCGTCGCCAGGCCGACGCGACCAGGCTCGAGGTCCACGACGGCTGGCAGCTCTTCTGCCATGGATGGGCCGCGGCCCTCTCCGTCGTCCTCGACCTTGCGGACGACGCGGATCTCGGCGACCGCCTGATGGAATCGGCCGCGGCCTGGCGTCCGTCCGGTGGCTGAGGCGGGCGACACGGCCCTGTCGGCGGGTCCACCTGGCGTCTGCGCCCTGCAACCGCCGGCACCCGTCCGCGCGTCGTGGCGCTGGCGGTACCCGGATCTTCCGACGGCGGGCACTAAGGTCATTTGCCACCAAGGAGGAGCGCGCCCGTGCCGGAGTCTCACCCCGCCAGCCCCGACGTACCCGAGATCGAACCGTCCGAGGCCGTGCAGTTGGTCGGCGAAGGCGCAGTGATCCTCGATGTGCGAGAGACCGACGAGTTCTCCCAGGGCCGAGCCCAGGGTGCGTTCCACATCCCGTTCAGCGTGCTCGACGACCGGCTCGCCGAGGTGCCGGCCGGCCGGCCCGTCATCGTCGTGTGCCGCTCCGGGGGCCGCTCCTACCGGGCGGCCCAGGCGCTGGCGACCCGGGGCTACGTCTCGCTGAACCTCGCCGGGGGGATGCACGCCTGGCACGATGAGGGTCTGCCAGTCGTGCGCGACGACGGCTCGCCGGGGGTCGTCGTCTAGTCGACGGGGTTCTCCGCGCCGGGACGACGTGCGTCGCCAGGTCGTCGTGCGGGATGCCGGGTGGAAGTTCCCGAGGAGGGTTGATGGCGGTTTTTGACGGGGGTTTCGCGGCCCTGCCGTTCGACGGGCTCCGCAGCGCCGCGCTCGACCGGGCCGGCTCGCTCGGGTGCCGTCACGCCGATCTGCGGGTCGAGAGGATCCGGACCCAGGCGGTCATGCTGCGCGACGCCCGCCTCGAGGGGGCTGAAGACGACCTCTTGCTCGGCATGGGAGTACGCGTGGTCGCCGACGGCGCGGTTGGCTTCGCCGCCACGGTCGAGATCGGGCCCGACGCCGCCGCCCGGCTCGTCGAGCAGGCCGTGGAGGCGGCGGCGACGACCGCCCGCGCGGGCGGCGAGGCAGTCGAGCTCGCCGACGAGCCCGACCACGGCACCGTCGAGTGGACGGCGCCGTACGAGGTCGATCCGACCGAGGTGCCCCTCGCCGAGAAGGTCGCCCGCCTCAGTGCCTGGAGCGCCGACCTGCTCGGGGCCCGCGGCGTTGACCACGTCACGGCGTCGCTGCTCTGCGTCGCCGAGGAGAAGTACCTTGCCACCCTCGCCGGGACCGTCGCGCGGCAACGCCGCGTCCGTATCCAGCCGAGCCTCGAGGCGCTCGCCGGCGACGAGGCCTCGTCGTCGTTCGAGACGATGCGGACACTCGCCCCGCCCACAGCTCGCGGCTACGAGTACCTCGACGGCGATGGGTGGGACTTCAACTCCGAGCTCGCCGCGCTCCCGGAGCTCCTCGCCGAGAAGCTGCGCGCCCCGTCGGTCGAGCCCGGCGTTTACGACCTCGTCATCGACCCGACGAACCTGTGGCTCACGCTCCACGAGTCCGTCGGCCACGCCACGGAGCTCGACCGGGCGCTTGGCTACGAGGCGGCCTACGCGGGGACCTCGTTCGCGACCCCCGACCAGCTCGGCCGGCTCCGCTACGGGTCTGCGCTCATGAACGTGTCCGGGGACCGGACGGCGCGCTACGGGCTCGCCTCGATCGGCTACGACGACGAGGGCGTCGCCGCCCAGCGCTTCGACCTGGTGGCCGATGGGATCCTCGTCGGCTATCAGCTCGACCGGCGCATCGCCGCGGCCCGCGGGTACGCCCGCTCGAACGGCTGCGCCTTCGCCGACTCGCCGCTCAACATCCCGATGCAGCGGATGGCGAACGTCTCGCTCCGGCCCGCCCCCGCCCCGGGGCCGACGACCGCTGAGCTCGTGGGCGGCGTCGACCGGGGCATCTACATCGTCGGGGACAAGAGCTGGTCGATCGACCAGCAGCGCTACAACTTCCAGTTCACGGGGCAGCGCTTCTTCCGGATCGAGCACGGCCGGCTCGCCGGGCAGCTGCGCGACGTCGCCTACCAGTCGACGACGACGGAGTTCTGGGGGTCGCTCGCCGCTCTGGGCGGCGAGTCGACCTACCTTGTCGGTGGGGCCTTCAACTGCGGCAAGGGCCAGCCCGGCCAGGTCGCGCCGGTGAGCCACGGGGCGCCGAGCACCCTTTTCGAGCAGGTTCGCGTGCTCAACACCCGGGCGGAGTCGGGGCGATGACGGCCCGCGAGGAGTCGGGGCTCCCCCCCGCCCACCGTGTCGTCGAGGCCGCGCTGGGGGCATCGCGGCAGGCCGCCTGCGTCGTCATCGTCGACGAGGTGAGCGACGCCAACGTGCGCTTCGCCAACAACACGACGACGACGAACGGCGTGCGGCGCGACCGGCACGTGACCGTGGTGAGCTTCGCCGACAAGCCTTCGGGGATGAGCGCCGGGGTGGCCTCGGCGAGCGGCCCCGTCGACCTCGCCGACCTCGTCGCGGCGGCGGAGTCGGACGCGGCCGGCTCGGAGCCGGCCGGGGACGCCTCGCCCCTCGAGGCCGTCGGCGACGACCGTTCCTTCACGGAGCCGCCCGAGTCGACCGATCTCGGTGTCTTCGCCGGGATACTCGGGGACCTGCGCCCGGCGTTCCACGCGGCGGCGGCCGAGGCTCGGGTGCTGGCGGGCTTCGCCATCCACGAGGTGCGCACCACCTACCTCGGCTCGTCGGCCGGGGGGCGCCGCCGCCACGTCCAGCCGACGGGAGCCTTCGAGCTCGTCGCCCGCTCGGCCGACGGGCAGGCGTCGTCGTGGGCGGGCGTCGGCACGCCCGATTTCGCCGACGTCTCGCTGGCCGAGATGGATGAGAAGCTCCGACGCCGGCTCGGCTGGGCGCAGCGGCGTGTCGACCTCCCGGCCGGCCGTTACGAGGTGATCCTGCCCCCGGACGCCGTCGCCGATCTCGTGCTGGAGCTCGACTTCGCGGCGAGCGGCCGGGAGGCCGAGGACGGGGGCACCGTCTACTCGGCGCCGGGGGGCCGGACCCGGCTCGGCGAGCGGCTGACCGCCCGGCCCTTCGCGATGTGGAGCGACCCGGCCGCCCCCGGCCTCGAGTGCGCGCCCTTCGTCGTCGCCCCGGCTTCGGGCCCTGACCAGTCCGTCTTCGACAACGGCCTGCCGATCGGCGAGGCCCGCTGGATTGACGACGGAGAGCTCCGCCGGCTCCGCTACCACCGCGCCGGTGCCCGGCGCTCCGGGGCCCCCTTCGCCGCGGCGGCCGACAACCTGCAGCTGGCCCTGCCCGGCGCGCAGGGCGGACTCGACGACCTCGTCGCCCACACCGAGCGAGGGCTCCTCCTCACCTGCTTGTGGTACATCCGGGAGGTCGACCGCGCGACGCTGCTCTTGACGGGACTCACTCGCGACGGCGTCTACCTCGTCGAGCACGGCGAGGTGACGGCCGCTGTCAACAACTTCCGGTTCAACGAGAGCCCCCTCGACGCTCTCGGCAGGACGATCGAGGCGGGCCGGACCGAGCGGGCGCTCTCGCGGGAGTGGCATGAATGGGCGAACCGCACGGCGATGCCCGGGTTGCGGGTCGCCGAATTCAACATGAGCTCGGTCAGCCCGGCGAGCTGAGCGGCCGCGATCGCCGCTCGGCGCGCTGATGGGCGTGCCCCGTCGGGCATGCTAGAGACATGAGCCCCTCCGGCACGACGCCGCGTGCCGCCCGCGTCCGGCGCAAACCGGCGGCGAAGGGGTTCGTGCGGGCCGAGGCCGGGCGGGGCGACGCTCGCGGTGTCCGGCGGCGCACGAAGATTGTCGCCACGATCGGCCCGGCGTCGGACACCGCCGAAACCCTCATCGCGATGGCCAGGGCCGGGATGGACGTCGCCCGGGTGCCCCTCGCCCACTCGCCGATGCCGGAGGCGATGGCGCGCATCCGGCGGATCCGGGCCGTCATCCCGCAGGTGGCGGTGCTCGCCGACCTGCCCGGGCCGAAAATCCGCTGCACGCACTTCCCCGACGGCGGGGTCACGCTCGCGGCCGGCGCCGAGACCGTGCTCGTCCCGGGCTCGGCGGCACGGTCGAGCACGGCGGCCCGCGTCGGCGTGGCGCTCGACGAGGCGGTCGCCGACCTCGAGGAGGGCGACCGGGTCGCCATCGGAGACGGGGGCGTCTCGCTTGTCGTCGTCGGGCGCCGTGGGGACGACGCCGTCTGCGCCGTGGTGAGCGGGGGCCGCCTCCAGGGCCAGCCCGGGGTGACGATCCCGGCGAGCCGGATCTCGCTCTCGACGCCGACGCGAGAGGACATCGAACGGATCCACGAGCTGGTCGCAGAGGGCGTCGACCACATCGCCGTCTCCTTCGTGCGCCTGCCCTCCGACATGGCCGCGGCGCGGGCGGCCCTCGGGGGCGACAAGACGATGCTCGTCGCCAAGATCGAGACGCCGGAGGGCATCTCGCATCTCGACGAGATCCTGCGTGCGAGCGACGCCGTCATGGTCGCCCGCGGCGACCTCGGCGTGCGCGTCCCGCTCGAGGACGTGCCGCACCTCCAGAAGGTGATTATCCGCACCGGGGTGCGCCTCGGCATGCCGGTCATCACGGCGACCCAGATGCTCGAGTCGATGATCAACCTGCCCGTCCCGACCCGGGCCGAGGTCACCGACGTCGCCAACGCCGTCCTAGACGGCACGAGCGCCGTCATGCTCTCGGCGGAGACGGCGATCGGCCGCTACCCGGTGCGCGTCTGCGAGACGATGGCGCGCATCGTGCTGCGCACCGAGGAGGACTTCGACTACCTCGGCTGGGGGTCGCACCTCGACCCGCAGGAGGTCGCCGGCGACGCCTCGGCGCCGGCGCACGTCACGGCGGCGATCACGGGGGCGGGCTGGCGGGCGGCCCTCGAGATGGGCGCCGTCGCCATCGTCGCCTGCACGAGGTCGGGGGCGACGGCGCGGGCGATCTCGCGGTTCCGGCCGCGGACGCGGATCGTCGCGGCGACGACCTCCCGGCGGGTGCAGCGTCAGCTGGCGCTCAGCTGGGGGGTCGAGACGGTGATCGTCGGGGAATCCGTCTCGACCGACGACGTCATCAGTCAGGCGGTCGAGGCGACCGTCGCGGCCGGCGCCGCCACCACCGGCGACGTCGTCGTCGTGCTCGCCGGCTCACCGCACTCCGAGGTCGTGGTCTCGAACACGCTCGAGGTCATCCGCGTCTAACGGTCGGCGGGACCCCGTCGCCAGGCGTCGGCATCGATGCCCTCGATTGCCGGCCGGGGGCGGTGGCGCGGCAGGACGACGATCCCCCCCGAGCCGTCCTCGATGATCCGCAGCTCGGCGCCGTAGTGGCGGGCGAGGACCCTCTCCCTGAGGACCTCCCGCGCCGTTCCTTCGGCGATGACGCGGCCCGCTGCCAGGAGCGCCAGCCGGTCGGAGAACTCGCCGGCGAGCGTGAGGTCGTGCATCGCCGCCACGACGGTGAGCCCGCGCTCTGCCCGCAGCTCGTCGACGAGCTCGAGGACGTGCTGGCCGTGACCGACATCGAGGGCCGCGGTCGGCTCGTCGAGCAGCAGCAGCGGTGCCTCCTGGGCGAGCGCCCGCCCGAGGACGGCGCGCTGGGCCTCGCCGCCGGAGAGCGAGCCGAGCACCCGGGTCGCCAGCTCGTCGAGCTCGAGCCGGGCGAGGACCCCGGCGGCGACGGCGCGGTCGTGGCGGCTCTCCGTGCCGAAGAGCGTGATGTACGGGGTCCGCCCGAGGAGGACGTAGTCGGTGACGGTCATTGCCGCCGGCAGCACCGGCCGCTGGGGGACGTAGGCGACGCGACGGGCGAGCTGGCGGCGGCGGCTGGTGTCGGCGGGCTCGCCGTCGAGGCGCACCTCGCCGTCGAATCTGATGAGACCGCACACGGCCCGCAGGAGCGTCGTCTTGCCGCTCCCGTTCGGCCCGATGAGACCGAGCCAGCCGCCGGTCGGGACGGCGAGCGAGACGCCCGTCAGCACGTCGTGGCCGTCGTAGGCGACGCGCACGCCGCGAATTTCGAGCCTCACGGCGCCCGCCTCGACTGGCGCAGAACGACGAGGAAGAACGGCGCACCGACGAACGCCGTGACGACGCCGAGTGGCACCTCGGCGGGCGACAGGACGGTTCGGGCGACGAGGTCGGCGAGGATGAGGAACGCCGCGCCGCCGAGGATCGAAAGCGGCAGGATCCGCCGGTAGCTCGGACCGACGACGAGCCGGACGGTGTGCGGCACGATGATGCCGACGAAGCCGACGAGCCCGCTCACCGCGACGACCGCCGCCGTGGCGAGTGTCGAGGCGGCGACGACGAGGAGGCGGACGCGTCCGGCTTTCACGCCAAGGCTGTCGGCCTCCTCGTCGCCGACGGCCATCACGTCGAGGAGCCGGCGGCAGGCGAGGAGGATGCCGCCGCAGACGACGACGTAGGGGACGACGAGCCCGACCTCTTGCCAGTCCGCCGTGGAGAGCCCTCCGAGGATCCAGGAGTAGACCTGCTCGAGCGTCGGCGTGTTGCGCTGTTGGGTGTAGGTCTGGATCGCCGTGAAGAACGAGCCGACGGCGACGCCGGCGAGGATGAGGCTCGTCGTCGTGCGCTGGCGCTGGCCGGAGCGGCCGAGCACGTAGGTGAGGGCGACGGCGACGAGCGCGCCGGCGAACGCCGCGAGCGGCACCGGATCGACCACCCACGACGTCGCGCCCGGCGCGGCGGCGACGGCGATCGTCGCGCCGAGCCCGGCCCCGGCCGCCACGCCGAGCAGGTAGGGGTCGGCGAGGGGGTTCTGGAACACGCCCTGGTAGGAGGCCCCCGCCATCGCCAGGGTCGCGCCGACGAGGGCTCCGAGCACGACGCGAGGTGCGCGGATCTGCCAGACGATCCCCGAGTCGAGCGCCGAGACGTGGCTGTGGTAGCCGAGGGGAAGTTTCGAGACGAGCACCGAGAGCACCGTCCCGGGCGACAGGTCCGCCGGCCCGATGAGCACCGACACGAGGGCCGCACCGCCGAGCACCAGGCAGGCACCGACGAGGAGCCACGGGCCGAGGCGGGCCCGCGCCAGACCCGGCGTTGGCCCGCCCGCCCGTCCGCTCAGGCGCCGCGGTGTCGCTTGATCCGCCACAGCGCGGCTTCGATATCCCGGGTGAGGACGACGACCCTGGGGCCCCACCTCGAGGCGATGTCGTCGTTCAGCCCGACGACGGCCCCGTCGCGCACGGCGGCGACGTTTCCCCATCCCGGTCGGGCCGCGACGGTGCGTGCCGACTGACGGCAGCAGATCGTGTCGGCGAGGAAGATGATCCGGGGGTCGGCCTTAACGATGTACTCGTTGGAGAGCTGCGGGTAGCCGCTCGACGCGCCCTTGGCGGTGTCCGCGATGTCCCGCAGCCCGAACATCTTGAGCAGCTGGCCGACATAGGTCGACGACGTGACCGAGTAGAAGTCCGTTTCAAGTTCGAAGTAGTAGGTCTCGGGCGGGGAAAAGCGCGGCGCGCCGGCGATCGCCGCCGCGATCTCGACGCGCATGCGCCGCACGAGTGTGGCCGCTCGGCCGGCGTGGCCGGTGACCCTCCCGAGCGCCTCGATCTGGGCGTAGGTACCGGAGAGGTCTGTCGCGGACGGTTCGAGCAGGACGGGCACTCCGAGCGCGGCGAGCGACTTCACGAACCCCTCGGGGTTGTAGGAGACGACGACGAGATCGGGGTTGTAGCGCGCGATCGCCTCAATGTTCGGTTCGAGGCCCGAGAGCTTTGTGCGCGGGGCGTCGGCCGGGTAGTCGGAGTCTTCGTCGACGGCGACCACCTGGCGGCCCGCACCGATCGCGTAGAGCATCTCGGTCGCCGTCGGCGAGAGCGAGATGATCCGGTCCGGTGGCTTTCTTGTCGCCCCGATCGCGGCCGCGCTCGCGCGGCGCATCGCGTGGTCCGGGCGGATCGCGGCCTGGGTGGCTGATCCTGCGAGCAGCGACGCCAGGACCGCGACGGCGGTACCGGCGACGAGAAGGCCCCTCGGCGGGCGGGCCCCGCTTGTCCGCACCCGGGATCGCGGCGCGCGCCGCGTCCCAAGACGATCGAACATGTTCACATCCCGCTCCTCCTGGCCGAGCGCGCGGCCTATCGGTCGGCCTCACCCTCGGAGCGGGGACACCCCCGGGAGGGTCCCAGGGGCGCTGCACCTTGCAGCCGCCAACCTTGACGCGAGGCTCGACATCTCCTCCCGAGGCAGGTCTCCTGACTCCCGGATCAACGCTTCCCCGTGCCTTCCCAGGACCGATGTCCCAGTGGCGTCGCTCGGGTTCGCTCCCCGGTCACAGTGGCGCGACCGTGCCGGACTCCCACCGGCTTCCCTTTTCGGCCGCCGGCTCAACGTCGCCGGCAGCTACCTCGGGTACTACGCAATTCGTGCAGCGGCGTCATTTTGCACGCCGGGTCCGACGGGTGCAAGCGCCTCAGGAGGCGCCGCCCGCCGCCCGGGCGGGTGCGACCGCGCCAACTCGCCGGGCGCGGGCGTCGCGCCGGCTGAGGGTGACGAAGACGGTGACAGCGGAGACGGCGTAGGCGAGGTAGGCGATGAGCTGCAACGCCGTCGGCTGGTCGGCGTAGCCGACGAGGGAGTGGAAGACGTCGCCGATCGAGGAGCCCTCCGACAGCTGCCGGCTCGTGTCC
This sequence comes from Acidimicrobiales bacterium, assembly GCA_050013835.1. GTDB lineage: Bacteria > Actinomycetota > Acidimicrobiia > Acidimicrobiales > Bog-793 > Bog-793. The sequence goes on from JBEKEM010000001.1 coordinate 106,842, forward strand.
CAGAGGTGCCCCGACAGGACGTGGACCCAGCCGAGCTGCTGGAGGTTCTCGACCGAGTCGGCGACGAGGCCGGCGGCGAAGACCATGAGCACCGTGCCGACGACGGTGAAGAAGATCCCCAGGTTGACCCGCCGGCCGAGCCGGAAGACGGCGAAGGAGAAGGCGAGGGCGCAGGCGAGGCCGCCGGCGGCGCCGAGCAGCGTGCCGTGCGTCCCGGCGGCGAAGACGATCGCCAAGGTGAATACGGCGGTCTCGAGGCCCTCCCGCCCGACCGCCTGGAAGGCGAGGAGCCCGAGGCCGTAACGTTCCCGCCTGCCGAGGGCGCCCTCGGCCCGGGAGGCGAGGTCACGGGACATCGAGCGCGCGTGGCGGCGCATCCAGAAGGTCATGTAGGTGAGCACGACGACGGCGACGAGGTAGGTGGCCGTCTCGAAGATCGTCTGGACCCGCGAGCCGCTGTAGGAGTGGATCGTGTAGTAGGCGGCGAAGCCACCGCCCGCGGCGAGGCCGGCGGCAAGTCCGACGCCGACGAACACGTCGCGGAAGTGGCGGCGTTGCCCGGTTCGGTCGAGGTACGAGCACAGGATCGCGACGATGATGCTCGCCTCTGTGCCCTCTCGCAGGAAGATGACGAACGCCGCGAGCACTCGGCCCCCCTGGTCCCAATCTCAGGTGTACTTGATATCTAGTATCCAGTCAACCTGATATTCCTCGTCGCCCGGATACCGGCTCCGGCGGGGCCGCGCCGTGGCCACCTATCGTGGTCCGGCGGGGAGCGGCGGATGGGACACAGCTCGCCATCGAGGAGGGTGGGAATGACGATCGCAGTGGGAGAGCGGATCCCCGACGTGGAGCTCCGCACGATGGGGGAGGACGGGCCGAAGGCGGTGCGCAGCACCGACGTGCTGGGGCGCGGCAAGGTCGTCTTCTTCGGGCTGCCGGGAGCTTTCACCCCGACGTGCACGGACTTCCACCTGCCCGGGTTCGTCCTGCGCGCCGAGGAGCTCCGCGCCAAGGGCGTCGCGGTCATCGCCTGCGTCTCGGTGAACGACGCCTGGGTAATGGACGCCTGGGCCTCGTACCGCCGGGTCGGCGACAAGGTGCTGATGCTCGCCGACGGCAACGGCGAGTTCGCCCGGGCGCTCGGCCTCGAGGAGGACCTGTCGGCCAACGGCCTGGGCATGCGCTCGCAGCGCTATGCCGCCGTCGCCGAAGACGGCGTCGTCACCTACCTCGGGATCGAGCCGGGTCCGGGGCTCACGGTGAGCGGCGCCGACGCCGTGCTCGCCGCCCTCTGAGGGCCGGTCCGGCACGACAGATGGCGCGGGCCGGGAGAGTTGACATGATTGTGAGTGATCACTAACATAGTGGCGGTGGTCGCCACGCCAGGCACCGAGCCGCCGGACCGCAAACGCAGCGGGCTGCGCATGACCGCCGACGAGCGGCGGACCGCCGTGCTGCAGGCCGCGCTGGGGATCTTCGCCCGGAACGGGATCAACGGGGCGTCGACCGAGGAGATCGCCGCCGTGGCGGGGATCTCGCAGCCCTACCTCTTTCGGCTCTTCGGGACGAAGCGCGAGCTCTTCCTCGAGACGGTGGCGCTCGCCTGCACGGGGATTATCCGGTCGTTCAGGCAGGCGAGCGAGGGCCTCGAGGGAGCCGAGGCGCTCGAGGCGATGGGCCGGAGCTACCCGACCCTCATCGCCGACCAGAACCTGCTGCTGATCCAGTTGCAGGCCTACGCGGCGGCCGGTGAGCCGGAGATCCGCAAGTTCACCTCGGAGCAGTTCACCAGCATCGTCCGCTACGTCGCGAGCCGCACGGGGCTTGGGCCGGCGGCGATGCGGGAGTTCTTCGCGACGGGGATGCTCATCAACCTCGTCGCGGCCCTCGGCCTCGTCGACCTCGACGAGCTCTGGGGCGACCTGCGGGATGACCCAGACATGATGGCGATCCACCACCATTTCGGCGCGCCCCCTTTCGACCCGGCGGGGTGACCGGCTCGTTCGCGCGTGAGCCGATCGTTTGTGAACCATGAAGCTAGTGACTACTTAGTACCAACGAGCAAGGAGAGCAGTGTGAGGACGAGTTCGGCATCTCGGTGCTCGGCGGGGTGTTCGCCAGCTTCGGCAGCTACGCCGCCGGCGCGAGTTACGTCGCCGGCCTGACGCCGGCGCTGCGGGTGGGCGTCGCCGTTGTCGTTGTGGGTGCGCCGCTGGCGCACCACCTGCCGGCCCGGTGTCGCCCCGACGCGTTTCTCGGGACAGCCGTCGAGGCCGTGTAAGGGTCCCGCCGACCCGAGAAGCGCGCGCCCGGGGCCGGGATTGGCCGACCGATTAGATTTGCGCCATGGCGAGTGAGCGCGAGACAAGGACGGGCAAGGCTGCGGACCGCGTGACGGGGACCGACCGGGTGAAGCGCGGCCTCGCCGAGATGCTGCGGGGTGGCGTGATCATGGACGTCGTGACGCCTGAGCACGCGAAGATCGCCGAGGACGCCGGGGCCGTCGCGGTGATGGCGCTCGAGCGCGTCCCGGCCGACATCCGCCGCGACGGAGGTGTCGCCCGCATGAGCGATCCGGCGCTCATCGAGGGCATCAAGGCGGCGGTCACCATCCCCGTGATGGCCAAGGCCCGCATCGGGCACTTCGCCGAGGCGCAGATCCTCCAGGCGCTCCAGGTCGACTACATCGACGAGAGCGAGGTCCTCACCCCGGCCGACGAGGCGTACCACATCGACAAGTGGGCCTTCGAGGTGCCCTTCGTCTGCGGCGCGACGAACCTCGGCGAGGCCCTACGGCGGATCTCGGAGGGAGCGGCGATGATCCGCTCCAAGGGCGAGGCCGGGACCGGCAACATCGTCGAGGCGGTCCGGCACCTCCGCTCGATCCTCGGCGACATCCGGGCGATCGCGACCTGCGATCCCACCGAGCGCTACGGGTGGGCGAAGCGGCTCCAGGCGCCGGTCGGTCTCGTCCAGGAGATCGCCGAGACGGGCCACCTCCCGGTGCCGCTGTTCTGCGCCGGCGGCATCGCGACCCCGGCCGATGCCGCGCTCGTAATGCAGCTCGGTGCCGAGGCGGTCTTCGTCGGCTCCGGGATCTTCAAGAGCGAGGACCCGGCAGTTCGTGCCCGGGCGATCGTCGAGGCGACCGCGCACTTCCGCGACCCCGAGATCCTCGCCAAGGTCTCGCGCGGCCTTGGCACGCCGATGAAGGGCGCCGAGATCTCGACGCTCGAGACGAGGCTTGCCGAACGCGGCTGGTGAGATGACGAAGGGACCAGGAGGCGCGGCCGCGGGCCATGCTGTCGTCGCCGTCCCCCCGCTGGTCGGGGTCCTCGCGCTCCAGGGCGACGTCTCCGAGCACGTCGGGGTGCTGCGGGCGCTCGGTGTCGGCGTCGTCGAGGTCCGCCTGCCCCGGGACCTTGCCGCCGTCGACGCGCTGGTCCTGCCGGGCGGGGAGTCGACGACGCTGCAGCTGCTCATCGAGGCGGCCGGCCTGCGGGAGGTGATCGCTGCCCGGATCGCGGCGGGGATGCCGGTGTTGGGCACGTGCGCCGGGATGATTCTGCTGGCGACCACCGTGCTCGACGGCCGGCCCGATCAGTGGAGCTTCGCGGCCATCGATCTCGCTGTGCGCCGCAACGCCTTCGGGCGTCAGGTCGCTTCGTTCGAGGAGGACATCGAACTCGCCGGCATCGCCGGCGGGCGGCTGCACGCCGTTTTCATCCGGGCCCCCGTCGTCGAATCGGTCGGGAGCGGTGTCGACGTCATCGCCAGCGTCTCCATGTCCGGTGACGGCGCGCGTCCTGTGGCGTGCCGGCAGGGGAGGGTGACGGTGGCCGCGTTCCATCCCGAGCTCGTTGGTGACTCCCGTCTGCACGAACTGCTCGTGGCCGATGCCGTGGCGGCCAGGGTCCACTGAGTCCCGCCGATTCCCCACATCCGGCGGGATCCTGGACCGCGCGGCGAGTTGGCGCATCCTCAAGCCGACGCGCCCTCCCGCGGCCGGTCATCGCCTGGCGCGGCGGGGGACTCGGGCGCGCGAGAGCCGGCGCGCCCACCTGCGACCCATCCGCGAAGTAAGCCGGCGTCCGAGGTCGCTGGTATCCCGTCGCCGGGCCCCAGGGGTTCTCTCGGCAATCCGGTGCAGACGTCGCCAGCGCAACCGCGTCCTCGGCACGCAGGTGTCCGAAGACACCCAGAGGTTCCAACTGTGACGCCGGCACCGCCGGCATTGCACCGCTGCTCCCAGCGATCTTCGGGCTTCTCGCCAGCCCGTACGGGAAGCCCAACCGCGAGCAGTAGCGCGTCCCGATCCGCCGGAGTCGTCCGGGCGGAGAGCTATATCTCGCTGGCGAGGTAGTTCGGCGCGTCACGCACGCCGGACAGGTCGTGGGGGTGGCTCTCGCGGTGCGCATCGGGGCTGACGCGGATGAACTGCGCTTCCTCACGGAGTTGCGTGATCGTGCGCGTCCCGCAGTAGCCCATTGCCTGACGCAGACCTCCGACGAGCTGGTGGACGACCCCGCCGAGTGGGCCACGGAACGGCACGTAGCCCTCGACGCCCTCGGGCACAACCTTGTCCGGGTCGACGACGACCTCCTGGGAGTAGCGGTCCTTCGAGTACGAGCGGGTCGCCATCGCCGAAAGGCTCCCCATCCCCCGGTAGCGCTTCATCGGCCGGTTCCCGAGCATCGTCGTTTCCCCAGGGCTCTCCTCGACACCGGCGAACAGCCCACCGATCATCACGGCGTGCGCGCCGGCGCCCACGGCCTTGGCGATGTCGCCCGAGAAGCGGACGCCACCGTCGGCGAGGATCCCGACGCCCAGCTGGCGTGCCTCCTCGGCACACTCGTGGATCGCCGTCCACTGCGGGACCCCGACTCCCGTCACGACCCGTGTCGTGCAGATCGCGCCGGGTCCGAGCCCGACCTTCACGACGTCGGCGCCGGCTTCGGCGAGCGCCCGCGTCGCGGCGGCCGTGCCGACGTTGCCCGCGATGATCACGCCGCCCGGCCAGTTGCGCCGCAGCTCGGCAACTGTTTCGATCACCCGCCGGGCGTGGCCGTGGGCCGTGTCGACGCAGACCGCGTCGACCTCGGCGTCGATCAGCATCTTGGCCCGGGTCAGCCCCTCTGTCCCGATCCCGATCGCGGCGGCGACGCGCAACCGGCCGTCGGGGTCTTTGCAAGCCTGGGGGAAGGCCGCCTGTTTCGTGATGTCCTTCACCGTGATGAGGCCGCGCAGGCGGTTGTCAGCGTCGACGATCGGGAGCTTCTCGACCTTGGCCGCTCCCAGGATCCGGCGTGCCCCGGCGAGGTCGGTACCGAGCGGCGCCGTGACGAGTCCGGTCGAGGTCATCACCGCCGAGACGGGAACGGCGAAGTCCTCGTGGAAGCGGAGGTCGCGGTTGGTCACGATGCCCAGCAGATGGTCGTCGGGATCGACGACCGGGATCCCGGAGATGTGGAAGCGGCTCATCAGCTCGAGGGCCTCGGCGACCGGGCGGTCCGGCCCGATCTTGATGGGATTGATCACCATGCCGGCCTCGGAGCGCTTGACGCGGTCAACCTCCTCGGCCTCCTGCTCGGCTGGCATGTTGCGGTGGATGAACCCGAGGCCGCCGAGGCGGGCGAGCGCGATGGCCATCCGGCTCTCGGTGACCGAGTCCATCGCCGCCGAGACGAGGGGGATGTTGAGCTCGAGGCTCTCGCACAGGCGCGCCGTCGTGTCGGCCTCGTGCGGCAGGACATCGGACTCCTGGGGGACCAGGAGCACGTCGTCGAAGGTCAGGGCGATGCCGTCGAGCGACTTCGGATCGACGAGCGCCACGGCGCACCACCTCCGGCTCTGGCCCACGAGGGCGGGGCTTGTTCCCTGAACAGTACCGACAAGGCGCCGGGAGCGCCTTGTCACGCCCGGCTACAAACCGACCTGTATCGAGCAGACCGGCCATGCCGACCAGCCGGAGATGCGCTGCAGGCGGAGGGCGGCGCGGTCCTGAACCACCGCCGGAGCCTCGTTCGGCAACCCCTGGTAGCCGAGGGCCCACCATGTCGCCAGGGCGAACTGGTAGGCGCCGTAATAGCCGTTGCCGGTGTCCATGCCGTATGAGTCGCCGGACTCGCAGGTGCGCAGCGCCCGCCACTGCGCCTCCGTCGCCGCCGGCCGGGCGAGCAGGTGGGGCCGCCGGACCACCGAACGCCCCGGGCGGCGGGGATGGTCGACGATCAGGTACGGCAGCGTCCTCGCGACGGGGTCATCACGCAGCAGGCTGGCCGTTTCGGAGGTGCGCCTGACCTGGGTCATGGCGCGGCGGCGTAGAGGGGTGGTGCGGACCGATTTCGGGTGGTTTGAGATCGCCGAGGCACGCGGGCCGAGCGCGCCACCGCCGAACACACCCACGCCACCGACCATGACGATGGCGGAAGTGACCGCGAGCGAAGAGTGTCGTCGCATCGATGGCCTCCTTGGATTGGGGGATGTTCCACTTCTTCCAGGTGGGTCGAGATGCGGGCGAACCGTCTCTGTGCATGCGTCTCGCGACCCGGTGCCGGAAGGACAACCCACGGGTCAGGGCGCACAGGGCGCCCGGGCGAGGTGCAGACGGAGTACGCCCTTGGTGGTTGTTTTGGCTGCTCCTTACTGTCCTGATAGGACGGTTCCAGGTGGTCGGCGCAACGGCCATCGGCTGGGCGAGGCCACCTTTCGACCTTCGCCCGCCGCCGGTCATCCGGTGACACGCGCGCCTATAGACCGACCGGAAAGTTATCTTCCTGTAGTTTACCCGCCGGTTGAGCCGCGGTTGGGGATTTCGGGTGTTCCGCCCTCGCGCGGGAGCGGCAGGTCGGAATCCGCCCTGCGGACGCCCGAGGGGACGGCCATCACGGGGCAGCCGGGACGTCGGCGGCGGGCGCGAAGCAGGCGTCGAGCTCGGCGACGCAGCTGGCGACGAGGGCCTGGACCGCCGGGTCGGGGTCGGCCGCCGGGTACGTGATCGCCGTCACTGTCGCGTAGTCGTCGGCGCCGAGCGCCCAGTCGTCGTCGCCGCCCTCGGGGTGTCCGGCGAAGCCGAAGGTAACCCGCACCTGGGATGCATCGACGTTCACCACGTGAAAGACGTCGGCGTCGCTCAGCTCGGCGCGCCGCACGCCCCGCAGCCTCTCCGGCGGGAGGTCGGGGACGTTGCAGTTGAGCACCGTTCCGGGCCGCATCGCGGTCAGCGGTCCGATGAGCGCGGCCGCGATGCCCGCGGCGGTGTCGTAGTGCACGGGGTTGTCCACTTTCGCCTGCAGGCCGACGGCGATAGCAGACCGTCCGAGCTGGGCCGCGGTGAGGGCGGCGCCGACCGTGCCGGAGTGCAGGACGAACCTTCCCGTGTTGCGGCCACGATTGATCCCCGAGACGACGAGGTCGGCGGGTGGCCCGAACGAGCCGGCGAGGGCGAGCGAGACGCAGACCGAGGGGAGGGCCGCGACCGCGAAGGCGGGCACGTCGGGCAGGGCCTCGAGCTCGACGGCCTCGAAGACGAGCGTGCCGACCGAGTGCTGCAGTTGCAAGCCGGTGGCGGCACTCGAGCCGCTGTGGTCCTTGGTTGGCGCGACGATGGTGACGTCGTGGCCCGCCTTGACGAGGGCGCGCGCAGCCGACGCGATGCCGGGCGCCGAGACGCCGTCGTCGTTCGTCACCAGGATGCGCACGCCGACTCCTCGATGCCCCGGAAGGCTTTCCACTGCTGGCCTAGCGGGACATCGGAACCTTACCCGAGACGCCACGGCTCTCTGGAGAGCGGCACGAGATCGGCGCGGGGGAGACGACACCCACGGTCGCCGAGGCCGGTGCCGTTCTCGCCCGGGCTGTCCGTCACTCGGGCGACACGCCGACGCCGATGACGTCCGCGCTGGGCTGGCGATCGAGTCGAAGGTCGTTGCGTCCAATCCCCGAGCGCCCGTTCGACGCGATCAACCCGGCGCCGACGACGAGCTCCCACGGACCCCCGGGGGTCTACTTGCAGGCCTTCGGGGCAGCGCCCTCGAGGCTCACGAGCGCACAGAAGCTCGTGTCGCTCACAACCCAGACCTTGTTCTCGAGTATCGCCTTACCGGAGGCGTTCGGCTCGGCAGGCGTGCCGCTGATGTAGATCGTGTAGATGACCGTCGCCGACGTCTTCGACGTGATCTTCACCTTGGTGACCTTGACAGTCGTCTCCTTTGCCGCCGCGCTCTTCGCCTGTACCTTCAAGAAGGCGGCGAACTTCGACCCGTTCTGGAGCAGCTTCTCCTTCTGCGCTGCCGGCGTCGTTCCCTTGAAGAAGAGCGTCCAGTTCGTCTTGATCGCCGCCGTCGTGGCCGCCGAGCCACCCGAGGAGCCGGAAGCGCTCGGCGCGGCGGCGCCGAGGGCGAGCGCGCCGAGGACGACGAGCGACCCGAGCGCGAGGCGCGTTCGGGCTTGACCACCGTGCGAATTGGAGCTGATCATCAAACTCACCTCCGGGGCGGCGTCGAGAAGGCGGGATTGCCTCTCGTCATGCCCACATCTCAATGTTAGTTTCCGCCCGCCCGGCGCCATCGAGCCTCGAGGACCTGCCCGGCAGGAAGCGGTGGTCCCGGCCGCATCCCGGCCTGTGCACCTGATGGGGACCCCGGGGCGGCCCCGCTAGAATCGGACGCAGACGGGGACGGCGCGACTTTCGCGCCCATCCCGCCGAAGAAGGGGAACGGCCGATGATCCAGCCTCAGACCGGCTCGACGGGCATTCGCCCCGGACACGCCTTCGTGGTAATTGGAACGCTCGTCGTGGCGTGTGTCGTCGCCTTCGCCGCGCTGCACTTCGTCGTCGGGCTGCTGTGGTTGTTCGTGAAGCTCATCGTCATCTTCGCCGTCGTGTTCGTCGTCGCGAAGATGGTCCTGCGTCACGCCCGCCGCTAGCGGGGCTTCCCCCGGGGGTCGATAGGACTTGTGCGGCCGCTACGTCCTCGCGACGCCGATCGACGAACTCGCGAGCTTCTTCGAGGCGCGCCCCGCCCCCGGGCTCGACAGTGGGTGGGGCGCCAACTACAACATCGCCCCGACGAGGACGGTAGTGTGCCTGTCACCCGGTCCCGACGGCGGCCGATCCCTTGACTTGTACCGCTGGGGACTGATCCCGTCCTGGGCGAAGGAACAGACGGTCGGGAACCGCCTTTTCAACGCCCGCGCCGAGACCGTCGCCGTCAAACCCTCGTTTCGTGCCGCTTTTCATAGTCGCCGGCTCGCTGTGCTCTCGGACGGGTTCTATGAGTGGCGGCGGGGTCCGGGGAGCCGCCGCCAGCCGTACTTCCTCAGCCGCGCCGATGGTTCCCCGATGGCGTTCGCCGGCCTGTGGGAGTCCTGGCGGGACCCGCGCGCCCAAGGCGACGAAGCGGGGTGGATCCGTACGTGCACGATCATCACGACGGAGGCCAATCCCGAGGTCGCGCCGATCCACGACCGCATGCCGGTCCTGCTCGAGCACGACGTGCTGGGCGCCTGGCTCGACCCCGCTGTCGCCGAGCGAGACGAGCTCGAGGCGATGCTGCACCCGTCGCCCGCCGGCACGCTCGCCGTCCGCGCCGTCAGCCCGCGGGTCGGCAGCGTGCGCAACAACGGCGCGGATCTGATCGAGGAAATGGCGCCGGGGGGCTAGCGGTGTCGGTCGCCCGGTCGGACGCTCACAGCCAGTTGTCGGCGTAGTAAAAGTCACCACCGTCGTAGTCAGGTCGCTCGCCGAGCTTCATGCGGATCGCGACCCTCCCGGCCCGATAGCCGCGCTCGACGAGGCCGTCGATCGTCCTCCAGGCCGATCCGGGGACGCGGACGGTGAGCGCCGTGAGCCCCCGTTCGGCGCAGGCCTGCTCGGCGGCGTCGAGCAGGAGGAGGAAGGCAGTCTGTGTCGGCGCGGCAAGGAAGGGCACGAACCCCGTTCCGGCTCCCTCGAAGGTCGGCGCGAAATGGCAAATGGCCACACCGCCCTCGGCCGTGAACGTCGTCCCCACGGCGCGGGATTCCGTGGTCGCGGCCTCGGCACCGACGTCGAGGCCCTCGTAGACGAAATCGAGCTCGGCCGGCGCGCTGTGGGCCGTGACTCGGCCGGGCGGGCGCACCGATTCGATGCTCCGCCGGAAGCTGACGCCGGTCCACGACGGGCGGAATCCGGACTTCGCGTACAGGTGCACGTGGAAGGGGCTCTCGGCGAACGTCTCGAGTCCGACGAGGCGCACGCCGCGGCCGCGCATCTGCTCGAGACAGGCCGCGATCAGCAGCTGGCCGACTCCCTGACCCTGGGCGATCGGCGACACCGCGAGGGGGCCGAACCATCCCAGCGCGCCGCGGGCGGTGGAGAAGACGGCGCCGGTGACCTTCCCCGCCGGGTCGCAGGCGACGAAGCAACCCGCCGGGTCGGTGGCGAACCGGGTCGGGAAGAGCAGCGGCGGCATCACGGGCGCGGGGACCTGGCGACCCGTCATTTGCCCGATGATCAGGCCGAAGGCGGCATCGGTGAGGCGCGCCACCTCGGCAAGATCAGTGGTCTCCATCGGTCGCACCCGAACCGGGTTCCCCGCCACCCCGCCTCCTTCGGCTGCCGGCCGGACAGGCAACTCTCCCGCTGACGGATCAATCCCTGCGGTCCTCGGACGCTAGCCGCAGGCTATCCGGGCCGGCTGCACGGGTCGCACGCCTACTCCCTCGGCGCGACAGCCGCCGGGTTTGTGGTGGGATCCCAGCGGGTAATCCTGCGGGGGCGCCGGGCGACGACGATGTGCTGGTCATCGGCGAGCCGGACCGCGACGTGGTCTACGGGGCGGCCGACCAGGCGGAACACCGCCTCGGGATGCCGGTGCAGGTGACCTTCCGCCCGGAATAAGCGTGACAATCGGCCAGGAATCCATTCATCAGAGAGGTCCGGTCGCGGCCGCTCGTATCGCCGATCGAGGAGACCGACAAATGACGTCGGCGATCGGTCGGGAGCGAGTGAAGGAACGGCGATGTGTGGCCTGACAAAGCGGCACACACTGAAGATCGGAGCCAGGCACCCCCGGCAAATTCCCTGATCACCCCAGCGGAGGAGCTGACGGACTACGCGGACTACGACGACTACATCCTGGTCGGGTGGGTCCTGGTGGCTGAGGTACTTAGCCGAGCGCTGGGCACGCACCGGAGTGGACAATCGGCGCGCATCACGGTGCTCGACGCGCTCATGGAACGGTTGGGACACGGCGCGGGCCGATTGAAAAACGCTGCCTACGACGTCCTGCGGTCGTTTGAAGACAATGTCGGGACCGAGGGCAAGGGGGGCGCCTACAGCGTTGTCGAGACATTTCGCGTTCGTCGCGTCGCGGAGGCCGCGGTCCGTGAACTCTCGTCCGGCCTGATCGTTGCCGCCATGCCTTGGATGGGATGGGGAAACATCCGCCCTGACGCGGCCAAGCGGGTCACAGACATCTCCGCAGCGGTGCGGTCAATCCTCGTGAGCCGATTGGCTCCCCTGTTGACTAGCTACTCGAGCGCCGGCGATGGAAGCGAGCGTGCGTAGGGTGATCACGCGGCAAGCAATACGAGGCGGGAACGCAGGCCCCGTCCCAACCTGGAAGAGCGATTCTCGTTGCACCCACTCAAGCCCGAGGAGGCCTTGCGACGACTCCCCAGGGGCACGTCTGAGAGTCGAACAGAGTCAGCTGAGACGCGGCCGGAACCGAAGCCGGAACCGAAGCCGGAACCGAAGCCGGAACCGAAACCGGAGACTTGACCACCCGTTTAGGTTGCACGAATGAAACGAGAGTCGGTGGCGTGCCAGAAACCTTTGTGCGTCTGTGTCGCACTCGAAGCCGTGGTCTTAACCTCCCGCTATCGCGCCAAGCACGATAAGCGGCTCGACTCCCGCTACCACCAGCTCCGGTAGTGGCTGGTCGATTGGTCCATGGGACAGGTCTTCCTCGCAGGCGAAGAAGCGGACGAAGGCGCGCCGTCTCTTGGTCTCAACGTCGCGGATCGTGCCGCGGAGAACCGGGTAGCAAGCTTCGACAACGTCGAACACCGATTCGATCGTGACCGGGGCCGCGACGTCGAGTTCGATCTCCCCTGCGGTGTTGGCAAGCGTGCGAAGCGGCTGCGGCAACACGACACGGATCATGGCAAGGTCTGGACCTCGACGGAGAGCACGCGAGGCAGGTCGTGCACAATCGCCGACCAGTGATCACCCTCGTCGGAGGAGGCATAGACCTGACCGCCAGTCGTGCCAAAGTAGATGCCGCACGGATCGAGGTCGTCAACGGCCATGGCTTCGCGCAACACGTCGACGTAGCAGTCACGCTCAGGCAGACCCGCGCCTAGCTCTTCCCATTCGTTACCGCCGACACGGCTGCGATAGACGGCCAGTCGGCCATTCGGCGGGTAGTGGCACGCGTCACTTGTGATCGGCAAGACGTAAAGGGTCTCCGGCTCGTGCGCATGGGTGTCGATGACGAACCCGAAGTCGGTCGGCAGGTTTCCGCTGATCTCATACCAGCTCTCCGCACCGTCGTCGCTCCGCATCACGTCCCAATGTTTCTGCATGAACAGAACGTTGGGACGCTCGGGATGTAGCGCGATCCGGTGCACGCAGTGTCCGACGAACGCGTCGGGGTCGGGAATGTAGGTCGATTGCAGACCCACGTTGGCCGGGCTCCACGTCGCTCCGGCGTCGTTGGTCTTGAACACGCCTGCCGCGGAGATCGCGACCCACATGCGCTCGTTGCTCGTCGGATCCAGCACGATCGTATGCAGGCACATTCCTCCGGCGCCCGGCTGCCACTGTTGCCCGGTCTCGTTCTCACGAAGTCCGGCGATCTCGCTCCAAGTTGAACCTCCGTCGGTCGTCCTGAATAGTCCGGCGTCCTCGACGCCTGCGAAGACGGTGTCGGGATCGGACAACGAGGGCTCGAAGTGCCAGACTCGAGCGAACTCCCAAGGATGAGGCGTCCCGTCGTACCACTGGTGGGTGCCCGGCGTAGACGCGTACGCGAATTCGTTACCGATCGCTTCCCAGGTCTTGCCACCGTCTTCGCTGCGTTGGACGACTTGGCCGAACCACCCTGAAGTCTGGGAGGCGAAGATCCGATCGGGCGCGACTGGCGATCCGGTCATGTGATAGATCTCCCAGCCCGCGAAGTGTGGTCCCTCGATCGACCAGTCCTTCCGCAGGCCGTCGCTCGTCAAGATGAACCCGCCCTTTGCGGTGCCGACAAGCACACGAATTCGACTCATTGGTCTCCTCCTGACACGGCCGGGGCGTTCCGGAGACCGACGTCGCCTTTCCGCGAGCTTCGCGCCGTGCCGGAAGAGTCCACCCATGACTGGGGCGCGACGACGGGATGCCTAGCGATTTGGGATGGTCGGGGATTCCGCCTGATGCTCTGTCGCGTTGGCGAGGGTCTCCTTGATCAGCACAGGGTGGTGTGAGTAGGAGGTTAACGGCAAGGACTGGAGGCTTGCCTTGTCAGCGCGTACATCGCCGCATTCTTGGAAAGCGAACATATGTTCGCTATCGTTCGGGGATGACCGCAACATTTTCCGGCCCCTTCCCGGGCGGGCCCGGCCCCGAAAGGCCGGGTCTTGGTCAGCGGGCCCGTCCGGCGGCCCCCGGACTGCTCGCCCAACGGACCCGGCCGCTCGTCCTGGCGCGGGATGAGCTCCTGCCGGTCGCTTCGGGATTCACCCGGCTCCTCGGCACGCCCGGTCTTCGGAGGGGGAGCACCCTCGCCGTCGCGGCCGAGGGTGCCAGCGGGACGACGGCGGTCGCCCTCGCGCTTCTCGCTCGGGCGAGCTCGGCGGGGGCGTGGTGTGCGGCCGTCGGGCTCGAGGACCTGGGCCTCGTCGCTGCCGACGAACTCGGCGTCGCCCTCGATCGCTTCGTCCTCGTGCCGCGGCCGGCGAGGCGCTTTTCGACCGTGGTCGCGGCGCTGCTCGATGGGTGCGACATCGTGCTCGCCGCCACGCCCGCCCTCGCCCCGGCCGACCGGCGCCGGCTGAACGTCCGGGCGCGGGAGCGCAGGGCGGTGCTCGTCGTCCTGTCCGGTTCGCGGGCGGCGCCCGCCATGGTCGGCCGGCCCTGGCCGGACGGGGTCGACGTCCGGTTCTCGGTGACCGGGGGTGCCTTCGCCGGGCTGGGGTCGGGGAGCGGCCGGATGCGCTCCCACCGGGTCGACCTCGTCGCGACCCGGCGTGCCGTCTCCCCGCGGGAGATGCAGGCCAGTCTCTGGCTCCCGCCGTTGCCCGGGGACGAGCCGACGGCGCTCCCGGTCACGACGGAGGCGGCGGAGTCGGCGGGTGCGCGTTGAGGACCCCGACCCCGGCGCGGGCGCTCGTCCTGTGGTGCCCCGACTGGCCGGTCAGCGCCGCCGGGCACCGGCCCGAGGAGGCGGTCGCGGTCGTCGCCAACGGCAGGGTGATCGCCGCGTCGGCGGCCGCCCGGCGGACGGGTGTCCACCCTCCCCAGCGCCGGCGCCAGGCGGAATCGTGCTGTGCCGGGCTCGCGACCGTCCCCCGTGATCCTGGGGCCGAGGCTCGGGCCTTCGAGCCGGTCGTCGCCGCGCTCGAGGGTTTCGGGGCGCCCGTCGCCGTCCGGCGCCCCGGGTGGGCCGCCCTCGAGACCCGCGGGCCGGCCCGGTACTTCGGGGGCGAGGAGTCCTTCGCCCTCGCGGTGGCGGGGGCGATCGGGGCCGTCGGCGAACACCTCGGGCTCGGCCTGGCGCCGCAGCCCGGGGGCGAAAGGATGCCCCTCGTCGGCGAGTGGTGGCGGGTCGGGATCGCCGACGGACCGTTCGCGGCGACGATGGCCGCCCAACTGGGCCGCATCGTTCCCCGGGGTGGGGCCAGGGCATTCCTCGCGCCGTTCGACGTCGCGCGCATCGGGAGCGGGGAGCTCGCCGATCTGTTGCGGCGTCTCGGGATCACGACCCTCGGCGAGTTCGCCGCGCTCGGCGAGGCCGACGTCCTCGCCCGCTTCGGCCCCGACGGGGCGCGGCTCCACCGGCTCGCCCGGGGGCTCGACGGGCGTGTCCTCGGGGTGCGCCCGCGGCGGCGCGACCTCGCCGTCGAGACGCTCCTCGAGCCACCCGCCACCGATGTCGACACGGCGGCCTTCCTCGCCAAGAACCTCGCCGAGAGGCTCTGTGTGACCCTCGGGGCCGAAGGGCTCGCCTGCAATCTTCTGGCGATCGAGGTCGAGACATCGACGGGGGACCGGCTCGCGCGCCGCTGGGCGCACGACGGGGCCTGGACCCCGGCGCTCGTCG
Source organism: Acidimicrobiales bacterium (assembly GCA_050013835.1). GTDB lineage: Bacteria > Actinomycetota > Acidimicrobiia > Acidimicrobiales > Bog-793 > Bog-793. The sequence continues at coordinate 122,134 of JBEKEM010000001.1, forward strand.
CCGAGCGACTCCGGTGGCAGCTCGAGACGTGGCTCACGGGTGCCGGCCGGCGTGATTCCCCGGACGGGACGACCGAGCGGACCGGGATCGCCCGTGTCCGGCTCGTGCCGGTCGAGGTCGCCCCCGACACCGGCCGCCAGCTCGAGCTGTGGGGGCGGCCGCGCACCGACGACGAGCGGGTCTCCCGGGTGCTCGCCCGGGTTCAGGGGCTGCTCGGGCCCGAGGAGGTCGTCCGCCCCCTGCTCGCCGGCGGTCGGGGACCGGCCGAGCGGGTCCTTCTCGTCCCGTTCGGCGATCCCGCGCCGACGCATCCTGAGAACGTCGCGCAGCCGTGGCCCGGGCAGCTGCCCTGCCCGAACCCGACCGTGGTGCCGCTAGAGCCGCATCCCGCCGAGGTGTTCGACGGCGAGGGCCGCCACGTCGGCGTGGACGGGCGTGGTACGCCGAGCGGGGTGCCGGCGACACTCGCCGTCCAGGGACAACCGCCGTCGGCGATCGTCGCGTGGGCGGGCCCGTGGCCGATCGACGAGCAGTGGTGGGACACGGCCGCGCGCCGCCGGCGCGCCCGGCTGCAGGTCGTCACGGAGGACGGGGAAGCGAGCCTGCTCGCCCTCGACCGGGGCCGCTGGGTCGTCGAGGGGAGCTACGACTGACGAGAGGCGCGTGCCCCGGGAAACGGCGAGAATCCTCCCAACGAGCCGCTGGGAGGATCCATGGACGGGCCAGAAGTCGACGATCCCCATCCCGCCTCCGCCGGGCTCGTCTACGCCGACGTCACCCACCTCGGACTGGCGCTGTCGACCGGCGAGACGACGAGCGCCGCGCTGACCGAGGCGTGCCTCGCGCGGATCGCCACCCTCGACCGCGCCGGGCCGCGCCTGCATTCCGTGCTCGTCCTTGACCAGGCGGCCATGGACGTCGCCCGGGAACGCGACGCCGAGCGCGCCGCGGGGCGGGTGCGCGGGCCGCTGCACGGCATCCCGGTGCTCGTGAAGGACAATCTCGACACGGCCGGGCTCGCCTCGACGGCCGGCTCACTCGCCTTGGCGACCGCTCCGCCCGTGAGAGATGCTTTCGCCGTGCGGCGGCTGCGCGCCGCCGGTGCGATCGTCCTTGGCAAGACGAACCTCTCGGAGTGGGCGAACTTCCGCTCGACGCGCTCGGCGTCGGGATGGAGCGCCGTCGGCGGCCAGACGCGCAACCCGTTCGCGCTCGACCGCAGCCCGAGCGGGTCGTCGTCGGGCTCCGGCGCCGCCGTCGCCGCCGGACTGGCGCCGCTCGCCGTCGGCACCGAGACCGACGGCTCGATCCTCAGTCCGGCGGCCGTCGCCGGGCTGGTCGGCATGAAGCCGACGGTCGGCCTGGTGAGCCGAGAGGGCGTCGTGCCGGTCGCCGCCAGCCAGGACACGCCAGGGCCGCTGGCCCGCTCCGTCGCCGGCGCCGCGGCGCTGCTCGGCGTGCTCGCCGGCGCCGACCCGCAGGATCCGGCGTCCGCCCGCCGCCCGGCGGACCTGCCCGCCGACTACCTGCCCTTCTGCCGGCCCGACGGTCTCGCCGGCCTGCGGATCGGCGTCCCGCGCTGCGCCGAGAATCCGCGACCCCGGTTCCGTTTCTCCGGTTACCACGCCGCCTCGGACGCAGTGTTCGCCGACGGGCTCGCCGCGCTTCGACTCGCTGGCGCAACGGTTGTCGAGGACGTCGAGGTCCCGGGTGCCGAGGAAGAGGCGGAGCCCGACGACGAGCTCGTCGTGCTCTGCCACGAATTCCACGCCGGCCTCGACGCGTACCTGGCGGCCCGGGCCGCGGCGGTCGGCGGCGGGCCCCGCTCGCTCGTCGACGTGATCGAGTTCAACGAGGCTCACGCCGACGTCGAGCTCGCCCTTTTCGATCAGGACCTCCTCGAGCGCGCCGCCGCGACCGGGGGACTGGACGACGGGGCGTACCGTGCCGCCCGGGAGCGCTGTGACGGGTGCTCGCGGGCGAGGGGGATCGACTGGGCCCTCGACGCCGGCGGCCTCGACGCCCTGGCCGTGCTCACGACGTCGCCGGCGTGGTTGGTCGACCATGTGATCGGCGACACCTTCCTCGGCGCCGGCTACAGCATCGCCGCTGTAGCGGGCTATCCGTCGATCACGGTCCCGATCGGCGCGGTGCACGGGCTGCCGGTCGGGCTGACGTTCCTCGGCCGGGCGTGGAGCGAGGGCGTGCTTCTCTCGGCCGCCGCCGGGCTCGAGGCGGCGCTCGGGCCGGCGCCTCGCCCGCGCTATCTGCCGGTGAGCACGCTCGCCTGACGGTGCCGACCGGCGGGGCATCGGGGCAGTTGGCGGCCGCTGGCGAATCGAACATACGTTCGATATCGTCGTCCGATCAGTTCGTTCAACCCGATCATCCCTTGGTCCGAGCTCGAGCGTCGCCTCTCGGGACGGCGTGACGACCGCACGCCGTCCCATGCCGGGGCGTGGCGCGCGACAGGTCGCGAGGCCGGGCCCCAGCTGGAGCGTCGCGAGCCTCCCCGCGGCGGGGTGCCCTACGCCGAGCTGCACTGCCATTCGAACTTCAGCTTCCTCGACGGCGCCTCGAGCCCCGAGGACCTTGCCGAGGAGGCAGCGCGTCTCGGGCTCGAGGCGCTTGCCCTCACCGACCACGACGGGTGCTACGGCGTCGTCCGCTTCGCCGCCGCCGCCCGGGAGTGCTCGCTGCCGACCGTCTTCGGCGCCGAGCTCTCGCTACCGGCCGGTGGGGCTTGCCGGCCCGAGGCGCGGGCCGGTGCGATCGACCCCGAGGCCGTCCACCTCGTCGTGCTGGCGCGGGATCCCGAGGGGTACGCCCAGCTGTCGATGGCGATCGCCCGCGCCCACCTCACCGGGGGCGAGAAGGGCCGGCCCGCTTACGACCTCGCCCTCCTCGCCGGGGCCCATGACGGCCACTGGTGCGTCCTCACCGGCTGCCGGCGGGGTGCCGTGCCGGCGGCGCTCCTCGCCCACGGTCCAGCCGCGGCGGCGCACGAGCTCGCCCGCCTCGTCGAGGCCTTCGGCCGTGACAACGTCGTCGTCGAGCTGTTCGACCACAACACGCCGCTCGACGAGGCACGCAACGACGTCCTCGCCGAGCTCGCGATCCGTGCCGGCGTCGGCCTCGTCGCGACAGCGAACGCGCACTACGCCACGCCGTCGGGCTACGCGTTGGCGACGGCGCTCGCCGCCGTGCGCGCCCGGCGCAGCCTCGACGAGGTGGATGGTTGGCTCCCGCCGTGGGCCGGGGCCTCGTTGCGTTCGGGGGCCGAGCAGGAGCGGCGCTTCCGCCGCTACCCCGGGGCGGTCGAGGCGGCCGCCGAGCTCGGTCGGGCGTGCGCCTTCGACCTCCGGCTGATCGCCCCGGGCCTTCCGCCGTTCCCGGTGCCGGAGGGCACCAGTGAGGCGGGTTTCCTGCGCACACTCGCCGAGGCGGGCGGTACCCGCCGCTACGGCCCGCGCGCCGCCGCCCGCGTCCCCGGTGCCTGGGAGGCGATCGACCGGGAGCTCGGCGTCATCGAGATGCTCGGTTTCCCCGGCTACTTCCTCGTCGTCTGGGACATCGTCGAGTTCTGCCGGCGCGCCAACATCTACTGCCAGGGGAGGGGATCGGCGGCGAACTCGGCGGTTTGCTACGCCCTCGGGATCACGAACGCCGATGCCGTGGCGCTCGGATTGTTGTTCGAGCGGTTCCTTTCACCCGCCCGCGACGGGCCGCCGGACATCGACCTTGACATCGAGTCCGGCCGGCGGGACGAGGTCATCGCCTACGTCTACGACCGCTACGGGCGGGAGCACGCCGCCCAGGTGGCGAACGTCATCACCTACCGCCCGCGCTCGGCGGTCCGCGACGTCGGGCGGGCACTCGGCTATCCGCCCGGCGCGATCGACTCCTGGTCGGCGGCGGTCGGGACAGCCTTTGTCGCCAGCATTGCGCCCCCCGCGCCACCCGGTACCCGGGCCGGGGCTGATCCCGGCGGGTTGGGCATCCCGCCGGAGGTGGTGCGCCTCGCCGCCGAGTTCGAGGGCTTCCCGCGACACCTCGGCATCCACTCGGGGGGGATGGTGATCTGCGACCGGCCGGTGATCGCCGTCTGCCCGGTCGAGTGGGCCCGCCGATCCGGGCGCTCGGTCCTCCAGTGGGACAAGGAGGACTGCGCCGCGGTCGGGCTCGTGAAGTTCGACCTGTTGGGGCTCGGCATGCTCGAGGCGCTCCACCGCATGGTCGACCTCGTAGGTGAGCGCCACGGCGAGACGGTGGAGCTGGCGACGATCCCCCAGGAGGATGCCGTCTACGACATGCTCGCCCGGGCGGACTCGATCGGGGTGTTCCAGGTCGAGAGCCGCGCCCAGATGGCGACGCTGCCGCGGCTGCGTCCTCGGGTCTTCTACGACCTCGTCGTCGAGGTCGCGCTGATCCGGCCGGGGCCGATCCAGGGCGGTTCGGTCCACCCCTACCTGCGCCGCCGCAACGGCGAGGAGGAGGTGCGCTACCTCCACCCCCTGTTGGAGCGGGCGCTTAGCAAGACGCTCGGCGTGCCGCTTTTCCAGGAGCAGCTGATGCAGATCGCGATCGACGTCGCCGGGTTCAGCGCTGTCGAGGCGGACCAGCTCCGCCAGGCGATGAGCGCCAAGCGCTCGGCGGCGCGCATGGCGCGGTTGCGGGGACGCCTCTACGAGGGGATGGCGGCGCGGGGTATCACCGGCGAGGTTGCCGACACGATCTGGGAACAGCTCGCCGCTTTCGCCAACTTCGGCTTCCCTGAGTCGCACTCGGTCTCGTTCGCCTACCTCGTCTACGCCTCGGCGTGGTTCAAGTACCACTACCCCGGGGCCTTCCTCGCCGCCCTCCTCAACTCCCAGCCGATGGGGTTCTGGTCGCCCGAGAGCCTCACCGCCGACGGGCGGCGCCACGGTGTTGTGGCGCTCCGGCCGGACGTGAACCAAAGCGCCGCCGAGGCGCGCCTCACCGACGACCCGGGCCACGCCGGCGCGACGGCGGTGCGTCTGGGGCTGGGCTCGATCCGGGGGATCGGGGCCGAGCTCGCCGGCAGGATCGCCGCCGGGGCGCCGTATACGAGCATCGACGACCTCGCCCGCCGGATCGGTCCGACGCGGGCGCAGCTCGAGTCGCTGGCGACGGCGGGCGCCCTCGCCGGGCTCGCGGCGGTCGCTGGCGCCGCCCGGGCCGGGGGTACGACCTCGCGTCGGGCGGCGCTGTGGGCCGCTGGCGTGCTCGCCGGGGGGAGCCCGGCGCGCCTGCCGGGTATGGTCCCCGGGGCGGTCGCGCCCGACCTGCCGGCGATGAGCGAGATCGACACCCTCGCCGCCGATCTCTGGGCGACGGGCTTGTCGACCGACAACCACCCCCTCGCGCCGCTGCGGGAGTGGCTCGCCGCCCGCGGCGTCACCCCGGCCGCCTCGCTCGTGGCGATGGCCCCCGCCCGGGTGCTCGTGGCGGGCATCGTCACCCACCGCCAACGGCCCTCGACCGCCGGCGGCACGGTCTTCGTCAACCTCGAGGACGAGACGGGGGTCGTCAACGTCATCTGCTCCCCGGGGCTGTGGGCTCGTCACCGGGGGTCCGTCGCCTCGGCGCCGGCGCTCCTTGTCCGGGGCCGGCTCGAGGGCGCCGGGGCGGCCCGCACGGTCGTCGCCGAGCGTCTCGAGCCGCTCGAGCTCGCCATGGCGGTCGGGCGCTCCCGCGACTTCCGCTGATCCCGCACCTCGGCCACGCTCGGCGCGCGGTCCCCTCCCAGTCCCATCGCCCGCGAGCCAGCCACCTGCGCCGACGCTGCGGGTGCTGGCACCGCTGGACCACCACGCGGGCACAGAAGCGCTAGTCAACTGGGCATCAACCACGAGTAGTGGTGAATATGGATTTCATCTTGACTGAGAGTGGTCATGATGCCACACTGCGTGGTATGCAGAACACGACAGAGGCGGAGCATCTCCAAGCGACCGAGACCTTGGGCCAGATGGTCCAGCTGGGCGAATGGGTGATCGAGGCCCGTACCCTGAGCGGGGAAGGGACGCCGATCGACGAGGTCCTCGCCCGGGGAGGGACCTTCTACGGCCGTGAGGTCCTCAACGCCTGGCGCTTCCTCCCGTCGACCGGCTGGCGCCTCGCCTACGAGGACCAGATGAACCGGGTCTACTGCGCCCCGGAGCCAGGGGTCGAGGGTGAATGGGCCGTCGCGCCCTTGAAACTCGAGTCCGGCATCTGGCGCGCCGGCAGCGCCGCTCGCAACCTGCACGCCGTCGTCACGAGCATGTCGCCGACCAAGGACCTCGAGCTCATGTGGCCGGTCGAGCTGGTCATCGTGCGCGGCCAGCCCCCGCAGCTCTACGCCAAGGTGAAGAACACGAGCAGCGAGCTGTGGTCGGCCGACGGCGACACGCCGCTCGAGGTCGTCGCCTGGCTGCTCGAGCTGCCGTCGAACCGGCGCCTGCTCGCCTCGCGCGACGACGAGCTGCCGTCCCGCCCGAATCGCCCCGGGAAGACCATCCTCGTCCCGCCCGGTGCGGCGATCGAGGTCCCGGTCAGGTTGGCGACGATCGCGCCTGAGACCTTGGTCCCCGGCACTTACGGCATCATCGGCCGCCTCGAGCGGCTCGGCCTGACCTCCGCGACCGGAACGGTCGTCGTCGTCGAGCGTTGATCTCTCGACCAGGGTACGAGAAGAGCCCGGCCTGCGGCCGGGCTCTTCTCGTACCGGGTGTCGGCTCAGTCGTCGAGCTTGAAGTCCCCCGAAGCGGCCGCCGGGCCGGGGGAGCTCCCCGTGCTGGCGGGTGCCTGCGAGGCGGCGGCCTCCGCCGCGGCGGCGACGGTCGCCTGGTGATCCTTCAGCGCGGCGACAAGCCGGTCGATCTCGCCCGCCGTGGAGCCGTCGCCGGTTCCCGTGCGCTCGGCGTACACGGCGGCGCCGAGGTCGCGGAACATCGCGTCCTGCTCGCGCTTGGCCTTCGCCTCATCGATCTTGGCCTGCCCGGCTTTCGCGGCCTGCTGAGCCTTCTGAGCCGCCTGGGCGGCACCGGCCTTCATCTTGTCCATGAACGGCATGGCTTCCTCCTAATCGGTAATCATCGGTCGCCTAGAGCCTGTCGAGGAGGCCGCCGCCCTGACGCATGCCGCGCCTCTCGTCCTCGTTGCGCTCCTCGGTCTCGAGGTTGTAGTGCAGCGTTGACTGCAGGATCACCGGCCCGCTGCCCGACAGCGTGATGAGGCTCAGTCCCTGCCCACCGAAGGCGGCGGTCATCACGGTCTGCATGTTGAGCGCGCCGACGTAATCGACCCCGTACTCGATGGTCTCGGCGAAGGCGACGAGCGCCCCGGCGTGTACCTGGATCTTGCCACCGTAGTTGGCGGGATCGAGGTCGATGAGCGTCCCGCCACCGCTGACGAGCAAGGTCCCGGAGCCGGTGAAGTGCTCGAGGATGTAGCCCTCGCCGCTGCGCCGGCCGGAGCGGAACTTGGAGAGCGCGATGCCAAACTTCACGCTGTCCTCGGCGCAGATGAACGCCTCCTTCTCCGTGAACCAGCCCGTCGTCCCGTCGAGCTCGATCACGCGCATCTGGCCGGGAAGGTTCCCGCCGAAGGAGACGAGTCCGGAGCCCCCCTCGGGGCGGAACCACTGGAAGGCGAGGCTCTGGCCGGAAAGCACGCGCTTGCCGACGTCGGTCGCCGTCGACAGCGCCTGCTGCAGGAGGCCGCCCTTCTTCGCCGGAGCGCCCGAATCGTCGGTGCCCGGCGGCGTGCTGAGGCGCGTCTCCATCGTTACGTTCGTCGTCTTCCAGCGGAACTTGTTCGAGTTCGTGTAGATCGTCTGCCCCTGCTCGAGCTGGCAGGTGACCGACTGTGCGAGTTCCCCGGCGACCTTCATCTTGATCGTCACGACCGACCTCCTCGAAGCGAATGGCACCCGGTGGTCTCGACGGTATCGCGACCGCCGACGCGGGGCTGCGGTCACCCCCTCGAGGTCGGCTGTGGTCCCGCTGTAACGGCGGCAACATGCTCGCGCGCTCCCAGCGCCGCCGCTCGTGCGACGCCGTCGGCGCCCGAGCGACGGGCGGTCGGGGGGACGGACGGGGTCCCGATTCCGGATTGGGGCCGGTCGACCTAACATCTCGGTAAGGACGTTAGAGGAGGTCCGCATGCGGCGCCGACGTCAGCCCGAGCCCGTTCCCGCAGGTCCGGAGTGGCAGGTGGTATCGGATTTCCACCACACGATCGCTTCGGACGTCGCCGACCAGCTCGCCGAGATCGACCGGCGGGTCCAGCGGATCGCCGCCGACCGGCCGGAGGGCGGCGACCTCAACACGCTCGCCACGGCCATCCACATCCTCATCGACTGCATCCGCGAGCTCCACGGGACGACGTAGCGTCCTCGTCCGGACGGAGGTCTCAGGGGCCGGCTCTGCGCGCGGCCCGGGCGAGCAACTCGACGACCTCGTCGTCCGAGGTCTGGGCGAAGTCCACGTACCACTCGCCGACGGCGTTGAACCCGACCGGCGCCAGCAGGCAGACAAGCTCGTCGACCGAGCCGGCGAGCGCGGGGAGCGCCTCGGCGGGGGCGACGGGGACGGCGAGGACGACCCTGGTAGCGCCCTGGGCACGGGCGACCTGACAGGCGGCACGGGTCGTGGCACCGGTCGCGACGCCGTCGTCGACGACGATGACACGGTGCCCGGTAAGGGCGACACCCTCCCGTCCAGCGCGGAAGAGATCGGCGCGCCGGGCCACCTCGGCCGTCTCCCGTCCTTCGATCTCCGCGAGCACGTCGTGACCGATCCCCGCGGCGGCCGCCAGGGTGGCGTTGAGGACCCGGACGCCGTTCTCGCCGACGGCGCCGAGCGCGAGCTCGGGCTGCCGGGGTGCGCCGAGTTTGCGCACGACGATCACGTCGAGCGCCAGCCCGAGAGCCTCAGCGATTTCGAAGGCGACGGGCACGCCCCCGCGGGGCAGTCCCGTGACGACGGTGTCGGTTCCGCGGTACTCCTCGAGGGCTGCGGCGAGCTGCCTGCCCGCGTCGGTGCGATTGGTGAACCGCCCGCGTGGCCGACCAGTGGGGAAGCGCATCGCAAGTCGATTCTCGCCGATCGGCGGGCACCTTCGCGACGGGCCGGCGCCGGGGGCCCGTGGGGCTCCCGTTCTCCGCGATGGCCGTCGGTCGATCTAGGGGACGTCGGTTCCACCTCGACCTCGCATCGCCGGCTGTTCGCGACGCAGCACCTGCGGTGTGCGGCCTCGGCGAGGTGGCGGACCCCGCAGTGGAGAGGGAGGAGGGTTGTCTCTCGGATCACCGGCGACCTCGCCAGATCGTCGCCCAGCACGTCAGCGACGAAAGCTCGCACTACTGGGGCGCAGCCCCAGCCCCCGTCCCGCAAACCGAAGGAAGCCCCCATGCCGTTTGCAGGTGCTGTGATACAGGGCACGCACCCGCCCACATCCAGCCGCCACCATGCACGAAAACCGTCGCTCTGCTTGCCTCGCGCCACCGCGTGATCCAGGTCAGAGCGAGCGCGGATCGGCGATCATGTACTGCCGCCAAGGAGTGCCTTCGTGTTCCTTGGATACATCGATAGCGGGAGGGCCGATGTGCCGAGCGACGATGAGATCCGAGACGTTCAGCGAGCGACGTGGGCCGGCCTCTCTCTGGGCTGGGAGAAGTGGGACTCGGTCATCATGGAGCAGCTGGCCCCAGTCAGCGCAGCGATTATCGAACGTCTCGACATCGCTGAAGATCAACAGCATCTCGACATTGCCGCGGGCACGGGTGAGCCGGGTTTGAGCATCGCGAGACTGTCGCCGAAGGGACGCGTCGTGCTGACCGACCTCGTAGCGGAGATGCTGGACGTAGCCGCGCGACGAGCCAGGGCTCAAGGGGTCGCCAATATCGAGACGAAGGTGTGCAGCGCCGATGATCTGCCGTTCAACGACGCGACGTTCGGTAGCGTCTCGGTGCGTTTTGGGTACATGTTCTTCCCCGACATGGGCAAGGCGACGGCCGAGTTCGCGCGCGTGCTGAAGCCGGGCGGACGTCTCTGCTCGTCGGTATGGGTCAAGCCCGAGGAAAACCCGTGGACGACGATCGCCATGCAGGCAATCGCGACCGAGGCGGTGGTGGCGCCACCCGAACTGGACGGACCGAATATGTTTCGGTGCGCTGCCCCGGGATATGTCAGTGCCCTGTACGAGGGCGCGGGGCTGCGCGACGTTGCCGAGTGGGACGTCGACGTCGAACTCGTGACGCGATCGCCCGAGCAGTATTGGGAGATGATCAGCGAGCACGTCTCGCTCGCAGTTGCGGCGCTTCAGCAGGTCGACGAACCGGCGCGGGAGCGGATTCGGGCAAACGCCATTGCGAAGGTGAGCGCGTTCGAGAAGAAAGGCAAGGTCCGGGTTCCCGGCGTGGCGCGCTGCATCGTGGGAACGAAACAGGACGCGAGCGGCACGCGCCCACGCGACGGCGCCCCGTCCTCCAGCGCGGGCTAACCGACCAAGCCGTAGGCCGAAGCCGCGCCATAACTGCCGATCTGCACCCAGCCGTCGACGAAGCCTTCGGCAGCCCCATCAACGCCCTATTCGGCGTTCGGTGGTCACCCGCCGCGTACGCCTCGTTACCAGTCCCAGATGCGCGCCGTCGGCTCTCCGACGCGAACCCCCCACCCAGGTACTGGCGACATTAAGAACTTGTCGCTGACAGCGGCCACGGTCTCGTTAAGAGTCTCGCTGTCGGATCAGCACGGCCCAGCTACCTGGCGTCGTCGACCGAGAGCTGGGTTCGAGATGTTCTGTATGTCGTGGCGGGAGGCGGTTCAGATTCCCCCTTGACGGATGGAACGAAAGCGCTTTCCACCGCTCTTGACCTGCCATCCGGGCTCGCAGTCGATCCTTCAGGGAGCACCGTTGTGGCCGAGCCGCCGATAGTGTCTCCGGTGCTAAGGCAGACGAACAAGGGGGAGAGCCCGATGGCAGTGTTCAATGGCGTGTTCCCAATCCTTCCCGGTAAAGAACAAGGAGGAAGGGACTTCGCGGCGGCGTGCATGGGGGAGCGCCGCACGGGGTTCGAGGCTCAGGCGGCTAGGTCGGGACTGATCCGGGAGACTTGGGCTCTGCAGGAGACCCCGATGGGGAGCTTCATGTTGGTTTGGTTCGAGGCTCCCGACATCGAGAAGGCGTTCACGGAACTCGCCACCTCCGGCGACGAGTTCTCCATCTGGTTTCGCGGCCAAGTCAAGGATCTGACTGGCGTCGACCTGAGCGCTCCACCCGAAAGCCCGCTCCCCGACGTGCTGGTCGACTGGACCCCCTGAACAAGGGGCGGGCGCCGTTGGCGCCCTGCCCCCCTCGTCCCTCGGCGGGGCCAGAGCGCTCACGTCCGCACCCTGGGGTTTTATCCGCCGAACGACGATGGGCCAGAGGGCACATTAAGAACTTGTCGCTGACGCCGCCCTCCCTCGCCGGGCCGCCGCAGGTGAACCGCCGCCCAGGGCGATCCTCGTCAGGTGCGCCGGGGGAGGGGAGGTCGTCGGACATCTCCCCGGCGGCGTCGTCCTCATAGCCGACGAGTCGGGCCGCCGCCGTCCCGCCGCAGCGCAGAACGACGAAGGCTGGGACGCGGCTGTCGCCCGCACGACGAGCCACTCGGGATTCCAAGCCCGGGATCCCCCGGGGAGAGGGTCGGTGTCGACCGAGAGGGTCACCTGCCGCTCGACGTCTCGTGGGGCCGGTCGTGGTGCTCGTCGTCCGCGCCCGTCGACCCGGGCCAGGAGAGCCGGTCGCCGTAGGCGGGCTGGGGCCATGGGGAGATTCTTCCCGGGACACGTCGCCCGCCGTCGGGGTCTCCATCCGCCGGCGGGAGCTCCGGGCAGCCGCGACAGTCGGAAATCTGATGTGGCAGATCGCGACAAGTGAGTCAACTAAGTCGATAAAGTCGCAGGAGTTAGTCGACGATGGCTGACAACGTCCCCGACAGAACTGGAGGATAAATGCTGCGCCGCATCACGATCCCGCTTCTCATTCCGCTCCTGGCCCTCGGCGGCGGCGCCTGGGTCACCGCGGGGGCGGCCCTGGCAGGCCAGGCGGACTTGGCGCGGGTGGCGCCGGCGACGGCGACACTGGCCCCGGGCGGCGTGTTGAACGAGAGGACCGACACGACGACGCCGGCGGCGGTCACCCTGAACGGGGCCGGCGCCAACTCGATCGAACCGTTCTTCCAGCGGGTCTTTTACGACTACAACAAGGCGAACAGCCAGACGACGGTCAACTACTCGCCAGCCGGGAGCAGCGTCGGGGTCGCCGACATCGAGCAGAACACCGTCAACTTCGGGGACTCGGAGATCCCGATGGCGTCGACGGACCTCGCCGAGGCGACCGCTGGCAAGATCATCCAGATCCCGGTCGACCTCGGAGGCGTCGCCGTCAGCTACAACCTTCCCGGGATCAAGCAGGGGAAACTGAAGCTGGACGGGCCGACGCTGGCGGCGATATTCGACGGGACCATCACGAACTGGGACGACTCGAGAATCGCCCAGGTGTCGGGCCTCAAGGACCTGCCGAACCTGACGATCGTTCCCGTGCACCGGGCCGACTCGTCGGGACCGGGCTGGGACCTCGACGCCTACCTCATCCGTACCACCCGGGCGTGGGTGAGCGCGATCGGCACGTCGAAGCCGTCCAAGACCTGGCCGCTGCCGAATGTCGGCGTCGGTGAGCAGCTCAACTCGGGTGTCGCCACTTACATCCACCAGACCCCCGGGGCGATCGGCTACGTGGAGTACGCCTACGCCTTCCAGTCCGGCTTCACCAACGTGGCGCTGAAGAACCTGGCCGGCAGGTTCCTCCTGCCGTCCGAGCGGTCGATCGCCGCCGCGGGAACGAACTCACCCAAGATCGGCGCGTTCCGCTTTGACATCATCGACCGGCCCGGAGTCGGCACCTACCCGCTCGCCAACTTCTCCTGGACGCTCGTCTACCGCAAGCAGCCCAATCTCGACACGGGCATCGCGCTGGGAAAGTTGCTCTACTACGTCGTGACCCAGGGCCAGAAGGCAGCTGCCGCTCTCGGCTACGCGCCAATGCCGGCGGTCGACGTCCAGCTCGCGGTGAGCGGAATCGAGGAGGTCGAGACCTCGATGGGCGCACGGCTGTTCGCGTCCTGACGCGCCGGTTGACCGAGATCCCCTGGTGAGCTCGATCTCGCCGGGCAGACTGCGAAGCTCGGATCCCGCCGTCGGCGTGCGCGACACGCTCGCCCGCCGACGGCGCGGATCTCGGGGCCGCGTCTATTCGGCGTCCCGCTGGATCGCCGCGGGGCTCTTCGCCCTGCTGCTCGTCAGCCTCGTCGTCAGTCTCGCGACGGGAGCGGACCAGGCGTTCGCGCACTCGGGAATCGGCTTCGTCTGGTCGGGAACGTGGAACCCCGCCGCCAGCGAATACGGCGCCGGAATCCTCGTCGTCGGTACGCTGGTCACGACCGGCGTCGCGATGCTGCTCGTCGTGCCGGTCGGCCTCGGTGCCGCGGCGTTCCTGTCCGAGCTCGCGCCGCGCTGGCTGGCCGGCCCGCTTTCCGCCGCGATCGATCTGCTCGCAGCAATCCCGAGCATCGTCGTCGGCCTGTGGGGGCTCATCGTGCTCTCGCCGCTGTTCGCGCGCGATGTCGAGCCGGCGCTCAGCTCGGTGCCGCTCGCCAGCTGGTTCTTCCACGGGCACGCCTACGGCCCGGGCATCTTGCTCGCGTCGGTCGTGCTGGCGGTGATGACGCTGCCGACCGTCGTCGCCCTGAGCCGGACGGCACTCGGCGGGGTGGCGGTGGCGGATCGCGAGGCCGCCCTCGCGCTCGGCGCGACCCGTTGGCAGGTCGTCCGCAGGGCGGTCATCCCCGGGGCGCGTTCGGGGATCGCCGCCGCGATCACGCTGGCGATGGGCCGCGCGCTCGGCGAGAGCATCGCGGTGGCGATGGTGATCGGCAACGAGCCGTCGATTCCCCACTCGCTGATCGGCCCCGGAGCCACGCTCGGCTCGGCGATCATCAATCAGTTCGCCGAGGCCAACCCCGGGCTCGGGGCGAGCTCGATCGTGGCGCTGGCGGTCGTGCTCCTCGCCCTGACCGTCGCGGTCAACCTCGGCGGCCAGGCGCTTCTGCGCGCCAACGCGGCGCGCCTGTTGACGCGGGAGCGGATCCCGTCGTGAGCCCCGCCGTCTCGCCTGCCGTGGCCCTGGGGGGCGTGCCGCTCGACGCCGACGACGGGCAGGCGGCCCGCCGGCGCCGCGAGCTCGTGCAACGGGCCGCGCGGCGGTCACTGCGGCGTCGTCGCTTCGCCGGTCGGACAGGGGTGCTCGCGTGCCTGGTGGCGCTGCTGGTCGGGCTGGCGCCGCTCGTGGCGGAGCTCGGCTACACGGTGGACCGCGGAGTCGGGGGCCTCTCGCTTGGGTTCTTTCTCCACGCCCCGACGCCGCCGGGCGTTCCCGGTGGGGGGATCTCGACGGCCATCGCCGGTACGGCGCAGATCGTCGGGTTGGCGCTCGCCATCTCGGTGCCCCTCGGGTTGTTCACGGCGCTTTTCCTGTATGAGCGCCGCGGCCGCCTCGCCGGGGTGCTCCGGTTCGGCGCCGACGTCCTCACCGGCGTCCCGTCGATCGTCATCGGCATCTTCGCCTACGAGCTCGTCGTGCGCGGCCTGCATCACTTCTCCGACCTCGCCGCGAGCTTCGCCATCGCCGTGTTGATGGTGCCGATCATGATCCGCGCCGACGAGGAGGCGATGCGGACCGTGCCGGTGGACCTGTGGGAGGCGGGCGTCGCGCTGGGCGCCCCGCGTAGCCGTGTCGCCCGCTCGGTCGTGCTGCGTGGTGCGCTGCCGGGGCTCGTCGCGGGGAACCTCCTGGCGGTTGCCCGCGGCGTCGGGGAGACGGCTCCACTGCTCTTCACCGTCGCGGCGCCGACCGCGGCGATGACACTCCTCATCTTCTCCGAGGGGAGCCAGGCGCTGCCCGCGGCCCAGCAGACCGCGTGGACGACCGCCTTCGTGCTGCTGGCATTCGTACTCGTGCTCAGCGTCGCGTCGCGGGCCGTGGCCTGGGGCCTCACCCGTAAGGCGAGATGAGCTGGACGGAAAGGACGACATGACCGACGACGCGCCGATGATCACGACCGACGGGACGGGAGAGGCGCTCGCGCCGCACCCAGCGGGCGCGTCGACCCTCGGATCGGTCGCGACGCGCTCCGCCGCGACGCGCTCCGTCCCCGATCCGCTGGCTCCCCCGGCGATCACGCTCGAGCACGTGACCGTCTCGTTCGGGCGGCAGTGCGCGGTGCGCAACGTCACCCTCGAGCTCCCCACCCGACAGGTGACCGCCTTCGTTGGCCCGTCGGGGTGCGGCAAGACCACCCTGCTGCGCGCCATCAACCGGCTCCACGACCAGACCGGCGGGCGGGTCCAGGGGTCGATCCACGTTGGCGGGCTCGACGTCTACGGAGCCGGGATCCGGCCGGAGCTCGTGCGCGGCCGGATCGGCATGGTCTTCCAGCGACCCAATCCGTTCCCGACGATGAGCATCTTCGACAACGTCGTGGCGGGGCTGCGGCTCAACGGCATCCGGAAAAAGTCCCTCCTGCGGGAGGCCGCCGAGGTCGCGCTGCACCACGCCGCGCTGTGGGACAGCGTGAAGGACCAACTGCGCGAGCCGGCGATCCGCCTATCCGGTGGCCAGCAGCAGCGGCTCTGCATCGCCCGGGCCCTGGCCGTCGAACCGGAGGTCCTCCTCATGGACGAGCCGTGCTCGGCGCTCGATCCGATCGCCACCGCCAAGATCGAGGATTTCATCACGGCGCTGTCACCGGAGATCACGATCGTCCTCGTCACCCACAACATGTTTCAGGCGGCCCGCGTCGCGGAGCGGGTGGCGATCTTCCTGCTCGGCGACGATCGCGTCGGCGAGCTCGCGGAAACCGGCCCGACCGCCGAGGTCTTCACCTCACCGTTCGACCCGCGCACCAAGGCCTACGTCGAGGGGCGGGTGGGCTGAGGGCCCGACGCCGTCGGCGCGGCCCGGAACGTTCGGGCGCGGGCGGCGAACGGACTTGTACGCTCGGCGCCAGGCAGCGGATCTAGGAGAGACGATGGCGGCACTCGAACTTTCGACGGTCGAGCTCGAGATCCCGAACGAGCTCAACGTGATTGTTGGCCAATCGCATTTCATCAAGACCGTCGAGGATCTCCACGAGGTCCTCGTCGGGTCGAGCCCGCACCTGCGCTTCGGCGTCGCGTTCTGCGAGGCCTCCGGGAAGCGGCTCGTCCGGAAGTCGGGCAACGAAGACGAGCTCACCGACCTCGCGGCGCGCAACGCCGAGGCGATCGGCGCCGGGCACTGCTTCGTCGTGTTCCTGCGCGACGGCTACCCGGTCAACGTGCTCAACCAGATCAAGCAGGTCGTCGAGGTCTGCTCGGTCTTCTGCGCGACAGCGAATCCCGTCGAGGTGATCGTCGCCGAGACCGCCCTGGGGCGGGGAATCCTCGGCGTCATCGACGGGAGCCCGCCGCTCGGCGTCGAGGGCGCCGAGGACGTCGCCGACCGCATCGGCTTGCTGCGCGCGATCGGCTACAAGCTGGGCGGGTCCTGAGTTGTCACCCGTCCCCGGCACCGGGGCGAGGTGCTCGCGGGCTCAGGCGCCGCGCAGGCGCGTGGCGATCGTCGCGGGGTACTCGGGGAAGTAGTCGGCGATCTGGTCGAGGTGAAAGCGCCGCAGGATCGAGGTCGCCGGCTCGTGTTCCAGCAGGAAGCCGAACGAAGCCCGGACGAGCCGCTCGTTGGGCACGCCGTCGCAGCCGAGGGCGGCGGGATAGCCCGCGGGGACGCTGACGAAGTGCGTCGTGGTGGTCCCATCGCCGCGCACGTCGACGCGGAAAGTCCCGTCCACCTGGGCGGCCACGGTGACCTCGGTCATCGCCGTCATGTTAGTGAGGGTCGTCTCCGGCCCCCGGCGCGTACCGGGGGCCGTCACGTCGTCGTGCGGCGCCGGATCAGAGGCTGCGGCCGACCAGCTCACCGACCGAGCCGACGACGGTGACGCTGGGGCGCTTCTCGGGAAGCGCGCGGCCCGCCGCGACCCACACGGCCTCGAGCCCGGCGTCGAGCGCGCCGATGATGTCGCGCTCCCAGCTGTCGCCGACCATGACCGCCGACTCCGCCTTGGCGCCGAGCTGAGCGAGCGTTAGGGCGAAGATGTCGGGGTCCGGCTTGCCGAGGCCCACCTCGCCGGAGATGACCACGGCACCGAAGCAGTCGCCGAGGCCGGTCGAGGCGATCTTGAACCGCTGGATGTCGGCGGGACCGTTCGTCAGCAGGCCGAGTCGGCAGCGGCCTTCGAGCGAATGGACGAGTTCGGCCGCGCCGTCGATGAGCGGATGACCCGAGCGCTGCGACGCCACGTAGGCGTCGGACAGTGACGTGGCGAGGGCCGGGTCGTCGATGCCGAGCTCGGCGAGGGCGGCGCGCCAGGCCTCCTGTCGGTAGACGGGGGCCCACGCCTGGACGTCGTCGAGGATCGGGGGGCCGCCCTCGAACGTCGCCCAGAGGCCCTCCCAGGAGGCGAAGCCGAGCTGGTGGCAGAGCGGGTAGTCGGGGCCGGCGCGCCAGATCCGGCGGGCCGCCGCCAACACGACGTCGACGACGGTTCCGGGGTCCCGGCCGGCCACGAGCCCGGCGGCCCGCCGCAGGGACGTCCGCGCCACCTCCTCCTCCACGATCAAGGTGTCGTCGAGGTCGAGGATGACGGTGCGGGAGATCACGCCCGCAAACATACCGATGTGGCCGTTCGCCGGCATCATTGCCCGTCCGGGTCGCCGGCGGCAGACCCAGGCGGCGGGGGGCGCGACGGGTCGATCGCGCAGGCTGGTGCCGTCCACGCCGAGGCGTCGAGCAGCACGGCGCCGGGGTCGGGTGGCTCGCGCCGCGCCAATCTCGCCAGGACCTCCAGCGGGCGCGCCTTTTGGCCGCGGCGGATCGGCCGCCCGGCCTCCTCCCGCGCGCCCTTCGCGCGGGGCGTGAGGAGGAGACCGTCCTCAGGACTGCCATCAGCATCAGGCGGGGACGGGTCTCGAAGACCGGGACCGGGGGCGTCGAGGTGCGCGGCGACGCCGAGCGCGTCCCCGATCTTCCGCCAGGACCATCCCGAGGCGCGCCGCCGCGTCGTGGATCGCCTCGGCACGTTCGGCCATGTGCTGGAGGGCGAGGGCGGCGCGCAACCCGATGGCCGAGTCTTCGGCCGGGATGGTGCTCGCCGCCGCGTCGATCTTCGCCATCGCCAATTTCGGCGCGCGCGCCGACGCCGGGCCGTGGTTCGGGACCCTCGGCGTCCCGGCAACGGTCGTCCTCTCGGTCCTCGCGGCGTTCGGCTAGCTTTCGGCCCATGACAGACGGGATCGAACCTTCGGGCGTTTCGGGGGGCCTCGGTGAGCAGCCGGCTGCGCCAGGGCGGGGGATCGGGCGGAAGGGCCGCAGAATCGCGGCCGTCATCGTCGCGGTGTGCCTCGTTGGCGGCGGTGTCGGGACGGCGGTGGCGGTCTCCGGCGGTTCCGGCGGCTCCCCGACGCCGGTTTCGGCGGTGACGAGATTGCTCGCCGCTGCCGATCACAGCGATCTGCTTGGCGCGCTCGACGCGATCGTCCCCGGAGAGCGGGCGGCGCTCGAGCCGGGCATGACGGGATTCGTCGACGAGCTCGGGCGGCTGAACGTGCTGTCGCACAGCCTCGATCTCAGCTCGGTGGGCGGGATGTCGTTCCAGTTCAAGGGCGTCACAATGTCGACCACGACGCTCAGCCCGACCCTCGTCGCCGTCAGGCTCACGGGCGGCTCGGTCACGGGGACGCTCGACGCCCGCAAGCTGCCGATCGGGTCGTTCGTGAGCGGACTCGTCGCTGGCAGGCTCCCGCAGAAGATCGAGACGTCGACGGGAGCCGTCTCGACCGGTCGCGAGGCGATCGTGACCGAGAACGTCAGCGGAACCTGGTACGTGAGCCTCGGCTACACGATCGCCTACGACGCCCTGACCTCGGCGGGTCGCCCGGCGTCGCCGCCGGCGAGCGGGGCCGTGGTCGCCGTCGGGGCGAGCACCCCCGAGGGCGCGGTGCGGGCGCTGCTCGACGACACGGCGGCGTTCAACCTCGGGGGGGTGCTAAGTGATCTTCCGCCAGGCGAAATGGGGGCGCTGCAGAGCTACGCGCCCCTCTTCGTTCCCAGGGCGGGCGCGGAACTGGCGCACGCCCGCTCGCTCGTGACCGTGAAGATCACGAGCCTCGCACTGTCGAGCTCGGCCGTCGCCGGCGGGACGTTCGTGAAAGTCGGCGACCTCGGCCTCTCGGTGAAGTACCACGGCGAGACGTTCGGCTTGGAAGGTGGGTGCCTGACTGTCTCCACCGCCGCGGGAACCGCGCGCGAATGCCCTTCGAAGGTCATGGTGTCCAAGGTCCTCGGGTCGCTGATCGCGGCCTTCCCGCCGTCTCTGCGCCCGCTTCTCGATCGGCTCACGAAGTTCCGGCCGGCGGTTGGATTTGTGACCGTGCAGGAGAACGGTCAGTGGTTCGTGAGCCCGGTGCTGACGATGTCCGACGAGGTGAACGGGTTCCTCGCGGTGCTTCAGCCGGGGGACCTCGTCGCTTTCGCCTCCTTCCTCGAGAACCACGCCCAGGAGCAGAGGACCGAGCAGGCGATCATGAGCCTGTTCAGCAGCGAGTTGGCGCCGCTGGCCGGCTCACTCTGAGTACCGCGCGGCGGGTCGGAGGTGACCGCCGTCGAGCCCGTCGTCGCGATGGTCAAACCCGTCGGCCCGATCTGCAACTTCGCCTGCGGCTACTGCTACTACCTCGCGAAGTCGAGTCTCTTCGGCCCGGGCGAGCGGTTCAGGATGGACCGTCGGGTTCTCGAGTCCTACGTCCGGGAGCTCATCGCGGCGAGTCCCGGCCCGGTCGTCAACTTCGTCTGGCACGGCGGGGAGCCGACCCTCGCCGGGACCTCCTTCTACGCCGAGGCGCTCGAACTCCAGGCGCGCTACATCCCTGAGGGCTGGACCTGCGAGAACAACCTGCAGACGAACGGCAGCCTGCTCGACGACACCTGGTGCGCCTTCCTTGCCGAGCACCGCTTCTCGGTCGGTCTCAGCCTCGACGGTCCAGCCCGCCTGCACGACGCCGGCCGGCCGGACCGGCGGGGTCGCCCGACGCACGCCCGGGTGATGCGGGGCCTTCACGCGCTGCGCGCCCACGGCATTGAGCCTGACGTGCTGTGCACCCTCAACGCCCGCAGCGCCGCCGCTCCCACCGAGGTCTACCGGTTCTTCCTCGCCGAGGACGTCCGCTGGCTCCAGTTCCTGCCGGTCGTGCTGCGAGATCCGGAGGGGGGCGTCTCGCCCTGGTCGGTGTCGCCCGAGGCGATGGGGGAGTTCCTCTGCGCGGTCTTCGACGAGTGGGTCCGCCACGACGTCGGCCGGATCGGCGTGCAGAACTTCCTCGAATCCCTGCTCGTCGCGAGCGGCAGGCCCGCCAACCTCTGCATCGTCGCCGAGACCTGCGGGCGGGTCCTCGCCGTCGAGCACGACGGGGGTGTCTACTCGTGTGACCACTTCGTCGACCCGGCGCACCGTCTCGGCAACGTGACGGGGGACGGGATCGGCGTCCTGGTCGGCGGGCCCGTCCAACGCGCCTTCGGCGAGGCCAAGCGCGATTCCCTGCCGGCGTACTGCCGGGCCTGTCCTGTCCGCGCCTACTGCAACGGAGGATGCCCGAAGGACCGTTTCGCGACCACCCCCGACGGCGAAGCGGGCCTTAACTACCTCTGCGCGGGCTATCGCCGTTTCTTCTGCCACGCCCGGCCCAAGCTCGAGGCGATGGCGGCCCATTCACGCCTCGGCCGCTCCCCGGCGGCGATCATGGCCGAGCTCGAGGCCGCCGAGCGCGAGGAGCGCAAGCTGTGGCGCGCGACCTCGCGCAACGACCCCTGTCCGTGCGGCAGCGGCGTGAAGTTCAAGCACTGCTGCCTATCGCGGCGGCGGGGCTGACACCCCCGGGTCCTTCGGGGGGCCGCACCCCGCCCCGCTAGCATCGTGCCTCCCATGCCGGGATCCGTCGCCTTCGTCTGTGCGATGCCGATGGAGCTCGCGCCGCTCAGGCGCAAGCTCGCATTGAAGCCCGCCCGTGTGGGCTCGCTCGACCTGTACCGGGGCTCGGTTGAGGGTCGACCGGTCGTGGGAATCGTCACGGGCATGGGTGGCGTGCTCGCCGGCCGGGGAGTGGCGCGTCTTTGCGCGGCGGTCGAGATCGAGCGGGTCGTCGTCGTCGGCATCGCCGGGGCCCTCGCAGCCGAGATGGTCATCGGCACACTCGTCGTGCCCGAGGTGGTCGTCGACGCCGCGACCGGTGTGGAATACCGCCCGGACAGGCTCGGCGGGGGCGAACCGGACGGCACGATGTGGACGACCCAGGCACTCATCATCGAGCCCGACGCCATCGCGGCGCTGCGGCAAGCCGGTGTCGTCTGCCTGGAGATGGAGACGGCCGCCATCGCGCAGGCCTGCACCGCTCGCAACATCCCGTGGTCGGTTGTCCGGGCGATCAGCGACCGCGCGACCGACGGCAGTCTCGACGCCGAGGTCTTCGGCCTCATCAACCCGGACGGCTCGTTGCGGCCGGGGGCGATCGCCCGGTACTTCCTGAAGCACCCTGGATGCGTGTCCCCGCTGGTCCGTTTCTCGAGGGACGCGAGGCTCGCGGCCGCACGTGCCGCCGAGGCCGCCGTTCGGGCCGTGACACACCGGCCGGGACCCGGGGAGCAACTGCCGGCACCGTAGGGATCGCGGAGCCCCGTCAGAGTGCGCGCTGAGCACGCTCGCACGGGCCGACTCGCGGTGGCGACGGATTGTCCCGGCCGATGAGACGCGAACGGCCGAGCTGTCCGCCCGACGGGGATCAGTCGGGCGGCGTCTCCGTGGCCGGTTCGGTGGGTTCGTGTGAACCCTGTTTCGATTCGGCCCGCTTGTGCCCGTGCCCACGGTGGTGTTTGAGGAGCCTCCCCTGCATCCGGCTGCGGAGCTGGAGGATTCGCGCCGCGCCGGCGAGCGCCACGAACAGTCCGCCGATAACGGCGGCCAAAAGGAGCGCCACCCCTTGGGGCAGATGACCGTGCACGCCGAAGAAGTCGACGCGGGCAGTCTGTCCGTTCTCCAGGATGAAGACGAGCAGGACGAGCAGGACGAGAAGTCCCACGACGACGGCGATCCAGTAGCCGCTCGTCCGCGTTACGGCAAGCGGCGAGCGCTTGGTAGTGCCGGTCTTCGTTTCCGATTCGGCCGTTGTCGACTGCGGGGCCTTTTCGCCCTTCTCGTCGGTCCCGGCCGGATCCTTCGTGTCGGTCATATCGCGCCATGAAGTCTAGGCGCGTTCACATCCGGGACCACGGGTGCCGGGAACGGCTCAGGGCGCCGCTTCCGGTGGCGGGTCGCCATCGCCGCCCCCGAGCCAGCTGCTGATGCGGTCGAGCACCGTCGAGATCCCCTCGCCCGCCCGCTCCAGCACCGCCGCGAACCGCTTCCGGTAGTGCTCGAGCGCGGCGTCGAACTCCTCCGAGGGTGGCGGCTCCTGACCGCGGCGGAGGTAGCTCCCGGAACGGATCCGGTCGAGCTCGCCGGCGCTCACCCACGCGATCAGCTCCCGTGCCCGCCGCACGGGGAACGGGTGGGTGGTCGTGATCTCGGCGAAGAATCTCGAGTACCGGGCGAAGGGGTCCGCCTCCTCGGCGTACTCGGTCGCCTGGCGGAGGAAGGCGTCGAGGTTGAGGTCCGCCACCGGGCCGGCCGCCATGCGCATGAGCGTCCGGCAGACGACGAGGGGCTCGCCGACGACGATCGCGCTCGCCCGGTCCGCGGTCAGCTCGGCCGCCCGGGACCACTCGAGGAGGGCGAGGTACAGCGCGAGGAGCGGCACGCCGGCGAGAGGCACCGAGCGGACGGCGCCGCCGAGGATCATCTGGACGAGCTGCAGGGTCGTCGTGAGCCCGACGTGGTCGGCGAGAACGTGCCCCATCTCGTGGCCGAGGACCGCGGCGAGTTCGTCCTCGGTGTACGAGCCGACGAGCCCGGAACTCACGAGCGTGACCGGCTCGTTCGTGCCGATCGTGAGCCCGTTGCCGACCGGTTCCTGGGTCACGTAGAGCTTCGGGCAGCGCGCAACGTCGAGCACGTCGGCGCAACGCCGCTGCAGGGTCCAGACTCGGGGCAGCTGGTCATCGCCCAGGCGCAAGGCGTTCCCGGTGAGGAGCTGGCGCAGCCGGCGCTCGTAGCTGTGCTCGGTGACGAGCTTCACGACCCTGTCGAGTCCCGGCACGGTGCGGATCGCCGCCGTCGCGGCGCGCTCGGCCGGGTGGGCGAAGCCCTGTGCGCTGATCCCGGGATACCTGACCTCCGGTTCGATCGCCATCGCCACCGCCTCGGATCCTGTCGGGTGCTCCGCTATGGGACGGATGTCTTTGTGGAGGCCTGTGCCTGGTGGTCGCCGCCCCGGGCGCGCGGGCAGATTCGGGGACGAAGGGCGGCGGGAGCCTCCTCGTCCCGACCGCACGTGGGACGAACCGTACCTCGACCTGGTGACGCGGGGTCGTCGCGCCGCGGCGGGCGTGCGGACGTGATCGTCGTCTCCACGCCGCGGCTCCGCGCTTTCGGGACCAAGGCGCTCGACGGCATCCGTCTGCAGCCTTGGACCTATGTCTGACCGCGCGGTCTCGTCATCTGCCCCTCGTGGGGCGACGATACGTCGTTCGGTCTGGCCCTTTCACGATCAACCATCCGATCATCCGGCTTGTCGTGTCGGTCACGGCTGCTCTCCTGGGTGAGGGATTGGTCACCCTCAGGATCCCTGGCTCCTTCCGGCCCGTCCGGCGCCGATCTCGGATAGCCCGATGCTCGACCGCGCCCCCTAGACCGAGTCTGTCCGCATCGGTTTCCTCCGCGGGCGGACACGGTCGGGAGCGGCGAGGCGAGCGGTGAATCCGGCCGGATCCCACGCGGATAGTCGGCGACTGCCGCTGCCAGGCCAGCCTGTT
Organism: Acidimicrobiales bacterium; assembly: GCA_050013835.1. Lineage (GTDB taxonomy): Bacteria > Actinomycetota > Acidimicrobiia > Acidimicrobiales > Bog-793 > Bog-793. The sequence continues at coordinate 146,236 of JBEKEM010000001.1, forward strand.
GCTGCGGCGGTGGTCGTCATCGGTCCACCTGGTCAGTGGCGATGGATGTCTCCGGCCTTGTTGAACCACTCGACGCGCACAGGCGGCGGGACCTCGGCCTTGGCGAAGGCGGGTCCAAGCTGGGAGTGCATGAACTCCTCCTGATCGGCCTTGGATTCCCACACCTCGACGACGACGAGCTTGTCACCCGCCTCCCCGGCGATGTGGCTCAGCATGCCCTTGGGCCAGTTGTCCCAGTCGGGTGTGCCGTCCCAGCCGAGAAGATGGTTCACCTTGTCGTAGATGCGTACCGCATCGGGACTGGAGAATTCGAGAACGATAACGTCGGCCACAGAGGCCCCCCTTGGTAGTTGCGCGGGTCGGAAACCTGCACGGGACATGACGTTAACGGTACCCCGGGATTGTCAGGCCGCAACGCAGTCACCGCATCACAACTGCAATCTCGCCGGAGTCGGCGCCGGGCATCGGACCCGGGTGCCGCGTGGTGCCACGGGGCACCCGATTCCCGACAGGTCCAGGTGCTGTCCTTCTTCTTGGGCGTCCGCGTAGCTACAACCATCACCGGAGGCACACTGCGATCGGGGCACCCCCGAACACCCGTGTGACCAACGTCCCGGGGGAAAACACCTAGAACCGGTCACGGCTGGTCTGTCGAGCCGACGATATGCTGCGTTTCATGGCTCATGATGAGAATTACTGGTGGCGCCTCATTAGGCGATCCTGGACTCTCCCCGACGCCGTGAGCGACGAAACAGCCGAAAATTTCCTTAACGGCGTTATCACGAACGGTGCCACACTTGCCGGACAACCGTGGCCAGGCCCTGTTGTTGGCGATGATCATCTTGGGGTGACAAGGAAACTGCTGGGTCTCATTAAGGCTGACGGCTCGACGGGCAAGCTGGACGGGCTCTTAACTGATCCCCAGACCGATGTTTTGGCGGACATTGCAAGAACGCTTAATCTCCAAGTCGGTCCGCAACCGCTCGACTGGGCGCAGGGAGGATCTGAACCGGTTCTGAGGAAGCTCGTCGAGTACGTGAAAGCGCACCCCTTCGACGCGTGACCACGAAGGAACTGATGGCCCGTCTCGGCCATTCGAGCCCGCGTGCGGCGCTCATCTACCACCACGTCACGGAGGAACGCGACCGCGCAATCGCCGACCAGCTCGACACCCTGATTGCCTCGACGCAATGTAAGTCGCGAGCCGAGGTCGTGAACCTGGCGCTTCGGAAATGGGCGGAGTGCGGTCACGGTGGCCTGCCGCGCTCGCGATCGTTGCCCCGCAGCGGCACTTCCGGACGAGTCCCTAGAAGGAAATCGCTGCGCCCTGTGTCGCACTCGCGAAAGCGCGTGACGCCGAATCGGTCGCGCGAACCAGCCTTACGACGTGGCGGGACTCCCCACCTGTGCGCGCGTTCGGGCGCGACCCATCGTCGGTAACTGGGGCGGCGGCGGCGCGCAGGCGGAACGGCTTCCTCGCACCTGTAACGCCATGCGACCTGTTGGGCCGTACCTGCGTCCAGACAGCTCAGGTCAGGAGCAGGTCCAGCGGATGGTGCCGGAGTCGATCCCGCCCAGAAGACCGTGAGCGTCACTGAAACTGAGTGACCCGGAGCCGTCGGCGTTGAGCTTCAACTTGGCACCGGTCATGCCAAACTGGTGCGAGCCCAGATCGACCGCCTCGAGAGACGCCGTGAAAGGGATGGCATACGTTCCCGGACCGTGGTACTCGCCAGGTTTGAGACCGACCACCATGTAGAAGTACTGGCCGCCCACCGATTCGGCGATCTCGGGGAGTGCGGAGTAGGTGGCGAACCAGGTATTGCACGACACTCACGGGCGGAGGTGGGTACTTCACCGAGAAGCTGCCGCTGCCGGGCGCGGCCCCGGTCATGGTGACGGTAAAGACGAGCGTCATGACGCCGCCACCCGCGGAGGTGGTGCTGCTGGCAGGAGCGTGAGTGCCGCTTGGGCCAGCGCTGCCGCTTCCAGCCGAGCCACAGGCCGAGACCAGCAACGCAACCGCCACGGCGGCGGCTGGGAGTGCCCGCGCAGCGAACCTCGTCTTCCGCTCCGCCTGCAAGCGCACAGACACCTAGCCGTGGGCCTCCCTTGCATCTGACTCGACACCGGCGATCAGCCGCCCTTGGATGCCAAACTCAGCGCCACTGCCACAATGCCCGACGCCACATCCTCCATGAGCGCCGAGCAGCTTTGAGGCCGTCAACCGCCCGGCATCGACACCTGGGGCGAGCGCATAGCGACGCCCAGAATGACGCTCCGGGTGACGGCCTTGCCCTGTCCAGATCGACGATGAGGAGTCCATGGCATCTCCCGTGATGCGCGGCGGAACAAGGAGTTGAGCGCGTTGCCTATCGCCGGGTCAGTGGGGCACCTTCTGGCCCCCAGATCATCAAGTGTTTGCCATCGCTGGCGGCGCACCCCGCTCAGGTCCGAAGTGCCGTGAACCTCAACCAGCTGGCTTCGCGCACGAATCGCGCACGTCGCTCAGAGGATGGTGCGACCTGGGGCGTCTGATCGGCTGCTGAACTGCGTTCATATGTAGAGGCGGCGCCGGGAATCGAACCCGGGTACAGGGCTTTGCAGGCCCTTGCCTAAGCCACTCGGCCACGCCGCCGTGGTGGGAAACCTTACTTCGGCGGGATCACCGTTCCGCCCCTGCAGCCTGCGCCGTGCCGCTTCGCGCCTCCCGGTTCAGGCGCCGGTCGCGTGGTAGCCCCCATCGACGTGGATGACCTCGCCGGTTGTCCGCGGGAACCAGTCGGAGAGCAGGGCGACGCACGCCCCGGCGACGGCCCCTCGATCCCGGTCGATGTCCCAGCCGAGGGGCGCGCGTTCGCCCCACACTTCCTCGAAGCGCGCGAACCCGGGGATCGCCCTCGCTGCGACCGTGCGGATCGGTCCGGCGGCGACGAGGTTGACGCGGATCGCCTTCGGCCCGAGATCCCGCGCAAGGTAGCGGGTCAGTGACTCGAGTGCCGCCTTCGCGACACCCATCCAGTCGTAGCCCGGCCAGGCGACGGTCGAGTCGAAGTCGAGCCCGACGATGGACCCGCCGCCGGCGGCTTCGAGGAGCGGCAGGAACGCCGCGGCGAGGACCTTGAGCGAGTATGCGGAGATCTCGATGGCGGTGGCGACATCCTCCCAGCCGGCCTCCAGCATCCCGCGTCCGATGCACGGGTCGGGGGCGTATCCGATCGAGTGGAGCAGGCCGTCGAGTCGCCCGAAGCGCCGGGCGACCTCGGCGGCGACGGCTCCCGGGTGTTCGGGGTTGGTGACGTCGAGCTCGAGCACGTCGGTCGGCTGGGGGAGTCGGCGCGCCATCCGTTCGGTGAGCGACATCCCTCGTCCCGCTCCGGTCAGCACCAGCTCGGCGCCTTCTTGCTGGGCGAGCTGCGCGACGGCGAAGGCGATCGAGTCCTCGGTGAGGACGCCTGTCACCAGGATCTTCTTACCCTTGAGGAGGCCCAAGGTTCCTTCTTCGTCGTCGAGCTCCGGAGGACCGGTTCTGCGGACACTACTGGTGGCTTCCCCGAGCGTCCATCGGGACGGGAGTGGATGCTCGGACGTTGCCGGCTGACCCTTAACCTGATCGTGTCTCGACCGCTTGGTCGGGCGCCGGATTTTCACGATGCGGACGGGGATGTGCCGGTTCACCCGGCCTGCCAACGGATTCTCGACCAAGGCTCAGTTCCTCGCGGCCCCGGTTTCGCCTCGCATGACGCATCGCAACTTCCGTCGCCCGCTTCTGGGGCTCGGCACGCGCGTCATCCCCGCGATGACGGAGGGAGCCGCTGATTGCGCCTTGTCGGCTCGGGGGATCACGGGATTGTCCGGCTGAGCATGTCCAGCATGGCGGTCACGATCTACGGGGTCTGCGCTGTCTCTTTCATGATGGCGATGTACGCGCTCGAGCGCCGCGGCCCGAGGTTCGTGCTTGCGTTCGCGCTCGGCTGCCTGCTTTCCAGTGCCTACGGTTTTCTCTCCGGAGCGTGGCCCTTTGGAGTGGTCGAGGCGATCTGGTCGATAGTCGCCGTCCGCCGTTACCGGGTGGCGAGGTCGAGCTAAGCCACGTTCCCGCTGGTTGGAACGGTGGGGAGGGGCGGATGTCGCCGTCGTGCCGGCTGGGCTGATCCGCGGTCGGGACACGGCGTGTTGGACCGTGGCGGACCTGTCGCTGCCAGTCCGGATCGCGCACGTGCCCTCACGCGAAATCCGGCCGGCGGAGCCCACCGGCCGGATCTGAGACTCGCGTTGTGACCGCTTACGGCATCAGGCCGTTACTACTTAATCGTCGTGCCGCTGGGGACGACGAAGTCGCTCGCCGGCGGTGAGGACGAGAAGCCGACCAGTGTTACCGACACTCCCTTCACCGCGGAGTAGGCGAGGACGCCCTTGTCCGTCACGCAGTAGGTCACCTTCTCGCCGTTGTAGGTGGCCGAGACGCAGGTCGAAGCCTGACCGGAGAACGTCTTGCTGAAGGTCGTGACGCCCTTAGCGCCCGACTCCAGCGCGGCGACCTCCGGGGCGACGAGACCCGGCTGGAAGAAGCCAAGTTCCCCGCTTATGGAGGAGTTGGACTTCTCGTGGTAGCACAACGCGTGGCCCGAGACGTTATAGCACTCGTAGGCTGTCTTGCCGATCTGGATGAAGACGAACGAACCAGCCTTCTCCTGGAAGGCGAGCCTGTAGTCCGGCGGCTTCTGGGCGTAGGAGTAAGTGCCCTTTAGGCTGGAAGTGACCAGCATGTAGGTCACGCTGAACGTCGCCTTCTCCTCGGCTTTCAACGAGTTGGCGATGGTTTTCACCGAAGAGGAGCCCCCCCCGGGCTTCGGCTTCTTGGGGGCGACGGAGGTGGCCGAGGCCGCGGTCGCCAGCATTGTGGTGACGCAGAGCACCGCGAGGAGGACGTAACCGGCACGCCGCGTCAATCCCCGGGCGTCAGACGATGGAACCGTGTGCATGTGCACCACTTCCCCCCGAGAGAATTTCGGGTCTAGAGATCCATGTGGATGCCTAGATGCTAACGGTGTGCAACGAGGCTCGTGACGTCCCGCACGACGCCGGGCGGGACGCGACACCCGGCGGCGGCGTCCGCGGTCAGCCGACCGGGCTCATCCGGGCCGGGTGGCCGGAGAGGCGCGCGTAGAGCGCCGCCGTCTCGGGGTGCACGCCGCGGAGCGGGTCGCCGTCGATCTCGAGGATGAGGGCCAGGTGGCGCAGCGTCGCCTCGACCCCCGCCCGATCGCCCGCCGCGTCGGCGGCCTCCATGAGCAGGCGGTGGAGGCGCTCGTCCCACGGCGTGGCCCGCAGGGCCCGCTGTGCGGCCCAGATGGCGTCGTCGGGGCGCCCGGCGTCGAGGCAGAGTCCCCCGAGACGGAGGGCGCACTCGACGACAGCGTGCTCGATCTCGGCGGCGAAGCCCTCGAGGACGGTCCACTGTCCCTGATGGAGATCGAGGAAGGGGCGACCGCGCAGGAGCCCCAGGGCGTGCCGCCACGCCGCGGGGTCCGCTTCCCGGCAGGCGAGGGTCTTGAAACGCTCCCAGTCCGTCCCGACGTCGGCGATGAGGTGGCGCTCGCCGGACTTGCGCAGGCGTGGCCGGCCGTCGGGCGAGAAGCCGAGCGCGCGGCGCGCCTCGCTGAGCCGGTTGGCGATCGTCTGGGGCGGCATGCGCCGTTCGGGCCACAGAGCGGTCTCCCACGCTGGGGTCGTCGCGCCTTCGGGATGCATCGCCAGGTAGACGACGAGCTCGGTGAGCCTCGGATGACGCTCGAGCGGGAGGGTCGCGCCGCGGACCTCGACCGGTCCGAGGACGGCGACCTCGATCGGGCCAGAGGGCTGGGTGTACCCGGGAAGTGCGTCGGAGCGGGCGCGGACCGAGGCAGCCGGCGCTGCGACCCGTGGCGGTTCGGGGGCGCGCACGTAGACGGCACAGCGGTCCCGCCTTCCGGCGACGAGGATTGCCCGTGCCGTCGTGTGCGCCGCGGCGACGACGCAAGCTGAGCCCCGGTGTCGGCGGACGGCGGCGACGAGCCGCTCGAGGTCGTCGTCGGCGCAGGGCGTGGAGACGAAGACGACGACCGGGTCGGTCGACGCGGCGAGGGCGCCGAATGCCTCGGCGACCGTCGCGACGCGGTCGGCGTGCGGCGGACCGAGGTCGCCGACGACGAGGACCCGCGCCCGGCGCGACCGGGAGGCCGTGGCGGAGCGGATGGCCGTGTCGATGACCCGCGCGGCATCTTCGGGGGGCCCGACGACCGACGTGCACCCGGCGGCGATGACGTCGACGAACAGCGTCGCCCCGCCGGCGTTCGGCACGGTGACGAGACAGGCGTCCAGGGACTCCGCCGTCCCGCCGGCCGAGGGCGGACCGGAGTCGGCGTCGTAGGGGAGGGTCCAGGCCGCGCGGAGCGTGCCGTCGCCGAGCGGCGGATTCAGGCGGACGCCGTTGTCGGAGGCGAGGACGAGGTCGCGCCGGGTGAGCTCGTAGACGACGGGTCGCCCGGCACACTCGCCGCTCAACGAGGAGGCGACGAACCCGAGGATCTCGTCGGCAATCGGCCGGCGTCCGTGCTGCCGTTTCGCGCTGGCGACCGGCCGAGCCCCTTCCCCGGGCCCGGAGCCCGTCTCACGGCATGGCCCGGCCGATCCGAAGGCGGCGTGTTCCGGCTCGCCGCCCATCGATGCTCCCTCTCGCATCTCGCGTCCCCCGTCGGAGGGTCCCTGGACCCCGTCGCGGTCGTCGATCGGTCCCGCCCGATCTCGCGCCAGCATCGATGGGTGCCGTACCGTTCCTTCTACCGCGTCGGCGCGTTCCCCGCCAGATGAGATCGCGTCGCCGCCGCCCTCGGGGCCGGAATTGGCCGGGTTCCGGCGACGGTCTGGTTGCTATACTTGTGCTGCGGTTTGTCGAACGGAAGGTTGGTCTGAACGTGGGCTCCGCGCCCACGTTCTTGTTTTTCGGAGCAGTTCGGTGGTCGGTGGGATTCGACGGTGGCAGCGGGAGAGATGTCGAAAAGGAGAGCGGACGTGGCGAGGAGCGGGGTGTCGGCAACCGATGTCGCCGACGATCTCGAACGCGCGCTCTCAGCCGTCGTCGGGACCCGCCGTCACGAGCTTGTCGACCTGGAGCTCGCGGGCGGAATCCTGCGGGTGACCGTCGAGGGCGGCGCCCTCGACCTCGACGAGCTGGCAGAGGTGTCCCGCCTCGTCTCGGCGATGCTCGACGACCGCGCCGACCTCGCCCCTTTGGGCCGTTACGAGCTCGAGGTCACCAGTCCCGGCGTCGAGCGGCGGCTGCGCCGGCCGGCGCACTTCGTGCGGGCGCTGGAAAAGCGCGTCGCGGTCCGGACCGTCGCGGGCACACCCGGCGAGCGGCGCCGTGAGGGCACGCTGCGCGCCGCCGACGAGGACGCGATCGTGATTGTTGACGACAACGGCGCCGAGCACCGGGTCACGTATCCGGCGATCGAGCGCGCCCACACGGTCTTTGACTGGCGCGCCGCCCTCGCCGGCGATCGCGCCAAGGCAGACAGGGCGACGACGGGGAGCCAGGCGTCATGAGCACGACGAATTTCGAGTTCCTCGACGCGCTGCAGCAGATCGCGCGCGACAAGGGCATCGCCGTCGAGACGCTCCTCGAGGCGCTCGCCAACGCCCTCGTCGCGGCGTACAAGCGCCAGCCGGACGCCGCCGAGGAGGCCTTCGTCACAATCGACTCGGACTCCGGCGAGATCCGCGTCTACGGCCAGGAGCTCGACGAGGACGGCAACGTCGTCAGAGAGTGGGACGACACTCCGAACGACTTCGGCCGCATCGCAGCCCAGGCCGCCAAGCAGGTCATCCTGCAGCGCATCCGCGAGGCCGAGCGCGACCTCAAGTACGAGGAGTACGCCGGGCGCGAGGGCGACATCGTGACGGGGATAATCCAGCAGAGCGACAACCGCTACACGCTGCTCGATCTCGGCAAGGTCGAGGCGCTGCTGCCCCAGGCCGAGCAGGTCCCCTACGAGCGCTACGACCATGCCGCCCGTCTGAAGGCCTACATCGTCGAGGTCCGCAAGACCGCGAAGGGGCCCCAGATCGTCGTCTCGCGCAGCCACCCGGGTCTCATCAAGCGGCTCTTCGAGCTCGAGGTCCCGGAGATCTCGAACGGCGTCGTCGAGATCAAGGCGTGCGCCCGAGAGCCCGGGCACCGGACGAAGATCGCCGTATGGTCGAACGACCCCAATGTCGACCCCGTCGGCGCCTGCGTCGGAGCGAGGGGCGCCCGCGTCCGGATGGTGACGAACGAGCTGCGGGGCGAGAAGGTCGACATCGTCCCGTACTCCGACGACCCCGCCGAGTTCGTGGCCCGTGCCCTCCAGCCCGCCCGGGTGAAGGAGGTCCGCCTCGACGAGGCGACGGGGACGGCGACGGTCATCGTCCACGACTTCCAGCTCTCGTTGGCGATCGGCAAGGAAGGCCAGAACGCCCGCCTGGCGGCCCGTCTCACCGGCTGGCGGATCGACATCAAGAGCGAGACCCAGCTCGCCGAGGAGGAGAGCGGCGTCTCGTCGGTCGATTGGGCCGAGGGTGAGTGGGTTCGGAACGACTCGGGCGAGATGGTCTTCCAGCCGGCGGGCGGCGGGGCCCCGATCTCGATGGCCGAGTGGGCACAGGGCGGAAGCCCGGAGGGTCCCGACGTCCCGGCAACGGAGGTTCCGGCGGCTGAAGCCGGACCCGAGCCCGCCGCCGATGCCCCCGAGGCACCGGCCGACGGTCGGCCGGAGCCCTCCGCCGAGCCGGCTGACGAGGTGCCCGTCGGCGAGGCCGCGACGCCCGCCGACGAGATGCCAGTCGACGTGGCCGCGGCGCCGGCTGACGAGGAGTCGGAGCCAACCCCGTAGCGGTCCGCCGACGGCCGGGCCGAGGCGCCAGCCCGCCCGTCCGATGTCACGGCGCACCTCGGTGGGGACGGCGCGAGCCGTCGTGTGCGAGGATGGACTGCCGTCGCGCGCCGGGGTACTGGCGCGTCACCTTTGCCGTGAGAAGGGGCTGCAGGGAACTTGGCCAGGAAGATCCGCGTCTACGAGCTCGCACGAGAGCTCGGCCTCACCAACAAGGAGGCCCTCGACCTCTCGTTGTCGCTCGGCATCGGCGTGAAGAGCCATTCCTCCTCGATCGAGGACGCCCAGGCGGACCGTGTCCGGCGCAAGGCCGACCGCGAGGGCCTGATCCGGGAGGTCCAACCGGAGCCCGAGCCCGCCCCCGAGCCGGTCCCGAAGCCCGCCAAGCGCGCGGGGAGCGCGCTTCGCGTCCCCGTCGTCGAGCCCGAACCGATTCCGGAACCGGTTCCCGAGCCCGTCTCCGCGCCCCAGCCCGCGCCCGAGGTCCACCATGTCGTGCGCAGCCGCCCCGCGTCCGAGCTCGGCGAAGTGCCGCCGGTCCGACCCGCCGTACCGAGCCGTCCCGCGACCGCCCGCGAGGCCGCCCCGCTCCGCCCCGCGCCGTCCCGCCCGTCGGCATCGCCCGAAGTTCCGGTGCGACGTCCGCTCACCAGTTCGACCGGCAAGCCGATCCCGCCCCCACCGGGCCCGCCGCGAGCCGCCGGCCGGCCGATTCCCCCCCCACCGGGGCTGGGATCGTCGGGTGGGTCGCACCCCTCGCCCTCAGGTGGATCCCGCGGCGGCGGCTTCGGCGCCCGGTCGGCCCCGGGCGGCGCGCCGCGCACCGGTTTTGGCGGTGGACGCCCCGGTGGTTACGGCGGCCGTCCCGGCGGAGGGCTCGGCCAGGGCCGCCCGCCCGGAGCCGGGGGACCGCCTTCCGGCGGCACGCGGGGCGGACCGGGGGGCCGGTCGCGTACTCCCCAGCGGCGGACCCAGCGCCGGCGTCGCAACGTGGAGGAGCTCGAGCCGATCCAGGTCGCGACGTACGTGCCCTCGAACTCGCCCGTCCCGGACCACGAGGTCATCGTCGAGCGGGGCAGCACCCCCCAGGAGGTCGGGCCGAAGCTCAACCGCTCGGCCGGTGACGTCATCCGGTTCCTCTTCCTCCAGGGCGAGGTCGTGACGGCGACGCAGTCGCTCTCCGACGACATGATCGAGCTGTTCGCCGCCGAGATCGGGGCTCGGGTCACCCTCGTCGACCCGGGCGAGGAGCAGGAGGCCGCCCTGCAGGCCCGCTTCTTCGCCGACGAGTCGGCCGAGGTCGACCCGGCGATGCTGCGCAGCCGGCCACCGATCGTGACGGTGATGGGGCACGTCGACCACGGCAAGACGCTGCTTCTCGACCGGATCCGCAAGACGAATGTCGTCGAGGCCGAGGCGGGCGGCATCACCCAGCACATCGGCGCCTACCAGGTCGAGCGGGACGGCCAGCGGGTCACCTTCATCGACACGCCCGGCCACGAAGCATTCACCGCGATGCGGGCCCGCGGCGCCCAGGTGACCGACATCGTCGTGCTCGTCGTCGCCGCCGACGACGGCGTCATGCCCCAGACGGTCGAGGCGATCAACCACGCCAAGGCGGCCGGGGTCCCGATCATCGTGGCGCTCAACAAGATCGACAAGGAGGGGGCGGACCCCAACCGCGTCCTCCAGCAGCTCTCCGAGCAGGGCCTCGTGCCCGAGGCCTGGGGCGGTGACACGATCACCGTCGAGACTTCGGCGCTGGAGGGGCTGGGCATCGAGGACCTTCTCGACCAGATCGCCGTGCTCTCCGAAGTTCTCGAGCTGAAGGCCAGCCCGGAGATGCCGGCCCGCGGCGTCGTGCTCGAGGCGAACCTCGACGTCGGGCGCGGCCCCGTGGCGACGGTGATCATCCAGTCCGGGACGCTGCGCGTCGGCGACACGATCGTCGCCGGCCCGGCGTGGGGCAAGGTCCGGGCCCTCATCGACGAACACGGCGACCAGGTGAAAGAGGCGCTCCCCTCGATGCCGGCCCAGGTGCTCGGGCTCTCCGAGCCGGCGACCGCCGGCGACGACCTCAGGGCGACCTCGGACCTCGCCATCGCCCGCACGATCGGCGAGGCCCGCGAGCAGCGCCAGCGGTACGCCGGTTACGCTCCCTCGCCCTCGGCCCCGGCTTCGGGCGCCAAGCTCGAGGACATCTTCGAGCAGATCCAACGGGGCGAGACGGCGACCCTCAATCTCGTGCTCAAGGCCGACGTGCAGGGCTCGCTCGAGGCAGTGACCGAGAGCCTGCGCCGGCTGGAGCGCGAGGACGTGAAGGTCGCCTTCGTCCACCGCGCCGTCGGCGGCATCACCGAGTACGACGTCCAGCTCGCCGTGGCGGCGGCTGCGACAATCATCGGCTTCAACGTCCGGCCCGACCGGCGGGCCCGCGAGCTCGCCGAGACCCAGTCGGTCGAGATCCGCACCTACGAGATCATCTACAAGCTCGTTGAGGACATCGAGGCGGCGATGGTCGGCATGCTCGCCCCGGTCTTCGAGGAGGTCGTGACGGGCGAGGCCGAAGTGCGCGAGATCTTCCGCGTGCCCCGCGTCGGCGCCGTTGCCGGCTGCTACGTGCTGAACGGGACGATCACGCGCGGCTCCAAGGTCCGCTTCCTGCGCGAGGGCACGGTCATCTGGAAGGGCGCGATCAGCTCGTTGCGCCGCTTCAAGGACGACGCCCGCGAGGTCCAGTCGGGCTTCGAGTGCGGCATCGGCCTCACCGACTTCCAGGACCTGCGCCAAGGCGACATCATCGAGACCTACGAAGAACGCGAGATCCCGAGAACCTGATCGATGGTCGGCCCTGCCGGCTGGCGGGGGCGAGACAGGAGATGGACGAGGATGCGCCGCCGCGGCCCTGCACGGCCCTACCCACGGCTCGCCCGCGTGAACGCGCTCGTCCACGAGGTGCTCGCCGAGGAGATCGAGCGTCTCGGCGACGCCGATGAGCGGCTCGCCCTCCTAACGATCACCGACGTCGTCTGCGCGGCCGACCTGTGCCACGCGGTCGTCTACGTCGCCTCGCTCACGCCCGATGCGCATCTCGCGCTCGAGGAGCGCCGGCGGCACCTCCAGCGGGTCATCGCATCCCAGGCGCGGCTCAGGCGCACGCCGACCCTCAGCTTCGCTGTCGACCCGGCGATCGTCGGGGGTGACCGGATCGAGGAGGCGTTGCGACGGGCGAAGGTCGCGAAGGAGGCCGGGGCCCCACCGGAGGAGGGGTCCTGACGCCGGCGGGCTCCGCGGGCGCCCCGCGCCGGGGCCCGGGCCCGGACGGGTTCGTCGTCGTCGACAAACCGGCCGGCTGGACCTCGCACGACGTCGTCGCCAAGGTCCGCGGGATCCTGGCCGAGAAGCGCTGCGGGCACGCCGGGACGCTCGACCCGGACGCGACCGGCGTCCTCGTCATCGGGGTCGGCCGGGCGACGCGCCTGTTGCGTTTCGCGACCTCGCTCCCCAAGTCCTACGTCGGCGAGGTCGTGCTGGGGATGACGACCTCAACGCTCGACGCCTCCGGGACGGTGACCGGGACGTTCGACATGGCCGCCGTCACACCCGACCAGGTGCGGGCCGCGACGGGGAGTCTCACCGGGAGGATCCAGCAGGTCCCGCCGATGGTCTCGGCGGTGAAGGTCGGCGGGCGGCGCCTGCACGAGCTCGCCCGCGCCGGCGTCAACGTCGAGCGCGCCCCGCGCGCGGTCGAGGTCTTCTCGTTCGAGGTCGACCCCACCGGCGACCCGGTGGTGTACGCGGTGAGGATCGAGTGCTCCTCGGGCACCTACGTTCGGGTGCTCGCGGCCGACCTGGGGACCGCCCTCGGTGGCGGCGCCCACCTGCGGGCGCTGCGGCGTACGGCGGTCGGGGGATTCTCCGTCGCCGAGGCGGTGCCGCTCGACCACCTCGGCGCGGGCGACCTGCGTCCGATGGCCGGGCTCGTCGCGCACCTGCCGTCGGTCGTCGTCGGGGCGGCGCTCGCCGAGGAGGTCGCGCACGGCCGCGTGATCTCGCGCCAGGCAGTCGGCGCGACCGGTGACGGGCCGTGGGCCGTCGCCGACGAGGACGCGCGGCTCCTTGGTGTCTACGAGGCCCATCCCGCCGACCGGATGAAGCCGATCGTCGTCGTTGCCACGGCGCGACCGGGTGGGGGCGCACACCCCGGCGAGTAGCGTCGGGGCCCGATGGCCGTGACCGACCACCCGATCGAGCGCGGCGGTCACGTCGTCGCGACGATCGGCACCTTCGACGGCGTCCATCTCGGGCACCGGCGTCTTATCGACGAGACCCGTCGCCAGGCCGCGGCGCGCGGGTTGCGAAGCGTCGCCGTCACCTTCGACCGGCACCCGATGACGATCGTGCGCCCGGAGGCGGCACCGCGCCTGCTCACCGGGCTCGATCACAAACTCGAGCTGCTCGCCGCGGCTGGCGTTGACGCCGTCGTGCTCGAGTTCGACGCGACTCGCGCCGCCCAGGGCGCCGAGGACTTCGTGAAGGACGTGCTCGTCGGGCACCTCGGCGTGCGCGCCCTCGTCGTCGGTTCGACCTTCCGCTTCGGCTACCGGCACCGCGGCGACGCGCGCCTGCTCGAGACGATGGGCGCGCGCCTCGGTTTCTCGGTGACGCCGATCGAGCTCGTCACGGACGACGGCGCGCGCACCGTCATCTCGTCGTCCCTCATCCGCTCCCTCGTCGCCGACACCCGCCTCGACGAGGCGCGCCGCCTGTTGGGGCGGGACCATGAGGTGCGCGGCGTGGTCGTCGACGGCGCAGCCGGACTTGTCGCGGTCCCAGCCGAGCTCCTCGTCCCACCGCCCGGCGACTACCGCGCGTCCTGGTCGTTCGCGAGGACCACCCGCGCCGGGACCGCCCGCGTGCGCGAGACCTCGCCGGACGGTTCGACCGTCGTCGAGCTCGCGCCGAGCGTGATCGACGCGGGCGACGGCGAGCCGGAGGCGCCGAAGGAGGGCGGGCGCGTAGCCGTGCGGTTCGTCGCGACAGCGGAAGGGCCCGCTGAACCGGGCGATTCGGCCCCGACGGTCGGCTCCCGGGGCCGTCGGTAGGATCGGCAACGTGGCGACACACCCGATCCGGATCTTCGGCGACCCGGTGCTCCGGCAGCCCACCCGCGAGGTTGACAGGATCGACGACGCCCTCGTCCAGCTCGCCGAGGACATGCTCGAGACGATGTACGCCGCGCCCGGGGTCGGGCTCGCCGCCCCGCAGATCGGCGTGCAGCGCCGCTTCTTCGTCTACGACGTCGGCGACGGGCCCGGCGTCGTCGTCAACCCGCGCATCGTCGAGTCCTCGGGGGAGTGGAACTACCTCGAGGGCTGCCTGTCGGTCCCCGATCTGCACTGGGAGATCGTCCGCCCCGCGCGCGTCCACCTCATCGGCCTCGGGCTCGACGGCGAGGAGATCGACATCGAGGCGGACGAGCTGCTCGGCCGGTGCTTCCAGCACGAGGTCGACCATCTCGACGGGATGCTGATCATCGAGCGGCTCGGCCACGGCGACCGCAAGAAGGCCATGCGGGTCCTGCGCGAACGCGCCCTCGCCAACGGGCGCTAGGGAGCGCGCCCTGCGCCGGATCGTGTTCCTCGGCACGCCGGAGGTGGCGGCGGGGACGCTGCGGGCGCTCACCGAAGCCGGCCACGACGTCGCCTTGGTCGTGACGACCCCCGACCGCCGCCGGTCGCGGCGGGCCGAGCCGTCGCCGACGCCGGTGAAGCGGGTCGCCGCGGAGCTCGGCATCCGGGTCACCGAGGACGTCGGGGATGTCGTCGGTGCCGGCGCCTCGCTCGGGGTCGTCGTCGCCTTCGGCCGGATCATCGCCGCCGATGTGCTGGTGCAGGTCCCGATGGTGAACCTCCATTTCTCGCTGCTGCCGCGATGGCGCGGGGCGGCGCCTGTCGAGCGGGCGATCCTCGCCGGCGACCCGACGACCGGGGTCTGCGTGATGGCGGTCGAGAAGGATCTCGACACCGGTCCCGTCTACGCCCGCCGGGAGGTCGGAATCGGCGAGGACGAGACGGCCGGCGAGCTGCGCCGCCGTCTCGGCGCGCTCGGCACGGCGCTGCTCGTGGAGCTGCTCGGCCGGGAGTCGGGTTTGCCCGAGCCCGTGCCCCAGTCGGGCGAGCCGACCTACGCCGCCAAGCTCACCCCGGACGAGCTGCGGCTCGACTTCAACCGTTCGGCCGTCGAGTGCGCGCGCCTCGTGCGGGCCGGACGGGCCTGGACGACGTTCCGGGGGCGGCGTCTCATCATCGTCGCCGCCCGTGCCGTCGCCGGGGGCGCGGCGGCGGCCGGCCCGCCGGGAGTGCTCGAGGGGTCCGCCGTCGTCACGGGCGCTGGCCTCCTCGAGCTCGTCGGGGTCCAGTCCGAGGGTCGCGGGCCGCTCCCCTTCGGCGCCTGGCGGACAGGCGCGCGACCCTGTGCCGGCGAGGTCCTCGGCGGCGTCCCCGCACCGGCACGGCGACCGACGGCGCACGGCGGGCCGCGCGCGGGGCGGTAGTGTCCGATTCGTGCTCGCACCTGGTGAGTTCCGGATCAATCCGTCGATCCTCGCGGCCGACTTCGCCGAGCTCGCCGCGGAGATCGGCAAGGTCGCCGCAGTCACCGACTGGTTGCACGTCGACGTGATGGACGGGCACTTCGTCCCGAACCTCACGATCGGGCCGCCCGTCGTCGCCTCGCTGCGCCGCCACTCCACCGCCTTCTTCGACTGCCACCTGATGGTGACGAACCCGGACGACTTCCTGGAGGAGTTCGCCCAGGCGGGCGCCAACCACGTCACCGTCCACGCCGAGATCGGCGACACGACCGGCCACCTGCAGGCGATCCGCGAGCTCGGCCTCTCTGTCGGGCTCGCCCTCAACCCGGACACGCCGCTCGAGGTCGCGGAGCCGTTCCTCGACAAGATCGACCTTCTACTGCTCATGACGGTCTTTCCGGGGTTCGGCGGCCAGGAGTTCATCGCCGACGTCGTTCCGAAGATCGAGGCGGCCAGTGCCGTGATCGGGGCGAGGGGTCTCCCGGTCTCGATCGAAGTCGACGGGGGCATCGATGCCGAGACCGCGGCGGTGACGGCGGCCGCGGGCGCGCGCGTCTTCGTCGCCGGCGAGGCGATCTTCAGTGACCCGCGACCCGCCGTCGTTGTCGAGGAGTTGCAGCGCGCCGTCGCGGCGACGCTCGCCGGCGCCGGGGCGGGCCGGACCAACCGGGGGGGTTCGTGATGCTCCGACTCGTCGTGCCCAAGGGAAGCCTCGAGCGCCAGACCTTCGAACTGTTCGCCGCGGCGGACCTGAGGATCGACCGCAGCTCGGAGGTCGACTACCGGGGGATGATCGACGACGCCCGCATCGACGAGGTGCGGGTGATGCGCCCTCAGGAGATCCCCGTCTATGTGGCCGACGGCATGTTCGACCTCGGCATCACGGGGAGGGACTGGATCGAGGAGACGGGGGCCGTCGTCGAGACACTCGGTGAGCTCGCCTACTCCAAGACGACCGAACGGCCGGTCCAGATCGTGCTCGCCGTGCACGGGTCGTCGGGGGCGGACCGGGTCGAGGACCTGCCGGCGGGAACGCGGGTCTCGACCGAGTACCCGCGGCTCACCGAGCGGTTCTTCGCTGCCCACGGGGTACGGGCGGACATCCGGATCTCGTACGGGGCGACGGAGGCGAAGATCCCCGAGATCGCCGACGCCGTCGTCGAGATCACCGAGACCGGCCGGGCCCTCGGGGCCGCCGGGCTGAAGGTGATCGGTGTCGTGCTCGAGTCGACGACCGCCCTCATTGCCAATCCTGCCGCGGCTGCGGACCCCGACAAGGCGCACGCGATGGGCCAGATCCTCACGCTGCTGCAGGGCGCGCTCGACGCCCGCAGCCACGTGCTCGTGAAGCTCAACGTCGCCGAGGCCGACCTCGAGTCGGTGATCGCCGTGCTGCCGTCACTCAAGTCGCCGACCGTGTCGAAGCTGTTCGGGGAGGGCGGTTACGCGATCGAGACCGTCGTGCCGAAGTTGGCGATCAACGTGCTCATTCCGGAACTGAAGGACCGGGGCGCGACCGACATTCTCGAGTTGCCGCTCGCCAAGATCGTCCATTGACCCGGCGCGCGCGCGACCCTTGGGGCTCGCTCACCTCGGCCCATGGGGGCGCGGTCGTCGAGTTCGACACCGACTCCGGGCTGGGGGCCGTCGTCGACACCGACGGCCGCCGCTACCCGTTCCACTGCACCTCGATCGCCGACGGCACGCGCGCGATCGAGGTCGGCAAGGCGGTGCGCTTCACGGTCGCCGCCGGCGCCGCCGGCCGGCTCGAGGCACGGGATCTGACCGCTTAGGCGGAAGCTATGTCCACGCAGCTGGCCGAAGCTCACCCTGAGCATCGAGTTCGGCGTCTCGGCCTGCCTGAGCTAATCGGCCCGCAATGGAGGTCGCGCGACGTGGCGCTCGGCCTGGTCTGTGCCCAGGTGCTCGGCCCTCGCCAAAGGCTGCCCGCACGACATGGTGGTCGGACACGACGCTCGCTGCGGGCCTCTCCCTCGGCGGGCTGCGCACCGACTCGTGCGACGCGGCGCTGGACTTCCTCTCCGCAGAAAAGGACGGGGTCGAGGCGGCGCTCTTGACCGTCGCCCCCTCGCCGGGCACCGAGGTGACGTTCGACCACCTCGCCGAGCCGACCGAGACGCAGCGCAAGGCGTTCGAGCTGATCGACGTCCCGATCCCGCTCCGTCTCAGTCCGTCAGCAAATGGACCGCCGTCTCCAGCAAACTCCCAGCTCACCGGGGACAAGAGCCACCTCATGAACGTAACTTCCGCTTAGGCGGGGGGCGCTTCCCCCGTCGCGCCGCTCGTGTCGGCCTTGGGGGCGCCGTCGGCGCCCGGCGCGGGCGGCTTGGCGGAGAGCTCGACGAAGGCCAGCCGGACCTGTGCCAGCGCCCCCTCCAGGGTCGGCGCCGACTCGCCGAGACGGCCGGAGAGGGTGTCGACCACCGCTCCGAGGGCGTCGATGGCGAGCTTGGCCTTGGCGAGTGCCGGCGGGCGCTGCGTGAGGTAGAGGGCGGCGAGCTGGAACAGTCCGAAGCAGTGGTTGGCGACGATGTCCTCGGCCGGCGCGGCGGCGAGCTCGCGCTCGAGCGCCTCCCGCTCGGCGGCGAGCTGCTCCTCGGTCATCGGGTCGGGAGTGGCCGTCCCGGCTCCCGGCGGGCCCGCGGCGGGCGGCGCATCGGGTACCCCGTGCTCGCCCTCCGGTGTCCACAAACTGGGCATGCTGCTAGCCTACGGGCAAACAAGCGGGAAAGCGGGGCTGCACGACGTGCGACTCCCACCCGATCACCGTCGAGGATCCCGTCCCGGCGAGTGCATCGGGTCGTCGGTGTTCGCGCCGGTCGGCGTCGCAGTCCCTCTTGCCGGGTTCTCCGCCGGGGGTCCCGGTCTGATGAGAGGAGTGATGCCCGATCTCGACAGTCCCCACCGTCAACGAGCCGCGAATGAACGAACGTATTCGCGCCCGCGAAGTTCGCCTCGTGGATCCGGAAGGACAGCAACTCGGCATCAAGCTGTTGCCCGAGGCGCTGTCGATCGCACGGCAGATGGATCTCGATCTCGTTGAGGTGGCGCCGCTCGCCGATCCTCCCGTCTGCCGGATCATGGATTACGGGAAGTTCAAGTTCGACGAGGCGCAGCGGGCGAAGGAATCTCGCCGCCGCGCGACGAACGTCGGGATCAAAGAGATGAAGTACCGCCCGAAGATCGGCCAGGGCGACTTCGACACCAAGACCCGTCAGGTGGCGAAGTTCCTGACCGATGGGCACAAGGTCAAGATCACGATCATGTTTCGCGGCCGGGAGGTGTTCCACCCCGAGCTCGGCAAGAAGATCCTCGACCGCATCGCCGAGTTCACCGAGGGGAATGCCAAGATCGAGTCCGAGCCCCGCCTCGACGGGCGGAACATGGTGATGGTGCTGGCACCGGACAAGCGGGCCCGCCAGAGCCAGGCGGCCCGTTCGGCGGCGGCCCCGGCCGAGCAGGCGGCCCCGGCCGAGCAGGCGGCCCCGGCCGAGCCGGCGGCGGCCGAGGGATAAGGCGGACCGGCCGGACGTCGATCCGACCGGAGAATCGCAAACGACGAGGTTGATCATGCCGAAGATGAAAACGGACAGAGGTGCCGCCGCCCGGTTCAAGGTGACGGGCACGGGCAAGTTGATGCGGCGCAAGCCCTTCAAGTCGCACCTGCTCGAGAAGAAGTCGTCGGTGCGCACGCGCCGGCTCGGCCGCGAGGCCGAGGTTGCGCCCGCCGACCGGCGCAGCGTCCGCCGGATCCTCGGGATCTGATCCGACCGGCCGCCCGCCGCACCCGTTCGGGCGCGGCGCGCGGTGGGAGTTCTCACCGAAAGGAGCATCATGGCGAGGGTCAAGCGCGCCGTCCATGCCAAAAAGAGCCACCGCACGGTCCTTGGACGGGCCGAGGGCTACTACGGGAACAAGTCCCGGTCGTTCCGCGCGGCCAACGAGCAGGTCATGCACTCGCTGCAGTACGCCTACCGTGACCGCCGCGCCCGCAAGGGGGAGTTCCGGAGGCTCTGGATCCAGCGGATCAACGCTGCCGCGCGGGCCGAGGGGATGAGCTACAGCCGACTCATCGCCGGGCTGCACCGCGCCGAGGTCGAGATCGACCGCAAGGTCCTCGCCGACATCGCCGTGCGCGACAGCGCCACCTTCGCATCCCTCGTGGACATCGCCCGGCGCTCGCTCGACGCCGCTCCCGGGGCCGCCAAGGCTGACGCCAGCGAGGCCGCCTCCTGAGCGAGGGGCTCCTCGGCGGCCGCCACGCGCGGGTGCAGCGGCTGCGCCGCCTCACCCGCCAGCGCAGCGTGCGACGCCGGGATGGCGCCTTCGTCGCCGAGGGCCCGAAACTCGTCGCCGCCGCCCTTGACGCCGGCGCGGCGATCGAGGCCGTCTACCACGCGCCAGAGGCGCGGACCGTCCCCGGCGTCGCCGCGGTACTCGACCGGGCCCTGGCCGCGGGGGTCCGGGTCTTCGGGCTCGCCGGTGGGGTGATCGAGCGTGTCAGCGACACGACGACGCCGCAGCCGGTCCTCGCCGTCGTCGCCACCGTCGATGTCGGCCTCGAAGAGGTGCTCGCCGCGCCGATGCTCTTCGTCCTCGTCGACGTGCGCGATCCGGGCAACCTGGGGGCGATCCTGCGTGTCGCCGGTGGGTCCGGAGCGGGAGGCGTCGTCTGCTGCGAGGGGACCGCCGACGTGTACAACCCCAAGACCGTGCGGGCCTCGGCCGGGACGCTGTTCACGGTGCCGATCGTCCAGGCGATCCCGCCCGAGGTGGCACTTGTGAGGATCGGCGCGGCGGGGTACCGGCGAACCGGCACGGCGGCGCGGGGTGGCGTGGACTACCGGCACGCGCATCTCGGGGACAAGGTCGCCCTCGTGCTCGGCAATGAGGCGCGGGGGCTCGGTGACGCGCTCGCGGGTTTGTTAGACGAGGTCGTGACGATCCCGATGGCCGGGTCGACCGAGTCGCTCAACGTCGCGACGGCGGCCGCCGTCCTCGCCTTCGGACTCGCCCGACAATCTCAGCAACCCCCGGGCGGGTCCTACGATGAGCGGACATGAACCGCAAGAGAGCCGCCGCCGAGGACGGTTCCCCGGGCCCGTTGGGCGATGACGCCCTCGCCGCGCTCGTGGCCGACGCCGTCGCGCGCATCGGGTCGGCTCGGGACCTCGCGGCCCTCGACGCCCTCGAGGGCGAGTTCACGGGCCGTCGCGCGGCGCTCACCCTTTGGAAGCGCGAGCTCGGCGGGCTCGACGAGTCCGAACGGCGTCGGCTCGGCGAGGCGCTGAACGGGGTCCGCCGCCAGGTCGACGCGGCCGTCGCCGCCCGGCTCGCCGCTCTGGCGGACACGACGCGGGCGCAGGTCCTTGCTGAGGACCGGCTCGATCTCACCGAGGTGCTCGCCTCCCCGGGGCCGGGTCATCTCCATCTGGTCACACGGATGCGCGAGGAGCTCGAGGACATCTTCCTCGGCATGGGCTACGAGATCGCCGAGGGTCCCGAGGTCGAAACCGACTGGTACAACTTCACGGCGCTCAACATGCCGCCCGACCACCCGGCTCGCAGCGGGCAGGACAGCTTCTACCTCGACCTCGGCGACGGCGAAAGCGTGCTACTGCGCACCCATACCTCGCCCGTGCAGATCCACCTGCTCGAGCGGGGCGAGCTCCCCATCTACGCCGTCATGCCGGGCCTCGTCTACCGCCGGGACACCCCGGACGCCTCGCACCTGCCGGTCTTCCACCAGATCGAAGGGCTTGTCGTCGATGCCGGCGTCACCTTCGGCGATCTCGCCGGGACGGTCGGCACCTTCACGAAGGCGATCTTCGGGACAGACGTGCGGGCGCGACTGCGCCCGGGGTACTTCCCGTTCACCGAGCCGTCGGCGGAGTTCGACATCTCCTGCACGATCTGCGGCGGGGCGGGCTGCCGGACCTGCTCGGGGGTCGGCTGGATCGAACTCGGTGGCTGCGGGATGGTCCACCCGGCGGTGCTCGAGTCGACCGGCGTCGATCCCGAGAGGTGGTCGGGCTTCGCCTTCGGCTTCGGCATCGACCGCGTCGCCATCATGCGCCACGGCATCGAGGACCTGCGCAGCCTGGTCGATAACGACGTGCGCTTCCTCACCAGGTTTTGAGGATCGACAAGGGAGGGCCGTGCGCGTCCCGCTTTCGTGGCTGAGCGAGTTCACACCCCTCGGCGTCGCCGCCGAGGACCTGGCCGCCGTCGCCGCGCTCGGCGCCGAGCTCGACTCGCTCGGGCTGGTCGTCGAGGGAGTCGAGCACGTCAGCGGGGGACCCGCCGGGGTCGTCGTGGCCCGAGTCGTCGAGATCCGGCCCATCCCCGGCGCCGACCGCATCCGGCTCGCCCTCGTCGATGCGGGTGGGGACGCTCCCGTCGAGGTCGTCTGCGGCGCCTGGAACTACGTCGTCGGCGACGTCGTGCCCTTCGCCACGGTGGGGGCGCGCCTCGCCGGTGGCGTCGAGATCACGCGGCGCAAGATGCGCGGGGTCACGTCGCACGGGATGCTCTGCTCGGCCCGCGAGCTCGGCCTCGGCGCCGACGCCGCCGGGCTGTTCATCCTCGCCTCGACCGGTGGGGCGGATGCGGCGCCCCCGGCCGGGCTCGAGCTCGGCACGACGATCGCTGAGTACCTGGGTCTCGTCGCCGACGTCGTCTTCAACCTCGAGGTCGAGCCGAACCGCCCCGACTGCCTCTGCGTCACCGGGGTCGCCCGGGACGTGGCGGCCGCCCGCCACCTGCCCTTCGAGATCCCCCGACCGGTCGTCGCCGAGGACGGGCCGCCCGTTGGCGAGCTGGCGAGCGTCGTCGTCGAGGCGCCCGAGGCCTGCCGGCGCTTCGCCGCCCGGGTCGTCACGGGGGTCACGAGCGTCGCCTCGCCGCCCGACGTCCAGCGCCGCCTGATTCTGTCGGGCATGCGGCCGATCAACTCGGTCGTCGACGCCTCGAACTACACGATGCTCGAGCTCGGCCAGCCGACGCACCCTTACGACCTCGACCGGCTGCCGGGGCACGGCCTGCGGGTGCGCTTCGCGCGGCCCGGCGAGACGCTCACGACGCTCGACGGCGAGGAGCACGTATTCGGCCTCGAGGCGCACCGCTCCGGCGAGGAACGGCGCGTCGAAGACCTGATGATCTGCGACGCACAGGACACGCCGGTCGGCGCCGCCGGGGTGATGGGCGGCGAGTCGAGCGAGATCGGTGTTGGCACGTCGGCCGTCCTCATCGAGTCCGCCGACTTTGCGCCGCTGGCCATCGGGCGCACGGCCCGCCGCCAGCAGCTCCGGACCGAGGCCTCGACGAGGTTCTGGCGGGGGGTCGACCCCGAGGGCTCGGTACGCGCCGCTGACCGGGTCGCCGAGCTCATCGTCGCGGCGGCCCGCACCGCCGGCGCGGTCCCGCCGGTCGTCGCCATCGGCGTGATCGACCTCCACCCGACGCCCGTTCCCCGCCGCACGGTCCGCCTGCGCCCCGAGCGGCTGAACTCCCTGTTGGGCACCGCCCTCGACTCCGGGACGATCGCGGCGCACCTCGGGCCGCTCGGCTTTGTGGCCGTGCCGGACGGCGACGCCCTCGCCGTCACGGTTCCGTCGTTCCGGCCCGACACCGAGCGCGAGGTCGACGTGATCGAGGAGGTCGCCCGGCTCCACGGCTACGAGCGGATCGTGCCGACCCAGCGACGTGCGCCAGGCGTCGGGCTGTTGCGCCCGCACCAGGCGGACCGGCGGCACCTCGCCCGGTGCGTCGCCGGCTACGGCGCCAACGAGGCCTGGACGAGCTCGATCGTCAACCCCGACCTCGCCGGCCGCCTCGGCGGGGGGGCGGTGCGGGTCGGACTCGTGAACCCGATCGTGCGCGAGGAATCAGCGCTGCGCACGAGCCTCCTGCCGGGGCTCCTCGCCGCTCTGCGTCACAACGCCGCCGCCCGCAACGGCTCGGTCCGGCTGTTCGAGATCGGGCGCGTCTTTTTCGCGCCCGCGCCGGGCGAGGTGCTGCCCGTCGAGCCGGAGCACCTCGGCGTCCTCCTCGCCCGGGAGGGCGACGGGGCGCCGGCGGCGGTCGAGCTGTGGAGGGGGATCGCCGAGGGCCTCGGCCTTGCCGGCGACCATCTCGAGCTCGCGCAGTGCGAGCCGGGGTCGTTCCCCGCGGACGACCCCGTCGCCCTCGGCTGCCACCCGACGAGGACGGCGGCGGTGCGCGGGACCGACGCCCAGGGCGCCGCCGTCGCGGTCGGTTTCGTCGGCGAAGTCGACCCCGAGGTGCTCGGGGCGGTCGACATCACCGGCCGCCGGGTCGGCTGGCTCGTCCTCGACACGGCGCGGCTCTTTACGCTGGCGCGCCGCTCGGGGTCGGGGCCGGCCCTCAGTCGGTTCCCCTCGAGCGACATCGACCTGTCGTTCACCCTCGCCGAGTCGGTGCCATCGGCGCGGCTCGAGGCGGTGCTGCGGGCGGCGACGGGCGACTTGGGCGAGAGCGTCCGCCTCGTCGACGTCTTCCGGGGCCCGGGCCTCGGCGCAGGGTTGCGCAGCCTCACCTTCCGCGTCCGATTCCAGGCACCGGACCGCACGCTCACCGACTCCGACGTCGCCGCGGCGCGCGCCCGGTGCATCGCCGCGGCCGAGGCCGAGCTCGGGGCGGGGCTGCGCGGCTGAGGCCGTGTCGGCTCCGGCGGCGCGAAGGCCGTTCCGCGAGGCGGTCGCCCGCCGGCGCCCGGCGCCTGGCGCCCGCCGCGCTCCGGTCGGTGGGGGAGGGCCGCCCCGGGACCTCGGCGGGCCAGGCGGGGCGGGGCGCTGGACGAGGCGCCGCTGGGCCCTTGTCGGCGGCCCGACGGTCCTCGCCTTCATCCTCGCGGTCGTCGACCTTGACGCCCGCAGCCTCTGGCTCGACGAGGCGGCGACGGTCTCGATCGCCGCCCAGCGCGGCGCCGGGCTGGGATCGGCGATGGCCCGTGACGGCGGCAACATGCTCGGCTACTACGCCCTCATCCACGTGCTCACGGGGTGGTTCGGGTCGAGCGTGTTCGTCCTGCGCTTTCCCTCCGTGATCGGCTGCGCGGCGACGACGGCCCTCGTCGTCGTGCTCGCCGACCGGCTTTTCGGCGAAAAGGTGGCGCTCGTCGCCGGCGCGTTCTCGGCGGTCAGCCTGCCGTCGGTCTACTGGGCCCAGAACATCCGCAGCTACGCCCTGATGATGGCGTTCGTCGCCGCCTCGTTTCTCGCCTTCGTCGCCCTCACCGATCCGCGGGGAGGCCGGGCCCCGTGGGGGGCGGGTCTCGCCTACGTCGTCACGACGACGCTCGCGCTCTACATGAGCTTTGTTGCCGTCCTCGTCATCCCGGCCCAGCTCGTCGCCCTCGTGGGCCACCGTCGGCGGGTCCGCCCCGCGGCCGCCCTCGGCCTCGTCGTCGTGGCGTGCGCGCCGCTGGCGTGGCTGGCGAGGTCGCGCGGCTCGGGCCAGCTGTTCTGGGTGCCGCGTCCCGACCTCGCCGCCCTCGGCCAGGTTCTCGTCTCGCTCTCCTCGGCGGGCTTCCAGCCGAACTTCCACCTCACGGCGACAGCAGTCCCCCTCGCCGTCGTGACGGTCGCCGCCTTTGCGGCCGCCCTCGGCTTCGTCGTCGTCCACGTCGCCCGCGATCGTTCCGCCGCCCGGGTCTGGGGCGAGCTCGTCGTGGTCGGCTGGCTCGTCATCCCCCTCGTCGTCTCGCTCGTCGAGTCGCGGATCTCCCAGCCGACCTTCACGGCGCGCAACCTCCTCGTCTCGCTGCCGGCGGCGGCGATCGTGCTGGCCCGCGTGGTTTGTGACCGGCGCGTGGGGCGCCTCGCCGCCGCCGGGCTCATCGTCGGCTTCGCGGGACTGCGGGCGGCCCAGCTCGTGCCGAGCTACGGGGTCTCCCCGGAGAACTGGCGGGCGGCGACGCTCGACGTGCTCCAGCACGCCGAGCCCGGCGATTGCGTCGCCTTCTACCCCTCCGACGGGAAGATGGCGTTCACCTACTACCTGGACCACTTCCCGACGATCACGCCATACGTGCCGCGGCCGGTCGTGCCGGCGACGCCGCTGGGGCGGGTGCTGCCGTATGTGGAGCGGTACACGACGCTCGATCAGGCCCAGATCGACCGGATCGCGGCGACGTGCCCGCGCCTGTGGCTCGTGGCGAGCCACGAAGGGTCCCCGACCGGGACGGCGGCCTCGCGGACGAACTATGTCCAGTACCTCCGGCTCGCCGGGGCGTTCGAGACGCGCTATCCCGAGACGACGGACCACACCCGCGGCTGGGCGAGCCCCATCACCATCTGGCTCTTCGGCAAACCGGCCCCGATCCGCACCACGACTGCGTCCGGGACCTAGCTGCGGGGGAGGTCCGCGGGGCCGGCCACAGGCGGCCTCCATGGCCCTCGCCCACCGTGCCGACCTGCTGGCGATCCGCGCGCCGACGACCGACACCACCGCGCACCCTCGTCGGCGAGGGTGATCCACCAGGGTGCCAGCGCCGCCAGCGGGCTCGTGAGGACGGAATGGCTCGCCGGGGCCGTGTCGGGGTCGCACCCGGCGGCGGGTCCGGGGGATGGGGTCCAGCCGTGCGCGGCCCGACGCGGACCGCGCACCGGCCGGAGGCGGCGGACGCGCGCGGCTTTGGCACGCGAGCCGCCGCCGGAGGAGGCTCTGGCCCCCCGAACCGCGGCCCCGCCCTTGTCGCCCCGTCCCCCGGATCTCGTTGCTGCGCCACGTTCGCCAGCAAGGTCCCGAGACCGCTTTTCGGGCCCGGATGGGGACGGCCGTCCGTTGTACAACCAGGCGACCTGGTGTGTCAAGGTCGCCTGAGCTCTCGGTTTCCCGCGGGCCGGATCTCCGCTAGTTTCTCGGAACTACAGAGCGAATCGGGGAAGCGGCTGGGGCGTGCCGGGAGGGAATCCGGGACGTGTCGCCCGCTTCTCGGGAAGGGATGAGGACCAGTGGCGCGGCGTGGCGACCAGAGTTTCGCGGGCTGGCTCCGATCACAACAGCAACGGTCCGGGATCACCCAGGACGAGATCGCCGAGGCATGTGGGGTGAGCCAGCAGGCCGTGAGCCGCTGGGTGCGGGGGGCCGCGCGTCCCGGCGGCGTGCGTCTCGGCAAGCTCGCCGAGGCGCTCGGGGTGCCCGTCGCCGTTGTGATCGAGCGTCTCGAGGCGGACCACCGAACGCGGGAGATGCTCCCTACGGATCCCCCGGTGGAGTTGCGGGCGGAGCTGACGGATCTGTGGGCTCGTCTGGCTCGCCTGGAGCGACTAGCCGAAGGCCTTGATGCTCGCCAACGGCGGAGGCCTCCAGCGCGCTGACGCGTTCGTAGAGGTCGGCGAGGAGCCTCTCGAGCAGCCACCTCCGGGCCGAGAGCTCCCGGCTCATCCGGCCGTTCCCGCCTGCCGCACGACCGTGGCGGCGGTCCGCGCCGGGACGCCGGCGGGCGGAGGGGCCGGGTTGGCGGGGAGCGGGGAGGCCGGGAAGCAGTCGGAGGAGAGGCCGGATCCGCAGTGGCCGGACCCCGGCCGGACCCGCCCGCCGCCGCCGTCGTGCGCCCGGGTTTCGTGAGTGGTCCGTCGGTGCAGCCGAGAACCTTGATTGAGCACCGGACTCCCCATGTCCCAAGCCCCATTGCCGGGATCGAACCGCCCCACCGCCCGCCTCATCGGACACCGCCGGGCGGGAAATGGGTTTCCGGCGGGGGTGGTGGCCAGTTGTACAACTGACCGTCGTCGGCTGTCAATGATGCTGGCGCCCGGCGGGGCAGCGGTCGGGCGATCCGGCGGGCCGGCCGGCGGATTCCGGAGGGACCCGGGAGCGCCGGACCGGTTTGCGCGTCGAGCGCGCATTTCGGGAAATGGAGCCCGGCGACATTGCGCCGCACCGGGACGGCGGACACGGTCTCGTGTCGCGATGTTCGTGCAGAGATCGGCCGGCGGGCGGCACCGGCGGCTGGCCCGCCCCTGATGCCGCCCACGCAGGTGGCAGGCATTGCCGGAGAAGTGGCGGGATGGCTCGGGGCGAGGGCCGGGGTCGGGTCGATCGGGCACGCCACAAATGTGGCTATCGGCTATATCAAATCGCGCCTGAAATGCCAAAATACAGCTTTGTCATTTGTGGTGCCAGCCGCGCCTCGCCGTGGCGGCTTGCGGGGGAACGTTGCGTCGCGGACTCGGGAGCGCGAGCTGAGTGGGTGACGTCGCGGGCCGTGAACGACGGCGTGTGGCACGGTCGGGGGTCTAGCCGCGCCTTGCGCTTTGGCCCTACCCTGGGGCGATGGACCCCGACCAAGCCGCGCTGCACCCCCTGTGGGCGGGCCCACCCGACGATGATCCGACGGAAATGGCGAGGGCGGTGGGTCTGACGGGCCCGGGCGGGTCGCGATGAGCGCGCCTTCGGCCTCGTTCTCGATCACGATGCGGGTCGAGCTCACGGACCCGCGTGGGGTCGGCGCGATCACGACTGCCGTGGGAGACGCCGGCGGTGTCGTGATGGCGCTCGACGTGGTCGAGTCGCGCGGCGAGACCCTCGTCGTCGACATGGCCTGCAACGCCTTCAACGAGGGTCACGCCGGACGCCTGGAGGCGGCCGTCGAGGCCGTGGGGGGCGCCCACGTCAAGGCGATGAGCGACCGGACGCTGCTGCTCCACCTGGGCGGCAAGCTCGAGATCGCCTCACGGGTGCCCTTGAGAACGCGGGACGACCTCTCGATGGCGTACACCCCGGGTGTCGCCCGGGTCTCGATGGCGATCGCCAAGGACCCGTCTGCGGTGCGCAACCTGACGATCAAGCGCAACACGGTCGCCGTCGTGACGGACGGCTCCGCCGTGCTAGGCCTCGGCAACATCGGCCCGGAGGCCGCCATGCCGGTGATGGAGGGCAAGGCGCTCCTTTTCAAGCGGTTCGCCGGGGTCGACGCCTGGCCGATCTGCCTCGCCACCCAAGACACCGACGAGATCGTCCGCATCGTCGAGTGCATCGCGCCGGGCTTCGGCGGTATCAATCTCGAGGACATCGCCGCGCCCCGCTGCTTCGAGGTGGAGGAGCGGCTGCGGGAGCGGCTCGACATCCCCGTCTTCCACGACGACCAGCACGGCACGGCCGTCGTCGTCTTCGCGGCGCTGACGAACGCCCTGCGGGTCGTCGGCAAGCAGATGAAAGAGGTGCGCGTCGTCGTCCTCGGCATCGGGGCGGCGGGCGTCGCCGTCACCAAGCTGCTGCTCGCCGAGGGCGTCGGCGACGTGGTCGCGCTGAACCGTCGGGGCATCCTCGCCGAGTCGACCCCGGGCCTCGACGAGCCACGGCGCTGGATCGCGACCCACACCAACTGTGAGAAGCGCGTCGGCGGGCTGGCCGAGGCGCTCGAGGGCGCCGACGTCCTCATCGGCGTGTCGGGTCCGAACCTCGTCACCGAGGAGCAGCTCTCCCGGCTCGGCAAGGACGCCATCGTGTTCGCCCTCGCCAATCCCACCCCGGAGGTCGACTCCGAGACCGCCAGGCGCTACGCCGCCATCGTCGCCACCGGGCGCAGCGACGAGCCGAACCAGATCAACAACGTGCTCGTCTTTCCGGGGTTCTTCCGGGGTCTCCTGAACGTCGGCGCCCGGCAGGTCACCGACGAGATGAAGCTGGAGGCGGGCCGGGCGCTCGCCGCCGTCGTCGGCGAGGACGAGCTCTCGCCCGCCTATATCATCCCGACGGTCTTCAACCCCGCCGTCGTCCCGGCCGTCTCCTCGGCCGTCGAACGGGTCGCGCGCGCCTCGCTCTAGCGACGCGCGGCTCAGGCGGTGTCCCGCCAGTGGATGGCGGCGAGGCGCTTGTCGGAGACGTGGCCGTTGGCGGCGAACCAGCGGGCCGAACGCTCGATCGCCTCGGCGGCGGGCCGCGACTCGTAGCCGAGCTCGCGGCGGGCCCGCGCGTCGCTGAACACCATCCGGGTCGAAGCCATCCGCGCCCCCTCAAGCGGGACGTGCGGGGTGTGCCGCAGAAGGCGCCCCTCGACGAGCTCGGAGATCCAGGCGGCGCCGAGGGCGGCCGGGCGGGGGACCCGGAAGCGCGGTCCCGGGAGCCCCGTGCAGCGGGCGAGCTCGGCGAGGATCGCGCGCAGCTCGAGGTTCTCCCCGCCGACGATGTAGCTGCGCCCGACCACCCCTCGCTCGGCGGCGAGGAGGTGACCGGCGGCGACGTCGTCGACGTCGACGATGTTGAGGGCGGTGTCGAACCACCCGGGCATTCGCCCGTTGAGGAAGTCGACGACGAGCCGGCCGGTCGGGGTTGGTGTGTGGTCGCCCGGCCCGAGCGGCGTCGTCGGAAGCACCAGGGTGACCGGCATGCCGAGCGCCGTGGCGCGCAGCACCTCGTGCTCGGCGACGTACTTCGACTGCTTGTAGAGCCCGAAGAGGTGGTCGACGTGGGGGGCGCAGGTCTCGTCGGCGGGTCCGCGCTCGGCGACGTGCTCGAGCCCGAGCGTGCCGACCGAGCTCGTGTAGACGACGAGCTCGCAGTCGGCCGAGCGCGCCGCCGCCAGCACGTTGCGGGTGCCGTCGACGTTGACGCGGTAGAAGGCCGCCGGGTCCGGGGCCCAGAAGCGGTAGACGGCGGCGACGTGAAAGACGGTGCGAGCCCCTTTGATCGCTGACTCCATCGCCGCGGCGTCGCGCACGTCGGCCTCGACGACCTCGACCTGCAGCCCGTCGAGGCTCGCGTGCCCGATCCCCGGTTCGACGAGGGCGGCGACGTCGACGCCGCGGCCGACCAGGGCGCGGGTGATCGCCGAGCCGATGAAGCCGGCGGCCCCGGTGACGGCCACCCGCTCGCCCGCGGCGAGCACGCCCCGGGCGGCGGCCTCCGCCGCCGGTTCGGTCCCGCTGCGCTGCGATCTGGCCATCGTCACTCCCGTCATCTGGGGGCCGGGTACTGTGCCTAGCGCGGCCGTGAGCCCAGTTTCGCCGAGCTCGTCGGTCACGTCGCTTCTCGACGCAAGAGGCGAGTTGGCCAGTTATACACTCGCCTCCCGACCGCGAGGAGGTGCCGTGAGTCCATCGACTGCATCACCGCCGCTCGCCAAGCTGGCCAATTTCGTCGGAGGTGCCAAGCTGCCGGCGCAGGAGGGTGAGACGACCGAGGTCATCAACCCCTCGACCGGCGAGGCCTACGCCGAGGCACCGCTGTCGCGGGCGGCCGACGTCGACGCGGCCTTCGCCGCCGCCGCAGCGGCCTTCCCGGGCTGGCGCGACGCGACGCCGGCCGAACGGAGCCTCGCCCTCCTGCGCATCGCCGACACGATCGCCGCCCGCGCCGAGGAGCTCGTGCGGATCGAGTGCGAGAACACCGGCAAGCCGCTCGCCCTCATGAGGTCCGAGGAGATCCCGCCGCTCGTCGACCAGATCCGCTTCTTCGCCGCCGCGGCGCGCCTCCTCGACGGGCGTTCGGCTGGCGAGTACATGGCGGATCACACCTCGTACGTGCGGCGCGAGCCGATCGGAGTGTGCGCCGCCGTCACTCCCTGGAACTACCCGGCGATGATGGCCGTCTGGAAGTGGGCGCCCGCCCTCGCCGCCGGGAACACGATGGTGCTGAAGCCGTCGGACACGACGCCGGTGTCGACGCTGTTCCTCGCCGAGCTGATGGCCGAGCACCTGCCCCCTGGGGTCTTCAACGTCGTCTGCGGCGACCGGGACACCGGGCGGGCGCTCGTCGCCCACGAGACGCCGGCGATGGTCTCCATCACCGGCAGCGTGCGTGCCGGCACGGAGGTCGCCGCCGCCGCCGCCAGGTCGCTGAAACGCGTCCACCTCGAGCTCGGCGGCAAAGCCCCGGTCGTCGTCTTCGACGACGCCGACCTCGAGGCCGCCGCGGCGGGGATCGCCGCAGCCGGCTACTTCAACGCCGGGCAGGACTGCACGGCGGCGACGCGCGTTCTCGCCGGGGCCGGAATCCACGACGACTTCGTCGCCGCCCTCGCCGGCCGGGCGGCGGCCACGAAGACGGCGGGGATCGACGTTCCCGACGCCGACTACGGGCCGCTCAACAACGCCAATCAGCTCGCCCGGGTGGCCGGGTTCGTCGAGCGGACGCCTTCGCACGCCGAGGTGCTGGTCGGGGGGAGCCGCATCGGCGAGCGGGGGTACCTTTTCGCGCCGACCGTGGTCGACGGGCTCCACCAGGACGACGAGATGGTCCAGGACGAGATCTTCGGCCCGGTGATCACGGTGCAGCGCTTCGCCGGGGAGGCCGAGGCGGTCGCCTGGGCCAACGGCGTGCGCTACGGCCTGGCCGCGAGCGTGTGGACCCGGGACCACGCCCGGGCGATGCGGATGACCAGGGCGCTCGAGTTCGGGGCGGTGTGGGTGAACACGCACATCCCGCTCGTCGCCGAGATGCCCCACGGCGGGTTCAAGGCCTCCGGCTACGGTAAGGACCTTTCGGTCTACGGCTTCGAGGACTACACGCGGATCAAGCACGTCATGCACTACATCGGCGGGTGACGCCGGGAGGAGACGCGAGGTGGGAGACGAGGGAGCTACGGCGGAGGGAGTACCGCAGCGGCGCGAGATCGTGACGGAGATCCCCGGGCCACGCTCGCGGGCGCTCGCCGCCCGCCGGGAGCGGGCGGTCGCCCCTGGGGTGTCGTCCTCGTTCCCGGCGTACATCGCGCGGGCCTCGGGTGCCGTCGTCGAGGACGTCGACGGCAACCGGTTCATCGACCTCGGCTCGGGGATCGCCGTCACCGGCGTCGGCCACGCCTCGCCGCTCGTCGTCGACGCGGTGCGCGGGCAGGTCGCCCGTTTCACCCACACCTGTTTCGCCGTAGCCCCCTACGAGCCCTACGTGGCGGTGTGCGAGGAGCTGAACTCGATCACCCCGGGGGACCACGCCAAGACGTCGGCGCTCTTCAACTCGGGGGCGGAGGCGGTCGAGAACGCCGTCAAGATCGCCCGCCGCGCCACCGGCCGGCCCGCCGTCGTCGTCTTCGACCACGCCTTCCACGGGCGGACGAACCTGGCGATGGCGATGACCGCCAAGTCGATGCCGTACAAGTCGGGATTCGGCCCGTTCGCGCCCGAGGTCTACCGGGTGCCGGTGTCGTACCCCTACCGGGACCCCAAGGGCATGACCGGCGCCGAGGCGGCCCGACGCGCCGTCGACCAGATCGGGGTGCAGGTGGGCGCGGCGAGCGTCGCCTGCCTTGTCGTCGAGCCGATCCAGGGCGAGGGGGGCTTCATCGTTCCGGCCCCGGGCTTCCTGCCGGCGCTCGCCGCCTGGTGCCGCACCAACGGCGTCGTGCTCGTCGCCGACGAGATCCAGTCGGGTTTCGGCCGCACCGGGGACTGGTTCGCCTGCGACGACGAGGGGGTCGTGCCGGACCTCGTCACGACGGCGAAGGGGATCGCCGCCGGGATGCCGCTCGCCGCCGTCACCGGGAGGGCCGAGCTGATGGGGGCGGTCCACGCCGGCGGGCTCGGCGGGACCTACGGAGGCAACCCCGTCGCCTGCGCGGCCGCCCTCGCCGCCATCCGCACGATGCGCGAGGACGACCTGCCGGGGAGGGCGCGTCGCATCGGCGCGGTGCTGGCCGACCGGCTCGGGATGCTGCGCGCCCGGTTCCGGGGGATCGGGGACGTGCGCGGACGGGGCGCGATGTTCGCCGCCGAGTTCGTCCGCCCGGGCACCCGCGAGCCCGACGCCCCGGCCGCGGCAGAGGTCGCCGCCGCCTGCCACGCCGCCGGGGTCGTGGTCTTGACGTGCGGGACCTGGGGCAACGTCGTCCGGCTGCTGCCGCCTTTCGTGATCGGAGAGGACCTTTTGTCCGAGGGTCTCGACGTCCTGGAAGATGCCGTCGGGAGCGCGCTCGGGAGAGGCTGACGACCTTGATCGCCGCGCTCGCCGGCCGGCGCGCACCCCGTCCCGGCGGGGGAGTCAGGCGGGGAGCGGCGGGGTCTCTCGGCGGAGGACCTCTTTCAGCTTCACGGCGCGACCCGTGCGCAGGATGGCGCGGCGGTAGATGACGGCGGCGAGACGCGCCATGCCGACCGTCGCCGTCGCCGTGACGAGCCCCGAGAGGACGACCTGCCACCAGGCGACCTGGCCAAGGGCGAAGAGCACCGGCATGACGAACGGCGCCGTCGGCGGCAGGAAGGCGAGGACCTCGCTGAGCGTCGAAGGGCTCGAGGCCGCGAGCGCCGTGAACGAGATGATGTAGCCGAAGAGCAACGGCAGCTGCACCGGGAAGGCGACGCTCTGCACCTGCTCCTGGCGTTCGACGAGCGAGCCGATGGCGGCGAAGAGCCAGCAGTAGAAGGCGTAGCCGAGGACGAGCCAGACGAGCCCGACGACGACGGGCACGGGGGCGGTGCCCTTCACGAGGTTCGAGCCGACGGCGGCGCCGAGGGCGAGGGCGAGGGCGACGATCGCCGCCGCCTGCGCGAGCGCGACGAGGCCGATGCCCGTCACCTTGCCGACGAGCAGGCGCAGCGGCGACACGGCCGAGAGCAGCACCTCGACGACGCGGTTCGCCTTCTCCTCGACGACTCCCATCAGCACCCACGTCCCGTACTGGGTGAGCAGCACGTAGGTGAGGATAAGGACATAGAGCGCCGTGATGAGGTTGGCGCTCTTGTGATGGGCAGGCGCGAGGCCGGTGATCGGCAGGTCATCGGCGGAGCCGGCGACGGCGGCGGTGACCGCGCCGACGCGAACTGCGGGGACGCCGTCGCCGCGCAGCGCGCCCTCGACGCCGAGGTAGTGGGCGACGGAGTCGGCGTAGGTCGCGAGCGTCGAGTTGTCCGACGGCGTGATGGCCTGGGCGACATCGAGGTGGTTGTCACCGACCAGCACGAGATCGACCGTCCCCGCGCGCAGCGCCCGAGTTGCCGCAGTCGTCGAGTGCTCGGCGATGATCCGGATCTTGACGCCCTGTGCCTTGCCCGTGTCGAGAAGCGTCGGGCGTGTGAGCGCCGTCGTCGGGCCGACGACGCCGACGCGGATGACCGGCGTTGCGCCCTTGTTTAGGACCGGGATGACGACCGCCGCGGCGACGCCGAGCAGCACGACGAGCGTGCCGATCTTGAACACGCGCGAGGACGTCCGCTCGTGGACCTCTCGCCGGGCGATGAGCTCGACGTCGCCGCGGACGCGCCGCGAGCGCGTGTCGCCCTCCGCGCCCTCGCCCTCCGGGCGGAGGGTCTTGTGGGCGTAGCGGTGGCGCCAGATGCGGATACCGAGAACCACCACGCCGAGCGTGATGAGTACGGCCGTCACTGGACGGCCTCCCGAAAGACCTCGGAGAGGCGCCGCCTTTCGAAATCGAACCGGACGACCGGGCCCGCCGCCATCGCCGTCGCGAGCAGCGCCTGGCTGTCGACCCCGTCGTCGAGGACGAGGCGGGACTCGCCACCGTCGGTGCGCGAGATCGTGACGCCGTCGATCCCGGCAGCCCAGGCGCCGTCGCGGTCGCCCTCGACCTTGACGACGAGCCGGCGGGAGCCCTGGCGTTCGAGCTCCTCGAGGTTCCCCTCCGCGACGAGGTGGCCCCTGTCGATGATGGCGACCGACTCGCAGATGTCCTCGACGAGATCGAGCTGGTGGCTCGAGAAGAGCACGCCCCGGCCCTCCCGGGCCTGCTCGGTGAGGATCGCCGCGAGGTCGTCGATGCCGACCGGGTCGAGACCGGCGAAGGGCTCGTCGAGGATGAGGAGCTCGGGGTCGTGGATGAGCGCCGAGGCGAGCTGGACCCGTTGCTGGTTGCCGAGCGATAGCGACTCGAGCTTGTCGAGGGCGCGCTCGGGGATCCCAAGGCGCTCGAGCCAGTGCGCGGTCGCCCGGCGGGCGTCGGCGGGGCTCCTCCCGTGGAGCTCGCAGAGGTACTCGAGCTGACGCTGGATCTGCATGCCGGGGTAGAGGCCCCGCTCCTCGGGCATGTAGCCGAACCGGCGGCGTTCGGCGATCCCGACCGCGTCGCCTTGCCAGCGCACGCTCCCGCCGTCGAGGTCGACCAGGCCGAACACGGCCCGCATCGCCGTCGTCTTCCCGGAGCCGTTCGGGCCGAGGAAGCCGAAGACCTGGCCGGGGGGCACGGCGAACGAGAGGTCGTCGAGCGCGACCACCTCGCCGAAGCGGCGGCGCAGTCCGATGAATTCGAGGCTCATGGGCGCCGGCTCCGGGCTCGCCCGTCGGCCGCCGCGGGGTCCGGGGAGCCTGCCCGCCAGCTTCTCCGCGTCGTCACCTGGAGCCCGCCGCGCGACCCAGTGGGTCGTCGGCGCGGACACGACACCGCGGGCCACGGGGCATGCGACGACGGTAGTGCCGTGGCAAGGGCGCGCCAAGACCCCTGACCACGCCCACCTTGCGTCGTGCGGCACGACCGCGGGCCGGGGGCCGCCCTCAGGTCGCGTTCCTCGTCAGTGCCTCGTGCAGGGCGGTGATCAGCTTCTCGTCCTGGGCCTGGAGGTGCTTCTGGATCTCGAGGGCCTCGGACAGGATCGACTCGGCGTCCTTGTAGGTGGCGTCGGCCCGCTTGTCGCTCGCCTTCGCCGCGATGTTCTGGCCGACGATGATGATCGAGAGCAGCACGAGCTGGAGGAAGGTCTGGGCGATCCAGGCCACGATGAGGATGAGCCCGGGTTTGGTGAAAAAGTGCGGGACGTCGTTCTGATGCAGGGCGCCCGCCTCGATGAGGATCGCCGGCAGGCTGCACAGCGCGATGACCGCGAAGACGTAGGAGCAGGCCATCGTCCCGAAGCCCCTGGTGATCTGCACGGCAAGCCAGGAGTTGAGGCGCTTGAGCCGCGTGCTCCGGTCGAGGCCGTCGCGCGTCTGGGCCGGCCTGTCGCGGTGCTCGAGACGCTCGATGGTGTGCGGGTGTGGGATGTGCTCGTAGACGTCAATGGTCTCCCTTCCGTCGCGCGCGATCATCACACGAGGTCGGGGCGATGCTCGCGAACAGTCCGCCTAAGGTCTTGTCAGCCCGCCCCACCCAGCTCAGAGCCGGAATCGAACCGAATGCCCGGCGGGGGAGTTGTAGAAGCGTGAGATCACGACCGCTGGACGCGCCATGACGGGCGCGAGCGCCGACACCTCGGGGCTCGAGGACTGGATGAAGTCGTGGTACGCGCCGGCGTACCGCACCGCCTGCCTCGTGCTCAACGACTCGACCGGGGCCGAGGAGGCCGTGCAGGAGGCCTTCCTGCGGATGTGGCGCTTCCGCGACGCCATGCCCGAGGGTGAGGCGGCGCGTCCCTGGCTCTACCGAGTCGTCGTCAACTCCTGCTACTCCTGGGCCCGAAAGGAGTGGGGCGTCGACGGCCGGCGGGCGCCGCAGGCGTCGCTCGAAACGCTCGCCGAGTCGTCCCCCGGACCCGACGAGATCGCCGTCGTCGGTGACCGTGCCGCGGCGGTGCGCGACGCCCTCGCCCGCCTTCCCGAGGCGTTCCGGGTCCCGGTCGTCCTGCGCTACTACGCCGGAATGTCGGAGAAGGAGATCGCCGTGGCGATCCACCGGCGCGCCGGGACGGTGAAGTCTCGGCTGCACGAGGCCCGTCGGCTGCTCAGCGCCGATGCCGCGCTCAGCGCCTTCACGGAGGAAGAAGAGGGAACGAGATGATCGGCGACGACGAGTTCGAAGCACTGCTCCACGCGGCGGGAGGCGAGTTCGCCGTCCCGGCGGACGGGCCGGACAAGATCCTCGCCGCCGCGGCACCGCCGGCGGCGGAGGGAAAGGTCGTCCGCGGCCGGATCCGCTTCCGCGAGTTCGCCCTCGCCGGCGTGAGCGTCGCCGCCGTCGTGGCCCTCGCCATCGTCCTGGTGACCTCGTCGGGGGGATCCCCGGTGGTGGGGAACGGGGCGCTCAGGACGTACTCGCTCGAGCAAACCGCCGGCGCGCAGAACGCCATTGCCACTCCCAGGTCGGCGGCGCCCCATGCCACCGCTCAAAACACGAGGACGAAGGCGACGAGCGGGCGCGACATCGTCGCCACGGGAACGCTCCGCCTGACGACCACCCGGGCCGCGCTGCGGCGTGACGTCGCGCGCCTCGAGGCGCTGGCCATCCGGTTCGGGGGGTACGTGTCGGCCGCCGCCATCGTCGAGACCGGCCCCCATCCGGGCGGGAGCATCGTCGTGAAGGTGCCGGCGGGTTCGTTCGCGGCGTTCAACGCCAGGGCCGAGCGGATCGCCAGGGTGAAGAGCCTGTCGACCTCGGACACGGACGTCACCGCCCGGGTCGTCGACCTCGGCGCGCGCCTCACGGCGCTCGTCGACGAGCGCAGCCAGCTCGAGGTGTTGCTCGGCCGGGCCGGGAAGATCTCGGACCTGCTCTCGGTCGAGAACGAGATCGAGAACGTGCAGTCCCAGATCGAGCAGATCCAGGGTGAGCAGCGCACCCTCGCCGCCCAGGTGGGCTACTCGGCGCTCACGGTGCAGCTCGCGGTGCCGCGGCCGCCGCATTCCTCGGGCCCGTCGAACGGGTTCGGCCATGCCTGGCACGAGGCGGTCTCCGGCTTCGTGAACGGCGTGAAGGCGTTCGTGTCGGTCCTTGGCGACCTGCTGTTCGCCGTGCTGTCGTTCATCGTCGCGGCGCTCATCATCTACGGACTGTGGCGCAGCGTCTGGCCCCGGGTGCGCCGGCGGATCGCCTAGGGCGGAGCCCCGGGTCGGCGGCGTCCGCGGGGCGCGGAGGGAAGTCGGACGGAACTTGGATTCGAGCGAGGAGGAGGCCACATGGGGATGGCGGGTCCTTCTCCAGAGTTGAACCGAGGGGCCGGAGGGATCGCCAGGCTCGGGGCCGCCGTCCTCGCGACGCTGCTCGCTGCCGCGACGCTGACGGCCGCTGCCACCGCGACGCCGTCGAGCTCCCAGAAGCTCACGGCGGTCGAGTCCTTCGCCCGCGACGTGCTCGGCGAGGCGATCGTTCCGCCGGGCGCGCGATTGACCGGGGTCGCGCGGTCCGGGGCGCTCGCGGGGAGTTTCGGCGAGATCGGCGCGCCCGGGTGCCTGGACGTCCACCGGTTCTACCTCGTCGGTGCGGGACCGGACGCGGTCGAGGACTATCTCGCCGCGCACGTACCCCGTGGCGCGACGCAACTGGAGAAGGGGAGCGGCAACGGCCCCCACGGCATCTTGTTCGTCGATCTGGCGTACTACCTGCCGGTCTCGGGTCCGCACCGGTACTCGGCGGAGCTCATCTACACGACCGCGCCCACCGGTTCGGGCGCCGAGTTCCGGGTCGACTCCGAGGTCGTCTGGGAGCCGAGCCATCCCGCCGACGAGCGTGCTCCCGCCGGCGGCGTGATCGCGGTGACGGGCTACTCCCAGATCTCGTTGGCGCAGAATTCCTCGGGTCCCGTCACCGCGACGGTGAGCGGTGCCCGGGCACGATCGATCATCGGCGCCCTTAACGCCCTGCCGCTCGCGC
The DNA here is from genome assembly GCA_050013835.1 of Acidimicrobiales bacterium. Taxonomy (GTDB): domain Bacteria; phylum Actinomycetota; class Acidimicrobiia; order Acidimicrobiales; family Bog-793; genus Bog-793. The sequence goes on from JBEKEM010000001.1 coordinate 185,198, forward strand.
CCCGAGCCGGCTGCTTCGAGAACCCGCTCCTTTTCGAGTTGGTCGTCCGCCGGTCCGCGCACTCGGCGCGGTCGCTCACAGTCGCCGGTTGGGGCTGTGCGGGGATCGTGGTCGTGACGGCGCACGGTCGCACGATGCCGGAGCTCAACGACGCGAGCGGTCTCTTGCTGTGCGCCGTCGTTAGGGTCCTCCCCGCTCACGAGGCGGAGGGCACGCGTTCCGCGGGGTTGTCCTGCACTCCGCCTGCCTCCGCCCCCAGGACCGCCGCGACGAGGATCTCCGTGGCGGCGCTCGCGAGACTGACGACGATCGCGCGCGCAATCGCGAATGCCAACGGGGACCTCCACGCCACCGACGCGATCGCCGTCGCGACGACGCACGCCTCCGCGCTGCGGGTCGCCACCCCCGGCGACGCGACGCCGTCGGTCCCCGCCGGCATGCCGGTGTACCTCGTCACGATGCGGGGCCGTTTCACGGCCCTCGGCTCCTCGCCACCCGCCGGCGCGCCGCTGCCCCGGGGGACGTTCCTCGCCGTCGTTGTCGACGCCGCCACGTTCGAGGTCACGGACTGGGGGCTGGGCGCCCGCGCCTCGAAGGTCCAGCTCGCGTCGCTCGGGCGGGTGTACCCGCTCCACTGGGCGGGGACGGTCGGGGCGCGCGATCCGGCCGCGGCCGGGGGGTTGACGACGAGGCTCGAGCTCTCGCGCACGACAGTCCGGGCGGGCGAGCCGATCGGTGCCGAACTCGTCGTCACGAATCCCGGGCCGCGGGTCAACGAGACCCATGACTGCGCGCCCTACCTGATGGTGGTGTTGGCGGACAAGGAGATCCCGGCGGATGCCGTCATCCCGACCCCCTGCCGGTTGGCGCCGTTCTGGATCCGGCACGGCGTCAGCCGGCTGGGGATCGTCGTGTCGACCCGCTACGACGTCTGCACGCAGACCCCGGCTCAGGCGACGGTGCGCCTGCCGGTGTGCCTGTCGGGTCCCGTGGAGGTGCCGCCGCTTCCCGCCGGCCGCTACCGGACCGTCGCCGTGGGAGCCTGGGGGGGCATCCCGATGCCGGCGGCGGTGGCGGTGACGCTCGAGGGCTGACCGGCGGGGGAGCCGGCCTAGCGGCCCGGGTCGCCCGCCGACCCGCGGCGCCGGCGCAGCTCGGTGAGGATGGCGGCCGTGGCCGACACGCCGAAGCGGTTCGCGCCGGCCTTCTCCATCGCCAGCACGGCGTCGAGCGTGCGCAGGCCCCCGGCGGCCTTCACACCGACGTGGGGCGAGACGCTCGCCCGCATGAGGGAGACGTCGGCGGCCGTCGCGCCCCCGGGTGCGAAGCCGGTGTTCGTCTTCACGAAGCCGGCCCCGGCTTCCTCGGCGAGGTGGCAGCCGAGCACCTTCTGGTCGTCGTCGAGGTAGGCGTTCTCGAGGATCACCTTCACGGTCCGGCCGGCCGCCGCCTCGACGACGGCGCGGATGTCCCGCTCGACGTACGCCGCCTCGCCGCCGCGCAGGGCCCCGATGTGGATGACCATGTCGAACTCCTCGGCGCCGGCCTCGAGCGCCCCGGCGACCTCGGCGACCTTGGCCGCTGTCGCGGTCGAGCCGTGCGGGAAGCCGATCACCGTCCCGACGATCACCCCCGAGCCCGCGAGCTCCTCGGCCGCCCGGGCGACGTCGCTTCCGCGCACGCAAGCCGAGGCGGTGTGCCAGGACAGTGCGATCCGCAAGCCGTCGGTGAGCTCGGCCGAGGTGAGCTCGGGCCGCAGCAGTGCATGGTCGATCGCCGCGGCGAGGTGCTCGACCGTCGGCAGGTCGTCGCGGGGAGGCGGCGTGTCGCCCATCTCCATCGCCTTTCTCGCCTCTCGGTGCGTCCGACGCCCGGTGCCGGAGGGCCGGGCTCAGGGTAGCGGTCAGCTCCCGCCGCTGTTCCCGAGCTTGCGGCGGACGGCCTCGCGGCGGGCCTGGAGCTCCCGGTAGCTGAGCTTCTCGGTCCCGGCTGCCACGCCGATCGCCGCCCGGACCCCGTCGAGGTCGACCCCCGCGAGCGCAGGGTCGACACCGATCTCGCGGGCGATCTGCTCGCCGTGGCGGCTGGCGAAGTACCCGGCGACCTCGACGACCTCGCCGAGCAGGTCGACGTCGGGCGCGAAAACGGCGACCACGCCGTCGAGGAAGAGGATGTTCTTCACGAAGAGCATCAGCTCCTTGGGGAGCTTCGCCCCGTTGGCGAGGAGGTGCTTGGTGAGCTCGCGCATCTGGCGGCTGAGCTCCTCGGCGCTCATCTCGGCGAGCTCTTGGGGGGGCGCGTCAAGGCCGAGGGCGACGACCATCCGGTCGACGTCGGCGTCCGCAGCGAGGGCGCCGAGGTCCCGGAGCGCCACCACTTCGCCGCGGGCGTCGTTCATCGTCGCCCCCATCACGAGCCGGAGGAACGCCATCCGGTGGTGCTCGTCGAGACGGCCCGTGATCCCGAAGTCGAGGAGGGCCACCCGCCCGTCGGGAAGGACGAGGAGGTTGCCCCCGTGGAGGTCGCCATGGAAGACGCCGAAGAGCATTACCCCCTCGAGGAAGGCGACGATCGTCGCGCGCATCACCTTCTCGGTGGCGATCCCGGCGTCCCGCATCGACGCCACGTCGTCCCAGGCGAAGCCGTCGAGGCGTTCCATCACGAGCACGCGCGGGGCGACGAGCCGGGAGTGCGGCCGGGGCACGACGAGGGTGCGTTGCCCGGCGGCGGCGACCGCCGCCGCGACGTCGAGCATGCTCTCGGCCTCGAGGCGGAAGTCGAGCTCCTCGACGATCGTCTCGGCGAACAGCTCGATGAGCGCCGGCGGGTTGGCGAGGACCGCGATCGGGATCCGCCCGACGAGGTGCGGCGCGAGGAAGCTCATCACCGCGAGGTCGTTGCGCACCCGGGAGGCGATCTGAGGCCGCTGCACCTTGACGACGACCTCCTCACCGGTCGAAAGGCGCGCCCGGTGCACCTGGGCGATCGAGGCCGCGGCGACGGGCTCTCGGCAGAACTCGGCGAAGACCTCGCCGAGGGGGCGCCCGAGGTCGGCCTCGACACAGGCGCGCACCGTCTCGAACGACTCCGCCGGAACGCGGTCGCGCAGCAGCTTGAACTCGGCCACGAGCTCGGGGGGGAAGATCCCCTCACCCGAGGAGAGGATCTGGCCGAACTTGATGTAGGTGGGGCCGAGCCGCTGGAAGGCGAGCCGCAGCCGGTGAGCGAGCCCCGCCAAGGACGCGGCCTGGCTCCGGCGTCGGTCGGCGAGCCACCAGCCGGCGACTGCCCAGCCGAGGACCGCCGAGACCCGCACGATCCGCCGCGCCGGCGGGAGGCGCCGGCGGCGGATGAGGCCTGGGACCGTCCCCCGGGTGTTCTCCCGCACGAGGTCGAGACCGACCCGCCACAACAGGTCGTCGGGCTCGACGAGCCACGGCGCGTCGTCCGAGAAGGCCCCGACCGAAAGGTCGGCGGGCGGTCGGGCCGCGCTCAGCTCGTCACGGGGCCAAACACGAGGCATCCGTTGTGCCCCCCGAAGCCGAAGCTGTTCGAGAGCACCGGGCCCGGGGAGATGGGCCGCGCCGTCCCCGTCACGATGTCGAGGTGGATCTCGGGGTCCTGCTCCTCGAGGCCCGCCGTGGGGGGAATGAGACCGCGCTCGATCGAGAGGACCGAGGCCACGGCCTCGAGTGCCCCGGCGGCGCCGAGCGAGTGCCCCGTGACGCCCTTGATCGAGGTGACCGGGGGCCCGGGGCGGCCGAAGACCTTCTCGATCGCCTCGGCCTCGGCGAGGTCGTTGAGGGGTGTCGAGGTGCCGTGTCCGTTGATGTGGGCGACGCCGTCTGGCGCGATCCCGGCGTCGGCGAGGGCGAGCTCCATGCAGGCGACAGCCCCCTCGCCACCCGGGGCCGGGGCGGTGATGTGGTAGGCGTCGGCGGTCGATCCGGCACCCAGCACCTCGGCGTAGAGGTGGGCGCCCCTCGCCAGCGCGTGCTCGAGCTCCTCGAGGATGATGGCGCCGCCCCCCTCGGCGATGACGAAGCCGTCGCGGCGGCGGTCGAACGGGCGCGAGTGCCCCGAGGTCGACAGGGCCGTCATGTTGGCGAAGGCGGCGATGCCGATCGGGTCGAGGCCGCCAGCCGGCGAGATCGCCGCCTCGGCCCCCCCGGTGATGACGGCGTCGCAACGGCCGTCGCCGACGAGACGAAAGGCATTGCCGATGGCGTGGGTGGCCGAGGCGCAGGCCGTGACGACCGTCTCGCAGGGCCCCCGCCAGCCGAAGCGGATCGAAATCGCCGCCGCGCCGGCGTTGCCCATCATCATCGGCACGAGCCGGGGAGAGACCCGGCGTGCCCCCTTGGCGACGAGCAGGATGATCTGCTCCTGCATCGTGGCGAGCCCCCCGGTCCCCGTCCCGAAGATCACGCCGGAGCGGGCCGGATCGGCGCCGAGCTCTCCGGCGTCATCGAGGGCGAGCTGGGCGGCGGCGACAGAGAACTGGGCGAAGCGGTCCGTCTGGCGCGCCTCTTTCGGGTCGAACCAGACCGATGGGTCGAAATCCTCGACCCACTGCGGGCCCTCGGCGGCGGGACCGGAGAGGCCGGCGAAAAAGGCGTCCTTGCCGATCCCGCAGGAGGCGAGGACGCCGAGGCCCGTGACGACGACTCGGCGCCGGGGGCCCCGGACCATCAGAGCTTCGAGACGACGAGCTCGTAGGCCTGGCCGACCGTGTCGACCCCGTCGAGCTCGGTCTCGTCGACGGAGATGCCGAACGCCTCCTCGAGCGCCATCACGAACTCGACCAGGTCGAGGCTGTCGGCGTTCAGGTCGTCGGAGAAGCTCGCCTCCGGCACGATCTTGTCCGCGGGCACCTGGAGGACGTCCACGGCGCACTTCTTGAACTTCTCGAACGTGGCGTCATCGCTCACGGCTCGCTCCTCGTCACGTTGTCGGCGATTGGTCGCACTGCGAATCCGAGCATCCTGTCGGGTCGGCCCCCAGACCTTACCTAGTGTCCCATCCCGAGTCCGCCGTCGACGGCCAGCACGGCCCCGGTGATGTAGGCAGCTTCGTTCGAGGCGAGGAAGTGCACCGCCCCGGCAACCTCGTCGGGTTCGGCGACCCGGCCGAGGGGAACGAGCGACAGAAGTGCCGCCCGCTGCTGCTCGGAGACCGCGGCGAGCATGTCGGTCGCGACGAGCCCGGGGGCGACGACGTTCACCGTGATGCTGCGGCCCGCTACCTCGCGGGCGAGCGAGCGGGCGAAGCCGATCTGGCCCGCCTTGGCCGCGGCGTAGTTCGCCTGTCCGGCGTTGCCGAGGTAGGCGACGACCGACGAGATGAGGATGATACGGCCCGAGCGCGCCCGCAGCATCGGTCCGAGCGCCCGCTTCGCCGCCCGGAAGGTCGCCGACAAGTCGGTTTCGATGACCCGCGACCAACGCTCCTCGCTCATCCGCAGGACGAGCCCGTCGTCGGTAACCCCGGCCGAGCAGACCAGCACCTCGACCGGGCCGAGCCCGGTCTCGACGGCCGAGAACGCCGCCTCGACGGCCGCCGGGTCGTCGACGTCACAGGCGACCGGCCAGAGCGGCTCGGAGCCGGCCCCACCGGCGAGGTCGGCCGGCGGCGCGGTCTTGAAGGTGACGGCGACCCGGTCGCCCCCGTCCTGAAAGCGGCGGGCGCAGGCGAGGCCGATGCCCCGCGACCCCCCCGTCACGAGCACGACCCGGCTCACGCGACGCCCCGCCGGCCCCAGCGGATGACGACCGAGGCCCAGGTCATGCCGGCGCCGAACCCAGAGAGGAGGACCAGGTCGCCGTCGGTAACGCGTCCCGCCTCGACGGCGTCGACGAGCCCGTAGGGGATCGATCCGGCCGAGGTGTTGCCGATGCGGTCGAGGACGACGACGGTGCGCTCCATGGATAGGCCGAGGCGCGCGTTCACCGCTTCGATGATCCGCAGGTTTGCCTGGTGGGGCACGAAGAGGGCGATGTCATCGGCCGTGCACCCGGCGGCGGCGAAGACCTTGGTGATCGAGTCGACCTCGGCGCGCACGGCCCGCCGGAAGATCTCGCGCCCGTCCATCTCGATGTACCCGCCGATCTCGGCGAACAGCAGCGGCGCGGCGGTCCCGTCGGCACCGAGGTCGTAGGCGAGGATGAGGTCGTCACGGGCTCCGGCCTCCACGACGACGGCGCCGGCGCCGTCGCCGAAGAGGATCGCTGTCGCGCGGTCCGCGAAGTCCGTGATCCGCGAGAGTGTGTCCGAGCCGATGACGAGGGCGCGGCGCACGCCGGCGGAGATCATCGCGTCGGCGAGCACGAGCGAGTAGGTGAACCCGGCGCAGGCTGCGTTGACGTCGAGCGCGCCGCCCCGGCACCCCAGGACCTCGTGCACGGTCGCCGAGACAGCTGGGAGCGTCTGGTCGGGGGTCGTCGTCGCCACGACGACGAGGTCGACGTCCGCGCCCACGAGCCCGGCTCGGACGAGCGCCGCGCGGCCGGCCTCGATGGCGAGCCCCCGGGTCGTGCCGCCGACGTGGCGCTCCTTGATCCCGGTCCGCTCCACGATCCACTGGTCGGATGTGTCGAGGCGGGCCTCGAAGTCGGCGTTGGTGAGGACCTTGTCTGGAAGGGCGGCGCCCCAGCCGGTGATCGCCGCCCCCATCAGCCGGCCCCCCGGGCGGCATCCGGCGGCACCCGCAGCCACGCCACTGGCTGGCCGTGGACGACGCGCTCGCCGGCGAGGACGAGCACGCCCGCCAGCGTGCCGGCGAACGCCGAGCGGATCTCGGTCTCGCCGGCCCAGCCGACGAGGTCGCCGACGGCGACGCGGACGAGCTCGTCGGCCGGATCGTCCTCCGCTCTCCCGGAGAGTCGCGGTGCCGCCGAGGCGAAGGGCTCCGACGGCCGGAAGGGCCCCGTCCCGGGCGAGATGATCAGCCGCTCGACGATCGAGTACCGCTCGCCGACGAGCCGTTCGGCCGGGGGCCGCTGGGCGGCGGCACCGGCGAGCGCCTCCACGAGCGCCTCGAGCTCGGCCGGTGTCGCGACCGAGCAGTTGACGATCGAGCCGGCCGGCAGGACCCGCTTGGCGAGCCCGGTGAGCACGCCCCCCGGCCCGAGCTCGACGAACGTGCGGGACCCCGCGCCGAAGAGCGCCTCGAGGCTCTGGCGCCATCTCACCGGGGCGCAGAGCTGGGCGGAGAGAAGCCCCGGCCAGTCCCCAGCGCCAGGATGCGCCTTGGCGTCGACGTTGGCGACGACGGCCGGCTCGGACTCGAAGAACGTCGCGGCCGCCAGCGCCTTGCGGAGGCGGTCGCGGGCGGGCGCCATCAGCGGCGTGTGGAATGCCCCCCCGACGGGGATGGCGAGGACCCGTTTGGCACCCGCCTGCCGGGCAAGCCCGGCGGCGCGCTCGACCGAGTCGTGCTCGCCGGCGATCACGACCTGGCCCGGCGCGTTGTAGTTGGCGACCCAGACCTCGCCCTCGGCGCGCAGGCAGGCCGCCTCGACCTCGGCGTCGTCGAGGCCGAGGACGGCGACCATCGTCCCCGGGTTGTGCTCGGCCGCCTCGGCCATGGCGGCACCGCGCTCGGCGACGAGCTCGAGGCCGTCCTCGTAGGAGAGAGCGCCGGTCGCGACGAGGGCGGTGTACTCGCCGAGGCTGTGGCCGGCGCAGGCCGCCGGCTCGAGGCCGACCCGTTCCGCCGCGTCGAGGATGACGAGGCTCGTGACGAACGTGGCGAGCTGCGCGTTGGCGGTGTTCGTCAGGGTCTTGTCGTCGGCGTCGACGAGCAGTTGCGCGACGTCACGCCCGACGACTTCGCTCGCGTGCTCGACGAGCTCGAACGACGGGTGGTCCACCCAGCCCGCCCCCATGCCGGCGCGTTGCGAGCCCTGGCCGGGAAAGGTGAACGCCAGCAAGCAAACGCCCCCTTCGGACTCCGGACCGCGGCACCGGGCGAGGCGCCGGGGAATTTTGTCTCCCCAGGTCCTGTGCTGGTTACTCCGGGTAACTCTAAGGAACCGGGGCCGTCGACGCTAAACGGAATCCTGTGACCAGCGCCGGAGCGGTCCGGGGCTGGGCGCGTCCGGGCTCGTCGGCGGACCTGCAGTTCGGATGGGGCCGGAGCCATTGGGTCTGCGGGCTGGCGCCGCGGTTCGGCACGTCGAGGTTCCCCTGGAGCAGATCCCGCACTTCGTCCGGGACGGGGCGCGCCTCGCTATCGGAGGATCGCAAGGCAGAGGCCGCGCCAATCGACGAGCAGCGAAGACCATTCGTCGTTCGCCGTGCTGGCCCAAGCGCCGTGTCGGCTACTCCCCAACCCGACGACCCTGTGGAGGTCCCTCACACGTGCGCGCGTTCGACCCGGAGGTGGTCGATGCCGTCTGGGAGGCGTTCAAGCCGCTGCTCTCTGGCGGGACGAGCTGGTGGATTGAACCGTCCAGTGCTCCCATCGGGGACGCAGCCGCGCACTCAGACGGGTCAGCGGCTGTGCCTCGCGGAGGTGCTTGGTCTGCTCGCAACCAACTTGTGACTTCCGGCTCACATCTCGTCGTGTTTCGTCCGCCAACGTGAGGCTGTCGCCAGCACTCACGTTGAGGAATCGGCGTGCCCGGAGCGGGATTCGAACTCTCGCTATCCTCATTCCGCCCCATCCGGCTAGTGCGCCGCGGTCCAGGTAGAAGGCTAATCTTGGCGGTCAGAACGCTGTTCCGTGACCGACTGTCCGGGGCAATCTGCAAGCGTCTGTGACCACGGCGTGACACACGGCGGGTTCTGGTGGTCATGGCTTCCGGTGGTGAGGACGGCGCGCGTCACCCCACCTGGCACTACGGTCTATCCATAAGACCACGGCGCATCGCTTCTATCGCATCGGCCGCGATCGCCTTCGCCGCCGTCAGTCTGGTGCTCCCTGCGACAGCGTTCGCCGCCGTCGCCCATTTTCGTTACGAGCATGGCGAGCCCCTAAACGACCTTCGCGTGACGCCGGGTGTGGTGTTCCATGTCACAGTTGCGACGATATGCCGGTCCGGTTATGCCACCAGCGTGCGAGACGTGCCCGAATCTGAGAAGAACCAGGTCTACGCGGAATATGGCATCACCCATCACACGACGGACCAATACGAAATCGACCACCTGATCTCTCTCGAACTCGGTGGCAGCAACGCGATCGGCAACCTTTGGCCCGAGCTGAATGACCACCCAAAGGGCTACTTGAACAGCAAGGACATTCTCGAAAACCGCTTGCACGACCTCGTGTGTGAGGGAAAGGTCGGACTCGCGACAGCGCAGAAGGCCATCGCCACCGATTGGGTGTCCGCGTATCACCAGTACCTCGGCACGTGGCCTAAGGCCAGTGCGACACAGCCGACAACGGTCGCGACTACTGCTCCAATCGCCACGACGACCACTCGACCTACCGTCACGACGACTGCGGGTGTCGCGGTGACGATCACCTCACTGATCGGCTCGATTGCCCCCGGCGGTCATGAATCGCTCACCGTGCATTCGAGCAAGCCGGGCGATTCCTGCACACTCGCGGTAACGCTACCGAGCGGTCGACTGAGCACCGAAGCCGGCCTTGGCTCGACCACAGCCAATGCAAGCGGCGTCGCGACCTGGACGTGGCTGATCGGTTCAACCACTGGCGCGGGGACCGCTCGGGTATCGGTCAGTTGCGGCGCCGGAACCGTCGCAGGCACCTTCACGATCACCTAAGGAGGTCCGGACCGCGAGGCTCCCGAAGTAGACCCACAGCCCGAGCTTGCCCTTAACCGGTATCGGCATCTCGAACGGCTGGGGATCGGCGATCTGCCAGTGCCACAGTCCGTCGATCGCCCATTCGATCTCGAAGTCTCGAACGCCGTCGCCCAGCTCGACCGTGCCGAGCAGAGCACCGCGTGGAAGGTGCGGCATGGGCGTTCTGAGGCCCCCTGGTGGCTCGCAACCCCTATCCCGAGTGGTGAGGTGGCCGTCGAGCAAATGGCCGTGCCTGAACATCGCCTCCCGGCCGTCCTGTGCCCCGGACCGTCGAGGGGTGGAGCGACCCCTCGTTAGCCGGCGCTACGGACACAGAGACTTAGCTGGAGCTACTTGGCGTCCTCCGAGATTTCCACGGCGGCATACTCGCCAGCGGGGAAAATGGCAACGTACTCGCTCGGATTGGCGAAGATGACGAGGTGTTCACCCCCGCTGAATGCGTGGCTGTTGCCCTTGACCTCACGGACGATCGGCTCGCCGCTTGCGTCCGTCACTTTGAGCGTAACTCGATAGGTCTTCATATGTGGAGAGGATAGTTCGTCGTCCCGAGCAAGACATATAGAAAAACCCTGTTGTCGGGCCTAGTAGGTGCGGCAGGTAGCGTCTGATCCCTCCAATTCAAATGCCGGCCGTTCGGCGAGTGCGTTTGCGCCACAGGCGACCTGAGCGAACGTAGCCGGTTACAAATCGACGGTGGCGTTGCAGACCGGCTCGGGCGCGGCGCTCGCGTCAGCGGGCGCGGGCACAACGGAGTTGTTCTGTACCCTGGCGCGCCGCACTCAGCGGCAGCACTGTGGGCTCGTGCAACGGCCAAGCGAGACGGATGCCGGTGGATCGGATGCCTCGGCCGAGGTGTTCCTGAGGGGAGTCAGCAACGGTGGCAAGGTACGCCCGCCTCTGACGGTTGTTGTCCGTAGCTGTAGCGTTCGAGGTCGGCGGAAGTTGTGCGAGAGAACGGCCGGGCGGAGGTCCATCATGCAGCAACTCGTCCACCGAGCACCGTGTCACTCTTTTGCCCGTAGGGGCTTTCGATCGACGAGCCTCGTGCGCCTTTCCATAGCCGCGGCGCTCCTCATGGGCGGGGCCCTTGTGGCCGGGGTCGGTCTCCTCAAGAAGGTCGATGAGAAGCGAGTGGCCATTACCCATCAGCAGCGAGGCTTAATTCGGCACTTCGCTTGGTTCCGCCGCATCCTTCTCCTCGGCGGCGGTCTTCTGCTTGCGACAACCGCTCTCGTCGTGGGCGCTCAGGTGGCGAGCGCCAACACTTCGGTCACGTTGTACGTGAGCACGGCAGGGACGGTCACAACCGGCTGCACGGCGTCGGGGACTGGGGCTTGTGAGACCATCCAAGAAGGGGTGGCCGCCGCCGAGGCGCTCAGCTCCTCGGATGTCACGGTCGAGGTGGCGGCGGGCACTTACGACGAGTACGACACCATCGCCGTTCCTTCGGGCGACACCCTGACGCTCCAAGGAGCAGGTGCTTCCACGACGACGGTCAACGGCGGCAGCAACGGCTCCGTCTTCACCGTTTCCTCCGGCACGGCAACCATCGACGGCTTCACGATCACCGATGGGCTTGTCACCTACGGCGCCGGGGTTAACAACGCGGGCACCGCCACCCTGACCGACGACACCTTCTCTGGGGACACGGCGGACTTCGGCGGCGGGGTCTACAACGCCGCCGCTGCCACCGCCACCCTCACCGACGACACCTTCTCGGGGGACTCGGCGGAAGAAGGCGGCGGGGTCTACAACGACAGCGGCACCGCCACCCTCACCGACGACACCTTCTCGGAAGACTCGGTGAGCTATGCCGGCGGCGGGGTCTCCAACGATGGCACCGCCACCTTGACCGATGACACCTTCTCGGGAGACTCGACGCCCTCGTCCTACGGCTACGGCGGCGGCGTCTACAACGATGGCACCGCCAGCCTTACCGACGACACCCTCTCGGGGGACTCGGCGGACTTCGGCGGCGGGGTCTACAACGACAGCGGCACCGCCACCATCTCCAACTCCATTCTCGATGGGGCGCCATGTGGGGGCACCATCAAAGACGGTGGCTTCAACGTCGAGTCCGACGACACCTGTGGCTTCGTGACGAACGACCTCGTGAGCAACACCAACATCAACCTCGCCTCCTCGCTGGTCGCCAACGGTTCGAGCGGGCCCGAGACCCTAGCCATCACGAGCGACAGTTCGGCCTTCGAAGAGGTTCCCGCTGCCGACTGCACAGTGAGCACCGACGAGCGCGGTGATCCTCGCCCGGGTATCCCAGGCGCGAACTGCGACGCGGGTGCCTTCGAGTACCAAGCCCAGACCCAGACGATCACCATGGCCGCCACCGGCTCGCCGACCTTTGACCAGTCCGGCTCCTACAACGTCGACGCCTCCTCGAACGACTCGGGCGCGACGCTCGCCTACACGATCGACTCCTCGGGCAACACGGCCGGCTGCACGGTCGCCCCCTCCTCGGGCGTGGTCAGCTTCACCGGCCTCGGCGGGTGCACCATCGATGTCAACTCGGCCGCCCAGGGCACCTACGCCGCCGCCCCGCAGGCCCAGCAGGTCCTGACCGTCGCTGCCGGCGTCCAGGCCACGCTGGTTGTTAACTCGACGAGCGCCACCTACCCCTACTCGCTCGTCCTCACCACCACGGGCGGTTCGGGTGGCGGTGCGGTGACCTACGTCGTCAACACTGGCGGCACCGCGTCGGGCTGCACCAACACGTCGGGCACCCTGACCGCGACGAGTGCGGGCACCTGTTTTGTCACCGCGACCAAAGCCGCCGACGCCGACTACGCCTCCGCTTCGTCGGTCCAGACCACGGTCACCTTCTCACTGGCCACCCAGGCCACGCTGGTTGTTAACTCGACGAGCGCCACCTACCCCTACTCGCTCGTCCTCACCACCACGGGCGGTTCGGGTGGCGGTGCGGTGACCTACGTCGTCAACACTGGCGGCACCGCGTCGGGC
>JBEKEM010000002.1:0-196462 GCA_050013835.1 Acidimicrobiales bacterium
CACGACGGCGTGTTGCCAGAAACCCTCGTAATCCTCGTCGAGGCCTAGTTCTCGATCTCTGTTTCGGCAAGCACAGAACGCCGAGGCGCGGAACGCGCGCGTTCGCGCCCGAGTTGGCGTTATGCGCGGCCAAGCCACGCGCTCGCTCGCGCCCGTGGAACGCCCAGAGTCGGGACGATACAACATGGACAAGAACCAATGCCCAAGACTGAGCCCAGCGCTCCAGACTGGCCGGCCGGCATCATCGCCACGCCGACGCTGAAAGAAACCCGGACCCGGTCCCATGCCGATGGCGAAGAAGTGGTCCCATCAAGCTGGCGAGCGACATGTTGCCCTCCGCTGCTACGGGTTGGCGCTGTTGGCGATGGTCCAGTGGTGGCCGTTCCAGGTCTCGATGAGGGTCAGGGAGACGGCTTTCGTGTTGGTGTAGTAGCCGACGGCGGTGCAGTTGCTGCGCGAGACGCAGGACACGCCGTTGAGCCAGTTGTCCTCGCCCCGCGAGGGGGCCCGGGCGTTCGGGCTGCTCGCGATCGTCCAGCCGGAGCCACTTTCGGTGAGGATCAGGGTCTGATTGAAGCCATCGCTGTGGCTGAGGTAGGTACCCGCCGCGACGCAGCCGCGGTGCGCGGCGCACGAGATCCCGTTGAGGGTGTTGCGTTCCGTCGTTGAGGTGTTCGGGCTCCGCATTGCCGCCCAACGGCTGCCATTCCAGGTCTCGATCAGGTTCCGGTTGGTGGGCGTCGTCTCAACGGGCGTGTAGAAGGTGCCGACAGCGGTGCAGTCGCTGGCCGAGGTGCACGAGACGGCGTAGAGGATGTTGTGGCCGGTGGTTGAGGCGTTGGAACTGTTCACGATCGACCAGCGGTGGCCGTTCCAGGACTCGACGAGCGTGAGGGTGAGGTTCCTGTAGTGGTATCCGGCCGCGGTGCATTTGCTGCTGGAGGGGCACGACACGGCGAGCAGGAAGTTGTTCTCAGTCGCGGACGCGTTTGGGCTGGGCACCTCTTCCCAGGCGCGCCCGTTCCAGGACTCGACGAGGGTGTGCCAGACGCCAAGCTTGGTGTCAGCGGCGTAGCCGACCGCGATGCAGGAGCCGGCCAGCGTGCATGACACTCCGTCGAGGATGTTGTCGGCGCCGGTCGAGGTGTCGAAGCTGGGCACGATCGTCCAGCTGCTCCCGTTCCAGGATTCGGTCAGCGTCTGCTGGAAGCCGCTGCGGCTGTTGTGCGCGCGACCGACAGCCGCGCACGAGCTGCTCGATGCGCACGAGACGGCGTAGAGCTGATTATAGTCGCTCGTCGATACGTTCGGGCTCTTCATGAGTGACCAGCGGCGCCCGTCCCACGACTCGATCAGCGTCTTCGCGTGCCCCGCCACGTCGGTGCTGTAGCCGACAGCGACGCAGAACTTCGACGACGTGCAAGATACGCCGTCGAGATAGCTCAAGAGCTCCCGAGTGGCCGCTACGGTGCGGCCGGCAGCTGGCAGCGGCCCAACACGGGGCCCCAGGTCGGCCGCGCCCGTGCGAGCGACAGTCGACACGGCGGCCGCTACAGGTGCGGTCGATCCGGCCTGCGCAGCTCCCGGCAGCACGGCGATCGCGATGCCGCACGCCGCGGTGGTCACTGCGCCAGCGACCAATCTCGCCGCGACGCGCTTGATCAGCGCTGGGCTGGCGCTCCTTCGACTCAATCCCGTACGCATCGCGACTCTTCCGCGGTATCACCACTCACCTGACATTGAGCACGGCTGCTCGCGTGATCAGAACCGTCTCGTCCGGGCGGGAACTGGCCGATCCTCGATGCTGTCGCAACGACCATTGGGTTCTCCTCCTCGACAGAAGCCACCACTTCCAACAGGGACAGAACATCTCGCCATTCGATGTTGCGGCCGACAGGGTGCTGCAGTATCTCCGCCAAAGTGTTGCGGTGATGGTTGTTGAGGTGCACGGACTTGGGCGTTGAAGGCATGGGGGCCTCCTCTCATTGCCGAAACTAGCCGCCCACGGTGAGAACTCATCGTGCTGAGCTCCCCCCGTCGTGGCGTGAATCCACCATGGTGACTCCGCCAAACCGAGGGACCATCAACCTGTCCGGAGACGGGGGACGCACACAACGACGGTTCGCCGTCTCGAACATCAGAGCGACCCGTCAGACGCGGGCACCGCCGATAAGAGCTTCAACATTGGCCCTTCGCCGTTCATCGCTCGTCGGAGTCAACGTGTTCTGTTTTACGTTCCGCGCACTGAGGTCACAAGAGCCATCACATGGCCACAAAGGGCCCTATTTCGCGCGCCCGGCGCGCGCCCGAGCCATTTTTCGCGGGTGCCACAGCAGTCACGAATAGCCTCTGACCTGGGAGTTCTTTGGTGGAGGTGAGCGGACTCGAACCGCCGACTTCCACGTTGCGAACGTGGCGCTCTACCAACTGAGCTACACCCCCAGGTGAGCGTTCAGAACGGACACGCCGACCCGGAACTCGTCTGAGAATAGTCCCAGCTCGCTGTCCCCTGGCCGGGGAACCGGGGATGCGGCTCGCGTACGCGGATGATCGTCGCGCGGGTGATTCCGCTCTGGCACCCGGCAAAGCAACCTTGCTATCGGGGAGGTCTCTCCGGAACCTCGAGGCGGGGTCTCCGGGGATCGACTGACGGCGGCATGACGACGTACGCCCCGCCCTCCGCAGCGACCAGCCGGAGCTCCTGCTCCGGCGCTGCTCGGTGCGCGTTGACTGAGATCGCGACAACCTTGCGCGCGCGTTCGGCCGCGCCCGCCTCGGCCGCAGCACAACGGACGAGTAGCGCGAGGTACACACCCGTCACCGTCGCAAGCAGGACGGCCACGACCCAGAAGGCCCGCAGCAGGGGAACCGCCCCGATGAGGAACGTCGAGAAGATCCCCGACCCGAGAAGGAGCAACGTCTCCCGCCGGCGAACCCGTTGCGCTTCGATACGCGCCCGGACCTCCCGCAGCACTACGAGCTCGGCGTCATCGAGGACACGTGCCCTACTCGGTGATCCCAGTGGCCGCCTGCCCGCACCAACGAAACTCGCGTGGGCGCGCTCGAACATCTCCGTCTGACGCTGGAAGCGCGCGACCGACGAGACGAACTGCAACTCGGAGAGTTTGCGCACGGCGATCGGCAGGGTGACGACCATCCAGATCAGCACGAGGACGAGTACGACCATCCCGTTGCTTTCCTTCTCGTCGGCCGATTCCTGCGATCAGCTTGACGCTAACGGACGGAGATCGCCAAGGGGTGGATCGTCGAGGCGCTCCCGTCGCCCCCGACGATTCTCGGGTCGGTCAGGAAGACGACGATGCGACGCCGCCGGCGGCGCGCCGCCACGAGCCCGACCGGCCGCCGCTTTTCTCCCAGAGCTGCAGCTCTCCGATCGACATCGACCGGTCAGAGGACTTGCACATGTCATAGACGGTGAGCGCGGCGATCGCGCAGCCGGCCATCGCCTCCATCTCAACCCCGGTGCGGTCAAACGCTTCGACGTTCGCCTCGACCTCGACACAGTCGTCACCGATCGTGAAGTTGATCGACACCTGGCCGACGAGCACCGGGTAGCAGTAGGGGAAGAGCTCCGCGGCCCGCTTTGCGGCCTGGATGCCCGCGACACGTGCCGCACCGAGCACGTCGCCCTTGGTGATGGCGTTCGTCGCGACCTTCGCCGTCGTCTCCGAAGCCATCGAAACCTTGCAACGGGCCTGGGCGCGGCGGTGCGTCGTGTCCCGGGGCGCAACGTCGCCCATTCTCGCTGGGCCCAGCGGGTCGAGGCGTGCGAGGTTCCGTTCCGGCATTCCGCAGAGTGTAGGCAACCCCCGTCGGTCCCGTCGCACCGGGGGCCGGCGACCGGGCGCTGGGAGGACACCGGACGACCGGTATACTTGGCACTCGCACTCCAGGAGTGCTAGCGCCGGCATCAGCAGGCCGGCTGGCGGAGGAACGCGATGCCGGTCTACGAATACGTCTGCAAGAGCTGCGGCGACGGCTTCGAGATTACGCAGGCGTTTGCGGACTCAGCCCTCACGACGTGCGACAGGTGCGGCGGCCCGCTGCGGAAAGTCTACGGCTCGATCGGGATCGTGTTCAAAGGCGGCGGCTTCTACCGGACCGACAACCGCTCGAGCCACTCCTCGTCACTCGGCCACAATGGATCCTCGGCGAGCGAGGCCGTGGCCAACGCGCCCGAGCCGATCCCCCCCTCGAAGGCGGACACAGCGGCGGAGCCTCCCGGCCGACCGGGTTCGGCGGGAAGTGCGACGCCGCCGCCAGCCAAACCCACCGCGAAGGTCTGAAGGCACCCGCCTCCGCCACGACGACGCGATGCTCGCCTGCGTCGAGCACCGCAAGGCCGAGGGAAGAGCGATCGCGAGATCAGGCGCTGCCTGAAGCGCTGTGTCGCACGCCGGCATCGCCGAGTGCTCGAAGGCGCTTCACGCGGAACTGACACGTCACAGGAGCGTCATTCAGTTCCCGCTCATCGCGACGTCACCGATCGCGATCGTCAGGCCAGAAGCGACGCTCGGCAACCACTCGACGTCGCCACCCACGATCTCGATGCCCTGCAGCAGGCGCTGGATCGTCGAGGCGATCGTGATCTCGCGGACCGGTTGCGCGAGCTCACCCCGCCGGATGAGGAGACCCTCCGCCCCGACGGAGAAATCGCCGCTCACCGGGTTCACTCCCGAATGGATTCCCGAGACGCTCTGGATGAAGAGCCCCTCGTCGACTGCCGCGATCACACCGGCCTGATCGAGGTCACCGGGCACGAGGGAGAGCGCGCGGGCCCCCACCCCTGGCGCCGACTTGAACCCGGCCCGCACCGCGGATGCCGTCGAGTGCGCCTTGGCGAGGCGAGCCGAGTACGTGTCGTAAAGGTAGGCAACAAGTTGGCCCTTGTCGATGAGCGGCAAGCGACGAGAGGCGAGGCCTTCGGCGTCATAGCGTGACGCGCCGAAGGCGGGTTGGTTCGTCGGGTCCTCGACGAGGGTGATCGATGCCGCGGCGACCTGATCGCCGAGTCGGTCGGCGAAGAGCGACCTTCCCTTGGCGACCTCCTCGCCCGAGAGCGTCCTGGCGAGCACCGAAAGGAGCGTCGCCGTGATCGCGCGGTCAAACACCACCGTGAACCTTCCGCTCGCCGGCTTGCTCGCACCGAGCATCCGCGTGGCCCGTACGACCGCCTCGCGTGACGCCTTCTCGATCTCGAGCTCGCCCGGTCCCCGGCCGACGCTGTAGCCCGCACCGGTCTGGGTGTCGTCGCCCTCTCCGGCAACGGCGTAGACGACGAGGTAGCAGGTCGTCGCGCGCGAGCTGGCGCTGATTCCCGTCGAGCTGGCGACCGCCTCCTCGACCTGGTCGTCCCCGTAGTCGGCGCTCACGACCTCGCGGATCCGCGGGTCGCCGGCACGTACCTGGCGCTCGAGCTCGAGTGCCAGCGCGACCTTCTCGTCGGTCCCCATCGCGTCGAGCGAGTCGTCCCACAGCTCGAGCTCGGCGGGCACGATGCCGTCCGGGTCCGCCAGGCCGACGTTGGCGTCCTCGGTCGCGAACGAGGCGTTGTCGCGTGCCTCGGCGAGGGCCTCCCTGGCGAGCCGCTCGTCGAGGTTGCCGACATAAGCGAACCCCTGACGCGACTTGGCGATGACCCGGACGCCGATGCCGGCGGACTCCGCCGAGGAGAGCGACTCGACCTCGCCGCCGTAGGCGCGCACCTCGGTCTCGCGCTGCCAGGAGACGAACGCCTCGACCTCCTCGCTGGGCGCCGCCCACGAGGCGACCCGCTGCGCCAGATCGAGCAGCTCAGCCACCGGCCGTCCCCCCGATCGTGACCGAGGAGATCCGAAGCGTGGGCTGGCCGCTGCCGACGGGGACCGACTGCCCGTCCTTGCCGCAGGTCCCCGGGCCCATGTCGAAGTCGCTGGCGATGGCGTCGACCTTCATCAGGACCTCCGGCCCGTTGCCGATCAGGTTGGCGTCCCGCAACGGCTCGGTGATCCGGCCGCCCTCGATCAGGTAGGCCTCGTTCATGCCGAAGACGAAGTCACCCGTCGCCGTGTTTACCTGGCCCCCACCAAGCTTGGCGAGGTAAACGCCATAGGGTGTCGCGGAGATGAGCTCCTCGGGGTCCTCGCTCCCTGGAAGGATGAAGGTGTTCGTCATGCGGACCATCGGGAGGTCCTGGTAGCTCTGCCGCCGCCCATTGCCCGACGACTCCCGTCCTTCTCGGCGCGCCCGCAGGTAGTCCCACATGTACTCCGTGAGCACGCCGTCCTCGATGAGCAGGTTGCGCTGCGCCGGCCGTCCCTCGTCATCGATAGTCGACGTGCCCCAGCTCTCGGCGACGGTGCCGTCGTCGACAAGGGTGACAAGCGGGCTCGCCACCTTCGTCCCCATCCGTCCGCGAAAGGCCGAGGCATCCTTCACTATGTGGTCGGCCTCAAGGCCGTGCCCGCACGCCTCGTGGAAGATGTAACCCCCGGTTCCGCCCTTGATCACGACCGGGTACGGCCCCGAGGGAGCTGGACGGGCGGCGAGTTTTCGCACCGCACGCCGCGCGGCCTCCTGCGCCGCCTCCTCGACGCTGAAGCGATCGAACAGCTCGAAGCCGATCGTGCGCGCCAGCACCTCGAAGCCGGTCTGCAGACCGGAGTCGCCCGAGGCGACGCAGGAGACAGCGAACCGCGTCCGCACCTGGTCGTCCGCGACGTACAGCCCGTCGGAGTTGGCGATGACAATCCGACGGCGGCTATCCCCGTAACCGGCCGACACCTGGACGATCGAGCCGCTGGTCGTTCGTGCTGCGTCGTCGGCACGGGCAAGGAGCTCGACCTTCGTCGACTTGTCGATGTCCTCCGGGTAGACGCCGATCGTGCCGACCGGGTCGTTCCGGCGCTCGGTGAGCCCGACCGCCCGCACGCCGCCCCCACCAGTGTGCGCGACCGCCGCCGCGGCCTCTGCCGCCTGATGAAGGCCACGAGCCGAGAGGTCGGCGGTGTGGGCGAAGCCCGTCGTCTCGCCGACGACGACACGGATCCCGGCCCCGCGGTCCCGACCCGACGAGAGCTCCTCGATCCGACGGTCGTCGAAGGAGATCCCAGTGGACCGGCGGTCCTCGACGAAAACCTCTGCAAACTCGCCACCACGCGCGAGCGCCGTCTTGAGCGTCGTCTCGATCGCGTCGCGATCGGCCAGCAGGTCGTCCTGGTCAACCATCAGTCCCCGCTCCTTCCTGACCGTCTCCAAGTCATCGGCCGGCCGCGGCGGCGACCCGGGCGGCAGAAGGAGCACGTCAATCGCCATATCGTAACGGCGCTTCGGGTGCAGGCCGTTCCGGGCCGGCTGGAGCGCGAGGTCATCCAGCAGCTCGTTCCAGCCGCGGCCCCCCGACGGCAGCCCGGACGGGGTGATCTGTTGAACCCCCCCTGATCCCCCTGGCGGCCGAAGCCCCCGCCCAGTCCAGTTGCCGACAGAATCTCGGCCGTGGGAGCGGCGAAGTTCCCTACCCGACGCGCAGCAGACCGATACCATCGCGGCTGCAGGCGTGTTGCTGCCCGGCCGGATCCGGCGGGCGCATCGATGCGAGCAGAGCGCCGGGAGGCGCCGGGAGGCGAGCATGGAGGAGTCTCGAGCGTCGCAGACGGACGAGGCCACACCGATCTTCGGTGCGTATCGTCGCGGCTACGACCCTGAGCAGGTCGATCGTTACGTCGCGGCGCAGCAGCGACGGCTCGACGAATCGTTGCACCGCGCCGCCGAGGCCGAACGTAAGCTCGCCGCCGCTGTCGGTCAGCTCCGCGAGCTGCACCGGCGCGTCGGCGCGCTCGAGGACCAGCGCCGTCCGTCCCAGACCTTCACGCTCGACGGTGTCGGCGAGCACATCCAGCGGATCTTTGAAGAAGCCCGCGAGGGGGCGGATGCGCTCCGGGAGAAGGCCGAGGTCGAGCTGGCGGAACTCCGCGAGAAGACCGCCAACGAGGCTCAGACGATCCTCGCGTCGGCACGCAGCAAGGCCCAGCAGATCGAGGCGAACGTCGAGCAGCGCCGACGCGAGCAGCTCGGCCGCCTGGAGGAGGACCGGTCCCGAGCGGTAAGTCAGCTCACGTTCCTCCACGAGCAGCGCAAGAACGCCGTCGCCGAGCTGGTACGGCTCCGCGAGGTCATCGACTCGGCGATCGCGGAGCTCTCGACGGATGACGAACCGATGAACGAGCCACCACCGCGCGAAAGCCTCGGGGACGAGTTGGACTTCACGCGACGCGGCCCGATAAGCGAACGGCATCCTTCGATGACGAACCGCTATTTCGCGGGCGGCCGTGTTTCCCCGACCCCCGCCTCCGAGACCCGAGCTCCGGCGGGACCGCCGCTACGCAATCTCAAGCCGCCTGCCGAACGGAGTGGAACCGACACGGCGCGCCTCGTGCGCGAACACCGGGCCACGGTCGCGGCAGAGTCGGACTTCCCGAGGGCCCGCGCCACCGCGCCCCGCCCGGCTGGGTCCCGTTCAGTGTCAACGATCTTCGATTTCGAGGAGCACCAGACACCTTCGGCCCGGTGAGGTGCGGCCCGGGTACTGGCCGCGGGCTTGCCACCGGCGCGATCGGTGGCCACCGTCTCCTACGATGCTCCTGAACATCCCGACCAGCCGAGGTGGATCGCGCCCGGCGGGATGCCAATCTGATCGGGCCGCTAGCTCATCGGGTAGAGCAGGGGACTTTTAATCCCAAGGTGCCGGGATCGAGACCCGGGCGGCCCACGAGGCTCATCAGCAGCTGGATAACCGCGGC
The DNA here is from genome assembly GCA_050013835.1 of Acidimicrobiales bacterium. GTDB lineage: Bacteria > Actinomycetota > Acidimicrobiia > Acidimicrobiales > Bog-793 > Bog-793. Next base: position 8,799 of record JBEKEM010000002.1, read on the forward strand.
CAGTTTGCAACGAATTGAGAGCGAACCTCTCGCTCAGTGGCAACGAATCCCGTCCTTGCGGGCTTAGCGTCGGCGAGGGGGTGGGCTCGTTTCGTCTCAGTCACGGCTGCTCGAGCTGCAACGAGGCCGACCGCTTGGTTCCTAACGCCTACCTGTTGCGCGCTCTTGCGCCCCATCGTTGCCGGCGGCGGCGCGCGAGGAGCGCCTCAGGAAACGACCAGTCGCTTCTTTGCTCCATTGCCGTTCTTGACCGTAACGATCAGCATCTCGCTGAGGGGCTTCCTCGCGACATGGGCGAGCACTACCCGTCCCGCCGGCGTGAGAGGGAGATATACGACCGCAGTTTTGCCCTTGGCAATCCTGTAGTCAGCGCTGGCGAGCAGCCGAACTTTGCCCATCAGTTTCTCCAACTGCACCGATCCTGGACAGGTGGCAACGGCGCACGTGAGCTTCACCGGCACGACAATCGGCTTCGTCAGGGAGCGGATGATTCCCCGCGAGTCGATGACGATCCTCGGGCGCTTCGCTCCTGGCAGCAACTGGGCCGATTTCTCACTTGACGGCGCGTTCGTTCGCGAGGCCGTGTTCGTCCCCGAGTCCGCGCTCGTTTTCGACGTCGCCGGCGTTCCACCCGCGAGCGGACCGGCTGGGTTCGTTCCTGCCGGCTGTGACGCGTCGGTCAACGTCTTGAAGCTTTGGACACTGCCCGAGTTGTCCAAGGTACCATCGCTCGCGAAGAGATAGAAGAAGTACGTCGTGTCCGGCTTGAGGCCGGTCACGGTCGCTGAGACGTCGACGGGTGAGGAGCCAACAGACGTGAACCCGGTGCTCAGCGGCATGTCGTCCTCCGACAGGCCGTAGCGGTACGTGTAGGTTGTCGATGCGCCGTTCGCGTTCACCGTACCGTTCAGCTTCGCGGTCGTCGAGGTGATGGTCGTCGCCGCGTTGGTCGTCACGTCTGGCGCGGTCGTCGAGGACGTGGACGTCGGCTCCGACGCCGTGAAGGCCACGTTGCCGCTCCTCGAAGTGACGTTGTCGGCGTTTGTCGCGCAGATCCAGACCCAATACTCGGCGTTCAACATGAGACCGTAGGCCTCTGCCGACACGGTGACGGCTGACGTGCCAGAGCCGACCGAGGTGGGCGGCGTCGTCACGCTGGGGAGACCCGACACCGGCTCGTACACGAAGTAATAGGTAGTCGCCACCCCATTCGGGTTAACCGTGCCGTTCAGCATCGCGGTCGTCGCGGTGACGTGCGACACCGCCTCGATCGTCACTGTCGGCCCCTCGACGGCTCCAACCGGGCTCACGCGGACGAATGCAAGCACCCCCCCGACAAGCGCAATGACGAGTGCCAGTCGCCGAACGATCACGAGATAGTGAGATCGACTGTTCATTGCGAACTCCCTCTGCGGTGGCGGTGCTGCCATGACATTCCGCTCCAGCAATCCTCGGATGTCGGCAACCCAGCCGGGTCGGATTGGCCCTCGTCGAGCAACCCACGTGCTAGCCCGCCCTCAGCTCGGCGGCCGGTCGACCGTATACGAGCCACGAATGAACTCGAGGCACACATTCGCACGAGTGGGCGCGCCAGGCTGCGCGGAAGATCCGGGTGCTGTCCAGGAATGCCGCACGACGATACCGACGCGTCGGTCAACGCCGTAATCCAGTCAGAGCGGGTTTGGCTGCCTTGACTTCCTGATCCTGAGCAATCGTCGTCTCGAAACGTGCCACGCGGAAAAGCTAAGTCAGAATTGGCGACATGAGGGCGATTCAGACACAAGTGTCCTGTAAGGAATGATCAATATGTGCCATCGTCGAGCCAACGCGTAACTCAACTAGGCACGGCGAAGCTGCTTCGCGAGGACTGAACGTCGCGACGGCTAATTAGGGAACTGACATACTTGACGCACCCCGCCCCTAAATGACACGGGTGTGGTTCCCCTGCTAGTCGGCCAATTGATACAGCCCCCTGCGACAATAGGGGCATGTCAGCGAGTCGGGAACCCAGGAATCTGCTAGAAGCCATCCGTTACTTTTCGGATGAGCAAGTGGCCTTTGATTTCGTCGTCAAGCTGCGTTGGCCTACGGGTGAGCCGACTTGCCCGCGGTGTGGGTGCCTCGACAACTACTACCTGAGCACGCGGCGCATCTGGAAGTGCTCGGGCTGCAAGCGTCAGTTCAGCGTGCGTGTTGGAACGATCTTCGAGGACTCGCCCCTTCCGTTCTCTGTTTGGCTGCCCGCCTTCTGGCTGCTCGCCAATTCAAAGAACGGCGTCAGTTCGCACGAACTGGGCCGCGCACTCGGCATCACGCAGAAGTCAGCATGGTTCGTGCTGAACCGCATCCGCCTTGCGATGCGGACGGGCAGCTTCGAGAAGATGACCGGCGAGGTTGAGGTTGACGAAACGTTCGTCGGCGGACTCGCCAAGTTCATGCACAAGGCTCAGCGTGCGAAGCTCACCGGCACTGGCCCCATCGACAAGACCATCGTGGTCGGCGCGCTTGAGCGCACCACCGAGGACAACGTTTCCCGTGTTCACGCCGAAGTGACCCCCGACAGGACCGTTCAGACCCTTCACGCGGTTGTGGTGGCCAATGTCGTACCGGGCAGTGTCGTCTACACGGATGCTCACTTTGGCTACAACCACCTGTCGGACAGGAACTACGCACACGCGGTTATCGACCACGCGATTGCCTACGTCGATGCCAGGGTCCACACTCAGGGCATCGAGTCTTTCTGGAATCTTGTCAAGCGTTCGCTAAAAGGCACCTACACGCACGTTGCGCCAGAGCAATTGGCCCGCTACCTGGACGAAAGGTGCTTTACGTTCAACGAACGCGAACTGACCGACGCGGAACGGATGCGTTCTGCGGTGCGTGGCATCGTCGGGCGTCGCCTCACCTATGCCGACCTGACTAGTCGATGACCGACCACTTGCTCAACGGATCAAACGTCGTCGAGGACGCGGCTGTCGTCATCTCGGCCCTTGGGGGTGCTTTCGCCATAAGTCGCTACGCCCGCAGAGCCAGTCCCACGGTCAAGGCCGTGATTAACAAGACGAACGGGCGCCTCGTCGTTGCCGCACGCCCAGTGGTCCACAATCCTGGCGTGCTCAAATTGGACGTGCGGCGCGAGGGGTCGGTGCTTGTCACCCTCACACCACGCGTCGAAGATGGCGACCAGAGCAAAGACAGCGAGAATGGCGTGCAGAGACGGGCCGTTTTCGTAGACGACGACGACATTCGTGCGGGCGAGACAGCATCGACAAGCACCATCTTCCATATCGGCTTGCCTCTTCCTGCGGACCTAATCGGTTGGCGTGTCTCGCTGATCGTGGAGGTTCCGGTCTGGCACGCGCGCCTACACCAAAGCAAAGAGAGTCGAGACAACGCCGTTCGTTCTTGGCAAGACATGATCTTCATCCCGCGTCCGTCAGATAGCGTTCTGTATGACGCGGAGGTGCGAGATGGTGAAAAAGCAACGCCCAAAGGATTCGATCAACCCCGTTGAACCGCTGAAGTCAGACGAAGTTCACGGCGTTACGAAGATTGTTCAGGCGAAAGAAACTCGCGGTAAAGGCGGCAAGGCAAAAGAGGGAAAGGGCTTCGGGGGAGGTTCCTAGCTTTTCGGTTCGGTCCCCGTGTGGCCCTCTTCCTGCTCGTCAATCTCGTGCTTCGGCACCGCGATCAGCTTGCGGGCGAAGTCCTCGAACCGCTGGAATGGCGTTCGTTCGTCCTGTTCGGCGGTGGTTTTCTCGGTCCCAGGCATCACACACAGACTACAACTCGCCTGGACTGATCGGGTCCACGCGAGCAAAGCAACCGATGGGTAGCGTGATCCTCGTGCCCAACACGCTGTACTACGGCGACAACCTGGACGTGCTGCGGCAGAACATCGCCGACGAGTCGGTTGATCTGATCTACCTCGATCCACCGTTCAACTCAAACGCAACGTACAACGTGCTGTTCAAGACTCACGCGGGCGACGAGTCGCGTGCTCAGATTCAAGCTTTCGATGACACCTGGGGCTGGGGACCGCAGGCTGATGATGAGTACGCGGAGCTAACCCAGGGCCGCGCGCCCATCGAAGTAGCTCGGTTCATTCAAGCGATGCGGACCGTGCTCGGGACCAGCGACATGTTTGCCTACCTGGTGATGATGGCACCGCGCCTTGTCGAGATGAAGCGCGTGCTCCGTGGGACGGGCACGATCTGGCTGCACTGCGATCCGACCGCGTCGCACTATCTCAAGCTGCTTATGGACGCTGTCTTTGGGGTAGACAGCTTCAGGAACGAGATTATCTGGAGCTACAAGCGGTGGACTGCGTCGCGCAAGACGTTGCCACGGTTGCACGACGTGATCCTTCTTTATAGCAAGGGATCGCAGTTCACGCTCAACATCCCGACCGTTCCAAATGACAATCCCAACTCGTCCCAATATGTTTCAGCCAAAGACGAACACGGGAAGACCGTTGTCGCGCGCGACGAATACGGACACCCGATCAGGCGCCAAGTGGCAGACCGCATCCAACTAGGAGACGTTTGGGAAATCGGCATCATCTCACCAAACGGTAAAGAACGTCTCGGTTATCCGACACAAAAGCCGCTCAACCTCCTGCAGCGCGTGATCGAGACCGGAACCAACCCAGGCGATGTCGTGCTCGATCCGTTTTGCGGTTGCGGCACGGCTGTCGATGCTGCTCAATTACTTAAGCGCCAGTGGATCGGTATCGACATCACCTACATTGCCGTCGACCTCATCATCAAGCGCTTACAGCATCGATATGGTGACGAAATCCGGTCGACATTCACGACCAACGGAATCCCCACCGACATCGAAGGCGCTGAGGCGCTGTTCGCTCGAAACCCATTTGACTTCGAGCGATGGGCGGTCTCGATGGTGAGCGGGGAACCAAACGAAAAGCAGGTCGGTGACAAGGGCGTTGACGGTCGAATCCGATTCCATCGTGGCGGAAGCGTGACGGGTCTAGCGGCTGTCTCTGTGAAGGGTGGCCACCAGATCAATCCATCCATGGTGCACTCACTTGTCGGAGCGATGGGGGACGAACGCGCCGACATGGGCGTGCTCATAACCTTGCATCGACCTACGTCAGGGATGCTCGAAACGGCAAACCGCGCTGGGATCTACGAACATCCGCCGACCGGCAACCGTTACCCACGCGTTCAGATCATTACGGTTCCCGAGTTGTTTGATGGCAAGCGCCCGAACATGCCCACCGTGATCCTGCCTTACATCAAGGCGAGCCCGCGTCCTCAGTCTGAGGCGGTGTCGCTGTTCGACCGGGCAGACGAGGCGCTGGACGAGGATGACGAACAGGCCCCGCTGGGTACTTGACAAGGCCCCAGACTCAGCCGATGAGATCGGCGAGGTACTTGTCCTTGATGCGCTTGTTGTAGAAGGACCCCTTTGACGGGGCTCTTAGGAACGCCTCGTAAACCGCCAAGGGAACGCCGTGGTACCGGCAGGTGTCTTGGTCACCCTTGCGGAACGTCAGCGTTAAGTGGCCGCCACGCTTCACGTATCCATACCCAACGAACGTCTGCGAGCGCGGCGTCAACGTCCAAGACACGCAACCAGCTTAGGAGTGCCATGCGCCCATTGCTCATTGAACAGATCGAGCCATCCCACTGGGCACCAATCGGCAAGACGCACCACCCGCGACGTTGCCCGCTCTGTCTGATTACTCGTCTTGGGAAGTTCCTTCGGCTGATTGAGTGCGTCCCCGAGTACGACGAGTGAGCGGGGTGCGTCAAGTATGTCAGTCCCCTAATTAGGCGGTCGCGGCACTCGTCACGGCGCCTAGTTAGCAAGCAAGGCTCAGCTGGCATTCAAGGCGTAGACCGCGCAGACAGGGACGTGTCTGCCCGCGCACCTATCGCCATGCGCCTGGTCGGGCCGTGAGCCGGCCGACCTTCGTGAGCACGCTCGTGAGCTCGCGGTCGGAACTGAACAGTGCGTCAATCTCGGCGCGGACGCGATCGCTGGGGGATCCTCGTGGTGCCACAGGCGTCGGTCCTCCTTGGTGAGTTGGTGCTCTAGAAGGAACCTGCGCCCGTTGCACAATTGCACCAGGGATTGGACGCCCCCGCTCGCCGACTCGCCAGGTTTGCAAACAACCCGCGGCCCGGCCTTTTCAAGGCTCGCGAGCATCGCTCGCGCGCCGGCCACCTGGACGGTCAGCTGATCGGGACAGCTGCACTCCGAGTCGACGAGGTTTTCGACGCCTGCGCGACGTTCCACCGGTGTCGCCTGGTCTCAGATCGCCGCGAGGCTGAGAGATGCCAGACTCTCGGCAGCCTCACCGAACCGCCCGAGACCTCGGCGCTCCTGTCTGACGTTGCGAGATTCCCTAGTCGGCGCCGACGATACTATGAACGGGCTCGCATGCGGATTGCATCACCCCGTCGGTCCATGGCTGTGGCCGCTGCAGTGGTGGTGGTCACGTTGGTCTTCGTGTCGGGCTGTGCGAGCGGCCCCACGACGACAATACCTTCCACGTCCTCGTCCACGCCTACGTCTACGTCTCTGCCCAAGGCGGTTTCGCCCCGATCTGCCACGGAGGCGTTGGGGACGAACAATCCCGCCCAGGGAGACTGCACGACGAACACCAGCGAGGCAGCCACCTCCGTCGGGTCTGTGGTGATCAGCGTTACGCCCAGCTCATTCAGGGCCAAGGTCCAGTTGCGCGCGGGCACTCCGCACACCACCTACGCGGTGTTGCTGCAACAGGTCCCCGGATCGTGCCCGCAATTGTCAGACAACAGCGGCACGCTGTCCACCAATTCGACTGGCCGTGGTCAAGCGTCCGCTACCGTGCCGCGCGTGCCCGGCGCGATCACCTTCTTCGTGCAACTCCTCCCTGCTGGATCTGGAGCGCCTTCGTACACCAGCGGCCGCATGTCAGACGTGTCGTAAGGCTGACCGTCGCGCCCTGTCGCGGTCGGCCATTTTCCGGCTGTCTTCAAGGCGTGCGCAGCATCCCTCGGCCCTTGGCACAGTCTGCGGTTGCGGCGTGAAAGAGCGAACCCGCCGGGTTGATCGTCGTAACTGCGCGGCGTTCAGGAGGTCGGACCCGAGGTGAGCGTACAGGTCTGCTCGAAGGTCTCGAAGTGGTAGGGCGAGCCGCCCTTGATCGCGACCGTGAAGGGGCGACCCCGGGTCTGAAACAAGGCCATCGGCCACCGTCATCCCGCAGACCGGGTCGACGGCAGTCACCCGTCTGGTTCCCGCCAGTTTCGACGCCAGCTTGACGGGAGCGGGCTCCTGTGACGATGTGCCCCGCGGCGGTCGCCCTCCACTGCAAACCGACTCGGGTCGGCGACGAACCGGTCCCTGCACCGATCCGAGCAGAACACGTAGCTCGTCCCCACGCGCGACAGCTCCGCAGGGGCGTCGCCGAGACGCACCTGCATGCCGCACACCGGATCGGTCGCATAGCCGTGGCCAGCGCTGAAGAGTGCCCTGTTGCGGGCGAGCCACCAGGCCGCGACGGCAAGCACGATGAATACGATGTCGAGGTAGGTCGTGTAGTTCCAGGCGAACTGGGCCGACCGCACGTGGATCGTCCGATTCGCCGGGATCACGCCGAACAGCCCGAAGACCCCCTGCGTGGCGAGACCAGCGAGGACCATCACCACGTAGAGCAAGCTCACGACCCGCAGGGCCAGCCGCGCTCCGTAGTACCTCCGGTAGATGAGGATCAACGGCATCGCGATGAGATCAGCGAAGATAAATGAGATCACACCGCCGAAGCTGATCCCGCCCGACCAGAGTGCCGCGGCGAGCGGTACGTTCCCGATCGAGCATACGAAGCTGACCACCGCGATGAACGGCCCCACGAGGGCGTTCTCGAGGACCGTCCAAACCCCGTGCCCGTGGACGAACAGGGCGTCCCAGACGTGGACGGGAACGAGAACGGCGAGGAACCCAGCCACCGTGTAGCCGACGACGAGCTCCCTGCGCAGCATGGTGAAGTCGGCGACGGCGTAAGCGGCGGCGTCCGAGAGCGCCGCCGGGGAGCGCAATCTCGCCGGCCACGTCGTCCTTTCGCCGTCACCCGCCGGCGCGCCGCCGTTCCCCGGGTCGCCCCCCGACCCGTTCGTCGACCCGTCCAGACGTCGCCGGGCAGCCTCGACGAGGGGCCCGCGCAGCACGAAACCGCCGGCGAGGGCGACGAGGGCGATCATGATCGGGCCGCCGACGAACTCCGCCGCCATGAACTGCCAGCCCAACAGGACGAGCATGACGATGCCCAGCTCGACGACGAGATTCGTCGAGGCGATCATGAAGACGAGCGCGGCGACGAAGTCCGCCCCCTTGGCGAAGAGCGACTTCGCCATCGCCGAGGCGGCGTAGGAGCAGCTCGACGAGGCCATACCGTAGCCGGCAGCCCGGGCGACGGCAGCCGGACCGTGGTTGCCGAGCTTGGCCTGCATCTGCGCTCTCGACACGAACGCCTGGACGAGGCCAGAAAAACAGAAACCGAGCACAAGCGCCCAGAGCGTTTCCCAGAACATGTAGATGCCCCCGCGCAGGCTGCGACCGACGTCGACAAGCGGGGAAATGGCAGCCAGGTGGATCACGACCGCACCAACCGGGCGATCGCCGCCGAAGCCTCGTCGATCTTCGCCTCGGCCTCCGCCCCGCCCTCGGCCACGGCGTGGGCGACGCAGTGCGACAGATGCTCGCTCACCAACGCCAGCGCGACGGCCTGCAGGGCACGCGTCGTCGCCGCGATCTGGTCGAGCACATCGATGCAGTAGCGGTTTCCCGCGACCATGCTCTGCAGCCCGCGGATCTGGCCCTCGATCCGCCGCAGCCGCCGCTGGATGGCTGCCTTCTCGTCGACGTAGCCCGGTGTCATCATCGTGGTCCGTCCTCCTCATGGCGAGGATATACCCATGGGGGGTATCCAGTTCCGACGGGATGGGTGCGCCACCACGGCGGCGCAGCGGTGGTCGGAGGGGCCAGGGCCTCAGAGCCGGTGGGCGCGGACAAGTGTGTCGATCGCCACGAACTCACCGTCCGGGGTGCCGACCACCCGATCCACGTGCTCGGCCCGCTCGATCTCGAGCACCCCGACGAGGTCGCCCGCCACGTCCTCCGGCCGGTAGAGGACCCCGGGATCCTGCGGGCCGCCGTAACCGCCGGCCAGGTTGGCGAGGGCGTGGCCGACGACGAGCATCGTCCCGCCGGCAGCGACCGAGGCGGCCATCCGCGCGAGGACCTGGTGGCGAAGATCCGCAGGCAGTTGCAGGTACAGCACCACGACGAGGTCGTAGCGGTCCGGCGTCTCCCAGCTAGCGAGATCGCCCTCGACCCACTCCACGGCCACGCCGCGCGCCGTCGCCAGGCGGCGGGCCTTGTCCAGGCCGACGGGGGAGAAGTCGACGCCGACGACCCGCCAGCCCTGCTCGGCAAGCCAGATAGCGTTGCGACCCTCGCCGCAGGCGACATCGAGGGCCGTCCCGGGTTTGAGCCCCGGGATCTCCTCCGCGAGGAAGCGGTTGGGGCCCGCGCCCCACACGAGCTCGCTGCCGCCGTAGCGATCGTCCCAGGAACGGCTGTCCATCAGCACCGCTTCTGCCCACCTCGGCTCGACATGGACGGGCAGCACAGGTTAGCGGCGAGACGGTTCCACCTCGCTGGCGGCGGCGCGGCAGTTCGGCGGGCGTCGAGACGTCCCGGCGGACTGAACCTTCCGCGGGCGCGCTCGCTCGGCGAGAATCACCCTGCCCGCACACGATCACGGAGAGGGGCGATGACTTGATGGGCCAAAGTGCCAGCCCGGACATCCGCGCCCACGTCATCGTTCGCGGCCGGGTTCAGAACGTATTCTTCCGGGCCTCGTGCCGGAGAGAGGCGACCCGCCTCGGTCTCAGCGGCTTCGTCTCCAACCTGCGCGACGGTCGGGTCGAGGGCGTATTCGAAGGTGAGGCGGACGCCGTGCGCGATGCCGTCGAGTGGTGCCGCCACGGCCCACCCGACGCCGTCGTCGAGTCGATCGAGGTGACCTTCGAGGAGCCCGTGGGCGAGACCGGGTTCCGGGTCCGCTGAACGGCGGCGCCACCACGCCGCGAACCGGCTGCGATCCCCCCTTCCCGCGATGCCACACCCCGGTCCGCGCGGCGAGCGGGCACGAACTCGAACCTTCTTGGGGCGAAAGTCTCTTTGGCTGACGCCAGGTCGATGAAAGGATGACCCCGTGGAATCCGCCATCGAGGTCGAGGGGCTCGTCAAGCACTTCGCGCAGGTCCACGCGGTCGACGGCGTCAGCTTCGACGTCGCTCCGGGCACCGTCTTCGGCCTGCTCGGGCCCAACGGCTCAGGCAAGACGACGATCGTGCGGATCCTCTCCACGATCCTGCGCCCCGACGCCGGCAGCGCCCGGGTGCTGGGCCGCGACGTGGTCCACCGGGCCGACGAAGTGCGCTACCTGATCGGCCTCGCCGGCCAGTTCGCGGCCATCGACCCCAATCTCACCGGGGCGGAGAACCTGCGGCTCACGGGTCGGCTCGCCCAACTGCCAGGGAAGGTCGCGCGGACCCGCGCCTACGACCTGCTCGACCGGTTCGAGCTCCGGGACGCCGCCGATCGCCCGACGCGGACCTACTCGGGTGGTATGCGGCGGCGCCTCGACGTGGCGGCGGCCCTCGTGCAACGGCCCCCGGTCGTGTTCCTCGACGAGCCGACGACCGGACTCGACCTCCACAGCCGCAACGAGCTCTGGGACATGATCCGGGAGCTCGTGGCCGACGGAGCGACGGTGCTGCTCACGACCCAGTACCTCGAGGAGGCCGATCGCCTGGCCGACCGGGTGGTCGTCATGAGCGAAGGCCGCGTCATCGCCTCCGACACGCCCGCGGCGCTCAAGTCCCAGCTCGGGAACACGGTGCTCGAGATCAGCCTGAACAACGAAGCCGAGGCGGTCCTGGCCGCACGGCTCCTCGCCGAGGCGACGGGGATCACCGCGGACCGGGAAGGGACCGTCGTGCGCCTCAGCTCGGCCGACGGGACCCGCGTGCTCCTCGAGACCGTGCGGTCGCTCAACGAGAACGACGTCGCGCCGGCGACGCTCACCGTCCGCGAGCCGAGTCTCGACGACGTGTTCCTCGCACTGACCGGGAAGCACACGACGGCGGACGAGACCGACACCGGAACGTCGGCCGGAAGGAGCCGACGATGAGCCTCGGCACCGCAGGCCTCGGCGCAAGGGTCGTGCCGCACCCCTACCGGCTCACCCGTCCCTTCCGGGACTCCCTGTCGGCCGGCAGCCGCAACCTGATCGCCTACTGGAGGGTCCCCTCCCTGCTCGTCTTCTCGACGATCCAGCCGATCATCTTCGTCCTCATGTTCCGCTACGTGTTCGGCGGCGTCGTCGGGCTCGCCGGTCTCATCCCCTATCCCTACGTCGACTACCTGATGCCCGGCATCTTCGTCCAGACGACGGTATTCGGCGCCATCGGTACGTCGATCGGGCTCGCCACGGACCTGCAGAGCGGGCTGCTCGAACGGTTCCGCTCGCTCCCGATGTCCCGCTCCGCCGTCCTCGCGGGCCGCACCCTCGCCGACCTCGTGCGCAACGTCTTCGTCGCGGCCCTCATGGTGGGGATGGGCTTCGCCGTCGGCTTCCGGATCCGGGCCGGCGTGCCCGGCCTTATCGCCGCCATGCTCCTCGTGCTGTTCTTCGGTTACGCGCTCTCGTGGGTTTTCGCCTCGGTCGGCCTCATGACCGGCGACCCCGAGACGGCCCAGGCCGCCGCCTTCCCGGTCATGGCCCCGCTCGTCTTCGCCTCTTCAGCCTTCGTCCCGGTGACCGCCATGCCCGGCTGGCTCCAAGCCTTCGCCGCCCACCAGCCGGTCTCGGTCACCGTGACCGCCGTCCGGGCGCTCTGCGTCGGCGGGCCGACGGCGACGAGCGTGCTCGAGGCCATCGCCTGGAGCATCGGCATCCTCGTCGTCTTCGGCCCGCTCGCGGTGCTCCGCTACCGGCGGGCGGCCTGAGAGGACCTGTGCAGCGCCGGATGAGCGCCGGCGCGGATGACGACCTTGCGGACTACCAGGGCCCGTAGTCGCTCATGTTGGCGGCGCGCAGCGCCCCGACGTAGCCCGCCCGCTCGTAGTCGGCACCGTCCGCCTCGGCCGGCACGGCGAGCCGCCCTCGCACCGCGGCCAGGTTCTCGAATCCCTTGCGGTCCATCCAGTCCGCCAGGCCGTCGAGAAGCACCGCCGTGTACTCGGGACCGTGCCGCAGGAGCGCCGAGGCCGACATCACGACGTCCGCGCCGGCAAGCAGGAACTTGGCCACGTCATCGGGTTCCTCGACACCAGTCGTTGCCGCCAGGTCGGCGTGGACCCGCCCGTACAGGAGGGAGATCCACGTGCGGGGCAGGCGCGCCTCGCTCGGGTGCGACAGGCCGATCTGGGGCACGACGGCGAGCGTCTCGGCATCGATGTCGGGTTGCAGGAACCGGTTGAACAACACCAGGGCATCGGCACCGGCCTCGTCGAGACGCACCGCCATCGCCCCGGTCGAGCTGAAGTGCGGGCCCAGTTTCACCGCGACGGGCACGCTGACCGCCTCTTTCACGCTGCGGAGCACGTCGACGTGGCGGTCCTCGACCTCACGGGCGGAGACACGGGTGTTGCCGGGGAGGTAGTAGATGTTGAGCTCGATGGCGGCTGCCCCGGCGTCCTGCATCCGGCGCGCGTAGTCGACCCAGCCTCCGGGGGTGACCCCGTTGAGGCTCCCCAGCACGGGGATCTCGACGGCCGCCGCGGCCCGTTCGAGCACGCTCAGGTAGTGACGCGGACCCGGCTCCTCCTCGGTCGCCTCCGGGAAGTACGAGAGCGACTCGGCGAAGCTCTCGGTGCCGGCCTCGACGAGCCGCGCGTTCTCGGCCGCCTCCCGGCGCACTTGCTCCTCGAACAGCGAGTAGAGGACCACGGCGCCGATCCCCGCGTCGGCCAGGCGCCGCACGCCGTCGACGGTCCACGACAGCGGCGAGGCCGAAGCGACGAGCGGATTGCGCAGCTCCAACCCCATGTAGCTCGTCGCGAGGTCCATCAGTGCTCCTTGCGGGCGTCGGCGGCGAAGTGCTGGGCGCCCCTCGTCGCCATCTCCTCGTAGACGTCCCACTGCCGGGCGACCTGCTGCTCGCCGAGCCCGTGCAGCCGCTCGGCCTCGGCCGGGTCGGTGCTGGTGAGCGAGCGGTAGCGCAGCTCGCGGTTCGTGTACTCGGCGAGCGGGATCCGTGGCCGGGTCGAATCGAGCATGAACGGGTTGCCCCCGGCGGCGCGTACCACCGGGTCGTAGCGGACGAGCGGCCAGTAGCCGCTCGCCACGGCCCGGTACTGCTGGTTGAGCCCCTCGCGCATCGGGATTCCGTGGGAAATGCAGTGGCAGTAGGCGAGGACGAGGGAGGGGCCGTCGTAGGCCTCCGCCTCTCGGAACGCCGTCAGCGTCTGCTGCGGGTCGGCGCCCATCGCCACGCGGGCGACGTAGACGCTGCCGTAGGAGATCGCCTGCAGGGCGAGGTCCTTGTTGACCACGGTCTTGCCGGAGGTCGCGAACTTGGCCACCGCGCCGAGCGGGGTCGCCTTGGAGGCCTGGCCGCCGGTGTTCGAATACACCTCGGTGTCGAGCACGAGCACGTTGACGTTGCGCCCACTCGAGAGCACGTGATCGAGACCACCGGACCCGATGTCGTAGGCCCAGCCGTCGCCACCGACGATCCAGACGCTCCGCCGGACGAGGAAGTCGACCACGCTGCGCAGGTCGTCGGCGGCGGTCCCGTCGACGCCGTTCAACCGCCGCTTCAGCTCGGCCACCCGCTCGCGTTGGGCGCGCAGCTCCGATTCGCGCTGCTGGGGCGCCGAGATGATCTCGTCGACGAGCTCCGGCCCGATGGCGTCGCGCAGCTCGGTCAGGCGACGACGGGCGAGGGCGGCGTGGGCGTCGGTCGCGACGCGGAAGCCGAGCCCGAATTCGGCGTTGTCCTCGAACAGCGAGTTTGACCAGGCTGGCCCGCGGCCGTCGCCGTCCTTCGTCCACGGCGTCGTCGGCAGGTTGCCGCCGTAGATCGACGAGCAGCCGGTCGCGTTGGCGACCATCAGCCGGTCGCCGAACAGCTGTGAGAGCAGCTTGACGTACGGCGTCTCGCCACAGCCCTCGCAGGCCCCCGAGAACTCGAACAGCGGCTCGAGGAATTGCGTGCCGCGCACCGTGCCGAAGTCGACCCGGGAGCGGTCGGTCGCAGGCAGGGTCTCGAAGAAGGCGACGTTCTCCCGTTCGGCGGCGACGAGCGGTTCCCGCTCGGTCAGGTTGATCGCCTTGCGGACGGGGTCACCCGGCGTCTCCACCGGGCACGCCTCGACGCACAGGCCGCAGCCCGTGCAGTCCTCGACGTAGACCTGCAGCGTGTAGCGGGTGTCCGGCAGGCCGACCGCGTCGAGCCGCGCCGAACGGAACCCGTCCGGTGCCCCCTTCAGGTGCGACTTGTCGTACTGGCGGGAGCGGATCACGCTGTGTGGGCAGACGAAGCTGCAGTTGCCGCACTGGATGCACGTCTCCGGTTCCCAACGGGCGACGAACTCGGCGATGTTCCGCTTTTCGTAGGCGGCAGTGCCGCTTGGGTACGTTCCGTCCGCCGGGAGGATGCTCACCGGGAGGGCGTCGCCCCGGCCGGCCATCATCTCGGCCGTCACGGTGCGGACGAACTCGGGCACGTCGTCGGGAACGATGCGCGGCAGCTCGCGGGACGCGGTCACCCTCGCCGGCACTTCGACCCGGTGCATGCCCTCGAGGGCCCGGTCGACGGCCGCCTGGTTCTTGTCGACAACCTCCTGACCGCGTTTGCCGTAGGTCTTGACGACCGCCTTCTTGATGCGGTCGATCGCGACGTCGCGCGGCAGCACCCCGGAGATCGCGAAGAAGCACGTCTGCAGGATGACGTTTGTCCGGCCGGCGAGGCCCACCTCACGGGCGATCCGGCTGGCGTCGATCGCGTACAGGTCGATGTGCTTGGCGATGATCTGCTCCTGGACCGGCCGCGAGAGCGAGTCCCAGACCTCGTCCGGCGGGTACGGGCAGTTGAGGAGGAGGGTCGCGCCCGGTGCCGCTGGGCCGAGAACGTCGGCGCGGTCGAGCAGCCCGAAATGGTGGCAGCCGACGAAGCTCGCCTGGCTGATGAGGTAGGCGGCCCGGATCGGCTTCGGGCCGAAACGCAGGTGCGACACCGTCTGCGAGCCCGACTTCTTCGAGTCGTAGACGAAGTACCCCTGCGCGTTGAGGCCCTCCTCGTCGCCCAGGATCTTGATCGTGTTCTTGTTGGCGCCGACCGTGCCGTCGGAGCCGAGCCCGAAGAAGATCGACCGGACCGTCTCGGCGGGCTCGATGTCGAACGCCGGGTCCCACGAGATGCTCGTTCCCGATACGTCGTCGTTAATGCCGACTGTGAAACCGCGTCGCGGCTGGTCCGCGGACAGTTCGTCGAAGACACCGCGCACCATCCCCGGGGTGAACTCCTTCGAGGACAGGCCGTAGCGGCCACCGAACACCTCCGGCATGACTGCCCTCACACCCTTGGCAGCAGCCTCGCTGAGCGCGGCGACCGTGTCGAGGTACAGCGGCTCGCCCATCGAACCGGGCTCCTTCGTCCGGTCGAGGACGGCGACTCGCCGCGCGGTGGCCGGCAGCGCCGCGACGAGCGCCTCGGCCGGGAACGGCCGGAACAGACGTACCTGGATCGCGCCGACCCGTTCGCCGGCCTCGTTTAGCGCCGCGACGGTCTCCTTGACCGTCTCCCCACCCGACCCCATGATGACGATCACGCGCTCGGCCTCGGGGTGCCCGGAGTAGTCGACGACGTGGTACTGGCGGCCGCTGCGCGCGGCAAGACGAGCCATCGTCTCCTCCACCGCGTCCGGCACCCTGGCGTAGAAGGGGTTCACGGTTTCGCGCGCCTGGAAGTAGACATCGGGATTCTGGGCTGTGCCCCGGATGAACGGGTGCTCGGGCGAGAGCCCCCGGTCGCGGTGGGCCTGGATCAGCTCGTCGGACACGATGGCCGCGAGGTCGTCGTCGGAGAGCATCTCGATCGTGTTCAGCTCGTGCGACGTGCGGAACCCGTCGAAGAAGTGCAGGAACGGCACTCGCGTGGCGAGCGTCGTGGCGTGCGCGACGAGCGCCATGTCGTGCGCCTCCTGCACCGACGCCGAAGCGAGCATCGCGAAGCCCGTCTGGCGGACCGCCATGACGTCGGCGTGATCGCCGAAGATCGAGAGCCCCTGAGCGGCGAGCGACCTCGCCGCGACATGCAGCACGGCCGGTGTGAGCTCACCGGCGATCTTGTACATGTTCGGGATCATGAGCAGCAGCCCCTGCGACGCGGTGAACGTCGTCGCCAGGGCGCCACTCTGCAACGCTCCGTGGAGGGCGCCCGCCGCGCCGCCTTCGCTCTGCATCTCGACGACCGTCGGCACGCCACCCCAGAGGTTCGTCCGCTTGTGGCTCGCCCACTCGTCGGCGAACTCTGCCATCGGCGACGACGGGGTAATCGGGTAGATGCAGCAGACCTCGCTGAGCCGGTATGCAACCGAGGCAGTGGCCTCGTTCCCATCGACAGTCACACGCATCTCAAATCGCCTCCGCCACCATCTCGATCGCATGAACCGGACACTGTTCGAAACACGCCCCGCAACCCGTACAGCGGTCGTAGTTGAACCGGTACCGGTTTCCGACGCCGAGCTTGATCACGGCGTCTTCCGGGCAAGAGCCGAGGCAGCCGTCGCATTCGAAGCAGTTACCGCAGGACAGGCACCGGCCCGCCTCGTACACCGCCTCCTCGGCGGACAGACCGCCGACAACCTCGTCGAAGTCGGCGACGCGTTCCTCGGGCGCGAGCTCCGGCTGCTGACGCCGGGCGTTGTCACCGAAATACCAAAGGTGCAACCGGTCAAATGCCGCCAGTTCGTGCTTCGCCGCAACCACCCCGTCGGCGCCCTTGAGCCATCGGTCGATGTGGCGGGCGGCTTTCTTCCCGTGGCCGACCCCGACCGTGACCGTGCGCTCGCTCGGCACCATGTCGCCGCCCGCGAACAGCCCGGGGGACCCGGTTTCCATCGAGGTCGACACCTTCACGGTGCCGTCCTTTTCAAACTCCACGCCCGGTACCCGGTGGAGGAATTCCGTGTCGGTCTCCTGCCCGAGCGCCAGGATCACGGTGTCCGCCGAAAGCGTCTCGAACCGGCCGGTCGGCTGCGGGAAGCCCGACTCGTCGAGCTCCATCACCTCGACCTGCATCTCGGAGCCGTCCATCTCCTTGATCGTGCGCAGCCAGTTGATGCGCACACCCTCGCGCTCGGCATCCTCGGCCTCTTCGGCGTGGGCGGGCATCTGCTCGCGAGTGCGCCGGTAGACGATCAGCGCTTCGTCGGCGCCGAGCCTCTTGGCAACCCGGGCGGCGTCCATCGCGGTGTTGCCACCGCCGTAGACGGCGACGCGGCGACCGATCACCGGCCGCTCACCCGAGGCGACGCTGCGCAGGAACGAGACCGCGTCCAGCATCGGCCCGGTGTCTCGGGCCGGGATGTCGACTCGCCGGGACAGGTGGGCTCCGACAGCGACGAAGACGGCGTCGAAACTTCCTTCCCGTTTCTCGGCAACGAGATCATCCACCTTGTGCTGGCCGGTCATCTTCACGCCGAGTGCCGAGATCCGGGAGAGCTCGGCGGTCAGCACATCTCGGGGCAGGCGGTAGGACGGGATGCCGTACCGCATCATCCCGCCGGGTTCGGCTCCCGCGTCCCGGATCTCGACCTCGTGGCCGAACCGGGCGAGGTGGTAGGCCGCCGAGAGCCCGCTGGGGCCCGCTCCGATCACGAGCACCCGCTTGCCGCTGCGGACCGCCGGCGGATCGAACTGCCAGCCCTTCTCGAGCGCGAGGTCCCCGAGGAACCGCTCGACTGAATGGATCGACACGGCGCTGTCGAGGTTGGCCCGGTTGCAGACGCTCTCGCACGGGTGATAGCAGACCCTCCCGTGGACCGCCGGCAGCGGGTTGTTGGTGACGAGCTCGCGCCAGGCCTGCTCGTGGCGACCCGCCAGGATGTGTGACAGCCAGGCCTGGATGTTCTCGCCGGCCGGGCACCCGGCGTTGCAGGGTGGCAGTAGGTCGAGGTACACCGGGCGCCGCTCTCGAACGGGGCCGGAGTGAGTTCGCCCGTGTGTCAGGTCCGGCAACATCGCAACGTCCCACAACCGGCTGCTCATGACTGTTTCCACTCCTTTTGCGCCATGGAGGTCAAGCTAGCTGGCCGGGTACACCCCGGCCAGGGAATAAGGACCCTGACCTCCAATCCGGACGCGTGTCAGCTACGCGAATCCAACTGGACCGGGGGGCGACGTGACCCCCCGAAACTGACCTTCGATCCGTCCCGGTTCCCGTCTGGGGGTGACGGGCGCCGACTCCGCCGGGAGGGCGATCCCTGGCAGCTCCCATCGGTAAGCCACCCTGCGAACGGGCGTGAACTTCTCGAGGCTGCCAGCTGTCCGGGCCAGACACTCGTGGCACAGCGTCTTTCTTCTTTCTTCCTGGCACGTCCGTGCGACGTCTGGCTCCCGGTCCATCGGCGGTCGCGGCCTCGCCGCGTCGTTCTCAAGCGCCGGACGCGGTGCCCTCCTTGCCCCTGAAGGAGACCTCAGCGAGTCGCTGCGGCGAGCTCGGCGTCGCGCATCAGACGCCTCGTGGATCAGATGGTTCGCGCCGCCGGTCAACGCCCGTGTCCGGCCCTTCGCCGGTGTCGACCATGTCCTGGGCCACCTCGCGGAGCTTGCGGTTGAGGCGCTGCGAGGCCCGGCGCCGGATGTCGAGGGCCCCGTCTCCGGTGAGGAGTTCGCGCTCCTTGAGGGTGCCTTGCGCGTGACTGATCAACTCACGGAGCCGAACGCCTACCGCACTCAGTGGCGGTGTCCACCGTGTCCGTGGCATTGAACGACCTGGCCCGGTCCCGTCGGACCTGATGGCCCGGTCGCCCCTGATGGCCCGGTCGCCCTTGGGAAGCCTGATCCCTGGCCGTGGTGGCCCGACCCCCCACCGAAGCCGAATCCGCCAAAGCCGTGGCCGGAGTGCTTCCGCTGGCCGAAGCCGACCAGTCCATTCCTCATGCTTCCCGCAATGACCACGACGGTCGCTGTCACTGTCGTTCCCGACGTCGTGCCGAAGACGCCGACGATCTCGCCCGTCGTCACATTGTCGAGCGTGGGACTGGACACGCCGTGCTCGGCGTAGGCCGTCGTCGCCGTGACGTCGACCGTCATCGTTGTCCCGCCCCAGCTCGTGACCGTGAAGCCCGTCGATGTCGGGGTGGCGTTGACGACACCCGCTGTCGCGAGGTGTCCGTGAAGCACCAGGTGCGCGATGACGACCCCATTCGCGGTCACCGTCGTCCCGTCGGTCGTGCCGTAGACGGCGACGAGCACGCCGGGAACCACGTCATCGAGCGACGCGCTGGACGCGCCGCGTTCGAAGTAGGTCGTCGTCGCCGTCACGTCCACGGTCAACTTGGCGCCTGACGGGGTCGTGATGGTGAAGCTGTCGTCGGCCGGCGCACTCGTGACGACTCCGGCGGCGACGGGTTTTCCGTTGTCGAGTCTTGGTACCCGGATGCTGACCTCAGCCGCAGTCACCGTCGTCCCGGAGACCGTACCGAACACGACAACAAGCTCGCCCTGCGTCACGTTGTCGAGGGTGGGACTGGACACGCCGCGCTCGGCGTAGACCGTCGTCGACGTCACATCCACGATCACGGTCGTACCGGAGCGCGTCGTGATCGGGAAGGCGTCGTCGACGGGGGCAGTCACGACGGTGCCCGCGGCGACCGGGCGACCTCCGGGGCCCTTGCCGTGGTACGACGGCTTGCTCGACGCGGCCGCGACGCCCGAGAGGACTGAGAAAAGCCCCATCACCAACCCGACAGCGACGCACACGCACACGGCAGACGTGAAGACCCGCCCTTCACGGAGAGCTTCACCAGAGCGAGGCATGACCACCTCCACGATCGATCTGGCCACAGTCTGGCAGACCGTCCTGCGAGGTCAGTTAGGAAACGATTAGGGACGCGAACAAACCCCATTGTTCGTCATGTGTCGGTTGGTTGGCCCGTGACGGAGGGTCCATTTGGTCATCTGTGCCTGAGCAGGATCTGTCAGTTCGACTCGATGAACGGCCTGTCGCGCAACTGGGGAACCGCGACCAAGACTCTGCCGCCGGGATGGATCCGACCCTCCGCGGTCGGCTGCAACGGCACGCGGAACCAACCGGGTAGCCGGCAACGCCCCTCGCCTGTTGGTATGGCGGCCCTCGCCCTGGACGACCGTTCGGTCACGGCACCGGATCGCGGCCGAGGGCCGGTTCATGTGATCCGATCACCCCAGCGGAACGGAACGGTGGGACGATCGACCAGGTCGCCAGGATCGAACCAGCGATGATCATCGGGAAGCCGATCGCGATACCGAGCGTGAATGGCTCACCGAGCGCCACGACGCCGAGCAACAGCGCGACCGCCGGGTTGATATAGGTCACGACTGTCGCGCGAGTTGGCCCGATTTCCTTGATGAGCGAGAAGAACAACATGAACGCGAGCACCGTGCACACGACCGAAAGTGTCACGACTGACTCGGCGGTCTCGGCGTGGAACCTGCGCGGCAGGTGTGTCAGCGCGAACGGCAGGTAGATGAGGGCGGTCACGACCATGGAGGCGGTGACGACCTCGAAGCTCGGGACCTTGGCGAGGCGACGGCTGACGATCATCGGCGCGATCGAGTAGCCGACCGAGCACAGGACGATCTCACCCATCGACACGAGATTCGATCCCTTGAGGCCCACGCCGGCGAGGACGACGACCCCCGCGAAACCGAGGAACAGTCCCAGGACCCGTCTCGCACCTGGGCGCTCGTGACCGAGCGCCCAGGCGATCAACAGCCCGAAGATGGGCACGGTCGCGACCAGCAGTCCCGCGAGCGAACTCGTCACCTTCTGTTCCGCCGTCGCGAGCAGGAACCAGGGCACCGTGATCTCGGTGAGCGTGTAGGCCAGCACGGCGGGCCAGTGCTTGATCAGCTCGCGCAGCTGCCGACGGCGGATCGCGAACGGCAGCAGGATCAGCGAGGCAAGCCCCGTTCGGAAAAAGACGAGCGTCCCCGGATCGAGGTCGCGGACGGCGAGCCGGATGAAGAAGTAGGGAAGCCCCCAGATGACCGAGATGCCGCAGAACTGCGCCCACGCTCGTCTCGACATCGCCAACCTAGCCCCGTGCGCTGCCGCGACGTCGGCTCAGGCCGCCAAGAAACCACGCGAACTCCACTGGCGACACGCGCGATCGCATGTACTTACGCTAGAGGCTCCGGCGAATACCCCCGAGGCGAGCTGTGCCGCTTCTGTGACAGGCATCGCCCGATGCACAAGACTCGACGACGTGCTCACATCTCCGACGCTGTGCGGGCGCTTCGTCCAGCTCGAACCGCTCGCCGTCGGCCATATCCCCGGTGTGGCCGCCGCCGCCGCTGAGGACCGCTCGTCGTTCACCTTCAGCGAGGTCCCGAACGGACTCGAGGAGGTCACTCGGTACGTCAGTCACAACATCGACCTGGCCCGCTCGGGGCGCCAGGTCCCGTTCGCCGTTCGAGTGCTGGCAACGGACCGGATCGTCGGCGCGACCCGCTTCATGGACCTTGAGGTCTTCGGGTGGCCGCCTCCCTGGCCGCCAGGCGTGACGAGGGGACCGGCGCCGTCGGACGACACCCCGCCGAGCGTCGCCGAGATCGGGGGGACGTGGTACGCGGCGTCGGCACAACGGACCGTCGTCAACACTGAGTGCAAGCTTCTGCTCCTCTCCTACGCCTTCGACACCTGGGGCGTTCTGCGCGTGACCCTGAAGACCGACGCCCGCAACGAGAGGTCTCGAACGGCGATTCTGCGGATCGGCGCGCGATTCGAGGGCATCCGGCGCGTCCACGCCCCGGCAGTCGACGGCGGGGTCCGGGACACCGCCTACTACTCGATCGTCGCTCGGGAATGGCCGGAGGTTCACGCCCACCTCAAGTCGCTGCGCGACCGGTAAGTCCCCCGTTCGCCGAAATCACGCACGTCGGCGGCGCCGGACTCGGCCGTCCGGCCCCTTCAGTTCGACCTGTCGAGACGCAACAACAGGGCTTGCACGAGGAGCGTCTCGTTCGGGTTCCGGCTGAGGCGTGTCGCGGCCGCGTCGATCTCCTGGCACGCCGCGACGAGCGAAGCGGCCCGGCGCGCGGGGAGATTCTCGGCTCCGAGCCGCGTCCGGTAGGTCGCGGCGAGCGTCGCCAACCCTGCACGCAGTTCGTCCGTGCGCACCTGGCGTTGCTCTCGGCGGTGACGTTCCTCGATGGCCTTCCGTCCGGGGGTCCGACGCTCGCCCGCAAGTTCAGCCGCGGCGTCGGCACTCGCGAGTTCCGCCTCCTGGCGTTCGGTGAGCACCACGAGCAGCTCCTCCGTCGCGGCGAGCAGTTCCGTGGTCAGGGTCGCGACTGCCGCCCCGGTGCCGTCGAGCCGCTCGGAGACCGAACGCCAGCGAGCCTCGCGGGTGGCGAACCCTGGATCTCCGACCAGCAGCCGCGCCCGATCGAGGCGTCCGTTCGCCGCCGAAGCAGCCGCCAGAGCGACTTCCTCCGTCGCGCCGCCCGCACGCAGCGCGCCCGCGATGCTCCCGACGTCGAGCGAGGAAAACTCGACGTCGACGCAGCGGCTCGCGATCGTCACGAGCGACGGCACGCGCTTGTCGGCGAGGACGATGATCACCGTCGTCTCGGGCGGTTCCTCGATCGTCTTCAACAGCGCCGGGGCCGCCCGGTCAACGAGATGGAAGTCGGCGAGGACGAGCACCTGCAGCCTGGCAATCCGCGGGGCCCGCTGCGCAAGTTGCGCGACCTCCCTCGCCTCGTCGACGAGGATCGAGGCGCCGTGACGCTCGACGAAGACGACATCGGGATGGCGTCCCGCAAGGACGTCGCGGCACGACGGGCAATCGCCGCATCCGCCGTTCGGACAGACGAGCGCCGCCGAGAACGCCCGGGCCGTCTCACGCTTGCCAGAACCCGGCGGGCCGACGAAGAGAAAGGCGTGCACGGGCGACGTGACGAACGATCCGAGAACCGCCCGTACTCGCGGTTGGCCGACGACGCGGTCGAGGACCGGCGGGCCCGGGCCCGCCTGTCGATCGGAAGTCGATGTCGCGGTCAGTTCGCCCTCACGCCATGTCGCTCCTGCCGGTCAGTCCGAGGCGGGTAGCAACGACTGCACGCACACGTTCGGCTACCGCCTCTCGGGGGCCCGAAGCGTCGACGACGGCCCAATGCCCGGGATCGGCCTGCGCGAGCTCCCGGAAACCCTTTGCCACCCGGGAGAAGAAGGCCTCGTCCTCCTTCTCGATGCGATCGTCGGGTTGTTCCCGGCGCGCGGCCCCCTCGGCGATGGGCAGGTCCAGCAGGACGATGAGATCGGGTGAGAGGCCACCACAGCTCAGGTCGTTCGCCGCCACGATCTCATCGAGCGGGAGGCCGCGACCGTAACCCTGGTAGGCGAGCGTCGAACCAGAGAAGCGGTCGCAAACAACGTCGCGACCGGCGTCAAGCCACGGCCTGATCCGCTCGGCGACATGCTGGGCACGCGTGGCCAGCATCAGCATCAGCTCCGCCCGAGGGTCGAGCGGTGCGAGATCGTCGGCGAGCAGGATCGCGCGGATCCTCTCCCCGATCGCGGTCCCACCCGGCTCTCGCGTCGACTCCGCACCGAGGTACGCCGCGAGCAGCTCCGCCTGCGTCGACTTGCCGCACCCCTCACCGCCCTCGAGGACGATGAACCTCCCGCGAAGCACCATCGATTGCGAGACTACGACACCGGAAGTTCGCGGCGATCCCCCACCGATCCGGCTAGGCCGAAGGGCGCCGCTTCGCGGCCGCCCGGCGAGCGCTTCGGGCAGGTGGGGAAGCCTTCGCCACGGTCTTCTTCGCCACGGACTTCTTGGCCGGGGGTTTCTTGGCCGCGACCTTCTTCACGGTGGTCTTCTTCGCCGCGGTCTTCTTGGCCGCGACCGTCTTCGAGATGGACTTCTTGGTCACGGACTTCCTGGCCGTGGACTTCCTCACTCCCGATTTCCTGACGCCGCGCGCCCGGCGAGGGGACCTCGGTCCGGCAGCTCGTCGCTCGGCGAGCAGCTCGGCCGCGCGTTCAAGCGTCATCGAGTCAGGGGCGTCGCCGCGCCGCAATGAGGCGTTCACTGTCCCGTCGGTGACATAGGGACCGAAACGGCCTTCATGAAGGAGAATCGGTGACCCCGACTCCGGATCGATACCGATCTCACGGCCCGGGGCGCTGCCCGCCCGACCGAATCGACGTTCCTTCGGGCGCGCAAAGAGCTCAAGGGCGCTCGCGAGGTCGATCTCCAGCAACTGCTCCTCGGTCGCGAGACTGCGCGAGTCCCGGTCCCGCTGCAGGTACGGTCCGTAACGACCGTTGCGAGCGACGACCTCCTCTCCCGTCGCGGGGTCGACGCCGACAACGCGGGGCAGACGAAGCAGCTCGAGCGCCTCCTCGAGCGTCAGCGCCTCGGGGGTCATCGACTTGAAGAGTGACGCCCGGGGGGGCTTCCCGCCCTTGGCGGCCGCCTCGCCGAGCTGGACGTACGGCCCGAACCGCCCGATCCGGACCGACACGACGAGGCTGGACTCCGGGTCGACCCCGAGCTCGCGTTCACTCGACGGTGTCGCGAGCAGTTCGAGGGCGCGATCGAGCCGAAGCTCGTCCGGGGCGAGGTCCATCGGGATCGCGGCGCGGTCCTCGCCCCGTTGCAGATACGGTCCGAACCGGCCGACCCTGACGACCACGGCGTTTCCCTCGTCGTCGGCACCGAGCAGGATCGAGTTGATCTCGCGGGCGTCGATCTCGCCGAGGTGGTCGACGATCGCCTGACGCAGCCCCTGACCGCCCTCGACCGAGGCGGGGCGGCCGTCGGCGCCGTCCGAGCCGTCGCCGAAATAGAAGCGCTCGAGCCACGGGATCGCCTGCTCGGTGCCGGCCGCGATCGCGTCGAGGTCGTCTTCCATCGCGGCCGTGAAGTTGTAGTCGACGAGCGACGGGAAGTGCTCCTCCAACAGGCCGACGACGGCGAAGGCGAGGAAGGCGGGTACGAGGGCGCTGCCCCGCTTCCAGACATAGCCGCGATCCTGGATCGTCTGCAGAATGCTGGCGTAGGTGGAGGGTCGGCCGACGCCGAGCTCCTCGAGGCGCTTCACGAGCGACGCCTCCGTGAAGCGGGCAGGGGGCTTCGTGGCGTGCTCTTCGGCGGCGAGAGAGTCGAGGGCAAGCGCCGCACCGGACTCGACGGCCGGCAGGCGGACATCGTCGTCGCGGCGATTGTCGTCCACCTCGTCCTCGCTCTCCCGGTAGACGCGCAGGAACCCGGGCGAGGTGATGACCGTCCCCGCGGCCGAGAACTCGGCCACGGTGCCCCGACTCGCGACCGGGGTGGCAGTCGTTGTCGCGCCGGCGATTCTGAGACGCGCCGTGACGCCCGTCGCGTCGATCATCTGCGAGGCGATCGTGCGCTGCCAGATGAGCTCGTAGAGCCGCCACCCGTCGCCAACGACCGACGGCGCGATCCCGGAGGGCAGCCGGAAGCGGTCGCCTGCGGGTCGGATCGCCTCGTGGGCCTCCTGGGCGTTCTTCACGCGCCGCTCGTACGTGCGCGCCCTTTCGGGGACGAGCCCGGCGCCGTAGAGCTGCCGGGCCTGGGCCCGCGCCGCGGAGATCGCGGTCGACGAAAGCGTCGTCGAGTCCGTCCGCATGTACGTGATGTAGCCCTGCTCGTAGAGCCGTTGGGCGACCTGCATCGTGCGCTGGGCCGAGAAGCCGAGCTTGCGGGCCGCCTCTTGCTGCAGCGTCGAGGTGATGAAGGGCGCCGAGGGCGAGCGCCGGTAGGGCTTCTGATCGACGGAGGCGACCGAGAACGACGCCGCCTCGAGAGCACCGGCGAGCGCCGCCGAAGACGAGGCGTCAAGTAGCACCGGGCCGGCCGGGTCGGTGAGCTCGCCTGCCGAGTCGAAATCGGCGCCGTCGGCGATCGGCCGGTCGCCGAGGCCGACGAGCTGGGCGGTGACGGGTTCGCCTGATCCGGTGATGAAGATCCCGGCGAGGCTCCACCAGGACGCCGACCGGAACCGGATGCGCTCGCGTTCGCGCTCGACGACGATGCGCGTCGCGACGCTCTGGACGCGCCCCGCCGACAGACCCCGCATCACCTTCTTCCAGAGGACCGGCGAGAGCTCGTAGCCGTACAGGCGGTCGAGGATGCGGCGCGCCTCCTGGGCGTCGACGAGCCGCCGGTCGAGCTCGCGCGGGTGCTCGATCGCCTCCGCGATCGCCGCGGGCGTGATCTCGTGGAAGACCATCCGTTTCACGGGAACCCGCGGCGAGAGCACCTCCAACAGGTGCCAGGCGATCGACTCACCCTCGCGGTCCTCGTCGGTGGCGAGGTAGAGCTCGCTCGCCCCGTTGAGGAGGGCACGGAGCTTGCGCACCTGGTCCTGTTTCTCGCGGGCGACCACGTAGAGCGGCTTGAAGTCGTTCTCGACGTCGACCCCGAGCCGAGACCACGGCTCCGCCTTGTAGGCCGCCGGGACCTCGGCGGCCGAGCGCGGGAGGTCGCGGATGTGCCCGATCGACGACTCGACCAGGAAACCGCTACCGAGGAAGCGCGCGATCGTTTTCGCCTTGGCGGGCGATTCGACGATAACGAGCGGCTTGGGCACGGGGAACCCTCCGGGACGGTGGCGAACGATAACGGCGCTCACCCCGCCGGGCCAGCACCCCAGCGCCGGGGGTGTGGGCGGGCGCGTCGGATGAGTTGTAACGGGTCCCCCCAGCGTGTTCGATAGGAGGCGTGGACGCTGCCCGATGGGAGGGCCCGCCCGCGGTCGGGGCGCCGCCGCGATGAGCGCCGTGACCGAATCGGAGTCCTACCGGCGCTGGCCGCAAGCCCTCGACGAGGCGGCGTTCTTCGACCTCGACAAGACCATCATCGCCAAGGACGCAATGGCGGCCTTCGGCGGGCCGTTGCGCAAACAGGGCCTCATGAGGAGGCGTTCGCTGGCCCAGGTCGTCCTCGCCCAGGTCATCTATCTCATCCTCGGCTCGAACGACCGGCGGCTCGACCGCATTCGCGCCGCCGTCCTGCGGCTCACCAAGGGCTGGTCGCAGGCGGAGGTCGTCGCCATCGTGAACGACGCCCTCGAAAGCGTCATCGAGCCGATCATCTACGACGAGGCGATGGACCTCATCGACGACCACCATTCGGCGGGTCGGCGGGTCGTCATCGTCTCGGCGTCGCCGTCCGAGCTCGTGCAGCCGCTCGGCCGCCGTCTCGGCGTCGACGCCACGATCGCCAGCGAGGCGGCCGTTGACGCCGCCGGCTGCTATACGGGCGAGCTCGCCTTCTACGCCGCCGGGCCGCAGAAGGCAGAGGCGGTGCGCGACTACGCCGCGCGAGCCGGCGTCGACCTCGCGCGCTCGTACGCCTACAGCGACTCCCTCACCGACCTGCCGCTGCTCGAGATCGTCGGCCACCCGGTCGCGGTGAATCCCGACCGCGGGCTCGCCAAGGTCGCCGAGGAACGCGGCTGGGAGATCGAGAGCTTCATCCGACCGGTCCGCCTGCGCGACCGGGTGCGGGACCGGATGCGCGCCGTGCCGCCCCGGCCGGCGATCGCCATCGGGACGAGCACCGTCGTCGTCGGGGTCGGCGCCGCTGCCCTCGGCTGGTGGCTCCACTCCCGACGGCGGACAGGAGCGGTCGTGGAGCAGGTCCGCGTGTTGTGAGGACGTGGGCTCAGTCGGAGCTGAGGCGCCTCGCGACGACGAAGCCGAGCGCGACGAGCAAGGCCAGAATGAACAGCTTCTTGCACATGCGCGCATCGTAACGGCAACGGAGCGCCCGACCTGGGCACTCCGGTCCGGTGCCGCGACGCTCAGACGGTGAGGAGGTCGCGGGCCCCGGTGTCGCTCGAGGGGTGGCGCAGCTTGGACATCGCGCGGGCCTCGATCTGGCGGATCCGTTCCCGGGTCAGGTTGAAGTGCTCGCCGACCTCCTCGAGCGTGCGGGGCTCACCACGGTCGAGCCCAAACCGCAGCCGGAGGATCTCCCGCTCGCGTTCGTCGAGCGGCGCGAGCAGCCGGTTGATCTCCACCGGCAAGAGCGCCGTCGCGGCCATCTCGAAGGGGGACTCCGCCGAGCGGTCCTCGACGACGTCACCGAGTTCGGCGTCGCCGTCCTCGCGCAACGGCTCCGACAGCGAAAGCGGCTCGGCACGGAAACGCAGCGCCTCGATCAGCTTGTCCTCGGGCAGCTCGACCTCGGCGCCAAGCTCGGCGAGCGTCGCCGGGCGGCCGAATTTCAGCTCGAGGCGCGCCTGGGCCTTCTGCACCCGCGCGAGCGTGTCACCGGCGTGGACGGGGAGGCGGATCGTCCGCCCCGTGTTGGCGATGCCGCGGGTGATCGCCTGGCGGATCCACCAGGTGGCGTACGTAGAGAACTTGAAGCCCTTGCGCCAGTCGAACTTCTCGACGGCGTGCATCAGGCCGAGGTTGCCCTCCTGGATGAGGTCGAGGAGCGGCAGCCCGGACGCCTGATACTTCTTGGCGATCGAGACGACGAGCCGGAGGTTCGACTGGACGAAGGTGCGCTGCGCATCATCGCCCAGGCGGATGGTCCGCTTCAGCTCGCGCCGGCGTGCCGGCGTCATCCCTTTGGGCGGCTCCGCCAACTCCTCCTCGGCCTGACCGCGGCGCTCGATCGCCTGGGCCAGGCGGACCTCGTCATCCTTGGTGAGCAGCGGGTACTGACCGATGTCGGTCAGGTACAGCCGGACGAGATCTTCCTCGTCGCGCTCGACTCGCTCCTTCGCCAATGCGGTCCGGTCCTCCGTGGGTGGGTGGAGCCGCTCGCAGCGAACTCCCGACGTCCGAACAACAAACGACGTCCTCGTCGGCAACGGCAACCGCACCGGTCCGACACACGCCGGATCCGGTCGGTTCCCTCACTCAGTGTAACGACGGAATCAAGGGGGTCCCGCACACACCCGACCAGGGAGGACGCGCTCCTCGCGCTCACGGATCCCGCCGCAGCGAGCCGAACGCGCCGGGAACCTCCTGGAGGAGCTCGCGCACACGCCCCGCCCGAGCGCTTGCACCCGTCGCCGGCCCCAGCGCCCGGCTGTCGGTGGTGATTCCGCCGAGATCCGCCAGCACCCGGCGCAGCACCCGCTGCACGGCGGCGTCAGCGGGTGAGCCGGCCTGTGCGAGGTGCTCGGCGTAGGCGGCGGTCATCGCCGGGTAAACCGCCCCCACCAGGGCGTCGAGCAGATCGTCATCGTGACCGTCCGCGGTGAGCACGTCTAGCGCCTCCTCGAGGCGGCCGCCCGGGGAGCGGGTCACGCCCGTCACTGCGGGCAGGGCATCCGACACGGGGAGGAGGGACTCGACGAGCCCGGCCCGGTACCCGTGGGCGCGGCTCGCCCCCGCCAGGTAGACGACGAGGGCAGCGTCGCCGCACGTCGGCGCGCGCTCACCCAGGCGGGCAAAGAGCGAAAGCTCGACGTGCCGGTAGCGACCGAGCAGGTCCGCCGTCTCGAGAAAGGTCAGCGGCGCTGTCACGGCGGACTCGCGACGCCCGGGGGGCGGCTCGCCCGGAAGCGGTTCGTGATCGGCATTCGGCGGTCCTTGCCGAACGCCCGGCTCGTCACGCGCGGTCCCGGCGGCGCCTGGCGCCGCTTGTACTCCGCCGCGTCGACGAGGTCGAAGATGCGCCGCACCGTCGCGGCGTCGAATCCCTCAGCGACTAGTTCGTCGACCGTGGCGTGGCGCTCGACGTAGGCCTCGAGTATGGGGTCGAGGATCGCGTAGGCGGGCAGCGAATCGTCGTCCCGCTGATCGATGCGCAACTCGGCGGACGGCGGCTTGGTGAAGACCTGCTCCGGGATCACCGCCCGGCCGGCCAGGGCGTTGCAGTGCCGCGCCAGGGCGTAGACGAGGAGTTTGGGAACGTCCCGGATGACGGCGAAGCCGCCGGCGGTGTCGCCGTAGAGGGTCGAGTAGCCGACCGCCGTCTCGCTCTTGTTGCCGGTCGTGAGCACGAGCCAGCCGAACTTGTTCGACAACGCCATGAGCAGCGTGCCGCGGATCCTCGCCTGGAGGTTCTCCTCGGCGATGCCGGCCGGTCGGCCCGCGAAGCTCGGTGCGAGAAGTCCGAGCAACGCGGCGTGCGCCCGCTCGATCGGGATCTCCAGGAGGTCGATCCCGAGGCCGTGCGCGAGCGCGGTCGCGTCGGCGATCGAGCCAGCCGAGGAGAAGCGCGACGGCATCGCCACGCCGTGCACGCGGGCCGGTCCAAGCGCCTCGACGGCGATCGCCGCGACGAGAGACGAGTCGATCCCGCCGGACAGGCCGACGAGACAGTCGGCGAAACCGTTCTTCACGACGTAGTCCCGCGTCGCCAGCACGAGCGCCTCGTACGTCTCGGCCCCGTCGTCAAGGACCGCGGCGATCGGCCCGGGGGCCGGTTCGCCGGCCCGTCGGCGCGGCCCGCTCACCGCGACCACCTCCGCGGCGTCCGACGCGGTCGGGACGTAGGGCACGTCGACGACGACGACGTCCTCCCGGAATTCGGCCGCCGAGGCGGCGAGCGACCCGTCCGGGAACACGACCATCGAGCCCCCGTCGAAGACGAGCTCGTCCTGCCCGCCGACGAGGTTGACGTAGGCGATGGCGCAGCCGGACTCGGCCGCCCGTTGGGCGAGCATCTGCCGGCGCTCGTCGCGTGCCCCGGCGCGGAACGGCGAGGCGTTGAGTGACAACACGATCCCCGCCCCGGCGCCGGCGAGGCGGGCGATCGGACCGGCCGAAACCCAGGCGTCCTCGCAGACGATCACCCCGACCGGTGCCCCGGCGATCCCGAAGACTGGCGAGTCCCCCGCGCCGGGGACGAACCAGCGCTGCTCGTCGAACACGCCGTAGTTGGGGAGCAGCTCCTTTAGCGCGACGCCGCGCACGGCGCCCGTTCGGCAGACGGCGGCCGCATTGCGCAAGCCGCCGGACTCGGCCACGTAACCGACCACCGCGGCGCACTCGCCCGACCGCGCCGCGATGGCGGCGAGTGCCCGCTCGCTCGCCGCGACAAAGTCAGGCTCGAGCAACAGGTCCTCGGGCGGGTAGCCGGTCACGACGAGCTCGGGAAAGACGGCGACGTCGGCGCCCAGCCCCTCGGCCTTCTCCAGCGCGTCGAGGATGCGCCGGACGTTGCCGTCGAAATCACCGACCGCCGCGTCGATCTGGCAGAGCGCGACGGACAGCCAGGCCACGGCGCCATCGTAGCGATGGGGTCCCGACGGCCCGTGGGTGCCGGAACGGGAGCCGCCGTTTGGTCGGGCGCGCGGGGTCTGCGAGACTTGTCGCAGCGACACCGACGACGGCGGTCACGCACCACCTGGAGGGGTGACCCGATGGAGAATCAGCGCGAGTACGTGCTCAAGACCGTGGAGGAACGAGGGGTCCGCTTCATCCAGCTCTGGTTCACCGACGTACTGGGCACGCCGAAGACGTTTTCGATCCCGCCCGCCGAGTTCGAGAACGCGATCGACGAGGGGATGACCTTCGACGGATCGTCGATCGACGGATTCAGCCGCATCCAGGAGAGCGACGTGATCGCGCACCCGGACCCGAAGACCTTCCAGATCCTTCCCGTCATGTCCGGAGGGAACACGACCGTCGCGCGCGTCTTCTGCGACATCTCGAACATCGACGGCACGCCTTTCGAGGGGGACCCGCGCCACGTGCTGCGCCGGGCGCTCGAGCGCGCCCACGAGAGCGGCTTCAGCTTCTTCGCCGCCCCCGAGCTCGAGTACTTCTACTTCGCGAGCTCCGAGGCCGACGCCGGTGTCCCGCCGCAACCGCTCGACACCGGTTCGTACTTCGAGCTCACCGTGGCGGACCTCGCCACCGACCTCCGGCGCAAGACGGTGCTCACGCTCGAGGACATGGGGATCCCGGTCGAGTACGCGCAGCACGAGGACTCGCCCAGCCAGCACGAGATCGACCTGCGTTACACCGATGCCCTCACGATGGCCGACACGATCATGACCGTGCGGCTCCTCATCAAGGAGATTGCCCAGGAGCACGGCGTCTACGCCTCGTTCATGCCGAAGCCCCTCGCCGGTGTCCAGGGGTCGGGGATGCACACCCACTGCTCGCTTTTCAGCGGGGGCAAGAACGCCTTCTACGACGGCGACGACGAACACGGGCTCTCGGCGACGGCGCGGCAGTTCATCGCCGGGCTGCTCGAGCACGCCTGCGAGATCACGGCTGTCACGAACCAGTGGGTGAACTCCTACAAACGCCTCGTCGCCGGCTACGAGGCGCCGTTCACGGTCTCCTGGGCGTACAACAACCGCTCCGCCCTCGTGCGCGTACCGGTCACGAGGCAGGGCAAGTCCGAGTCTGCCCGCGTCGAGTACCGCGCGATCGACCCGGCGTGCAACCCGTACCTCGCCTTCGCCGTCGTGCTCGCGGCGGGCCTGAGGGGGATCGAGCGCTCCTACGAGCTATCCGATGAGGCCGACGCCAACCTCTACACGATGAGCCAGCGCCAGCTCGCCGCGGCCGGCATCCGCCCGCTGCCCCGCACCCTCGACGAAGCGCTGCAGGCGATGGAGAGCTCCGAGCTCGTCCTCGACACACTCGGCGACCACGTCTTCGAGTGGTTCCTCCGCAACAAGCGGGCCGAGTGGGACGACTACACGCGCCAGATCACGCCCTTCGAACTCCTCCGCTACCTCCCCGCCCTGTAGGAGCCGAGTTGACCTCGCCAAGGATCCGGCGGTAGGCGCATGGAACCCCTGCTCTGCTTCCCGAACCCACCCAGCCCCGAGCTCGCCAAGGCGCTCGAAGCCGCCGGCTACACCTTCACCGCCGTCGCCGACGCCGATGGCATCGGTGCGCTCGAGCCGACGGTGGGCTGGTCCGGCGCCGTCGTCTCCGCAGTCGATGCGCCCGAGGCGGCCCTCGGGCTATGCCGGGCGCTGCGCCAGCGCGACGAACCGGTCGGCCCGGTCCTCCTCGTCGTGACGAAGGTCCAGCTCGGCCTGCTCGCCGGACACAAGGAGCTCTTCGACGATTTCACGCTCGCCGAGGCCGCACCCGACGAGATCGAGACCCGCCTCGCCCACCTGCTCTGGAGGACCGGGCGGGGCAAGCACCACGACGTCATCGCCTACGGGCCGCTGGCGCTCAACCTCGAGACCTACCAGGCTGTCGTCGCCGGGCGCTCACTCGACCTCACCTTCATGGAGTACGAGCTGCTCCGCTTTCTCGCGGCCCACCCGGGCAAGGTCTTCACCCGCGAGACCCTGCTCGCCCGGGTCTGGGGCTACGAGTACTTCGGCGGGGCGAGAACGGTCGACGTTCACATCCGGCGGCTGCGCGCGAAGCTGGGCGAGGAGAACGCCCACCTCATCGAGACGGTGCGCAGCGTCGGCTACCGCTTCGGTGTGCCCCACTGGCGTCCGTAGGACGGCCGGCGGGCGGTACCCCGCGTCGCCGGGTAACGGGCCCGCCGGGGCTACGCCCCGGTGACGGGCGAGTACGCCCAGGCCTCGACCTCCACCGCCGCCCCCATCGGCAACGCCGCTACGCCGACAGCGGAGCGGGCCGGGAGGTGGTCCCCGAAGGCGGCAGCGTAGGCCTCGTTCATCGCCACGTACTCGCCCATGTCGATGAGGAAGACCGTCGTCTTGACGACGGCACCGAGCGACGAGCCTTCGGCTTCGAGCGCGGCCCCGAGGTTGGCGAGCGCTTGGGCGAGCTGCCCAGCGACGCCCCCAGCGACGAGCACCCCGTCGGCCAGGCCGAGCTGTCCCGAGCAGGTGAGCCACTCGCCCGCCCGTACGACCGGGCGGTAGTAGCGCCGGGGAGGGTCCGGCCTGCCTTCGGGAGCGGTCTTCAGCTGAATGAGCTGCCGCAGCCGCAGGTGCGGGTGGCGGCCGGATTCGTAATGTGGAAACCGGATCCCTGCAGGCCGTCGCTGAAATCGAGCGTCGCCCCCTTGATGAGCTCGGCGCTCTCGGGGTCGACGACGACCTTCACGGTCCCGAAAGTGCGCACGATGTCGTCGTCGGCGATCTCGGCATCGAAGAACATGTCGTAGCTGTAGCCCGAGCAGCCACCTGGCCGAACGGCGACGCGCAGGGCGAGGGTCTCGCCGTCTGTCTCGCTGGCGAGCAGCTCGGCGACCTTGGCCGTGGCAGCGTCGGTGAGGCTCACCGGACCCGGCCGCTGACCAATCCTGACCGTCGTGGCGGTGTTCACAAGACTCGCTCCTTTGCCCTTCCTGTCCTGAGCGTAACAAGCGGGCCGCGCGATCACTCCCGTTAGCATCGGTTGGGATGCCTGCCGACCCGAGTCGGCGCGGCGTGGCGACTCGCCCCCCGAGCCAGGACGAACTCCTCGAAGCGCTGCGCGCCGTCGTCGACCCCGAGCTCGGCGAGGACATCGTAACCCTCGGCATGGTGCGCTCCGTCGGCTGCGACGGGGTGCGGGCGAGAGCCGAGATCGCCCTCACGGTGGCGGGCTGCCCACTGCGAACCCAGCTGCGCGATGACGTCACGCGGCAGCTCGCCGCCGTCCCGGGAATCGAGTCCGTCGAGGTCACGACCGGTGTGATGGGGCCCGACGAGCGGGCCCGCCTGATGTCGACGGCCCGCCGGGCGGCACAGGGCCGCGCCGTTGCCGTTGGCTTCCCGGACTCGACGAGGGTGCTCGCCGTCGTCTCGGGCAAGGGGGGGGTCGGCAAGTCGACGGTGACGGCGAACCTTGCCCTCGCCCTCGCCCGGCGGGGGTTCGCGGTCGGACTCCTCGACGCCGACATCTGGGGCTTCTCGATCCCCCGCATGCTCGGGATCTCCGGCCGGCTCGAGGCCGCCAGCGGCAAGATCATCCCCGCCGAGATCGCCGTCGGCCCCCGGGCGCTGCGCGTCGTGTCGATGGGCTTCCTCGCCGACGAGAACGAAGCGATCATGTGGCGCGGCCTCGTGCTGGCCCGGGCCGTCCAGCACTTCCTCGAGGACGTCGCCTGGGGCCCGCTCGACTACCTGCTCGTCGACATGCCCCCGGGAACCGGCGACGTCCAGATGGCGCTGGCGAGGATGCTGCCCCGCGTCGAGCTCATCGTCGTCACGACACCCTCCGCCGCCGCCGCCAGGGTCGCCGGGCGGGCGGCGGACATGGCCCGCAAGAGTCACGTCCGCATCGCCGGCGTCATCGAGAACATGGCGCCCTACACCAGCGAGGACGGCCGCCGCCAAGCCATCTTCGGCGAGGGCGGCGGTGCCTCCCTCGCCGCCGCGACCGGCACGCCGCTCCTCGGCTCACTGCCCCTCGACCCGGGCCTCGGCGCGGCGGGCGACGCCGGGGAGCTGGTGCGGCTCGACGCCACGAGCCCCGCGGGACGCGGGTTCGCCGCGCTCGCCGAGCGCATTGCCACGACCGCCGCGCCCCCGCTCGATATGTCCGGCTGCACGGCGCGCTTCATCGCGCACCTCGACGAGGCCCTGGCGGGGCAGGCCGGCTAGAGCGTCCCCTCAGCCGGCGCGGCGTTCGAGGATCTGCTTGCGCTCGATCTCGTTGAGGCCGCCCCAGATCCCGTGAGGCTCGCGGATCCGGATGGCGTAGTCGAGGCAGGGACGCTGCACAGGGCAGAGGGCGCACATCGACTTAGCGGTCGCCTCCCGGTCGAGCCGCTCGTCCTTGCCCTCGGGCTGGGTCGGCGGGAAGAAGACGGCGGCCTGCGGACCGCGGCACGAAGCTTTCCGGTACCAGGCCTGCTCGGATCGCTCCGCGATCACGAACCCCTCCCCGTCCCGTCCCCTCGGGGACAGCCGCTCGAGCGGCGCCACCGGTCCCACACCGCGGCTGGAGGCGGTTGTACCGGCTGGGTGGTGACGCTATCGCCACCCCCAGCCGCCTGACAAGGGGGCGGAACCCGCCGGCCACCGCCCCGGGGCCGGACCCCGCTCCCGGTAGTGTCGGGCGCCGGATGGACGTCACAGTGTTCCTCCGCCGGAGCAAGGTCCTCGTCGTCGTCGGCAAGGGTGGGGTCGGCAAGACGACGACCACGGCGGCACTGGCTAGTCTCGCCGCCCGAGCCGGCCTCGACGTGCTCGTAGTCGCGCTCGACGACACCGCCGGGCTCGCCGCCCTCCTCGACTACGGGGACGGTCTCGGCTACGACGAGGTCGTCGTCCGCGCCCCCGCTTCCCCACCCGGGGAGCCCGGCGAGAACCGCTCGCCGGGTCCGGAAAGGGTCCCCGGCCGGGTGCGTGCGAGGGTGCTCACCTCGGACGCGGCGCTGACCGAGTACCTCGCCGCCCACGGGCTCGGACGCTTCGCCGCCCGCCTCGTGCGCACGGGGGCGCTCGACGTCGTCGCGATGGCGATCCCCGGGATCCGCGAGGTCCTCATCCTCGGCAAGGTCCGCCAGCTCGAGGTGGCGGGGACGGCCGACCTGATCGTCCTCGACGCCCCGGCGACCGGCCACGCCCTGAGCTTTCTGTCGAGTTCGGGCGGCCTCGCCGACGCCGCCCGCGGTGGTCCGTTGCGTGCCCAGGCCGACCAAGTCGTCGCGATGCTCACCGACCCCGACCGCTGCCAGGTCCTCCTCGTCACGATCCCCGAGGAAACGCCGGTGAACGAGGCGGTCGAGACCGCCTTCCGGATCGAGGACGAGATCGGCGTGACCCTCGGCCCCGTCGTCGTCAACTGCTGCTACCCGGTGCTCCACCACCTCGACGACGACCCGGCCGAGGCGGCCGCGGCGGCCGGCGCGCCGCCGCCAGAGCCCGGACTCGCGGACTCGATCGCCCGGGCCGCCGCCTTCCGGCGGGGGCGCCAGCGGCTGCAAGAGGCACAGCTCGCGCGTCTTGCCGAGCGGCTGCCGCTCCCCACCATCAAACTGCCCTACCTGTTCACGGCCGGGGTGGGTGTGGCGGAGCTCGGCCGGCTCGTGGCGGCGCTCGCCGCGGGGATCGCGGCACTGCCGTGAACGTGCTCGGGACCCTCGTCGAAGATCGCGCCGTCATCGTCTGCTGCGGCTCCGGCGGGGTCGGCAAGACGACGGTGGCAGCGGCGCTCGCCGTCGCGGCGGCGCTGCGGGGTCGCCGGGCATGCGTCGTCACAATCGACCCGGCCCGGCGGCTCGCCGACGCACTCGGCGCGACCGGGGTCGGCAACGAGCCACGCGAGATCGCCGGGCCATGG
This sequence comes from Acidimicrobiales bacterium, assembly GCA_050013835.1. Lineage (GTDB taxonomy): Bacteria > Actinomycetota > Acidimicrobiia > Acidimicrobiales > Bog-793 > Bog-793. The sequence goes on from JBEKEM010000002.1 coordinate 46,211, forward strand.
CCCGGCCAGCTGAACGTCCTGATGCTCGACGCCACGTCGACCTTCGACGACCTCGTCCGGCGCTACGCCCGCGACCCCGGGCAGGCAGACCGGATCCTCGCCAACCGCCTCTATCGCAACCTCGCCTCGGTGCTCTCGGGCACCCAGGAGTACATGGCGACCGAGAAGCTGTTCGAGCTTCACGAGGAAGGGACCTTCGATCTCGTCGTCGTCGACACGCCCCCGACGCGACGCGCCCTCGAGTTCCTCGACGCGCCCCGCCGCGTGGAGTCCTTCCTCGACAACCGGATCTTCAGGACCTTCGTCGCCCCGGGTTCGTCGTACCTGCGGGTGGCGAGCCTCGCCGGCCAGCTCGTGTTGCGGTCGATCGCGCGCGTCGCCGGGGCGGAAATCGTCGACGACACGCTCGCGTTCTTCAACGCCTTCCAGGGCATGGAGCAAGGTTTCCGGGACCGCGCCGCCCGGGTCGAGCGCCTCCTCGCCGAGGAGTCCACCGGGTTTGTCCTCATCGCCACCCCCCGTCGCGACGCCATCGACGACGCTCGCTACTTCGTCGGTGAGCTCGGGCGGCGCCACGGGGCGGTCGACGCGCTCGTCGTCAACCGGATTCACCCCGATTTCGGCGTGCCCCCCGCGGGGGGAGCCGCCAGCGCGGCTAAGGAGGGCGCCAGCTGGCGCGACCTCCTTGCCAACCTCGCCGACCTCGCCGCGATCGCCCACCGGGAGGAGGGCTTCCTCGCCGACCTCGTCGAGGCGGTCGCGCCCTCACCGGTCGTGCGAGTCCCGTTCCTCGAGGGCGACGTGCACGACGTGGAGGGCCTGCTACGCGTCGTTCGCCACCTCACCGACTGAGCGCTACCTTGGGCTGGTGACGAAGATCCTGCTCGTGGCCGACACGACGGCCGTCCTGGAGGACGTCTCCGCCGTCATCGACGACGGCGGGACTGAGATCCGCGAGTTGCGCAGCGGCGCCGCCGTGCGCGACGTCGCCGCCGAGATCGAGCCGGACCTCGTGATCGCCGACAGCCAGGTCCAGAACATGGGCGGGTTCGCGATCGCCTTCGACCTCGCCAACGAGGAATCCGGTGGCCGGCTTGCGCACGTGCCGGTCCTCGTCCTGCTCGACCGCCGCGCCGACGTCTTCCTCGCCCGGCGGGCCGGCGTCGAGGGCTACCTCGTGAAGCCGCTCGACCCGCTCCGGCTGCGCCGGGCGGTCGAGTCGCTGCTCGCGGGGGGCACGTTCCGCGACGAGTCGTTCGCGCCGACCACCGTCGCCGCCGACTAGGAGCCGGGTCGGGTGTGACGGCGTCCCCGGCTCCCGACGACCCCACCACGGGGGACCCGCGATGAGACGCCCCCGCCTGAAGCGCACCCCCGAGGCCGCCCACGGCGCGCCCTCGGAGCAGGAGCTGCAGATAACGAGCGGGCTGAAGGCCCTGCGCGAGTCGACTGCCCGCGAGGTGATGACGCCGCGGGTCGACGTCGTGGGGCTCGCCACCCCGGTCAACTTGGCCGACGTCGCCCGGGCGGTCCGGCGCTCCGGGCACAGCCACTACCCCGTCTACACGGACGACGTCGACCACCTTCTCGGCGTTCTGTTCGTAAAGGACCTGTTCAACCTCGACGTGCCCTTCGCCTCGGGCGAGATCGAAGGGGCTAAAGCGGCCTTCTCGAGCGCCGACGTGGCGGCGAGACTGCGTGAGCCCTACGTCGTGCCGGAGTCGCGCTCGGCGCTCGAGATCCTCGCCGACATGCGCCGGGGCCGTCGCGGCTTCGCCGTGGTCGTCGACGAGTACGGCGGCTTCGCCGGCGTGATCACCGTCAATGACCTCGTGAGCGAGCTCGTCGGTGACCTGCGGGACGAGTTCGACCGCACAGCGAGCCCGGCGATCCTGCGCATCGATGCCCGCCGCTTCCTCGTCGACGGGGCCTGCGCCGTCGACGAGGTCGCCGGCGAACTCGGCGTCGCGCTCCCCGAGGGCGACTACGTCACGCTGGGGGGGTTCCTGTTCGACGCCCTCGGCCACATCCCGGCCGAGTCCGAGACGTACGAGCTGGACGGGTGGATCTTCCACGTCACACGGATGGAAAGGCGGCGTATCGCCAAAGTCGTCGTCGAGGCACCATCGGCTACGATCGCCCCCGGAGACGGCGCGGGCCGGACTTCGAACGGGAAGTAGCGCAGCTTGGTTAGCGCGCAGCGTTCGGGACGCTGAGGTCGCGGGTTCAAATCCCGCCTTCCCGACCAACAAAAGGCGTTATCAGTGGTGTTTTCTTAGTCGCCCGTTAGGCGTTCAAATCGCGCCGTGCGCGCTGCGTGCGCGATCGCGGGAAGAACCCCTCACCGTGATTGTCCGTGTCGTGTAGAAGCTGTTCATGTGGTGTCTCTGGCCCGGTGCTGGGGAGCTGCTCGAGAACCATGGGCGCCCCCGAGTCCCTGCGGTACCTGGCGATGCCGCGCCACGCCCGGTCGCGCGAGGCACCCCTCGACGCGCACCCCGCCGACCCGCCGAGCGCGCCGTCCGCCCGGATCCAGAAGCCGTGGGTCCCGATCGTCCTCGGGGCCGAGCACCGCTCCGGCTGGGAACCCCCCTGGACCCCCGCCCGAGATGCCGCCTCCGGCGCCCGCGAGTCAGCGGTCGGCGAAGGGGGATCGGGGGCCGAAGACGCGGAGCGCGCCGATCAGGCCGACTTGCTCGAAAAGCTCCTGTCCGGCCGGGACCGGCAGCTCCGCGTCGCAGTCCGCGGACGGTAGCGGAGCCTCCCGGGATGGACGCGGTGGTGCGCGCCACCGAACCCGAACGACCCGACCACCCCCGGCATCGACGACATCACGGACGGCGAGGACGACGTGACGATGGCGACCGGGGCCGCGCCGAGCGCCACCCGGTACGGCAGGACCTGGAGCCACTCGGCATACGGGAATCCCCACTCGGCGTTCGGTGCCGTCGTCGGGTCCTCGACCCGCCAGTCGACTACGTCGAGCCGGTATCTCCAGTAGCCCGGGCCGACGTTCTCCTGCGAGACCGTCACCGTGCCGTCGCCGGTCGCGCGGTCCACCGAGCTCGCCGAGACGACCGCGACGTGCCCCGGTGACCAGCTGTCGAACCCCGGCGCGTCCGAGAAGCTGATGACGTCACCCTCGACTGGGGGGTGCCCGACGGCTCCCCGCGAGCCGTTCACGTACAGCCTCGTGTTGGCGTAGGCCCCGTGGTAGTTCGCGGCCACTTGCTGGCCGTTGCCGAACACTGGCGCGAGGCCGTCGACGACGGCGAGGAACCGTTTGGCGAGCTCGACGCACTGGAACCCCTCCGTCGCGTCGAAGTACCCGCGCTCCGTCCCGTACGGCCCGGGTAGGTCGACCATCGACCAGGTGCCCCCGTTGTTCGGGCCGGGGCCGCAGATCGGCAGATTCGGCTTCGTCCCGGTCCAGCCGACGACCGACGAGCCAAATCGGGTGCACCAGGAAGTCGTCGTCCCGGGGATGGAGCCCGCCGCGGCCCGGGGCGCGACACCCGGCGGGACGAGCACCACCAAGAGCGCGCCGAGAAGCACCCCCGCGCCCCCGACCAACGCGCCAAGCGGACCTCTTTGCATCTCGCTCCTCGTCGATTCGCACGGTTCCGCGCCACAACACCGGTAAGACGACGTAGAAAGCCACGGGACGTACCCGGTTCGCTGTCCCGGCGAATGTACGGAACCGCGCCGAGCATCGCAAGGTGGCCGGTATGACGATGCCGTGACAATGACAACGTCCCTGCGCACGGCGCCGCGCTCGCGACGTCTTCCCCACCGGGCGTGGTCGAATCCCACGCTCGGTGGCACCGGCTGACCCCTCGCGGCGGAGGCACCACGGAGTTGGCGCGGGTCGGGTCGGTGATCCGCTACGTTCGCCACCCAGCGCAACGAATGCGCCCGCCGAGCGAAAGACCCGACTCTGATGGCAAAGGCGAACGAACGCGGGATCACCCCGCAGAGCGAGGACTTCTCGGCCTGGTACAACGAGCTCGTCCTGCGGGCCGAGCTCGCCGACCGCGGTCCGGTGCGCGGCACGATGGTCATCCGCCCCTACGGCTACCGGATCTGGGAGCTGCTGTCGGGCGAACTCGACCGGCTCATCAAGGCCACGGGGCACGAGAACGCCTACTTCCCGCTCTTCATCCCCGAGAGCCACCTCCGCCGGGAGGCCGAGCACGTCGAGGGGTTCTCGCCCGAGCTGGCGATCGTCACCCACGCCGGAGGCGAGGACCTCGAGGAGCCGCTCGTCGTGCGGCCGACCTCGGAGACGGTCATCGGCGAGATGTACGCCCGCTGGATCGACTCCTACCGGGACCTGCCCGTGAAGATCAACCAGTGGGCGAACGTCGTGCGCTGGGAGCTGCGGCCGCGCCTATTCCTGCGTACGACGGAGTTCCTCTGGCAGGAGGGCCACACCGCCCACGCCGACGAGGAGGGCGCCGTCGCCGAGATGATGGTGGCCGCCGACTTCTACCAGGAGGTCGCCGAGGGGTTCGCGGCGATGCCGGTCATCGTCGGCGACAAGACGCCCCCGGAACGCTTCGCCGGGGCGGTCCGGACCGTCACGCTCGAGGCGATGATGCGCGACGGCCGCGCCCTGCAGGCCGCTACCTCCCACTACCTGGGGACGAACTTCGCCCGCGCCTTCGGAATCGAGTACACCGGGGCCGACGGCGTGCGCGCCCTCTGCCACACGTCGTCGTGGGGGATGAGCACCCGGATGGTCGGAGGGGTGATCATGACCCACGGGGACGACCGGGGCCTCGTGCTCCCTCCGAGGATCGCCCCGCACCAGGTCGTGATCGTGCCCATCGGCAAGGAGGGCGAGCTCGGAACCGTCGCGGCGGCCGCCCGGACCGTCGAGGACGAGCTCGCCGGGGTCGGCGTCCGGGCCCACGTGGACGCCCGCACCCACGTCTCGGCGGGGTTCAAGTTCAACGAATGGGAGCTGCGGGGGGTGCCGGTACGCATCGAGCTCGGCCCGCGCGACCTCGCCGCCGGTTCCGCCGTCGTCGTCGACCGGCTGACGGGCGTGAAGGCACCCGTCCCGCTCGGCGAGGTGGCCGCGACGATGCCGGCGCGCCTCGACGCTTTCCAGCGCGCGCTCTTCGCGCGGGCAAGAGACTTCCGCGACGACCACACGGTCACGACCGACACGTTCGACGAGCTCGCCTCGGCCGTCGCGACGGGCTTCGCCCGGGCCTTCTTGTGCGGCGACCCCGCCTGCGAGAAGACGATCCAGGAGCGGACCGGCGCGACACCCCGCTGCATCCCCCGGGACGCGCCACCCGAGAACGCCCGCTGCGTGGCGTGCGGCGGCCCGTCAGAGTACGGCCGCCGGATCCTCTTCGCCCGCGCCTACTGAGCGCGGGCGGCGGGGTGTCTAGCGCGCCGCGAGGATCTCGGCGATCTGGACAGCGTTAAGGGCGGCGCCCTTGCGCAGGTTGTCGCCGGAGAGGAACAGCGCGAGGCCGTTCTCGACCGACGGGTCGCGCCGGATCCTCCCGACGAAGGTCGGGTCCCTCCCCGCCGCCTGCAGGGGGGTGGGCACGTCGCTGAGGACGACGCCGGGGGAGCCGGCAAGGATCTCCGTGGCGACGTCCGGTGAAATCGGCCGCGCGAACTCGAGCGTCAGGGCGAGTGAGTGTCCTGTGAAGACCGGGACCCGCACGCACGAGCAGACGACGCCGAGGTCGGGCAGGCCGAGGATCTTGCGGCTTTCGTCGCGGAACTTCTGCTCCTCGTCCGTCTCGCCCGTCTCGTCGCCCACGAGGGAACCCGCCAGCGGCAGCACACTGAAGGCGACCGGCGCGACGAACTTCGACGGGGTGGGGTAGGTGACCGCGTCCCCGTCGAAGGTGAGCCGCCTCGCGACGCCCGCCACGGCGCGCACCTGCTCGTCGAGCTCGGCGACACCGGCCAGCCCCGCACCCGAGACGGCCTGGTAGGTCGCCGCGACGACCCGCCGCAGCCCGGCCGCGACGTCGAGCGGTTTGAGGACTGGCATCGCGACCATCGTCGTGCAGTTCGGGTTGGCGACGATCCCCTTCGGGATCGAGGCGAGCGCCTCCGGGTTCACCTCCGAGACGACGAGGGGGACCTGGGGGTCCATCCGCCACGCCGACGAGTTGTCGACAACGGTCGCCCCGGCGGTCGCGACCCGCGGCGCGAGCCACAGGGAGGTCGTCTTGCCGCACGAGAAGAGGGCGATCTCGAGGCCCGAGAAATCCGCCCCGTCGGCGTCCTCCACGGCGATCGGGGTGCCGCGCCAGTCCAGCTTCGACCCGGCCGAGCGGTGTGAGGCGAAGTAGCGCATCTCGTCGACGGGGAAGCACCGCTCGTCGACGAGTCGCCGCATGACGCCACCGACCTGGCCCGTGGCTCCGAAGATCCCGACGCGCATGGCCTCAGGTTAGCGAGGGCGCGCGGTCACGGTCCTGTCGGTTTCAGCCTCCCAGGCCGAAAGCATCGTGCAGGGCGCGCACAGCGTCGACGACCGTGGTCTCGCGCACGATGCAGGAGATCCGGATCGGCGAGGTCGAGATCATCTCGATGTTGATGTTGTGCTTGGCGAGCGTCTCGAACATCATCGCGGTCACCCCGGGATGCGTCTTCATCCCGGCGCCGACGATCGAGACCTGGGCGATGCCCTCGTCGACGAGTACATCGCGCGCCCCGATCTCCGCCGCCAGGGAGTCGGCGACAGCCCGGGCGGCTTCCAGCTCGGCGCGACCGACCGTGAAGGAGATGTCGGTCATCCCGTCGACCGAGGTGTTCTGGACGATCATGTCAACGTTGACGGCGCTGTCGGCGAGGGCGCGAAAGACGGCCGCGGCGATCCCCGGGCGGTCGGGCACGCCGCTGACCGTCACCTTCGCCTCCGAGACATCGCTGGTCACCGCAGAGACGATGGGCTGCTCCATGGACGGATCCTCCTCGGTCACCCACGTCCCGGGCTCCCAGGTGAACGAGGAGCGGACGTGGACCGGCACGTGATGGTTACGGGCGAACTCGACCGACCGGAGGGCGAGCACGCGTCCCCCGGTCGCGGCGATCTCGAGCATCTCCTCGAACGAGACCTGGTGGAGACGGCGCGCGCTGGGAACCACCCGCGGGTCGGCGGTGAACACTCCCGAGACATCCGTGTAGATCTCGCACCGCTCGGCGGCGAGCGCCGCCGCGAGGGCGACCGCCGTCGTGTCGGACCCGCCGCGGCCCAGCGTGGTGATGTCGCGGGCCGTCGAGACGCCCTGGAAGCCAGCGACGACCGGCACGACGCCCCGGGAGAGCGCCTCGGTAAGCCGGGTGGCGCGCACCTCGACGATCTTGGCCTTGGTGTGCGTCGTGTCAGTGATGATCCCGGCCTGGCTGCCGGTGAACGACTCGGCCTCGACGCCGAGCTCGGCGAGCGCCATGCACAGCAGCGACATCGTGATGCGTTCGCCCGCCGTCAGCAGCATGTCGAGCTCGCGGGCCGGCATCACCGAGCTCACGTCCTCGGCCATTCGGACCAGCTCGTCGGTCGTCTTGCCCATCGCCGACACGACGACGACGACGTCGTCGCCATTCTGGCGCGTCCAAGAGACGTGCTTGGCGACCTCCCGGATCCGGTCGGCGTCGGCGACCGACGTGCCACCGAACTTCTGGACGATGAGGGCCACGGGGACAACCTAGTGCCCTGTCGCGACTAGCTTGGCTGGCCGTGCCGAGTGAAAAGCGGGCGCGCCAACGCGCGATGCGTGAAGTCAAGGTCAGCGAGATCCAGAAGCGCAAGCGCCGTGCGCGTCGCCTGCGCCGGACGGGCGGGGCGCTCGTCGCCGTGGCGATCCTCGTGGGGGTGATCGCCCTCCTGAGTCAGAGGTCCACGCCGGCCGTACCGCCGGTGAACAAGGCGATCGCGCCGGTCTGCCTGCCCAAGGGCAAGTACCTCGCTTCCTACCGGCACACGAACTTCACCGCAGCGCCCCCGATGTGCATCGCCGCCAAGGCCATCTATGACGCCGCCGTGAAGACCGACGTCGGCACGTTCGTCATCTCCATGCCGGCCGCCGCCGCGCCCAAGGCCGTCAACAACTTCGTCTTCCTCGCCGGGTACCGCTTCTTCGACGGGACGAACTTCTTCCGGGTGATCCGGGGCTTCGTCGTCCAGGGCGGCAGCCCGACGAACCTGGACTCGGGCGGGCCCGGCTACTACTGGATGGGGGGTACGCCGCCGAAGTCGTGCGCGAAGACGCGGGACTGCTACCCGGGCTGGAGCGTCGCCTACGCCAACTCAACTGGTCCCGGCACGAACGAGAGCCAGTTCTTCGTCGTCGTCCCCGGGGGCGGGGCGCAGCTCTCGCCGGACTACACGCTCTTCGGCACGCTGGTGAAGGGGCGGTCGGTCGTCGCCAGGATCGCCAGGGACGGCGGAACCGGCCAGCAGGGCGTCCCGGTGCACCTCCACCACATCATCTCGGTCACGATCACCAAGGTCGCCGGCTAGCGGGCGACGTCCCGAAGGGAAGGCCATGACGAGCCAGTGCCCGCCGGCGGACGGTTCCGCCCCGAAGACCGTCCGCTTCGCCGGACCACCGCCGATGTGCCTCGACCCGGCAAAGCGCTACACGGCGACGATGGTCACCTCGAAGGGCACCTTCGTCTTCGCCCTCGACGCCGAGGGCGCGCCGATCACAGTCAACAGCTTCGTCTTCCTGGCCCGCTACCACTTCTTCGACGGGATCGCCTTTCACCGCATCATCCCCGGCTTCGTCGTCCAGGGCGGCGACCCGACCGGGACCGGGACCGGCGGACCGGGTTACCGCATCGCCGACGAGCTGCCGCAGCCCGGCCGCTACGAGATCGGCTCGCTGGCGATGGCGAACGCCGGGCCGAACACGAACGGCAGCCAGTTCTTCATCATCTCGGGGACCCAGGGCAAAGCGCTGCCACCGCAGTACTCGCGCTTCGGCCAGGTGGTATCCGGCCTCGACGTGCTGGCGGCGATCGACGCTACCGGGAGCGCGTCGGGCAGACCGAGCGAGCGGGTCACGATCGAGTCCGTGACGATCGCCGAGTCGTCCGGCTAGCGCCTCGGTCCTAAGTCCCCGGCCGTCCCCCGGTCGCCACCAGCTGGTAGCGAAGGGCGTCGAAACGGGCGTCGACCCCGCCGCGGACCCGAATCGGCGTCGTCCCACCCATGATCCCGCCGGCGCCCACCTCGAGAGCACGCGCCGCGCAGGCCGAGCTGATGATGCCGGTCCCGCCGATGACCGGGAGGCGCGGCGCGCGCACGCCACATCGGCACCACGAAGCCCCTCGGCGGTGCCGCCGGCGGCTCACGAACCGACGGGCAGTCCGGCGAACGACACCGCGACACCGATCACGCCGGCGGCGAGCAGGCCGACGACGACGTTGCGACGCAGCGCGACGAGCCAGACGAACGCCGCCGCGAGCACACCCACCTGCCAGAGGTGGGCGAGCGCCAGCCCGAGCGGGAGCGAGGCACCGGCGATCGCCCCGATGGCGGCGGGTCCGGCCCCGGTGAGGAAAGCCTGGGCACCACCGCCAGCGCGCATCCGGTCGAAGTGCGGCCCACCGAAGAGCACGAAGAGGAACGACGGCGCAAAGGCGATGGCGGCGGCGAGCAGGCCCCCGCGCAGCCTCGCCGCCGCGTAGCCGACGACGGCGACGGTCTGGACGACGGGCCCCGGCGTGATCTGCCCGAGCGCCACGGCATTCAGGAACTGGGCGTTCGTCATCCAGTGAAAGGTGTGGACAGCGTCGGTCTGCATCAGCGGCACGATGACGAAGCCACCGCCGTAGGAGAGGGCGCCGATCTTGAATGCCTCCCAGGCCAGCGCGCCCATCCCCCCGACCGCGGCCAGCCCGGCGAACACGGGAAGAACGACGAACCCCGGCAGCACCGTCGGCGCCCGGTACCTCAGCTCCCGCACGACGACCTCGACGACGCCGCAGGCCAGCAGCACAACGACGAGGAATGGTCCAATCGTCGCCGCGGCGACGCCCCCGGCAACCGCGTACACAACCCAGCGGGCGTGCTCGGCGCGGCGCGAGCCGATCCTTCCCCAGCTCGACGGCATCAGCCCGATCGCGGCGTTCAGCGCGACCGCGGCCACCGCTGCTCCCGCTCCCGCGGCGGCGCCCTTGGCCCAGTGCGGCGGGTGCTTGGACAGGAAGAGCGCCGAGAGCGCCAGGATGAGGACGAGTCCGGGCACGATGAAGCAGACCCCGCCGACGACCGCACCCCACCGTCCGCGCAGTCGCCATGCGCAGAAGATGGCGAGCTGGGTCGAGGCCGGCCCGGGGAGAAGGTTCGTCGCCGCGATCCCGTCCTCGAACTCCGTCGCCGAGATCCAATGGCGCTGCTCGACGCAGAGCCTGCGCAACAGGGCGATGTGCGTCGGCGGGCCACCGAAGCCGATACAGCCGATGCGTCCCCATTCGCGGGCGATCGTCGCGAGCCGGACCCGCTCGGCGGGCCCGGCCCCGGCGACGACACCTTGTTGCTCAGCCATGCCCCCCCCGGCACCGAATACGACGGCCCGAGGCGCCCACCGCCCAGTCAGCGCCGGGCAACGCCGTTGCCAGCGCGCGCACCGCCCTAGTCCGGGGCCGCGACGATCGAGAAATCGACAACTGCTCCGGCGGCGACGTTGAGGCGGATCGCCCCGCCTTTCTGGATCGTCCGGGGAGTGTCAGCGATCACCTGCGAGTCGGCCAGGGCGTCGATGACGCCGACTAGCACGTCGCCGTGCGTGCAGGCCACGACGACACCGGGATGCTCGGTCGACCTCGTGATCGCCAGGATGTGCTGCAGCGCGTTCCCCCCATCCGACCCCTCGGCGAGGAAAGGCGCGATCTCGACGAGGCGTCCCACCTCCTCGGCGATCCCGGCGACCGTCGCGACGCAGCGCCGGGCGGGGCTCGCCAGCACCCGCCCGACGGGTTCCGTCGCGAGTTCACGGGCGAGTTTGGCCGCCTGGCGGTCGCCCCGGCGCGACAGCGGCCGCAGCTCGTCGTCGCCCCGCCAGCTCGAGCGGGAGAGTGCGACAGCGTGCCGGAGCACAAGGCACGTGCGGATCTCGGCAGCCGGGGTCGAGGCGCGGCCCGGGGGTTGAAGCCGCCGCAAGGGCCCGCCTAACCCGCCGTCGCGCCGACCGCGGCGCCGATGCCGTACGTGATCGCCCCGGCCGCGGCGCAAAGGAGGAGCGAGCGCAGCGCCGAGCCGACGACCGGGCGGCTCGTGAGGAACGAGAGCGCGCCCCCGACGAGGAGGGCCGCAACAGCGGTGGCCGCGATCGCGGAGAGGATCGCACCGGTCCCCGACGAACCGCCGAGGAAGGCGGCGAGCGGGATGAGCGCGCCGACCGCGAACGCGACGAATGATAACAACGCCGCCTGGAAGGGCGAGCCGAGCGCCGCCGGGTCGAGGCCGAGCTCCTCGCGGGCGTGCGTCTCCAGCGCGATCCGCGGGTCCGCCATCAGCGTTTCGGCGATCCTCTCGGCGGTCTCCGTGTCGAGCCCCCGGCTCTCGTACAGGTAGACGAGCTCGGCGCGCTCGCTCTCCGGCTGCGCCTCGATTTCCGCCTGCTCGACGTGGAGCTCGCGCTCGAACGCCTCCCGCTGGACCCGCATCGAGATGTATTCGCCGGCCGCCATCGAGAACGACCCGCCGAACAGCCCCGCAAGGCCGGCCAGCCGAACGACGCCCGCCCCGGGATGGGCACCCGCCGTGCCGAGCACGAGCGACACGTTCGACACGAGTCCGTCGCTCACGCCGAATACGGCGGCGCGCAGGCCACCCCCGCGCATGTCCCGGTGCGTGTGCTCCACAAAACGCGGCTTCAGCGGTTCAGGCTGCGTCCGGAAGCGCACCACTTCCTTGAGCGCCGCAAACCGCCTCGCCGACCACGACGACATGCCGTGCAGATTACTTCCCGAAGTCCGCCTGTTCGCCGGGAAACAACCAGATCCTGGTTGCTGCGCCCGTTTCTGGTCGGGCGGGCGCACCCGAGATTTCGTCGCCCAGTCATGAACTGTTCACCCCGGTCTCACGGTCCTGTCACTGTCCCAGGTAACCATCGCGTTCGGCGACGACAGGGCAGCCGGGGAGTGCGGCGTGAGCAACGGTGTGGCGACCGAACGAGAACGGACCGAGTGGCCGCGCGTCCTCATCATCGAGGACGATGAGGACCAGCTGTTCGCGCTCACGATCGGCCTCGGTCGCGAGGGCCTCGCCATCTCGGGTGCGCGTGACGGCGCCGAGGCGCTCGAGGCCATCGAGCGGGACCACCCGCACGTCATCCTCGTCGACGTGATGCTCCCCGGGATGTCGGGCATCGACGTCTGTCGCGCCGTGCGGGACCGCGGGATCTCGACGCCCATCATCATGCTGAGCTCGCGCAACGAGGAACTCGACGTCGTGCTCGGCATCGAGGTCGGCGCCGACGACTACGTCGCCAAGCCTTACCGAATGCGCGAGCTCGTCGCGCGAATTGGCTCCCAGCTGCGCCGCAGCCTCCCCACCCCCACCCCCGAGTTCGTCACCCCACGCAAGCACGTCCTCGCGCCAAACCCGATCCTTGCAGCCGGGGGCGTGGAGCTCGACCCGGAGAGGCACGAGGTCACCGTTGCCGGCCGGGAGATCGCGATCCCGCTGCGCGAGTTCCAGTTGCTGCGCGAGCTTCTCGAGCACGCCGGACGCGTCGTCACACGCGACGAACTGCTCCAGCGGGTGTGGGGCCTCGACTACGACGGTGACCCACGCATCGTCGCGACACTGGTCGGCCGCCTGCGGGCGCGCATCGAGGTCGACCCGGACAACCCCACGCACATCATCACGATCCGCGGAGTTGGATACAGGCTCAACGACCGGCCCTGAGCCCAATGCCGGGAGGGCACCCTTGTTCGTCCTAAGTTGGGGGCCGATGGCCGAGAACCCCCCACCCGGAAGCGGCGACGTGGAGCGCGGACGGCCCGGCCGACCGAGTCTCGGCGACGAACTGCTCACGCTCGTGAGGGAGCGGGCGTACACGCGTGCCGCCGAGCCGTTCCTCCTCGCCTCGGGCGCCCTCAGCTACGACTATGTCGACATGCGGCGGGCCGTCGCGCGGGGCGTGGACCTCCAGATCGCCGCCCGGGCGGTCATCGACCACCTCATCCGCATCGGCGTCGACTACGACGCCATCGGCGGGATGACGATGGGAGCGGACCCCGTCTCACACGCGGTCGCTCTCCTCGCCGCCAAGGGCTGGTTCTCGATCCGCAAGGACGAGAAGACCCACGGCAACCGACGGCGGCTCGAAGGGATCGACGTCGCGGGCTGCCGCGTCGTGCTGTTTGAGGACACCGCCTCGACGGGAGGCTCGATCCTCGAGGCTTTCGACGTCGCGGCCGGGGCGGGCGCGAACGTCGTGCACGCCTGCGTGCTGTTCGACCGTGGTGATTCGGCCCGGGCCGCCTTCGCCGCCCGCGGCGTCCCCTACTCGAGCCTCCTCGACTACCGCGATCTCGGGATCGAGCCGATCGTCCCGCCCCCGGCCGGGGAGTAGGAGGACCAGGCGGCCTGATGGACGCCCTCGACATCGCCATCATCGCCATCTGCCTCGCCGCGGCGATCCACGGTGTTCGCGTCGGGGGGCTGGCGCAGGTCGCCGAGTTCGTCGGCGTCGTCGCCGGCTTCGCCCTCGGCGCCACGCTCGTCCTGGTCATCTGCCCACGTGTCTCGGGATCGGTCGCCAAGCCGCTCGTTGCAGTCGTCCTCCTCGTCCTTCCGGCCGCCGTCATCGGCGTCGGCGGGCGTCAGCTCGGCCTCCGCCTGTCTCAGACCCTTAGCCGGTTCCGCGTCCACCTCCTCGACGAGGGCGTCGGGGCGCTCGTCGCCGTCGCCAGCGTGCTCGTCGTGCTTTGGCTGTTCGCCTCCGTCCTCGTGAACAGCCCGCTCACGACCGTCTCGAGCGAGATCGAGGGCTCCGCTGCCCTGCGCGGCGTCTCCCGGGTGATGCCGCCGCTTCCCGACGTCTTCTCCGGCGTCGAGCGCTACCTCGCCACCACCGGTTTCCCGCAGGTTCTAGCCAACATCGTCCCCCAGCCCTCGGTCCCGGTACAGCTCGCGACCAGGGCCGAAGTCGAGTCCGTGGCGCACCAGGCGTCGTCTTCCGTCGTGAAGGTCGTCGCCTACGGCTGCGGCGGAGGGCGCGAGGGCTCGGGCTTCGTCGTCGCCGGCGGGCTCGTCGTCACGAACGCGCACGTCGTCGCCGGGACCGGATCGATCGCCGTGATCGCGCCGAACGGTCGATCCTCGCGTGTCGTGCCAATCCTGTTCGACCAGCGTTTCGACCTCGCCGTCCTGCGCGTCGACCGGCCGCTCGGAGTCCGGCCGCTGCGGCTGGACAACACCCTGTTCCCCCGCGGAACGGTTGCGGTCATCCTCGGCTATCCCGGTGGCGGGCCGCTCGACGCCGGGTCGGCCGGGGTGGTCTCGCTCTTCGCCGCCCAAGGACGAGACATCTACGACCAGGCGCTCACCGTGCGCAACGTCTACGAGCTCGAGGGGATCGTCCTTCCCGGCAACTCCGGGGGACCGCTCCTGGCGGCGAACGGAAGGGTGTTCGGGGTCGTGTTCTCCCGCTCCACGTCGAATTCCGACATCGGATTCGCTCTCGCCGCCCCCGGCGTGCTGCAACGCGTCGACGAGGCGCGGCTCGACGGGAAGCCCGTGGCGACGGCGTCCTGCATCGACTGACCGCCCCGGGGTGCCGCCGCCCGGGCGTAGAAAGGCCAGCCCGCGCGCGAGTGGGATGCCGGCGGGCCGGCGGAGGGAGTGGGATTCGAACCCACGGTACGCAGGACGTACAACGGTTTTCGAGACCGCCCGATTCGGCCGCTCTCGCATCCCTCCGGGCGGCGAGGCTACCCGACGCGACGCCTTCCCATCTCCTGCTCAGCTTTCAGTGGGTTCGCGGCGTTCGGCGAAGAAATCGCTGAGCAGCGTCGCGCAGCGCTCGGCGAGGACGCCGGGTCGGACGATCGCCTCGTGGTTGAGCCGCGGATCGGCGAGCAGGTTGTAGAGCGACCCACAGGCGCCGGCCTTTGGATCGGCGGCGCCGAACACGAGCCGGCCGACGCGGGCCGCGACGAGCGCCCCGGCACACATCGGGCAGGGCTCCAACGTGACGACGACGGTGCAGTCCGGCAAGCGCCAGCGACCGAGACGGGTCGCCGCGTCCCGCAGGGCGAGCAGCTCGGCGTGGGCAGCGGGGTCGCCGGTGTCCTCGCGCTCGTTGTGGCGCCGCGCGATGACAACACCGTCCGCCACCACCACGGCCCCGACCGGCACGTCCCCTTCGGCCGCGGCGAGGCGGGCCTCGGCGATCGCGAGCTCCATCACGTCGTCGTCGCTTCCTGGTTCGGCGGGCAGGACCATGCGGCCTCCGGGTCGGCGTGTCCAACTGACGCGGAGGAGGTGGGATTCGAACCCACGGTCGGTTGCCCGACACACGATTTCCAGTCGTGCCGATTCGGCCTCTCTCGCACCCCTCCCGGAAGCCCAGACGCTATCGTGTCGCCGAGCTGCGGCGCCTTCGAGTGCAGCGGCCGGGTTCTGCGCGACGGGGCCCCGTGAACCGAGTCAGGGTCGGAAGACAGCAGCTCTCAGCGGACCGCCACGTGTGCCGCAGGCGACCTGGCCGCTGCACCCGGGGGCGCCGAGAGCGATCGGCGACGGGCGTACCAACGCAGCCGTAGCATCGTCGGCGTGCCGCGCTCCCGACCGACCCCGACGGCGCAACCCGAAAACGACAGGCCCTTCCAGTCCCTCTACCGCCGCTTCCGGCCCCAGCGGTTCAGCCAGGTCCGCGGGCAGGAGCACGTCACGCGGGCGCTCGTCAACGCCGTGCGCGACGCCCACGCCGCCCACGCCTACCTCTTCAGCGGCCCGCGCGGAACCGGCAAGACCTCGACGGCGCGGATCCTCGCCAAGGCGCTCAACTGTGCCGCGCCCGACGGCGGCGAGCCGTGCGGGACCTGCGCATCGTGCCAGTCGATCACCGCGGGCACCTCGTTCGACGTCCACGAGCTCGACGCCGCCTCCAACAACGGCGTCGACGCAATGCGGGATCTGGTCGCCCGTGCGTCGCTTGCAACGCCCGGGCGCTGGAAGGTGTACATCGTCGACGAGGTCCACATGCTTTCGACGGCCGCTTCGAACACACTGCTAAAGACGCTGGAGGAGCCGCCCGACCGAGTCGTGTTCGTGCTCGCCACGACCGACCCGCAGAAGGTGCTTCCCACGCTGCGCAGCCGGACCCAGCACTACGAGTTCCACCTCCTCAGCGAGGTCGAGCTCTCGTCGCTCGTCGCCGAGATCGCCCGCGACGCCGGAATCGAGCTCACCGACGACGCTCTCGACGCCGTCGTCCGGCGTGCCCGCGGCTCGGCCCGGGACGCCCTCTCGGCGCTCGACCAGGTGGCCGCGGGCGGCACGGCCGACGACGACTCCGTCCCCCTCGCCGCGCTCGTCACGGCGCTCGCCGGGGGGGACGTCGCCGGAGCACTCGTCGCCGTCGACGGCGCCGTCCGCCGGGGACGTGACCCAGCGCAGTTCGCGGTCGAACTCGTCGAGCGGCTCCGACGCGACTTCCTCGTCCTCGTCGGCTCCGCCGCGACGGAGGAGGTCTCCGGCACACACCGCGACGCATCCGAGGTCATCGATGCCCTTGGCCCGGCCCGTTGCGTGCGGGTGATGGAACTCGTCGGCACGGCGATCGTCGCGATGCGCGACGCCCCCGAACCCCGCATCACGCTCGAGGTCGCCCTGATCCGGGCGGCGCGGCCCGAGGCGGACACCCTCCCGGAAGCTGTCTTCGACCGGATCGAGCGCCTCGAGCGCCGGCTCGACGGGCGCGCCCCGACGCCGACCCCGCCGGCTGTGACCGCCCCGCCGGCGCCGAGGCGGGAGCCCCCGTCCCCCCGTCCGGCGTCGGCGCCGCGACAGGCAGCCACGTCGCTCGCGCCGGAAACCCCCGTCGCCCCCGGATCGACGCCCGTGCCGCCGGACGCCGACGCGGAGGCGCTGGCCCAGGCACCAAGCCGGGACGATCTCGTCACCGCCTGGGCCGACGACATCCTCCCGACGCTGCGTCCCAAGGTCCGCGCCATATACCAGGCGGGGCGGTTCGTCGGGACCGAGGGGTCCGACGCGCTCCTCGCCCTTCCGAACGACGCCCACATCACCCATGCCGAACCACTGCGTTGCGAGGTCGTCGACGCCCTCAGCCAGCATTTCCACCAGCCCGTCGGGTTGAGGCTCGTTGCCGAGGCGGCCGTGGGGCCGCGCGCCCCGATGACGCCGGCAAGCGGTCGGGGCCGGGAGAGGCGGGACGCGCCGCCGGCCGCGGCACCGGAAGAGGATCTCGACGGCGTACTCGTCGACGAGTCCGATGCCGACGCCGATCCGGATGCGGCGCCCGCGCGGTCGCCCTCGAGTGCCGAAGTGATCGAGGGTCGACTCCTGGAGGCCTTCCCCGGCACTGAGGAGGTGTGACGACGGTGACGGCGCCCCGCGACGACGGCATCGAGCGCCAGTTCTCCGAGGTCCGCCGGCAACTCGCCGAGGCCGAGGAGTTGGTCGGGACCGACGACGTCGTCGGCACGGCGGGTGACGGCGCCGTGCGCGTCGGGGTGCGCGGCGAGTTCTCGTTCAACTCCGTCACGATCGATCCCCGGGTCGTCGACCCGTCCGAGACCGAGCTGCTCGAGGACCTCATCCTCGCCGCCCTCCGGGACGCCGTGGCGCGTCTTGCCGACCGGCGCCGGGCGGCCCTCGGCGCCGCCCTCGGCGGGATCCTCGGCGGGATCCTCGGCGGCGCGGAAGCTCCGCGGCCCGATCCCGGCCCGCCGGCAGTCGAGTGAGTTAGGAGCCGACCCTGGCGCTCTTCGAAGGTCCCATCCAAGAGCTCGTCGACGAGCTCGGGCGGCTTCCGGGCATCGGGCCGAAGTCGGCGCAGCGCATCGCGTTCTACCTGCTCCGGATCCCCGAGGAGGACGCCCTCCGGCTCGCCCAGGCGATCGTCGAGGTGAAGGAACGGACCGTCATCTGCTCGGTCTGCTTCAACATCGGCCTCAGCGAACTCTGCTCGATCTGCGCTGACCCGAGAAGGGACCCGTCCGTCCTCTGCGTCGTCGAGGACCCCCGAGACGTGATCGCCGTCGAGAAGAGCAGCTCGTTCCGCGGTCGCTACCACGTCCTCGGGGGGGCGCTGAGCCCGCTCGAGGGGGTGGGGGCCGAGCAGCTCCATATCCGCGAGCTACTTGCCCGCGTCGAACAGGGCCACATCGTCGAGGTCATCGTGTGCACCAACCCGAACCTCGAGGGCGACGCCACGGCGATGTACCTCTCGAGGGTGCTGAAACCCCTCGGCGTGCGCGTGACCCGTATCGCGAGCGGCCTGCCGGTCGGGGCGGATCTCGAGTACGCCGACGAGCAGACGCTCGGCCGGGCCCTCGACGGTCGCCGCGAGGTCGACGCCTGAGCCCGGCGGGGACGCGGACGGTCGGCGCCCGGTAGCCTTCGAGCTATGTCGGAAGGAGCCGGAGACCTGCGGGCCTCACGGCTCGCCGAGCTCGAACGGCGCAAGGCCGAGGCCCGGCGACCGGGCACCGAACGGGCGATCGAGGCTCAGCGCGCCAAGGGCAAGATGACTGCCCGCGAGCGCATCGAGTACCTGCTCGACGACGAGTCGTTCCAGGAGGTGGACACCCTCGTCCGTCACCGGGCCCACGGGTTCGGCCTCGACGAGCTGAAGCCCTACACCGACGGGGTCGTCACGGGCTTCGGGACGATCGAAGGGCGGCGTGTCTGCGTCTACAGCCAGGACTTCACGGTCTTCGGCGGCTCGCTCGGCGAGGCGCACGCCGAGAAGATCCACAAGATCCAGGATCTCGCCGTCACCTCGGGCGTGCCCCTTATCGGGATGAGCGACGGCGGAGGCGCGCGCATCCAGGAGGGGGTCGCCGCGTTGAACGGCTTCGGCGGGATCTTCTTCCGCAACGCCCGGGCCTCCGGCGTCGTGCCCCAGATCAGCGTCGTGCTCGGCCCGTCGGCGGGCGGCGCTGTCTACTCACCGGCCCTCACCGACTTCGTCTTCATGGTCCAGGGCACGAGCCACATGTTCATCACCGGCCCGGACGTCGTCCGCACCGTCACGGGCGAGGACGTGACCGCCGAGCAGCTCGGCGGGGCGATGACCCACGCCACGAGGTCGGGCGTCGCCGCCTTCGTCGCCGCCGACGAGAGGGCCTGCCTCGACGACGTCCGCTACCTGCTCTCGTTCCTCCCCTCGAACAACCTCGAGGAGCCGCCGCGCGCCGTCTCGACGGACGACCCCGACCGGCTGATGCCGGAGCTCCGCGACCTCGTACCGGAGCGCCCCAACCAGCCCTACGACATGAAGCGCCTGATCGAGACCGTCGTCGACGACGGCGACTACCTCGAGTACTTCCCCTTCTGGGCGATGAACATCACGTGCGGCCTGGCAAGGATCGCCGGCCGCGTCGTTGGCATCGTCGCCAACCAGCCCCAGGTACTCGCCGGAGTGCTCGACATCGACGCCTCCGAAAAGGCCGGGCGTTTCGTACGGACCTGCGACGCCTTCAACATCCCGCTCGTCACGCTCGTCGACGTGCCGGGGTTCATGCCCGGCACTGACCAGGAGTTCGGCGGCATCATCCGGCACGGCGCCCAGCTCCTCTACGCCTACTGCGAGGCGACCGTGCCGCGGGTGCAGATCATCGTCCGCAAGGCCTACGGCGGCGCATACCTCGTCATGGACTCGAAGTCGATCGGCACCGACCTCAGCTACGCCTGGCCCTCGGCCGAGCTCGCCGTGATGGGCCCGGAGGGGGCGGTCGAGATCGTCCACCGCCGGGAGCTCCAGGAGGCCGCCGACCCCGCCCACCGGCGCGCCGAGCTCGTCGCCAGCTACACCGAGCGCTTCACGACCCCGTACGTCGCGGCCGAGCGCGGCTACGTCGACGACGTCGTCGACCCCGCCGAGACCCGCCGGGTGCTTGCCCGGAGCCTCGAGATGCTGGCGACGAAACGCGAGGACCTGCCGAAGCGCAAGCACGGCAACGTGCCCCTGTGAACCACCCGCTGACCGCCGGCGACCGGCGCCCGCCGCTCGACGCCCCGCCCGAGGTGCGCCGGGCGATCGAGGCCGCCGTCATGGCCGTCTGGCCCCGGGACGACGCCGTCCTGGGGGGACCATCGTCGGGCTGGCCGACGGCGTCCCGCCGCTCCTGGCGGTTCGCCAGCCGCTGGTGGGTCTCACCGGTCCAGCTGCGCCGAGAGCGCCCCGGCTGACTCCCGGCGGGGCCGAATGGGAGACGCACATTCGTTCGTTTAACGCCCGTCCTCCGTGGCATCCGGTGCCGTGACGGCCCGCGCGCCCGACGAAGCCTTCCACCCGGCGGTCGCCGAGTGGTTCCGGCGCACCTTCCCGGCCGGGCCGACCGCCGCCCAGCGACGGAGCTGGCCGGCGAGCGCGGCGGGCGAGGACGCCCTCATCGCCGCGCCGACTGGGTCGGCCCCGGGCGCCTGCCGGCGCTCATCGGGCGCGAGCTCACCCCCGTCGATGGATCACCCGTAGCGACCGACGACGCGGCGAGCCGCGCGGCTGTCGCCTCCTGAGTCCCACCCGTGGCGCGCCGCCTCGCGTTTCAGACGCCGGCCAGGCGTTGCTCGAGGGCGTCGAGCTCCCCCGCGAGGGTGGGGGGCAACCGGTCGCCGAAGATTCCGAAGTACTCGCGGATCGCCGCGGCCTCCTCCACCCAGGCGGCGGTTTCGACCGAGAGCAGCTCGTCCATCGTCCCGGCGCCGGCCGCCAGGTTCTCCTCCGGGATCGAACCGGGTGCCGGCAGCAGGCCGATCGGCGACTGCACGACCTCGCCCATGCCGTGGCAACGCGCGAAAATCCAGGCGAGAACTCGAGAGTTCTCCCCGAACCCCGGCCACAGGAACTTGCCGTCCGGACCCCGGCGGAACCAGTTCACGTAGAAGATCCGCGGGAGCTTGTCCGGATCGAGCCGGCCGGCAAACGAAAGCCAGTGGGCCCAGTAATCCGCCATGTTGTAGCCGCAGAAGGGCAGCATCGCGAACGGGTCACGCCGGAGTTTTCCCACCACGCCCGCCGCCGCGGCGGTCATCTCCGAGGCCATGGTCGCCCCGAGGAAGACGCCGTGGTTCCAGTCGAAGGCCTCGTAGACGAGCGGTACGACCGAAGAGCGGCGGCTGCCAAGCAGGATCGCCGAGATCGGCACCCCCTCAGGGTCGTCCCACTCCGGGGCACTCGCCGGGTGCTCCGTGATCCGCACCGTGAAACGCGAGTTCGGGTGGGCGGCGGTCTCAGGGGAATCCGGTGTCCAGTCGTTGCCGCGCCAGTCGACGAGATGCGCCGGCGGCGTGGCCGTGAGCCCCTCCCACCAGACATCACCGTCGTCGGTCAGCGCCGCGTTCGTGAAGATGACGTTCCTACCGAGCATCGTGATCGCGTTCGGGTTCGTATCCACGCTCGTACCCGGCGCCACACCGAACAGTCCGGTCTCGGGGTTGACCGCCCGCAGGGTCCCGTCGCGACCGATCCGCATCCAGCAGATGTCGTCACCGATCGTCTCGACCCTCCAACCCGGCAGGCTCGGCACCATCATCGCGAGATTGGTCTTCCCGCACGCCGAGGGGAACCCGCCGGTCACGAAGCGCGTCTCGCCCTCGGGTGAGGTGAGCTTCACCACCAGCATGTGCTCGGCGAGCCATCCCTCGTCCCGCGCGATCGACGACGCGATCCGCAGCGCGAGGCACTTCTTCCCGAGAAGGGCATTCCCCCCGTAACCGGAGCCGTACGACCAGATCTCCCGGGACTCGGGGAAGTGCACGATGTAGGTGTTCTCCGGGTCACACGGCCACGGCACGTCGGTCTCGCCGGGGGCGAGCGGCGCCCCGACGGAGTGCAGGCACGGCACGAACTCCCCGTCGGTCCCGAGGGCGGCAAGTGGCGCGCTCCCCATCCTCGTCATGATGGCCATGTTGACGACGACGAGCGCCGAGTCGGTGAGCTCAACGCCGATCTTGGCGTGGCTCGAGCCGACCGGGCCCATCGAGAACGGCACGACGTAAAGCGTGCGCCCGCGCATCGACCCGGAGAAGAGCCCGGTCAGCTTGGCGCGCATCACTTCTGGTTCCGCCCAGTTGTTCGTCGGGCCGGCGTCGGTCTCTCGGGCCGAGCAGATGAACGTCCTGGCCTCGACGCGCGCCGTGTCACGTGGGTCCGAGCGGGCGAGGAAACTGGCGGGCCGCTTCGCCGCGTCAAGACGCAGCATCGTCCCCTGCTCGACGAGGAGCTCGCAGAGCCGCTCGTACTCGGCGGCGGAACCGTCACACCACTCCACGCGAACGGGCTTCGTCAGGCCGGCGAACCAATCCACCCAGGCGGTGAGCTTGCGATGGCTGGTGGGCGCTGCGCTCAACGGTCCTCCCCTTCCTCCGGTTCCATCCACCCCGCCCGCCGCCGGGATCGGCCCGCACCACCGGTCTTCTCTGACCCCGCCCGGCTGCGCCCGGTCGGTGGTCGCCGACGTCACGGTGGCGCTCGACCCCCCTGTGAAGCGGGCGCAGCCGCTGACCAGCGGTCAACGGCTCGAGCGTGACGAGCTGTGAGTGAGGTTTCATCCTTATCGGCGAGCGTGACGGCGGCAAACCGGGGCCCGACACCGCGGGTGCAGGGCCGCGCCGGAGTCGATACGGTGCCGCCGTGGGTCTGTACCGCGACCAGCTCCTGCCGCGTCTGGTCGACCGCGCCTGCCGGGCCGCGCCGATCCGGCGGTGGCGGGCCGCGACGGCGGTCGGGCTCCAGGGCACCGTCGTCGAGATCGGCTTCGGTTCCGGGCTCAACCTCGAGCACTTTCCGCGCGAGGTGGAACTCGTCTGGGCGGTCGAGCCGGCCCCGGCCGCCTGGCGACTCGCCGAGCGCAGACGGACCAAGGCGGTCGTCGGCGTCGCCGGGGCGGGATCCGACGCTCAGTCGCTCGCCCTCGGGGACGGGAGCTGTGACGGCGCCCTCTCCACTTTCACCCTCTGCGTCATCCCCGACGTCGAGCTCGCCTTGGCCGAACTGCGCCGGGTGGTCCGGCCCGGCGGGCGATTCCACTTCCTTGAACACGGGATCTCGCCGGACGCCCGCGTCGCCCGCTGGCAGCATCGGCTCGAGCCCTGGCAGATGCGCCTCGCCGACGGCTGCCACCTCACCCGGGACCCGGCCCGCCTCGTCGAGCTGGCCGGTTTCGAGATCGTGGAGCTCGAGCAGCGCTACGCGACGGGGCCCAGTCCGTGGACCTGGTTCACGAGGGGCGTTTCCGTCAACCCGCAGGCGGGCTGAGCCGCGCTGTGCGGGCCGCCGCACGCCGCCGGGCGACGCGGGTGTGCCTCCCGCCCCCTCCGCGGGTTCGAAAGCCGCCACGTCCTCCCTTGGGGCTCCACGGAGAGGTTGGCGTCTGTTGGCGCTAATATTGTTGCTATCTGATAAGCAATATGCTGCGACGGGCGGGAGGCGGGACGGCGATGAAGCACCCCGTGGCGCCACCGGCGGGCGGTCCGCGGCCCGCGTCAGATGATGACGCGGCGGTGCGCCTGCGCATGGCGATCACGCGCCTTTTCCGGCGGATCGAACGCACCCGGGCCGGCATCGCCCTCACCCCGTCGGAGACGATGGTGCTCTCGGCGGTCGTGCGACAAGGGCCGCTCCGTCTCACGGAACTCGCGAGATCCGAGGACATGAACCCTACGATGCTCTCCCGGATCATCCGTGACCTCGAGGGGGAGGGTCTCGCGCTCCGGCGGGCCGACCGGGTCGACCGCCGCGCCGCCCTCGCCGAAGCGACCCCGGCCGGAAGGAGGCTCCACGAGCAGATCCGCGCCGAACGCAGCGATGCCCTGTCGGCGGCCCTGGAACTGCTCTCGCCCGGCGAGCGGCGCGCGCTCCGGACCTGCCTGCCCGTGCTCGAGACCCTCGCCGACCGGCTGAAGGCCCGGCGCCCGTGAGGAAACGCCTCCGCCGGATCAGAAGACGGACGTTCTCCGCACTGCGGATCCCCAACTACCGCCTCTACTTCGCCGGTCAGTCGGTCTCACTCGTCGGCACCTGGATGCAGATCACCGCCCAGGCCTGGCTGGTGCTCAGCCTCACCCACTCGAGCACCGACCTCGGGCTCGTCGCCGCCATCCAGACCCTCCCGGTGCTGCTGCTCGCCCCCTACGGCGGCGTCGTCGCCGACCGGGTGGACAAGCGCCGGTTGATGGTCGCCCTCCAGACTGCGATGGGCCTCCAGGCGCTCACCCTGGGGCTCCTCTGCCTGCTCGGCGTGGTGCGCTTCTGGGAGGTCTGCTTGCTCGCCGCCCTCCTGGGGCTGAACAACACTTTCGAGATGCCCTCCCGGCAGGCTTTCATCCGGGAGATGGTCGGGCGGGACGAGCTCCGCAACGCCGTGACGCTCAACTCGGTGATGAACAACGCCGCCCGGACCGTCGGCCCGGCGGTCGCCGGGGTGCTCCTCGCGACGGTCGGGGACGGGGCCTGTTTCATGCTCAACGCGGCGAGCTTCGCGGCGGTCGTCACCTCGCTCGTCGTCATGGACCGGGCGGCGCTGCGGCCGAGCACCCCCGAACCCAGGGCGAAGCGCCAGCTGCGGGAGGGGCTCGCCTACGCAGCACGCACGACCGAGATCGTCGTGCCGCTCGTGATGATGACCCTCGTCGGCATGCTCGCCTACGAGTTCTCCGTCAGCCTGCCCTTCTTCGCCACGCGCACATTCCACGGCGGTCCTGAGGTCTACGGATTCATGACGGCGTCGATGGGGATCGGCGCCGTGGCGGGGGGGCTGTTCACGGCCGCCCGCGGGCGCACGGGGCTGCGGCCGA
Organism: Acidimicrobiales bacterium; assembly: GCA_050013835.1. GTDB lineage: Bacteria > Actinomycetota > Acidimicrobiia > Acidimicrobiales > Bog-793 > Bog-793. The sequence goes on from JBEKEM010000002.1 coordinate 71,199, forward strand.
TGATCCTCGCCTGCACGGGCTTCGGGCTGGCGATCCTCTTCACCGCGCTGGCGCCGGCGCTCTCCCTCGCCCTGGTGGGCCTGGCCTTCGTCGGCTGGGGAAGCGTCTCGTTCGTCTCGATCGGCAACTCGACCGTCCAGCTCAGCACGGCCCGGAACATGCGGGGCCGGGTCCTCTCGCTCTGGCAGCTCGCCTTCCAGGGGACGACGCCGATCGGCGGGCCGCTCATCGGCTGGGTGATCGCCGAGTCCGAGCCGAGGGTCGGCCTCGTCGTCGGCGCCGTCACCTGCCTCGTCGCCGCCGGCCTCGGCGCGTCGATCGCGCGCCACCGCCTCGTCTCGGCCCGTGCCCCCGACGCGATCGCACTCGTCGCCACGGAGGCGACGACCCGGATCGCCTGATCGCTCCCGGCCAGCGGCCGGCCCGCCCCGGGGGGCGGGCCCCCAGCCGTCCTCGCCGCCCGGTCCGATCGGACATGGCGGGTCGGCGACGAGCACGTTCGCTTCCCCGATCTCGGCGGCATAGATGGTCGGCGCCGCGGCGAGCTTTGGCGGATCGCCGCGCATGGCTCGGGCCGCGGCCAGCATCTCCCCGGCGCGCAGGTGCGCGTGGGACTCGGTCGCGGTGGCGGACGGGTAGTCGGTCGAGACGACCATGCCGGAGTCGGCGAGCCGTTCGCGATCGCCAGCCACGGTGATGTCGGCTGGCACGGGGATGGCCCGGGTGATTTCCCCGGCGAGCGCTACGAGGCGGTCGGCGCGCCACGCGACGGCGACGACGCTCGCGCCCCGGGAGTCGAGCAACCGGGCGGTGGCCGCGCCGATCCCCGCGGACGCCCCGGTCACAATGGCCACCGCGGCGTTGATCTCCCCAGTCACCTCCCCGCGCGCCCTTCTGCCGACGAAGTGCCTGTGCACCAGGACATCCTGGTTGCCGGAAGTGAGCGGCGGGCTCAGGCGCCGTCACCCACCCGCTCACGTCCGGGTGCGACGCGACGGCGGCAGGAGCGCACCTCCCCGTGGGCGAGGGGGGACTTGAACCCCCACGTCCTTGCGGACACAGGAACCTGAATCCTGCGCGTCTGCCAAATTCCGCCACTCGCCCGGCGAGGTAGCGATGCTAACCGACGGCGACCGGAACGAGTTTCTCCGTCCCAGTAGTGTTGAAACGGCATGGGACTCCAGCAGTTCGAGCGCCGGCTCGAGCGCATGGTCGAGGGAACGTTCGCGAGGGCGTTCCGCGGCGAGCTCCAACCGATCGAGCTCGGCCGTCGACTGACCCGGGAGATGGACCTGCACCGCGCGGTCTCGGTCCGCGGCCTCGTCGCGCCGAATGACTTCGAGGTCGTGCTGTCCCGCCACGACTACGGACGCTTCGAGGGTTTCCTCGAGGCGCTGGCGAAGGAGCTGGCCGAGGCGGCACGAGCGCACGCCCGGACCGAGGGTTACACCTTCCTCGGCCCGGTCGTGATCGGGATCGCCTGCGACAACGCCCTGCCGAAGAGCGCGTTCGAGATCTCGAGCGAGGTCATCGAGAACACCGAGAAGACCGCCGGCTGGATCGTGCTGCCGGACGATCACAGGGTCGCCGTGGGTTCCGAGCCCGTGACCATCGGGCGCATGCCCGACTGCGCCGTGCCGCTCGCCGATCCGAACGTGTCGCGGCACCACGCCGAGATCCGGCGAGACGGCGACCGGGTCTTCCTCATCGATCTCGGATCGACGAACGGCACGCGGGTCAATGGCGTCCCGGTCCACCAGCGAGAGCTGGCCGACGGCGACGTCGTCACGGTCGGGACCACCGCGTTCCGCTACGAGGCCGGCTAGCCCGACTGCGATGACGCACGGCATCCTCGACGTCCTCCGTTTCTTCCTGCTCGCGTTGATCTGGCTTTTCCTCCTCTACGCGGCACGCATGGTCTACGTCGAGGTCCGCCGGGGCCAGCGCGAGGGGGCGGTCTCCGGCGGCGCGAGGACCGGGGAGGGCATGCCACGCCGGGTGCCCTACATCCGGATACTCGAGTCCAAGGACCGCAGGGGCGAGCGCTTCGCCCTCGGCGATGAGACAACGATCGGCCGCTCGCCGGGATGCACGATCAGCCTCGAGACGGACAACTTCGTCTCGAACCTGCACGCCCGCATCGTCGAGCACGAGGGGTTGTGGTGGATCGAGGACCTCGGCTCGACGAACGGCACGTACCACAACGCCCGGCGGATCGCCTACCCCGAGAAGTTGCGACGCGGAGACCGCTTCACTGTCGGCAGCACCGTCTTCGAGGTCGCCCGGTGACAACCCTCGTCGCCGCCATGGCGACCGACACCGGGAGGGTGCGGGCCTCCAACCAGGACCGGGCGATCGTCGATGACCACCTCCTCGCCGTCGCCGACGGGATGGGCGGTCACGTCGGGGGTGAGACCGCGGCCCGGCTCGCCGTCGAGGCGGTGGCGCGCTCGTACCGGGCCCACCGGACAGCCCACGGGCTCGTCGCCGCCGTCCACGCCGCCAACGACGAGATCTACGCCTACGGCGTCGAGGATCGCGGGCTGCGTGGCATGGGCACGACGCTCACCGCGGCGGCGCTCGTCGAGGCAGACGGGACGGCCCGCCTCGTCGTCGCCCACGTCGGCGACTCCCGCGCCTACCTCTCCGGGCGGGCCGGGCTCCGCCGGCTCACTGAGGACCACAGCCTCGTCGAGGAGATGGTCCGCCGGGGCGAGATCACGGCGAACGAGGCGTTCTTCCACCCACACCGCCACATCCTGACGAGGGTGCTCGGGGTCGACCGCCAGCTCGACGTCGACACCTCCACGGTCGATCTCGCCGAGCACGACCGCATCCTGCTCTGCAGCGACGGCCTGACGAACGAGTGCCCCGACCGTGAGATCGCCGAGATCCTCGCGGCCAACGCCGACCCCGATTCGACGGCACGCGCCCTCGTCGTGCGGGCACTCGAGAACGGCGGGAGCGACAACGTCACGGTGATCGTCGCCGACGTCGAAGGCATTCCGACTAGGGCGTCCGCACCCGCTCGCCAGGCTTCCGTCGCCGGCGTGGCGGTCAGTGCCCCCGCCACCGAAAGCGCGCCTGCACCGACCGCCGCCCGGTCGCACCCCCAGCCGCGGCGGCGTCCGGGACCCGGGGAACGCCTCGTCACCCCCTGGTCGGTGCTCTTCGTGCTCGCCCTCTTCGGCGTGCTCGCCGGTGCCGTCGGCTTCGTCGAGTGGTTCGTCAAGGCTTCGTACTTCGTCGGGTTCGAACGCAACAAGGTCGCCATCTTCCGCGGGCGGCCCGGGGGGTTCCTGTGGTTCAAGCCGACCCTCGTGAAGTCGACGTCGCTCACGCGCAGCGCCGTCTACCCGCCGAGCCTCCCGTTCCTCACGGCGGGGCTGCTCGAACCCTCGCTCTCGGCGGCGCAGGGCGCCGTGAGGACGCTGATGGCGGAGAAGCGCAAACTCGGGCTCACGGCGGCTTACGCGACCGCGGGATCGGCGACGGGACGCGTCTCGCTTGGCGCCTCAGCACGGGGCATCTGAGATGAACAGGCGGATCCGCACCTTCGCCCTCGTCTCGCTCGCCTGCTTCGGGTTGCTCCTGCTGCAGCTGGGCAACCTCCAGGTACGCCAGTCGACGGCGCTGCGGAATTCGGTGTACGAGCCGCCGCTGAACGGGGGCGACCCCTTCGAGCAACCCCGGGGCGAGATCGTGAGCTCTGACGGAGTCGTCCTGGCGGAGTCGATCCCGACGAACAGCGGCTACCGCTACTTCCGGCACTACCCCGACGGGCCGCTCTTCGCCGATATCACCGGCTACTACGACGTCACACAGTCCTCGGCGCCCTACGGGATGGAGGCCGAGTACAACAGATTCCTCAGCCCGAACACACCGGCGGTGCACAACCTCGACGAGATCCTCACCGAGCGAACCGGCACCGACTCGGTCGAGATCACCGTCTCGGCCGCCCTCCAGAGGATCGCCGCTGGGGCGCTCGGCAGCGAACGGGGCGCCGTTGTCGCGATCGACCCGCGAACCGGGGCCATCCTCGCGGCGTACGCCAGCCCGACATACAACCCCAACAAGCTGTCCTCCGATGACGCCCGGGCGGTCGAGAGGTACTACAAGTCGCTCGACCCCAACAGCGGCGACTCACCGCTCGTCGACGGCGTGACCGCCCAGCGCTACCCGCCGGGATCGACCTTCAAGGTCATCACGACTTCGGCGATCTTCGACCACGACCCGTCACTCGAGACCTTCGTCGCCAAGCCGGCGTCGTCGATCGCGCTGCCGGACACGATCCTGCGGCTCCACAACTTCGGCTACGAGACTTGCGGCGGCGATCTCGCCAACGTCCTCGCCGTCTCGTGCGACACCGCCTTCGCCGAGATCGGCCTGCGCCTCGGCGCGCAGCGGCTCTACGACGAGGCATCGTCGTTCGGCTTCAACAAGGTTCCGCCGATCGACCTGCCCCCGTCCGAGGTCATCCCAGCCGTCTTCCCGCCGGCGGCGAGCTTCGCCGAGAACATCCCGGGCATCGCCGACTCGGCGATCGGCCAGGAGAACGTGGCGGAAACGGCCCTCGAGGACGCTCTCATCGCCTCGGCGATCGCCGACAACGGGACGATCATGGCGCCGCACTTCATGTCCCGGATCGTCGACGCCGCCGGGAACGTCGTCGTCAGCTACTCGCCTCACCCCTGGATCGCGGCGACTTCGGCGATGACCGCCGACACGGTCCGCACACTCATGCTCGGCGTCGTGCGGTTCGGGACGGCGGCGGGAGTTGGCTTCCCGCCGAGTCTCAACGTCGCGGCGAAGACCGGGACCGCCCAGACGCCGAACCGCGCCTGCACCGACGACTGGCTGATCGCGACGGCCCCCGCCGGGCCGGGGCAGACGCCCACGGTCGCCGTCGCCGCCGTCGTCGTCCAACCGACCGCGCAGTGCGATGGCACCGGCGCGGCCGTCGCGGGCCCAATCGTACGAACGGTCCTCCTCGCCGCGCTCGGGATGGGCTTATGACAACGATCCGGCCACCGTCCAATGCGGCGGCTCGCACGCCTAGGCTCACTGGCACATGACGATGACCCCGCACACCGTGGTCGGGGGGCGTTACGAGCTCGGCGACCAGATCGCCCGAGGCGGCACCGCGCAGGTCTTCCTGGCTCGCGACCTCCTCCTCGGCCGCCCGGTCGCCTTGAAGATGCTCTTCTCGGAGCTCTCGACGGACTCGGCCTTCGTCGAGCGATTCCGGCGTGAGGCGCAGGCGGCGGCGAACCTGTCGCACCCGAACATCGTCCCCGTCTTCGACTGGGGCGAGACCGACTCGACGTACTACATCGTCATGGAGTACGTCGACGGCGAGGCGCTTTCCTCGATCATCCGCACGCAGGCCCCGCTCACCTCGGCCCAGGCGGCGTCGGTCGCCGCCGACATCGCCAAGGCCCTCGCCTACGCCCACCGCCACGGGGTCGTGCACCGCGACGTGAAGCCCGGCAACGTTCTCATCACCTCCGACGGGCAGGTCAAGGTCACCGACTTCGGGATCGCGCGGGCGATCGGGGTGGACGAGCAGGTCACCCAGACCGGCCTCGTCATGGGGACGGCGACGTACTTCTCGCCCGAACAGGCCCAGGGGCTCGGGGTCGACGGGCGCAGCGACGTCTACGCCCTCGGCGTCGTGCTGTACGAGATGGTGGCGGGCCGCCCGCCCTTCGTCGGTGAGTCACCGGTCGCAATCGCCTACCAGCACGTCCGGGAGAGCCCCGAGCCGCCGAGCACCTACAACCCGAAGGTCTCGCCGGCCCTCGAGGCCATCATTCTTCAAGCGATGGCGAAACTCCCCAAGGAGCGCTATCAGACCGCCGAAGAGTTCCGCGCCGACCTCGAGCGCTTCGCCCACGACCAGCCGATCCATGCCCGCCTCCATCGCGAGGAAGCGCCGACGGTTGCCGTCCGGACGACGGAGCCGGCGATCCCCCCGGCCGGGTCCGTCCCGGCGGCGGCGGCCGCCGCGACGGCGGGCGGCGCCCCGCCCACGGCGCAACGAACCACTCCGTACTGGCTCGCCAGCGGCTGCGTCTTCGCCGTGGCGATCGGTCTCGTCATCTACTTCGGCGGCCACTCGCTGGGGTACTTCGGCGGGGCACGGTACTTCGACGTCCCGAACGTCGAGGGGCTCTCGACCAAGGCCGCGATCGCCAGGCTCACGAGATTCGGCCTCGACCCGAGGACGAAAGAGGTCCCGGGAAACGCGCGGACCGAGGGGAAGGTCGTCGCCCAGGACCCGACGAGTCCCGGTCAGGTGGCGAAGGGCCAGCGGGTGATACTCGACATCGCGCTGCCGCCGAAGAACATCGACATCCCGAACGTCATCGGGCTCAACTACTTCTACGCTGAAGCGGCGCTGCACTCCCACGACTTCAAGTGGCACGTCAACCTGGTGCTCCCCACCGCGCCCGGACTCGTCCAGGGCCAGGTGGTCGACGAGGTCCCGGGGCCACCCGCCCTCGCGCCCGCCGGGACGAGGATCGCCCTCGACGTCATCCGCGGCACCTACACGATCGCTGTGCCCCAGGTCACCGGGATGACCCCGGCGCAGGCCGACTCGGCGATCACCGGGGCCGGCCTCACCGTCGGTTCATCCAGCAACGCGCACTCGCCGATCGTGGCACAGGGCCTGGTCATTTCCTCGAGCCCCGCCGCGGGACAGAAGGTGCCAGACGGCACCGCCGTGCACCTCCTCGTCTCCTCCGGCGCGCTCGTCACCGTCCCCTTCGTCGTGGACGAGACGCTCCAGCAGGCGCAGCAGGACCTGAGCAGCGTTGGGCTGCAGTACTTGATCATTCCGATCGCGACGAGCTCACCGGACCAGATCGGCTTCGTCATCAACCAGCACCCGATGTCGGGCCAGCTGGTGAAGCCTGGCTTCCAGGTGACCTTGCGGGTCGGCGTCTCGAACACCTCGACGACCACAACGACCACAACGACTACGACGCCCACGACGCCAACCTCGTAACGGCCCGGCCGGGACCCCGAAGGGGGCTCTGAGGGAGTGATGGCGCCGTTTCCGCACCAGTCCCCCGGGGTCAGTATCCTCGGCCCCATGGCCACAAAGGCGAGGACTCCGGGACAGGGCCACGGCCGCGCGACGGCCAAGGGCCGCCCGGCCTCGGGCCGCTACACCCCTCCCGTCCCGCGCCAGGTGAAACGGAGCCCGAGATGGTTCCCGTGGATGTTGCTCAGCATGCTCGTCCTCGGCGTCCTGCTCTTTCTTCTCAACTACATCGGCGCCCTGCCGAAGAGCCCCGCCAACTGGTACACGCTCGTCGGCTTCGGTTTCATCCTCGCGGGTGCCCTGCTCGCGACCCGCTACCGCTGACCGCATCACAACCCTGTAATTCTCCCCAGAGTTGTCCACAGCTGTGCATGATTGGCGATGTGTAACTTGACGTACCCAAGTGATAGAGTCGGGCGTGACCACGAATGTCTATGTCGACGGATTCAACCTCTACAACGGGTGCGTAAAGGACAAGCCCGACTGCAAGTGGCTAGACCTCCGCGGTTTTGCCGCGAACCTCCTGGGGAAGTCCCACACGGTTGGAGCCGTCTACTGGTTCACCGCGCCAGTCTGGATCTTCGGAGGGAATACGGACCAGCGAGAGCGACAGAACAACTACGGGAGAGCACTCCGAGCGCATTCCGGAGTGGTCGTCCAAGAGGGCCGGTTCCAGCAAAACGAAAAGACCGTCTGGATCGTTGCCACTGGCCAGCGGGAAAAGGCCAGCGTGCTCGAAGAGAAGGGGTCGGATGTAAATCTGGCCGTCCGTCTTGTCTGGGACTCCTTCTCGGACCACGACATGACCGGAGCCCTGGTTGTCTCAAACGATTCGGATCTGCAAGAAGCGATCAACATGGCCCAGAAGCTCAAGAAGATGGTCGTGACGTGCAATCCGCATCATGCGGAGGGCCAAGCAAACCATTTGGACGGAGATGAACGAAGAGTCATCGACGTTCGCCATCTACGTAGGAATCAACTCCCCAACCCCGTTAAGGACGCGAAAGGTCGTCAGATTTGGCGACCGACGTCTTGGTCCTGACGCGCAAAAGGCCGCCTTTCGGCGACCTTTGCTGACCTGAACCCCTGAGGAGTCAGGCGGGTTGGACGCAAGTGTAACTCCGGGGAGCTTCGTTGGCAATCACCGTTAGTGATTCCTAACGGTTCCCCCATCGCTGGAAGTGCTTGCGGTAGGGTGGAGCACTCGGGGATTGGACCCGACACCGTCAGCTTCCAAGGCCCGGCGGTGGTCGACCAAGACGTGCCCCGTGTGGAGCGCCCCCGGACCGCGGCAAGGTCACCCTGCTAGGACGGCCCGCCCACGAAAGGGTCCGGGGGCAATTCGCCTCCTCACGACGCAAATACCTCCGTTTTCTCCGCGCCCTCGTCGGGAGTTCGTCCCGACCCGCCGGCTGCAGGCAGTTGGGCGCGTTTGGGCGAGCTATACGAATTCATCGTGTCGATCAGACCGAAGACGAATTCCCGGTCCTGGCCGGTCAAGCTGAAAAGGTCGGCCGAGACCGCGAGCGTCACGATTGCGCCAGATTCCAGCTCAAGGCTGCGCGTGCTCTGTTTGGGCTCCTCCCCCGAGTCGCCTCCGTCACCGGGGCCGACGCCACGCTGGTCTGACGGGCCACGAAGCGTCTTATCCCGCTTCTGTCCTGCTGGCCGGACAGCCGGCGTCTTCCAGAGTTTGCTGACCGGCACGCCTGAGTACTTAGCGGCAGCCAGGAAGAACGAGATGACCTTCCGCATCGTGTCAGTCCCCGACACTCCCATTTCTCGGAATGCATCCACCATTTGCTGTTGGGTGGCATTCTTGCCAAGGGCAAGCACCGCGCCGTAGTGCTCACGGAGGATGGCCGCGACTAGTGCGCGGCGCTCCGTGTCAGCTGCCCGCACCAGTTCATGCATCCGTTCTTCAACTTCGGCGGTCTTCTTGTTGCGAAGGCCAAGCGCATCCAGGGCTGCGAGCACTTGGGTCTGATAGCCACCAGAGAACGTATCCAGGTAGCTCTTATCAATCCGAGCCGGCGGTTCCTCCTTCTCCATGCGAAGGATCAGGTCATTCAGTGTTCGCCAGGCGATGTAGGGCGGGATCCAGACCCGCTTCTTCTCCTGCTGCTCAACTGCCATTGCATCTCTCCGTCCTGCGGCCCGGTTTCGCTCCGCTAGCGATGGCATTTTGCCAGATGCCAACCGGGCTGTCAACAGATGATAGGAGGATTCTCTGGTATTGGGGTAGGCATTCGCAAAAAGCGCTGTTATCCTGGTCTTATGAAAACTCAACTTGAACCCGGATCTCAGGTGACTGCTCGTTCTGCTTTCGGAAACCTGCTCCAGAAGCGCGTCGTGAGGGGGCCAGATACCAGCGGCTCGTTCCCGGTCGTGTGGGTTTGTAGTCTCGAGGAGTGGGAGGAGGCACGGGACAAGGGTCGGGCACCCATCGGAACGCCCTGGCCGGTGGAGGACGTAAGTGAGCACGAAACAGCCTCGGCCTAAGAGGGGGCATAACCCGACTCCCGAGGAACGGGACGAGCGCGTTTCGCTTGAGGGCGTCGACCCCGAGAAGGCATTAGAGGCACTGCTCCACGTCGACCCGGAAAGCGAACCTGCCGAAGAGGACGAGGATTAGACCTCGTCAGTCAGTGGCCGGTAGGTCAGGCGCTTGCCTGCTACTTGGCCCATGAGGCGTGTCATGCGCGCCGAGTCCGTCTCCTCGCGCGTCGAGTACCGGAAGTCGAATTCGGCCAGGTAGCGGGGCAGGTGTTCCTCGCTCACGTGGTGATGCGTCCCGTCGATTGACCGCTTTAGCTGGGAGAAGTAGTTCTCGGCCCGGTTGGTGGACACGTCTCCGCGGACGTATTCCCCGACGATGTGGTCGACTGGCTGATGGTCGGCGAACCACCCGCGGAACCGCCGGTAGACCTGTGCTCCGTCAGTGTGGAGCACGGAGTTCTCGGCGTCGACATGCTGGTCGAGCACAGCCCGCAGATTGGTCGCGTTCACCTTGGCCACCACTTGGCTCCGGACTTCTCCGGTTTCCTTGTGGATGAGCGAGACGATGGGGATCTTGTCCGTGTATCCGATCCGGTTACCCATCTCATCGCGGGCGACCTTGTTGCGGTGCTTGTTCCGCGGGTCGCCCCCGATCCACGTCTCGTCGGCAACGATGGTGCCGGCGAGCAATCCCGCCAGTGGGTCGCGGCGCATCGCCTCGCGGATCCGGTGGAGGACAAACCAGGCGGACTTCGGCGAGAGCCCGTACTTCCGCTCAACCTCACGCGCGGCGAGCCCGTTCTTGTTCGCACAGAGTTCAAAGAAAAGAAAGATCCACGTGCGAATCGGGACGTGGGTACCGTGCATGACCGTCCCGGTGAGGACCGAAAACGGCTGGCGGCAGTCGCGACACTTCCAGAGACGGCGCTGCGTCTCAGTCCCACGGTTGGTCTTACGCACGCCACCGCGAGCCTTCAAGAAGTAGTGCTCATTGACCGAGCCGCAATGGGGGCAGACCGGCTCGCCGTGCCAGCGAAGCTCCTCCAGGAACTCATACGCCGCGGCCTCGGTCGGAATCCGTTTGGCCAGGTTGGGGATGGAAAACTCTTTCATGCACCCATTATCGCACGTTAGAGTGGGTACGTCAAGTTACGCATTGCCGCATGATTGGGAACGTGCGCTGAGACACACCCAGCTCCCGAGGCCGGTGATGGGCCATGCGGCATGGCAGTCGGAGACGACCGGCGCGCCCGGAGGCTCGAGGGCGTAGGACCTTGCCTCGTCTCGGCACCCCTTTCCCATGGGGAACCGATATGCACGCCGGACGAGGCTCGGGCTGATGGCGTGAACCGGCGACAGGTGAGCAGAACCGGGCACCTGCCGATCGGCTTGCGGATCCGATGAGGACCAGATCGACGAACTCGACGCCGTCCTGGCGGGTCCCGCGGGCGAGACCGGCCGCCGCGGTCAGATCAGTGGACGGACCTCCAGGGCCGCGGCGATCCCGCCACTCGCCGAGTCGAGTTCGTCGAGCCCGAGGTCGACGAGACCCCGCACGACGAGGCGCTCGCCGCCGGCAATCCCGAACACCCGGGCGCCGAGACCGGCTTCCGTCGCGAGACGCATGAGCTCGTCGGGCAGCGGCGTCGCGACGAGCACGCGGGGCGGCAGCTCGGCGAACAGCCCCTCGTGCCCGGCGACACCGTCCACTTCGGCCCCCGTGCGGGCGGTCCGCGCGCACTCGGCGAGAGCGACGCCGAGGCCCCCGTCGGCGATGTCGTGCAGTCCGTGCACGAGCCGCAGCGGATCGTCGTCGCCGGCCTCTCGGGCCACGAGCTCGCGGACGAACCGGCACAGCTCCCGGTGCACGACCAGGTCGACTGGGGCGAGCACACCGCCGGTGCAGCCGGCCACCGCTCGCGCCCAGCGGGAACCGGCGAGCCCCCCGGCGGGCGGGCCGAGGAGGATGAGGGAGTCACCCGGTCGCCACCCGGGAACGGGCGGCTTGCGCACGATGCGCCCGATCAGCCCGACCACGGCCACGACCGGAGTCGGGTCGATGTCGCGTCCCCCCGACTCGTCGTAGAGCGAGACGTTGCCGCCGATGACTGGGATGGCGAGCGCCTCGCAGGCCTGCGACATGCCGTCGATCGCCTCGGAGAGCTGCCACATCACCTCGGGGTGCTCGGGGTTCCCGAAGTTGAGGCAGTTCACGAGGGCGAGCGGGGTCGCGCCGGCGCACGAGACGTTGAGGGCCGACTCCGCGACGGTCGCCGCCGTGCCGAGACGGGGGTCGACGGCACACCAGCCGGGGTTCCCGTCGGCACTCATCGCGAGCGCCTTGCCACCCCAGGGGATCCCCGGGGCGGCGAGCTTGAGGACCGTGGCGTCGCCCTCTCCCGGACCGATGACCGTGTTCAAGAACAACTGGTGGTCGTACTGGCGGTAGACGGGGGCCGCGTCAGCCAGCAGTTCCAGCAGGTCCTGACCCGGGTCGGAAGGCGCCGGCAGGCGGGACGGGTCGTCGGCACGCCGCTCGACGAGGTCCGCCGGCGGCGCGAGCGGACGGTCGTACAGGGGGGCGTCGTCGGCGAGCGACGAGGCAGGCATGTCGGCCACGACCGGGCCTTCGGGGCCGTCGAGGATCCGCAACCGGCCGACCCCTTCCGCGTCCGGTGCCGTGACGACGCCGATCGCCGTCGCCTGGACCTCCCAGCGGCTGCACACCTCCTCGACGGCGGCGAGCGATTCCGGGGCGACGATCGCCAGCATCCGCTCCTGGCTCTCGCTCGTCATCACCTCGACCGGGGTCATCCCCGGCTCGCGGCGCGGCACCCGGGAAACATCGACATCCATCCCCAGGCGCGCATGGGCGGCGGTCTCGCTCGTCGCGCATGACAGGCCAGCCCCGCCCAGGTCCTGGATGCCGACGACGAGGCCGGCGTCCAGGAGCTCCAGACAGGCCTCGATGAGGCGCTTCTCCTCGTAGGGGTCGGAGATCTGGACGCTCGGGCGTTTCTCGGACTCCCCGGCGGCGTCGGCCTCGGCGAAGCCGGCGGAGGCGAGCACGCTCACCCCGCCGATCCCGTCACGTCCCGTCGCCGAGCCGAGCAGGACGGCGAGGTTGCCCACCCCGGACGCCGCGGAAAGCGCGAGTCGGGAAATCGGCAGCACGCCAAGGCAGAAGACGTTGACGAGCGGATTCGACCGGTAGGTCGAATCGAACGTGATCTGGCCCCCCACCGTTGGCACGCCGACGGCGTTCCCATAACCGGCGATGCCGCGCACGACACCGTCGAGGATGTACCGGCTGCGCGCGTCCTCCGGGGAACCAAAGAAAAGCGGATCCATGAGGGCAATTGGCCGAGCGCCCATCGTGAAGATGTCGCGCAGGATCCCGCCGACACCCGTCGCCGCCCCCTGGTAGGGCTCAATGTACGAGGGGTGGTTGTGGCTTTCAATCCGCATCGCGACGGCGATCCCGTCGCCCACGTCAATGACCCCGGCGTTCTCGCCAGGCCCTACCAGCACGTAGGGCGCCCGGGTGGGCAGTCGGGACAGGTGGGCCCTCGACGACTTGTACGAACAGTGCTCGCTCCACATCACGGAATACATCGCGAGTTCCGTGTCGGTCGGTCGCCGTCCGAGGACCCCGACAATCATGTCGTACTCATCGTCGGTGAGCCCGAGACTGCGGTGACGTCGGAGATCATCAGATTCTGCGCGATCAGTGGAGATGTTCAACGCCTTCTACCCCTTCCGGATGGCGTGGTGAAATGGGAAAACCCTGCCACGGCATTAAGGAATTGCATTCGAACCTTTCCGCGGCCATAGTGGAGTTATGACACCTCCAAGGAAGCGAACTTCGATGACCTCGGAACACAAGGCGGCGCTCGCCGCGGGCCGGACACAGGGCCTCGCCGTGCGGCGTTACCTGGAGGCCCTCGAGCGGAACCGTCCGCGGCGGGGACGCCGGCCGAGTGCCGAGTCGCTCCGTAAGCAGTTGAACGACATCTCCGCCCGTCTGAAGGACGCTGACCCCCTGCAGAGGCTCCACCTCATCCAGCGCCGCAAGAGCATCGAGGCTCGGCTCGCGACGGGGAGCGGCCCCGAAGACATCTCGGCGCTCGAGAAGGGCTTCGTCGGTGCCGCCGCCGAGTACGGCGCCCGCAAGGGCATCGACTACGCGACCTGGCGCGAGGCGGGGGTCCCAGCCGAGGTGTTGCGCCGCGCTGGCGTCCACCGGAGCGCCGGGACCTAGATCGCCGCTTCGACCGGCGCGGAGGCCGGGGGGCTGATCGTCATGTCTCCGCCGCCGCGAGCAGTGACTCGAGCAGGATCACCCCGTCGGTGCCGACGCCGAGGGGGTCGGAGGCGCGCTCGGGGTGCGGCATGATCCCAACGACGTTGCCCGTGGCATTGGCGACGCCGGCGATCGCGTTGAGGGCGCCGTTCGGGTTGTCCCGGTAACGCAACACGACTTGGCCGCCGGCCTCGATAGCGTCGAGCGTCTCCGGATCGCAGATGTAATTGCCCTCGTAGTGGTTGATCGGCAGCCGGAGTACCTCGCCCGCCAGGGCGCGGCCGGTGAGCACGCTGGACGTCGACTCGACGGTGCACTCGACGGTCCGGCAGATGAACCGGAGCCCGACGTTGCGCGTCAGCGCCCCGGGGAGCATCCCCGCCTCCGTCAGCACCTGGAAGCCGTTGCAGATCCCGACGACGGGACCGCCCGCCGCGGCGAAGTCGGCGACCGCCTCCATGACGGGGGAGAAGCGGGCGATCGCCCCGGGCCGTAGGTAGTCACCGTGGGCGAAACCGCCCGGGATGACGACAGCGCCGACGCCGCCCACGGTCTCCGCGCCGTGCCAGATGATCCGCGTCGAGGCGCCTAGCGCCTCCAGCACCCGGGCGACGTCGTACTCGCAGTTCGAACCGGGGAAGCGGACGATGCCAATCTCCGCCGTCACGCCGGAGCTCCTGCCGACTCGGTGTCGACGCGGATCTCGGCGCGCTCGATCACCGGGTTGGCGAGTAGCCGTTCGCACATCTCCTCGGCCGTCCGGCGCGCCACGGCCTCGGTCGGGGCCTCCACCGAGAACCGGAAGACCTTGCCGACGTGGACGCCCCGCACGCCGTCGAAACCGAGTGACGGGAGCGCCCGCTCGATGGCGAGCCCCTCCGGATCGGCCAGCCCGGCGAGGCTACGGATCTCGACGATGATGCCGTAGTTCACTTTCTCCCTCCGTCCTCCCACCATTCGGCGAGCCGAAGCCCGGTGATCCGTTCATAGGCGTCGATGTAGCGCGCCCGCGTCGAGACGACGACCTCGTCGGGCATCGGCGGCGGTGGCGACGCCATGTCCCAGCCGGTCGTCGCCGCCCAGTCGCGCATCGGCTGCTTGTCGTACGAAGGCGGCGTCCGCCCCGGGGCCCAGCCGACAGCGTCCCACAGGCGCGACGAGTCCGGCGTGATGATCTCGTCGCAGATCGTGAGCTCGCCGTCGACGAGACCGAGCTCGAACTTCGTGTCGGCGATGATGACGCCCCGCTTGAGCGCCTGGGCCGCCGCCCGCGAGTAGACGGCGAGGCAAATCTCGCGGACCCGCTCGGCGCGGCCGGCCCCGATCAGCTCGGCCGCGGCGGCGAACGAGATGTTCTCGTCATGACCCGTCATCGCCTTCGTCGACGGCGTGAACACCGGCTCCGGAAGGCGGCACGCCTCTTCGAGACCGGTCGGCAGCGGCTCGCCGTGCATCGTCCCGTGCGCTCGGTACTCGCGCCAGGCCGAACCGGTCAGGTACCCGCGCACGATGCACTCGATCGGCAGCATCTCCGCCCGCCGAACGAGCATCCCCCGGCCGGCGAGGCCCGTCCAGGTGCGCGTCTCGGCCGGGAAGCACTCGGGATCTGCGGACACGAGGTGGGTCGGTGCGAGCTCCGTCAGCTCGCCGCTCCAGTAGGCCGTCATCGCCGTCAGCACGCGCCCCTTGTCGGGCACCGGCTTGTCGAAGACGTGGTCGTAGGCGGAGATCCGGTCGGAGGCGACCATCAGCAGTAGGTCCCCGCCGGCGTCGTAAACGTCGCGCACCTTTCCCGAGTAGACGAGCTCGAGGGTCACCGACCGACCTCCCGAATTGCATCGGTGATGCGGTGCACGTGGCGGAGCGCCCGCTCGAGGCCGAAGGCCTCGTCGAGGACGGCGCCGACCCGCCCGGCGCCGAGCGCGGCGGCGAGCTCCTCGTCCTCCTCCAGCACGGCCCGGAACGGGCGCCGCTCGTCGGCGGCGCGGCGGGCGTCACGCTGCACGATCGCGTAAGCCCCGTCCCGGTCGAGGCCCGCGCCGACCAAGGCAAGCAGGACAGGCTGCGAGAAGACGAGCCCGTACGAGCCTTCGAGCAGGTTCTCCCGCATCCGGTCGGTGTGGACGACGAGCCCGTCGACGAGCCGCGCGGCCCGCACGAGCGCGTAGTAGCAGAGCTGGCTGGCGTCCGGGAGGATGATCCGTTCGGCCGAGCTGTGCGAGATGTCCCGCTCGTGCCAGAGGGCGACGTCCTCGAGCCCGGTGACGAGGTAGCCGCGCAGCAGCCGGGCGATGCCGACAAGGCGCTCGGAGGTGATCGGGTTCCTCTTGTGCGGCATCGCCGAGGAGCCCTTCTGGCCCGTGGCGAAGGCCTCCTCGACCTCGCCGACCTCGCTGCGCTGCAGGTGACGGAGCTCGACGGCGATCGCCTCGATCGTCGTCCCGGTCGAGGCGATCGCGTACAGGAACTGGGCGTGGCGGTCGCGGGAGATCACCTGGTTCGCCGGGGTCGAGGTGATCCCGAGCGCCGCACAAACGTGCGCCTCGACGGCGGGATCAACGTTCGAGTACGTCCCGACGGCGCCGGAGAGCTTGCCCACGGCGACCGCGGCGCGGGCCTGCTCGAGTCGGACCCGGTCGCGCTCCACCTGCAGGCAGTACAGGGCGAGCTTCGCCCCGAACGTCGTCGGTTCGGCGTGCATCCCGTGGGTGCGGCCGACGGTCGGTGCCGCGGCGAACTCGAGGGCGCGACGCGATAGCACCTCGGCGAGGCCCTCGGCCGCCCCGACGAGGAGGTCGGCCGCGCGGCAGAGCGTCACCGAAAGCGCCGTGTCAACGACGTCGGACGAGGTAAGCCCGTAGTGGATCCAGGCACTCTCGGGCGGACCTATCGCCTCGCCCACGACGTCGACGAAGGCGGCGACGTCGTGGTCCGTCACGCGTTCGCGCGCGTTGACGGCGGCGACGAAGGCGGCGTCGACCACGGGGGCGCGTCGCCGGGCCGCGGCGGCGGCCTCGGGCGCGACGACGCCGAGCCCGGACCACCCTTCGACCGCGAGCAGCTCGACCTCGAGCCAGAGGGCGAGCCGCGCCTCGTCGGTGAAAAGGGCTGCCATCTCCGGCAGCGCGTAGCGGTCGATCATCGCTCGCTCCCCACGCGGGCCGGCTCGGCGATGTCGCGTCGGTACTGGAAACCTGCGATCTCAATCGCGCCGATCGCTTCGTAGGCGCGGCCCCTGGCCCCCTCGACCGTCGGCGCGACCGCCGTGACGGCGAGCACCCGCCCGCCGTCCGTCCGTAGTTCGCCCCCGGGGTCCCGCCGGGTCCCGGCGTGCAGGACGGTCACCCCCTCGACCGACGAGGCGGCCTCAAGGCCGCGGATCACGTCACCGTGCCGCGGGTCGCTCGGGTAGCCGGCGGCCGCGGCGATCACGCAGACGGCGCAGTCCGGCGCCACCCCCACCGAGTCGGGCACCCTCCCGGCGGCGGCGGCGGCGAGCAGACCTGCCAGGTCGCCCTCGACGCGGGGCAGCACGACCTCGGTCTCGGGGTCGCCGAAGCGCACGTTGAACTCAACGAGCCGCGGCCCCGAGTCGCTGAGCATCAGCCCCGCGTAGAGCACGCCCCGGTAGTCGATCCCCCGTCGACGCAGCTCGGCGAGGGTCGGCAGCACGATCCGATCCATCGCCTCGTCGAGATCGCTCCCCTCGACGAACGGGACCGGGGAGCAGGCCCCCATCCCGCCCGTGTTCGGGCCGAGGTCACCGTCGAGGGCGCGCTTGTAATCCCGAGCGACCGGGAGGGCGAGCGCCCGCACCCCGTCACAGACGGCAAGCAGCGACGCCTCGCGGCCGGTGAGCGCCTCCTCGATCACGACACGCCGCCCGGCGGCACCGAAGGCCGTTCCCGAGAGCTTCGCCGCCACGTCGGCCTCCGCCTCGGCCAGGTCGGCGGTGACGAGCACCCCCTTGCCGGCGGCGAGCCCGTCGGTCTTGACGACGTACGGGCCGGGGGAGCGACGCAGGTGGGCGAGCGCCTCGTCAGGGCGGTCGAACACGGCGAAGCGGGCCGTCGGCACCCCGGCGGCGGCGGCGAGCTCCTTCATGTACGCCTTCGAGCCCTCGAGCCGGGCACCGTCCGCCCCGGGCCCGAGCACGAGCCCGCCCCGCCCGCGCAGGCGGTCGGCCAGCCCGGCGACGAGCGGAACCTCGGGACCGACGACGTAGAGGTCCGCCTCGATCTCCTCGGGTGGCGCGGCCCGCGACTCGAGCACGTGGCCCTCGGGGGAGATCCCCTCGATCCCCGGGTTCCCCGGGGTGGCGACGACGTCCGCCGTGCGCGCGCAGGCGAGCGCGAGGGCGTGCTCCCGGGCACCGGAACCGACGACGCAGACCTTCACGCCGCGAACCGCACGTACTGCTCACGACCGGGCCCGACGCCCACGTAGGAGATCGGCGCCCTCGCGTACTCGGCGATCATCCGCAGGAAGTCACGGGCCGTAGGGGGCAGATCGCCCGTCTTCGTCGCGGCCGAGAGGTCCTCGCCCCAGCCCGGCAGCTCCTCGTAGATCGGGCGCACCCGGTGGAGCACCGACTGGTGGTACGGGACGCGGGTAAGCCGCTCGCCCTCGTACTCGTAGGCGACGCAGAGCTTCACGCTCTCCAGGGCCGACAACACGTCGAGCTTGGTGAGGGCGATCTCGGAAACCGAGTTCAGCCGCACGGCGTGGCGGAGCATCACGAGGTCGAGCCAACCGGGGCGGCGGCGGCGGCCGGTGTTCGTGCCGTACTCGTGCCCGCGTTCGACGAGCGTGTCGGCGAGCTCGCCATCGACCTCGGTTGGGAACGGACCAGCGCCGACACGGGTCACGTAGGCCTTGGCGATGCCGACGACACGGTTGATGTCCCGGGGCCCGACCCCGCTCCCGGCGCAAGCACCACCGGCGGTCGGGTTCGACGACGTGACGTAGGGGTACGTCCCGTGGTCGAGGTCGAGGTAGGTCGCCTGGGCCCCTTCGAGCATGACGTTCTCCCCGGCGTCGAGCGCCTCGTGCACGAGCCCGACAGTGTCGCCGATCATCGGCGCGATGCGCGGGGCGAGCTCCTCGAGGTACAGCCGCGTGATCTCCCGGCCGTCGAGGGCGAGCCGGTTGAAAACCTTGGCGAGGACGAGGTTCTTCTCGCGCAACGCCACGTCGAGCTTCTGCCGGAAGATCTTCGCGTCGAGCAGGTCCTGGACCCGCAGCCCGATCCGGGCTGCCTTGTCGGCGTAGGCCGGCCCGATGCCGCGCTTGGTCGTGCCGAGCTTGTTCTTGCCCAGCGCGCGTTCCGTCGCCCGGTCGATCTCGTAGTGGTACGGCATGATCAGGTGGGCGTTGCCCGAGACGACGAGCCGGCTCGTGTCGATGCCACGTGCCTCGAGGGTGTCGCGCTCGGCGACAAGGACGGCGGGATCGACGACGACGCCGTTGCCGATGACCGGCACGGTGTCGGGGTAGAGCACGCCGCTCGGGATGAGCTGGAGGGCGAAGGTTTCGCCGCCGACGACGATCGTGTGGCCGGCGTTGTGGCCGCCCTGGTAACGCACGACAAGCCGCATGTCCCGGGCGAGAAGGTCGGTCAGCTTCCCCTTCCCCTCGTCGCCCCACTGGGTACCGACCACGACGGTCGCGGGCACCAGGCTCCCCTCCGGCTCGACGGCCCGATCCTACTGGCCGACGCAAGCAAGCCTGGAATTTGCCAAAAGGGCTCACGCGAAAACCACGCGGCGCGGCGCAACTTGTTCCAGCTTCTGCGGCGACCGCCCTGCATCTTGGGCTCCCGTAGGCGACGCGCGAGTCCTTCTTGCCGAATTCGGCCCTAGTTGAGAGAGAACTTCCCGTCGGCCACGTCGACCTGCACGACAGCTCCGTCGGCGTAGTTCCCCGCCAACAGGGCGAGTGCCAGGGGATCGCCGATCTCCCGCTGGATGACCCGTCGGATCGGCCGGGCACCGAACTGCGGGTCGTAGCCGCGCTCGGCGAGCAGCGCCTTCGCCGCCGGCGACACCACGAGCGACAGGTCCCGGTCGGCGAGTCGCCTCTCGAGCACGGCAAGCTGGATGTCGACGATCGCGACGATGTCCGCGCGGTCGAGCTCGCGGAACCGAACGATCTCGTCGATGCGGTTGACGAACTCCGGCTTGAAGAAGTCGATCGGCTCGCCGCGCAGGTTCGAGGTCATGACGAGCACCGTGTTCGTGAAGTCGACCGTCCGCCCCTGGCCGTCGGTGAGCCGCCCGTCGTCGAGCACCTGCAGAAGGGCGTTGAAGACGTCGGGGTGCGCCTTCTCGATCTCGTCGAGCAGCACCACCGCGTACGGCCGCCGCCGCACGGCCTCGGTGAGCTGGCCGCCCTCCTCGTAGCCGACGTAGCCC
This sequence comes from Acidimicrobiales bacterium, assembly GCA_050013835.1. GTDB lineage: Bacteria > Actinomycetota > Acidimicrobiia > Acidimicrobiales > Bog-793 > Bog-793. The sequence continues at coordinate 91,465 of JBEKEM010000002.1, forward strand.
GGGGGAGCGCCGACGAGGCGGGCGACCGTGTGCTTCTCCTGGTACTCGCCCATGTCGAGGCGGATCATCGCCCGCTCGTCGTCGAACAGGAACTCGGCGAGCGCCCGAGCGAGTTCGGTCTTGCCGACGCCAGTCGGGCCGAGAAAGAGGAAGGAGCCGATCGGCCGGTGCGGGTCAGCGAGGCCGGCCCGGCTTCGCCGGATGGCGTTGGCGACCACCGCCACCGCCGCGTTCTGACCAACGACGCGACGATGGAGAACATCCTCCATCCTGACGAGCTTGGCGATCTCACCCTCCATCAGGCGGCTGACGGGCACTCCGGTCCAGTGCGAGATGACCTCGGCGACGTCCTCGGCGTCGACCTCCTCTTTCAGCATGCGCTGGTCCGACTGCAGCTCGCTGAGCTTGGCAGTGGCAGCGGTGATCTTGGCCTCGATCTCGGGGATCTCGCCGTAGCGAATCGCCGCCGCGCCTCCGAGGTCACCGTCGCGCACGAAGCGCTCCGCCTCGCCCCGCCGCTCTTCGAGCCGGCCCTTCAGCTCCCGGATCGATGAGATGGCGTCCTTCTCCGCCTGCCAGTGCGCCGTCATCGCGCGCTCGGTGTCGTGGAGGTCGGCGAGCTCGGACTCGATCCCCTCGCGCCGCTCGATCGAGGCGGGGTCCGTCTCCTTGGCGAGGGCGACCTGTTCGATCTCGAGCTGGCGGATGCGGCGCGTGATGACGTCGATCTCGGTCGGCACCGAGTCTATCTCGATCCGCAACCGGCTGGCCGCCTCGTCGATGAGGTCGATCGCCTTGTCCGGCAGGAAGCGGCCCGTCACGTAGCGGTCGGACAGCACCGCCGCGGCAACGAGGGCGGCATCCTGAATCCGAACGCCGTGGTGAACCTCGTAGCGCTCCTTCAAACCCCGGAGGATGGCGATCGTGCTCTCGACCGACGGTGGGCCGACGAGGATCGGCTGGAAACGGCGCTCCAGGGCGGCGTCCTTCTCGACGTGCTTCCGGTACTCGTCGAGCGTCGTCGCCCCGATGAGGTGAAGCTCACCCCGGGCGAGCATCGGCTTGATGATGTTCCCGGCGTCCATCGCGCCCTCGGCCGCTCCGGCCCCGACGATCGTGTGGAGCTCGTCGAGGAAGGTGATGACCTCGCCTCCGGAGTCGACGACCTCCCGCAGCACGGCGCGCAGCCGCTCCTCGAACTCCCCCCGATACTTCGCCCCGGCGACCATCGCCGACAGGTCGAGCGCGACGATGCGCTTGTTGCGCATCCCTTCCGGCACGTCAGCCTCGACAATGCGGTTGGCCAGGCCCTCCACGATGGCCGTCTTGCCGACACCGGGCTCGCCGATAAGGACCGGGTTGTTCTTCGTGCGCCGCGAGAGCACCTGGATCACGCGGCGGATCTCCTCGTCCCGGCCGATGACGGGGTCGAGCTTCCCCCGGCGCGCGAGCTCGGTGAGGTCCCGCCCGTAGCGCTCGAGGGCGCGGTAGGTGCCCTCGGGGTCCTGGGAAGTCACGCGGTGCGAACCGCGCACCTGGCGGATCGCCTCGAGTAGTTTCGCCCGGTCCACGCCGAGGTCTTCGGCCATGGCGAGCAGCAGGTGCTCGAGCGAGAGGTAGTCGTCGCCCATCTCGCGACGGGTCGCGTCGGCGCGCTCGAAGGCCTCCACCGTCGCCTTGGCGAGCTGCGGGCCCTGCCCGCCGAAGGCCCGAGGGGCGTGCGCGAGCGTCGCCTCAAGCCGCGCGCGCGTCTCCGCCGGGTTGGCGCCCATCCGCTCGAGCAGCCCCGGCGCCAGCCCGTCGGCCTGACCGAGCGCGGCGAGGAGCACGTGGGCAGGTGTCACCTCGGCCTGGTCGACGTCGGCGGCGCGGCGCGACGCCTCCTGCACAGCCTCCTGGGTCTTCAGCGTCCAGCGGTTGGGGTCGAGTGCCATGGTCTGCCCTTCTGACTAGGGTCGTCGCGTCGCCGGGAGGTGCTCACCTCGAACCGGGACGAGATCCCTGCGGTACTGCTTGTGGGTGCGCAAGACGGCCTCGCGCATTGCCGCCTGGGCGGCGGCGAGATCGGCTTGCAATCGGGCGACCTCCGCCTCGAGCGCGAGGACCCGCCGCACACCCTCGAGGTTCACGCCGGCGCTCGTCAGCTCCTGGATCCGCCGGAGCTGCGCGATGTCCGCGTCCGAGTAGCGCCGGCTGCCACCACCGGTCCTCTCGGGGTCGAGCAGCCCGCGGCGCTCGTAGATCCGGAGCGTCTGCGGATGGACGCCGGCGATCTCGGCGGCGATGGAGATCACGTATAAGGCCCGCGGTGGCTGACGGGATCCCGGACGGGGTGCCATCGCCTCAGACCCCCAGGTGGGCGCGCGGCGAAGCTGGTGAGGCCTGGGCGAGAGCCTCGATGGCCTTGCGCTCAGTATCGGTGAGCTTGGAAGGCACGACCACCTCGACGGTGACGAGGAGGTCGCCCGCCTGCGAGCCGTGCTGGAGCCCTTTTCCCCGGACGCGCAGCACCTGGCCGGTCTTCGTCCCCGGCGGGATCTTCAGGGTCACGGGGCGGCCGAGCGACGGCACCGTGATGGTCGCGCCGAGCGCCGCCTCGGGGTAGGTGACCGGGACGTTGAGCGTGAGGTCACGCCCGCGCCGGCCGAAGAGCGGGTGCGGGGTCACGCGAAGCGTGACGAGGAGGTCCCCGGCGAGTCCGCCGTCACGTCCCGGTTCGCCGCGTCCTTTCACGCGGATCCGCTTGCCGTCCTCGACGCCGGCGGGAACGCGCACCCGCACCCGGCGTTCGCGGCGCTCGAGCCCGGTCCCGAAGCACGTCGGGCAGGGGTCGACGACCTTCGTCCCCCGGCCGTGGCATTCCGTGCACGTCGTCGCCAGCGAGAACAGGCCCTGGTTGTCGTTCACCACCCCGGATCCGCCGCAGCGGGGGCAGACAGCCGGCATCGTGCCCGGTTTCGACCCCGAACCGCCGCAGCTGTGGCACGCCACCGGCGTCGTGACGTTGACGGTCGTCACGACCCCCTCGACGGCCTCGGCGAAGGCGAGGTGCAGTTCGGCCTCGACGTCGTCGCCTCGTCGGGGTCCTGCGGCCGGTCCACCGCGTCGCCGTCCTCCTCCCTGGCGAAACACGCCGCCGAACAGGTCGGAAAGGTCGCCGATGTTGAAGTTGAACCCGCCGGGCTGACCGAATCCCGGGCCGGCGGCGCCGAGCCGGCGGACCTCGTCGTACTCCTTGCGCTTGTCCGGATCGCCGAGTACGTCGTAGGCGGCGGAGATCTCCTTGAAACGGTCCTCGTGCCCGGGGTTGGCGTCCGGGTGGTGCTGCTTGGCGAGCCGGCGATAGGCGCGGGTGATCTCCTTGTCGGGCGCGTCCGGACGGACGCCGAGCACCTTGTAGTAATCGGTCTCGAACCACTCCCGCTGGGCTGTCACGCGACGCCTAGCCCTCCACCTTCACCATCGCGGGCCGCAGCACCCGCCCTTTCAGGCCGTACCCGGCCCGCATCACCTCGACGACCCGCACGCCGTCGTCGGCGGGGGTCCCGGCCTCCTCGTCCGGGCCCTCGGGCACCTCGCGGGGCACGTGGGCCACCGCGTCGTGGATCGTCGGGTCGAATGGCACGCCGACGCCGTCGATCCGCTCGAGGCCCTCCTGGGCGAGCGTGTCGCGCAGCAACGAGTTGATCTGCCCGAGAGCGCTCCTCAGGTGAGCGGCGGTCGCCTCCTCCTCGCCGACGTGGGCGATCGCGAGATCGAGCGCATCGAGCACCGGGAAGAGCCGCTCCACGACCGCCTCGGACGCCCGCGTGAGCAGGTCGGTCTGCTGGCGCACGGTCCGTTTCCGGAAGTTCTCGAACTCCGCCTGGAGCCTCCGGAGGGCGTCGAGGTAATCGTCGCGCTCGGCGGTCAACTCGGCGAGCGCGTCCTCGGGCCTGGGTTCGTCGGCCGCCTCCTGGTCGTGGTCCGCGAGGACGGGGGCGTCCCGCCCGTCATCGGCCGGACCGGACTCGCCCGGCCCGGGCCCGGTGAGAGGGTCGTCCCCGGTCATGCCCCGGCCGACCCGGCGTCGTCGACGATCTCGGCGTCGACGACCTCGTCATCGGAAGGCGGGGTCCCCGAGGCATCGGACGCACCGCCACCGGTGGCCGAGGACTGGGCCGACGCCTGCTCGTACAGGCGCTGGGCGAAGGCCTGGGATGCCGACAGCAGAGCGTCGGAAGCCGAACGGATCGCTTCGACGTTCGACCCGGTGAGGGCTTCTTTCAAGCCCTTCAGCGCCGTCTCCACGCGGTCCTTCTCGTCGCCCGTGAACTTCGAGCCCTCGTCCTTGAGAAGCTTCTCGGTCCGGTGGACCAGGGTGTCCGCCTGGTTGCGCGTCTCCGCCTCTTCCTTGCGCCTCCGGTCGTCGGCGGCGTGCTGCTCGGCGTCCCGCACCATTCGTTCGATCTCGTCATGCGGCAACGAGGTTTGGCCGGTGATCGTCATCGACTGCTCCTTGGAAGTCGCGCGGTCCTTGGCGGAGACGTGGACGATGCCATTGGCGTCGATGTCGAAGGTCACCTCGATCTGCGGGATGCCCTGCGGTGCCGGCGGTAGGTCGACGAGCTGGAACTTGCCGAGCGTCTTGTTGTACATCGCCATCTCGCGTTCGCCCTGCAGGACGTGAATCTCGACCGACGGCTGGTTGTCCTCGGCCGTCGTGAAGACCTCGGACCGCTTCGTCGGGATCGTCGAGTTCCGCTCGATGAGGCGGTGCATGATGCCGCCTTTCGTCTCGATACCGAGGCTGAGCGGCGTCACGTCGAGGAGCAGGATGTCCTTCACCTCGCCCTTCAGCACGCCGGCCTGGATCGCCGCGCCGACGGCGACGACCTCGTCGGGGTTGACGCCCTTGTGGGCCTCCTTGCCGGACATCTCGCGGACGAGCTGCTGGACGGCCGGCATGCGAGTCGAACCGCCGACCAGGATGACGTGGTGGATGTCGGAGTTCGTCAGCCCGGCGTCCTTCATCGCCTGTTCGAACGGGCCGCGGCACGCCTGGACGAGGTCCTCGGTCAACTCCTCGAACTTGGACCGCGTCAGCTTGACGTCGAGGTGCTTGGGCCCGTCGGAGGTGGCCGTGATAAACGGGAGGTTGATCGCCGTCTCCTGGACGGCGGACAGCTCGATCTTGGCCTTCTCGGCGGCCTCCTTCAGCCGCTGCAGCGCCATCTTGTCGTTCGACAGGTCGACGCCTTCGTTGTCCTTGAACGACTTCACGAGCCAGTCGATGACCCGCTGGTCCCAGTCGTCGCCGCCGAGATGGGTGTTGCCCGAGGTCGACTTGACCTCGAAGACGCCCTCGCCGATCTCGAGCACCGACACGTCGAACGTCCCCCCACCGAGGTCGAACACGAGGATTGTCTGGTCGGCGCCCTCCTTGTCCAGCCCGTAGGCGAGGGCCGCGGCCGTCGGCTCGTTGATGATCCGCAGCACCTCGAGCCCGGCGATCTGACCCGCCTCCTTCGTCGCGGTGCGCTGGGCGTCGTCAAAGTAGGCCGGCACGGTGATCACGGCCTGGTTCACGCTGTCACCGAGGAACGCCTCGGCATCGCGCTTCAGCTTCTGGAGGATCCGGGCGGATATCTCCTGCGCCGTGTAGGCCTTCCCGTCGATGTCGATCGTCCAGCTCGTTCCCATCTGCCGCTTCACCGACCGGACGGTGCGGTCCGGGTTCGTTATCGCCTGACGCTTCGCGACCTCGCCCACGAGCACCTCGCCCGACTTCGCGAAAGCGACGACCGACGGGGTCGTGCGACCTCCCTCGGCGTTGGGGATGACCGTTGGCTCGCCGCCTTCCAGGACCGCCACGACCGAGTTCGTCGTCCCGAGGTCGATACCGACCGCCTTTGCCATTCGTCCTGCCTCCACTGATCTGATGTCCTGTCCGGGCAGCTCGCTGCATCACGGCCGCCGGCCACCCGGCTTGTTAACCGACACTATAGCAAAGTTAAGTGTATAGTTGTCAACTTATTGCCCCAGTAGAAGTGCTGGTCACAGGGGGAGCGGAGCCGCGCCGGGACGTGTCGCCCCGACGACCCGCGCCGTGCCCGGCGCGAAGCCAAACGGTGCACGGGAACGGACACGCCCCGGTGCGGTCCCACGAAGCCGCGCCGCGCTCGCTACCCTGAGGCGGTGCACACCCTCGTGATCCTCCGCCACGGCGAAAGCGTGTGGAACGCCTCCAACCTGTTCACCGGCTGGACGGACGTCGACCTGTCGCCGAAGGGCGAGGAGGAGGCCCGGGCGGCGGGCGCGGCGCTGGCCGCCGAGCCCGGTCTCGTCATCGACGTCGTCCACACCTCCGTTCTCACGCGCGCCGTCCGGACCTGCGACATTGCCCTCTCCGTCGCCGGCCGCAGCTACCTCCCGGTGCACCGGCACTGGCGGCTCAACGAGCGCCACTACGGGAAGCTCCAGGGGACGAACAAGAAGGAGGCCAGCGAGCGTTTCGGTGCCGACCAGGTGAAGGCGTGGCGCCGCGGCTACGCCACCCCGCCCGACCCGGTGCCCCTCGACGACCCCAACCACCCGGTGAACGACCCCCGCTACGCCGACGTCCCTCCTGACGCCCTCCCGGGCTCGGAGTGCCTCGCCGACGTTGTGCGCCGGCTCATCCCCTACTTCGAGGACCGGATCGGCAAGGACCTCCTCGAGGGGCGCACGGTGCTCGTCGTCGCCCATGGCAACAGCTTGCGCGCCCTCGCCAAGTACGTCGAGCACCTGAGCGACGACGAGATCGTCTCGCTCGACATCCCGACGGGGGTCCCCCGCGTCTACGAGCTCGACGAGAGCCTGCACCTCGTCTCCGCCCGCTACCTCGGCGACCCCGAGGCGATCCGCGCCGCGGCGGAGGCGGTCGCCCGCCAGGCTGGCTGACCCGCGCTACTCGCGCGGTTGCCGGGCTCGGGCCTTAGCTGTCCGCTTCTTGCCGGAAGTTCTCGAAGTAACGGCTCGGCGTCGGACCCCGCTGGTTCTGGTACTTCGAGCCGAGCGACTTCGAGCCATAGGGCCGCTCGGCCGGCGATGTCATGGCCAGAAAGCTGATCTGGCCGATCTTCATGCCCGGGTAGACGGTGATTGGCAGGCTGGCGACGTTCGACAGCTCGAGGGTCAGATACCCGGCGAACCCGGGGTCGACGAATCCGGCGGTCGAGTGGATGAGCAGGCCCAGCCGGCCGAGACCCGACTTGCCCTCGAGCCGCCCGACGAGATCGTCGGCCAGCGCCACCCTCTCGAGCGTCGAACCCAGCACGAACTCCCCGGGATGCAGGATCAACGGCTCATCGCGACTTATCTCGACGAGCTCGGTGAGCGACTCCTGGTTCTCCTTCACGTCGATGACGCGTGCGGTATGGCTCCGGAAGACGCGGAAGTAGCGGTCGACGTGAAGATCGACCGAGGACGGTTGGATGGCGGTCTCGTCGAGCGGATCGATGACGATGCGACCCGCCGCTAGGGCCTCGCGGATAGACGTGTCGGAAAGGATCATCTTCGGTTCGCACGATACAGTGACGGCGGTGACTTGAGGGATCCGGAGGCTCGCGAACGGTTCGAGTCGTCCGATCGGGCTGGCGAGCGTAGTTCAGCGGCAGAACATCAGCTTCCCAAGCTGAGAACGCGGGTTCGATTCCCGTCGCTCGCTCCACGGCTTTCCTGCCGCGCGATTCCTCTCGCCTTGTCCCCCTCCGCATTGCCTGAATACCCCCGTTTCGCGCCGGGGCCTGGAGTTTTGCCTTTGCTACCGTCAGGCGATGCCGCCGCCGGATCTCTCAGCTCGAGAAACCGAGGATCCCCGTGTCCCAGCAAGGGTCGTGCCGGATGGGGGGCGTGCTCGTCGGTGGGTCGCCCTGACGGCCATCCTCGCCTTCGGCGTCGGCGTGCCGTTCGTCCTCTCCCTGACGACCCACAGCATCTCCATCCCCCACAACGACTCCTGGTCGTACAGCAAGGCCGCCGAGATCTTCGCCCGGACAGGGCAAATCCAGCTCCAGAACTGGAATCGCAGCGCGCTGGTCGGCCAGTTGGTGCTGCTCGGACCACTGGGCCGGTGGATCTGGGTCCAGCAGACCGCCGTTGCCGTGCTCGGCGTCGTCGGCCTCTTGCTCACCTTCCGGATTCTGGCGAGGCGCCTCGCCCCGGGAACTGCCCTGTTGGGAACGGCGCTCGTCGCGGTGCTCCCCGGTTACGGGTTGATCTCGACGTCGTTCATGGACGCCATCCCGGCCTTCACCGCCGCGGTCGGGTGCATTGCCGTGGCCGACGTCGCGATCGAAAGACAATCACCGGCTCTCCTCGCCGCGGCGCTCGCGATCGGGTTCGTCGGCTTCACGATCCGGGAAGAGGTCCTGGCGGCGCTCATAGCCGCCGTCGCGGCGGCCCTGTCTGTTTGGCGCCACCGCCACGTCCTCACCGTCGTCTCGATGGCGGCGGTCTTGGTCGCGGCCATGGCGGCGTTCGAGATCTGGCGGACCCATCTCCCCGACGCCGACCGTCCGGTGATCCGGTTCTACCTTCATGACGCGCTGAACGGCGCCGCGCGCAGCTACTTCACGCTCGCCTTGTTCCTGTTACCGGCGGTGCTTGCTTCCGGCGTGCTCCGGCGCCCGTCACGCCTCGGTGTGGCACTGGCCGTGCCGGCCGGGGTGATCGGCTGGGCCACCGTGTCGCGCTTCGGCTCCCTGACCTTCCTGGGCAACTACCTCGGGTCGAGCGGTGCCTACGCCACCGCCGACATCGGGGTCCGGGTCCTGTTCCCCAGCGCCGTAATGGACATCGTGCTCGTCGCCGCCCTCGTTTCGGGAATCCTGTTCCCCGCCGTCGTCGTGATGAGATGGCGCGCCCTGGACCCGATGCTCGCCGCCCTCGGCATCCTCGCGTTCCTCGGCGTGGTCGGCGAATGCCTCGCCGGCGAACTCGTCTACGACCGCGATCTTCTCGTGCTCGTCCTTCCCGCCGCCGTCCTCTGCCTGCGCGCGCCGGCCCGACGCCCCGAGCCCTGGGTGAGCGCGGTACCGCTCGCGGGGCTCGCCGCACTGTCGCTCCTCCTCTGCGCCAACGCCCTGGCCCGCGACGGCGCCATCTGGGGAACGGCGGACCGGCTGGTCGCCAGGGGTGTCCCGGCAACGGGGATCGACGCCGGACTGGACTGGGTGGCCTACCACTCGCCGACGCCGGTGGTCCGCGGCCAGCCCGAGAACCCAGCGGAACTGGGCTTCTGGGATCAGCTGTTCCCCGACTTCCGGTCCTGCTTCGCGATCACGGTGTCGCCATTGCCCGGCCGCAGGCCAGTCGAGCGCGTCACGTACTCGACCTACGCGGTCGCCGGCACCTCGGTGCTCGACGTCTACCGGCTGGGCTCCTGCGCCACCACGGCCGGCTCCGCGCGCCGGGGGACTGCTCCCGCGTCCGGCCCTCCGGGGCTGCCGGGCTGATTCTTCCGGCCGCCGTCCGCGGCGACTCGTCAGGGCTCCGGCGATCCACGCATGAGGGCTCGTCGCAGGGAAAACCGGGCGACGACCCCCCGGGGTGCGACAACGCTCGGCAGCCCGGCGACCGAACTCGCGGGGATGGCCGTCTGCTGACCGCCGAGATGCGGGGCGCCACCGCCTCAGACTGGAGCCAGGGTTTCAGCAGCTTCCCCAGATGGGAACGCGAGTTCGACTCCCGTCGCTCGCCGCCGGGCATCTCTCGGCGCGGGCGTTCCCCTTTCCCGTTAAGTCGGGAAGGGGCTGCTCGCAGCCCGTGTCTGGGGACCCTCCTTTGGTACCGTCTCGTGATGCAATCGACGCTCCAGCGACCGGCCACGGGCGTCCGCACGGCGCGGCTCTTCGCCAAAGTGGCGCCGTGGCGGAGCGGTGTCCGCCGAAGGACCGCTCTGGCGTCCCTCGTCGTTTTCGCGGTCGGCGTGCCGTTCATCCTCGCCCTGACGACCCACAGCCTCTTCATCCCCCACAACGACGGGTGGTCCTACAGCAAGGCGGCCCAACTGTTCGCCGAAACCGGGGCCATCCACCTTCAGAACTGGAACCGCAGCGCGCTGATCGGCCAGCTGGTGATGCTCGGTCCGCTGGGTCGCTGGATCTGGGCCCAACAGACCGCCATGGCCGTGCTCGGTGTGGCTGGCCTGCTCCTCACGTACCGGATCCTCGTGAGACGGCTGACCCCTGGGCGCGCCCTGCTGGGAACGGCGCTCGTCGCCGTGCTTCCCGGCTACGGATTGCTTTCGACCTCGTTCATGGACACGATCCCGTCGTTCGTCGCCGCAGTTGGATGCCTGGCCGTCGCCGACATCGCGCTCGAGCGACGGTCCCCGGTCCTCCTGGCCACCGCACTCGCCATCGGGTTCTTCGGCGTCACCATCCGGGAGGAGGTCCTCGCGGCGGCTGCCGCTGTCGTGGTGGGGGCGCTGCTCGCGTGGGGCCGGGCCCGCGCCCGCACCGTCATCATGATGGCCGCCGTCTTCCTTGTCGCGTTCGCGGTGTTCGAGGTCTGGCGTTCGGGACTCCCCTACGGTGACCGGCCGGCGATCTGGCTGACGCCAGTCATCGGCCTGGAACATTCCGCACGCGCGTACCTGACCATCGCGCTGTTGCTGTTCCCCGCGGTGCTCGTCTCCGGTGTGTTGCAGCGCCCGTCCCGACGTGTGCTGGCGATGTGCGTCCCGGGTGCGCTGGTCGGGTTCGCCACAGTCCTGCGCCTCCACAGATCGATCTTTCTCGGCAACTACTTCAGGCCCGACGGCGCCTACGCCGCGGCCGTGTTCGGGGCCCACATCGTCATCCCGGCCGCCGCCATGACCGTCCTCATTGTGGCGGCACTGGTCTCCGGCGTGCTCCTGCCCGCCGTCATCGTGACGAGGTGGCGCGATCTCGATCCGATGCTCGCGACCCTCGGCATCCTGACGATCCTCGGCATCATCGGCGAATCCTTCCTTTCCGAGATCGTCTTCGACCGCGATCTCATCGTGCTGCTGCTGCCCGGCGCCGTCCTGTGCCTGCGGACGCGGGTGCCGCGCACAAGACTGTGGATGAGCGCCGCGCCGCTGGCGGGCCTGGCGGCGGTGTCGCTCCTCCTCTGCGCCAACGCCATGGCCCGCGACGCCGCCGTCTGGGAGGCGGCGGACAGTCTCGTCGCCCGGGGTGTCCCGGCGACGAGCATCGATGCCGGGCTGAACTGGGTCGGCTACCACGCGACCACGCCGGTAGTGCGCGGGCTCGACCAGCCAGGAGACCCGCTGGACTTCTGGGCGCCGATGTTCCCTGATTCCCGGGCCTGTTATGCGATCACGGAGGGGCGGAAACGCGGACTCACGGTCCTCGAGCGAATCCCCTTCCGGACCTACGCGGTCTTCAGCACGACCAAGCTCCACGTCTACCGGCTGGGACCGTGTCCGACCCGTGTCAGCTCGTAGGAAGGACGACCGTCGCCCCGCCGGGCTCGAGACGCTCGCCGACGACGTGCCCCGAGCGGGTCCACGCTTCCTCGGTCAGCGACCCCCCGATGAGCTCGTCGTGGTCACGGCGTGACGACGAGAAGCAGGGGGAGTTCGGCGACGACGCCCCAGGGCGCGACGACACTCAGCGAGCCGACGTCCGAGCCGGCCGGCTCCCCCGCCAGGTCGGTCGGCGAGACACCGGTCCTGGTCGAGACCCGCTCGGTGAGCCTGAGCCCGTGCCACACGACGACGAAGGACGCTCGGCGCGGCGCGACGAGTGAAACGCTGGCATTGCCGTGCCGAAGGGCGATGGTGACGACCGTCGCGCCGGGCGCCACCACCCGGTAGGCGACGAGCCCGTCCGTCGTCGCGTCGAGCAGGGCCTCGTCGACCTGGGCAGCACCCCAGAGTCCGTCGGGCTGACCGAGGGCGGCGGAGACGACGAGCACGCCCTGATGGTGAAGCGTGCGGAAGGCGGCGGTGACAAGACAGCCCTTCGCCTCGAGCGTCCAGCCGGACTTCACCCCCTGTATCCCGTCGACGCCGATCGCCGGGTTGGCGTTCCAGATGCTCCTCACGACGGGGAAGGGGAGGTCCGCCCGGCGGACGATCCCCCGGATCACGGCACTTCCCATGAGATCGGAGGCGAGCCTCGCCTGGTCGGCCGCGGTGCTCACCGAAGCCGGGTCGACGCCACTCACGTCGGCGTAATGGGTCGAGGCGAGCCGAAGCGACCTCGCCGTCGCGTTCATCTTGGCGACGAACCGCCAGACGCTGCCGGCATCCCAGTCGGCGAGCATGACGGCGATGTTGTCGCCCGAAGGGATGAGCAGCGCCTCGAGGAGCTGGCGCTCCGAGAGGATCTCGCCCGCGACGACCTTCACGGTGCTGTCGCCCGCCATCTCCTCCGCCCCGAACGTCGCCACGTCGAACCTTGTGACCCGGATATCCGGGCCCGATTCGCCCGGCTTGAGCGGGTGATCGTGAAGAACCACGTAGGCCGTCATCATCTTCGTCAGGCTCGCGATCGGGACCGGCCGCTCCGCCGGTGACCGTCCGACGATCCCGACGCCGCGCACCGCCACGGCGGCCTGCCCGGCCTCGGGCCAGCGCAGCACCGGCGCGGCGCCCGGGACGACGGCCGTCGTCACGACCCGGATCGCCTCTCTCCAGCCGCTCGCCGCGACGCTCCCCACGGGGCGGACGGGCGACGCGATGTGGCGGCCCGTGACGACGGCCTGCGGGACCGACACGGCGACACCGAGCGCGGCGAGGGTCAAGAGGGCGGCCGCCGTCCTGCCGCGCCGCCCCACCCGGGGGGTGCGCCGGTGACGGTGACGGCGGGAAGGTTTGTCACCCCGAATCCCCTGCGCGATGGGCACGATCGGCTCGCTCACGCGTTGACCCCCTGCAATCGGTGCTGGCGAATTCGCTGGGAATCTACCTGGTGCCGGTCCGACCGGCACCGTGGCGGAGCCTGTTTCTTGTGACGGAGCCGCGTCGCGCCCGCCCGCCCCGGCGGTGCCGCGCGGGCGTAGCCTCGGTGACATGCCCCCTCTCCGCCGTGGCCACCTCTCCGAAGCCTCGCTCGCCCCGCCCAAGGGCGAGACCGCCGGGGAGGTCTTCGGGTTGCACGGCGTCGTGATCGAGCAGATCCTGAGCGGCGAGCTCGTCGCGCCGGTCGACCACGACCAGCCTCACGACGAGTGGGTCGTCCTGCTCGACGGCCGCGCCGAACTCGACTTGGAGGGCGAACGCTGCGCGCTCGTCCCGGGCGACTGGATCTTCATCCCCCGCCACACGCCGCACCGATTGGTCCGCACCGACCCGGGATCGCGGTGGCTCGCCGTCCGCTCCGCCGGCGAGGCACCCGAGGAGGTGCTCCCGCCCATCCGGCGCGCCCCCACCCGGTGACGGGAGACGACCCCTGGGACCTCGCGCGCTTCGTCGCGGCCCAGGACGACGGCAACACCTACGAGCACGCAGTCGGCGAGCTGCGCTGCGGGCGGAAGACGCGGCACTGGATGTGGTTCGTCTTCCCGCAGATCGCCGGGCTCGGCCGCTCGGCGATGTCGCGCCACTTCGCCATCTCCTCGCTCGACGAGGCCCGGGCCTATCTCGCGCACCCGGTCCTCGGCCCGCGCCTCCTCGCCTGCGCGGGGATCCTCGCAACGGCCGGCGAGGCGCCGGCAGAGGAAGTCCTCGGGGAGATCGACGCGATGAAGCTGCGCTCCTCGATGACGCTCTTCGCCCTGGCCTTACCCGACGAGCCGGTCTTCCGACGCGTGCTCGACCTGCACTTCGGGGGCCGGGCCGACCCCGCCACCGAGGCGATCGTCTGAGACGGCGCGTCACCGCGTCCCGGCGGGCGCGAGCCGCGACCAGACGAGCCGCGAGATCCCCCCAATCGTCGAGATCCCATAATCCTCGGTGAGGTTGCCGTTGGTGAGCACGGCGACGATGTAGGCGCGACCCTGGCCGTTCACGTAGCCGATGCTGTTGATCTGCCAGTCGTCGTCGACGATCGGCACCCAGCCGTTCTTCAGCGCCACGGTCACGCCCGCCGGCGGCCCGGCGCAGATCCCCCACCGGTCGTACGGGATCACGTTCTCCATGAGGTGCAGCTCATAGGCGCGCGAGGTCGCGTCGAGGAGCTTGTTGGCGAAGACGAGATGCTCGACGAGGCGGACCTGGTCGAGCGCCGTCGTCATCGTCTCGCCCCAGTAGCCCTCGGTGTTCGGTGCCGTGTCGGTGAGCCTGGCCAGCGAGTCGTAGCGCGCGACCGCCGCCGCCCCGCCGACCTCGTCCCACAGGTCCGTCGCGTCGTCGTTGTCGCTCTCCTCGATCATCCCGGTGGCGAGATACTCGTCGTCCGTGTCGAGCGGCCGGTACGTCGCCTGCTCCTGATGGAGCAGTGTCTCGAGGATGTCGACCTTCACGATGCTCGCCGTCTGTTCGGTGACACCGGGCCGGTAGAGGTAGAGCGCGTGGTTCTCCATGTCGTACAGGGCGGCCGTGATGTCGCCCCGGCGGGTCCGCAGGTAGGTCTGCATCGCCGCGGTCGTGAACGGGTCCGCCTGCGGCATGGACCGCCTCACCGCCCCGAAAGACACACCCTGCCGAGCCGCCGGTTGCGCAGCCGACGCCGCTCCCAGCGAGCATGCGGCCAGGGACACGACGGCCGAGGCGACGGATGCCAGGCGGAACGTCGCCCTCCTGCGCAGGGAAGCACTCATCAGAACCTCCTCGATTCCGGCAGCCGTCGGGCTAGTTGCTAGCAGGCGGGATCCGGGTCCGGGTGGCGCCGGGAGTCGTCCGACCGCGCCTCAGGCGAGCGCCACCTCACCGGGGCGGAGCGGCCAGGGCAGGTCGGTCGATCCCGTGAGATAGACGTCGACCGCCGCCGCGAGGGACCTGCCCTCGGCGACAGCCCAGACGATGAGGCTCTGGCCCCTTGCCATGTCGCCGCAGGCAAAGACCCCATCGGCGCTGGTCATGTAGTTGGCGTCGACGGCGACGTTCTCGCGCCTGTCGAGCGCCAGCCCGAGCTCGCCGACGACGCCGCGTTGCTCGGGACCGGAGAAACCGAGCGCCAGCAGCACGAGGTCGGCCTCGATCTCCCGGCGCGTGCCCTCGACCACTTCGAAGCGCCGGTCGACGGGACGCACCGAGTCGACGGCGAGACCTGCCACCGCCCCGTGGCCGTCGTCGAGGAAGGACGAGGTGGCCAGCGAGTAGAGACGCTCCCCGCCCTCCTCGTGGGCGGCGGCGAGGTGCAGGGTGCGCGGCCAGGTCGGCCAGGGATTGCCGGGCGGCCGGGTGGCGGGTGGCTCGGGAAGGATCTCGATCTGGCGGACCGATGCCGCCCCCTGGCGGTGCACCGTGCCCAGGCAGTCGGCCCCCGTGTCGCCGCCGCCCAGGATGGCGACCCGCCTGCCGGCGGCGTCGATCGGCGGCGAACCGAGCACGCCCTCGCAGACGAGGTTGGCACCCTTCAGGAACTCCATCGCAAAGTGGATCCCGGAGAGCTCGCGCCCTGCGACCCGCAGGTCACGCGGTCTCGTCGAGCCGACCGCCAGTACGACGGCATCGTGGTCGGCCCTCAGCTGCGCCGCCGGGATCACCCTCGCGTCCGGCGCCGCCGTCCCCGGGACCTCGTCGGCCGCGTCCCCGCCGATCGCCGTGCGCACCTCGAAGCGCGTTCCTTCGGCCAGCATCTGCTCGAGACGGCGGTCGATCACCGCCTTCTCCATCTTGAATTCCGGCACGCCGTAGCGGAGGAGTCCGCCGAGCTTCTCGGCCCGCTCGTAGACCGTGACCTCGTGACCCGCCCGGGTCAGCTGCTGCGCCGCGGCCAGCCCCGCCGGGCCGGACCCGACCACGGCGACGCGCCGGCCGGTCGCCGGCGAACAAAGCTGCGGTTTCAGGTCCGCCGTGACCCACTCGGAAATCTCGAACTCGACCTGCTTGATCGACACCGGTTCGGCATTGATACCGAGCACGCAGGAGCCTTCGCAGGGGGCTGGGCAGAGCCGGCCGGTGAATTCCGGGAAGTTGTTCGTCGCGTGCAGGCGGTCGGCCGCCTGCGCCATGTCGCCGCGCCAGACCAGGTCGTTCCACTCCGGGATCAGGTTGCCGAGCGGGCATCCCTGGTGGCAGAAGGGGATCCCGCAGTCCATGCAGCGCGCCGCCTGCACGCGCAGCTGGTCGCCCGGAAAGGGCAGGTAGACCTCGCGCCAGTCGCGGAGACGCTCGGCGACCGGGCGGCGGACGGGCCCCTCGCGCTCGAACTTCAAGAACCCCCGGGGATCAGCCATGCGCCGCCGCCATCACGGCATCGTCGACCGACTCGCCGCGCTCGACCGCCTCGCGGGTCGCCTCGAGCACCCGCCGGTAGTCGATCGGCATGACCTTCTTGAAGTCCTCGAGGACGCCGGGCATCGACCCGAGGAGCCGCGTCGCCAAGGCCGAGCCGGTGAGCACCCGGTGACGCTCGATCACGGCGGCAAGGAACGCGCGGTCGTCGTCGCCGAGCGGGTCGAGGTCGACCATCTGCCGGTTGAGCCGCCTGTCGAGCAGCCCCTCGGGGTCGTAGACGTAGGCGACACCGCCCGACATCCCGGCCGCGAAGTTGCGCCCAGTCGGACCGAGAACGACGGCCCGCCCGCCCGTCATGTACTCGCAGCCGTGGTCGCCGACGCCCTCGACGACGGCTGTCGCGCCGGAGTTGCGGACGCAGAAGCGCTCGCCGACCTGCCCGGAGATGTAGAGCTCACCACCGGTCGCCCCGTAGGCGCAGACGTTGCCGGCGATGATGTTCTCCTCGGCGACGAATCCGGCGCCCAACGGCGGACGGACGACGACGGTGCCGCCGGAAAGCCCCTTGGCCAGGTAGTCATTCGTGTCCCCGTAGAGGATGATCTCGACGCCGCGCGGGATGAAAGCGCCGAAGCTCTGGCCGCCCGAGCCCGTCAGCGTGATCTCGATCGTGCCGGGCGGCAGGCCCTCCCCGCCGTATCGGCGACTCACCTCGGCGCCGAGCATCGTGCCGACCGTGCGGTGCACGTTGCGCACGGGCAGCGAGATCCGGACCGGTTCCCGCCTCTCGAGGGCCGGCCGCGCTAGCTCGATCAGCTCCTTGTCGAGGGCGCGTGCGAGCCCGTGGTCTTGCGCGCGCACCTGGTGCAGCTCGGTCGTGCCGAGGTACGGCTCTACCCGGCACAGAAGCGGCCGCAGGTCGAGCCCGGCCGCCTTCCAGTGCTGGACGGCCGGTTCGACGTCGAGGCACTCGACGTGGCCGACGGCCTCGTCGAGGGTGGCGAAGCCGAGGGCGGCGAGGTACTCCCGCACCTCCTCAGCGACGAACCGGAAGTACGTCTCGACGTGCTCGGCGCGCCCGGCGAAGCGCTTGCGCAGCTCCGGGTTCTGGGTCGCGATCCCGACCGGGCAGGTGTCGAGGTGGCAGACGCGCATCATCACGCAGCCCATCACGACGAGGGGAGCGGTCCCGAAGCCGAACTCCTCGGCGCCGAGCAGCGCCCCCACGATGACGTCGCGGCCGGTCTTCATCTGTCCGTCGACCTGGACGACGATGCGGTCACGCAGCGCGTTGCGCACCAACGTCTGCTGGGTCTCCGCGAGGCCCAGCTCCCATGGTGCGCCGGCGTGCTTGATCGAGGTGAGCGGCGAGGCGCCGGTACCGCCGTCCTCGCCCGAGATGAGCACGACGTCGGCGTGCGCCTTGGCGACGCCCGCCGCGACCGTGCCGACGCCCACCTCGGCGACGAGCTTGACGTGGATCCGGGCCCGGTCGTTGGCGTTCTTCAGGTCGTGGATCAGCTGGGCGAGGTCCTCGATCGAGTAGATGTCGTGGTGCGGCGGCGGTGAGATCAGGCCGACGCCGGGCGTCGAGTACCGGGTCTTGGCGATCCAGGGGTAGACCTTCTGGCCCGGCAGCTGACCGCCCTCACCGGGCTTGGCTCCCTGGGCCATCTTGATTTGCAGGTCGTCAGCGTTCACGAGGTACTCGCTCGTCACCCCGAAGCGGCCCGAGGCGACCTGCTTCACGGCGGATCTGCGCGAGTCGCCGTTCGGGTCGGGCACGTAGCGCTCCGGGTCTTCGCCCCCCTCGCCCGAGTTCGAACGGGCGCCAAGGCGGTTCATCGCCACGGCGAGAGTCTCGTGCGCCTCGGACGAGATCGAGCCGTAGGACATCGCGCCGGTCGAGAAATGCCGGACGACCGCCTCGATGGGCTCGACCTCGTCGAGCGGGATCGGCGGGCGCGGCGCCCCCTCGCCGGTTCGCAGCCGGAGTAGTCCGCGCAGCGTCGCCAGCCGCTCGGACTGATCGTCGACGAGCCGCGAGTACTGCTTGAACACGGCGTAGTCCCCCGTCCGCGTCGCCTGCTGGAGCTTGAAGACGGTCGACGGGTTGAAGAGGTGGTGCTCGCCGTCGCGGCGCCAGTGGTAGTCGCCTCCGGTCTCGATCTCGCGGTGGGCGAGCTCGCCCGCACGACCGGCGAAGGCCAGGTGGTGCCGGCGCGCAACCTCCTCTGCCACCACTTCGAGGCCGACGCCGCCGAGCTTGCTCGTCGTCCCGGTGAAGTAGCGGTCGACGAGATCCTGGTCGAGGCCGATCGCCTCGAAGACCTGGGCGCCCGTGTACGAGGCGATGGTCGAGATCCCCATCTTCGACATCACCTTCAGCACGCCCTTGCCGGCGGCCTTCACGTAGTTGCGGACGGCCCTGCGCTCCGGCAGCTCGATGACGCCGCGCCGCGCCATGTCGATCACGGAGTCCACCGCCAGATACGGGTTGACGGCGGCGGCGCCGTAGCTGACGAGCAGCGCCATGTGGTGCGTCTCGCGGGCGTCGCCCGCCTCGACGATCAGTCCGGCCCGGGCACGGGCCTTCTCCCGGACGAGGTGCTGGTGGACCGCCGACACGAGTAGCAGCGACGGGATCGGCGCGAGTTCCGGGCTGGCGTGGCGGTCCGAGAGGATGACGACGTTCGCCCCGCCGTCGATCGCCCGCATCACCTCGGCACAGATCGCCGTGAGAGCGGCCTCCAAGGCCCCGCCACCGCCGGCCACCTCGAAAAGGCCGTCGACGACGAAGGACTTGAACCCCGGCGTCTCGCCGTGCTCGTTGACGTAGACGAGCTTGGCGAGCTCGTCGTTCGAGATGATCGGGAACTCGAGCGTGATCTGACGGCACGAAGCCGGCGTCGGCTCCAGGAGGTTCTGCTCCGGGCCGATCGTCGCCGAGAGCGAGGTGACGAGCTCCTCGCGGATGGCGTCGAGGGGCGGGTTCGTCACCTGGGCGAAGAGCTGCGAGAAGTACTCGAACATGAGCCGTGACCGGTCAGAGAGCACGGCGATCGGCGTGTCCGAGCCCATCGAGCCCGTGGGCTCCAGGCCGGTGCGGGCCATCGGCGCGACGATCACCCGCAGCTCCTCGTCGGTGTACCCGAAGAGGCGCTGCTGGAGTACGAGCGAGCCGTGCCGCGGCACGAGCATCTCGCGGTGCGGCAGCCGGTCGAGGTCGACGAGGTTCCCGGCGAGCCACTCGCCGTAGGGGTGCTCGGCGGCGAGGCCGGCCTTCACCTCGGCGTCGTCGATGATCCGCCCCTCGGCCGTGTCGACGAGGAAGATCCGCCCCGGCTGAAGACGCCCTTTTCTCACGATGCGTGACGGCTCGATGTCGAGCACGCCCACCTCGGAGGCCATCACGACCAGGCCGTCTGCGGTTACCCAGTACCTCGCCGGACGGAGGCCGTTGCGGTCGAGCGTCGCGCCGATGAGCGTCCCGTCCGTGAAGACGATCGCCGCCGGGCCGTCCCAGGGCTCCATGACGCAGCCGTGGTACCGGTAGAAGTCCCGCCGCGCCGTGTCCATCTCGGCGTGGTTCTCCCAGGCTTCCGGGATCATCATCAACAGCGCGTGCGGGAGCGACCTCCCGCCCAGGTTCAGCAGTTCGAGCACCTCGTCGAACGACGCAGAGTCGCTCCCCCCGGGTGTGATGATCGGCAGTAGCCGGCTGATCTCGCCGGGCAGTAGCTCGCTTGCGAGTCGGGCCTCGCGGGCGCGCATCCAGTTGCGGTTGCCCTGCACCGTGTTGATCTCGCCGTTGTGGGCGACGAGCCGGTAGGGGTGAGCGAGCGACCAGGACGGGAACGTGTTCGTCGAGAAGCGCGCGTGCACGAGCGCGAGCGAACTTGCGAACCGCGGGTCCGAGAGGTCGGCGAAGACCCGCCGAAGTTGCACCGACGAGAGCATCCCCTTGTAGATGAAGGTCCTCGCCGAAAGCGAGGGGAAATAGCACTCGGCGTGGGCGTGTTCTACGCGCTTGCGAAGCGCGTACACGACGCGCTCGAGCTCCATGCCTGAGAGACCGGGTCGGGGACTGGCGGGGTCGGATGCGACGAAGACCTGCCAGAAACTCGGCGCCATCGCCCGTGCCGTCTCGCCAGCGGCCCCCAGCTCGACCGGGACCTCCCGCCACGAAAGCACGGCCAGGCCCTCGTCGGCGGCGACGAGCTCGATCTCGCCCTTCAGCGCCTCGGCGCCAGCGCCATCCCTGGGCAGGAAGCAGATCCCGCTCGCGTACGAGCCGACGGGGGGGAGGGCGACACCGGCGATCTCCCGGAAGAATCGGTCGGGCATCTGCACCGTGATCCCGGCACCGTCCCCGGTCTCGGGGTCGGCGCCGAAGGCGCCGCGGTGGGCGAGGTTCTCGAGGGCGGTGAGGGCGAGATCGACGACCTCGTGGGTGGGGCCCTGCCCGAGCTGCGCGACGAAGGCGATGCCACAGGCATCGTGCTCAAAGCGTGGGTCGTACAAACCTGGTTCGGTCTTGGCTTCGTTCACTTGGATCCGCTTGTCTGTAGGGCGACAACACCGTGCAGATTCGCCGAGTTGCCGGGTCGCCATGGGCCGAGCACCTGAAGCCTACCGGCCACTGTCGTTTCGCTCGAATGCTGACGTGCCCAGGATGCGCCCTTGCAGCGCATCCTGGGCACCCACGATCCACGGACCTCACGACAGGGCCCGCTTCACCTCCATCTCTCGGCAGGCGTCGGGGGACTGCCTGATTCTGCGGTCACCGTCGACCCGGCCCCTAGCCGCCATCGTCGATCTCGGTCGGCGCCCGTGGTGACGACCGACCGCCAGTGCTCGCCGGTAGCGACTCGCCGCCGAGAGACGGCCCGCGCCCGTCCGAGATCATCTGGAGCAGGCGCTCGTCGTCGACGGAGAGATCGACGTACTCGGCGTGCACGGCGAGGTCACCGATGTTGAGCTCGCTCTCTTTCATCCGCAGCGGAATGACGAGGCCGATGAGTTTCAGGAGGATAAACGTGACGGCGCCGTCCCAGACGATGATCGTGAGAGCAGCGAGGAGCTGGACCCAGAGGAGGCCCGGGTGGCCGTAGAGGGCTCCCGCCGCTCCCGCGGAGGGGTCCTTGGCCGCCAGGTAGACAATCATCTTCGGGTCGGCGAAGACGCCGACGAGCAGCCCGCCGAGCAGTCCCGCGAGGCCGTGCGTGTACACGACGCCGAGGGCGTCGTCGACCTTGCTGAACGGCCGAAAGCGGGAGAGCTTGTTGAAGCCGAGCCAGACCAGGCTCGACGCGATCACGCCGATGCAGAGCGCCCCCCAGCCGTTCACATAGCCGGCGGCCGGCGTGATCGCGACGAGGCCCACGATCATCCCGTTGACGGCTCCCAGGAAGTTCGGCTTCTTCGGGCCGAAGTGCATGTCGATGAGCAGCCAGACGAGAAGCGACGCGGCGGTCGCGAGGTTGGTGTTCAGCACCGCGGCCGAGGCGTTGGCCCCCGCGAAGTACGAGTCGCCCCCGTTGAAGCCGTTCCAGCCGAGCCACAGCATCCCGGCACCGACGGCGACGAGCATCAGGTTGGTGGGCGGGAAGGCACAGCGGTCCTTGGCGAGGCGTGGCCCGATCACCCAGGCAGCGACGAAGCCGGACACCCCGGCTGCGAGGTGAATGACGTAGCCTCCGGAGTAGTCGAGCGCCCCACGGGCCGCCCAGTACCCACCGCCCCAAAGCAGCATGGCGTTTACGGTGTAGGCACAGGTGGTCCAGGCGGGGACGAAGACACACCAGGCCTTGAAGCTCATTCGCCCGAGCACGCTCCCCAGGAACAGCAGCGGCGTGATGGCGGCGAACACGAATTGGAAATAGACCATGCTCGAGGTCGGGAAGTGCAGCGCCGGCATCGAGTGGCTGAGGAGCGGGATCGTGGCCTGCCCCTCCTCGTACAGATGAGACAGGACCGATCCCGGCAGCCCGATGAACGGGCTGAGCGCCCCGTGCCAAAGGTTGAACGGGTGGCCGAAGCCCATCTCGTAGGCCCACAGGACCCAGACGACGAGAACGCTCGCGAAGCCGGTGAACGCCATCAGCATCGTGTTCACGGCCCACTTCCGCTTCACGATGCCGGCGTAGAGGACGGCGATGCCGGGCAGGCTCATCAACCCGACGAGCGTCGCCGCGGTCAGCTGCCACGCGTTGTCGCCGGGATTGAGCCAGTGCGGGTAGGGAACGAGCATCCGGTCTTCTCCGCTTGTCACGGCTCCGCGGGCGGCTTGCGCGCGGCGTCACGACCCGTTCGGTCGTTCGGAGATTATGAAGTCCGGATTTCTGGGTTGTGGCTTCTGTGAGAAGGCTGTGTTTCCCGATTGTGAACGGCCGATGAACAACCTTCAGGCGCGACGGCGCCTCCGCCGCGGGGCTTCGACGAGCGAGGGCGGCCGCCAACCGGCGTCGGCCTCGTTGAGGGTCGCGCCGGGCGGGACGAGCTCGTCGATCCGGTCGAGCACATCCACGGGAAGGACGGTCTCCGCCGCCGGTAGCAGCGTTTCCAGCTGCTCGAGCGTCCGCGGCCCGATGATCGGCGCCGTCACCGCCGGGTGCTCGCGGACGAACCCGATCGCCAGCTCGATCATCGAGAGCCCGGCCTCCTCGGCGAGGCTGCCCAGTGCCGAGACGATCCCAAGCTTGCGCTGGTTCTCGGGAAGTGACAGGTCGTAGCGCGTCGGGATCCGCGACGCTCGACGGCTCGTGTTCGGCTTGCCCTCGCCGAAGGAGCCGGAAAGCCAGCCCCCCGCGAGGGGGCTCCAGGGGATGACCCCTAGGCCGTAGCGGAGGCAGACCGGCAGAACATCGCGCTCGACAGCGCGGGCGAGGATCGAGTACGGCGGCTGTTCCGTCGCGAAGCGCTCGCGGCCGCGGCGCTCGGCGACCCACCGCGCCTCGACGATCTCGTGCGCGGGGAAGGTCGAGCTCCCGAAGTAGCGGATCTTGCCGGCCCGCACGAGATCGGTGAGCGCACCGAGCGTCTCGTCGATCGCGCAGTCCGGGTCCGGCCGGTGGACTTGGTAGAGGTCGATGTGGTCGGTTCCGAGCCTGCGCAGGCTCGCCTCGCACTCGCGCGTGATCCACCGCCGCGAGTTGCCACTCTGGTTCGGGTCGTCACCCATCGTGCCGTGGACCTTCGTGGCGAGCACGACCCCGTCACGCCTCCCGCCCGCAAGCGCCTCGGCCACAATCTCCTCCGACTCGCCGGCCGAGTAGACGTCGGCGGTATCGATGAAATTGATCCCGGCGTCGAGCGCCCGGTGCATGATCCGGACGCACTCGCCATGGTCGGTGTTGCCCCAGGAACCGAACATCATCGCCCCGAGGCAGAGCGGGCTGACCCGGACCCCGGTTCGGCCGAGTACACGGTATTCCATGCCGTCAGCGTACTGAACGACACCGCCGATCCCACGGGCAACCCCCCGTGGACTGACTTCCGCCAGTCACCGACACCGGCCCAGCGTGGTCACCGGACCGCGAGCGGAAAGTCTCCGCCGACGACGCGTCCGGCCGGAACGATCCGCTAGCTCGGAGGACCCTCGGGCGCTGGCGACAGATGGTCCCCACCACCCGCCTCCCCCGGCAACGGGGTGTGGGGGAGCTCGATCGTGAACGTCGCCCCCGAGCCCACCTCGCTCTCGACGCGGGCGGAGCCTCCGTGTGCCTCGGCGATCGACGACACGATGGCAAGCCCCAGACCCATCCCGCCGCTCTCTCGGGTCCGCGAGGAGTCAGCGCGGTAGAAACGCTCGAAGATCTTCCCCAGGTGTTCCGGGGCGATCCCAGGGCCATGATCGGTGACGCTGACCGCGGCGCGCGCGCCGTCGGCGCGGACCGTCACCTCGACGGGCGTTCCCGGGGGCGTGTGATAGAGAGCGTTGCGCACCAGGTTGGCAATGGCCTGGCGCAACCGCTGTTCGTCGCCGAGCACGACGACCGGTGACGGTGCTGTGAACGTGATCGCACGCCCGGCGTCGACGACCGCGGCGTCCGCCGCTACCTCCCGGGCCACGCTGGCGAGGTCGACCGGGACCAGCTCCAGAGGGCGGCCCTGGTCGAGCCGGGCAAGAAGCAGGAGGTCGTCGACGAGCACTCCCATCCGGGTCGCCTCGTCCTCGATCCGCCGCATCGCAGCCGAGAGGTCTCCCGGCCGCTCGGCGGCGCCCAGACGGAACAGCTCCGAATAGCCCCGGATCGAGGTGAGCGGCGTCCGCAGCTCGTGCGAGGCGTCGGCGAGGAACTGGCGGAGCCGTTGCTCGGACGCCTGCTGTTTGGCGAAGGCCTGCTCGATCCGGGCGAGCATCTCGTTCAGCGACGCGCCGAGCCGGCCGACCTCGGTGTGCTCGTCGGCGGGCACGACGCGGCGGGACAGATCTCCCGCCGCGATGGCGCCAGCCGTCCGCTCGATCTCGAGGAGCGGCCGCATGCCGACCCGGACGACGACGAGCACGAGGATGGCGAGTACGACGACAACCGCCGCCGAGACGGCGATGTCGATCGTCACGAGCCGGCCGAGGGTGCTGTCGAGCGAGGCGAGCGGGATGGCGACGACGGCATAGCCGGGGGTCTGGCTCCCGAAACCGTAGAGATTGTTGATGATGACCGGGCGGGCGAGCACGCGGTACCGGAACGAGGAGTCCCTCTCGGATCCGACCGTGAAGTAGCGGTCCGCCGAGGTTGTCGAGGGGGAGAGGAGGCTCGCCGGGAAGTCCGGAGGGGCGCCCTCCAGGTTGGACGACGGGGTCTCGACGAGTATCCCGGACCGGGCGATGAGGGCCCCGCAGGTCCCGGCCGGCGTTTCCGGGCCAAAGCCAAAGTCCGGGCTGAACGAGCTGCCGCCGTTCCTCAGCTCTCCCACGACGGTTGGCAAAGCGGTGCGCAGCTCGGAGTCGACCTGGCCCATGAGGTACGACTGGACCTCGCTGTAGATGACGACATCGGCGACGACGAGTCCCACCCCGGCGACGACGACGAGCCCGAGTGAAAGGCGTGCCCGGAGCGAGAGCCGGCGCCAGCGCCGGAGGACCGCCGAGCCGGGGGACCACATCCGCCGGCGCCAGTGCATCGCGCCGTGCCTAGCCAGCCGCTGGGACCCGCAGGCTGTACCCGACACCGCGGAGTGTGTGGATGAGCGGCGGCCCGAGCGTGTCGATCTTCTTGCGCAAGTAGCTCACGTAGGTCTCGACGACGTTGGCATCCCCACCGAAGTCGTACTCCCAGACGTAGTCGAGGATCTGCGCCTTGGACAGCACGCGGCGCGGGTTGAGCAGGAAGTACCGGAGGAGCTTGAACTCCGTCGGCGTGAGGTCGATGGGGGTCGTGCCGCGAAACACCTCGTGGGTCTCTTCGTCGAGCTCGAGGTCGGCGAAGGCGAGCCGCGACGGGGCCCCGGCACCCTCGGCCACCCGTCGCAACACGGCCCGCACCCGCGCGACGAGCTCCTCAAGGCTGAAAGGCTTCGTCACGTAGTCGTCCCCGCCGAGCGTCAGCCCGCGGACCTTGTCCTCCGTGGCGTCTTTGGCGGTGAGGAAGAGGATCGGCACGTGTCGTCCGTCCTGGCGGAGACGCCGCGCCACCTCGAACCCGTCGAGGTCGGGGAGCAGGACGTCGAGGATGAGCAGGTCGGGACGGTTCGACTCCACCTCGCCGAGGGCGGCACGCCCGGAAGCGGCGGTCGCCACCTCGAAGCCTTCGTAGCGCAGCGCCGTCGCGACGAGATTGGTGATGTTCGGCTCGTCGTCCACCACGAGGACGCGGCCCGCCGCAGCGTTCACCCCATCATCATGCGTCCTGTCGCTGGGAACTTCCTGTGGGCGGGCTGTCGGAAAGCTGTCAGGGACGATGAGGCTAGACGCGTGCCATGTTGGCGAAGCGCGCGTAGTTCGTGACGAAGGCGAGCTGGACCGCCCCGGTCGGGCCGTTGCGGTGCTTGGCGATATGGATCTCGGCCGCGCCGCGATCAGCCGAGTCCGGGTTGTAGATCTCGTCCCGGTAGATGAACATCACGACGTCGGCGTCCTGTTCGATCGCACCGGATTCGCGCAGGTCGGCCAGCATCGGGCGCTTGTCTGCCCGGCTCTCGAGCCCGCGCGACAGCTGGCTGAGCGCGACGACGGGAATCTCCAGCTCACGGGCGAGGATCTTCAGCCCCCGGCTGATCTCGGAGATCTCGACCTGACGATTCTCAGCGTTGCTCCGCCCGCTCATCAGCTGGAGGTAGTCGACCACGACCAGGCCGAGCCCGTCCCGGGCCCGCATCCGGCGCGCCTTGGCGCGAATGTCCATCACCGTCACGTTCGGGTTGTCGTCGATGTGCAGCGGTGCGCCGCTGATCCGGCCGATGGCGTTCGAGATCTTCGGCCAGTCGGCTTCGAGCAGGCGGCCATTGCGCATCCGGCTGGCATCAACGCGCGCCTCAGCGCACAGCACGCGCTGGGCGATCTCGAGATGGCTCATCTCCAACGAGAAGAACAGGACGGGCGTGCCGAGCATGGCGGCGTTCGCCGCGAGCCCGAGGGCGAAAGCAGTCTTGCCCATCGACGGCCGGCCCCCGACGACGATGAGATTCGAGGGCTGCAACCCCGAGAGGTGCTCGTCGAGGTCCTGGTAGCCCGTCGGCACGCCGGTGATCGTCTCGCCCCGGTCGTAGAGCTCCTCGAGCCGGTCGAGGCTGCGGCCCAGCAGGTCGTGAAGCGAAACGATGCTGTCCGCCGACCGGCGCTGGGCGACGTCGAAGACCATCGCCTCGGCCCGGTCGATGGCGCCCGTCACGTCGTCGGGCAGCCCGTAACCGATCTCGGCGATCTCCTGCGCGACGCCGATCAGACGGCGGAGGAGGGAATTCTCCTCGACAATGCGGGCGTAGCGGCCCGCGCTCGAGATCGCGGGGGTGCTCGATTGCAGCGATCCAAGAATCGCCGCCCCGCCGACTTCCTCCAGCACGCCATCGCGCCGCAGCTCCTCGGCGACGCTGACGGCGTCGGCGGGCTCACCCTGGCCGTAGAGCGAGGTGATCGCGGCGAAGATCTGGCCGTGCGACGGCTTGTAGAAGTCGGCGGCAGAGCACCTCTCGATCGCGGCCGCGATCGCGTCCCGCGAGAGCAGCATCGCCCCAAGCAGCGACTCCTCAGCCTCGAGATTGTGCGGCGGGACGCGACCAGCCGGGGCCGGAGCCGAGGCTTGCCGCGGGCGTCGTCTCGCCTCTTCCAGGGGCTGCAACATGACCGCGCTCACACTGCACCCGGTCGGCTGCGAATCGATAGACCCACATCCCGGGGATAACCCGGACATTGCTGTGGGTTTCCAGTGGAGTACCCCGGCGGGTCTGTGAGTTCCGCAAGCTGCAAGCGTTCCGCGCGCGTGTCGCACCACTCGTTCACACCGCCGAACCGTACGGGACGGCTGTCTCGCTCGGTCTGGCGAGACACCGGAGTCGCCCCGCCCGGCACCGTCTGCCTAGCCGACGACCTCGACCGTGAGCACGAACTCGACTTCGGGGTGGAGGTGGACACCGACTTCGTGCGTCCCCAGCGACTTGATCGGCTCATGGATGACGAGCCTGTGCCGGTCGAGCGCGACTCCCGCCTGTGCCTCGACGGCGGCGACGATCTCGGCCGGCGTCACGGACCCGAAGAGCCGGCCCGCCTTCCCGGCGTGGGCGCGGACGGTGATGACGACCGGCACGAGTTGCTGCGCCGTCGCCTCGGCGGCGGCGCGGGCCTGCTGGTCGGCGATGTCGCGTGCCCGGCGCATCGCCGTCGCCTGGGTCGAGATGTTGCGGGTCGCGACGATCGCCCGCCCGGATGGCAATAGAAAGTTACGGGCGTGGCCGTCACTCACCTCAACGACGTCTCCGCGCTTGCCGACACCCTCGACATCGGTCCGCAGGACGATCTTCACTCCGGAATCTCCGATTCCTCCGCCACGACATCGCCCGGGATCGCGCCAGCCATGTCCGCGACGTCAGCCTCAGCCCCGGGCTCAACGTCCGGCTCGGCGGCGGCAACGGCGGCCGCCGGACGTTCCTGGCTCCGCGGGAACCCGGGCCCGCGGCCACCCCCGCGACCGCCCCCGCGCCCACCGGGGCGCTCGCTCGTCGTCCGCTGCGTGTAGGGCAGCAGCGCCAGCTCCCGCGTCATCTTGATCGCGGTCGCGACGTCACGCTGGTGCTGGGCGCAGTTGCCGGACACCCGCCGGGCGCGGATCTTGCCGCGGTCGGACACGAACTTCCGCAAGAGGTTGACGTCCTTGTAGTCGACGTACTCGACCCTGTTCTTGCAGAAGATGCAGACCTTCTTCTTCGTCCGCCTGCCGTTGTCCTTCGGCACACGGCGTGTCGAGCGCTCGCGGTCGTTGTTCCTCGCCATCAGAAGGGCTCCTCGTCCTCGCCGACCGCCGGTTCACTCGCCGGTGCGCGCCCAGAACGGGGCGCCGCGCCAGAGGGCCTCGACTCTCCGGTCGGACCACGGCGTTCGTTCTTCACGATCTGCGCCGTCGCCCAACGCAGGCTCGGGCCCAGCTCATCGGCTATGACCTCGACCTTGGTGCGCTTGTCCCCGTCCGGGGTCTCCCAGGAACGCTGCTCGAGCCGCCCGGTGACGATCACACGGGCGCCCTTCACGAGCGATTCGCTCACGTTCTCGGCCATCTCCCGCCAACAGACGACGTCGAAAAACGAGGTCGCCTCCTCCCACTCCTGGGTCTGGCGGTTCTGCCAGCGGCGGTTGACCGCGAGTCCGAAGCTCGCCGTCGCCTGTCCTGCCGGGGTGAAGCGCAGTTCGGGGTCTCTCGTCACGTTCCCGACGAGGACGACCGTGTTGCCGTTCGCCATCTCAGTCTCCGTCTTCTCGACTAACTCGCCTGGGCGCCGCTCGGCGCCACGTCGCCATGCACCCGGCCGGCCAGCTTCTCCGGCTGGCGGATGATGCGGTGACGCAGGACTTCGTCGGTGAGGGCGAGCATCCGGTCGACCTCGGCCATCGCTGCCGGATCGGCCACGACTTCGATGAAGAGGTAGAAGCCCTCGGTCTTGTGCTTCAGCTCGTAGGCGAAGGTGCGCCGACCCCAACGGTCGATGTGACCAACGGTCCCGCCGTGCAAGCGGACGAGCTCGGCGACACGGTCCGTCGTCGCCCGGACTTCGTTCTCATCTAGGCCGACATCGAAGATGACGGCGATCTCGTAGGGCCGCAGGGCGGCTCACCTCCTCCGGACCCGGCGTCGTAGACGTCCGGGACCCCGGTCGCACCGGGGCAGGGGTGAATATGACCTCGTCATGGTAGCCGAAGACTCCTGATCCCCTGGCGGGCTCCCACGGAGGGAATCTTCGCGGCCGGCAGTATCGCCCGACCTACCGGGACGGTTCCGCCGTTCAGGTCCCTGGCCCCGCCCTGAGCTCCCGCCGCAGATCAGCCGGGGCGTGGTAGGTCTCGGCAGCCGAGGGGTAGTCACCCGAACGGACGTCGGCGGCGAAGGCGGCGATTGCCTCCCGTGCTGTCGTCCCGAGTTCGGCGTAGCGGCGTACGAATTTCGGGACCCGCCCGTCCGACAGCCCGAGCAGGTCGTGCAGCACGAGCACCTGGCCGTCGCAATCCGGGCCGGCGCCGATCCCGATCGTCGGGATCTCGATCGCCGCCGTCACCCGCGAGGCCACCAGGTCGGGGACGCCCTCGAGCACGACAGCGAAACAGCCGGCGGCGGCGAGTTCCCGGGCATCGATCTCGAGCTCGCGTGCCGCCTCGGCGGCACGGGCCTGAACGGTGAGACCTCCCAGGGCGTGGAGCGACTGTGGTGTGAGACCGAGGTGGCCCATCACGGGGATCTCGGCGTCGAGGATCGCCCGGACGGCGGGGATCCGGCGCCGGCCCCCCTCGAGCTTCACCGCCTGCGCCCCGGCGCGCACGAGGGCGGCGGCGTTCCGCACGGTTTCCCTGGGATCGACGTGGTAGCTCATCCAGGGCATATCGCCGACAACGAGCGCGGCGGGCTTCGCGCGGGCGACCGCGCCGACGTGGTGGACCATCTGGGCCATGTCGACGCCGAGCGAGTTCTCGTAGCCGAGGACGGTGTTGCCGACAGAATCGCCGACGAGAATCACGTCGACACCGGCTTCGTCGACAATCGTGGCGAACGGGGCATCGTAGGCGGTCACCATGACGATCGGGATGGCGCCGCGCGCCCGTTTGCGCGCCGCGACCGCCGGGACTGTGACGGGCTCTCGCATCTCGACCTCCTGCCGTCCAGCGCACTCGGCTGCCGGCGACAGTGCCAGGGTACCCGGGTATCCCCGCCCCGGCCGGGGGGTGTCAGCCGAAAGGTCTCCGGCGCGCCGTCGGAGCCGTGAACATCCGCACGAGGTGATTCCACGAACACTCTGGGCAGACCTCGACGATGTAGAAGGCAACATCGCCGCGGCTGCGCGCGAGGGCACGCATCTCGCCGTCCATTGCGAGCGCCCTGCCCCCCGGCGGCAGACGCGGGCCGAAGGCGAAGGCGACGTGCACGAGCCTCGCCCCGTCGCAGATCGGGCACTCGACCTCCGTTGCACGGCCGAGGTTGCGCGCCACGCGCAGCAGCTCCCGCTGGGCATCGCAGACCTCGAGCCGGGAGAGCCGACCCCGCCGGAAGTCACGCACGACCGAATCCCGGGCGAGGCGGTACTCGATCTGACCGAGGCCCGTCGGCGCGAGACGGCGGGCGGAGGAGTCAGGCTCCGGTCGCACGGCGTCAGGCTACCCGTACTCCCCGTGCGCCCCGTGCCCCTGTCCGGCCGGGGCGGCAGAGCGGCGTAGGTTGCCTGTCACACGATCGACATATCGACTCGATACATCGCCTGCTACGATCTCGCGGTGCTCGAACTCGCGATCCTTGGCCTGCTCAAAGAGCGGCCGATGCACGGCTACGACATCCGCAAGTCGTTGCGCGAGGACTTCGGCGTGCTCTCGAACCTGTCCTTCGGGTCGCTCTACCCGGCGCTCGCCCGTCTCGAAGCCGCCCACGCCGTCAGGGCAGCCGAGCCCCTTCCGCCGTTGCGGCGCGGACGTCGCGCCGAGGACGACATGCCCCTCACCGGTTCGCTCACCGGCGAGCGCGCCGCCCTCGTCGCCCGCCGAGCGACCGCCAAGGCGGCAATCGCGCTCGGCGGACGCAGCACCCGGGCCCGCAAGGTCTACGAGATCACGCCCCACGGCGAGGAGATCTTCGAGCAGCTCCTCGAGGCGGCCGACGAGCAGGGCGGGGATCCTCGGGGCTTTTCGCTCCGGCTCGCCTTCGCCCGGCACCTCACCCCGCCCGCCCGCGTCAGGCTCCTCGAGAAGCGCCGCGGCGAACTCATCGAACGGCTCCAGCACGGTGAACGATCGCTCGGAAGGCGGTCACGACCGATGGACGAGTACGAACGGTCGATCGCCGAGCACGCCCAAGAGACGGTCGCCAACGATCTGTCGTGGGTCGAGCGGCTGCTCGACCGGGAGCGCACGTCGCTCGACCGATCGAGCCGAGTCCCGGCCGCGCCGGGGCGCGCGCCGCTCGGGGGCGCACCGACAAAGGACCTCGGCGATGCCCCCCTGCCCGCACGTGCCGGGACGGGGGTCGCGTGGGACGGAAGGCAACGGCCATGAGACGAAGGGAACGGCTATGACCAGCCCGAAGGGAAGGATCAAGCTCGCGATCGCCGGGGTCGGCAACTGTGCGAGTTCGCTCATCCAGGGTGTCGAGTACTACCGGAACGCCAGCGTGGACGAGGCCGTGCCCGGTCTCATGCACGTCTCGCTCGGCGGCTACCATGTGGGCGACATCGAC
This sequence comes from Acidimicrobiales bacterium, assembly GCA_050013835.1. Lineage (GTDB taxonomy): Bacteria > Actinomycetota > Acidimicrobiia > Acidimicrobiales > Bog-793 > Bog-793. The sequence goes on from JBEKEM010000002.1 coordinate 123,622, forward strand.
TTCGTCGCGGCCTTCGACGTCGACGCCGAGAAGGTCGGCCTCGACCTCAGCAAGGCGATCCAGTCCGGCCAGAACAACACGATTCGGTTCTGTGACGTGCCGGCGATCGGCGCCACCGTCGATCGGGGACCGACTCTCGACGGGCTCGGCAAGTACTACCGCGAGGTCGTCGACGAGTCGCCCGCGCCGCCCGTCGACGTCGCCGACGTCCTGAAGCGCAGCGGTGCCGAGGTCCTCGTCGCTTACCTCCCCGTCGGCTCCGAACACGCCCAGAAGCACTACGCCACGGCGGCGATGGAAGCCGGCGTCGCCTTCGTGAACGCGATCCCGGTCTTCATCGCGAGTGACCCGGTCTGGGCCGCCCGCTTCGAGAAGGCCGGCGTGCCGATCATCGGCGACGACGTGAAGAGCCAGGTCGGTTCCACCATCATCCACCGGGTACTCACCCGTCTTTTCGAGGACCGCGGGACGGTGCTCGACCGGACTTACCAGTTGAACTTCGGTGGCAACATGGACTTCAAGAACATGCTCGAGCGCGAGCGTCTCGAATCGAAGAAGATCTCGAAGACCCGGGCCGTCACGAGCCAGCTCGACCACCGGATGTCAGCCGACTCGATCCACATCGGCCCTTCCGACCACGTCCCGTGGCTCGAGGACCGCAAATGGGCCTACGTCCGACTGGAAGGGCGGAACTTCGGTGACGTGCCACTCAACGTCGAGCTGAAGCTCGAGGTCTGGGACTCGCCGAACTCGGCGGGCGTCATCATCGATGCAGTCCGCTGCGCCCGCCTCGGTCTCGACCGCGGTCTCGCCGGTCCGCTCATCGGCCCGTCCTCGTACTTCATGAAGTCGCCGCCCGTGCAGTACCACGACAACGAGGCCTACGAGCTCGTCGAGCGGTTCGCCGCCGGCGACTGAGCAGCCGGTTCAGCCCGGGCCGGAACCCTCGGCCTCCCACCAGGCGTCGAGGCGCCGACTGGCTTCCTCCACACCGACGAGGCCCTCTTCGAGGCGGATCTCGAGGAGGAACTGCAGCGCCCGGCCGACGGCCCTGCCCGGCGGGATCCCGAGGCGCGCCATGACGGCGACGCCATCGAGCTCCGGACGGATCGCGTCCAGCGCCTCGCGCTCGGCGAGCTCGGCGAGGCGCCGCTCGAGCTCGTCGACGCCACGTTCGAGCTCGCGGGCGCGTTCGACGTTGCGCGTCGTGCAGTCCGCCCGCGTCAGCTCGTTGAGTCGCGTGAGCAGCGGCCCCGCGTCGCGGGCGTAACGGCGCAGCGCCGAGTCCGTCCACCCCATCTGGTACGTGTGGAATCGCAAGTGCAACTCGATGAGACGGCAGATGTCGTCGATCTCGCCCACCGGGTAGCGCAACATCTGGAGCCGCTGCCTGGCGAGACGCGCCCCGACGACGTCGTGGTGGTGGAAGGAGACACCGTCCGGGCCGATCGTGCGCGTCCGCGGCTTGCCGATGTCGTGGAGGAGCGCGGCGAGCCGGAGGATCCGGTCGGGGCGGGTCTTGCCCACCACAGCGACCGTGTGCGCCAGCACATCCTTGTGACGGTGGATGGCGTCCTGTTCGACCGCGAGGGCCGGGATCTCGGGCAGGAACTCGGCGGCAAGGCCGGTCGTCACGATAAACCACAATCCCGCCGTCGGGTCCGGCAGGACGATCAGACGGTTGAGTTCGTCGCGGATGCGCTCGGCCGAGACGATCGACAACCGACCCCGCAGCGCGGCTACCGCCACGACCAGGTCTTCGTCCGGATCCAGCGAGTACCCGGTGAGGAAGCGGGCAGCGCGCAACATGCGCAGCGGGTCATCCGTGAACGACACCACCGGGTCGAGCGGCGTGCGTAGTTTCCTCGCCGCGAGGTCGGCGAGGCCGTCGAACGGGTCGACGAGCTCGAGCGTCGGGAGAGCGAGCGCCATCGCGTTCACGGTGAAGTCCCGTCGCGACAGGTCGGCGACGATGTCGTCGCCGAAGCGCACCTCGGGTTTGCGGGATTCCGGCAGGTAGGCGTCAGCCCGGTGTGTCGTGATCTCGAAACGACGGCCCGCGTGCCGGCAGCCGATCGTTCCGAAGCGCTTCCCCTGCAACCAGACCGCCTCGGCCCAGCCCTCGATGAGCAGTTCGATCTCGTCGGGGAGAGCGTCGGTCGTGAGGTCGATGTCGGTATCGGGCCCCATGGGTTCGCCGCCCCCCGGTGGGCCGGCGACGATGTCCCGCACGGTCCCGCCGACGACGTAAATGCGCTTCCCGGCCGCGACGAACCGGGCGACGAGCTCACCCGTCTCCTCGACAACGGGCCGGACGCGTTCGGGGACCACGGCTCGTGAGGGTAGCCTGCGGCCGGCCCCGATCTCCGGGAACGACGCTCTCCCGGCTGACCTGGGAATCGGGCCGACAGTAGGCTCCCGTCGAACCGGGTTCGATCGGAGGCCATCGTTACCCGTGGCTTGCTCGCAGTCATCGATCGGCGCGACCGCGGCACGCACCTTTCGCGCCGCCCTCCTCGCCTCGGCGCTGGCGGTGACGCTCGTCGCCGTGAGCGCGACGGCTGGTCCGGCGGCGTCCGCTACCGGGCGCCACGACCGCTCGGATCTCACGCTCGTGTCACAGACGGACTGGGTCACCGGCGCCTCGATGTCGCTCCACGTGTCCCTCCGCTCGCCCATGCCGCGGGCCCACCTCGGGCTGAAGCTCACCGTCTACTCACGCCTTACGAGCCGCTACGCCTTCGGCCTGTCCGAGTCCGGCAAGCTGGCGCCCAACGAGCTCGTCCTCGACGCGACGCCGATCATTCCCGTCGACGCCCTCCACGCGACCGGGTCGGCCACCCTCGCCGTGGCGATGCGCGTCCGCGTGTCCACGGCTGCCGCGACAAAGCAAAGCACGCTCGGGTCGCCCGGCCTCGCGCTCGACTGTGCACCGCTCTCTTGCGACGGCGTCTACCCGCTCGTCGTGACCGCCGTCAACACCTCGAACAACACGCCCCTCACCTCGTTCACGACGTACCTCGTGTATGTGGCCGGACAGTCGGGTTCGACCCCGCTGCGCGTCGCTGTCGTGCTGCCCGTCGGCGCGGTGCCAGCACTCGACGCCGAGGGAGCCCCGGTCCTCACCTCCGGCCAGATCAGATCCCTCGCAGCTACCCTCGCCACGATCCGGCACGACCCCGATACGCGCCTGACGCTCGATCTGTACCCGCAGCTCCTCGTCGCCCTCGCCGACTCGTCCTTCCCCCGGGCGGCGGCCGTCCTCGCCGGGTTGCGCGCGCTCGCCCGGCGGTCGGACAACAGCGGCTCGCCGGAATTCCTCGAGGCACCGTTCACCCCGGTGAATCTCGACGCACTCGCCTCCGCCGGGCTGGTCGGCGAGTTCCGCCTCCAACTCACCCGGGCAGCCGACGTCTTCCGTTCGGTGCTGTCGGCGACTCCGCCGCAGGGCGTCTACCTCTCGGCGACACCGCTCGACAACGCCAGCCTCGCCGAGCTCGCCCGAGACCAGATCTCGCGGGTCGTCGTCCCCCCGACCGGACTGCCTTCGAGCGCGTCGATGACCCAGACGGCACCGCTCAATCTGACCACGTCCCCGGCCAGATCCTCGGGTGCCCGCCGTTCCGGGATCTCGGCCGCCGTCGCCGACTCCGCCCTCGCGCTGCACTTCACCCAGGGGGTTCCCGCTTCGCTCGCGGCACACCGCTTTCTCGCCGAGATCGCCCTCGTCTACTTCGAGCAGCCGTTCGGCCGTCAGGCCCGCGGCATCGTCGTCGCGCCGGCGACGATGCCGCGCTCACCAGCGTTCCTTTCGGACGTGCTCCAGGGTCTCGAGTCGAGCCCGGTCGCCGAACAGGCGACCGTCACCTCGGTCTTCGCCTCCGTGCCGGTCGGAGCGGACGGTGCGATCGGCCGTGCCGACGCGGTGCCGGACCGCGCCTCCCCGCCGCACGACTTCGACTCCTCGCTCTTCGCGGCCCGCGCCACCCTCAACGACCTGGAATCGGTCGTCCCGGGTGACGCGACCTTCACCTCGCAGGTCGCTGACTCGATCCTGCTTGCCGAAACGGCGGGACTGGGGCGCGCCGCCTGGACGCACTACACCGCCGAGCCGCTCGCTGCCTTCGGCCAGGTGAAGAGCGCCATCTCGCTCGCCGGGACGCGAACCGTGACGCTCACGCAGCGGAGCTCCAAGGTCCCGTTGACGATCGTCTCGGCGTTCCCGAGCCCGATCCACGCCACGCTCATGCTCATGAGCAGCACGCTGGCCATCGCGCCGCGCTTCTTCAGTCTGCCCGTCGTGCTCGGGCACAAGAACACCCCGTTCGAGGTACCAGTGACGGCGCGCACGTCCGGCGTGTCGACGCTCACCATTGCACTCGTGTCGCCTCGCGGCGGGATCGTGCTGTTCGAGCACGTCTACACGGTCCGGTCCACGGCATTCTCGATCGTCGGCGTCGCGCTGTCGCTCGCCGCCCTCGTCGTACTGGCGCTCTGGTGGCTGCGCTCACGCCACGGTCGCCGGCGCCGGCGCGCGACCGAGCGCGCCGGGCCAGAGCCCGCTGTGGCGAACCACGGGTGACCTCCCCAACGTCAACCCCCGACGGCGTCGGCATCCTCGGTAATCGCTCGCGTTCGAAGCGGCTCCAGCGCGCCTCGCTCGGGACCGGGCTCGGGACCGTCGCCTCCCGGTTGACCGGGCTGGCACGGCTCATCGTCCTCGCCTACGCCCTCGGCGGATCACGCCTCGCCGACTCGTTCAACCTCGCCAACAACACTCCGAACGCCATCCACGACCTCGTCCTCGGAGGCGTTCTCGCGGCGACATTCGTCCCCGTCTTCGTCGAGCGGTTGTCCACGCGCACCGAGGAGGAGGCGATCGAGTCGATTTCGGCGGTCGTCACGATGGCGATCGTCGTCCTCACCCTCGCAACGGTCGTCTTCGTCGTCGCCGCGCCAGGGCTCATCACACTCTTCACGTTCGGCAAGGCGACCCCCGCTGAGCACACGGTCGCCGTCGACCTGCTTCGGTTCTTCGCGCCCCAGCTGCTCTTCTACGGGGCGATCAGCCTGATGTCGGCCGTGCTCGCGACACGCGACCGCTTCGGAACGGTCGGGTTCGTCCCCGTCGTCAACAACCTGGTCGGGATCGGCGTCCTCGGCGCCTTCGCCGCCTTTGCGCGCCACGCGACGATCGCCCAGGTCCAGCACGACCACGGCCTGCTCGTCCTGCTGGGCGTCGGCACGACCCTCGGCGTCGCCCTCCAGGCGGTCGCCCTCATCCCGTCGCTGCGCCGGTCGCACGTGAGGCTCCGCTTCCGGTGGCGGCCGCACGACCCCGCCATCCGGATGATCGTGCACCTCTCGGGGTGGACGTTCGGTTTCGTGCTCGCCAACCAGATCGCCCTGTTCGTCGTGCTCGCCCTCGAGTTTCACGTCGGCACCGGTGCGGTCAGCGCCTACACGTACGCCTATGTCTTCTTCCAGTTCCCCTTCGCAGTCGTCGCCACGTCGATCATCAATGTCGCCTCGCCGGACCTCGCACGCCTACGGACGGCCCGTCTGTGGCGCCAGCTCGGCCTCCGCTTCGGGGGGGCGCTGCGTCAGGTGCTCGCCCTCATCCTGCCGGCCACCGTCGGCTATTTGATCCTCGCCCGCCAGGCGGTGACCTTGCTCCTTCAGCACGGCAACGAAAATGCGGCAGCGTCCCACCTGACAGCGTCGGTGCTGGCGCTGTTCGCGCTGGGACTTCCTGGGTTCTGTGTCTTCTTCCTCGCAACCCGCACCTTCCAGGCGATGCAGGACACCCGCACGGCCTTCGTCCTCTACGTCCTGGAGAACGGTCTCAACATCCTGGTGGCCGTGCTGCTGTACCAGCCGCTCGGTGTGCGGGGGCTCGCGCTCTCGTACTCGATCGCCTACACGATCGCCGCAGTGGCTGCGCTGGCGGTACTGCGCGAACGGCTCGGGACGATCGGCGGCAGGCCGCTCGCTGTGTCCTCGGCTCGCTCGCTCGTGATCAGCCTCGTCATGGCGTTCGCCGTCGCCCTCGTCGCCGCGGTGACCGGCACCGGCTACGGGATCGGCGGCTGGATCCGCATCCTCATCACGATCGCCGCCGGCGTGGCCGTCTACGTCGGGGCGGCGGGTCTCGCCGCGACGTTCCACGCCTGGCAGACTTCCCGGCGAGGCGGCCACCAGCCAGCTAGAGGCGCGAGGGGGGCCCGTGGGACCTATCCGCATCGTCACTGACAACGGGTGCGACTTGCCTGGGGCGCTCCTCACCGAGCACGGCGTCATCGCCGTCCCCCTCGAGGTGCGGCTCGGCCGGACCGGCGCCGTCACCCTGACGGGCGTTTCACCGGAGGAGTTCTGGCGCGTCGCCCGCACCTCCGACTCCATCGCCGAGACCGCGGCACCCGCCCCGGGTGCTTTCCATGACGTCTTCGCCGCCGCCGACGACGAAGGCTGCGCCGGCGTCATCTGTGTCACGCTCTCATCGGGGCTGTCCGCCACGTACCAGGCGGCCCGGGCGGGGGCCGAGGAGTTCGCCGGCAAGTTCCCGATCGTCGTCATCGACTCGCTCGCCGCCTCGGTCGCCGAGGGGCTGCTCGTGCTGGAGGCCGTCGACCTCGTCGAGTCCGGCACCGACCTGGCGACCACGGAGTCGATCGTCCGGTCCGAGGTTCCCAAGACCTTCGTCTACGGCACAACCGAGACCCTCGGGTACCTGCGTCGGGGCGGGCGGATCGGCAACGCCCAGGCATTCTTCGGTTCGCTGCTGTCGATCCAACCGGTGATCACGATGCGCAACGGCGTCGTGGAAGCTGAGTCACGCCAGCGCACCCGGACGCGCTCACTCGAGTACCTCGCCGGGAAGCTCAAGGAGGTGGGGCCGATCAAGCGCCTGGCGGTCGGCCACGCCGAAGCCACTGACATCGACGACTTCCTCGACCTCGTGGCCCCGGTCTTCCCGCGTGACGAGATCCTCGTCGCCTGCATCGGACCGATCATCGGCGCCCACACCGGTCCGGGGACGATCGCCGCCTGCCCGCTGCTCAGGTGACGGTGAGTTCCGCCCTCCGCTGCCGTCCTGCCGTAACCTCGCGTCCATGAACCGTGACGAGGACACTTCCGGCAACCAGGACTGGGCGGCACGGGTCGCCGGGGCGGTCGACCTGCTGGTCGGCGACATCCGGGACCGCGCGCTCCATCCGGTCTTCGTCGCCGTACGGGCGGTCGTGCTGGCTTCGATCGTCCTCGTGCTGGTCCTCGCCGCGGTGACCGCCGGCGTCGTCGGACTCGTCCGCCTGTTCGACACCTCGGTCTTCCCGGGGCGCGCCTGGGCGACCGATCTTCTCTTCGGTGGAATCTTCCTCGCCGCCGGGATGTTGTCGTGGGCACACGGAGGACGGGCGAGGAAGAGGACGGCCGGTGACTGAGCTGGATTCTGGCGCGGCCCGCTCCGCGGTTGCTGCCGGCGACGTCCGCGACGTCGTCGTCATCGGTTCCGGTCCGGCGGGACTCACCGCCGCCGTCTACGTCGCCCGCGCCAACCTGCACCCCCTCGTCATCGCCGGAGAGCCCTCCTCGACGAGCGACCAGCCCGGCGGCCAGCTGATGCTGACGACCGAAGTCGAGAACTTCCCGGGATTCCCCGACGGCGTCATGGGCCCGGACCTGATGGAGCGCGTCCGCACCCAGGCCGAGCGGTTCGGCGCCGAGGTCCTCACCGCCAAGGTGTCGCGGGTCGACCTCGCCTCCACACCCTTCAGGATCTGGACCGGCGACCCCACAACGACGGAGCCGGACCACCGGGCGAGGTCCGTGATCGTCGCCTCCGGCGCACGGGCGCTCGCTCTGGGTGTGCCCGGCGAAGCGGAACTCACGGGTCACGGCGTTTCGACGTGCGCGACCTGTGACGGTTTCTTCTTCCGGGACCAGCCGATCGCGGTCGTCGGCGGGGGCGACTCCGCCCTCGAGGAGGCGACGTTCCTGTCGCGCTTTGCCTCCTCCGTCATCGTCATCCACCGCCGCAAGGAGCTGCGCGCCTCGAAGATCATGCAGGACAGGGCGTTCGCCGACCCGAAGATCTCCTTCGTCCTCGACTCCGTGGTGACCGAGGTCCTCGGCGGGCCGAAGGTGACGGGCCTTCGCCTGCGTGACGTCATCACCGGCGACGAACGCGAGCTTCCCGTCGACGGCTGCTTCATCGCCATCGGCCACGCCCCGAACACGGACGTCTTCCGTGGCCAGCTCGAGATGGACGCGGCCGGCTACATCCGCACGCACGACGGCACGGCGACAAGCGTTGCCGGCGTCTTCGCCTGCGGCGACGTCCAAGACCACGTCTACCGCCAGGCGGTCACCGCCGCCGGCTCGGGCTGCATGGCCGCGCTCGACGTCGACCGCTATCTCGCCTCAGGGGGGCGGATTGAAGGTGGCAGGGATCGGGGAATGGCGTCGACCCGCGCGCTGTTCTAGTGAGGGCGTTCGCACGGTGCCCACCACCGTGCGGGCCAAGGAACCTGAAGGAGGACGACGGTGTCGGCAGTAACACCAGCAGTGACGGATAGCACCTTCGACGAGGTGGTGTCCCGATCCGACACGCCGGTCCTCGTCGACTTCTGGGCCGACTGGTGCGGGCCGTGCAAGATGATCGCGCCCATCCTCGAGGAGATCGCCGCCGAGAAGACGGGGAGCCTGCGCGTCGTCAAGCTCAACGTGGACGACAACGTCGCCACCGCCCGGCGCTTCGAGGTGATGAGCATCCCGACGCTGATCCTGTTCAGAGGTGGCGAGGCCCGGGTTCGCATCGTCGGCGCGAAGGGCAAGGCTGCCCTCCTGTCGGACATCGACCCGCACCTGTAGCAGCGGGCCCGCCCGGCCGGACAGAAGCCTGGGGGGAGCCCACCTAGCATGTCGTCGTGAACGACGAGCAACCGGACCCCCTCGACGGCTCGTCGCTGCCGTTGAGGGAGGGCGACACCGGGGAAGCCGTCGCCGACCTCCAGCGGCGCCTTGGCAAGCTCGGCTTCGCCTGCGAAGACCCCCCCGGCGTCTTCGGTGCCGCTACCACTGCCGCCGTTCGGGCCTTCCAGGTCGACCGGGGCCTGCCCGGAGACGGCCGGTGCGCTAGCGAGACCTGGGCGGCGATCGTCGAGGCTGGCTTCGGGTTGGGATCGCGCCTTTTGTACCGGAAAACGCCGATGTTGCGCGGTGACGACGTCGCCGAGCTCCAGAACCGGCTGAGCCAGCTCGGCTTCGACACCGGTCGAGTCGACGGGATCTTCGGCGACCAGACCGTCATCGCCCTGCAGGATTTCCAGAAGAACGCCGGGCTTCTCGCCGACGGGACCCTCGGACCGCGGACGCTCGACGAGCTCGAGCGGTTCTCGATCCGGGCCGGCGCCTCCGGACTCGTCACCCCACTAAGGGAACGGCTCGCCGTCGCGCGCGGCTCGGCGGACCTCCGGGGCCGCCGCATCGCTGTCGCCGAGCCGGGGGGGTTCGCTACCGGGGCTAGCGCCGTATGCAGGGCGTTGCGGGATGCCGGCGCAGCCGCCGCCCTTTCCTTCTCCCATCCCGATCCCTCGCGCCAGGCTGCCGAGGCGAACGCCACCGGTGTCGACTGCCTGGTCGGCCTTGTTCTCGTACCCGAGGTCCGTTCGTGTTCCACCGCCTTCTACCGGGGCTTCCGCTACGAGTCGGCGGCGAGCCGGCGCCTCGCCGAACTGGTCCAGTCCGAGCTCCCGGCCGCCCTCGGCCTCGATGATGGCGGCATCGCCGGGATGGCATTGCCGATCCTGCGGGAGACCCGTATGCCCGCCGTCGAGATCCAACTGGGAGCCCCGGAGGTCGTGGTCCCGAAGACGACCGTCCTCGCTCGGGTCGTCGTCACCGCCCTGATCCGCTGGGTCGGTGCTGCCTGGGAGTGAACAGTCGCCATCCACAAGCTGTGCATGAGCTTGTGGATCAACTTCCACCGACGCGTTAGCGCACTCCGGTCACACGTCAGTCACCCGGCTGTCGCCGAGCGGTCACCTGCAGGTGTTTCCCCTGTTAGAGAGGTATATTGGCAGCCCCGTGCCACTAGCAACCCGCGGCGCTCTTACCCGTCCGCCGGGCCGAACCCTCAGGCTCGGCTCGAGGGTTCCCCGATCATCAACCGGTAGATGCGCTCAAGGTCTTCGAGGGTCGCGAACTGGACCGTCACGCGGCCACGGTTCGCTCGCATCTCGACGCGCACCCGCGTGTTCAGGTAGTCGGCGAGAAGCTCCTCGAGCTCCAGCACGCCCGGCGGGCGTAGTCCCGGCCCCTTCGGGCCCAGCGACGGAGGGTGGCCCACCGGCGGGGGCTCCGGGGGCGGTGCCTCGGTGACATCATGGACGAGCTGCTCGAGGGCGCGCACCGACAGGCCCTCGACAACGGTACGGCCCGCCATCGCCTCCTGCAGTTCGCGGTCGGGTGTCATGAGCAGTGCCCGGGCGTGGCCCGCCGAGAGCTGGCCGTCCCGGATCAGCCGTTGCACGGCCGGGGGGAGCTGGAACAGGCGGAGGGCATTCGAGATGGAGGCCCGGCTCTTGCCGACCCGGTGGGCGACCGTCTCGTGGGTCAGCTGGAAGTCCTCGATGAGCTGCTGGTAGGCAGCCGCCTCGTCGAGCGGGTTGAGGTCCTCCCGGTGGAGGTTCTCGACGAGCGCCTGCTCGAGGCTCGCGGCGTCGTCGGCGTCCTGGACAAGCGCCGGGATCGCCAGCAGCCCGGCGCGGCGCGCCGCCCGGCAGCGCCGCTCGCCGGCGATGAGCTCGTACTCGCCGTCGCCGGTTTCACGCACGAGGACCGGCTGGAGCACGCCGACCGCCCGAATCGAGTCGACGAGCGAAGCCAGCGCCTCCTCGTCGAAGTGGGTCCGCGGTTGGAAGGGATTCGGCTTGATCCGGGCGAGGGCGATCTCGCGCAGCCCCGTTGCCGAGACGTGCGCCGTCTCGGTTGGGATCAGCGCCCCGAGGCCCCGGCCCAGCCCGCTACGCCGGGCCACCGCTCAGCTCCTCCGCCAGCGCTCGGTAGGCAACCGCCCCGGTCGAGCGCGGGTCGTGCACGGTCACCGGCTCCCCGAACGAGGGGGCTTCCGAGACGCGGACCGAACGCGGGATCACCGTCCGGCAGACCTTGTCGCCGAAGTGCTTCCGCACCTCCCCCACGACCTGGTCGGCCAGCTTCGTGCGCCCGTCGTACATCGTGAGGACGATCGTAGACAGATTGAGCGCCGGATTCAGGTTTGCCCGGACGAGGTCGACGCTGCGAAGCAGCTGGCCCAGTCCCTCCAACGCGTAGTACTCGCACTGGATGGGCACGAGGACCTCGGACGCCGCCGCCAGGCCGTTGACGGTGAGCAGCCCGAGCGACGGCGGACAATCGATGAAGATGTAGGCGAAGTCCTCGAGGACCGGTTCGATCGCCCGACTCAGCCGGAGCTCGCGGCTCATCGCCGCGACGAGCTCGATCTCAGCGCCGGCGAGGTCGATCGTCGCCGGAACCAGGAAGAGGTTCTTTAGGCTCGTTGGCTCGATGCAGTCCTCCATCGGGAACTCGTGGAGAAGGACGTCGTAGATCGAGTTGTCGAAGTTTCGGGCTTCGACCCCGAGACCGGTCGTCGCGTTCCCCTGGGGGTCGAGGTCAACGATGAGCACCCGCCGGCCCAGCTCGGCCAGCGCCGCACCGAGATTCACGGTCGTCGTCGTCTTGCCGACGCCACCTTTCTGGTTGGCGACAGCGAACAAGCGCGCACGGTCCCGGCGTCGGACCGCGCGCCCTGCGAAGGGCCTGGTCCCCTTGGCTCGTCCGTTTGAGATGCCGAGCTCCTCTCGTCCTCGACCCGGTCATCAGACCGCGCCGAAGCTCGAACCTTCGCGTACTCGCCGATCCTTCCTGTCGCCAGGCCCGCCCTCGACGCCCGAATCGCCTTCTGGCGCGCCTGACGCCACCACGCGGGTCCCCATCCTCTACTCCCACCCGCCGCAGGTCAAGGGCGGCAGGCTACGGAACCACGATTCTGGCCCGCGATGACCCCGATCCGGCCATGCGGAAAGGTTCCACGGGGAACAAGTTCCACTGTGGTACATATTGAGCGTGGCGAGCGACGAGGAGTGGGCCTGGGCAGCAGGGGTCTTCGAGGCGGCAGGTGCCATAGTCACGATTAACGACGGCAGGGATCTCCGCCTGGCACTCCACCTCGCTGACGAGGGCGTCGTGCGGCGATACGCGGAGATCGTCGGGTCACGCCTGCTCGGGCCGTACCCCACGTCCCCCTCCACCGGCGGTGCCGCGCGACGACCGACGTTCCGATGCAACCTGAACTGCCGTTTCGCCACGGCGGCGCTCGCCCGGATGTGGCCCTGGCTCGGAGACCGCCGGCGGGCGCGTTGCCGCGAGCTTGGTTTCGAGCCCCCCCACCCCCTGGTCCTCTAGCAGTCGCCCCAACACCGGTCGCATCTTCATCTTGGCCGGTGGGCGCCACCGGCCTCCTGGCCCAAGGCCGTCTAGAAGAGCGGCCGGCGTTCGGGAAACCCGATGCGGCGAGGAAAGCGCGCGGGGCACGGCGAGATCAGCCGTAGGACCACGAACGAACGGGGCGACGTCGTCAGTCGGACGAGCTGGAGGCCCAGCTCCCCGAGCGCAACGGCGGGCCAGCTTGCTGGCTCGCCCCCGGGGGGACCAGAAACGACCAGCACACCGCCGGCAACGAGGAAGCCCGCCCCACACTCGGCCGTCGCCGCGGGATGCCCGAAGCTTCGCGCGACGACCGCCGGGAACGAGCCCCGCAGCTCCGGTTCGTGCGCCGCGATCTCGGCCCGTTCGGCCACCACCGTGACCCGGTCGGACCAGCCAAGCTCCCCGATCATCGCCCCAAGCAGGCGCGCTCTCTCGACTCGCCCGTCGAGCAAGCAGATCCGCGTTTCCGGCAGCCGCGCCGCGAGAACAAGCCCGGGTAGGCCACCTCCGCTACCAAGATCGAGGATCGCTGTCGCCTCGCCCAGCTCGGGGCAAGCCTCGAGGAAGCCGAGGGCGTGGTCGACGTGGTCGACAAGCGGAGCCGGACCGATCGCGCCGCGCCCCTGCGACCTGGCGAGGACGGCGAGGAGACCGCCACCTGGCGACCACCCGGCGCCGGGTGCCGTCGTGCTCACTGCCGGCTGATCACCGCCTTCCCCGCCGGGTTCAGTCTACGACCGCGTCGCTGCCTGACACCGGCGTCACAGGGCGGATGACGACGTAGCGCTTCGGTTCGATCCCCTCTGAGCCCGTCTCCAGGCCCGCGATCCCGGCGACGGTGTCGTGGACGATCTTCCGGTCCGACGCCGACATCGGCTCGAGCGCTTCGACGACCCCACTCTCGAGCACCTCCGCCGCCCGCCGCCGGGTGAAGGCCTCGAGGGCGGCGGCGCGGCGAGCGCGGAAACCCGCCACATCGACGACCACCCGCAGCGCGCGCTCGTCCCCGCGCCGCTGAACCACTGTGCGGGCGAGTTCCTGCAACGCGTCGAGCGTTGACCCGTGGGGACCGATCAACAGGCCAAGGTCCTCACCTGCCACGTCGACGTACAAGCGGTCGTCCTCGACGTGCGTCGTCGTCGTCGCGTCGTAGCCAAACCTCTCGACCACCCCACGAACGAAAGCCCCAACCAGATCGACCTGCTCCTCGACCGTCATCGCTTCCTCCTCACCCACATCCTCCGGCCGTCCGGCCGATTCTCTCCGCCCGCTCCCCCGCCCGCGCCCGCCTCTCCGGCGCGGCGGCCGCTTCGTCCCGCCGTCGACGGCGGGCCCCGTAGCGACGTCGGTGCGTTCCCGCGTCGTCCCTGCCCCGGGTTGTTCGGTGGTGGGCTTCGCCCGGGACACGCGGTCTTCTCCAGAATTCTTCACGCCTCGCGGGGCTCCGCTTTGGGCCTCGCGTCCCGGCCCCTCCGACCGGCCCCGGCCTGCCCGGGAGGAGCGGAAGCGGTCGCGCTGCGAGCGCTTCGGGCGCGGGCTCGATGGCCGGACTCTGGCCCGGATCCGCGCCACGCTACGCCCCAGCCCAAAGAGGCCGGACCTCGGCTCCTCGAGGATCACGAATTCGGCGTCCTGCTCGTCCACGCCGAGCTCGTCGAGGGCAGCGTCAAACGCCTCGGCGACGGTCTTCCCGGTTGTTTCGATCCATTCCATCTCAGCGCGGCTTCCGCGGCCGCTTCGCCTTCGATCGCGATTGCGTACGCCTTGGTGAGCCACCTGGACCGCGTCCGCCTTGCGGAACGGTTCGAGCCCCGCCCTGGGGTCGGGGCGCTGGCCGCGACTGCCCGCCATCGGCCTCCACCGGGGCCGCCTCGCCTGCCGTTGGCGGCGCCGGGTTGAGCAGCCGCCCGAACAGCCCTTGTGGCCGCCGCTCCTCCCGGCCCTGTGCCGGGACGACGAGCGGCGTCGTCTTCGCCCGCTCGTTCAGTCTCGCCACCGACTCCCGGATGTGCGGGTCCCGCCGGTACATGTATTCCTGCTGCCCGATCCGGAACAGGCTCGACACGATGAAGTACACATTCACCCCAGCTGCGATGAAGATGTAGATGAAGGCGAACATGATTGGCATGATCTTCTGCATCTGCTGCATCTGCGGGTTCGCCGCCGCGGCGGCGGGGTTGCGCCCGGTCATCTGCTTCATTTGGATGTACTGCAGGCCGATTGCGATGAGGATCAGCGCGATGAGCGGCGCTTTCTGGGCCCAGGTAAGCCCGCTCGTCCGGACCGAGTCGCCCATGTTGATGCCGAACGCCATCAGCCTGCCGTTGGCGTGTATCACGGCGTGGTACAGGCTCGAATTGTGACTGATGTAGAGCGGCTGCACACAGGCCTTCAGGTCCACTGGGTGCTTGCACCAGGCGCGGGCTGCCTTGGCGGTGGGGAATGTCTTTAGGTGGATGAGGCCGCGGATGGTTCCGTATAGGATCCAGAAGATCGGGAGCTGCAGCAGTGTCGGCAGGCAGCCGCCCGTCGGGCTGACATTGTTCTCCCGGTAGAGCGCCATCATCTCTTCGTTCAGCTTGACGCGATACTCCCGGCGCGCCTCCAGCGGCGCTCCCGGGGGGACTTTGTACCGCGCCTGCATCTTCTTTAGCTCCGGTGCAAGAAGTTGCATCTTCATCATCGAGCGCGTCGCCTTCCGGGTGATGGGGAAGACGGCGATCATCACGACAAGCGTCAGTAGCGCGATCGCGACCGCGTAGTTCGGGACGAGGCTGTAGAAGCGCTCGATCAGCCAGGCGAAAACGATGAAGAACGGGTGGGCGATCTCTCCGATCGATGATGCCAACAGCATCGGTCGCCTTTAGCCCGGGACGGGGTCGAAGCCCCGACCGCCCGCCGGCCGGCAGCGCGCGATCCTTCGCGAGGCGAGCCAACAGCCCCGTAGGGCGCCGTGGGTGGTTATCGCCTCGATGGCGTACTGGGAACACGACGGCACGAACCGGCAAGGCGAAGGGCGATTGAGCCGGGCCGCTTGATACAGACGGATCGCTCCGACGAGAAGCGCGCGCGCGACCGAAGAGACCCGTTTCATCCCAGCTCCCCGCTCACCCGCCGCATCGTTTCGATCACGCGTCCTCTCAGCTCGTCGAAGCGAATCTCGACAACTCCACGACCGAGGCCGATCAGGTACGTCCCGAAGGCGAGTTCCGGCGAAATCTCGGCCGCAATCACGCGCAGTCGACGACGCCAGCGGTTACGAACGACGGCTCCACCAACGTGCCGACCGATCGCGTACGCGACAAACACCTCGTTGCGGCCATCGTCCGACGGGACGAAGTGTACCGTGACGGGACCGCTGCGAGATTGCCGCTTACTGGTGGCGAGCGCAGCGAACGTTTTCCGGACGCGCACCGGTCCGGGGCGCCCAGTCAAGCCGACAGGCGCACCCGCCCGCGGCGGCGACGGGCCCGCAAGACCGCGCGTCCGGCACGAGTCGACATGCGCTGACGGAAACCGTGCCGTTTGGCCCTCTTGGCTTTGTTTGGCTGAAACGTCCGCTTCATAGAACCCCACAATCAGGAGCGCACATGCTAGCGCGCCGTGGGCGCCGAGTTCGCGTGACGCCGCCTTGAGCCCAGGGCGATCCCGTGGAGCGCGCTATACGATGCAAACCGAGGGGCCCAGGTGTCGTCCGTCTGTCGGGTAATCCACAGATGTGGACCCTCCTGTGGACAACTTGCTGGGAGGCCCGCCACGTTGCTCGACGCTCAAGAACTTTGGGACGGCTGTGCGGATGCCATCCAGTCCCAGGTGTCGGATGCCGTGTGGCGGACGTGGTTCTCCGGCGTCTGCCCGGTGGGACTTGTCAACGGCACCTTCGTGCTCAATGTCCCTAACGCCCTCGTCCGGGAGCGCCTCGAAACCCGTTTCGCCGGCGTCGTCCAGGCTGCCGTCGTCGACCTGTGCGGTTCGGAATTCCCGATCCGTTTCGACGTCGCCTCGGAGACCGCGCCCAACAGCGAGGAGCCGCGAGTCTCCAGCGCAGCTGCGGACCAAGTCGTCACCCTGAACGGGGCAGCCCCCGTGGCCGAGGATTCCGTTCCCGAGACAGCGAGTCCCTCCCGGCGGTACACCTTCGAGGGGTTTGTGATCGGGCCCTCCAACCGGTTCGCTCATGCCGCGGCGCTTTCCGTCGCCGAGTCGCCCGGTAGTGCCTACAACCCGCTCTTCATCATCGGGGGGGCTGGGCTTGGCAAGACCCACCTTCTTCGCGCAATCCGCAACTACGTTACCGAGAACTTCCCACGTTACGACGTCCGCTACGTCCCCACCGAAACACTGCTCAACGAGTTCGTCGAATCGGTGCGGGCTGTCGCGATGCCGGCTTTCAAGCGTCGCTACCGGGAATGCGACGTCCTGCTCGTCGATGACATTCAGGTGATAGAGGGCAAAGAGCAACTCCAGGAGGAGTTCTTCCATACTTTCAACGCTCTTCATGATGCCGGCAAACAGCTCGTGCTGACTTCGGACCGGCCGCCGGGTTCGATCAGGACGCTTGAAAGTCGGCTCCGTAGCCGGTTCATGTCTGGCCTCATCACCGAGATCAACCCTCCAGAGCTTGAGACCAGAATCGCGATCCTCCGGACGAAGGCCCATCATGAGGGACTCGTCGTCGATGACGACGTTCTTGAATTCCTGGCGAGCATCGTTACAGACAACATCCGTGAACTCGAAGGCGCGCTGATCCGGGTGACCGCCTTCGCTAGCCTCACCCGGGAGCGCTTAACTCGTGATGTCGCGGAGCACGTGCTCGCTGACCTCGTCGCCGATCATCAGCCGCGGCGAATCACTGCACAACAGATTCTCGAGGCAACAGCCGCGCATTTTGGTTTCACCATCGATGAGCTCTGCAGCGCTAGCCGACGCCGGCCGCTCGTGATCGCCCGGCAGATCGGCATGTACCTCTTCCGCACACTGACCGATTTCTCTTATCCAGCCATCGCCCGGGAGTTCGGTGGCCGAGACCACACGACCGTTATCCACGCCTACGACAAGATCTCCGGTCTAATGAAGGAACGGCGACAGATCTACGAACAAGTCACCGAACTCACCGTGCACATCCGTAACAATCACAACACTGGCGTCTGAGGGCATTCTGTGCAGGACGGGTGGAGCGCCATGGGGACGAGGACCCTGTTTCTGTGGACGATCAGTACTTCGTGCACAACTGAATTGTCATCCCTCACGTCTCCTGTGACGCGCGGTGGACAAGTCGTATGAGAACATCTCCTCGTTATCCTGCAGTTTCGGTCTATCGTCCACAATGCACAGCCCCTACTACTACTGATCTAATACTCATAGAACCGCTTACGAAGGGAGTTCCTCAGCGGTGAAATTCCACACCGAACGTGGCGGTCTCCTTGATGCGCTTGTAACTGCCAGCCGGGTAAGCACGGTCCGGATGGGAACGGGGCTGAGCGCGCAAAGTGTGCGCTTAACGCTACGGGGCGACGAGTTAGAGGTCGTTGGCTCCGATGCCGATCTTGTGATCGAAGTAGTCCACGTCGTGAGTGGTGCTCAGGACGGAACGATGTTGATACCGTCAAGATTGGCCACCGACATCGTGCGCTCCTTCGATCCTGGAACAGTAAGTCTTGAAGGAGATGATCAGGAAGTTCGGATCACCTCTGGTCGGGCAGAATTCGTTGTGCGTGTGCCTGCGGGAGCTGAGATCACACGGTTGTCGCCAGCGGAATCGGAAGGCATCACCCTTCCGGCCAAACTCTTTGCGGACGGTCTCCGACAAGTCGTCCCCGCGGCCCTAGGCGATGACAGTCGAGCGCCCCAACTAACCGGTGTGCTGATGGTCGCGGCCAACGACGGCGTTCGTCTTGTCGCGACCGACTCATACCGTCTTGCCTTTCGGGATCTGAAAGGGATCAGCGCGCTGGAACCGGAATCGGAAGTGCTTATTCCAGCCCGCGCGCTTGCTGAGATCCAACGCTTGATCGGCGAGGGAGACGAGAAGAAGTCGGACGACAAGCTCGTGTTTCGCCACACAAACCTTGATGCCGTGTTCGAGCTGCCGGACGTGCGGCTGACCACCCGTCTCTTGAAGGGCCCCTTCCCGGATTACCAACGGCTACTCCCGGCGTCGTACCCGAACTCGTTCCGGGTCGGCCGCGAAGAACTCAGCGCGGCGCTGCGGCGCGTGCGGCTCATGGTCCGTGATGTAAAGGATGCCACGACACCCGTGCGGATCTCGTTCGAATCTGACGGCGCGGAATTAACGGTGTTGACAGCTGAGAGCGGCCGAGCGGCCGAGCGGGTCGACGGCCAGTTCAGTGGGGAAGGGCTTGTCGTCGCTTTCAACCCGAACTACCTGCTTGACGGGATAGAAGCAATCCGTGCGGAGACAGTCGTCCTTGAGGTCATCGACTCCTCGAAGCCCGCGACCCTGCGGGGCGAAGGCGAGGACGACTATCGGTATCTCTTGATGCCGGTGCGCGTCTCCTGAGCCACATCTCCTGGCTTGAGGTCAATCAGTTTCGTAACCTCGACGAGGTCCGTTTCGAGCCCGATCCTGCCGGGCTGACCGTCGTAACGGGAGAGAACGGAGCCGGTAAGACGAGCCTTCTCGAAGCGATCGGCTACGCCTCGACGCTGTCGTCGTTCCGAGGCAGTCCGCGGGAGGCACTCGTCCGCACCGGCGCGAACCAGTGTGTCATCCGCCTCGAGGCCGCCGAAGGGGACCGTCGTGCGCTCGTCGAGATCGAGATCAGTCCCGAACACCGCGACCGTGTCCAGCGCAACCGACAACGGGTGCTGCGAGCCCAGGACCTGCTGGCGACGTTGCGAGTCTCGGTCTTCACCCCAGACGACCTCGCGCTCGTGAAGGGCGGCCCGCAGGGGAGACGGGAGTTCCTCGATGACGCCCTGGTCTCGGCCCACCCGAACCTGCTCGTCCTGTGCCAGACGGTCGAGCGGGTGCTCCGGCAACGATCGGCACTGCTGCGCCAATCGGGTGGCGTCCCCTCGCCGGAGGTGCTGGCGACGCTTGACGTGTGGGACTACAAGCTCGCCGAGGCCGGCGGTACCCTCGTGGCCGCGCGGGAAAAGTTCCTGGCCGAACTCGAGCCGCTCGCCGCGGCGGCGTTCTGCAACCTCACGCGTCGGGACGACGAGCTGCAGCTGGTCTATGAACGTTCCTTCAGCGGCGGGCTCGGTGAGGCGCTCAGCTTGGCCCGGCGGGAGGACCTGCGTCGCGGCACCACGACGATCGGGCCGCAACGGGACGAGATCGCCATCACCGCTGGGGGTCTTGACGCGCGGACCCGTCTGTCACAAGGCCGGCAGCGGTGCGTGACCCTCGCGCTGCGTCTGGCCGCTCACGCAGCCGTGACGGCGGCCGCCGGCTCCCGTCCGGTCCTGCTGCTGGACGACGCCTTCTCCGAGCTCGACGAGGCGACGACGCGGTCACTCCTCAGCGAACTCCCGGCCGGGCAGGCGGTGCTCACAACGGCGGGTGAGATCCCGCCGGGCGCCCGTCCGGCCGCCGTCGTCCGTCTCGAGGCGGGAGGGATCGTGGGATGAACGGCCCGGAAAGGCCCCCCGAGGGGCCCTCCGGCAGGCGGCCATCGCGCAGGCGGGGCGAGCGGCGTGAGGACAGGCCCGAGACGCCCCGGAGCCTCGGCCGATCGGTCGACGACTACCTCGCCAGCCAGGGACTTCTCGGGATGCGGACGTTCGGTGAGATCGCTGTGTGCTGGGCGGAGGCGGTCGGGGAGGACGTCGCTTCCCACACCCGACCGCGATCGCTCAGCGGCACGGAGCTCATCGTGTCGGTCGATCATCCGGGCTGGGCGACGCAGCTCGCCTTCCTCGCAGGAACGATCTGCGACCGGCTCGCCGACCAGCTCGGATACCGTGCTGTGGAGAGCCTGAAGGCCCATGTCGACGCCCGATTTCGCCTAGACTGAAATCAGGAAATTGCTGGGCTGCACCCACTCGTGCGTGTCAGCCCGACCGACCGGTACCGCCGTCGTTGAGGAGCCGCGCCCGAGGTGCGAACGGAACAAGCAGAGCCACGCGGCGCAACCACGGAGTCGTACGAAGCGGCCGACATCACAGTGCTCAGGGGCCTTGAGCCGGTTCGGCTCCGCCCGGGCATGTTCATCGGCTCGACCTCGTCGAGCGGGCTGCACCACCTCGTGTGGGAGGTCGTCGACAACTCCGTCGACGAGGCGATGCAGGGCCATTGCACCCGGATCGACGTGACGATCAGGGCGAACGGCAGCTGCCGGGTCGTCGATAACGGCCGGGGCATCCCCGTCGAGTCGCACCCCGACGAGCCGACGAAGTCGGCGGCGGAGATCGTGCTCACCGTCCTTCACGCCGGAGGCAAGTTCGGCGGGGCGAGCTACAAGGTCTCTGGCGGACTCCATGGGGTCGGCGTCTCGGTTGTGAACGCCCTGTCCTCACGGCTCGAGCTGCTAGTCGACCGCGGTGGCAACCGCTACGAGATGGCGTTCGTCGACGGCGGCAAGCCGACCGGCCCGTTGCAGATGACCGGCCCGTCCCCGCGAAATCGGACCGGCACAACGGTCACGTTCTGGCCGGACGCCTCGATCTTCGACGAGGTCGAGTTCCGTGCCCAGACGATCGTCGAGCGTCTGCAGATGATGGCGTTCCTCCAGCGCGGACTCGAGATCCGCTTCCGGGACGAACGCCCCGGCCACGAGCAGGCAACTACCTTCCGCTACACCGGGGGCATCGAGGATTTCGTCCGGCACCTCAACGCCTCGAAGGAGGCGCTCTTCCGCAAGGTGGCCTACTTCTCCCAGGTCGAGGAGGACCAGGAGATCGAGGTCGCCCTGCAGTGGAACACGAGCTACTACGAGAGCATCTGGTCGTTCGCCAACGGCATCGCCACGGTCGAGGGGGGCATGCACGAGGAGGGCTTCAAGAAGGCACTCACCAACGTCGTGAACCGGTCGGCTCGGGGGCGTGGGGCGCTGAAGGACTCCGACCCCAACATCCAGGGCGAGGACATCCGGGAGGGTCTGACGGCGATCATCTCGGTGCGGCTGCGCAATCCGCAGTTCGAGGGCCAGACGAAAGCGAAGCTCGGCAACGTTACGATCCGCTCGCTCGTCGAGCGGGCGACGAACGAGAAGCTTGCCGAGTGGCTCGACGAGAACCCGCGCGAGGCGAACCAGGTCTTGCAGAAAGCGCTCCTCGCCCAGCGCGCCCGCGTCGCAGCCCGCCAGGCGCGCGACCTCACCCGTCGCAAGTCCGCCCTCGATGGCGCGGGCCTGCCGGGCAAGCTCGTCGACTGCGCCTCACGGATCCCGGCAGAGTCGGAGATCTTCATCGTCGAGGGAAACTCGGCGGCGGGCTCGGCGAAGAACGCGCGCGACCCGCACACCCAGGCGATCCTGCCGATTCGCGGCAAGATCCTCAACGTCGAGAAGGCCCGTGCTGACCGGATGCTGAAGAATGCCGAGATTCAGGCGCTCATTATGGCGATCGGTGCGGGGATCTCAGACGACTTCGACCTCGCGAAGATCCGTTATCACAAGGTGATCATTCTCGCTGACGCCGACGTGGACGGCTCCCATATTCGGACGCTGCTGCTGACGTTCTTCCTGCGCCAGATGCGCCCCCTCATCGAGGCCGGCCACGTTTATGTCGCCCAGCCGCCGCTTTACTCGACGCTCGTAGGAAACGCCAAGATCTACCTGAAGGACGAGGCGGCCCGGGAGCGGTTCCTACGGGAGCACCCGAACCACTCGAAGGATTTCCAGCGTCTCAAGGGGCTCGGAGAGATGGATTTCGCCGAGCTGCGCGAGACGACGATCGACCCGGGGAAGCGGTCGCTCCTGCAGATAACGACGGAGGAGGCGAGCATCGCCGACCAGGTCTGCTCGGTCCTCATGGGCGACGACGTCGAGGTGCGGCGACATTTCATCCAGACGAACGCGAAAGACGTCCGCTTCCTCGACATCTGACAGGGCGTGGTAACGCGCCAGCGGCGGGGTAGTGACAACGGAAGGCAGGGCCGGGATTGGCACCGCGTAGGACAAATCGAACGGCTCAACCGGAGAGCGGGGTGCCCGGGGGCGGAGCGATCGAGCCGATCGAGTTCCAGGAGGAGATGGAGCGCTCCTACCTCGAGTACGCCATGTCCGTCATTGTGGCTCGCGCGCTTCCCGACGTGCGCGACGGGATGAAGCCGGTGCACCGCCGGATCCTCTACGGAATGTGGGATACCGGGCTACGACCCGACAGGCCCCACGTGAAGTGCGCCAAGGTCGTGGGCGATGTCATGGGGAGGTTCCACCCCCACGGCGACTCCGCGATCTACGACGCGCTCGCGCGGATGGTTCAGGACTTCAGCCTCCGGCACCCGCTTGTCGACGGGCATGGGGACTTCGGCGCGCCGGGGCCGGACGGGCTACCGGCCGCGATGCGCTACACGGAGGCGCGGCTCGCGCCTCTGGCGATGAACCTGCTCGAGGGGCTCGACGAGGACACCGTTGATTTCGTCCCGAACTACGACGGGAGCGACGAGGAGCCAGTCGTCCTGCCCTCCCGGTTCCCGAACCTGCTCGTCAACGGCTCGCAAGGGATCGCCGTCGGCATGGCGACGAACATCCCGCCGCACAACCTGGGCGAGGTCATCGACGCGACCCGACACCTCCTCAAGCACCCGGAAGCGAAATCGGACGAGCTGATGCAGTTCGTGAAGGGCCCCGACTTCCCAACGGGCGGTCTCATCCTTGGACGCGCCGGGATTCTCGACGCCTACCGGACAGGCCGGGGCTCCGTGAAGACGCGGGCCGTCGCCGAAATCACCGAGGCAAGAAATGGCGCGTCCCAGATCATCGTCACCGAGATTCCCTATCAGACCGCTGTTGAGACGATTGAGAAGCAGATCGCCGAGGGGATCGAGGCAGGCGAGATCACGGGTATCTCGGCGGTCGACAACCTCTCCGCCGGGGGCAAGCCACGGCTCGTCGTCACGTTGAAGCGCGACGCCAACGCCAACGTCGTGCTTAACAACCTGTTCAAGCACTCCCAGCTCCAGACGAGCTTCGGGGTGCACATGCTCGCTCTCGTCGACGGCGTGCCCCGCCTCGTCAATCTCGCCCAGGCGCTCACGGCCTACGTCACTCACCAGGTCGAGGTCGTGACGCGGCGGTCGGAGTTCCGGCTGAAGCGGGCTCGCGAGCGCGGCCACATTGTCGAAGGGCTGCTGCGGGCGATCGACATGTTGGATGCGGTGATCGCGACGATCCGTGGGTCGGAGGACCGGGCCGACGCGCGCACGAACCTCATGGCTGAGCCTTTCTCGTTCTCCGAGGACCAGGCGAACCACATCCTCGACATGACACTGGGGCGGCTCACGCGTCTCGGCCGTGCCGAGCTCGATACGGAGATGGCCGAGCTGACCGCGACGATCCAAGAGCTTGAGGCGATCCTCGGTGACGAGACAAGGCTGCGCGACGTGATCGGCAACGAGCTTGCCGACGTGAAGGCGCGCTTTGCCGAAGAGCGGCGGACGACGATCATTCACGACCCGGGTGACCTGTCGGACGAGGACCTCATCCACGACGACGAGATCGTTGTGACGCTGACACGGGCTGGTTATGTGAAGGCGGTCGCGGCCGATGCCTTTCGCACGCAGTCCCGGGGCGGCCGGGGCGTGCAGGGGACGCGCTTGAAAGAGGAGGACCTGATCCGGGAGGTCGTCTACGCGACCGCCCTCTCTCACCTCCTGCTGTTTTCCAACCGCGGCAAGGTTTATCGTCTTCGCGCGCACGAGATCCCGCTCAAGGAACGGGCGACGCGGGGAACCCCTGTCGTCAACCTCATCGCGCTCGAGCCGGGCGAGAGAATTCAGGCGATAGTTCCGGCGAAGGAGTTCGATCCGGACCACTTCTTGCTGTTCGCGACGCGTTCGGGCCAGGTGAAGAAGACCCCTTTCAGCGAGTACGACAAATCGCGCCGCGAGGGCTTCATCGCTATAACCCTACGCGCCGGTGACGAGCTCGTCCGCGTCCTTCCGACCGGTGGCGACGACGATGTATTCATCGTGACGCGCAACGGAATGGCGATCCGGTTCCACGAGTCCGATATTCGGCCGATGGGGCGCGGCGCGGCGGGGGTACGGGGCATGAAGCTCCGTTCCGGCGACGAGGTCGTCGCCTGCGATGTCTCTCGACCCGGGGTGGACCTCCTGATCGTGACCGACGGGGGGTTCGGCAAGCGGACGAAGCTCGATCACTTCAGCCCGCAGGGGCGTGGCGGTCAGGGCGTGCGGGGAATCCGGATCACCGAAAGGAGGGGCTCGGTCGTTGCCGCGCTGATGGCCACGCTCGACGAGGAGCTCATCGTCGTCTCGTCCGCGGGGATCGTCATCAGAACCGCAGTTCGTGAGATCGCGGCCCAGGGACGGGACGCGACGGGCGTTCGGGTGATGAACCTGGAGGAGGGTCAGACAGTTGCGGCGGTGGCGCCGCTTACGAGCGCAGAGGAGGCCTGAGCCAGCCGAGCGATTCGAGTAGGGTCGCGAATTCGCCGGGGCTATAGCTCAGCCGGTTAGAGCGCAGCACTGATAATGCTGAGGTCGCTGGTTCGATTCCAGCTAGCCCCACATCCTCAATGGTGTGGTCCGGCATGACTACTCTGACCCCGCCGTGCATCGGGGCGGATCTTTCACGACCAATCTGGAAGGCGGGGCGTTGGCAATACCAGCCAGAGCTGAACGATGACAGCGACGCCCGGAACAGCCGCTGTCGAGGTGACGCCGCCAGGAGACTCCGCGGCGTTGACTTCGCGACGCTCGCGCCGAGAAGAGCTGGAATTTCACCGGGTTCGGCGGTGGGGATTGGCAGTTCTCGGGCTCCAACTCGTGGTGTTGGTGCTCTGGAGTGTGCTCGAAGCATCCCGGGACATTCAGGGATACGACTTCGCTGGGGCCTATCACGCCTGGTATCTCATCAGCCACGGCGTATTCGATCCCGCGGGCTGGTGGCAGGGCCAAGGCGTATTCATTATGTGGCCTTTGGCCGTATTCGGACTGATATGGCCACATCCCGTCACGTTACTTGTGATCCAGGATCTCGCAATCGTCGGGGCCGAAGCCGTGGCGTTCTACTGGATGACCGACGCGATCCGGTCGCGACGTGGCTTGCCTTTCTTCACGTTTTCTGGTTTCGGACTTCTCCTGCTCGTCGCTGATCCATGGATCTACTGGTCGGCGTCCTGGGATTATCACTCTGAAGCGCTCGGCACATTGTTTGCGCTCTTGGCAGCTCGGGAGCTGTTTCGCGGGCGGAGACGGGGTTGGATTTGGAGCGGCCTGACGCTCATTTCAGGCATGGTTCCCGCCACTTATCTCGTTGCAGTCGGTCTCGGCATGCTGTTCAGGCGAAAGCTGCGAATATCCGGGATAATTCTGGTTGTTGGGGCGACGGCGTGGTATCTGATCCTGGTGAAACTCGGTGCTGGCGGGGGAATTGTTCCCTCGGGGGTCGGTTACTCGTCGACGGCACAGCAAGTCACGCGCGGGTTCGCGACCGATCCTGTCATGAGTCTCTTGCATCACGGACTGTCTGTTCTGGACAATTTGAGAGACCGCTGGGTAGACACGCTTGCGAATGTCGCTCCGAGCGGGTTACTTGGGGTATTCACCGCCCCGGTGGTTGGCGTAGCCGCGGTGGTGCTTGGTGAGGATGGTGCGCAAACGTATGTGGGTCCGATTACACCGAGCTTCCAGAACCTTCCGATCTACGTTTTCGCGCCGATCGGAACCGTTCTGGCATTTGCGTGGCTCTACCGCCGATTGGGCAGTCGGTTTATCCGGCCATTGATGGTGCTCGCGAGTGCCAATGTCATCGGCTGGGGCGTCATCTGGATACCTCAAGTCGTGCCGACGTGGCTGACAGTGTCCTCGGCGGAAGCCAGTGTGCTTAATCGAGCCGCGGCGATGATACCGCAGCAAGATGGGGTCGTCGCGTCGCAAGGAATCGTTGGCGTCTTCGCCGGGCACAAAGAGGTTGGCGCGCTATATGAATGGCCGCCATTCCAGGTGAAGGTTCCCACCCCGACGACGTGGTTCGTGATCGCTCCGTACGCCGGCACCGAAACGGAGACAGTGACCCAATCAATGGCTGTCATTGACGCGCTTGCCTCTGATCCAAGATCGCGGCTCATGCTGGAGGACAGGGGGATCTGGGTATTTCGACTAGACGTTGGCGAAAGGGCGACACCGGCGGAGGTATCAATTCCGGAACTGCCGAGCACCCTTCCGGCGGGTTTGTTCGAGACAGCAGTCGGAACGCGGGTGCTAACTGGCCCCGTCCAGAACTGGCACATTCGAACAAATGGAACAGCAGGTGGACTTGTTTTCGGCGACTATTGGTTGGAACAGGTTGGTCAGTACAAAGCAGCTGTGAGATTCAAGAGTTCTGGGCCGATCTCGGTCAGGGTGTGGAATACCACTACGAACAAGATGCTGGCGGAACGGAACTACAAATCAACGCGGGGCATAGTGACTGCTGTCGTGGGCGTTCAAGTCACCTCAAGTGATCCGCTCCGGTCAGGTGCTCCATATTCCGGTGTGGTTCCGTTCCGAGTCGATCCGATACCCGCCAATGTTGGGAATACGCTCGAGATCAGCGTCTATGTTTCGAGCGGCGTCAAGGCGTCCGTCTATTCGGTGTCGCTGGGACTTGTCGGGTCCGGTTGAGGTCAATGGGGCCGTGGCGTGAGGTAGTGACCAGCACTGGGAAGTGACGCCGGAGCGGCCGAGTTCTCCTGTCGTTTTCGGACGGTCAGTGAGCCAGGTGCATGCGGCAGTTGCCCGAGGGCCGGTTGGAGGTCGGCGTTGGACAAACTCCCTTCGGGGTGAGGGGCGGTTGGCGTGGCGTGCACGTGGATCCGCGGGGCGACTGACCCACCGAGGAGACGGCATGAAATCGGTTAGGGCCGGTAACGCCGGAAGGTCACGTGCTGACCGCGGGTGTCGTTCCCTCCTTGTGCCCCGAGGGTCTGCTACATGAGTCCAACACCGGGTCGTCGTGCCAGGCGGCCCGGGCGGCAACGAGCTCAGTGTCATGGGGCCCGACTGGGAACGAGCGCGCCGGCGGGGTCGTGCAGCGTGGAGGGGCCGGACCGCTCGCACAGCGGGGGACGAACCGCGCCACGCCCCGGTTGTGGGGTGGTTGCCTCCGACCGAGCGGGCAGATGACGGCGCGGGTGTCGCGGTCAAGGGAACTCGTCGCAGGGAAGGGCGTTGGCTTGATGACGAGCCGGTGATACCTGTCGCAGAGGGCCGTCCCCGTCGCTCCGGATCCGTGGGCGGGGCCGGCGAGGATTTCGCGCCCGGTTCGCTTCGCCGCAATGAGCTTGACATTGACTGGACCGCCGGGCGTGTTCGCCTGAGTGATCCTCGCCGCGGTGACGATCCCGGTGTGTGGCGCGGTCGCGAGCTGCGCCGGGAAGCCGTCCTTGCGCACCGACATCGACTTGTGGTCGCGCCGGGCCCCGGGGTCGACCGTGAAGATGACCCGGTCCTTCTCGACCTGTCGCGCGAAGCGCCAGGTGCCTTCCTCCTCGCCCGGCTCGACGTCCCCGGCGGCGACAAGGGCGAACAGGCCGACGGCGTCTTGCTGGTCGGGATCGAGGTCGTCCGCACCGTCCATCCCGTGGAGGATCGTCGAGTCGAGCACGCGATGGTGCTTGCGGGCCAGCACACCGGAAGCGTCGACGACGCTGCACACCGCCTTGAAGATGCGGTTCGGGTCTGTCGCGCTGCGGAGCCGGCCCGCCGATAGGTGAGGTTGGTGAAGTCGAAGTCTCGTCGTCAAGCGCCCATCCGCAGACGACGTTCCAGTCGACGCGGCTCCAGAGCGTCCCGATCGCGTCCCGGTCGGATAGCCCCTCGAAGGCCCGGAGCACCGTCACCGAGCAGATGACGTCGACCGCGATCGGGGCACTTCCCCCCACGAGGGAAGAGGTCCGAGAAGTCCTCGCCCCGGAGAAGATCCCGGCGGGGGTCTGCCAGGGAGGCGCAGACGGTGCCCTCCTCGACAGAGCCACGACAGAGAGCGGAGGCGCCGACGAACTACCGATCGGGGTTCGATTTCCGATGCCTGGCCGAGATCTTGTGGGCGCGGGAGGTATTCGCGAGCATCATCGCCTGGTACCTAAATTGACAGAGACTCAGAAGGAGCTATGCACCCAAGAACTCGCAGGCGAATCGCCAGACGGGTGCCGCACGGCCCCAGGAGTCGTTTGTGCGGTCGAGGTGCCGGCAGGGCGCTTCTTCTATCACCGTGCACAACTCGGCGCGTTCCAGGCTCGTAGCTGGCACGGAATATAGCGTGAGTTCTTTGCATCCACGCATTCGGACACAGTACTGTTTTCGCGGAGATGAACAAATCAGCACCGGGTAGAAGCAGCAGCGGCCATTTGACAGTATCTGTGGTCGTTATTACCTATAATGGTGCACGTCATATCGTTGATCAGATTGAATCGATTATTGGTCAGACTAGGGCGCCGGACGAGATCATTATTAGCGATGACGCCAGTAACGATGACACCGTTGAACGCGCGCGGTCGACCCTGGGGTCCTGGCACGGTCGGTCGCAGCTCCGGACAGCGAGGCGGAATGCTGGCGTGTCCGCGAACCTTCAGGGAGGTCTCGCGGTAGCTACGGGCGATGTCATCATGCTTGCCGATCAGGATGACATCTGGTTGCCGCAGCGAGTGGAGCGCCAGACGTCGGTGATTGAGAAGGACCCTTCAGTTGCCGCAGTGTTCTGCGACGCGGATCTTGTCGACGCCGATGGACACGCGGTTGGCGCGCGACTGTGGGAGCGAGAGGGCTTTTCGGCAAAGCAGAGGCGGATCTGGGCGCACGACCCGGCAACGGTGCTCCTTGGCGGCCAGGTTGTGACCGGAGCGACACTGGCATTTCGCCGCGAGCTACTCGACATCGTCCTGCCACTTCCGGCGAATGGATGGCACGACTCATGGATCGCTCTTATGACGGTGTTCTCCGGCGGCGAGATGATTGCAGTTCCCGAACCGCTCCTCTCGTACCGACTGCACGGCGACAATGCCGCGGGTGTTCCTCCACCGACATGGCGATCAAAACTGGGCGCGGCGCTGTGGCCGGGCGGCGGAGACCTCGCCCAGCTGTCCGAAGCGGTTGAGCGGCTGGAACGGGGTGCGGTCGGTGGTGCCTCGGGGGACGTCGAGCCTCTGGTTGACCGGCTCAAACGTGTGCGGGACTTCTATGTCAGTCGTCGCCGGCTTGACCCCAGACTCTGGCGACGGGCCCCCAGGATCGCCCGGTGGTGGTTTCAGGGGGAGTATTCATGCTGTCGTTCCGGTTTCCGCTCGGCAGCGGCCGATCTCGCCGTTGCTGGGATCCGTTCGAGACACGAGTCGGATGTCGCGCCGGAACGTTGAGCTGCCTGCCACGTCGACCTAGCACTGGCGAGAGGCCCGGCCAGGGCACGTCAAGCACCCACGCTGGGATAAAGCGAAGGATCACGATCATGTGCACGACGCGGGTTACCTGAGGCCGCAAGGCCACAAATGTCGGCAGATACGCGGTCGGGAGTGAGCATCCGCGAAGCCCGGAACGCGGCGTGCACGATCATCGGAATTGGTGGTGCCGGCTCGTCTCGGTCGCCGATGACCTGGAGAGCCAACCAGCACTGATAGGTGGGTGGCTAATCTTCTGAGCCATCGCGCACTTTCCTCTATCCGAGGACGGAATCGGAAGACGCCGTTTTCGCGCGAGCCGCTCGTCACGTCGCCGTCCGGCATCCAGCGAGAATCCCTCTGCCGAGAGCGCACCGACGGCGGACCCGCTTTCTAGCGAGGGCGCGGGAACGAAAGCCATCCGCGGCGGGGCCCTACGAGTGGGCTGCTACTTCCTCGGTGTGCTGGTCAGCGCGATCTCGGCGGCCCTACTCTTCCGGCACCTCGGCGTCATCGGTACAGGCCGTTACGTCACGGCTACCTCACTGGTGGCGATCATCGGTGCGATGTCGGACCTTGGACTCACAGCATTCGGCGTTCGTGAGATGTCTGCCAGCCCCCCAGAGCAACGTTGGGCCTTGGCCCGAGATCTTCTGGGGATCCGGCTGGCTCTAACGGTCATCGGCGGCGTTGCCGTGGCGCTTTTCGCATGGGCCGCCTATTCGCCGCTTCTCGCCGAGGGTGTCGCTCTCGCTTCGGTGGGCCTTCTCTTTCAGGTTACTCAAGACAATTTCGCACTACCGCTGACCATCGGTCTTCAGCTGGGCTGGGTCGCTGCTCTGGACCTCCTCCGCCAATTCCTGACGACGGTCTTCATCATCTTCTTCGTGTTGCTCGGCGCAGATCTGCTTCCCTTCCTTGGCGTTCCGATCCCCGTGGGCATCATCGTGCTGGCAGCGACCGCATTCATCGTCCGGGGGCGGCGGGCCCAGTCGCCAACCTTCAATTGGCGCCGGTGGCGGAGGATTCTTGTAGCTATTCTGCCTTACTCTGTCGCCGTCGCGGCTGGCGTGCTCTATTTTCGAATCTCCGTGCTGCTCGTCTCTGCATGTTGCAATGCCACTCAGCTCGGCTATTTCGGCACGTCGTACCGAATAATCGATGTACTCACGCTTGTACCAGGGCTTCTCGCCGGGTCTGCTCTTCCAATATTGGCGCGGGCAGCACGCGATGATGCCGAGCGATTTCGCTACGCCCTGGCGAGAGTTCATGGTGTGTCAGTCATGGTAGGAGCGTGGGTGGCCGGAATGATCGTGCTCGGGGCGCCTCTTGCTATTCAGGTCATCGCGGGACCGAGATTCGCCGCGGCGGTGCCCGTGCTGCGCCTACAAGGGGTCGGTCTGGGAGCGACGTTCGTCAGTGTCACGTGGGGATACGCGCTTCTCAGCACTCGCCGCCACAGGGCGATTCTGTACGTGAACCTCTTCGCTCTGCTCTTCAACGTTGCACTCGTCGTACCGCTCAGCTTGCTGATTGGTGCTCGTGGTGCCGCGATCGGTACGGCCGCGGCGGAAATTGTGCTCGCGACAACCGAAGTGATCGTGGTGACGAACACGCGACCGGAGTTTCGGCCTTCGTGGCTCATACTGCCGCGGACAGCCGCTGCATTGGTGATCGCTGTGGTTCCGATGCTCTTCCTCCCGATATCAGCCGCGGTGCGAATGTTCATTGCCTCAGTCGTATACGGCGTCGTATTGGTCGTGGTTCGCTCCGTGCCTGACGAACTGCTGGATCTGCTGCCCTGGCGCCGGCGGTGTCCCGCGGGGCGATGATGTCTAAGTACGAGGAGCACGCGGTGCCGCAGTGATGCCCCATGACGGTGCTGCACGAAGCTCTCGTGTACTTCAGCCTGTTCGACCCAGCGCCGGCAGACTCCGCGCCAGGCGCCGGTGACTGGGAGCCGTTTCCACGGACACGGAATGACAAGTGGGCGAGTGGACGTGGCGGGAGACTCGAGCTTCAGCGAGAGCGCGGGATGAATTCGCGTCGGAGGCTGGTCACTGCAAGGTTTACTGCAACGCTCGGCAGCAAATGTCGCGTGCTCGCAGTCAACGACCGCCGTTGTTCTGTTCGCCGATATCGCCCAGATGGTCGTCCTGCGTGAGCAACTCAGAGGACGGCGCATCCCAGCGTCGAACGAGGATGGGGTAAATCAACCCGAATCCAGCAAGCGTGACTCCATCGATCACAGCGGATTGGGCCATTGCCGCAAGAACGAGCTCTCGAGAGAATGTGTGGTCTCCAACAAGCCACAAGACAAACAAGCCCGTGTCAATCCCCACCCCAACGAAACCGAGAAGAAGTCCGATGACAAGCGACACTGCGGCCAAGGACGACCGTGTACCCGATCGAGCAGGGAACTCACTAGATGACGCTCGTCTGCGCTCCATCACAGCGAGTCCTCCAATGAGAGCCTCAACACCTATGACTAGGAATATGCCGGATATGAAGCTCGGTTGCCATCGAAGAGAACCAACTGAAAAACCAGTGGGAAGTACAAGGCTCACCACCTGGAGTGCCAGACCGAGAACGATGAGCACTGCACCCGGGGCAACGAGCATGAGATGAGGAGCAAGAGAGAGGATCTGTCGGACGTGACGCCAACCATCCGAGAATGTGTTGAGCTTCGATTCACCAATCCGCTCTCTATAGCCGGTACTGATCTCGATAACCTGCAATCCAGCTTGGCTTGCTCGGATCAGCATCTCTGATGCGAACTCCATTCCCGGGGCTGCCAAACCAAGAGAAAGGACGGCATGTCTGCTGAATGCGCGATAGCCAGACTGACTGTCGGTAATTGTAAGACCGTTGGTCGCGCGTCGGACGAGGCGCGTCAAGGTCGGTGTTCCAATGCGACGGTGGAGAAAGGACATCGTGGAGTTCGGTGCTTGGGAAAGCCGCTCGCCGACGACGATGTCCGCTCGGCCCTCGGCGACGGGACGGACGAGTTGCACGATCTTCGTGAGGTCGTAGGTGAGGTCGGCGTCGGCCATGACAACGATTTCGCCGCGTGCGGCTTGGATCCCAGTCCGGACCGCGTTGCCGTAGCCAGGGCGACGCTCATGGATCACGCGGGCGCCGTGTGATCGTGCGACCTCTGCGGAGCGATCGGTCGAGTTGTTGTCAACAACTAGCACTTCCGCTGGATACCCGGCAGTAGCGAGGGAGGAGGACGCCTCAGTGATGCATTGGCCGACCGAGTCCTCTTCGTTGAGACACGGCAACACAACCGTGACCAGCACCTTGTCGGCCACGCGACTGCCTCCCGCTGCTTGTCGTCCGAATGATGCGCGGCACGCGTCAGAACACATGAGTCGCGGCCACACTAGCCGCGGGAAATGGCGGTCCCAAGACGCATGAGAGGGCCGGACGCAAGCCGACGAGACTGTCGTTGCGCGTCAACAAGTTGACTGTTCCGGTCGTATGCTCAAACATCCGACTACTCGAAACTCCTCCCCGTTACCCGCCATTTACCGGCGGTGTCGAGAACGTGTCGCAGGCTACTTGCAGCCGCCTTGTTGCTCGCGGCGATGAGGTGCTCGTCATCTGCGCCGACGATCCGCCCCATAGCCCGCTCCTTGGCGATGGAGTTCCGATCCGTCGCCTTCGGTCGCAGTTCAAGATCGCGAACACGAACATTACGCTCGGTCTTCCAGCCGCGATTGCGCACGAGAACTGGGAAGTTGTTCATACGTACCTGCCGACTCCTTGGGCCGCTGACTGGTCCGCCGTTATTGCCAGGGTGCTCGGTCGGGCGTGCGTACTTTCCTTCTACAACGATACTGTTGGTGAGGGATTTGCGCGCTTCATTGCCGGCGTCTACAGGGCGACCGCCTTTAGGCTGTTGCTACATTTGTCGGATCGTGTGATTGTTGCTTCTGAGTATTGGCGGGATCATCTGATTTCGCTCAATCCGTCGCTGGCCGGCCGGGTCGTCATCATCCCAAATGGAGTCGACTTAGAACGTTTCACGGTTGGCCCTCATGGCGACGGCAGGCGGCTGTTGTTTGTCGGAATCCTGGACCGTTATCATCGCTATAAAGGGCTCGACGTGCTGCTCAAAGCGTTAGCCCGGGTGTCTCAACGGTGTGAGCTGACTGTCGTTGGCGAGGGCGACCTGAGACCAGAATACGAGCAATTGGCTGAGGCACTCGGAGTCAACGCCGATACACATTTTGTTGGACGCCTCAGTGACGAGGAGCTTGAGCGGGCTTACCAACAGTCGGACATATACATCCTGCCGTCGGATTTCGCGCGTCAGGAGGGAGGATTCACGCTTACGGCGCTTGAGGCGATGGCGAGCGGGTTGCCGGTCGTCCTGGCTGATGGCGCCGGGCAAATTGCGGGGGAAGCGGCTGCCTCGGGGGCAGGTATCCGCGTGCCCGTCGGGGATCCGGAGTCGCTCGCGGAGGCGCTGGACCTCCTTCTGTCGGATTCCCGACGACGCGGAGCAATGGGCGAGGCTGCCCGCAACTATGTCGAGGCCAGGCTGTCCTGGGACGTCATCACGGAGCAACGTCGCGCTGTATACGAGGAGGCAGTCGACGTGGCGCACACGCGCCGGGGCCGCAGACACAGGAATTCCAGCTGATGACGCAGGAGCCATCCGTCGCGAACGCTCAACGATCTCCAGCGCGAGTTGGCGCGCTCGTCGTCGCGTGGCGCAGCCTCGGTCTCACGCTCGACACGCTCCAAAGCATCCGGCAATCGACGTTTCCAGTGGAACCAATCATCTGTGTGGCTCAGGAGTACTCGCGGGAGGATCTGGGTGCGCTCAAGAGGTGCATGGTTGGACAGCACCTCATGATCGAAGATCGCAATCTTGGATTTGCGATGTCTGTGAATCTCGGCATGGAATATGCCATTGAGTGTGGGCTCGACTGGGTTCTACTGGTCAACAACGACGCCACAATCGATCCGGATTGTGTCGCACGATGCCTGATGGAAGCAGAGCACTCCGGGAGAATCGCACTGCTTGCACCTGCTGTCGCCTACGCGCATAACCCTAGCAAACTGTGGTACGCGGGTGGCACCTACATCGATCTTCTGGGGATCGCCTGGAACCGGGGCCGTTTCTTGAATGCATTGGGTCCTCCCGTCAGCTCTGATTGCGACCATGCGCCAGCATGTTGCGTCCTGATCTCCACGAAGGCCTGGCGCGAAGTCGGCCCGTTCCGCGAGGACTTCTTCATGTACTACGAGGACACTGATTGGTGTGTCCGGGCTCGCGAACGTGGGTGGCGTATCCGGTATGTGGGTTCCGTGTTGTGTCAACACGTCATGGCCGGCTCCTCGGGGCAGCACGGTAGTCGGTACCTTTCCGAGAGAACCGGTTACTACCTCTCGCGAAATCCGCTGAGGCATGCGCTGGAAAGCAGTGGGATCCGTCGCCTGACGCGGACGTTGGCGATGCTCACTATCTGGAATGCGTACAACTTGACGCGCATTCGGCCGGCTGACTGGTCATCTGTAGGGAGATCTTGTTTGGCGGGTCTGCGCGACGGATGGACGGGACGAATGGGTCCTCGCAGGTTCAATTCATGACCCCCATCGGGCCCAGGCAAGGAGACGCGTCGACCGAGTGAGTAATCGAGACCCCGACCGAAGCAGCGAAGCGAAACCGCTCGCCGGTTTTCGAGCGTGCATCATCTACGACTGCCTGTTTCCATGGACGATCGGCGGGGCCGAACGCTGGTACCGGTATCTGGCGGAACGATTGGTTGATGCGGGCGCGGAGGTCACCTACCTGACCCGGCGCCAGTGGGAAGACGAAGGACCGCAAATTGCTGGTGTCACGGTGATAGACATCATGCCTCCGACTGAGCTCTACCTTCCGGACGGGACAAGGAGGAATCTGCCCCCGTTGCGTTTCGGGTGGAGTGCGTTTCGCTGGTTGATTCAACACCGGGGTGAGGTTGACACGGTGCAGCTGGCGAACTTCCCGTATTTTTCTCTTTTCGCGGTCCGCTTGGCACTCCTGGGAACAGGCACGCCAATCGGGGTTGACTGGTTCGAAGTCTGGCCAAGGGAATTCTGGATCAGCTACGCGGGTGGTTTGCTGGGGCGCGCGGGGTTTCTCATCCAGCAGTCGTGTATTCGACTTACCGATCACGCGTTTGTGTTCTGGCATCACACCGAGGAGCGACTACTTGCACATGGCTTCCGGGGGCATGTCACCGTTCTGGCCGGGTTGCTTCCACCTGTTGGGCAAAACCTGCCGTCGTCCGGCCGCCGCGTTGAACCTACGGTCCTCTTTGCCGGCCGCATGATCAAAGATAAGGGTGTTCGCCTGTTGCCAGACGCGCTGCGGATTGCCAAAGCGCGGTTCCCATCGCTGCGCCTTGTCCTGGCGGGCGAGGGTCCGGAACGCGTGCTTCTCGAACGTCGTTGTCTCGAGCTGGGGCTCACGGACTCAGTCTCATTCCCCGGAAGACTGCCAGAAGCCGAACTTGCTGAACTGATGGCAACCGCGAGCTGCATTGTTATCGCATCGTTGAGGGAGGGCTATGGGCTGGTCGTGGCGGAAGCGGCCGCGGCTGGAACTCCCTCGGTAGTAGCCGCCAACCCGGAGAACGCCGCCACTGGCCACATCGTCGAGGATGTGAACGGCTTTGTCGTTGATCCAACCGCGAGCGGTCTCGCCCGCGGCATTGTCTCGGTCATAGAAGGTGGTGAGAGGCTGCGCGAATCGACAGCCGATTGGTATGAGAGCCGCGCGGACTCTATGAGCATGCTTCGCTCCGCGAACGAGATGATCGGTCTCTACAGTTCTGAGAGGATTCGGAGACAACGCTCAACTCAGGTGCCTCGGTAGCGTGGCCGATCTCGGAATCCGTTCCCGACGACAAGAGCGAGCAATGGTTAAGACCTGTGAATCATCCCGTAGCGTTGATCACGCGGCGACCTCTTAGATGTTCATCTCGCGCTCGACCATCACTCGCCTCCTGAACGTCGCGTCGGCGCGTACACGCGACGAGGGGTGGATCGTTAGTCTTCGGACGCGTTGACGGAGCCGGCAGCGTCCACGTCACCTGATGAGACGAGCGGAGACAATCGGGTCACTGCTGGAATCAACTACTCGCAGCGTTCCAGTTTGGTAGCCATACCACTGACTGCACGCACCCACGTTCACATCGATCGTCCGGCCGGTTCCCGCAAGCGTGGATAGAGTAATTTGGCGCGTAGGGACCTCGGTGTCATCGCCCAACTCGATGTTCGTCTGCCCGGAAACGCGCGAGAATCCAAGGCGAAGCCATGAGTAGTTCGAGCGATCGACCGCGGCTGGTAGCTTCATCTCGTAGATGTAAACGGGACTTATGCGATCGACAAACCCTGTCGTTCGCGCACTCGCTTCGACCGCGCGTCGCACCCCGTTTCGGTCGATCACGAATCGCGGCGTTACGCCTCTGTCGATCACCGATGCTGCGGGCTCGGCTCCCGAGCTGAGTATCCGTGTGACCGTTCCGTTGGAGTTGAGCGAATAGATTTCCAACCCCTGACGAATCAAAGCCCGGGGAACGTTCAACAGGAACCTGCTGTAGGTGAGGGCCGTCGTTTGAAAAGCGGTTGCCAGGTCAGGACTCAACATGTCGGGTGTCGCAGTCGCGACAACCCGACCTGCGATCACCGCCATAACTTCTGCTGACGGCTCCAGACTTTGATCATCGATAGCCCATCCTGCAATCGTCTCGCTCCTTGGCTTGGCAGCGACCACCTTGAGCGAGACTCCCCGACTACGGCCCACTTCGGCGGGCACTTGCAGGAAGTTCGGAATGTAACCCCAGTCGCACGACGGTTGTTCGAAGTACAAGCCGCTGGTCACGACGGGAACCCCGACACTACCGGGCGGTCGCACCTTCCCGACTAGATCCCGCCTCAACAACACAAGCTGGCCGTCAACGTCGGCGAACGGCACGTAGTGTTGCAATAAGTACTCGCTGACCTGGTAATTACGAATCATGCCGTCGATGAAGTCGTAACCGTCGGCCCCGAGGCCGAAGGTTTCATCCGAGAAGACGACGAGCCTTGGTCGGCTTTGCTTGAGCTGTGAGATTGCCATTTGCTGGGCTTGCGTCGTTTGGGCCGTCTCAATGGTGAGGAATCGCGCTCCTGGAACTCGGTTCAGCAAGAAGTAGAGAACTCCGGGTTCGTTCGCGAAGTCGAACACCGGAGAATTCCCCGGGACGTATGCGTCAAGGAACTTTCCGAGGTCTTGGACCTGTGTTGTGTCCACTGTCCCGGGCAGCGTGTAGCCGAGCAGACCAATTGTCGGCTCGGCGGGCGACGAGGCGTGCGTCGCCCCCGGGGAACTCCGTATTGACGCGAGGACAGCCGGCGTGACGAGAGGCAGAACGATCGCCACCAGCACAGATGCAATTCGAGGCGTCTGTCCGATTGAACTCAGTGCTCGACCGAGTGCGGATGTGGAGGTCCCCATGACACGCCGCAGCGACGCAGCACCACGTGACAGAGCCTCGCGTATGCATCGATCGACCGTCGTAATCGCGTCAATCCCCCAGAGGATCACGAATGGAACGAATACCGTGAAGACCTCGACGACGTGCACAACGTCAGCGCGATCAAGAGTCTTCTGGGTGTAGAGCACCACAAACGTCCCCGCGGCAATCAACGTCCACTCACGTGACGACCACGGTCGCTGATTACGAAGTTTGCCGACGGCCCGCCAGACCGTCAGGAGGAGGAGGAGGATCGGAAGGTAGAAGTAGACGACATCACGAATGTCGGCGATGTTGAACCAAGTTATCGGAAGTGCTCCCCACAGAAGGTGGCTCCCAATGTTGATCTGGTAGTAGCCCACAAAAGCACCGAGAGAAGCGGTCATCCACAGATAGATCGCAAAGCAAAGCGCTAGCCCGAGCGCAAATCCGCCGCACCACAGCGTCCGATAGAAGCTCGTCGGAATGGATTCCCCTCTCGAGCGCCCGAGCCACTCGAAAGCCACGAGCGTCGCGGCAACCCCCACGGCCAGTAAGCCGATTTCAGGTGTGACGATCGCCTGGATGACGAGGTTGAGCGAGAACGCGAAGCACCAGAAGCGACTTCGGGCTCGGATCATTTTGTCAAAGAGAATGAGCACGACGGGCAGCAGAACGAATCGTGCCAACAATGGGGGAAGGTATCCGCCCACGACCAGTATTGCGACGATGAGCGGGACAAGTCGATTTCGCCGGGCGAAATAGACCGCGAACAAGTAGTAGATACAGCACTGGAGGGGATAGAGAATCATTGTTTGGCCGGCCACAGCGCCCCAGCGGGAGTGCGAGAAGACTCCCATTCCGATCGCGCCGGAAAACACGTCCTCGAGCAACCCATGGAGCAAGTAGATGTCCCGCCATGGCAGAAGACCGTGAACGAAGACGAGCTGCGTTCCGGCGAGAAACTGTGCGTCGTCGTACCCGATGAACGTCCCGAGCGCGCTCGGCAACGACATCGTGCTCAGGAACACCGCTGTGCAGCCCACGACCGTCGCGAGCACAGATCCCTCGACCAGCTTGGAGGATCTCCACGCTGAAGCGCCCCAATGCGTTCTCGCGCACCAAGTAACGGTGAGGACCACGAGCACCACGACCAGCCAAAGGGGCATCCACGGGTAGTGAACAACCCTGTGTGGGTTCGCGATCGTGACGATGGTTGCCCAAGACACGAAGTACAGAAGCGACAGCACCATTACAGGACCGCAAAACGAGTTGATCACGCTTGTGCACGTCTCGAAACGCGATGACCATGGGCCGTGCTCAATCCGTCGCCAATGTGGCCGCAGAGCTGCGAGGATTTCGGCCGCAACAAGCACGAAGAACACGTATGCGAGCCCCGACAACACACCGACTGACGAAACCGTGCTGGATCCGGTCGCCGCGCTCACCTCAAGTGCCGCAACAGCACCCGGAAGCGCCAATCGCACCAGCATCCAAAACCCATCGCGCCAGTCCATTCGGACTTGCGGCGAATCAACCGTCACACGTCCGCTCGTCTCAGATGCCACATCAACGGGTATCGGGCGGACTCGCGCAGCTCGGCGGGATCGTCGCAACGGGCCACGCCAAGACAGGAGTACGTAGACGAGCACAGCCAGAGCTGGAAACATCCATGCTGCCAGCTCGAATGCGTACTGGTATCGGTAACCATCGAAATTCGCGAAGGTTGGATTGCCGGCAATGTCGGTAGTGACGGAAAGTCGGTTGCTGAGATGCAGCCAGACAAGCTCACAAACGGTCGCCGCCAGCCCTGTTGCGACAACGAATCGGGTGACTACCTTCCAAACGCGATCGCGATTGGCAATTTGAGCAGGCCGGGTGCGCTCGATTGAAGCGATGCCACTATCTGCCAAGTCTTCCGCCCTTCCCGCGGCTTGCCTACGCAAAATCGCGACAACAGTACACGGCGTCCATGGCGGTTCAATCGACGCTGGTGGGCCCGAGTTGCGATGGAATGGCAGGTCCCGTGGTAAATACCCAACTCCCTGCGAGCACGAGCGCGAAACCGAGAATCCGCAGAACCATCAGCAATACGTCGTGGGGAAAGGACTCGTCGAAGACGGCCATGCCGACCACGACGATGTAGATGCTTGCGACGATGTTGGTGATCGGCGCGACGACTGCGACCCGGCAGCGTTGTAGTCCGGTCTGGAAGGTAAGAAGTCCAAGGATGGACATGACCACGAATATGTAGGGATAAGGTGACCCGATCACTCGTAGCGCCCCGTCAAGCACACCGTGACGTTCCAGAAGCACGGCGGAACTCTTCATCTGCAGTGAAGCCACCGCATAGAGAAGGCCTGAGGTCACACCAAAGCGGATGCCGGCATCGGCAGTAGAGCGTCGCAAAGCCCAGAAAGCAAGTCCGGACACCGTCGCCGTGGCGGCACTGGTGATGAGCGCGCGAGCAGTCGAGCCGCCGGCACCGGGAGAAGTCGCCGAGGTAAGCGTCACGGACACGAGCGTCACCGCGAGCACGATCACCGCGAGGCCGAGATACTCCCGGCGTCCCATTGGCTCGTGCAGGTACAGGCGCGAGGCAAGAACGAGAAGGACAAGGCCGGCCCCGAAGATGGATTGAATAACCGCGATCGGAGCCAATGAGTACGCGAGAACCATGAACCCCACAGCAAAGATCCCGACGACGAAACCGGACAACCACAATCGAGAAGCGCTAAGCATGCGGACCATGTGCATCGCGCGGCGAGCTGAGATCTCTGGCATCTGATCGACGGCGCGCTTCTCCATCAGGTTGTTCAAGTTGAAGCACACCGATGCCAAGAAGCTGAAGAGCACACCGAGGGCCATGTCGAACCGGGCCTAGTGCCTAGCGCCGCTGTGAGGACCGAGAGCGAACAGTGGCCGCCAGGTCCGTTGGATACGGTTCTTAAGCATGAGATCCAGCATCCGGCGGGGCGCGACGAGCGTGACGTCCCGTGAATCGACGACGCCCTGGCAGTAGCAGCTCCTCGCACCCCAGTCCGGAGGTGGCTGACGGTCAATGATCAACCTGACGCGGCCGCGTTTGTGTGAGCAGGCGGACGACAATCCGCTTTCCTTCATGAAATAGCCGAGGACGCTTCTTCGGTCATGCTCGCAGGCCCTCATCGCGCGACGGCTCCCGACGCGCGACCGGTCAAGTCATCTGG
Source organism: Acidimicrobiales bacterium (assembly GCA_050013835.1). Taxonomy (GTDB): domain Bacteria; phylum Actinomycetota; class Acidimicrobiia; order Acidimicrobiales; family Bog-793; genus Bog-793. The sequence continues at coordinate 165,323 of JBEKEM010000002.1, forward strand.
CCGATTCTGACCCACGGCCCAGAGCGTGGCGTGTGCCCGAATTCGTCCTTTGCCTGCTTCGCCCAAGATGCTGTTAATCACCGACTGCATTCCCGCACTAAGGGTCGTTGTGGGACGCTGGTCCAACTCGGGCCAGACGTGTGAGGCCACACGCAGGTCCCGAACCTGGCGTCGGGCGTTGGGTGATGACGCGATCATGACGTTCACAGGACGTTTCATGATCCACCGGAACTGGGCGAGCACCGTTGCGACGGTCGTGGACCGATGGGAAGCGAGGACCTTCACGACAGCGGGTGCCGTAGCGGACTCTGATGCCTCGAGACGAAGCCGGAACAATCCGTCGGCGACTAGCTTGCCCGCGTCATCGGCGAACAGATAGTCCCGAATGGTGTCGAGAGGAACGTACAAGTTCAAGGGCTGACGAACCAGTGCACGTAGGCAGACTTGGGTGATCAGCCCTTGGTTCTTGGAGAGGTTCTGTGCGGGTCCGTAGAGATTGGAAAGGCGTCCGATGAGTAGCGGCGTCGCGGTCTCTGAGCACCAGCTGCGGGCCAGTGATTCTTGCGCGAGCTTGTTCCAGCCGTATGGTGCAATCGGTGCGACTGGGGAGTCCTCATCGAAGGGAGGATTGCCAGCTCCCGCATATACGCCCCCCGCGGACGAGGCGAAGAACATCGCACCCGAGCCTCTCCCGGGTCTGCAGAGCGCATCGGCGACGCTTGTCAACAAGTGAGTGAAGGCAGTCATCTCGTGGTCGAGGTCGGAGGATTCCGACCCAACCGTGCTCGAGCCCGCGCACCACGCGATCTGCCACGATGACCTACCGATCTCTGCGGCGAACGCTTGGCATGCTGTTGTCAGTTCGCGGTCAAGGACGGGCGGACAATCCCAGGAGAATCCCTGAGGCGGATGCCACATAGGGCCCCTCGCCGCGAGCGCTCGCTCGACACTGCTGCCGAGGAGACCACCGCGGCCAATCACCCAAGAAATCACGTCATTCAATGGCAGACGGATCGCTCGCACCTGCAGAGTCGCGATGCAAAGGACTTGTCGAGGGATCGGATGTCATCAGGTACAGCGGCTTACCCATCGCCATGCGGACGGCAGCTCCGACGTACTCGGCGACGACACCGATTGCCAGGAGGGTCATTCCGCCGAGAAGCAGCACGACGACGACGAGGGATGTCCAGCCCGGAACGCTGATATTGCCTGTCAGTCTTTCGACGAGAACTACGAGAGCTACGACGACACCGACAAATGCAGCGAACACGCCGACAAAAGACACAAGCCTGAGTGGTCGGGGACCGAGGCTGATTACGAGACGCCAGAAGTGGGACATGAGCTTGCGGTACGAATACCCGGAGCGGTGGTCAAGGCTTTGTCTAGAGAGGACAGGACAATACGCAACACGCCCAAATGCCCAACTGAGTGCGACATCAAGGAATACACCTGGCCCCACATAAGCGGTGACGCCCCGTCCGATTTCGCCGAGCATGAGTCGGAAGCTGCTGAAACGACCGAGGCTTCCATCCGTAAGCAAACGCGTGGCGACTACCTTGGTCGCACGCGTGGCCAGATTCCGAAGGAAACCATGTGGTGGGGAGTTAGTAGGAATCCCGTATACCAGCGGTGCACCGTTCTCAAGTGCGACATCGAGCATCCGCCCAAGGTCTCGGGGATCGAACTGGCCGTCCTCGTCCATCGTGACTATCCACTCGGAGCCCGTCGAGGACATGCCAGCGATCGTGGCCGCGTGCTGTCCAAAGTTCCGTGACAGCCATATGGGTCGGATGATCGGCAAGGCCGCGGCCAGACGTCGTATGACGGCATCGGAGTGATCGGGTCCGCAGTCGTGAACGAGCAGGATTTCCGCGACTCGCATCGGGTAACCCGCCGGCGACGAGAATATCTCTGTTAAGGGACGAAGTTCTTCGATGAGTGCATCCAAGGTGTGCTCACCGCGATATACGGGCACGACGATGGAGATCGTGTGTTCGTCGACCACGCCCATGGATTGTAGGACAGCGGAGCGGAGCACAAGGCGCAGTTGTATCGCTGACGGGGCTACTTCGTCTTCGCCGGAAGGGATGCCAGCGTCTGAGCGTCTGGCGCGACAACTCGAGTTTTCGCACGTCGGCAGCCTGAGTAACGCCGCGGTTGAGAGTGTGTCGGCACTCCTGCGGTGATCGGCCAATCCTTGCCTGTCCGCGGGCGACGGTCTGCGTCCGGGCGAGGCGCGCGCGGGCAAACGCGTCGGCGCCATGCGTCAATTGACCTACTCGAACCTTCGAGTCGCACCTACAAGCGCGTGACCTGTCAGATCGAGGTTCTCTTGAAACGCCAGAGCGTAATGACGTCTCGAGGTTTCGGTCCGTACGAACTGGAGGTAATCCTCTCCAACTCGTTCGAGTAGCGCTTGGCCCAGTTGGCCGAGCAGGATCCATCGGTCATCAGCCACCCGATGTTCGCAGCGTGCAGCTCGGAGGGCACCAGGAGTTGTTTCCAAACCGCCGTCGCCCGGACCAGATTGATCTGGTTCATTCGCGCCGGCCACGCGAGACCGTGGTTGTAGTAATCGACTCGCGCTCCGGACACTGCCTTGAGGATCTCTTGGTTGATGCACGGGCCGGCCATGATCAGGTTGTGGCCAGTTGCTGGCGCCGCGGCAGCTTGCAACGCGCGGTTGTATGGAGTGGACAGCGCTATGGTCTGGCCAGTTTCGGCGCGGTAGAAGCGGAACCAGTCCACAGACGAGACTCCGGCTATCAGCACGGCGACTGTGGCGAGCGTCGCGGCTACTGCCAAAAGGCGTCGGCTCGCGCGTGTCGCCCTAGGCTCTCGGCGCGATAGGTACGAGAGGCCGACGGCAATCGCCATCGGGACGATCGTAAAAGCCGTCAGCACGAAGCATTCAATCCACAACCGGTAAGGCTCTTGATTCGCGCCCCAGACGTCGTTCTTTGCAAGCAACAGCCAAGCCGTGAGCAAGCCGAGGGAGTACGAGGTCCATAGAGGATGTCGGCGCTGGATGCCGGCCACGAGGATCAGCAGGAGCGGTAAGAGCACTGGCGTGGCGTGCAATAGTCCGTCCTGCCAGTCGACGCCTAGGCCGGAGCTCGATGCCTCCCGGAACTTGAGGAAGGCATTGCCGGCTTGTAGGGCGAACAACGTGCCGAGCACCTGTGGTGAGGCGGTCAAAAGGGCTGCCAGCAACGGCCCAAGGATGCGTGCGCGCCACCGAGCTATCGCCAGCACCGTGCCTGGGACCGCGGGCAGCAACCCGAACACCAGCGTTACCAATCGTCCGAAGGACGATGCGAACAATGGCCCCAGGAGGAAGAGCACGACAATAAGCGCGACCGACAGCAGGGCTGACGACCAACTCCTCCTGACGGTGATTGCGTATGCCGCAATGCCATAGAGCAACACGTAGACCGCGGTCAGGAAGACGTAGGTGTGGAGGTTCGCGAGGAGCCCGACACCCGCCCCAACAACGATCGCGCTCATCAACATCGTGCGTGGGCGAACGGATCTTGTTGCGACAACAAGGAGGAGCAGGAACAGCAAACCGGCAATGCACAACGACGCGGTCTCGCTGTTCAGGGGAAACATCGTGGCGAATACTCCCCAGAGCAGGGCATGGCCCTGCAACCCCGTGGCCCAGCCACCCCCGCGAATCGAAGCCGTTCCTATCAGGAACGGAACAGCGCCGAAGTATGCGGTCCACCACTTGCGTGTGATGAGAACTGATGCCAGCGAGATGCCCACAACGAGCAGGATCTCGAGGGCGACCCCAGCAAGATTCCAGACGTCCGCGGGTGCCACCCCGGTGACGTACGAGATGCCCCCGAGCAGTTGATAGTAGAGATGTGGATCGTTGTTCGTTCCCGTCTCCGTGAACGGCTCGACGGCAGCAAAATTGCCGTGAGCAGCGTTGACAACCTCGGCAAGGTAGGACATCTGGTCATGGAAGCCGAAGGTACGGATAGATGACCAGCTCCAGTTCGCTTTTGTGAGGAGCATCGAGAACTGGGTCGCCACGTACATCGCTGCAGAGAAAAGTGCGCCGCCGGCCGCGAGATACCAGGGGGCCCGTGACCTCGTGAGTCGAGCGTGCAAGGGTTTGTTTGCGGGAGGAGGGCACCCATCCCGGCGCCGGGCAGCCAGTTTGTTTGGTGGCGCGAGATGCACGGCAACCCACAATATAGAAGTTGACCGCTGCTCTTTGCCCAGTGCTCGTCGCACTTGAGGCGAGAGAGGTACGTGGGGTGCCGTCCGCGAGACGGGGTGGTCACCCGCGGCGAGGCTTGACGATCCGGACCTCGTCGTCGGCGCCGACCTTGTTTGACAAGTCGCGGTGCTGCAGGAAGCAGCAGAGTGTCGGCGTTGTGAGCTCCGGGGTCATGCGCCCGAAGATGAACACGATGGCGCACGAAACGGAACGTGGTTGTGCTGCGATGAGTCCGAACGCTCCCCTCCGAGGCGCGTCGGCTGGCGGGGATTTCGGCGCCGGTGTGCTACCAGTGGAATGGCGCGATCCTGGCGGGCAGATGGCTCGTGCGCCGGTGGCTTGGGGCAGCCACAGCAGGCGCGGCCCCATCGCTGTCGCTTCAAGTTCCGTGAGCCCGCGGGAAGAACCAGGGGGCTGCAGTCGTTCGCGGATCACGGTTGCCGGCGCCTTGGGGTTCTGTGGACATCGCCACGATGTCGTTGCAGATGGCGTCGACTGTCAACGACGCTACCCCGCCCTTCACTCTCGTCGCTGGCCGACTCGTCGCGGGAGGATTCGGCCGATGGTGTTACGGATCATCCGGAGCTTCTCGGCGATCGCCCGCTTCAAGCACCGTTCGCGGTGGAAGACGTGATGTGCCTCGGGTCAGTTTCTCACCTGGCGCACCGAGCCTTCTCGGGTCAGCTGACTAAAGAATCGAAGAAGCACCGCGCGGACACGCAGAACACGCGATTCGCGGCTGGCAGCAGGCGCTCGGATTTGGTTCTTTCCGGGGGACGGGTATCTGTCTCAAGACGCGAACATCGATGCGGCTGCTTCATGAGGCTGGCAAGCTACGCGTCAGCGGTCTCGCGGGGTGGACTGGATTCTGACGCGTCGTTGCACTGCATGACCTGCGGATCTTCCCGGACGAGGAACTCGTCGGACGGGATGGCCGTCGTCAGAAGGGCCCGTGAGCACGCAGGAAACTGCACACTGAACGACGGGTGGGAGGGTCTCCCGCATCCGCGTGAGCTGGGGTGCGGGACAAGCAGGGGACTGCATTAACGCCGACGGAAAGGTGTCTCGTACTCACGCATCGCCCTGCGGGGTTTCTTGGAGACCCTGCCACACGGCCGGTCCCTTTTGTGGCTCCGCCCGGATGCTTCTCACGAGCGACCCTTTGTCGGCAGAGCGGACGATCGAACGAGATCGTCGAGAGAAAAGAGGTCGTCAATAAAGGCAAGCGCCGACCGGGTATCAGATTTCTTGATACCCGGTCGGCGCAAGCGCCTATGAAACTCGGTTCAAATTACGTTAATCGGCGACGTACTCCGTGGCGGCGGCTGTTTCCTCCGTCCACGCTGAGCCCAGGCCTTGCTTGGCCCAGATGTTGCCGCTGCTGTCTCTGACAGCGAAGAGGGAGCCATTTACGGCATCACTCGCGACCGCGGGCAGAGTGGCCGTGGTCCATTCGGTTGCCCACGTCGCCCCGGTCATGCTGCCTTCCTTGGCGTACACGTTGCCGCCAGAGGCCACGGCGATGACGGGACCATTCGTCGCATCACTTGCGACTGACAACGCGGAGACGGTGTTGTACTCGTCCAACCACGCTGCGCTCAGGCTGCCTTCCTTGGCGTACGCGTTGGTCGCCAGGACTCCGATGAGCGGGCCATTCGTCGGGTCGCTCGCGAGCGAAATTGCACTGACGCCGGAGGCCCATTCCGTCGTCCAGGGCGCGCTCAAGCTGCCTTCCTTGACCCACGCGGCACCAGACACCACGGCTCCGATGAGCGGGCCATTTGTCGCATCACTCGCGACGGATACGGAGGCAGCTCCAGTGGTTTCCGTCACCCACGCCGCAGTCAGGCTGCCTTCCTTGGCGTACACGGTCCCACTAGCAAAAACGGCGATGAGGAGACCGTTCTTCGGGTCACTCGCAACCGACACTGCACTGGCTCCCGAGGGAGCGCTGGCCGTGGTCCATACCTCGGTCCACGTCCCGGTCACGCTGCCTTCCTTGGCCCACACGTTCCCAGAGCCGTCGACGACGGCGACAAGGGGACCATTCGTGGGGTCACTCGCGACCGACACCGCCACGGCGCCGGAGGCCCATTCCGTCACCCAGGCCCCGGTCAGGCTGCCCTGCTTGGCCATCACGACCCCGCCTGAAAGCGTGGCAATGACCGGCGTTCCGGGGGTTGGCGTTGTTGCTGCCTGGGCGCTCGACAGTGGAACCCATGCGCCACCGAGCAGCACCACAAACAGGAGGTAAATCAAGCGCCGTACGTTCATATCTTTCTCCTTAGGCAATCTCATCGTTAGGGTATTTGACTAGGACTTTGGCAAGCAAGGCTGTGCAATCAGCTTCCGCCCGAGCCTCTGCTTTCTGCGTCCGCCCTGGAGTCGTTGATCTTGATAAAGCGGGTAAGTGCCGAAGCGACCACGTTCGACCCCGGTCACCGAGGCATCCAGACACGAGAGGATGCTATCCGATCTCGCCACTTAGAGCGACATAGAACAGAATTATCTCGACACAGAGATGATGTCAGGCAGTGGTTGCCAAGGGCACTTCCTCCTGTGCGAACTGGAAGGAGCCTAACGCGTGTCTGAGCGGCATGGATCGTTCAGAGAGGCAGTGACGGGCGACCGGACTTCGGCGCCAGGTTTTTGAACACCCTGCCAGGGCGTCGCGCGCAGATGTTTCCCGGTGCGTTACTTGAAAGGGCTGGTCAGACGCCTGTGGCTCTTCCCCGGGTGGTCTCCTCGACGCCGAGGGCACCGTGGATCCGGCTCTGCAGAGAGCTCGGTTGGTCGACGAGCGCGATCGTGCGTCCGGCATGCCGAAGTTGGTGGAGGTGGGTCTCGCCGAGTTCGGCGAGCACCCGGCGCGGGGTGATCGCCTCTTGGGAAGATCAGAAACTTCCTCCTCGTTGACCGTGGGATCGGTGCCCGTGACCGCCACGGTCCCCGCGACGATCGCGCGCGGCACGATGCGGGCGCGGACGCGCACCTCGAGCCGGTAACGACCGGGACGAAGGCCGAGGCGGTCGTTCATCACCCGGAAGCGCCGCTTGACGGTCTGCAGCATCCGGTCGTGGCGGACGACGTCGGTCGCCAGTGCCACCTCGCCCCCGAGCGGGGTGGTGAGCACGTAGCACCCGGCGAGGAGGCTTTCCTCTCAGTCGGGGGCCCCGTCGTTAACGTGCCCGGTAAGGGCGCCCGGTCGGACCGTCGCCACAAAGCACTGCGCCGCTCGCGAGTCGCGCAGGATGCAGTTCGACGCAGTGCCGGTCCTGGTCTGTCCGATTCGCGACGTTCACTGACGCGATAAGGCGGTGGCCGCCCGAACGATGAAAAGCCGTCACTCGGGGTGTCCGGTGCTCCATCGAAAGAGTGGTCCGCTCTTACTTGGACGGTTCAAGCGCGGTTCGCGAATCCTCGATGGTTCTCGCGTAGCCGGATCCAGACATAGATGCCTCGCCGTCCCCACGACTGCGCGAGAATCCTCATCGTTCGTAGCCATAGGTCGGCGGTTCCCAACGCGGTCCCTTGCGAGGAAGTTACTTCCTTGAAGAACACCCGCAGTTCACTCCCATGAAGTCCGACCAACTGCGCGCTCAGCTGACCAGAGGTCAAGCGGAAGCTTGCCCGGACACCTGGGTCTATGAGCGCATTCCCATTCTGGAGGCACCGAAGATAGAGATCTATATCAACCACATAGGTCCATCGACGATCCAGTAGCGGTGTCGGCAGCGCCGAGCGCCTGAAGAGCACGCTTGCTGGCTCGCCAAGGAGATTGGTTCCGGCTCGCGCGCAGGCTTTCAGCACAGCTGTTCGCTCGATTGGGCCGCCCCCCGCCTTGCGAGCCAAAGATCGCAGACCCCGTGCGCGGATAATCATCCTCCCAGCGTGATCGACTATTCGCCTTCGGCTTGCGACGAGGGCGGCGGTAGGGTGCGCTTCCATGAGACGTACTTGGGCAGCCAAACAGCCAGGCAACAGCACGTCGTCATGGCAGACGATCTTGACCAACTCGCCCCGGGCTGCGGCGACGCCGCGTTCCCAATTGGCGTGCAGGCCCAGTCGTTGCTCGGGTGGACTAAGGAGCCGGATGCGGGAATCGCCGATCGCCTCAACGAGCTCGCGCGTTGTGTCGGTCGACGCGTCGTCGGCAACGATTAATTCCAGATGCTCGTACGATTGGTCGATTACTGAGGCAAGAGTTTCCTGAATGAATTGCGCGCCGTTCAGCACCGGAATAACGATGGATACTAGCGGTTCATTAGGTATCAAGGATCTCCTTGAACGAGTCGCGAGCCTTTAACCAAACTCGAGGGCGTTCTCTCGCGAATAGGCAGCGCTCTTGCCCGTCGTTGCGCTTTGAGCGTGGTGGCGATTGCTCGACCCATTTCCCGCGTCTCACAGCCTCGGTCACACCGCAGTAGGTTGATTTATCGACTTTCATATTGCGTTCGACATTCTCAACATGAGTAATGAGGCTATTGGACGCGCCGCTTGCAAGCAATCGGTAAGGCCTCTGGATCGGCCCGTCCCGCTGAGCACGCGGCGACTCACCGAAGCTTCATCTCGAGGCCGACCGATACGTTCCTTGACAGCGGACGGTCCCCGCTGGTTGTCTCATGGAACGATGGCTGACCTCGTTGAGCGGGCGCGCGTCAGCCAGAGTGACCGAGACGATCATCCCGACACCGCAACAGGTTTGACGGCCGGCCCCCGGCGTCTGCCGGCCTGGCAGCGGCGTGACGCCATCGCGCTGGCCCTGCTCATATGCCTTGGGACGGGACTGCCGCTGGCGCTCTCTGCGGGGTCGGGAGCCCTCGGCGTTCCGCAGAATGACGACTGGGCATTCCGTCGAATCGCCGGGGAATTCTTCCGATCCCACCACATAGTGCTTATCGGGTGGGGCCAGATGACGCTCGTCGGTCAGGTTCTTTCCGTCCAACCGCTTCTCGCGCTCAGCAATGGCTCCGGCTGGGCCTACGGGGTCTACGGGGCCATGTCAGGCGGCGCTGCCCTTGCGGCGACGTACTGCGCGGCTCGGCGCTTCGTCCCTACGGGCCGTGCGCTGCTCGCCGGGTTACTCGTTGCCCTCGCGCCCGGCTTCCTTGCCACTGAACCGACTTTCATGACCGACGTTCCGGCGCTCGCCGCAACGATGGCCTGCCTGGCGGTTGGACTCTATGCCCTCGACCGAACTGGGCGATCTCATTGGGTGTGGCTAAGTGTCGCTATGGCGGTCGGCGTGTTCGGCTTCTCCGTCCGTCAGATGTGCTTAGCTGCTCCACTTGCGGTCCTCCTTGTCGCGCTTTGGAGACGCCCCGATCAGTGGAGGTGGCTTTTCGTCATTGGGGCGGTCACCGGAGCGGCATGCCTAGGCACAGACCTCTGGTTCTCGCATCTCCCTGGTCCGCACGAACCGAATACTTTCGCGATCACGTGGACCACGGAACTCGAAACGCTGAAGCTCGGCGCCGACCTAGCCATGGCGGTCTTGCCGGCAGTGATCTGGGTCCTAATGCGAGCCGAGCAACGGATCGTTCGTGCTCTGCCGCCCCTCTTGGCCGTGGCCGTTGTCGCTCTCACCCTCGCCGGATTCAACCCGGGAAGCGTTCTGGCGGGGAACCTTGTCTCACAACAAGGGGTCACCGGCAGTCAGGTGCTCGCTGGTACTCGACCGACCCTGTTTTCGGGGACGGTGTGGTCAGCAATCCAATGGTCAGCGCTCGCTAGCGTCGTGAGCGTTGCGGCGCTCGTATTGACGCAGCGTCGTGCGACAAGATCGGTACGCGGCGTTGTGAGCTGGTTCGCGCGCCCAGAGGGAGTCCTCGGTGCCTTCCTGGTCATTGCTGGCGGAGGACTCCTCGTGTTCACGGCAGCTGGCGCCTTTGACCGTTACTGCTGGCCGCTCGTCGGACCGTTCGCGATCCTCGTGGTCATGGCGGCCAGGTCTCGGCCCGCGCATTCCTTGCGCTTGGCGATGATCGGGCTCATCTCATTGAGCGCTGTTCTCGGAGCTGGTGAGTTGATCCTGGCCGCTAACTCCGACGCGTTCGATGCCGCTCGTTGGCAGGCAGGGCAGTCCTTGACACGCCTAGGAATACCTGCGCGGGCCGTTGACGCTGGCTATGAGTGGTTGGGGTATCACCAGTCGGGGCCGATCAGCCCCGGCTCTCCGCCGGGTGCGACTCAGTATGTGTGGTACGAGTGGATCTTTGATGCCCCCGTATGTGGCGTCGTCTCGTCGTCCCCGCTGAGCGACACCTCTCTCAAGTCTGCCGGGCTGGCCAAGTATCGCCTCCTTGAAGTCGCGGGACCGGAGGAGAACCTGTATCGCTATACCGTTCCGCACATGATGAGGGCTTGCACCAAGTGAAATACATTCATCCATTCCGCCCGGACTTGGTTCGGTCGCTGTCGGCCCCCCCAAGCGGGGGATCGCGTCTCTTCCCTGGTGTGAACGCGCGACGGTCGTAGGTTTCTTCGAGGGCCCCAACCTACGAAGGAATACCTACCACCCGTGGCACCACGAGGATCTTCCAGTGACCAGTCGCCGAGATGGACGCGCGGTTGAGTTCCGAGCGAGAGCTGGCGACCGCCCTCGAGGAGGTCGGTCGCCTCACCGTCCAGCTCTCATGCAGCAGGCGGTCGGGGCCGAGGTCGACGTGTGCCTCGGCCGGCGGCCCCTTGAGCGCAGGAGCGAGGACTCACCGCTCGGCTTCTGCAACGGTTGGCGGCCGCCGGTCGCGGTGCGAACGACGACGGGTCCGGTTGAGCTCTGCTGCGCGCCTGCCGGTTCTCGTCGGCGCGCCGATGGAGTTCTCGACGGATGGCCGAACCTGAGAAGACCAGGAGTCGCAGGCTCGCTGACGATCGTGGTGATGCCGCGGGGACGGACGGAGAGGAGAGATTCGCTTCTCGGGGAGAAGCGAATCGACTGCTTCCGGAGGCGTCTGCCGACTCCTCTCAGTTCTTCTCGATTGCCTTTGCCACTCGTGAGCCGAGGTCAGTGTCGACCTGGCGCCAGTAGTCGATCACTCTTGGCAGCATTGGTGCGGTCACGCCGCCGCGTACGTGCCCGACAATGTTCCGGACCAGGTGCTCGCGGTCGGTTTCCGAGAGCACGTTGCGATAGAGAGTTCCCGCCTGTCCGAAGTCGTCGTCCTCCTTGTGGAGGTCGTAGGCCGCACGGACGATCTCACCGGTTGCCATCCAGCCAGCTGGGTCACCGAAGCGAGCTGGGTCCGCCGCCGGTCCGCCGACGGAGTTTGGTGCATAGACCGGATCTCCCGGGTTCTCGTACCGCATCGCGCCATCCTTGTTGTACGAGTTGACCGGGGACTTCGGACGGTTCACCGGCAGCTGGAGGTAGTTTGTCCCAATCCGGTGCCGGTGAGTGTCGGGGTAGCTGAACATCCGCCCGAGCAGCATCTTGTCCGGGCTCGGCCCGATGCCCGGGACCATGTTCGACGGTTCGAACGCCGCCTGCTCAATCTGGGCGAAGTAGTCCTCGGGGTTGCGGTTCAGTGTCAGGCGCCCGATCTTGATGGGCGGGTAGTCCGAGTGGGACCACACCTTCGTGAGGTCGAACGGGTTGAACCGGTAATCGACCGCGTCGTCGAAATCCATGATCTGCATTTCGAGCGTCCAGCTCGGGTGGTCGCCGCGCTCGATCGCCGTGTACAGGTCGCGCAGGTGGTAGTCGGGGTCCTCGGCGGCCATGGCTGCCGCTTCGGCGTTGGTGAAGTTCTCGATCCCCTGGTCCGTCTTGAAGTGGTACTTGACCCAGAACTTCTCACCCTTGGCGTTGACCCACATGAAGGTATGGCTCCCGAAGCCGTTCATGTGGCGCCAGGTGCGGGGCGTCCCCCGGTCGGTCATGAGGAACGTCACCTGGTGCGCGGACTCGGGCGAGAGCGTCCAGAAATCCCACTGCATGTTGTTGTCGCGTAGGTGCGTGTCGGCCCGGCGCTTCTGGGAGTGGATGAAGTCCGAGAACTTCTGGGGATCGCGGATGAAAAAGATCGGCGTGTTGTTGCCCACCAGGTCGTAGTTGCCTTCGTCCGTGTAGAACTTGATCGCGAAGCCACGCGGGTCCCGCACGGTGTCGGCCGACCCAAGTTCGCCGGCGACAGTCGAGAAGCGGATGAGCACGTCAGTCGAGGCGTTCTTCTGGAAGACCCGGGCCCTCGTGTACTGGCTCACATCCTCGAAGCACTCGAAGACGCCGAAGGCGCCACCGCCCTTGGCATGGACGACCCGTTCGGGGACGCGCTCCCGGTTGAACTGCGCCATCTTCTGGATGAGGTAGTGATCCTGCAGAAGGATCGGGCCGTCCGGGCCGACCGTGAGCGAGTGCTCGTCGCTCGGCGCGGGGATCCCGGCGTCGGTCGTTGTGGGGCGTCGGGTCCGGTCGGACTTGTCGTTCTTCTCTGGCATCGCGCTCACCTCTCTCGGTCTCGTTGCGTGGAGGAACCTGTGGTGCGATCTCTGACGGGCTTCGGCGAACCGGCCGCGGATGTCGCTTGGCAGCGCGGACACAATCCCCAGAAGGTCACCTCGGCTTCGTCGAGGACGAAACCGTGCAGTTCTGACGGTTCGAGACACGGAGCCGAGCCGACGGCGCAGTCGACGTCGGCGGTTTCGCCGCAGACCCGGCAGACGACATGGTGGTGATTGTCGCCGACGCGCGTCTCGTAGCGGGCGGGGCTGCCGGCTGGCTCGACCCGGCGGACGAGGTTCGCGGCCGCAAGCGAACGTAGGGCGTCGTACACAGCCTGCCGGGAAACGCCACCGAGCTGCACGTCGACGGCGCGAAAGATCGTCTCGACGTTGGCGTGGGGCCGCGCGCCGACCTCGGAAAGGACGGCGAGGCGAACGGCGGTGACGCGCCGACCCGCGGCACGCAGCAGCTTGACGTCGTCCTGTGCCGTCGCCACAACCCGGACGTTAGGCGATGAACTGGAGTCAGTCATGAAACTGGAATGATTCCAGTCAGACGGTGCGGTCGCGGCGGATCCGCCATGATCGTGGCATGGCGAAACGCAGGCCGCGCGTCGTTGCCCTGGCGGTGCTGCGCCGGCCGGGGACGGAGGAGATCCTGGTCTCGAACAGTCGGGACGAGGTCGCCGGCGTCGACTTCCAGCGGCCGTTCGGGGGCGGAGTGGACTTCGGCGAGCGCGGCGAGGAGGCGCTGCGACGCGAGCTGCGCGAGGAACTCGGCGTTGAGCTCGGGTCGGTGCGCTTCCTGGGTGTCCTCGAGAACATCTTCGACTTCGAGGGCGAACCGGGCCATGAGGTCCTGCTCCTCTATGAGGCCGAGTTCGCGGACGGGTCGCTCTACTCGCGGGACGTCTTTCGTGGGGTCGAGGCCGAGCCGAAGACCGGCGTGTGGCGTGATCTCAGCAATTCGGCCGGCGACCGGCCGCTCTTTCCGCCCGGGCTGGCCGACCTCATCGCGCGAGGCGCGGGCTGAACCAGGACGCGGCCCGCTAGTCGGAGGCCCGCCCCGGGGCGCAGTCCCGGCAGCGGCCTCTCATCGCGAAGTGGTGGGGATCGATCGTGAACCCACACTCCCTGAGGGTCGCCGCGGCGAGTGAGGCGAATAATTGGTCGCTGACCTCGAGAACGGTGCCGCACTCCTCGCAGACGAGGTGGCAGTGGGTCGTGGGGGCGAGGTGGTAGGTCGCCGGGCCGTGGCCCAGATGGACGTGGGTGACGACGCCCATCCGTTCGAGCTCCTCGAGGTTGCGGTAAACGGTTGAGATGTGGACGTCGGGAGCCTCCGCCTGCACCTCGGCGGCGAGCTCCTCGACGGTGCGGTGCGCGGAGGAGGCGAAAAGCGACTGCAGGAGCAGCCGCCTCGCGGTGGTCGCCCGCCCGCCGGTCGCCCGCAGGCGCTCGATCACTCCTGCGACCGACTGGTCGACGGTGCCGTCCCCGCCGGCGTCGGGCGCGGCGGGGGGCCGGGTCACCTTGCCGGGCGAGGGGGTCGACCGGTCGGGCACTCGCCGGTTGGCCCCGTTCAGTTCCGCCGGGTCGTGGAGGTTACGACGCCGCGGGTGCGGGAGGTCGACCCGGCGACCCGCACGGCCTGGGGTCCGGGGACCGTGCCCGGGGTGTGCGGCATCCAGACCTCGGGGTCGGCGGTGATGAGCCGCACGGTGAGGGGGATGTTGCGCGTCGCGATGTCGGCAACCGAGACCGACTCGAGGATCGTGCGGATGTGCTCACGCACGGCGATCCAGACCTCGACCAGGGGTTCGGCCGAGCCCCGGTACTCGAGCTGGTCGGGGCGGACGTCGCCGACTTGGGCGAGGGGCCCCTCGACGGCGCGCACGATGTCGGCCAGGCTGATCTGCGTCGCCGCGCGCCCGAGGCGGAAACCGCCCTCGTTGCCGCGTTGACTGGCGACGATGCCGGCACGTTTCAGCTCGAACAGGATGTTCAAAAGGAACTTCCCGGGGATGTCCTGAGCCGTGGCGAGTGTCTCCGCCTTCACCGGCCAGGAGTCCTCGAGCGTGGCGAGCTCGACGACGGCCCGGATGGCGTAGTCGGCTTTGGAGGAGATCCGCATGCCCCTATCTTGACGCTTCCGTGACCTCGCCACACGCGGCAGGACGAACCCGGTGGCGCGGACCCCAGCCGGTCAGCTCTTCTTCGTGACCCGGGCGGCGGTGCCGTAGGCGCAGATCTCCGTCCACACCCCGCCCATCTCGGAGGTGTCGAAGCGCATCGCGAGGACGGCGTTGCCACCCCGGGCGCTCGCCGCCTCGGCCATCCGGTCGATGACCTCCTGGCGGCTGGTTTCGAGGTTCTTCGTCATCCCCTTCAGCTCGCCGCCGAGGATGGACTTGAGGCCAGCCCCCATCTGGGACACCGCGTTGCGTGAGCGGACCGTTAGGCCGAAGACCTCACCGAGGACCTCCTCGATCTCGTATCCCGGCACGTCATTTGTCGTCGCGATCAACATCGTCTCCGTCCTTTCCCGTCCACCCACCGCCAAGTGCCCACCGTCGCGGGCCGAGCAACTTCGCGGTCCGTGACCATCATCATCGTGGATTCGGGCCACGGATGCAGCCGCGCCCGTCCAGGCGCGCTGGCGGCGGGGTCCCGGCCGATCCGGCCTGGCTAGTGGTGGGTAGGCGTGAAGATGTAGGTGAGGAGCGCCTGGGGCGGCGTGATCGTTCCGATCTCGACCGAGCCGACCTTGATGGTCAGCGCGGAGGCGGAGGCACCGAGGGATACCGAGGCGGGCCCGGTGAGATTGATCACCTCGGGGCTCTGTTTCGCCGTGATCGTCGCGGCGAAGGCGTAGCCGGATTCGGTGGGCGGGGACTTCACCAACGTGTAGCAGGGAATGTTCGTCGAGACGACGAGGGTGAACCCCGACGACGTCGGGACTGAATAGGTCGCGCTCGACTTCGTCGCCGCGATGAGGACCAGTTTGCCGAGTTTCGACGTCGGCAGGGTCGTCGAACCCGCCCCGGGCGACGTCGACGAGGTGTTGGCGCTCGTCTGGCCGGTCGGGATGGTGTTTCGCCAGCCCGAGATCCAGCCTGGGTGGAAGTGCTCGACGGCGAGCCCGACGAGACCGAGGACGAAGAGCGCGAAGAGGGCCCAAACGGCGAGCTGGAGGCCCCAGGGCGCCGGGAGGCGCCGCTCGATCTCGGGGTGCCAACCGTCCCCGCGGGGGAACTGCGCGACCGGTGCCGAAATCCGGGGGATCTCGGCCGTCGTGATCGCCGATTCCGGGTGAGGTGCCGGGGGTGTCGCGGCCTGGCGATTGGCCCGGGTCGGCAGGGCGCCCTCGCCCGACTTGATTCCGTTCGTCACTGCAGCCCCCGGGTCGTCCGGCTCGTCTCCAGTTGCGGAGACGGTACCGCACGAACGCACCGCGGGGTGCAGGTCAGTGTGCCGCCCCGGACGGGATCCAGGCGGCTCCGACGACTCCGCCCCCGGTGTGCACCTGCATCGCGATGCTGAACCCGCTGACGAAGTCGACGTCGCCGAGAAGCTCCTTGAGCTGCTCCGCCAGTTGGGGGGCGTTCGCGTGGAAGACGGCCGAGCGTTCTGCTCCCCGGGGCGCGCTCGTGCGGTAGGCGGTGTGGATCGTTTTGAGCATCTGCTCGGCCGACTCCGCCGTGCCGAGCGGTTCCACCGTCCCGTCGCGCATCCGGAAGACGCTGCGCTCCCCGCTCGGCCCTGTGTTCCCGAGCACGTTGTCGGGGACCGGTCCGCTGCGCCTGATCGGATCGAGGGTGGCTAGCGAGGCGACGAGCTCGACGCGGCGCGACGCCTCCTCGACGACGCGAACGACCTCGCCGAGCTCTGCCCCGCCGGCGGCCGCTTCAGCGCCGGCCAGGACGACCAGGGCCTGACCAGCGGCGGCGGTTCTCGCGTCGACGAGCGCTACCGGACGGGCGGTGAATTCGGCGGCGAGGGCGGCGTTGCGGTACATCGTCGCGAACTCAACCGCAGGGGTGATGACGACGGCCGAATCGAAATCCTGCGACTCGATGGCCTGCAGGTACTCTGTCACGAAGGGATGGTTGGCTCCGGCGAGTTCCTCTCTGGCGAGTGCCTCGGGCAGGATGACGTTCTCGCCGTCGGGCGGTTCGATGTCGGTGACGCCGTCCTCGGGTAGGAAGACGCTGATGGGGAGCACGCAGAGACCGAATCTGGCGACGAGCTCCGTCGGGACGCACGCGCTCGAGTCGGTGATGACTCGTACACGGCCCACGCAGGCGACGTTACCGCCCCGCCCCGGGAACCGTGGAGTCCGACGACCGGAACTCGGGGGGCGACGGCCGTGACGACAGCGTCGGAGACGGTCCCGCGCCGCTTCACGATGTCCGAGCTCGTCGAGCGGACCGGCGCCGCTGCCGCCACCGTTCGCTACTACCTCGCCGCCGGGGTGCTGCCGACACCGGTGAAGGTCGCGGCGAACCGCTTCCTCTACGACGAGCGCCACGTCGAGGCGATCCGGCTGATCCGCCTGGTGCGCGAGCAGCGTGGGCTGTCGATCGAGACGCTCGCGAGGCTGCTGCCCGAGCTGCTGCCGGACCTGTTCGACAAACCCTCGGGCGGCGTGTTCCACCCGGAGATGTGGGACGAGCTGCTTGCCGCCGAGACCCACCCCGAGGTGGGCGCCTCCGTCGACGAGCGTCTCGTCGAGGCCGGGCTGGCCCTGTTCAGCCGGCGAGGTTACGCCGACGTCGCGATCGACGACGTCTGCCGGAGCGCGCTCATCGCCAAAGGCTCCTTTTACCGGCACTACCCGTCGAAGGGGGCGTTCTTTGTCGCCGTCGTGGACGAGGCGGCACACCGGGCGGCCGCCGAGTTCGCGTTATCGACGCCTGACGGCGCCGACACCAACGCCTGGGTGATCGACCGAATGGCCGGAATCCTCGTTCCGTATGCCACGCTGCTCCTCGATCTCGCTTCGCTCGCCACACAGCGGCGACCGGGAAACGGGCGCGCGCTGAGCCGGATCGTCGACGAACTCGCCGCGGCGGTCGCCCGGCATGCCGCACACCGGGGAGCCCCGCCCCGGGAATCGGTCGGCCGCGCCTTCGTCGAGGCCGTTCGGCGCGTCCTCGACGAGCAGCTCGGTGCCGCGGTGCCGGTCGAGTAGCAGCACAGGCGGGCTCCCGGCCAGGACCGTCGGCGCGGCGGGCCGCCATATGCGCCGCGCACGGCGTGCGCCGTTGACGGTTCCCGTGTCGTCTGGAAGGATGAGCAGCGAGCAATCAGTGTGACCAACTGGTCACCGCGACTTCGCGTGGAGGGGCTTCGCCGTCGATCTGACGGTTGCGAGGGGGGCCAGCGGCTTGTCTGACGCGAGGGCCGACGGAAACGACGAGCGAAAGAAGACGTCGTGAGCAGAGAAGACAAGCCTTCGTACCCACTCCTCGAAACGATCTCCTCCCCCGACGACCTAAAGGCCCTCTCGCTGGAGGAGTGCACCGTCCTCGCCGAGGAGATCCGCCAGTTCATCGTGGAGGCAGTGACGACGGGGGGCTCGGGTCACCTCGGATCGAACCTCGGCGCGGTCGAGATCACGCTGGCGATGCACCGGGTCTTCACGTCGCCGCGCGACGTGCTGCTTTTCGACACGGGCCACCAGGCCTATGTCCACAAGCTCGTGACCGGCCGACACGCCGGCTTCGCGCAGCTCCGCCGGGAGGGCGGGCTCTCGGGATACCCGAGCCGATCAGAGTCCGAGCACGACTGGATCGAGAACTCCCACGCCTCGACAGCGCTCAGCTACGCCTTCGGGATCGCCAAGGCCCTGAAGATGAGCGGGGAGGACGCGACGCGCCGAGTTGTTGCGCTCGTCGGTGACGGCGCGCTCACCGGCGGCCTGGCGTACGAAGCGATGAACAACCTCGGCCACGCCGGGTCGCGCGTCTGCGTCATCCTTAACGACAACGGACGTAGCTACGCCCCGACCGTGTCTCGACTCTCGGAGTCATTGACCCAGTTGCGCCTGAACCCGAGTTTCAGCGCGATCCAGGCACGCGTCACCCGGGTGCTGGAGGACCTGCCCGGCGTAGGCACGCTGGCGGGCCAGTCGATCCGCAGCCTGACGGCGGCGGTCCGCGAGCTCGCCGAGCCGCACGTCTTTTTCGAGGCGTTGGGTATCCGGTACGCGGGCCCTATCGACGGGCACGACATCGCGGCGGTCGAGCAGGCGTTGAAGCGCGCCGCCGCCTGGAACGGGCCGATCGTCCTCCACGTGCTCACGACGAAGGGCAAGGGCTACGGGCCGGCCGAGGAGGACACGGTGCAGTGCCTCCACGACTACAAACTGCAGGCGCTCGCCTCGCCCGGCAACGCGACGGACAACGGCGCGGTCACGAGCGGGCCGCGTAGTCCGGACAAGAACTACACGGAGGCATTCGCTCAGGCACTGCTCGAAGTCGCGGGCCGGGACGAACGCGTGGTCGCGATCACCGCGGCGATGCCCGGGCCGACGGGCCTGCTGACCTTCGAGGCGCGTTACCCGGACCGCTTCATCGACGTGGGCATCGCCGAGGGCCACGCCATGACGGCCGCCGCCGGCATGGCCATGGCCGGGCTGCGGCCCATCGTGGCCATCTACTCGACCTTCCTGTCGCGTTGCTTTGACCAGGAGAACCTCGACGTCGGCCTCCACCGAGCCCCGGTCGTGATCTGCGCCGACCGGGCGGGTATCACCGGGGACGACGGCGCCAGCCACCACGGCGTGCTCGACATGGTCCTCGGGCTGGCGGTGCCCGGCCTCGTTATCTTCGCCCCCGCGGAGCCGAGCGAGATCGCCCCGATGCTCGAGACGGCGCTCGCGCTCGACAAGCCGTCGATCATCCGCTACCCGAAGACGCCCGGGCCCGGCAAGCTCGCCCCGTCGGGAACGGGGTTGCGCTCTCGGGTGTTGCGCGAAGGGTCCGACGACGTCGTAATCGTCGGGGTCGGCAAGCTCGCCGCGGCGTCGCTCGCCGCGGCGTCGCTTCTTGCCAAGGACGGGCTCGACGTGACGGTCCTCGACCCGCGCGTCGTGCGGCCCCTGGACCCAGCGCTCGTCGAGCGGTGTCAGAACGCCCGGCTCGTCGTCACCGCCGAGGACGGGCTCGTCCAGGGCGGGGCGGGCCAGCACCTGCGCGGCATCCTCGAACGTGCCGCCGAGCTCGTGAGCGAGCGCCCACCGAGCGTGCTGTGCCTCGGCGTGCCGACGGTCTACATGGGTCACGCCGATCCGGATGTCATCCTGCAGCGTCTCGACCTCGACGCCTCGGGGATCGCGGCGTCGACCCGTAGCGCCTATGAGCGGTTGACCAGGAAGAACGGTAACGGGTCGGGTGCGTACGTCCCGGTCAAGCGTTTCGGGCGCCGGAACCGTCACCTCTCTCTGGGGGGCGAGGGGATGGTCGCTCGATGAGATTTCCGGTCGGGCTCGACGGCGTCACCGGGGCGACGCCCGCCGGGCTCGACTCTGTTGCCGTCATGGCGCAGGCGCGGAAGGAGAATTTCCCGGTCGCGACGCGCCTATTGCCGTGCCGGATCCGGGAGCAGCTGCTCGCCGTTTACGGCTACGCCCGCTTCGTCGACGACGTCGGCGACCGCGTGGGCGGGGACCGGCTGGCACAACTCGACTGGGTCGAGTCCGAGCTCGACCGGGCGCTGGCGGGAACGGCCACGCATCCGGTCTTCGTTCGAGCTGGACGTGTCGCAGCCGAGCTCGGAATCGACCGAGGCCCGTTCGTCGACCTGATCGAGGCGAACCGCCAGGACCAGGTGGTAACGCGGTACCCGAGCTACGAGCTCCTCGAGGCGTACTGCCGCCTGTCGGCGAACCCCGTCGGCCGGATCGTGCTTGCCGTGTTCGGTCGGCGTGACCGGCGATCACTCGAGCTTTCGGACCAGGTGTGCACGGCCCTTCAGCTCGTCGAGCACTTCCAGGACGTCGTCGAGGACTTCGCCGTGGGCCGCCTCTACCTGCCCGGGGAAGACCTCGCTCGGTTCGGCTGTGCCGAGGGTGTCATCGCGGCCGGGACGGCGACGCCGGCCTTCCGGCGACTGATGGCCTTTGAGGCAGCACGGGCGCGGCGACTCCTCGAATCCGGGCTCCCGCTCGTGGCGTCACTCACCGGATGGGGCCGACTCGCCGTCGCCGGCTTCGTCGGAGGCGGGCTGGCGCAACTCGATGCCATCGAGCGGCACGGCTTCGACGTCCTGTCGGGAACGGTGAAGGCATCGCGCGCGCAGGTCGCGTCGCGCAGCCTCGATGTCTGGACGGCGGCAAGAAGGCACCGGACGTGACCGACCTCACAGTCGCCTACAGCCGCTGCGAGGAGATCACCCGCCGCGAGGCGCGCAACTTCTCTTACGGCATTCGCCTGCTGCCGGCTGCGAAGCGTGCCGCGATGTCGGCGCTCTACGCCTTCGCCCGGCGGGTCGACGACGTGGGTGACGGCGACGGCACGACCTGTGTCAAGCGAGCGGCGCTCGCGGCGATCCGGGTCGAGATCGCCGGCGTGGCGAGGGGAGAGCCGCCGGTGGACGATCCGGTGCTCGTGGCGCTCTCCGACGCGGTGTCCCGTTACCCGATCCCTGTCGAGGCCCTCGGCGAGATCGTGACCGGCTGCGAGATGGACTGCGGCCAGGAGCGGTACGAGACATTCGCCGAGCTCACTGCCTACTGCCGGTGCGTCGCCGGCTCGATCGGACGGTTGTCGCTCGGCGTGTTCGGTTCCACCGACGCGGACCGAGCACCGGGGCTCGCCGACCGGCTGGGTATCGCCCTGCAGTTGACGAACATCCTGCGGGACGTCGTCGAGGACCGGGAACGGATGGGGCGAATCTACCTCCCGGCGGAGGACCTCGCCCGCTTCGGCTGCGATGCCGACGCGACGGGACCCGCCGACGCGCTCGTCGAGCTTGTCCGGTTCGAGGCCGCCCGCGCCCGGGAGCACTACGAGGAGGGGCTCGGCCTGCTCGGGCTGCTCGACCGGCGCTCGCGCGCCTGCGTTGCCGCGATGGCCGGCATTTACCACCGGTTGCTCGACCGCATCGAGCGCGACCCGCTCGCCGCGCTCGACCACCGGGTGAGCCTGCCGGCCCGGGAGAAGGCCTGGGTCGCGGTGCGCAGCCTGACGGGAGCGTCCGCCACATGAGTTCGGACGCGGGACATGTCGTCGTTGTCGGGGGCGGGTTGGCCGGACTGTCGGCGGCGATCGCCTGTGCCGACGCCGGCCATCAAGTGACGTTGTTCGAAGGGCGGCCGCGTCTCGGGGGTGCCACGTGGTCGTTCGAGCGCAACGGCCTCGTGTTCGACAACGGCCAGCATGTCTTCTTGCGTTGCTGCACTGCCTACCGGGGATTCCTCAGCCGGCTCGGAACGCAGGACAGCGCCCCGCTCCAGTGCCGGCTGGCGATCCCGGTCCTGCGCCCCGACGCCCGGGGCGGCGAGGCACAAGTTGCCTGGATCCGGCGCGATCGACTGCCGGCACCGGCTCATCTGGCGGGCTCGCTCGCTCGTTACCGGCACCTCGATTGGGGCGAGCGGGCCCGGGTGGGCAAAGCGGTGCTCGCGCTGCGCCGGCTCAACCTCGACGATCCAGGTCTCGACCGCGAGACATTCGGCTCGTTCCTCGCCCGCCACGGCCAGTCACCCCGAGCGATCGAGCGACTCTGGGATCTCATCACGCTCCCGACGGTCAATCTGCACGCCTCGGAGGCGTCGCTAACGCTCGGGGCGAAGGTCTTCCGGACGGGACTGCTCGACCGCGCCGACGCGGCCGACCTCGGCTGGTCGCGGGTGCCCCTTGACGCGCTCCACGTCGACCCGGCCGCGGCGCTCTTGCGCCGCCTAGGCGGGAGCATCCGCCTTCGGGCGCGGGTCGACGCGATCGACGTCGAGTCCGGTCCGGGGCGCCGCGTCGCGACCGGCATCGTGGTCGGCGGCGAGCACTTCTGGGCCGACGCTGTCGTCGTCGCCGTCCCGCACGGTGCGGCCGCCGCGCTCCTGCCCGAAGGTGGCTTCGTCGACCCCGCCCGACTCGGCCAGCTCGGCGTGTCGCCGATCGTCGACGTCCACGTCGTCTACGACCGGAAGGTCACCGACTACGGCATCGCCGCCTGCGTCGACACGCCGGTGCAGCACTTCTTCGACAAGACCGCCGCCTCGGGGCGTGACCCATCCGAAGGCCAGGTGCTCGCCGTTTCCATCTCCGGCGCTGACGCGGAGCACGGGGAGCGGCCGGAGGCGCTGATAGGTCGCTACACGGGGGCGTTGCGCGCCCTCCTCCCGCGGGCGAGATCGGCCGTCGTCGTCGACGCGGTCGTGAGCCGCGAGCACGAGGCGACGTTTCGGGGCACGCCCGGGACCGCCCGCCTGCGGCCCGGGCCCGAGAGCGGTTTCGAACGGCTCTACCTCGCCGGCGCGTGGACGGACACGGGTTGGCCCGCAACGATGGAGGGCGCGGTGCGGAGCGGTGTGCGCGCGGCGCGACACGCGCTGCGTGCGCTCGGGACGACGCGTCCCCCAGTCGGTCTCGACCAGGGGGCGGTGGCGTGATCCCAACGGAGAAGGCTCCAATGGTGTTCGGCCGGGCGCGCGACCTCGTCGCTCCGGCGATGCGCGCTGCCATCAGCCGGCTCTCGGCCGAGATGAGGCCGGTCGCCGAGTACCACTTTGGCTGGTGTGACGCCGATGGGCGCGACGTCGGCGGCGGTGGTGGCAAGGGCATCCGGCCGGCGCTCGCCATCCTGTCAGCTGAGGCCGTTGGCGCCGACGCCGCGATCGGGATCCCAGGGGGCGTCGCGGTCGAGCTGGTCCACAACTTCTCGCTCATCCACGACGACGTGATCGACGGCGATACCGAGCGGCGCCACCGCCCGACCGTCTGGGCGCAGTTCGGGATCGGGCGGGCGGTGATCGTCGGCGACGCCCTGCTGGCGCTCGCCCAGCAGATCATGCTCGATCCCGCCGGAACCCTGCGGCTTGACCGCGTCGCCGAGGGCGACGCGGCGCGGCGCGCGGCGGCGCGAATCGCCGAGTCGACAGCCTCGATGATCGCTGGCCAGGCGCTCGACATGGCCTTCGAGTCGCTGCCGACGATCGACCTCGAGGGCTGCCTCGCAATGGAGGGCGGCAAGACCGGAGCGCTGCTGGGGTGCGCGGCCTCGATCGGTGCTGAGCTCGCCGGCGCGCCCGCCGAGACCGTGGAGGCACTCGACCACTTCGGCTTCGAGCTCGGGCTGGCGTTCCAGGCGGTCGACGACGTTCTCGGCATCTGGGGCGACCCGGCCCGCACGGGCAAGCCGGCCTGGAGCGATCTGCGATCGCACAAGAAGACCTTCCCGGTCGCGGCGGCGCTCGCCGCTGGCGGTGAGGGTGCCGCCGAGCTTGCCACGCTGCTTGCGACGCCGTGCCTTGGCGACGACGAGGTCGCCCGGGCGGCGGAGCTCGTCGAGCACGCCGGCGGACGGGAGCTCAGCTCGGCGGAGGCGGCCCGCCGGCTGGATGCGGCGCTATCGGCGATCGATCTGCCGTGCTTCGCCGAGGCCGCCCGAGCCGAGCTGTCCGAGGTGGCGCGTTTCGTGATCGAGCGGAAGTTCTAGATGGCGCGGACGGAGACGGTGGAGGAGCTGGAACTCGCCGCGGCGCGCCGGGCGCTTGGCAAGGCCCGCGACCACCTCCTGGGGATCCAGGAGCCCGAGGGCTGGTGGAAGGGTGAGCTCGAGACCAACGTCACGATGGACGCCGAAGACCTGATGCTGCGCGAGTTCCTAGGCATCCGCCGCGACGACGACACGGCCGCGGCGGCGGCGTGGATCCGCTCGAAGCAGCGGCCGGACGGGACGTGGGCCACGTACCACGGCGGGCCTGGGGACCTCTCGACGACCGTCGAGGCCTACTGTGCGCTCCGACTGGCGGGCGACGAGCCCGGCGAGGCGCATATGAGCCGGGCGGCGGCGTTCGTCCGCGACGCCGGGGGCGTCGAGAACTCGCGGGTCTTCACAAGGATCTGGTTGGCGCTCTTTGGCTGGTGGCCCTGGGACGAGCTGCCGACGCTGCCACCAGAGATAGTCGCCTTGCCGGCCTGGGTACCGTGCAACATCTACGACTTCGGCTGCTGGGCCCGTCAGACGGCGGTCGCCATCACGGTCGTCGGCGCCTACCATCCGGTGCGACCGCTCTCGTTCGGCATCGATGAGTTGCGGGCGGGGAAGGAACCGGATCGGCCGGGGCCGTCGATTCGGGACTGGACCGGGCGTTTCGTGCTGCTCGACCGGGTCCTCCACCGCTACGAATGGCTCGCCAACCGGCCGCCCCTGCGCCGGACGGTGCGCGAGGCGGCGCTGCGCAAGGCCGAGACCTGGATCGTCCGCCGCCAGGAGGCCGATGGCAGCTGGGGCGGAATCCAGCCGCCGTGGGTCTACTCGATCCTCGCTCTGCACCTGCGGGGCTACCCCCTCGACCACCCGGTCCTCGCCTCCGCTTTTGACGGCCTCGAGCGCTTCCTCGTGCGTGAGGGCGGGCTGCGCCGTCTCGAGGCGTGCCAGTCCCCGGTGTGGGACACGGCCCTCGCCGTCGTCGCGCTCGCCGACGCCGGGCTTCCCCCCGACGATGAGGCGCTCCAGCGCGCGACGGCGTGGATGCTCAGCAAGGAGGTGCGGGTGCGCGGCGACTGGGCAGTCCGCCGGCCGGGCATTCCCGAGGGGGGCTGGGCCTTCGAGTTCGAGAACGACAACTACCCCGACGTGGATGACACCGCCGAAGTCGTGCTGGCGCTGCGTCGCGTCGCCTACCGCGAGACGGCGGCCCTCGAAGGTGCCGTCCGGCGGGCGCTCGCCTGGACGCAGGGGATGGCCTGCAAGGACGGGGCCTGGGGCGCCTTCGACGCCGACAACGTTCGGAAGATTCTCTACGAGATCCCCTTCTGTGATTTCGGCGCTGTCATTGACCCGCCGAGCGCCGACGTCACGGCTCACGTCGTCGAGATGCTCGCCGGGGAATCCTCGGCGGACTCGGCGATCCTTGCTCGCGGGCTTGAGTGGCTGCTCGCCGAGCAGGAGGAGGACGGGGCGTGGTTCGGCCGTTGGGGCGTGAACTACCTCTACGGGGTGGGGGCGGCCGTGCCCGCCCTCATCGCGGCGGGGGTCGACGCCGACGCGGAACCGGTCCGGCGGGCTGTCGAGTTCCTCGAGGCGCATCAGAACGACGACGGTGGCTGGGGTGAGGACATCCGCAGCTACGACGACCCGACGCTGCGCGCCCAGGGCGCTTCGACCGCCTCGCAGACCGCCTGGGCGCTCCTCGCCCTGGAGGCGGCGGGACGGGCACGCTCGGTGGCGGCGCGGCGCGGCGTCGCCTGGCTGGCCGGGACGCAGCTCGCTGACGGAAACTGGGAGGAGCCGTGGTACACGGGGACGGGGTTCCCGGGGGACTTCTACCTCAACTACCACCTCTACCGGCTGGTCTTCCCGCTCTCGGCGCTCGGGCGGTGGTGCCGCGCCATCGAGGAGGCATCGGCCGCTGCCAGCGCACGCACCGAGGCGGCACACCAGGCGCACGCCGTCCGCAACTCGCCACACGCCAAGACGGGGCGGTGACCGTGCCACCCCCGTCCGCGCCCGCCGTCCACGGGGGCGGGGCTGCTGGACGTTGAACTGCCCATCCGCTATCGACCGACGACACGAACAGGCCGGTGAAACCTGATGCCCATCCCAGTCCGACAGAACATGGCCATGGCGAGCTACCTCGTGCGCCAGCGGATCGCGCGACGTGAGAAGTACCCGCTCATCGTCGAGCTCGAGCCGCTCTTCGCCTGCAACCTGGCATGCCCTGGATGCGGCAAGATCCAATACCCGACCGAGATCCTCCGCCAGCGGATGACTCCGGAGAAGGCCTTTGCCGCGATCGAGGAGTGCGGCGCGCCGATGGTTTCGATCGCTGGCGGCGAGCCGCTGTTGCACCCGCAGATCGAGGAGATCGTCCAGGGCCTGATCACGCGCAAGCGGTTCATCTACCTCTGCACGAACGCGATCCTCCTGAAGCGTCGCGTCGCACGATTCAAGCCGTCGCCGTACTTCTCGTGGGTGATCCACATCGACGGGCTGCGCGAGCGGCACGACGCGGCCGTCGACCGCGAGGGGGTCTTCGACACGGCGATCGAGGCGATCCGACTGGCGAAGTCGAAGGGCTTCCGAGTTACGACCAACTCGACGTTCTTCACGAACGACTCCCCCAAGACGATCCGCGAGGTGCTCGACTTCCTGAACGACGAGCTCCGGGTCGACGCGATGATGATCTCGCCCGCCTACGCCTACGAGAAAGCGTCAGACCAGGAGCACTTCCTCCCGGTCGACCAGGCACGGGAAGTCTTCCGCGAGGCCTTCGGCGACGGGCGGCGTAAGAAGTGGCGTCTCAACCACACGCCACTGTTCCTCGACTTCCTCGAGGGCAAGGTCGACTACCAGTGCACGCCGTGGGGGGTACCGAGCTACTCGGTCTTCGGCTGGCAGCGCCCGTGCTACCTGATGAGCGACGGCTACACGGAGACGTACAAGGAGCTCATTGAGACGACCGACTGGGACAAGTACGGTCGGGGTCGCGACCCGCGCTGTGACAACTGCATGGCCCACTGCGGCTACGAGCCCTCCGCCGTGACGGCGATGACAAGATCGGTCCGCCAGATCGCGCGTGCCGCGGTCGGCACCCACTGAGCAAGCAGCCGGTGGGGGCCGAGCGGGCCCGGGGGGCGCGTAGGCTTAGGCCCGCGGGGCTGTAGCTCAGCTGGTTAGAGCGACTGGTTTGCAACCAGTAGGTCACGGGTTCGAATCCCGTCAGCTCCACCGCTTTAAGGGCAGCTCAGTCGCTGTTTGACGTCGTAGCTCTCACGTTCGACCGGTTCCATCGCGCGTCGATCGCGCGGCTTGAACTGCCGGACAGCAGCCTGAGCTGCCAGGTCGCTCAGCGCTGAAGCGATGGTCTGGTCGCGGTCCGCCGTCGCGGGCTGAAAGATGACTGCAGCCCTCATCGACGCGTGTCCCATCCGGACCATCAGCTCCCGGGTGCTGGCACCGGTGGCGGCGGCGAGCGTGTTTCCGGCATGGCGCCAATCGTGGAAGCGCAGAGGATCGAGACCAGTCGCTCGGCGTGCCTGATCCCAAGATCGCCGTCAGGAGGCCGACTCGCCGGAGTCTTCTTCTTCGGCGCACTTCTTGTCTTGCGCGGGGTGGCGAGAGAGCGGCAAGGGCAAGACGGTAAGAAGCGACTCATCGAGACCGAGGTCGGATCTCATCGGCAGACGGCGCTCGCCGCCTTCGCGGTCATCTTCATCG
Organism: Acidimicrobiales bacterium; assembly: GCA_050013835.1. Classification (GTDB taxonomy): domain Bacteria; phylum Actinomycetota; class Acidimicrobiia; order Acidimicrobiales; family Bog-793; genus Bog-793. Next base: position 193,383 of record JBEKEM010000002.1, read on the forward strand.
CCGAGTGGGGGACCTGACCCGAGTCCTTACGGCCAATCTTGCAGTTCACTATCACTCAACCGTTTCGGTAGGCCTCGGAGCCCTTGCAACGTCGTGGACCGTCGCGGCGATTTCCGTCATGGGTGGGAAGGGCATGCCTCGCTTCGTCAGCGTGGCAACGATTCGCAGGGCAACTGCCGCCGTGTTGCTTGTTCTCGCCGCGCTCGCCGCGTAGTGGGCTGCGAGATAGTCGCGCATCGGTCATCGAGGAAAATCGAATTCGCGCAATCCCTGGCGGAGCCCTCGCCGCACAACTCCCTGATAGCTACGGAGGCGCCTAGCTCGACGCGAGATGGAGCTCTCGATTCCCAAGCTCTGCTCGGGCTCGTGCTTCCCCCACCGTAAACGCCTTCCGGCTGTGGTCAGCCAGAGATGGCCATCTCGTGCCACAACCCGCCATACAAGTAGATGTCGTTTCCGTTGGCCTGACCGGGAGCGGAATCGCCGACGTAGGTGTAGAGGGGATGGTGGTCATAGGTGACCTGGGCTACTCCGTCTGACCGCCTGATCGTCCCTAGCTTGCCGGTCACGCCCGGGCCGGCGGCGGGACTCCCGATGACTGGCGGCCAGTAGTCGGCGCACGTGCCAAAGCAGGTCGATTTCGTCGGCGTATCGGGAGCAAACCAGTAGAGCGCGTAGCCCCGGGCATTGGTCAGCACCGGCACGCCATGGATCTTCGCAATCTTCAGAAGCACGCTCGACGAGCCTGCGCTCGTTGATGCTGGTCCCGCTGCCGCGAGGGAGACGGCCACGAGCGCGGCAGCCAACACTGAGAGCGCGGCGGCGGCCCACCGACCGGCCGGGACGGCGTCCTCAAGTCTGTCGAACAAGTTTCTGCTGTGAATCGCCGGTGCTGCGGAATGGTGTTGGGCGCGTGGGCTCAAGACAACAGCGGCAAGCGCCGAGTAAGTAGCCACCTCGATGACGGAGGCCAGGATTCCTGCGGCCGTGCGAACCTCCCGGAAACCGAAGAGGCCGATCCGCAAGGACAACAGATAACCGCCAAGAGTCGCGAGAGCAAACCCGGCACCCGCTGCCGAAGCCAGCCGATTGTCAGACACGAGGACGATCGCGCCGAGGCCAAAGGCGGAGATCACCTGAAGAAGGAACAGCCAGCCAATCGTTGGGATCGTCCGGTAGCCGGTCAGGTACAGGTCAAGGTGGATCGTCCCGGTTGCGACGAGGAGCCCGGCTCCGATGACTCGCACGACGAGCCATTGCCAGTTCAGACTCTGCTCTCGACGCCTGTTCTTCGCGGCTGCGCGCATTGCTGACAGATTTCTCATGTTGAAGCTCTCCTGAGGCCTAAGTCGCCAGCCGGGCTCACCGGGGGCTCGCAAGGTCGATCGCGTTTGTACCGTCATTTACGAAGAGGAGGCCGTGGTCGTCGGCCTGGATCGCCACACCGAATAGATCTCCGGCGCCATGGGCGACGAGCGTCACTTTCGCGACCTGACGGCCTTGGGGGCTGATCTCGACAGCATTGCCGTCATTGCCGTTCATAGCGATCACATCGCCATTCGGCGCGAGTGCCAGGCCGAGAGTGCCGTTCAGCCAGCCACCTGATGAAAGTGTGCTGGTCCCATCTTTAACCGCCGTCGTGCGCGTGATCGCATTCGCGATCCTCGTGATGTGGCTGTTGACGGTCTCCGCGACATAGAGCGTGCCATTGGCAGCGAGCGCCAAACCCGTCGGCGATTGGATGAGCGCGGCCTTGTTCGCGCGCCAGACAAAGTTTGATCCGATGACAGTCAAGCTAGTGATCCGCGGCGGGTGCCCGGAGGCGAGCGAGACGTCGATACGGACGACCGTGCACAATCCGCTTGGCGGTGTCTTGTTCAGACCCTTCGGCCTGCTCAGGGCGTTGGACACGAACAGATCCGCTCCAGAGCGCGTCGTCACCGCGGTCATGTCCCAAGGACCGTTGATGTTCGCGTTGGACCACGTTTCTGCCACCTGGCCAGTGCTGGAGAGCACGATGAGACATCCGGCGGGATTCTCCGATGGCAGTGCGCCCCCCGCTCTCGTCGGAAGACTCCCCACCACAACCCAGCCGCCGGGGAGAATCGACAATGCGGTCGTGAGGCCTATGCCTCCTGGGCAGGCCTTAGCAGTCGGAAGCGATCCGAGATTCGCGAACGTGCCCACGGTGCCGCTCGGGGACACTTCCATGATCGTTGTCCCGGTCCCTTGCACGTTCGCCTTGTCGTTGAAGTTGCTGACGAGGGTGTCCCCTTTGACCAGCTTGCCCACTGTTTCTGGCACGACAGCGACCCCGTACGGGTTGACGTCACCGTTGCTTGGCACCGTGGACGCCACTTGACTCGGCTTGCCGAGCCTCAAGAGGAACGCTTGATGCTCGGTCGACCGAACAGTGGCCCCGGCCGCGATTCCGCCCGATCCTGCCAACGTCACTCCTGCTGCGAGAAGGAACGGAAGCGAAGACCGCGTTGCACCATGGGCCGATCTCATGAGAATCTCTCCCCCCCATCTCGCGTCGAGCCAGACGCCTCGGTAGCTATCACGGAGGTATACGGCGAGGGCTCCGTCAGGGATTGCGCGAAGCCGATTCTGTTCGAGGACCGATGCGCGACTGTCTCGCAGCCCACCACGCGGTGAGCGAGGCGAGAACAAGCAACACGGGGCAGTTGCCTTCCGGATCGTTGCCACGCTCACAAACCGAGGTGTGCCTTTTCCCCCGACGACCGCGATAGCAGCAACGGTCGACAACGCGGCGAGCGCTCCTACGCCGACCGCCAATCATCCACTTCTTGGAGTTCACCGTCGCGAAATCTGCGAAGCGCCAATCCGCCGGCCGATGTTCGGCGCGAAGAGCGACTTGCAGATTGCGGGTCGAACTGAGCTGCCGGGCTTTGGTCGGCCTTCCAGGGAGCGTCCGACGCACACAGAGGACGCGACCTGTAGGGTCGCGGCATCGGGCTCGTCGCCGCCGTCGGCCCAGGACCCCGAAGGAGGAGCCATGCCAACCATCATCGGCTACCACAGTGTGAAGGACACGGATCGCTGGCTTGCCTCACCGA
>JBEKEM010000003.1:0-171210 GCA_050013835.1 Acidimicrobiales bacterium
GCTCCGCCGCTGCACTGACCGCAAGAGCGCCCATCGTCTCGCCCAGCTCGCCCTGGCGATCACCTTCCTCATCACCGCCAAGCTCATCGACTGGCGAGATCGGTGGTCACCTATCCGCTGAGGCTCTTAGTCGATTCGGTCCTTATTGCAAGGCTGCAACCTGCGCAATTTCATCTGGCATGGGTGCAAGAAGGGACTAAATCGGCACTCTCCTAGGCGCCGCGCGAGAGGTAGCGCGCCGGGAGCTCGTCCTCCGGCCAGTCAAGGAGACGGCACGCCGCCTCGACGGCGAAGCGGTCGGTCATGCCCGCGACGTACTCGACGGCGGCCCGCACGGCCCCCGGCGTCCCCGACGCGAGCCCCGGGGACCGGCCGCCCGGCAGGAGTCCCGGCGCGCTGGCGTAGGTCTCGACCAACGCCTCGAGCAGGCGACGAACCCGACGTCCCTGCTCGAGGGAGTCGGGCCGCAGGTAGATCCGCTCGTAGTTCCACGCCCGGAACGCCGCCAGCGCCTCGGCGGCGGCGTCGTCCATCCCGACCGTCCCGGTCCGCTCGACCGCGCCGATCACGCCCGTGATGAACGCCGAGAGCTGCGACGCCCGCGTCGAACCACAGCGCTCGGCGACGAGGGGGGGGAGCTCTCTTGGACTTACGATCCCCGCCGCCACGGCGTCCTCGAAGTCGTGGCAGACGTAGGCAATGCGGTCCGCCCAGGAGAGCACCTCGCCCTCCGGAGTCGCCGGGGCGGGGCGCGACCAGGAATGGTTCCGCACCGCGTCGAGCGTCTCCACGCAGAGGTTGAGGGGTTGGAGCACGACGTCGGCCCCCCAGGACGCGTGGTCGAACCCGCCTTCGAGAAAGGCCCCGAACGCCTCCTCGCTGGCGTGCCCGCCCGCGCCGTGGCCGCAGTCGTGGGCGATCGAGGCGGCGTAGACGAGGTCCTCGTTGAGGCGCGTCGCACGGGCGATCGCCACCGCGACCTGCGCCACCTCCATCGCGTGGGTGAGCCTCGTCCGTTGGTGGTCGAGGGGGTCGATGAAGACCTGGGTCTTGCCCGCCAGGCGGCGGAAGGCGGACGAGTGGAGAACCCGGTCGCTGTCACGCTCGAAACACGTCCGCAGAAGGTCCGGCTTCTCGGATCTCGCCCGGTTCCCCGCCCCGACAGCCCGGGTCGCGCCCGGCGCGAGGATCCCGTCCTGTTGCGCCTCCCGCTCGGCGCGCGCCCGCGGCGGGACGGCCGCCGTCCGGGCGGAGCTCGTCGCGTGGGCGACCCGCACTCCGGACCGCGCGTCGAGGACGTGGCCCTCCATCGTCGAGGCCCACAGGGCGGTCCGATCCGCACCGTCGGCTTCGTGCGGCGAGCTCCCCCGCTCGTCCCGCGCCGACCGTCGCGTCCCCACGCAACAAGCCTACGGGCGTGCCGTCCCGGTGTTGTGCGTGTCGGGCCGATCGCAATGGCCAGAGCGCTGCCGGATTACGCGTGACGCATCAGGTGACGGTGAGCTCGCGGCGGTAGATGCGCGAGGGACCCAGCCCGGCGACGCGCGCGGCGAGGGCGGCGAACGCCCGCGCCACGTCGCAGTCCGGGTCGACCAGGGCGGCCGGACGGCCTTCGTCCGCCCCCGCCCGCACGGCGGCGTCGAACGGGATCTGCGCCAGGAGCTCGACCTCGAGCTCCCCCGCCAGCGCCTCGCCGCCGCCCGCGCCGAACAGTTCCAGGCGGGTTCCGTCGGGGGCCGAGTACCACGACATGTTCTCGATGACGCCCCGGATCGGCAGGCGGAGCTCGCGGGCGAGCGCCCCGGCCCGCTGGGCAACCCGTTCGGCGGCGGGCTGGGGCGTCGTCACGACGTAGAGCTCCGAAGCCGGGAGGTGCTGGGCGACGCTGAGGGCGACGTCGCCGGTGCCGGGGGGCATGTCGATGAGGAGGAACTCGGGGTCGCCCCAGTGCACCTCCGTGATGAACTGCTCGAGCGCCTTGTGCAGCATCGGCCCGCGCCAGGCGACCGCCCTGTCCTCGTCGACGAAGAAACCCATCGACACGCAGCGCACGCCGTTGGCGACCGGTGGCACGATCGTCGGGCCGAGGACCACCGGCTGGTGGGTGACGCCGAGCATGCGCGGGACCGAGAACCCATACACGTCGGCGTCGAGCAGCCCGACGCTGTGGCCCGCGGCGGCGAGGGCGACGGCGAGGTTCACCGTCACGGTCGACTTCCCCACCCCCCCTTTGCCCGAGGCGATGCTGAGCACGCGCCGCCCCGCCGTCGACCGACCGCCGGCCGGGTGGTCGAACTCCCGGAGGCGCCCGCCGAGCCGCTCGGATTCGTCCTGATCCATCGTCTCCGTCACGACGTCGACCGCGACGGGCGCGCCGATGGCCGCCGCGGCGGCCGTCAGGCGTCGGCGCAGTTCGTCGCGCGCCGGGTGCTCCGCCGTCGGGATCCGCACGACGGCGTCGACGCCGCTGCCGCGGGCGCGCACGTCGGCAAGCAAGCCCGATTCACCAAGCCGGCAGAAGAGGAACGGGTCCTCGACCGACTCGAACGCGCCGCGCAGCGCGGCAAGATCCTGACCGCTCATCGAGGGGCCACGCCTTCCTTGGGGAGGGGCGGGCACCGGGATTCCGGCGCACCGCAGGTAGGATACCCATCGTGGGCTTCGCTCCTTCTTCGGCACCCGCAGCGCACGCACCGGGACTTCGCCGCCGATCCCCGGCGCCGCCAACCAAGGTGCCGCTGACCCCGCCCGAACAGCTCCACGACGACGAGTCCTTCTCGGCCGCGGTCGCCGCCATCACGAGCGCCTTCGGCGACGCGACGCGGCGCCACATCTACCTGTTCACCCGCGAGGTCGACGGCGCCACCGCCGGCGAGGTGGCCAGGAAGTTCGCCCTCCACCCGAACGTCGCCCGCCACCATCTCGACAAGCTCGCCGCCGGCGGCTACCTCGAGGTCACGCTCGACCACGCCGCGCCTGGCGCCGGGCGCCCCGCCAAGCGCTACCGGCCCTCCTCACGCGAGACCGCGGTGCCGATGCCGCCCCGGCCGAACGACCTCGTCATCAACCTGCTGGCGCGATCGCTTGCCTCGCTCGATCCCGCCGTCGCCAACCATCTCGCCGAGGACGTCGGCGAGGAGTACGGGCGGTCCCTCGCCGCCCAGATGGCACCGGGGGAGTCGCAGCGCTCGATGCGCGCCGCGATGTCGGCCGTCGTCGACGCCCTCACCGCCCACGGATTCGCCGCCCGCGCCGAGAACGACCAGGCGACGACCTGGGTCGTGCGCGAGCACTGCCCGTTCGGCGAGGTGGTCCTCGAGCACCCCGTGCTCTGTGCGGTCGACCGGGGAATGGTGAAGGGCCTGCTCGCCGGGTTGTGCGGCGGCGACGTCGCGGTGCAGCTGTCGTCTCGGGCGCTCGGCGACCAGTCCTGCTCCAGCGTCGCCGGCTGAGCCGCGGCGTGGCCCGCCACTACCTCGATCACGCCTCGACGAGCGCCCTGCGGCCGGAGGCCGCCGCCGCGATCGGTGACTGGCTGACCCGGGGGGTCTTCGCCGACCCGGGCCGCGTCTACGAGGAGGGACGCCTCACGGCGGCCGCGGTCGAGGAGGGACGCCTCGCCGTCGCCGCCCTCCTCCAGGTCGATCCCCGGCAGGTCGTCTTCACCAGCGGCGGAACGGAGGCGGTGAACTGGGCGAACTGGGCGGCGCGCCAGCGGGATCCCGCCGCACCGATCGCGCTCACCGCAGTCGAGCACTCGGCGGTCCGGCTCTCCGCCGCCCGGGGCGGGCCGGCCGAGACGATCCCGGTCGACTCGCTCGGCCGGGTCGACCTCGCCGCGCTCGACGAGCTCCTCGACAGGCCGGGCGACCGCCCGTCCCTCCTCAACTGCCAGCTCGCCAACCACGAGGTCGGGACCGTCCAGCCCGTGGCGGAGGTCGTCCGGCGCTGCCGCGAGGCCGGGGTCCCCGTCCACGTCGACGCCTGCGCCGCCGCCGGGCACCTGCCGGTCGACGTCCCCGCGCTCGGTGCCGACCTCGTCTCGGTCTCGGCCCACAAGATGGGCGGACCGGCCGGGGTGGGCGCGCTCGTCGTCGGCCGGGGCTTCCGTCCGGCGGCGCTGCTCGTCGGCGGCGACCAGGAGCGGGCGCGGCGCGCTGGGATGGAGAACGTGCCCGCCATCGTCGGCTTCGGTGCCGTGGCCCGGGCCCTCGCCGCCGCGGGCGCCCTCGAGGCCGAGGCGGAGCTCGCCCGGGCCCGCACCGACGCCATCGCCGCCGCGGCCCTCTCGGTCCCCGGGGTCGTCCGGTACGGCGACCCCACCTGGCGCCTGCCGCACATCGTCTGCTTCGGCGTCGCCGGCGTCGAGGCCGAGGGTGTCGTCCTCGGTCTCGATGCTGCGGGGGTCGCCGTCCACTCCGGGTCGGCCTGCGCCTCCGAGGCCTTCGAACCCTCGCCCGTGCTCGCCGCGATGGGGGTCGCGGCGGACCACGCGCTGCGATGCTCCGTCGGCTGGTCGACGGGAGAGGACGACGTCGCCGCCTTCGCCACGGCCTTCGGCCCCGTCATCGGCCGGCTGCGGGCCCTCGCCGGCTAGCAACCCTCCCGGCGCCCGGCCAGCCGGGCGTCTAGCGCCGCAAGGTGGTGAGGTCGGCGTCCACCATCATCTCGACGAGCTCGGGGAAAGCGACCGCGGGCTTCCATCCGAGCGTCGTGCGGGCCTTCGTGGCGTTGCCGACGAGCACGTCGACCTCGGCGGGGCGGAGGAAGCGCTCGTCGACGACCACGTGGTCCTCCCAGTGCAGGCCCACCCGGCCGAACGCCACTTCGCACAGCTCGCGCACCGAGTGCGCCTCGCCCGTCGCGATGACGTAGTCGTCGGGCTGGTCCTGCTGGAGCATGAGCCACATCGCCTGGACGTAGTCCCCGGCGAAGCCCCAGTCCCGCTGGGCGTCGAGGTTGCCGAGCCGGACCTCGCGCTCGAGGCCGACGGCGACACGCGCCGCGGCGTGGGTCACCTTGCGCGTCACGAACTCGAGGCCGCGTCGCGGGCTCTCGTGGTTGAAAAGGATCCCCGAGGAGGCGTGGAGCCCGTAGCTCTCGCGGTAGTTGACGGTGATCCAGTGGCCGTAGACCTTGGCGACGCCGTAAGGGCTGCGCGGGTGGAACGGCGTCAGCTCCGTCTGGGGCGACTCGCGGACCTTGCCGAACATCTCCGACGAGCTCGCCTGGTAGAAGCGGATCTCGGGATTGACGAACCGGATGGCGTCGAGCACCCGGGTGACCCCCAGCGCCGTCGCTTCGCCGGTGAAGACCGGCTGGCTGAACGACGTCTGGACGAAGGACTGCGCCGCGAGGTTGTAGAGCTCGTCGGGATTGCACTCCCTCAGCACGTTGATGATTGAGACCTCGTCGAGCATCTCGCCCGGGACGAGCGTGATGCGGTCCTGGATGTGGGCGACCCGCTCGAAGGTGACCGTGCTCGACCGGCGGACCATGCCGAACACCTCGTAACCCTGATCGAGGAGGAACTCGGCAAGATAGGAACCGTCCTGCCCGGTGACACCGGTGATGAGCGCGCGTCGAGTCACGACCCTTTTCTAGGCGAGGGACCGGGACGCCGCAAACACCCCCCGGGCCTCCTTGCCAACAGGTGGGTCCGCCTCGCGGAACCGGGGCGCGGACGGACGCGACGGAACGGGCGGCGGCAACGTCCCGATTGGCGCGCCGCGCGGTCGACGTTGCAGGTGCGGAACCGGGGATCCGCGCTCGATTCGCTGCCAACGTCTCGCCGGGCCCGTGTGGCGGCCCGCCGAGACGGGAGACGGTCAGACCGGCCGAACGTTCGCGGCCTGGAGGCCCTTCTGCCCCTCTTGGACTTCGAACTCGACCTGCTGACCCTCTTCGAGCGTGCGGTAGCCATTCATCTGGATGGCGGAGTGGTGCACGAACACGTCGGCACCGCCCTCTTGCGAGATGAAGCCGTAGCCCTTCTCAGCGTTAAACCACTTCACAGTTCCGGTCGCCACCTCGGCGATCCCCCTTCGTTCGATTCCACCTGCTGCGAGGGAACGCCGACGTCACCGCCGCCCGCACCGACCCGGCCGATCCCTTCGGATGGGCCCAACCCGACGGTCACAAGACGGCCGCAACCACAAGGCAGTTTCTCTCGGCGCGCAGGCTACCAGCCCAATCCCCCGTCGTCACCCGGCGGCGGGGGCGACGCCGCCCCGGGCGGACGCGAGGTCGGTGCCGACTCCGATCCTCCCCGTCGTCACACCCGGCGAGGGACCGCCGTCGGCGGTCGCCGCAGTCTCCTTTGCGGGCTCCTCGCTGCCGGACTGGACGGGCGCCGTTCCCAGGTCCGGCGACGTCGCGACCGCGCGACCGGCGACGGACCGGACCTGCCGGAGATCCGCGACACCGGTCCCTCCGGTTCGGCTCCGGCGACGGGCCGGTCGGCGAAGGTCGCCGGGACCTTGACTGCCTGCGCGGTGCCGCCTCCCGGACGCGCAGGCGCGGGCGGATCGGGGAGCTTTCGCGTACCTGTGAATCCGGCCGCGGCGTTCAGCGGTAGACGCGGGTCCCGCCGGGCGTGTCCTCGACCACCCAGCCCAGCCGCTCGATCTCGCCCCGCAACCGGTCGGCGGCGGTGAAGTCGCGCGCGGCCCGGGCCGCGTCCCGCCGCCGCACGAGCTCCTCGACCTCGCCGGCGATCTCGTGGCCGCCGGCCCCGGCGGCGACGCCGAGCGCCGCGAACAGGTCCAGCACCGCGCGGGCGAGCGCTCCGCCGGCGCGCCGGTCACCTTCGTCGCCGAGCGCGTTCGCCCGCCGCATCGCCGAGAACAGTCCCCCGAGCACCGCCGGCGTGTCGAGGTCGTCGTCCATCGCCTCGCAGAACCGGCGCCGCACCTCGACGGATTCACCCGGCGAGTCGCCGGGTGCCGCGTCGGCGTAGCGCCGGGCGAGGCTGTCGATGCGCCCGAGCGCCGTCGTGGCGTCCTCGACGGTGCGCCAGTTCACCTCGACCGCCTGGCGGTAGTGCGAGCCCAGCACGACGAGCCGGTAGGCGCGCGGGTCCGACCGCTCGAGCAGCTCCGCCATCGTCATGAAGTTGCCGAGTGATTTCGACATCTTCTCGCCGCCCACCGCCACGAGCCCGTTGTGCATCCAGTGGCGGGCGAAGCGCTTGCCCGACGCGACGGCCTGCGCACGCTCGTTCTCGTGGTGCGGGAAGATGAGGTCCTCGCCGCCGCCGTGGAGATCGAAGTCCTCCCCCAGCAGCGCGAGCGACATCACGACGCATTCCGTGTGCCAGCCGGGCCGCCCGGCGCCGAACGGCGCCTCCCAGCTCGGCTCGCCGGGCTTCGCCGCCTTCCAGAGGGCGAAATCGACGGGCGACCGCTTCTGACCGTCGACCTCGACGCGGGCCCCGGCGCGCAGCGACTCGATGTCCTGGTGCTTCAGCAGGCCGTAGTCGGGCACCTTCGACGTATCGAGGTAGACGCCACCAGCCGTCTCGTAGGCGGCACCCCTGGCCAGGAGCCCGCCGACGAGCTCGACCATCTCGGCGATGTAGCCCGTCGCATGCGGGGTCGCCGTCGGCCGGGCGAGGCCCATCTGGTCCATCGCGGCCCACCACTCGACCTCGGCGTCGTGCGCGACCTCGCGCCAGTCGCGGCCCTCGGCGGCCGCGCGTTCGATGATCTTGTCGTCGATGTCGGTGACGTTCGAGACATGCTCGACACTGAGGCCCCCGAACTCGAGATAGCGCCGCAGCACGTCATAGACGAGCGCCATGCGGCCGTGCCCGACGTGGGGGGCGCCGTAGACGGTCGGACCGCACACGTAGAGGCCGACGACACCGGCATCCCGTGGCACCAGTTCGACGATGCGCCCAGACAGCGTGTCGCGCAACCTGAGCACACGACTACGGTACTAGTCCGATGCGAGCCGAAGACGAGCCCACGGCGACCGCCTTCGACCCGGAGGCCCAGGTTCACACCGACCCGGCGCGGCCCGACGCGCCGGCTGAACCGGGTGGCCGTTCGACCCGTGTCCCCGACCACCCGCAACTCGAGGGGCTCGAGGAGCGCTGGGCCGAGCGCTGGGAAGCCTGGGGGACGTACCGCTTCGACGACTCCCGACCCCGCGCCGACGTCTACTCGATCGACACACCGCCGCCGACCGTGTCGGGGGCCCTCCACGTCGGGCATATCTTCTCCTACACCCAGACGGACGTCGTCGCCCGGTTCCAGCGCATGCGCGGCAAGGCCGTCTTCTACCCGATCGGTTGGGACGACAACGGCCTGCCGACCGAGCGGCGGGTGCAGAACCACTACGGGGTCCGCTGCGACCCCTCCGTCCCGTACGACCCCGGGTTCTCGCCGCCCGAGCGGGCGGCCGGGCACCCCCGCTCCATCTCGCGGCCGAACTTCGTCGAGCTCTGCCACAAGCTCACGGCCGAGGACGAGCGGGCCTTCGAGGCGCTGTTCCGCCGGCTCGGGCTCTCGGTCGACTGGGCGAACCAGTACACGACGATCGGGGCCCTCGCCCAGCGCACGTCGCAGCGGGCTTTCCTCCGGATGGTGGAGGCCGGCCATGCCTACCGCCAGCAGGCCCCGACCCTGTGGGACGTCGACTTCCAGACGGCAGTCGCCCAGGCGGAGCTCGAGGACCGGGAGATCGAGGCGAAGTTCCACAAGGTGCGCTTCGTCGCGGCGGCGACGGGCGCGCCGATCGAGATCGACACGACCCGCCCCGAGCTGCTCCCCGCCTGCGTCGCTCTCGTCGCCAACCCTGACGACCCCCGCTACCGGGCCCTGTTCGGCACGACCGCCGTGACGCCGCTGTTCGGGGTCGAGGTGCCGATCCTCCCCCACCCGCTCGCCGACCCGGACAAGGGGACGGGTATCGCCATGGTGTGCACCTTCGGCGATCTCACCGACGTCACCTGGTGGCGCGACCTCGACCTCGCCACCCGGACGATCGTGCAGCGCGACGGCCGGCTCGGCCACGCCCCCTTCGGTTCCGCCGGTTGGGAATCACGTGACGCCGACCGCGCCGCGGCGCGCTACGCCGAGCTCGAGGGACTGACCGCCCACCAGGCCCAGCGCCGGATCGTCGAGCTCCTCGCGGCCTGCGGGGATCTCGTCGAGGAGCCCCGGCCCATCAAGCACTTCGTCAACTTCTATGAGAAAGGCGAGCGGCCGCTCGAGATCGTCTCCTCGCGCCAGTGGTACGTGCGCACTCTCGAACGCCGGGAGACGCTGCTCGACGCCGGCCGCCAGATCACCTGGCACCCCGAGTTCATGCGCGCCCGCTACGAGGCCTGGGTCGAGGGACTCACCGGGGACTGGAATATCTCCCGCCAGCGCTACTTCGGCGTGCCCTTCCCCGTCTGGTACGCGGTTGGCGCCGACGGCGGAATCGACGACGACCACCCGATCCTCGCCCACGAGGACCGGCTCCCGCTCGACCCGTCGACCGCCGTCCCTGACGGCTACCGCGCCGAGCAGCGCGGCGCACCGGGCGGGTTCGTCGCCGACCCGGACGTCATGGACACCTGGGCCACCTCGTCGCTCAGCCCCCACATCGCCGGACACTGGATCGACCGCCCCGATCTCTTCGCCCGCATCTTCCCGATGGACCTGCGCCCCCAGGCGCACGAGATCATCCGGACGTGGCTTTTCTCCTCGGTCGTGCGCAGCGAGCTCGAGCACCACTGCGTGCCGTGGCACGACGTCGCGATCTCCGGCTGGATCCTCGACCCCGACCACAAGAAGATCTCGAAGTCGAAGGGCAACGTCGTCGTGCCGAATGACTCCCTCGACGCCCACGGGACCGACGCCGTCCGGTACTGGGCGGCGTCCGCCCGCCTCGGTGTCGACACGATCTTCGACGACCAGCAGATGCGCATCGGCCGGCGGCTCGCGATCAAGATCCTCAACGCCAGCAAGTTCATCCTGCAACGGCTCACGGCCAACCCCGGCGGCTCCCTGACGGCGGAACCTCCCAGCCATCCCCTCGACCTCGCGATGCTCAGTCGCCTCACCGACGTCGTCGCCGAGGCGACCGAGGCGCTCGTCAACTACGAACACGCCCGGGCCCTCGAGCGCGTCGAACGCTTCTTCTGGACCTTCTGCGACGACTACCTCGAGCTGGTGAAGGGCCGCGCCTACGGCGTGGGGCCGGCCGCCGACTCGGCCCGGCGCGCCCTCGCCCTCGCCCTCGACACGCAGCTGCGCCTGTTCGCCCCCTTCCTCCCCTTCGCGACCGAGGAGGCGTGGTCGTGGAGCCACGAGGGCTCGGTCCACGCGGCGCGCTGGCCTGCCCAGGACGAGCTGGCGCGCGACCCCGCCGAGTCCGACGGCCGACTGCTCGACAGCGTCGGCGCCGTCCTCGGCGCGGTCCGGCGCGCCAAGACGGCGGCGAAGCAGTCGATGCGCGCGCCGGCCACCCGCGTCGTCGTGTCGGCCCCCGCCGCCACCGTCGACCTCCTCCGCCTGGCGGCCGACGACCTCGCCGCCGCCGGCGCGATCGAACGGCTCGAGTTCACGCCGCGCGCCGGCGATCTCGACGTCCTCGTCGAGCTCGCCGAACCCGGCGCCGGGGACGCCGGTTGAACCTCGGGCCCGCAGGCAGGGACATGTCCGGGCCGTTCGCCGTTAGGTTCGCGCTCGCCATGAGCACCCGACCGCCCGGCGATCCGTCTCCGCCCGCGCTTCAGTGTCCGTGACCGCCGACCCGACTGTCGGCGCACGCCCCGTCGGCGGCGCCGACGACGTCATCCGGACGATCGACCTGACCAAGGTCTACGCCGGCACCGACTTCCGCGCCGTCGACGATCCGAACCTCACCGTCGCGCAAGGCGAGATCTTCGGCCTGCTCGGCCCGAACGGCGCCGGGAAGACGACGACGGCGGGGATGCTCACGACCCGGGTCATACCGACGTCGGGCCGGGCCTTCGTCGCCGGAATCGACGTCGTCCGGCACCCCTCGCCCGCCAAGCAGCTGATCGGCGTCGTCTCGCAGACGAACTCGCTCGACCGGCAGCTCTCCGTCTGGGAGAACCTCTACTTCCACGGCCGGCTCTTCGGCATGGGTGCGGCGGAGTCGCGCCGAACAGCTGACGAGCTCCTCGAACAGTTCCAGCTCTCGAAGTGGGCCAAGGCGTCCGTCTACGCCCTCTCGGGCGGGATGGCCCAGCGGCTCATGGTCGCCCGCTCGATCTTCCACCGGCCGGCGGTCCTTTTCTTGGACGAGCCGACGGCCGGGCTCGACCCGCAAAGCCGCCTCGCCCTGTGGGGCCTTCTCCAGCAGCTGAACGGTGACGGCCAGACGATCCTGCTCACGACGCATTACATGGAGGAGGCGGACCGGCTCTGCGACCGGGTGGCGATCATGGACCACGGCAGGGTCCTCGCCCTCGACACCCCGGCGGAGCTCAAGCGGACCGTCGGCGCCGACACGATCGTCACGGTCAAAGCGACCGGAGACCAGCAGGCGCTCGAGCAGGCGCTCGAACGCGCTATCGAGGGCGTCACCCGCATGCGCCATACCGAGGCCGGCCTCGAACTGCACGTCCGGGGCGGGACCAGGCTCATCGCCCGGGTCGCCGCCGCCGCCGAGGCGGGCGGTTTCGGCGTCGTCGATCTGGCGGTCACCGAGCCGAGCCTCGAGACGGTCTTCATCAACCTCACGGGCCGGGAGCTGCGGGAGCAGTGAGCGACCACCCCGTGGCCTTCGTCCACGTCCCCGTCGCCACCCGGCCCCGGCGCACGACGCTCGCCGCCAGCCGGACGGCGCTGCGGGCGCTGCTGTTGCGCGACCTCACCGTGCTGCGCAAGAACATGTTCGAGTTCACGATCCGCACGCTCGTGCAGCCGTTCCTGCTCTGTTTCGTCTTCCTCTACGTCTTCCCCAAGATCGGCCAGTCGGTCGGGGGTTCGCGGGCAACTGACGGCGAATCCTCGTTCGCGACGGTCCTCGTGCCCGGGGTCGTCGGAATCTCGATCATGTTCCAGGGCGTGCAGTCCGTCGCCCTGCAGCTCTCCCAGGAGTTCGGGTTCACCCGCGAGATCGAGGACCGCGTCCAGGCACCGTGCCCCATCTGGCTGGTCGCCCTCGCCAAGGTGCTCTCCGGGGCGATCCAGGGCGTGATCTCGGCGGCCATCGTCCTGCCGATCGCCTCGCTCGTCCATGCCGCCGGGGTGGAGGCCCAGATCAACCTGCACTGGTGGATCATCCTCACCCTCGTGCCCATCTCGTGCGCCGCCATGGCCTCGCTCGGGCTGGTGCTCGGCACGAGCTTCGAACCGCGCAACATCGGCCTCATGTTCGGCTTCGTCATCCTCCCGGTGACGTTCCTCGGCGGCACCTACTACCCCTGGACGCGGCTCGCGCCCGTGAAACTCGGCGCCTGGCACTGGCTCCAGACGGTCGTGCTCGTCAACCCGCTCATCTACGTGAACGAGGGGATGCGCGCCGCCTTCACGGCCTCGCCGCACCTCCACCTCTACGTCGTCTACCCGGCGCTCCTCGGGTTCTGCGCGGCGTTTCTCGCGATCGGCCTGCACAACTTCCGCCGACGGGTGCTCTCCTGAAATTCCCCGGGATGCCGCCTAACGGGTGAACGCCGAGTCGGCGGCGCCCGCGTAGAGCTCGCAGGCGCGCCAGCAGTACCAGGCGGCGACCGACCGGTACGGCCGGAATGGGTCGCCGAGCGGCCCGAGTTCGCGCGCCGTCGGCGGGGGCACGCGCCAGGCGAGCCCGTAGCCGCGGCGCACGCCGAGGTCCCCGGTCGGCCAGACGTCGAGACGGCGCAGCTGGAACATGAGGAACATCTGTGCCGTCCACTCGCCGATCCCGCGCACCGTCGAAAGGTGCGCCACGATCTCCTCGTCGCTCGCCCTCGCCAGGTGCCGGCGGTCGAGGTCGACCGTCCCGTCGAGCACCTTCGTCGCCAGGTCCCGCAGCGACTCCGCCTTGTTGCGCGACAGCCCGGCGGCGCGCAGCGCCTCGTCGGGAAGCCCCAGGAGCGCGGCAGGATCGTCCGGGTCGCCCATCGCGGCGAGGAGCCGACCGTGGATCGCCGCCGCCGCCGGCCCCGCCAGCTGCTGGTAGGTGACCGAACGCGTGAGCGCCGCGAACGGCGTCCCGCCCGGAGCCCGCAGCGTCGGCGGGCCGGCGGCCTCGATCAGCGTCGCCAGCACCGGGTCGCGCGCCGCGAGCAGGACCGCGGCCGAGCGGTGGGACGGGCGCCGGGGGGCCGGCTGGGGGGGGGACACGCTCACGGTCAGAGTCTGCCCGGAACGGGGTGCGGGGCGGCAATCCGCCCGCCGGAGCCGTTGCGTCTTCGGACCCGCCCGCGGGGCGCGATGATCGAGCCATGGTCGCCATGACGACCGGGCGCTTCGAGGAGCTCGTCGCCTCGGCGCTCGACAGCCTCCCGGAGAGCCTCGGCCGCGCGATGGAGAACGTCTCGGTCTCGGTCGACCCCTACGCCCCGGCGGGCAGGCTCTTCGGCCTCTACGAGGGCGTCCCGCTCACCCAGCGGGGCATCCAGTACTCGGCGGTGCTGCCGGACCGCATCACGGTCTTCATGCGGAGCATCTGCGCCAGCTGCCGCAGCGAGGCGGAGGTCACGGCGGTCGTGCGCAAGACCGTGATCCACGAGATCGCCCACCACTTCGGGATCAACGACGCCCGCCTCGCCGAGCTCGGCTGGGCCTGAGGGGACACCTCCGACGCGACGTCCCAGCTGACCGCTCCGCTCCTCGCGGGGAACCGTCCGCCACTGGGCCGTGGGCCCGTCGGCCGACTAGCCGGGAGGATCCTTCGCGAACCGGGCGCGGATCCGTTCCTCGACCTCGGCTCGGGTGCTCGGAACCGCGAACGTGATGAGCTCCCAGTCGTCCGACGGCTCGAAACCCACGCGGTCGTCGTGGAGCACGTAGGTGCCGTCGTCGAGTGTCCGGAACCCGACGAGCAGGTGCGCCTGGTCGATGCCCAGGAACGCCGCGGCCTTGTCGAGCAGGGAGAAGACATCGCGTTTCGTCGCGAAACTCCAGCGGTAGCGGTCACCCCGGCGTTCGATGAGGATCTGCGGATCGACCGTCGACGCCTCGACGACCGCCTCGCAGACGGCCTCGAGCGGCGAGAACGTGAACGCGCTCTCGAGCAGCCCGACCCTGGTCGGTTCGGACGGTGTCTCCGACGAAGTCGTCACCGGGAGATTCTCATCGCTCAACCCGTTCTATCGCGTGAAACCCGGGCTCGCGGCATCGCCGCGGGAGTGCCCCGGGCGAGGCGAGCCGGACGCCTCGATTATCGCAGAGCGCCGCCCGGCGCAGTTTCTCGCTACGCCGCCCGCTCCCCCGCCTCGTCGCGGCAAGGACCGAGGATCGCCGCCGCGGCCTTCTGGATGCGCCCACACGAGGCCCGGACGGCGACGACTGCCGGTTCCCCCCCGCCAGCCCACGTCGCGACGTAACCGAACGAGTACTCGCCACTGTCGATCCCGAGCTGGCGGCAGACCACGTAGGCGGTGGACTCGGCCTCGAGCTCGGCGAGCGACCGGTCCTCGAAGCCCGCGTGGAGGAGGGCGTGGGCGAGCTCGTGGGCGAGGGTCTTCACGCGTTGGACCGGCGTGTTGCGGGCCTCGATCCGGATGCGGTGCTCGTCGTGAGAGCAGTCGCCGTTGACGTTCCCGGCAAAGGCGTGTTCCTCGACAGAGAAGCCCAGCCTCTGGGCGACCGCGGTGAGCCGCGCGAAGTGGCCCGCCGGGTCGTCGCCGACGAGCCGGCTGCACACGGACGGCAGCTCCTCGCCCTCGGTCTGGGAGACGTCGAAGACGGGCACGAACTTGAAACCGCGCACGACCCGTTCAGCGTCGTCCTCGGCGTCACCGGGCCGCCGGTAGACGAGCGGCGCGAGAATCCAGATCGCCCGCTCCCCCGAACGGACGAAGCGGCCGAGCCTCCGCCAGGCGCGGTAGCCCGCCACCTGGGTCGCCTCGGGGCACTGCGCAGCGATGAGGAGCACGTTGTTGAAGCTGTAGGAGTGGAACCGGCCCTGGAATTCCAGGTAGCGCCGCCATTCGTCCGAGGTCGTGAGTCGGGCGATCCCCTCGGCGAGCTGGGTGATGACCTCTGGGTGCCTGTCGTAGGCGGTCACTTCTTCGTCCCTCCGTGTCGAGCCGGTGCGGCACACCCCGCGGACGGGGTGAAGCGGCCCGACCGCCCGGTCGCACCCCACCGCCGGAGCGGGGGTCGTGACCGGGCCATCGCGGGTGACGCCGATTCGAGGACGCTGGGGAGTTCGACCGATCGACACGCCGGCAGCGACAACCCGGGATTCGTGACGATGCGTAGTCACCGAAGTGAACCGGTCGGGGCGTCACCCTAGGTGCGGCCTGTGACGCCCGTTCCCCGCTGGGCGAGGCGGGGCGACTGGGCGAGGCGGCCGGCGAAAGGGACGATTGGCCCGACCCGACGAGCCGGGCCCGGCCCGCCGGGGACCTCAGGCGCCCTTGACGATCGAAGCCCCCAGGTGCCTGGCGATGATGGCCATCCGCATGGGGATCATGTTCGCCATCTGCTCGACGTCTCTCATCCTCGGGTCCGAGTCGACGCTGGGGTCCAGCTCGTCCCGGCGCGGGCGCGGGTGCATGACGATGCTGTCCGGCGACATCTGCTGGATCCGGTCGTAGTCGACGATCCAGCTCCCGTAGTCGCGGGCCAGCTGCTCGGCGCGGACGATCTCCGCCGGGTCCTCGCCCGTGTATTCATCCGGGTTGCGACCCAGGTAGAGGACGTCCGTGTGCCGCATCGCCCCGTCGAGGTCGCCGGTTCTCGTCAGGCGGTCCCCGAGCAGCTCGACGAGTGCCGGGGGCACCGGGGCGGCGGGTGACTCGACGGCCACGATCTCCATGCCCAGCGTCGCGGCGCCGATCATGAGGGAGTGGTGCGCCCGGTACCGCTCCTGGTCGCCGACCACCGTGATCGTGAGCCCGGCGAACCGCTTGAACTTCTTGTGCACGGTGAACAGGTCGCCGAGGGCCTGGGTCGGGTGCTCGTTGTGACCGTCGCCGAGGTTGATGACGGGCACGACCTGCGCGAGCTGCCCGTAGGCCACGGCCTGGGCGATGACGTGGGCGGCGAAGGCCGGGCCGCCGTTCTCGGCGGTCCGGATGCCGAGGATGTCCGCCTGGGTCGCGAAGGCCACCCAGGAGTCCGCCAGCGACTCCCCCTTGGCCTCGGACGAGCTGCTCATACCGCTGATCAGCTCGGCGGAGCCACCGAGCTTCCGCATCGCCGAGGTGCAGCTGCCACCGGTCCGGGTCGAGGGTTGCCGCATGATCGCCTTCATGACGGCGCGGGGTAGCAGTTGCAGGCCGCGGCGCGCCGGATCCCGGATCGCGCGCTCGCCGGCGTAGGCCTCGTCGAGGTACGCGCCGATGTCATCGGCGTCCAGCTGGTGCATGGAAAGCAGGTTCTTGCCCGTGGCGTCTCCGGCGATCGGTTGCGTCACCGCAGACAGGTCAATCGCTTCCACCGCTTCGGTTGCAGCCATCATCTTCTCCCTGGGCGCGAGGCTCTGGTCAAACGGGTCGGCACGGACGCCCGCCCCGCCACCGGTCACGCCGTGAAGGCCGAGGAACGGTCCCGCAGGACGGCTTCGCCATCCCGTCATCCCGGGAACCTGGCCGAAAGTCCGGGCTCTTCCTTGGCGATGCGAATTGCACGTGACACTCCGACGGGGTCGGTCGCCGTCAGGCTAATTGCCTCCCGCCTGGCGATGGGGAACCACTCTCGGTGACGCCCGCCGGGAAAACGCGCGGAGAGGGATCGCCGGGGTCCGCCCGGCTCAGGGCGCATCGAGGTCGGTCACGTCGGCGATCGGCGTCGAGTCCTGGCCCCAGTCCGACCCCCCCGCCCAGGTTTCCCGCTTCCAAATCGGAGCCGTCGCCTTCACCATGTCGAGACAGGTCCGGGCCGCCGCGAAGGCGTCGGACCGGTGCGGGGTGGCGACCACGACCGCGACCGACACCTCCCCGACCGCGAGCACCCCGACACGGTGCAGCAGGGCGACCCGGCGCACCTCGGGGAAGCGTGCCCGCACGGCGCGGGCGACCTCCGCCATCTTCGTCGCGACGTAGGCCTCGTAGGCCTCGTAGGCCAGGCTGACCACGCCGGGACGGCCCTCGGAAGCGTCGCGGACCGAGCCGCAGAAGGTTACGACCGCCCCGCAGTCCGGCTGCGACGCCCAGGCCATCGCCTCGGCCACCGGCAGACGGTCGGCCAAGACGGCGATCCAGTCCTCGGGCTGCTCCTCGGCCATCGCCGAACGATCGTAGGCCCGAACGCACTCGACCGATCCGCCCGACGGGGATCGGGCGACCGTCACGTCGCGCCGACGCGCGGATGGCACCCCGTCGGCCCCACCCTTACGCTTTGCCAGATGAAGGAGATCCTCGCCGACATCGAACGGTGGCGGGAAGCGGGTCGCCGCGTCGCGCTGGCCCGGGTCGTCGGCACGCAGGGCTCGGCTCCGCGCGAGCCCGGCGCCGCGATGGCGGTCAACGAGGACGGCGAGGCCGCCGGGTCCGTGTCCGGCGGATGCGTGGAGACCGCCGTCGTCACCGAGGCGCTCGACGCGCTCGCGACGGGAAAACCCCGGTTGGCGACCTTCGGTTACTCCGACGACGAGGCGTTCGCCGTCGGTCTGACGTGTGGCGGGACGATCCGGCTGTTCGTCGAGCCGCTGGGGCCACCGGGGATGGGAGAAGCGATCTTCCTCGCCTTGCGCGACCGTCTGGCCGCCGCGCGACCGGTCGTGCTCGCCACGCTCATCGAGGCGGGCGCGGCCCTCGGGGCGGCGATGCTCGCGACCCCCGACGCCCCGCCGATCGGCTCGCTGGGAGATCCCGGCCTCGACGGGGCGGTCCTCCGGGACGCACTCGGCCACCTCGACGCAGGCACGACCGCGGTCCGCCGCTACGGCCCTCACGGCGAGGCCACCCTGCCGGACGCCGCCGTCTTCATCGAGAGCTTCGCCCCGCCGCCCCGCATGCTCATCTTCGGCGCGGTCGACTTCGCCGCGGCGCTCGCCAGGATCGCCAAGGTCCTCGGCTACTGGGTCACCGTGTGCGACGCACGTCCCGTCTTCGCCACGCAAGCCCGGTTCCCGATGGCCGACGAGATCGTCGTCGACTGGCCCGACCGCTACCTGGCGACGGTCGGGGCCGACCTGTGCGCCCGCGACGCCATCTGCGTCCTCACCCACGACCCCAAGTTCGACATCCCCGCCGTCGTCGCCGCCCTCGACACGGCGGCCGGCTACATCGGCGCGATGGGATCCCGCCGTACCGCCGCCGACCGGGAGCAGCGGCTGCGAGAGGCGGGCGTCGGAGCCGAGGCCCTGACACGGGTCATGGCCCCGATCGGCCTCGACATCGGCGCGCGAACTCCCGAGGAGACGGCGATCTCCATCTGCGCCGAGATCGTCGCCCTGCGCTCGAGGAACCACACCGGCGCGCCGCTCCGTGCCACGGTCGGCCCGATCCACAACCCCGTTTTCTGATCCCGACAACGCACCGATCGTCACGACCGCGCCGGTCACGGCCCGCCCCGGGTGTCCCGTCGGCCAGCCCGGGGCGGTGGGCGATGACCTCGGCACGCCTTCCCGGACTGGGGCTCGCCGCCAGCGGGTCGGAAATGGACGGGTTTGACCTGCGGTTACGGATCACGGCGCAAGACCGCGCGTGCGGCGTGGAGTCGCGAATCTGGCAACCGTTATCTCTTCATGACCGCGCGCAGATCATCGAAGGCGCGGCCGAGTCACACTGACCCACTACCAACGCTGGAACGACGAGACCGGCCCGCTAGCGTTCGAGCCGAGAGAGATCCGTTGGCCACGATCACCACCGTCGGGACCCGAGGCAGGGTCGGGGAGGCCGCCCCGCGCGTCGACGGGGTGCCGAAGGTCACAGGCGCGTTCACCTTCGCGAGCGACCTGCACCGCGAGGGGATGCTCTTCGGGGCGACCCTGCGTTCCCACCTCGCCTACGCCCGCGTCCGGCACGTCGACACCTCGCGCGCTCTGGCGACACCCGGGGTCGCGGCGGTCATGCTCGGCACCGACGTCCCGGGAACGAACCGCTTCGGTCTGAACTTCTTCGACCAGCCGGTCCTCGCCGAGGACGTCGTGCGCTACTCGGGAGAGCCGATCGCCGTCCTCGCCGCCTCGACGCCGGAGATCGCCAGGCGGGCGGTGGCGAAGATCGACGTCGACCTCGAGGCATTGCCCGGCGTCTACGACATGGAGGAGGCGCTCGCCCCCGACGCGCCGCGCCTGCACGAGTTCGGAAACGTCCTTCGCCACGTGCACATCCTCCACGGCGAACCCGACACGGCCGAGGCGGACGTCTGGATGGACGGCTACTACGAGACGGCGATGCAGGACCAGGCCGCACTCGGCCCGGAGGCGGGACTGGCGGTGCCGGCCGAGGACGGCGGCATCGACCTTTACGTCACGACGCAGTGGCTGCACGTCGACCGCGAGCAGATCTCGCCGTGCCTGGGACTGCCCGAGGACAAGGTCCGGCTGCACCTCGCCGGCGTCGGGGGCGCGTTCGGGTCCCGCGAGGACATCCACATGCAGATCCACGCCTGCATGCTGGCGCTGCGGACGGGCAGGCCGGTGAAGTTCAGCTACGGACGCGAGGAGTCCTTCCACGGGCACGTCCACCGCCACCCCTCGAGGATCTGGATGCGGCACGGTGCCAGCCGCGACGGCCGCCTCGTCGCCCTCGACGTCCGGCTGATGTTCGACGGCGGTGCCTACGCCTCGTCCTCCCCCGCCGTGCTCGGCAACGCGGCGAGCATGTCCGCCGGTCCCTACGAGGTGCCGAACGTGCGCGTCGAGGGCACGGTCGTCTACACGAACAACCCGCCCTGCGGGGCGATGCGCGGGTTCGGCGCCCCCCAGGTGTGCTTCGCCTACGAGGCCCAGATGGACAAGCTCGCGCGCCTGCTGGCGATCGATCCCGTCGAGCTGCGCCTGCGCAACGCCGTCTCCACCGGCTCGGTCCTGCCGACCGGACAGGTCGTCACGGGGAGCGCCCCCGTGCGGGAGCTGATCCGGCGCTGCGTCGCCATCCCCCTGCCGGCGCCGGAGCCCGACCGGGGCCGCGACCTCACCCGCTATCCCGGCGGGGTGGGCAACGTGACGCACGGCGAGGGGATCCGCCGCGGCGTCGGCCTCGCCGTCGGCTACAAGAACGTGGCGTTCAGCGAGGGATTCGACGACTCCGCCACAGCCCGCGTGACGCTCTCCCGCACGCCCGACGGGCCCGAGGCGGAGATCTACACCGCCGCGGTCGAGATGGGCCAGGGGCTGTACACGTTCCTCACCCAGGTCGTGCGGACCGAGCTCGAGGTCGACCGGGTCGTCCTGCACGCCATCGACACCCTGATCGGCGGGGCCGGGTCGACGTCTGCGTCGCGCCAGTCGATGATGGCCGGCGGCGCGGTGCAGATGGCGTGCGGCGCCGTGCGCGCAACCCTTTTCGAACGGGCACGGGCCCGCTCCGGCTCGGTCCCGGAAGGCGCCAGACTCGCCCTCGCCGATGGCTGGGTCGTGGCCGGCGGGTCACCGCTCGTCGAGCTCGAGGACCTCCTCGACGAACCCGTCTCGGGCGAGGCCGTCTACCACCACCGCCCGACCGGGAACTTCGACGAGAACGGTCAGGGGGACGTCCACGTCTGTTTCGCCTTCGCGGCCGAGCGGGCGGTCGTCGAGGTCGACGAGGACCTCGGGCTCGTGCGCGTCCTGCAGGTGGCGGCGGCGATCGACGTCGGCCGCGTGCTCAACCCGCTCGGGTTGACCGGCCAGATCGAGGGCGGAACCGCCCAGGGGCTCGGCCTCGGGCTGATGGAGCAGGTCCAGCTCCACGAGGGCGTGATCCGCAACCCGTCCTTCACCGACTACCTCATCCCGACGATCCTCGACATGCCGCCGGTCGTCTCCGTGGCGGTCGAGGAGCCCGAGCCCGGCTCCCCCTACGGCCTGAAGGGCGTCGGCGAGTCACCGACGATCGTCGCCACGGCGGCCGTGGTCGCCGCCTTGCGCGACGCGACGGGGCGGGAGCTGAACCGCGCCCCGGTCACGCCGGACGAGCTCGTCGGCCTGCGGGGTCCCGCGACGACGTCGGGCCCGCCACCGATTCCCGAGGTGCCCGGCCAGAAGTCGGTGCCGTTCTACTTCGAGATGAGCTCCGGCCAGCAGAAGATCATGTAGGCACGAAGGACCGATGCGGATGCGACTTGGGCGAGGCAGTGCGCCTGCGGCGGCGGGACGGCGCCCGACGGTGGCATCGTGACGTTCCTGCGGCCGACGACCTGGGCCGACGCGCTCGCCGACCGGGCGGAGCATCCCGAGGCCGTCGTCGTCGCGGGAGGGACCGACGTGATGGTCGAGGTCAACTTCGGCCGCCTCCACCCGCCCGCCTTCCTCGACCTCTCGCGGGTCGAGGAGCTGCGCGCCCTCGGCCGCAAGGACGGGCGGGTCCAGGTGGGCTCCGGGGTCACCTACCGGTCGATCATGCGCGATCTCGCCGGCGCGCTCCCCGGACTCGCCGCCGCCGCCCGCACCGTCGGATCTCCGCCGATCCGGAACAGGGGCACGATCGGCGGCAACCTGGGCTCGGCGTCGCCCGCCGGCGACTGCCACCCGCCGCTCCTCGCCTGCGGCGCCGAGGTCGAGATCGCCTCGGTCACTTCGAGCAGGACCGTACCCATCGCCGACTTCTTCCTAGGCCCCAAGCGCAGCGTCCTCGGCTCCGACGAGCTGATCGCCGCGGTGTGGGTGCCGGCGGCCACGGGGCCCCAGACCTTCTCCAAGGTGGGGTCGCGCAACGCCATGGTCATCGCCATCTGTTCCTTCGCCCTGGCCCTCCACCCCGACGAGGGCCGGGTCGGCACGGGGATCGGCTCCGCCGGCCCCGTGCCGCTGCGGGCGTTAGCGGCCGAGGAGTTCCTCGCCGGACACCTCGCCGAGACGGGAGGGTGGGAGTCGCGGCGCGCGCTCGACGAGACCGCCGTCGACGAGTTCGCCCGACTCGTCGCCGGGGCCGCCCGGCCGATCGACGACGTGCGGGGCTCGGCCGACTACCGCCGGCACGCCCTCGGTGTGCTGGCGCGCCGTTCGCTCTCGTGGTGCTGGGACGAGTTCCGGGGGACGAGACGATGAGGGTCTCGTTGACCGTCAACGGGGTCGCGCGCGTGGTCGACGGCGTCGGCGAGCAGGAGAGTCTGCTCCACCTGCTGCGGGAGCACCTCGATCTGTTCGGCACGAAGAACGCCTGCGAGCAGGGAGAATGCGGCTCGTGTTCGGTGTATCTCGACGATGTGCTGGTCTGTTCCTGCCTGGTCGCCGCCGGTCAGGCGGAAGGGGGCACCGTCACGACGGTCGAGGGATTGTTCGCCGATGGCATCCTCGATCCCATCCAGCAGGCCTTCGTCGAGGCCGGTGCCGTCCAGTGCGGATTCTGCACCCCGGGCTTCGTCCTGGCTACCCATGACCTCCTGCGACACATGCCGGATCCCGACGACGCCCAGATCCGCGAGGCGCTATCGGGAAACCTCTGCCGGTGCACCGGCTATCAGAAGATCATCGACGCTGTCCACCGCGCGGCAGGCCGCTAGTTGGCTGGTCGGACATTCTTGTCAGCCCGCTCGCAGCAGGAAATCGTCGCCCATCGATGACCACGATCAAGAGCTATCCGAACGGGCAGGGCAACGACCCGTTGACGATGATTGTCTTGCCCTCGGCGAAGTTCCCGGCGATACCGGTGAGGGTCACGTGCGAGACGATCAGCATGTAATCCTCAAGGCTCACGCCAGCGCTGCCGCTGGTGCTAAAGACCCAAACGACTCCCTTAACCGGGATCGACAGACTGAGTATGCCCGACGTGTCGACGCCGATGGTCACCGTCGCGCCGTTGAGCGTCGCTGTCCCCGTGGCCCCGGCCTGTGGGGGGCAACCCAGCGCGCTGTGGAGGATGGTGCCGGTCACCGCGCCGGTGACGGTCATGCGCGAGGGGAGAGTCGTCGTTGTGACGGGGAGAGTTGTCGTTGCGACAGGAAGAGTCGTCGTCGTGGCGAGCGGCGTAGCTGCTCCCCCTCCGCAGGATGCCAGACCGGCCACCAACGCGAGCACTGCCACCGCCCCGAGCACCTTCCATCCGCCCATAGCGACCTCCCCGACCTCCCGAAACCGTCCGGGAACACGATAATCCTGCCGAGCCGCGGCGAACGGTTCGACCTCTCCTGGAAGGACGCGCTCGGTCCCCGGCTCGAGCACCGGGGGATCCCTCATCTGCCTCGCCGAATTCGGCACCCGGGTGGTCCGCGCGGGAATGGCTTCTTTATTCAACGTCCAGCTACTTCGCCGCATTCGTCACGCGGGTGTTCCCACCGGTCGTACGCCTTAGAGGGGACCCCTGCCAGAGTCCGCTGCCAGACGCCGCCCACGGCCCACCTGGCTGGGTTCGCTCAGCACCGGGATTCGGCCGAATACCCGAATCGCGCGACCTCGTTCGACGCCGATCCAGTCGATCTAGTCGACGGTGAAATGTGTCCCCGTCAGGCCGGCGACCGCCCTCGCGAGGTTCGGCGGATCCGTGACGATGGCGTGCTTCCCGCCGTTCTCGAGGTACTCGATGACCGCCTCGATCTTCGGCGCCATGCTTCCCGCTGCGAAGTGCACGCCCTCGGCGACATACCGCCGCGCCTCGGCGAGGCTGAGATGGTCCACCGAGCGCTGGGCAGGCGTGCCGAAGTTGAGCGCCACCTTCTCGACCGACGTGGAGATGAGGAACAGCTCGGCCCCGAGGTTGCGCGCCAGCAGCGAACAACCCAGGTCCTTGTCGATCACGGCCTCGACCCCCTGGAGGTCGCCATCGGCGTCGGCGACGACGGGGATCCCCCCGCCGCCGACCCCTATCACGATGACCCCGGCCGCGATAAGCGACCTGATCGCGTCGAGCTCCACGATGCGCCGCGGGCGCGGTGAGGCGACGACGCGCCGCCAACCCCGATTGGCGTCCTCGACGACGTCCCAGCCGTCCTGCGCGCGGCGCCGACGCGCCTCGCTTTCGTCCATAAACGATCCGATCGGCTTGGTCGGGTTCGTGAAGGCGGGATCGTCCACCGCCACCTCCACCTGGGTCACGATCGCCGCCACGGGCCTGTCCATGCCCCGGCGCCGCAGCACGTTCTGCAGGTTCTGCGCGAGGGCGTAGCCGATCGCGCCCTGGGAGTCGGCGCCGCAGGCGTCAAGCGGCACCTCGTGGAGCTCGTGGGCGGCGAGCTCCGAACGGCGCAGAATGAAGCCCACCTGTG
Organism: Acidimicrobiales bacterium; assembly: GCA_050013835.1. GTDB lineage: Bacteria > Actinomycetota > Acidimicrobiia > Acidimicrobiales > Bog-793 > Bog-793. Next base: position 24,408 of record JBEKEM010000003.1, read on the forward strand.
GGCCGTTGCCGTGGCCGATTGCGACGTCCCAGCCGTCGGCGATCATGGCCGCCACGTGCTGGGAGGTTTCGTGGGCCGCGATGTACTGGTCGCGCACCGCCTGGTGCATCCGGTCCTTGATCAGCGAGTTGCCGCCGATCGCGACGACGGCGAGTCGATCGCCCACGGCCTGGACCTCTAGCCCATCGTCAGCGCCATGACGGCCTTCTGGCCATGCAGGCGGTTCTCGGCCTGGTCGTAGACGACGGAGTGCGGCCCGTCGATCACCTCATCAGTGACCTCGACGTTGCGGTCCGCCGGCAGCGGGTGCATGTAGATCGCCTCCTCGCTCGCCAGGGCGACCCGGCGCGCGTCGGTGATCCAGTCGGCGTACTTGGCGATGAGCTTGGCCCCCTCGGCCTCGTCCGTCGTCGTGCGCAGCGCCCCCCAGCTCTTGGCGTAGATGACGTCGGTGCCCCGGATCCCCTCGTCGAAGTCGTGAGAGACCTCGAACGAGGCGTGCGCCCGGCGGGCCTCCTCCTCGGCCTGCCCGACGATCTCGGGCAGGAGGGAGAACTCGGGCGGATGGACGAGGCGGACGTTCATGCCGAAGCGCGGGAGCAGCAGCGCCAGGCTCTGGGGCACGCTGATCGGCTTCTGGTAGCTCGCGGCGCAGGCCCAGCTGATCGTCGCCGTGCGGCCACGCGGGTCCCCGAAGCGTTCGATGATCGTCATCAGGTCCGCCAGGGCCTGGTGCGGATGGAAGACGTCGCACTGCATGTTGAGCACGGGGACGCGGCTCGCTTCGGCGACGTCGCGCAGATACCCGTTGCCCACCAGCCAGTCGACGTGGCGGATGGCGATGCCATCGTTGTAGCGCCCGAGGATCTCGCCGATCTCCTTGGCGGTGTCACCGTGGGCGATCTGGGTGGTCCTGCTCTCGATGAACTGGGCGTGGCCCCCCAGCTGCGCCATGCCGGCCTCGAACGAGGCCCGCGTCCGCGTGCTCGAGAAAAAGAACAACATCGCGAGCACCTTGTCGCGGAGCAGCGGGTGCGCCCGACCGAGGGCGCGGTCTCGTTTGAGGTCGAAGGCCACCTCGAGCACGGTGTCGATCTCGTCCTTGGTCCACTCGGAGAAGTCAATGACGTCCCGGCCCCGGAGGTTCGTCTGCATGGTCCTCCTTCCTTTCCGGTTCCCCGGCCTAGCTCACGGCCCCGAGGACGAGCGAGAGCAGCGCCATCCGCATCACGACGCCGTTGAAGGCCTCGAACCAGTAGCGGGCGTGGCGCGTGCCGTCGACGTCGGTCGGCAGCTCGTCCATCCTCGGCAGCGAGTGCAGGATGATGGCGTCGGTCTTGGCCTTCTTGGCCATGAGCTCCTTCGTCACGCGGTAGGCCGGCGGGGTGAGCCCGTGCTCCTCGACCTCTTCCCGGGACTTGGTGTAGTCGGCCTGCACGACCGGCTCCATGTAGACGACATCGGCGTCGGCCAGGCACTCCTCGACGCTGGCGACCTCGCGGTAACGCGCGCCGCGCGCGGCGAGCTCGGCCGAGAACTCCGGCAAGAGCGACATCTCCGGCGGGTGGACGAGCGACGCCGTCATGTCGAACTGCGTCATGGCGTAGAGGATCGAGTGCATCGTGCGCATCCGCATGTCCCCCACGCAGAGCACGTTCAGCCCGTCGAGCGTGCCCTTGTCCTTCCAGATCGTGTAGAGGTCGGTGAGCACTTGGGTGGGGTGCTCCCCCCAGCCGTCGCCGCAGTTGATCACCGGCACCGAGGACCACCGCGCGGCCTCGGCCGGCGCGCCCTGCTCGAAGTGGCGCATCGCGATGACGTCGCCGTAGTACTCGAGCATGTGGACGGTGTCCTTGATGCTCTCCTGGTAGAAGTCCCCGGCCCGGGTCATCTTGGCGTCGGAGAACCCGAGCACGTGCCCGCCGAGCCGGTGCATCGCCGCCTCGGTGGCGAGCCGGGTCCTGGTGCTCGGCTGGTAGAAGGCGGTGAGCAGCGTCTTGTGGGCGAGCAGGTCCCCGTTCTCGCGCCGCTCCGCGTACGGCCTTAGCTCGTCGGCGACCCGGAAGACCTCGAAGTACTCGTCGCGCTCGAAGTCCTTGAGCGAGAGGATGTCCCGTCCGGCAAAGCTCCTCATCTTGTACCGCCCTTCCGTAGTTGAAGGCCCGTCACGAGCCGAAAGTGTCGATCATCAACCGCACGTCGCTGCCGAGCGGGTACAGGATCGGGCAGGTTGCACCCGCGGCGATGTACTCATCGACCTTCGCGCGGCACTCCTCGGGGGCCCCGGAGGCGGTGATCATCTGGACCGCCTCGTCGGGCACGAGCTTCATCGCCCGGTGGATCTCCTCGGGCCCGGCCGGCCAGGTGAGGACCTTGCCGATCTCCTCGATGAGGGCCGGGTCGACCCCGCTCGCCTTCATGATGTGGGGCTGCTGGCCGAGGTACTGGGTGAGGAGCTCGCGTGACCGGTCGAGGGCGAGCTCGCGGTTCTGGTCGAGCGAGCACACGACGAGCTGGGGCCGGTCGATCTCGTCGAGCGATCGGTGGGCGCGGGCCGCACCGACGGCGAGGTGCTCCATCGCCGACCGGTTGTAGGCGGGGCTCACCATGTAGTTGAGCACGACCCCGTCGGCGATCTCGCCGGCGAGCTCCATCATCTGCATCCCCGTCGCGCCGACGTAGATCGGCACCTGCCTCGGCGAGCGGTCGCCGTGGACGACGTCGATCTCCACGTCGTCGAGGTGCACGAAGCTGCCGTGGTAGGTGACGCGCTCCATGGCGAGGAGCCGGCGGGTCGCCTCGACGACCTCGCGCATCGCGGTGAGCGGCCGGGTGCGGTTGACGCCCACCTTGGTGGCGAGCGGCTCCCACCAGGCGCCGAGCCCGAGGATCACCCGGCCCGGGGCGAGCTCGTCGAGCGTCGAGAACGTCGCCGCCAGCAGGCCGACGTTGCGCGTCCAGATCGGGATAACCCCCGAGGCGACCTTGATCCTGCTCGTCACGGCGGCGTAGGCGGCCATCGGCACGGTCGCCTCGCGCACGAGGCGGCTCTCGGCCTGCCAGACCGCCTCGAAACCGCGTTCCTCGGCGTAGCGGGAGTACTCCATGCCCTCCCGGATCGGGTGCATGTCCTGCAGGTACAAGGCGGCCCTCATCGCTCCTCCCTCCGTGGATCGTAGGGGTGCGCCGGCGTCGCCTCGAGGCGGCCCCACAACCGCGCCGTGACCCCGACCTCGTCGGAGGCGACCGCGGCCTCGTCGACACGGGTCGAACGACCGTTTTCGACCACGAGCTCCCCGGCCACGTAGACGTCACGCACCCTGCCGGGGGCGAGCCCGAAGACCCAGTGCCCGGCGAGGTTGTCCGAGCTGATCGGCGTCGGCGGGTCGTAGGCGAGGACGCAGAGGTCCGCCGGCGCGCCCGGCAGCAGCGTGCCGAGCAGCGGCTCGTCGAAGCATCGACCGGCGAGGCGCGCGCCCTCGGCCAGGCGCGCGAGCGGCCACTCCGGCGGCGTCGTACGGTCGGCTTCCTTGGCGCGGAAGAACCCGGCCTGGGACTCGGCGAGCATGTCGCCCCCGATGCCGTCGGTGCCAAGCGCGACCCTCCCGCCCCGCAGGTTGAACGGCGAGTGCCCGACGCTGTTGTTCATGTTCGACCGCGGGTTGCACACGACCGTCGCGCCGATCGATCCGATGAGCCGGGCCTCGTCGTCGTCGACTTTGACGCAGTGGGCGAGCAGGGCGTCCTGGTTCAGCACCCCGCGGTCGCGCAGGCGCATCGCCACCCGGTTGCCGCCCCGGCGGAGGCTGTCCCGCTCGTCGACGTCGTCCTCGGCCACGTGGATGTGCACGCCGACGCCGGCCTCGGCCGCCACCCCGGCACAGCGCTCGAGGGTCCCGTCGGACAGCGTGAACGAGGCGTGCGCGCCCACCATCCCCCGCGCGAGCTCCCGGGGGCGACGGGCAAACCTCCGGTTCTCCTCGAGGCCGGCCGTCGCGCGCTCCGGGCCGTCCCGGTCGGTGACCTCGTAGCAGAGCACCGAGCGCACCCCCAGGACGGCGAGCGCCTCGGCGATCACGTCGAGCGACCCGTCGATGAAGTTCGGCGAGGCGTGATGGTCGACGATCGTCGTGGTGCCGGCGAGGAGGGCGTCGAGACCGCCCCGCACCGCCGAGGCGCGTACCGACTCCTCGTCGAGGGCGCGGTCGAGCCGCCACCAGATCCGCTGGAGGATCTCGGTGAAATCGGCCGGTGGCGCCAGCGAGTACGGCATGCCTCTCGACAGCGCCGAGTAGAGGTGGTGGTGGGCGCAGACGTTCCCCGGCACGATCAAACTTCCGCCGCAGTCCCGGGTCGGGATGCCTTGGGGAACCGCCCCGAGGCCGCGCACGCGCCCGTCGGCGATGACGAGATCGGCGCGCACGACTTCGGGTGGTGCGAGGGACACGGCGACCCATGCGCCGCACAGGGCCACGCCCGAGGCGGTGCTGGCGCGGGTCTGCCCGGCGGTCACGAGCGCTCGACCCCGGTGAAGAGCACCCCCACCCGCTCGGCGCGCCGGACGGTGCCCGACTCGACGAGCTGTGCCAGTCCGGCGAGCCCGGCCGAGCCCGTGGCGCTGACCGGGAATCCCGCCTCCCGACCGAGTTCGTGGGCCCACACGAGCCGCTCCTCCCCGACGACGACCGGCTCCCCGTGCGTCGCGAGCATCCCGCGCACGACGGCGAGCCAGTCGTAGGTCTCGTCGTCGAGGATCCCCTCGGCGACGCTTCTGGGCTCGGCTTCCCAGGGCCACATGTAGGCCGACCGCCGCCCGGCGGCGGCACGGACCGCCCGGTCGGTGGCTCCCGCGTCCGTCTCGCCCGCCAGGTCCTTGTGCACCTGGCGGAACGCCCGCTCCAACGGGTGGGCCCCGGCCGTCTGCACCGTGTGGACCCGCGGGATCCTCCCGAGTTTCCCCAGGGCACGTGCCTCGGTGAACGCCTGCACGCAGCTGCTGGCGAGCGCGCCGCCGCCCACCTGGACAACGACGTGGTCGAGCCCCCGCCCGTCCGATGCGAGCTGCGAGACGAGCTCGTAGCCGAGCGTCTCGCCCCCCTCGATCGCCAGGCCGTTGAGGTTCCCCTGGCAGGTGAAGCCGACGGCGCCCTCGTCGAGCTCGGCGAGCAAGCGGAGATACGTCGGATCCCCCGGCTCGCCGGGGTTCCGCGCGCAGGCGACGATGTCGGCGTCGAGCTCGCCGAGGCGGTTGACGACGTGGGCGTCGGCGTCGACCGGCACGAAGACCCGCAGCCGCCGGCCGGCCGCGGCCGCGACGACCGCGGCGGCGAGCGCGGCGTTCCCGCAGCTGGCGACGGCGAGCGTCGGGTGCCGGTCGGACGGGACGAGGCCGAGCATCTCCGCCACCTCGAGGTGCAGCGCCACGCCCATCAGGTGGCGCGCCTTGTGCGACCCGGCCACGTTCCCGGTCTCGTCCTTCACCCACACGCCCCCCGGCTCGACGAAGCCGAGGGCACGCGACACGACGTCGCTCCGCCCGAAGGGAGTCACCGTGAAACCGTGGCCGTCGACCCGGGTGACCGCTGCGTCGAGGCGTCGCACGAGAGCGACGAAGTCCCCGTCGCTCACCCCTCCCGCGCGGGCACGGTGGTAGCTATGGAGGAGCCCCCGGTAGCCGACGAACGGGCACGGGTCGTCCGCCTCCGCCTCCGGGAATCGCACCCGGTCGGTCGCCAGCACCCGGGTGAGGACGTGGTCGACGTCGCCCTCGGCGTGGTTCGGGCAACGGAAGGGGTATGGGTCCCGCTCCCCCGGCGAGGCGCCGCAGCCGGCGCAGGAAAGCGTGCTCGCGGGCGCGCTCAAGAGACGGCGACCCCGGTGCGACCGTTGAAGGCGCGGATGAGCTCGTCCCAGCGCGTCAGCTCGGTCCGCAGTTCCCGCCACCAGGACTGGGCCCGCCGGGCGTTGAACTCGTCGATTCCGACCCCCTGCTGCTCCACCCACGTGAAGTAACCGAGGTTGAAGATGCGCTGCCGGTCGACGGCCGTCGTCTCCAGGAGGTGGTCGGTCCCGGCGCCGAGCATGAAGCGGCCGAACGCCTCGGCGGCGGAGCGCTCATCGAAGCCCGAGGCGAAATCCCGCGCGACGATCCGCTGCCGCTCGCTTCCGTACATCTCGGCGCCGTCGGTGGCGACCGTCATCACGACGTCGTCGGGACCGAGTCCCAGGTACTTGGCGGTCTTCACGGCGGCGAGGACGTTGCAGATGCTCGAGAGGCCGAACTCGTCGAGAGTCGCGAGCACCTCGGGCGGCACCTGGCGCCGCCGGGCGAGGTACGCCCTGCCTTCCGCCGAGCCGAAGACCACCGCGAGGTGGTCGGTCGCGCGGTCGGAGACCGCCGTCACGATGTCGGTGTTGTACACGTTGTGGATGAACGGGATGTGCTTGTCGCCGATCCCCTGGATGTTGTGCTCGCCGAACCCGTTGTAGAGCATCGTCGGACACTCGAGCGCCTCGACGGCGACGATGCGCGCCCCCCGCGTCTCTTTCAGGTAGTCCCCCGCTCCCAGCGTCCCCGCCGAGCCCGAGGCGGAGACGAAGGCGGCGAGCCGCAGCGAGGGTTCGGTGGCCAGCATCTCGTCGAAGACGGCGCCGAGCGCGGACCCGGTGCACCGGTAGTGGACCAGGTGGTTCCCGAACTCGGCGAACTGGTTGAAGATGACGTTCGCCCGGTCACGCGACAGCTCGGCGCATCGGTCGTAGATCTCCTTCACGTTGCTCTCGGTGCCGGGTGTCGCGATCACGTCCGCCGGATCGGCGACCCAGTCCTCGAGCCAGGCGAAACGCTCCCGGCTCATCCCCTCCGGCAGCACGGCGACGCCGCGACAGCTCATGAGCCGTGAGATCGCCACCCCGCCGCGGCAGTAGTTTCCCGTGGAGGGCCACACCGCCCGGTTCGCCGTCGGGTCGAACTGCCCGGTGACGACCCGTGGCACAAGGCAGCCATACGCGGCGAGCACCTTGTGGGCGCGGATCATCGGGAAGCGGTCGCCGAACGCCACGACGATGCGGGCGTCGACGCCGGTGAGCTCGCTCGGCAGCACCACGTGACCCGGCACGGTCACCTGCGACGTGCGACCGGCGTCGTTGTACCAGTGGACGCGGAACAGGTTGAGGGGACTGGCCTCGTCCGGCGCCACCGCCCCGAGCGCCCGGCGGATGGGAGCGGGGATGAGGATCGGCTCGGCCAGCTCGGCGAAGGTCGGCAACAGAATCTGGCGTTCCCGGAAGCGCTCGACGGTGCGGCCGTACACCGCCTCGTCGACGATGTCATCTTCGCGTCCCAAGGTCCGCACCTGCACTCCTCCGTCTCTATTGGATCGCGACGGCCCCATCGTCGCTGCCAGCCGGACTTGAGGTCCCCGAGCCTCCTTCGACTGCTCCGCTCATCTGTCTTGTCCGACGACTTCGGCCGGGCGTCGCGCCCGACCGAGGACCCGCCCGGCGACGGCGACCCGTCCCGGGCACCACCCGCTCGCGCACCCTAGTGACCACGTGGCCCCGGCGGCGCGAATCTCGTTCCAGACAGACGGTGGCCCCCGCGCCACGCGCGGGGGCCACCGCTTCTGCCTAGAAGGACTGCTTGGCGACCTCCCTCGGGACCGAACGGAACGACAGCACGAAGTAGACGACCGCGCTGACGATCAGCCCGAAGGCCCAGCTGAAGTCGGCACCGTGGGTCCAGTTCGACAACGGCGAGGAGTACGAGGGCGTGTAGAAGGCCGCGTCGATCCACATCATCGCCGCGAACATTCCAGCTGCCAGCGATACCAACGCCTTCCAGTTGAAGCCGCCGTCACGCCAGTACAAACCACCGTGTTTGGCGGCCAACGACTTGAACTCGTAGCGGCCGCGCCGGAGCCAGTAGTCGACGATGTAGACGCCGAACCACGCACCGAGCCAGACGACGATGTAGTCGAGGAACCCGGCAAGGTCCGTGTAGAAGTTCCCCTTGAAGATCACGAGGGCCGTCACGCCACCGGAGATGATGGTGTCGATGACGACGCAGACCCACCGCTTGGCCGGAAGGCCGAGCGCCTGGAGGGTGACCCCCGAGGAGTACATGTCGAGCGTGTTGATCGCGAACAGCTGCGGCAGCGCCAGGATCAAGAACGGCCAGAAGAACCAGCTGGCGAACGACGTCGGAAGAGCGGCCGCGGCACCGGGGCCGTAGATGTTGCTCTGGAGTGACGTGCTGACGAGGTAGGCGCAGGCACCGAGGAGCTCGAGCAGGATCGACGGGATGGCCCCGCCAAGCGTCGCGGCCCAGAACGTCTTCGCCGTGGGGGTGTCAGCCGGCAGGTAGCGGGAGTAGTCCGCCGCGTTCTCGGTCCAGCCGAGACCCCCTGCCGAGACGACGAGCACGAGCCCGGTGGTCCACAGCCACCACGAGTCCGTGCCGTGCGCGTGCAGGTCGGACAGGTGGACGTGGGGAAGGACGAGGCACGCCATGATGGCGAAGACCACGACGAACACGTAGGACAGGTAGTGCAGGACCTTCGTGATCGTCGCGTGCCCGAGGAACGGCACGACGAACTGGATGAGGACGGCGATGATGATCGCGATCGTCTTGCCGGTGTCGTTGAGGTGGATCCCCTCGTGGCTGAACATCGCCACGACGACCAAGACCGCGATCACAAGGCCTTCGACCTCGAAGCCGACCTGGGTGATCCAGTTGAACAACGACGGCGCGCGGTTGCCGTTCCGGCCGAAGGCCGCGCGGCTCACCATGAACGTCGTCGTCCCCGACCTCGGCCCGGCAAGGCTCGCCGCGCCGAGGAAGACGTAGACGATGTTCCCGAGGAGGATCGCCAAGACGGCCTGCCAGAACGTCAGCCCGAAGGCGACGATCAGGGCGCCGTAGACGAGGAACTCGACGTTCCAGATCCCGCCGGCCCACATCCAGAACAGGCCCCCAGGGCGCAGCCGCCGGTCGGCATCCGCGACGTGCTCGATACCCCGCTGCTCGAGTTTGAAGGCGCTATACCCCTCAGCGGCCTCGTCGCCGGACATCGACGACCCGCCTCCCGGCGGGCCGGAGCCCATGTCCACACCGTTGGCCATCGTCGGACCTCCCTCCGTGCGCCTCGGAAAGGTCGGTCGGCCCTCGTCGTGCGCACTATCTAGTCGTACGACAGAACGTGTTGCAGGCAACCCCGTGAAACCTCCGGCACTGTATCCCTTGGACGCCGTTCCGTCGCTGTTGAATTTGTCGTCTTCTTGTTCCCCTGCGCGGCGTCCCGCCGTCACGGGCCGCCCTGCGACCCTCCCCAGGCGGCAGGGCGACCGGCCGGGGCGTGGGCCGGCGATGCCCGCCGCACCGGCGGGCGGGGCTGGGTGGGCGGTCTCGTCTTGACCGGAGACGAGCTGGCCGACCGGTCCCAACGGCCTGGTCGGGTGATGTCGGGGACGGCGATACTACGGGGCGTGGAACAGCGGACGGTCCTGCGCGGCGTCGCCTCGCCCGGCGACATCGCCGTCGAGCAAGGACACGTCGCCACGATCGGCACGGTCGACGCCCGGCCCGGCGACCGCGTGCTGCGCTGTGACGGTGCCCTCGTCACGGCCGGGCTCGTCAACTGCCACCACCACCTCTACCAGTGGCTGACCCGGGGCCGGGCGACTGCCTGCGACCTGTTCACATGGCTCACGACCCTCTACCCCGTCTGGGGGCGGATCTCGGCCGAGGACACGGCGGTGGCGGCTCTCGTCGGGCTGGGCGAGCTCGCCCTGGGCGGGGCGACGACGGTGTCGGACCACCACTACGTCGTGCCCCGTGGCGACGACACCGTCTTCGACGCCATCGCCGCCGCGGCGGGCACCGTCGGAGTCCGGCTGCAGCTCTGCCGGGGCTCGATGGACCTCGGAGAGAGCGCCGGGGGGCTCCCGCCCGACTCCGTCGTGGAGTCGATCGACGCCATCCTCGCCTCGACCGAGTCCGTCGCCGCCCGCCTGCACGACGGCGACCGCGTGATGGTCTCCGTCGCGCCGTGCAGCCCGTTCTCGGTGACGACCGACCTTTTGCGCGAGTCCGCCGCCCTCGCCCGCCGACTGGGACTGCGCCTGCACACCCACCTCGCCGAGACCGAGGACGAGGCGCGCCACTGCCAGGCGCGCTTCGGACTGCGGCCGCTCGAGTTGATGGAGGAGCTCGGGTGGCTCGGCGACGACGTCTGGTTCGCCCACGCCGTCCACCTCGAGCCGGCTGAGGTCGCCGCCCTCGGGGACGCCCGCGCCGGCGTGGCCCACTGCCCGAGCTCGAACGCGCGGCTCGCCGCCGGCCTCTGCCCGGTACGGGGCCTCCTCGACGCCGGCGCGGCCGTCGGCCTCGGCGTCGACGGCCCGGCCTCCAACGAGCTGGGCGTGCTGCTGCCGGAACTGCGCCAGGCGCTCAACCTGGCGCGGCTGCGAGAGGGACGGGCCGACGCCCTGTCGCCGGCCGAGGCGCTGGCGCTCGCCACCTCGGGGGGCGCGGCCTGCCTCGGGCGTGCCGATCTCGGCCGGCTCGAGGTGGGGGCGGTGGCCGACCTCGCCGTCTGGCCGCTCGCCGACCTGGCCGACATCCCCGACCCGGTCGACGGGCTCGTGCTCGGCCCCGACCGGCGCGTGCGCCACCTTCTCGTCGGGGGCCGCGAGGTGGTGGTCGACGGGAACCTCGTGGGCGTCGACCTCACGGCCGCGCACGGCGAACTGGCGCGGCGCTCCCGCGAGCTGTGGCGGTGAGGGCCACACCGTGCTGATCCGCGGCGGCACCGTCATCGACGAGACGGGCGAGCGTCCGGCCGACCTCCGGGTCGGTGACGACGGCCGGGTGACCGAGGTGGCGCCGGGGCTCGCCCCCCGCCCGGGCGAGGACGTGCACGACGCGGCCGGCAGGCTCGTCGTGCCCGGCGGCGTCGACCCCCACACGCACATGGCGCTCCCGGTCGGGGCGGTGCGCGTCTCGGACGATTTCGCCACCGGGACGAGGGCGGCGGCGATCGGCGGCACGACGACGATCATCGACTACATCACGCCCGAACGCGGCGAGGACCCGATGCACGCCGCGGCGAGATGGCGCAGACTCGCGGAGCCCGCGTCGATCGACTGGGGCCTGCACCTCAGCTTCACCGCTGTCGTCCCCGAGGCGGTCGTCGCCGGGGCGGTCGCGGAAGGCATCACCTCGTTCAAGCTCTACCTCGCCTACCCCGACCGCCTGCAGGTCGACGACGGCACGGTCGTCGCGCTGATGCGCTCGGCCCGGCGCCAGGGGGCGCTCGTCACCCTCCACTGCGAGAACGGCGCGGCGATCGAAGAACTCCGGCGCGAGGCGCTGGCGGAAGGTCGCACGGCGGTCATCGAGCACGCCCGCACGCGACCGCCCCTCCTCGAAGCGGAGGCGACGGCGCGCGCCGCGGTCCTCGCCGAGCTGACCGGCGCCGCCATCTACGTCGTACACGTCTCCTGCGGCGACGCCCTCGCCGAGATCCGCGCCGCCCGGGAGCGGGGGGTCCGGGTCCAGGCGGAGACCTGCCCGCAGTACCTCTACCTCGACGAGACCAGGCTCGGGGGCCCCGACGCGGCGGACTTCGTCTGCACGCCCCCGTTGCGCCCGGCGGGAGAAGCCGACCGCCTGTGGGAGGGCCTCGCCCGGGGGTGGATCCAGACCGTCGGCACCGACCACTGCCCGTTCCGGCGCGCCGACCGCCGCGCCGGGGTCACCGGGCTGCCGGGAGGCGCGCGCGATTTCACGGAGATCCCCGGCGGCCTCCCGGGCGTCGAGACGCGGCTCGCCCTCATCTGGCAGGGGGTGCGCGACGGCCGGATCAGCGCCGCCGACTGGGTGCGGATCTGCGCCACGGCGCCGGCGCAGGCCTTCGGGCTCTGGCCGGTGAAGGGCTCGCTCGGAGTCGGCGCCGACGCCGACGTGGTGGTCTGGGACCCCGAGCGACGCCAACCGCTCGGCGCCGCCGACCTCGACATGGCGGTCGACCACTCCCCCTACGAGGGCATGGTCGCCACCGGCTGGCCCGAGCTGGTGCTGAGCCGCGGCCGGCCGGTCGCCCGCGACGGGCGCTTCGTCGGCGAGGCCGGCTGGGGCCGCTACCTGGCCCGTTCGACGCTCGCGCCCGGGGGGGACCCTCCGACGGGGAGACGTTAGGCTCGTCCGCGAACCTCCCGGGAGGTACTGGCTCGAGATGGAGAGCACTGCTCGGTACTCGCGCCCGCAGTCGTTAAGGGAGGCGCTCTCGCTGCTCGAGAGCCCTTCGGCGGCGGTGATCGGTGGGGGGACGAGGTTCCGCGCGCGCGACGGCTCGGCGTCCGTCGAGGTGGTCGACCTGCAGGCGCTCGGCCTCGACACGATCTCTCGACGTGGTGACGGCACCCTCACGATCGGCGCCGTGACGAGACTGCAGCAGCTCGCCGACTGCGACGAGGCCCCCCCGGTGGTGCGCGAGGCGGCGCGCCGAGAGGCACCGAGCACGCTGCGGGCGCAGGCGAGCATCGGCGGGTGCGTCGCCACGGCGGCCTGGGACAGCGAGCTTCTGGCGGCGCTCCTCGCCTACGGGGCACGCGTGGAGCTCGCCAGCGAAAAGGGCACGACGGAGGTCACGCTCGAAGCGCTCCTTGCCCGGCTTCCGCTGGCGAGTGGCGAGGTCATCACCGCCGTCTCGCTCGACACCCGCGGTTCGGCTGCGGTCGCGCGCACGGCGCGCACGCCCTCCGACCGCCCGATCGTCGCCGCCGTCGCCCGCCGCCTCGACGGGGTGTGGCGGCTCGCGCTCACCGGGGTCGCGGCGACACCGGTGCTCGTCGAGCCGGGGGCGACGGACCGGCTCGCTCCCCCCGGCGACTTCCGGGGTTCGAGCGAGTACCGGCGCGCCCTCGCCGCCGTGCTGAGCGCGCGGGCCCTCGCGGCGGTGGAGGAGTCGTGAGACGGCTCCCCCGCCACGAGGCATTCACCGCCGGAACGGCGAAGCGGGAATCGGGCGCGGGGCGGTCTGGAGAGCTCACGACGGTGGTCCGTCTCTCGGTCAACGGCACGCCCCACGCCGTCGCCTGCGGGACCCACACGACGCTTCTTGCCGTGCTGCGCGGGCTCGGGTTCTTCAGCGTGCGGTTCGGCTCCGCCACGGGCGAGACCGGCGCGGCGGCCGTCCTTTTCGACGGCCGCCTAGTCTCGGCCGACGTGCTGCTCGCGGCCCAGGCCGCCGGCCACGAGATCACGACGGTCGAGGCGCTCAACGTCGCCACCGGCGAGTTCCACCCGATCCAGGAGGCCTTTGTCGAGGCCGGCGCGATGCAGTCGGGGTACTCGGCGGGGGCGATGGTGCTCGCCACGAAAGCGCTCCTCGAGGCGAACCCCGACCCCACCGAGGCCGAGATCCGCGACGCCCTGAGCGGGATCCTCGACCGGGAGACCGGCTACGCGAAAGTCGTCGCGGCGGTGCAACGCGCCGCGGCGATGCTACGCGGCGAGAAGTACCCGCCGATGGACCCGGTCCTCGTCGACCCGCTCGCCGGGCAGGTGGGATCCCCGCCCGCGCCGGTGCCGGCAACCGACGGCGACGTCTCGATGGCGGTGCCGCGCCTCGTCGCCTCGCCCGACGTCCCGCAGACATGCGTCGTCGGCAAGCCGGAGACGAAAGTCGACGCGCTGAAGCTCGTGAAGGGCAACCCGGCCTTCACCGACGACATCGAACCGCGGGGGGTGCTGTTCGCCAAGGTGCTGCGCAGCCCGCACGCCCACGCCCGCATCGTCGAGATCGACGACTCGGCGGCTCGCGCGCTGGCCGGTGTCCACGCCGTCCTCCACTGCCGGAACACGGCGCGCGTGAAGTACGCCTCGGGCGGCCAGAGCTGGCCGAACCCGCCACCGTGGGACCAGGTGAGCTTCGACGACAAGGTCCGCCACGTCGGCGACCGGGTCGCCGCCGTGGCGGCGGAATCGGTCGAGATCGCCGAGGAGGCCTGCCGGTTGATCAAGGTGACGTACGAGGTCCTCCCCGCCGTGTTCGACGAGATCGAGGCGATCGGGCCGGGGGCGCCGGTCATCCACGACGAGCCGGACACGGAGGGGATCTTCGACGCCAGCCGCAACATCAGCCACCACATCGAGGGTCAGACGGTCTCCGACGACCAGCTCGCCGCCGCCTTCGCCGCCGCCGACCGGGTCTTCGAGGAGACCTTCCACGTCCAGCAGGTCCAGCACACGCCCATCGAGCCGCACATCACGATCGGGTGGCTCGACGAGGACGAACGGCTGGTGCTGCGCTCCTCCACCCAGGTCCCGTTCCACGTCCGCCGGATGGTGGCGCCCCTCCTGGGACTGCCCGTCAAGCGCATCCGCGTCGTCAAGCCCCGCCTCGGCGGCGGCTTCGGGGCGAAACAGGAGATGGTGATCGAGGACATCGTCGGCCATCTCGTGCTCGCGACGCGCCGCCCGGTCCGTCTCGAGCTCACCCGGGCCGAGGAGTTCGCCTCGACCCGCGTCCGCCACGCCCAGACGATCACGCTGCGCTCCGGCGTCGACGCCGAGGGCCGGCTCGTGGCGCAGGACATGCGGGTGGTCGCCAACACCGGCGCCTACGGCACGCACGGCTTCACGGTGAACTCGGTCTGCGGCCAGCACGGCCTTTCGCTCTACAACTGCCCGGCCAAGCGCTTCCGCTGCGACGTCGCCTACACGAACCGCCCGGTGGCGGGTGCTTTCCGCGGCTACGGCGCCCCCCAGGCGTTCTTCGCCCTCGAGTCCCACATGGACGGCATCGCCCGGGCACTCGGTCTGGACCCCTACGAGATCCGCCGGCGCAACTGGGTGCGGACCGGCGACCCGCTCGACATCGTGCTGCAGCTCGGCGAGCGGGGCGGCGTCGAGGACATCGCCCCCGAGGACATGCCCGTCGTCACGAGCTGCGGCCTCGAGGAGTGCGCCCTGCAGGCCCGGCGCGCCATCGGCTGGGAGAGGCGGGGCGACCCCGCCTGGCATCGCCCGGCCGATCGGCCGAACATCCGCCGGGGCCTGGGGCTCGCGCTCGCCATCCAGGGCTCGGGGATCCCGCTCGTCGACATGGCGGCGTGCTCGATCAAGATCAACGACGACGGCTCGTTCAACATGCTCCTAGGCGCGACCGACCTCGGCACCGGCTCGGACACGGTCCTCGCCCAGATCGCCGCCGAGGTGCTCGGCGTGCCGGTCGAGGACATCCTCGTCTACTCGTCCGACACCGACTTCACGCCGTTCGACGTCGGCGCCTACGCCTCGAGCACGACCTACGTCTCGGGGGGCGCGGTGAAAAAGGCCGCCGAGGCGGCCCGGTCGCGCATCGTCGCCCGGGCGGCCCGCATGCTTTTAGTCGACGACCCCGGGACGATCGAGCTCCACGACCGGCGGGCCTGGGCGGCCGACGGGCGCTCGGTCGCGATGGGCGACATCGCCCTCAACGCCCTGCACACTGAGGACCAGGAACAGATCATGGGCACCGCCTCGCACGTCTCGCCCGAATCCCCGCCGCCCTTCGCGGCGCAGGCGGCCGAGGTCGAGGTGGACACTGAGACGGGCCAGGTGACCGTCACCAAGCTCGTCACCGCCGTCGACTGCGGCGTGCCCATCAACCCGGTCACGGCGAGCGGCCAGGTCGAGGGGGCGATGCTGCAGGCCCTCGGCTACGCCCTCTGCGAGGAGGTCGTCCTCGACGGCGAAGGGCGCCCGCTCAACGACCGGTTCGGGCCCTACTGGATCTTCCGCGCCGACGACACCCCGCCGATGGAGGTCTACCTCGTGCAGACGATGGAGCCCTCCGGCCCCTTCGGGGCCAAGGCGGTGGCGGAGATCCCGATGGACGACGTCGCGCCGGCGGTGCGCAACGCCATCCTCGACGCGACCGGCGTCGCCATCAACACGATCCCGTTCACCCCCGAGCGCGTCTGGCGGGCCCTGCAGCAGGCGAGGTGAC
Source organism: Acidimicrobiales bacterium (assembly GCA_050013835.1). Taxonomy (GTDB): domain Bacteria; phylum Actinomycetota; class Acidimicrobiia; order Acidimicrobiales; family Bog-793; genus Bog-793. The sequence goes on from JBEKEM010000003.1 coordinate 40,403, forward strand.
CAACCCGCCCCGGCCGCCCCGCCGGAGGGGGACGGGCGGTCTGCGTCCGGCCGGAAAGGCCCCCGATAGGCTGCGACGGTCGAGGGGGCAGGGACTGACTTGGTGACGCCGGACGGCTCCGACGGGCCCGGGGGGATTTCGTTCGTCCTGAACGGCAGCCCCGTCGAGGTGCGCAACGACCATCCCCACCTCCTCGCGGCGCTGCGCGAGGAGCTCGGCGTCACCTCGCCCAAGGACGGCTGCTCGCCGAGCGGGCAGTGCGGCTGCTGCACGGTGCTCGTCGACGACAAGGCCGTCGTCGCCTGCCAGGTCGCCCTTTCGCGGGCCCGGGGCCGTTCGGTCGTCACCCTCGAGGGGTTCGACCCGGCCGAGCGCCAGCGCTTCGCGGCGGCCTTCGTCGCCGCAGGCGCCCTGCAGTGCGGCTTCTGCACCCCGGGGATCGTCGTCCGCCTGAAGGCGCTCCTCGACAAGAAAGGCTCCGGCCTCACCCGCGCCGAGGCCGCCCGGCACCTCGGGGCCCACCTGTGCCGGTGCACCGGGTACGCCAAGATCCTCGACGCCGCGGAGCTCCTCGCCGCCGGCTCGCCGCCGGCGATCCTGCCCTCCGGCGGCATCGGCGCCCGCGCCGCGCGCTATGACGGCGAGCGCCAGGCGCTCGGCGACGGCGGCTTCGTCGACGACCTCCGCCTGCCCGGGATGCTGCACGGCGCCCTCCGGCTGGCCGACCACGCCCGCGCCGAGGTCGTGCGGATCGACACCGCAGCCGCCCGCACGCTCCCGGGGGTCACGGCCGTGCTGACCGCCGGCGACGTGCCCGGCGAGTTGCGCGTCGGCATCTCCAGCGCCGACTGGCCGGTCTTCATCCCCGTGGGGGGCCGGACCTCGTACCTCGGCGACGTCCTCGCGATGGTCGTCGCCGACACGCGCCAGACCGCCCGGCGGGCGGCCGCCCTCGTCGAGGTGGGCTACCGCCCGCTGCGCCCCCTCACCGACCCCGTGGCGGCGCTGGCGGACCCGGAGGACGCCGCCTGGCAGCTGCCGGGCAACGAGCTCGCGCGCTGCGGCTACCGCCGGGGCGACGTCGACGCCGCCCTCGCCGCCTCGGCGCACACCGTCCACGAGGTCTTTGCGACCCAGCGGGTCGAGCACGCCTTCCTCGAACCGGAGTCCACCCTCGCCGTGCCGGGCGACGACGGCCGCCTCCACGTCTACTCCGGGGGCCAGGGCGTCTGGGACGACCGGCGCCAGATCGCCTCGGTGCTCGCCCTGCCCGAGGAGGCCGTGCTCGTCGAGCAGGTCTCGAACGGCGGCGCCTTCGGGGGCAAGGAGGACATGTCGAACCAGGCCCAGACGGCGCTCGCCGCCTGGCTGCTGGGACGCCCCGTGAAGTGCACGCTCTCCCGGACGGAGTCCCTGCTCCTGCACCCCAAGCGCCACCCGTTCCGGCTCGAGTACTCGGCCGGATGCGACGCCGCCGGCCGGCTCACGGCGCTACGGGCCCGTCTGATGAGCGACACCGGGCCCTACGCCTCGGTCGGGAGCCACGTGCTGGAGCGCGCCGCCGGGCACGCCTCGGGGCCCTACGTCGTGCCCGCGATCGACGTCGAGGCCGTCGCCGTGCGCACGAACAATCCCGTCGCCGGCGCCTTCCGCGGCTTCGGCGCCAACCAGGCCCAGTTCGCGATGGAGGGGGTGATCGACCGCCTCGCCGAAAAGGTCGGGCTGAGCGGCTGGGAGATGCGCAGGCGCAACGTCGTCGCGCCGGGTGCGGTCTGGGGCCCCGGACAGGTGATGGACGCCGGGAGCCGGGGTGCGCTCGCCTGCCTCGAACAGGTGAAACCCGCCCTCGACGAGGCCGTCGCCGTCGGCAAGGCGGTCGGACTCGGGCTGGGGTTGAAAAACGCCGGCCTCGGCAACGGCGCCGTCGAGGTGGCCCGGGCCGTCGTCCGGTTCGACGAGGCCGGCGGCGTCGAGGTGCGCCACTGCTGGACCGAGATGGGCCAGGGGATCCACACGGTCGCCCGCCAGGTCGCCGTCGAGGAGCTCGCCATCCCGGCCGAACGGATCCGGGTCGTCGTCGACACCTCCCGCGAGCTCGGCGCCGGCCAGACGACCGGCTCGCGCGGCACGTTGATGGGCGCCGGCGCCGTCGCCGACGCCTGCCGGCGGGCCAACGAGGACGGACGCCGCCCGAACGTCGACTACGTGGGCGAGCACCGCGTCGACTGGACCAACTCGCTCGCCGAGGGGCTCCCCCACCCGACGGTGCATGCCGCCTTCTCCTTCGCCGCCCAGCTCGTCGTGATCGACCGCGCGACCGGCCGGATCGAGAGCGTGCTCGCCGTCCACGACGTCGGGCGGGCGGTCAACCCGATGCTGTGCGAGGGTCAGATCCAGGGCTCCGTGCACATGGGGCTCGGCTACGCCCTCTCGGAGGACTTCCCCGCCGACGAAGAGGGCCGGCCCCGCAACATGACCCTGCGGAGTCTCGGGATCCTGCGGGCCAAGGACGTGCCCCCGGTCCGGGTCGTCCTCGTCGAGGAGCCCCAGCCGCGCTCCCCCTACGGCATCAAGGGGATCGGCGAGATCGGCCTCGTGCCGACGGCCGGCGCCGTGGCGGCGGCGCTGCACGACCTCGACGGGACCTGGCGGGCGTCGCTGCCGATGTCCGGGCCGGCGGCGGGGACCGTCGACACCTCCGACGACTGAGGCCCGGCGGTCGGCTCAGCCGACGGCGACGTCGACGAGCGAGAAGGCGGTGACGTCGAACAGTCCCCGGTCGGTCATCCGCAGCTCCGGGATCACCGTGAGGCCGAGGAACGACAGCTGCATGAACGGCGCCTCGATCGTCAGCCCGAGCCGGGTCGAGACGACGTCGGCGAGCTCGTGCACCTCGCCGGCGACCTCGCGGGCGTCCTTGTCGCTCATCAGGCCGCCGATCGGCAACCGCACCTCGCCGATCACGTGCCCGTCGAGCATGGCGACCTGCCCGCCGCCGATCTCGACGAGGCGCGCCACGGCGGCCGCCATCTCGGCAGGACCGCTCGCGTCCCGGGCGCCCACCACCATGCAGTTGTGGGCGTCGTGCGCCACGGTCGAGGCGATCGCCCCCCGCTCGAGCCCGAAGCCGGCGACGTAGCCGAGGCCGATCCTCCCGGTGTGGTTGTGGCGCTCGACGGCGCCGATCCGCGCCACGTCCTGGGTCGCGTCCGCCACGTCGACGATCAAGGCCCGCGTCGAGAGCGAGCGCGACTCGATGCCGATCACCCGGGCCTTGCCGGAGGGAGCGGGGAACTCGAAGACGGCCGGCCCCGGGAGCTCGTCGAGGTGCACGGAGTGGAACATCCACTCGGGGGCCGGGGCGTTCGGCACCACGCCGGGCACGATCTGGCCGTCGACCGCCACGAGCCGGCCGGCCTGCCAGACGCGAGTCGGCTCGAAGGTCGAAAGCTCGTCGAAGCAGCAAACATCCGCCTGGTAGCCGGGGGCGAGCCAGCCGAGGCGGTCGAACCGGTGGTAGTCGGCAGGATTCGCCGTTGCCAGCACGAGCGCCTCCTCGACCGGCAGGCCGGCGGCGACCGCCAGGCGCACGCAGTCGTTGATGTGCCCGTCGTGCACCAGGGTGTCGGGTTCGCGGTCGTCGGTGCAGAGGGCGACGCGGTCGGTGCCATGGGCGAGGACCGAGGGGATGAGGTCGGCGAGGTTGCGCGAGGCGGAGCCTTCCCGGATGAAGATCCACATCCCCTTGCGGCGCTTCTCGTCGGCCTCGTCGACGTCGGTGCACTCGTGGTCGGATTCCACGCCGGCGGCGAGGTAGGCGTCGAGCGAGGGCCCGCGGACCCCCGGGGCGTGCCCGTCGACCCGCCGCCGGCCCGCCGCCGCGATCTTGGCGAGCACCTCGGCATCGCCCCGGATCACGCCCGGGAAGTCCATCATCTCGGCGATCCCGATCGCCCCGTGGCGGTCGAGGAGCTCGACGAGCTTGGCGTGGTCGAGAACGCTCGCCGGGCTCTCGAAAGGCGACGCCGGCACACAGCTCGAAGCGCAGATCCCGAAGGTGAAAGGCAGGTCCCTCGCCGCCTCCGCCAGGGCGACGACGCCCGCGACCCCGAAGACGTTGGCGATCTCGTGCGGGTCCGCGGCGACGGCGGTCGTCCCGTGCGGCAGCACCGTGCGCACGAACTCGTCCACCCACAGCTTCGTGGACTCGAGGTGCATGTGCGGGTCGATGAAGCCCGCCGTGAGCGACGCCCCGGCGACGTCGACCACCTGGACGGCGTCTCGGGAACCCCAGCCGGCGATCACACCGTCGGCGATGGCGAGGTCGGTCACGACCCACTCCCGGGTGCCCGGGACGAACACCCGGCCCCCCTTGATGAGGAGATCGGCGGGCTCGTCCCCGCGCGCCACGGCGAGCACCCGCGTCGTGCCCCTGCGCTGCAGCATTGCAACGACTCTAGGCCCGGCCCGCCAGGAATCGGCCGACATCTGCGACGTCCGCCCGGTGCTCCCCGGCTGACCAGGGCAAGGCCCCGGCGCCCGCTCTGTACGCTCGCCGCAAGGGGCGCGGCGAGGGGAGGCTTGGCGTGGCACGCAGCCGGACGGGACACGACGCCGAGCGCGCCGTCGCCGGCGTCGTGCTCGCGGCCGGCGAGGGATGGCACTTCGGCGGTCCGAAGGCCCTCGTCCGTTTCGCCGGCGAGATGCTCGTCGAGCGCTCGATCCGGACCCTCGCCCAAGGCGGCTGCCGACCGGTGTGCGTGGTGCTCGGCGCCGCCGCGGCCGAGGTGCAGGCGGCGTGCGATCTCGCCGACGCCGTCGTGGTCGTCAACGGGGCCTGGCCCGACGGCATGGGCGGGTCCTTACGGGTCGGGCTCGAGTCGGCGCGGCAAGCGGGGGCGGGAGCCGCCCTCGTCGCCCTCGTCGACCAGCCCCTCGTCACGCCCGCCCTCGTCGCCCGCCTGATCGCCGCCTGGCGGGGCGGCGCCCGCGCCCCCGTCGCCGCCTGGCGGGGCGAGGGCCTGACCCCGGCGCTCCTCGACCGCTCGCTGTGGGAGGTGGTCGCCCTGCACGCCGTGGGCGACGTGGGGGCCCGGGCGGTGCTGCGCGCCCAGCCCGAGCTCGTCACGCTCGTCGACTGCGACGACGTGGGGGCGCCCGACGACATCGACACCCCGGCGGACCTGCGCCGGCTGGAAGGCGGCCGGCCGCAGTCTCCCGCGCCGCCGCCCTAACGGTTCCAGGTCCCCGATCGCCCGCCGGATTTGTGCGCGACCACGAGATCGTCGACGCGCACATCGGGGTCGACCGGAAGCACCGCGCCCACGATGGCGAGCGCCGCCCCGGCGCAGGCGGCGAGCGCCTCCATCTCGACGCCCGTGCGCTCCACGGTCTCGACGGTCGCCGTGATCGACACCGCGGATCCGCCCAGCGCGACCTCGACGGCGATCGAGTCGATCCGGATCGGATGGCACAGCGGGATGACCGCCGCGGCCCGCTTGCCGGCGACGAGGCCGGCCGACCGGGCGGTCGAGACGATCTCGGCGCCCGCCGACGCGTCGCGCAGCAGCTCCCAGCCGGGCGCGGACATCCGGACCGAGCAGGTTGCCCGGGCGACGCGGTGGGTGGGGGGCTTGGCGGTGACGTTGACCATCGAGGCCCGGCCGCGCGCGTCCACGTGACTGAGACCGCCCTCGGGTGGCACGCCCACGCGACGAGCATCGCACCCCGGCCGGCCCGCCCGGGCCGCGACCGACCCGAGAGCCTGGCCGCCCCCCGCTACGCTGCGCCAATGCCCCTTGCCGCCAAGGTCCTCACCGTCTCGGACGGCGTCGCCGCCCGAACGCGCGAGGACGCCGCGGGCCCCGCGCTGGCGGCGCGGCTCGAGGCGGCGGGATTCGCGGTCGCCGCCCGCGACGTCGTCGCCGATGACACCGCCGCCATCGCGGCGGCGCTCACCGAGATGGCCCGGGACTTCTTCGGCCTCATCGTCACGACCGGGGGCACGGGCTTCGGGCCCCGCGACACGACGCCGGAGGCGACCCACCTCGTCATCGAGCGCGCCGCGCCGGGCCTCGCCGAGGCGATGCGCCGGGCGGATCCGCTCGGAAGGCTGTCGCGTGGCGTCGCCGGGACGGTCGGCGAGACGCTCGTGCTCAACGTGCCGGGATCGCCCGCCGGCGCCGTCGAGCACCTCGAAGCCGTGCTCGATGTGCTGCCCCACGCCCTCGAACTGCTCGCCGGGGGGCGGCCGCACTAGGCCATCGCCACCGGCCACCCGACGCCGTGGCGCGGCTACCCGCCCGGGGGTGCCTCCGGCTCAGCCGCCCGACACCGGCGGCAGCACCGCCACCTCGTCGCCCGGTTGAAGCGGCGTGTCGGGGGGGGCGTTGCGGCCGTTCACCCAGACGCGGGCCGTGGCGAGGACCGTGACGAAGGGCGCGCCGTAGCGGGAGCACGCCACCTCCAGGAGGTCACCGACCGTGTCCCCCGGCAGATCGTCGCCGCGGACGCCGGCCGCGTCGCCGGCGCTGCCGAAGAGGCGGAGGCGGGTCATCTAGCCCCCGATCATCGACATCGAGCGCGCCGGGCGGATGAACCCGGGCTCACCGATCCCGTGTCCGGCCCGCTTGCCCCACACCGCCCGGCGCAGGACGAGCGCGATCTCCTCGTCGGCGGCCCCGCCGCGCAACAGCTCCCGCACCGAAAGCTCGTCGTCGTTGAAAAGGCAGTTCCGCACGGCTCCGTCCGCCGTCAGCCGCAGGCGGTTGCAGGTCCCGCAGAAAGGCTGGGTGACGGTCGGCACCACGCCGATGCGGCCCCGGCCGTCCGTGAAGCGGTAGACGGTGGCCGGCGCCGCGTCCGCGCCCCCGCGCCCGACCGGCTCCAGTGGCGAGTGGGCGCCGAGGCGCGCGATCACCTCCGCCGAAGGCACGACGGCGTCAGCGTCCCAATGGCCCTCGGCGTCGAGGGGCATGAACTCGATGAACCTCACCTCGCGCCCCGTCGCCCGGGCGAACTCGGCGAAGTCGACGATCTCGTCGTCGTTCACCCCGCGCTGGAGGACGACGTTCACCTTCACCGGCCGAAGTCCCGCCTCCTCGGCCGCATCCATCGCCCCGAGCACCCGGGCGAGCTCGCCCCGGCGGCGGATCCTCGCGAAGCGGTCGGCGCGCAACGAATCGCAGCTCACGTTGACGCGGTCGAGGCCGGCCGCCCGGAGCGCCGGGGCGAGGCGGGCGAGCACGGTGCCGTTCGTCGTGAGCGCGAGGTCCTCGAAGCCGAGGGCGCCCAACCGCTCGACGAGTCCCACCACGCCGGCCCGGATGAGCGGCTCCCCTCCCGTCACGCGGACCGCTCTGACCCCGAGCGAACGGGTGAGGCGCGCGACACGTTCGATCTCGTCGAACGTGAGGATCTCGGCGCGGGGCAGGAAATCCTGGTCCTCGTCTGGCAGGCAGTAAGTGCAGCGGAGGTTGCAGCGGTCGGTCACCGAGATCCGCAGGTCGTTGTGCACCCTGCCAAACGTGTCGACCAGAGGTCCCTCGACGGGCATCGCGGAAAAGTCCCGGCGCACCTCCGGTCGGCGGCCGAGACGAACGGGGGTCGCCACGCCCGCCGTCACGGCGCGCCCTCCTCCCCCGCCGGCGCCAGGCCGTCGGCGTCGAGCAACATCACCCGGACGCGGGCCCCGCGCCTCACGCCCTCGCCGTCGGGGAGGAGTGCCAGGGCGTTGGCCTCCGCCATCGCCCGGAGCAGGTGGGAAGCCTGCCGTCCGGAAGACCGCACGTGCACCCTGCCGTCCGTGTCGAACCGGGCACAGACCCGCGCGAGGTGCAGCTTGCCGTCCAGGGCCCGACCGAGGTCTTCGTCGGCGACGGCGTCCACGGCCGGCCGGTCGAGCTGGCGGTGTCCCGCGATGCGTCGCAGCGCCGGGCGCACGAAGAGCTCGAACGAGACCAGCGAGGACACCGGATTCCCCGGCAGTCCGAACACCGGCGTGCCCGAGGCGGCGAGCACGCCGAAGGCGAACGGTTTCGCCGGCTTGATCGCCACCTGCATCCATCGCATCTGCCCGTCGGTCAGCTTGTCGAGCACGACCTTCACGTAGTCGCGGTCCCCGACGCTCACCCCACCGGAGGTGACCACGACGTCACAGGCGGTCGCGGCGCCCGTGAGCGCCTCGGCGAGACGCGCCTCGTCGTCGGCGACGATTCCCAGATCGACCGCCGGGAAGCCAGACGCCTGTACCAGGGCGAGCAGCGCCGGGCGGTTGGCGTCACGGACTTGGCCGGGCCGCAGGCGTTCGCCGAGGGGGACAAGCTCGTCACCGGTCGAGAGGACCCCCACCCGCGGGCGTCGGTGCACAAGAACGGCCCCTTTCCCGAGGCTCGCCAGCACGCCCAACTGCGACGGGCCTAGAACGGTCCCCGGCCGGATCACGACCTCGCCGGCCGCGATGTCCTCCCCGGCGCGACGGACGTACTCACCTGGTTCGACGGATCCGTGCACGACGACGGAACCGTCATCCTCGGTCGTCGTCCGCTCGACCATGCACACCGCGTCGGCACCGGCGGGAATCGGCGCGCCGGTCATGATCCGCACCGCCTCACCCGACCCGACGGTCATCCCCCCCACCTGACCGGCCATGACCGATCCGACGACTCTCAGGTGGGTCTCGCCGGCGGCGGTGTCGGCGGCGACGAGGGCGTACCCGTCCATCTGCGAGTTCTCGAACGGCGGCACGGGCCCGTCGGCGACAACGCGCTCGGCGGCGACGGATCCCAGGGCCTCGCCGAGGGGCAGTCGGACCGGCGGCGCCGGCGCGACGGCCGACAGGACGAGGCGGCGGGCGTCGGCGAGCGGGATCAACGGCCGGCCGTGCCCGCGTCGCCGACGGGTGACGCTTCCTCGACGCGCATTCGGCCGCTCACACCCCCGCTGAGACGATGCCCACGACCGAACTTCGAGCGGTCGCCACCTGGTCATCCTATCGACACACCTCCGCGAGACCGCCCGTCGGCAGGGCCCGACAAGCCGGCTGGCCGGCGCGGCGACGAGCCTGGGACGCCCGTCGGGAGTCCGTCACTTTCAGGCTTCCCGCGGCCAGACGGCGACCGCCTCGACCGGCAGCCCGACGCGACAGCGCGCGCCGACGATCACGCCCTCGGCGCCCGATCCCCGTGCCCGCAGCACGAGCCCGTCGCCGAGATCCAGCGCGACCTCGCGGTTGGAGCCGAGATCGAGAACGTCGACGACGAGCGCCTCGACGTCCCCCTCCGATCCGACCACCACCTGCTCGGGCCGGATGCACCACCACAATGGTGCGCCGGGAGCCAGCCCGTCGGTCCGCGCCTCGAACACCGCGTCGCCGCACACGACCCCGCCGGAAACGCGGGCGGTCCCGGGGAGGAGGTTGGCGATGCCGAGCAGGCGCGCCACCTCCGGCGAGGACGGCCTCCCGAAGACCTCGCGCCGGGTCCCGGCCTGGAGCAGGCGCCCTTCGGCGATGACCATCACCTCCGTCGCGAGCAGCGCCGCCTCCTCTGGGTCGTGGGTGACGAGGACGGTCGCGATCCCCGTCTCGCGCTGCAGCTGGCGCAGCTCCCGGCGGAGATCGGCGCGCACCGGCGCGTCGAGCGCCGAGAACGGCTCGTCGAGCAGGAGCAGCTGCGGCGAGCGGCTCAGGGCTTGGGCGAGGCCAACCCGCTGGCGCTGCCCACCCGACAGCTCGTTCGGCAGTCGGTTCTCGAGACCGGCGAGACCGAGCCGTGCGAGCCAGTAGGCGGCGACGGCGGGATCCGCGCCCGACCCGAAGAGCAGCTGCCCCCAGACCGTGAGATGCGGCAGCAGGGCGACGCCCTGGGGCAGGTAGCCGATACGGCGCTCCTCGACGGGCAGGCGCGACACGTCCCGGTCCCCGTAGTGGACGGGACCCGGCGAGGCGCCGTAGAGGCCGGCGAGGCAGCGCATCGTCGCCGTCTTGCCCGATCCCGACGGTCCGAGGATGGCGAGTTGCGTCCCGGCACCCTCGTGCGCGAGCCGGAGATGGAACGAGCCGAGGCGGAGCCGGAGGTCGAATGCGACCGGCCGGCCCTCGACTGCGGGGGGTGCGGCGGGTGGGGGAAGCTGCCGCACGACCCGCCGTCGAGGACGGGGCCGGACGCGGGTGAGGGTGACGACGACCACGGCGAGCCCGAGGGCGAGGGCCGTCGGCGCCTCGGTCCCCGCCAGCCCGCTGGCGCTGAACTGCACCGAGGTGAAGATCGGCAGCGTGTACGGGTGGTAGGCGAGGATGACGGTCGCCCCGTACTCGCCGAGCGCGCGCAACCAGGCGAGCAGCAACCCCGCCCGGATCCCCTCGGCCGCGCCCGGCAGGCCGACCTTCCAGAACCGTGCCAGCTCCCGGTGGCCGAGCCCGGCGGCGAGGTCGAACAGCGCCGGGTCGATGCCACCGAAGGCGGAGCGCGCCACGAGGACGAGGAAGGGCGAGGCGACGAAGGTCTGGGCCAGCACGATGCCGGCCATCGAGTCGGTCAGGTTGCCGTTGAACATGCTCCCGAGCGTCGTGTACGGCCCGACGATGTAGATGAGGAGGATCCCCGCCATGAGCGGCGGCAGCGCCAGCGGGAGCGACACGACGAGGGTGACGAGAGAGGACCACCGGGACCTCGAGCGGGCGAGCAGGTAGGCGAGCGGGATCCCGAAGGCGGCGATCAGCAGTGTCGAGATCGTCGCCGTGATGGCCGACGTGTAGAGGGCCGGGTAGAGGCCCGGCACCGAGAACCCCCGCTGGTGCGAGGTCGCGAGCCGGTCGACGAAGGCACCGAGCGGGACGGCGAGGTAGAGCGCGAGCAGACCGCCGAGAACCAGCAACGGGCTGTTGCGCCATGCTCGCCGCCCCACGCCGACGGAGCCTTCCCTAGGAGACGAGCGACCGCAGCTGCATCGGCACCGCGGAGTTCGGCCCGGAAAGGATCGCCGGGGAGTCGACCGTGAGACCGAAGCCGCGCAGGATCGCCGATCCCTTGGCGCCCAGCAGGAACTTCACGAAGGCGACCGCCCCGTCCTCGTGTGGCGCCCGGTTCACGACGGTGACCACGTAGGGGTTCGTGAGCGTGATCGAGCCGAGCGTGACCGTCGGGATCTTGGCCGCCTCGGCCTCGACCCCGAAAAAGAACGCCCCGTCGAGCTGGCCGGCCTGGAGGCGACCGACGAGGTCCTCCTCGGGGAAGACGTCGGAGGTCTCGGTGGCGAGCACTCGGAGCGTCGGCATCCTCTCCGACCTCGCGACCTCATCGAGGGCCGTCGCGGCGAGGACGCCCTTCGGGTCGATGACCGGGTCGGTGCGCCCGAGCCTGAAACCCGGCATGGTGACGACCTTGAACCACGGCTCGATCTTGAAGTACTTGGCGAAACGGCTTTGCGGGTTGTAGCCGAGGAGGAGGGGCGTCGTCCCGAACTGCGCGTACCAGGAGACCCAGTCGCCGTTTCGTGCGCCCTCGAGCGAGACCGCCGACTTCGAACCGGCACTGACGAAGACGTCCGCCTTCTGGGTCTCGCCCTGGATCTCGGTGGCGAGCGCCGACGAGCCGGCGGAGAAGCCGACGAACGAGTAGCCGGTCGCCCTGTCGAAGGCGGTGCTGACCTTGGCCATCGTGTCGACGAGGGACCCGGCGTAAAGGACGTACACCGGCCCGCCACGCGAGCTCGAGGCGACGACGGGGCCGGAGCCGGGGATCACCGCCGCGAGCCCGAAGACGGCCCCGGCGGCCATGGCCGCCACCGCCCACCCCGTCGCCCGCTGCCGCGGCCAGCCAGGCGCCCCGAACGCGAGATGCTGCCCGTGAACCGGCGAGTGCTGTGCAGGTAAGGACATGCCCGGCCCCGTTCCACTAATCAACTTGTGACTAGTGAACCTAGCCCGGCACATCCCGGCGCGGTGCCGTGCCCACCGACCCGGCGCCACCCTCCCGCGCCTCGATCAGCCCGGCGAGGAAGCTCGCCAGCGCCTCCGCCGAGCTGAGCCGCCAGCGCGCGAGCGTCGCTTCGAAGCCCTCGGCCCCGGCGAGCTGGTGTCGCAGCCCGACGAGGATCGGGTCGAGCCGCGCCGCCTGGACTTCGAGGAGCCCCCGGGGATCCCGGCCGGCACGGTCGATGAGCAGCAGCTTCACCAGCAGCTCCGACCGGGCGTCGCGCACGTGCGCCACCGGCTCGGCGAGCCAGGCTTCGAGCGCCGCTCGCCCCTCCGGCGTCGCCTCGACGAGGCGCCGCTCGGGACCGCGCTCGCCGGGGACCGAGCCGAGTTCGCGCACGAGCCCCGCGGCCACGAGCGAGGCGAGCGCCCGGTAGACGAGCGGCCGCGGGACAGTCCAGATCGTCCCGATCGTGCCGTTGGGCGCGCAGGCCCGGCTGAGCGCGAAGCCATGCGTCTCGCCCTCCGCGACGAGCCCCAACACGGCCCACTCGCCAAGCGACAGGTCCTTCGGCGGTGTCACCGGCGCCACCCTAGGTGCCTCTACACCGGGGGTCGCGGCCGTGGCGAAACCCGGGGTCCGGCTCCCGCCTGACGACCACGATGGAAGTGGAGGCGATCACCGCTCGAACCCCGTCCCCGGCGACAGAAGGAAGCGTCGCGGCGGAGCCCCCGGTGATCACCGCGACCACCTCCCAGCCGACGGCGAGTCTGATCGTGACGACACACGTGACCGCTCCCGGCCCGACGCAAACGACCGTGGCGGACAGCTGACTCCGGGCGCTGATCCTCATTCCCGGAGAGAATCTTCCCTGGTCATCAGGTTGTCGCTGCTGCGGCGACACTCGGCAGGACCCTTGTAACGGGTAGGGTGGGAACCTACGCTCCCTGGGCCGATCGCGGCCGAAAGACCGTGGAAGGAGCAGGCCCGCAATGTTGAGCGCCCTCGAAATCGCCCGCCAAGCCGAGCTGCAACCCATCGAGGAGATCGCCGACCAGATGGGGATCGGCCGCCATCTGCTCGAGCACTACGGCCAGAGCGTCGCGAAGATCAAGCTCGAGGCCATCGAGGAGCTGGCCGACCGGCCCCGCGCCCGCTACGTCGTCGTCTCGGCGGTGAGCCCGACGCCGTTCGGCGAAGGCAAGACGACGATGACCCTCGGCCTCGGCCAGGCGATGCGCCTCATCGGCAAGCGCGGAACCGTGGCGATCCGCCAGGGCTCGATGGGACCGACGTTCGGCATCAAGGGGGCGGCCGCCGGCGGCGGCTACAGCCAGGCCGTGCCCTTCGAGACGCTGGCGCTCAGCCTCACGGGGGACATGCACGCCGTCACGGCGGCCCACAACATGCTGGCCGCGATCATCGACAACCACATCTACCAGGGAAACGATCTCGGCATCGATGTCCATGACGTCACCTGGCGACGTGTCCTCGACGTTGACGACCGGTCGCTGCGCAACGTCATCATCGGTCTCGGGGGCAGGGTCGACGGGATCCCGCGCCAGACCGGGTTCGATATCACCGCCGCCTCGGAGGTGATGGCGGTCCTCGCCCTGTCGAGTTCGCTCGTCGACATGCGGGCCCGCCTCGGCCGGATGATCGTCGGCTACACCCGGGCCGGCGAGCCGGTCACCGCCGACGAGCTGCGGGGGGCGGGGGCAATGACGGTCATCATGCGCGACGCCCTCAAGCCGAACCTGCTGCAGACCCTCGAGAACACGCCGGTGATGGTGCACGCCGGGCCGTTCGGCAACATCGCCCACGGATCCTCGTCGATCGTCGCCGACCTGATCGGCATCCACTGCGGCGACTACCTCATCACCGAGGCCGGTTTCGGCGCCGACATGGGGGCGGAACGCTTCTTCAACATCAAGTGCCGGACCTCCGGCCTCGAGCCCGACGCCGCGGTCGTCGTCGCGACCGTCCGCGCCCTCAAGGTGCAGTCCGGGCGGCACCGCGTCGTCACCGGGCGGCCGCTGCCGGAGGCGCTGCTCGCCGAGAACGTCGACGACGTCCAGGCGGGGGCGGCCAACCTCGCCAAGCAGATCGAGAACATCCGCTGCCACGGTGTCACCCCGGTCGTCGCGATCAACGCCCTGCCGAGCGACTTCCCCTCCGAGCACCGGGCGATCCAGGAGATCGCGGAGTCCCTCGGCGTGCGGGTCGCGCTCTGCCAGCCGTTCACCGAGGGCGGCAAGGGTGTCGTCGAGCTCGCTGAAGCGGTCGTGGCGGCCGCCGAGGAGCCGAGCCAGTTCCAGCTCCTCTACCCGGCCGAGATGACGCTGCGGCAGAAGATCGAGACGATCGCCGCGCGGATCTACGGCGCCGAGGGCGTCGACTACTCCCCCACCGCCCAGCGCCAGCTCTCCCGCTACGAGGCGCACGGACTGGGGAGCCTGCCGATCTGCGTCGCCAAGACCCAGTACTCGCTCTCGGCGGACCCGACCCTGTACGGTGCGCCGACCGGTTGGCGCCTCCCCGTGCGGGAGGTGCGGGCGTCGGTCGGCGCGGGTTTCATCTACCCGATCTGCGGCGACATGTCGACCATGCCGGGGCTCAGCTCGACGCCCTCGGCCTACGAGATCGACATCAACGACCAGGGCGAGATCGTCGGGCTGTCCTGAGGGTTGGGGTAGGCGCGCCCCGATGGCGCGCCGCTCGAGCTCGGCGCACCCGGCACACGGACAGGGCCAGGGGTTCCTGGGCGCCTGATTCCGGTTGGCGCGGGTCCGTCGTGGGGCGACGGGAGAAAGCGGGCCGTGGTGGCCGCGACCAGCTCGCCTTCCGACCGGGGTCGCCCGCCAGGCCCGCCTCGGACGAAAAACCGCTGCAACCACGCCTCACCGCCCAACGACCGCGCCGGGCCCTGCACCCTCGGGGCGGACGCGACCCGTCGCCTTCCTCATCCCGCCCTTCCTCCGGGAGCCAATCGCTCGAGGCCGGCGACGTTCGGGCGCCGGCGGCGGGAGCGTCGTCGGGGTGCCGTTCCCGCACGTCGAGGAAGTGGACGTGCCGTGAGATGCCGCGGGTGATCCACGCCTTGTCTGCCCCGAAGAAGGCCGTTCGCCCCTCCGGGCCACGGGTCGGTCAACGCGGATCAAGGCGACGTCCTCGAGTCGAAGCTGGCGGGCGACGGCCGAGCTATATAGGGTATGTCCATCGCTTCCATTGACATACTTCTGAAGGACACGCCCAGGCGGTCGGAAAGGCATGCCCATGGCCATTGCTGACGACATCACCCAGCTGATCGGGAACACGCCACTCGTGCGTTTGCGGCGGGTGAGCGAGGGGGCGGCGGCCGAGATCATCGCGAAGCTCGAGTTCTTCAACCCGGCCCACAGCGTCAAGGACCGGATCGCCGTGTCGATGATCGACGCCGCGGAGCAGGCGGGACTGATCTCGGCGGACACGACGATCGTCGAACCGACGAGCGGCAACACGGGGATCGCCCTTGCCATGGTGTGCGCGGCGCGCGGCTACCGCTGCATCTTCACGATGCCCGAGACGATGAGCAAGGAGCGCCGCCTGCTGCTGCTGGGCTACGGGGCCGAACTCGTGCTCACGCCGGGGCCCGAAGGAATGGCGGGTGCCATCGCCAAGGCGAAGGAAATCGCCAGCGGTGAAGGCAAGTTCTTCGTCCCCCAGCAGTTCGAGAACCCCGCCAACCCGGCCATCCACCGGACGACGACCGCCGAGGAGATCTGGGCCGACACCGAGGGACGCGTCGACATCTTCGTCGCCGGCGTCGGAACCGGGGGCACGATCACCGGTGTCGGCCAGGTGCTGAAGGAACGGAAGCCCTCCCTCCGTGTCGTTGCCGTCGAGCCGGCGGCATCCCCCGTGCTGTCCGGCGGAGCAAAGGGCCCCCACCCGATCCAGGGGATCGGGGCTGGATTCGTGCCGGCGGTCCTCGACGTGGACGTGATCGACGAGATCATCACCGTCGAGAATGACGACGCCTTCACGACCGCGCGCCGGATGGCGCACGAGGAAGGGCTGCTCGTGGGCATCTCCTCAGGAGCCGCGGTCTGGGCCGCCCTGGAGGTCGCGCACCGGGCGAAGAACGCCGGCAAGCTCATCGTCGTCGTCGTCCCCTCGTTCGGCGAGCGCTACCTGAGCACGAAGCTCTTCGAGGGACTCGGCGACTGACCGTGTTGACGGGCGTGCGACAAGACATCGCCTCGGTGCGGCAAAGGGATCCCGCCGCTCACTCGAAGCTCGAGATCGTGCTGTGCTACCCGGGGCTCCACGCCGTCTGGGGCCACCGACTGAGCCACTGGATGTGGGCCCACAGACTGAAACTGGCCGCCCGGGCGATCTCCGCCTTCGTCTGCACCTTGACGGGCGTCGACATCCATCCGGCAGCGACGGTCGGCCCGGGGCTGTTCATCGACCACGCCACCGGCGTCGTGATCGGCGAGACGGCCGAGATCGGCGCCGACGTGACGATCTATCAGGGGGTCACGCTCGGCGGGACGAGTCTCGAGGCCGTCAAGCGTCACCCGACCGTCGAGGACCGCGTCACGATCGGCGCCGGGGCGAAGCTGCTCGGGGCGATCACCGTCGGCCACGACAGTCGCATCGGAGCGAACGCCGTCGTCGTGCACGACGTGCCGTCCAACTCCATCGTGGTCGGAGTGCCAGGACAGGTCATCGCCCGCAGCCGGCCCCACACGGCGGCCTCGCCGCCAGACTTGGACGAGACCCTGCTGCCCGACCTCATCGGTGTGAGCCTCGCGATGTTGCAGAAACGCGTCAACGAGCTCGAGAAAGTCGTGACCGGCCACGTCTCCGTCGCCCAGCTGCACCGCTCGGCGTCGGGGGTATGGTCCGGAGACGACTTCTCGATCTGAGCATCAACAACAGCACCCTCAGGGAGGTCAGCTTGTCAGAGTCCGCAGCATCCGCCGCCGACAGGGTGCTCGACTGCGCTGGAATGTCGTGCCCGCTGCCGGTCCTTAAGACCGCGCAGGCGATCAAGGACCTCGCGCCCGGACAGGTTCTCGAGCTCCTCGCGACGGACCCGGGAGTCGAACCGGACATGCGGGCATGGACCAGGCGAACGGGCAACGAGCTATTGAGCGTCAGCAAGACAGATGAGGTCTTCCATGTGCTCATCCGCCGGGTGAAATGACCGGGACCGATGACCTGGACTAAAGAGTCGCCCACCAAGATCCTCTACGTGCACACGCACGGGATCGATGACCCCGGGCGCTGCGCGACGCCGTTCTTCCTCGCGTCGGCCGCGGCGGCGATGGAGTTCGAGGTCATGATCTACTTCACGATGTTCGGGCCGACCCTTTTGCGCCGGGACGTCATCGACAAGATCGGCCCCAAGGGCGATCGGGGCCAGCCCCTGCGGCACTTCATCGAACAGGCCACCGGTCTCGGTGTCCGCCTGCTCGTCTGCCAGCCGTCACTCGACCTCAACGACCTGAGTCTGGATGACCTGATCGACGGGGTCGAGGTGATCGGCGCGGCGACCTTCAACGACCTCGCAGCCGCCGCCGACGCCGTGGTCAGCTTCTAGTCGGCGGCGAACATGACCACCGTGCCTCGCCAGGAAATCGACGCCCACTACAAGACCTGGAACGTCGCCGGCCACGCGGACGTGCCTCACGAGGTCAAGGTGCGCCTGTTCGAGCAGGTGAAAGGTGACTTCCGGTTCGGCGACTACCTGCACGGCTGCTATGAGTGCGGCATCTGCGTCGGCGCCTGCCCGTCCGCCAAGTTCTACGACTTCAGTCCGCGCAGAATCGCGCAGGCGGCTGCGCGCGAGGACGTGGACCTCGTTTACCAGCAGATGCAGGAGGACATCTGGGAGTGCTCGCAGTGCTTCTCCTGCGTGCGTTGCCCGCGCGGCAACAACCCGGGCGGGATCATCACGATCATGCGGGAGGTGGCGGTGAAAAATGGCCTCGCCTCCGCCAAGGAAGCCCTTGTCGGCTACTCCCGGATCATCTACAAGATCATGTCCACCGGGACTCAGGTCTCGCCGGACATGCTCGGAAGGGACTCCTTCCCCGACTGGGGACCGGAGACCGCCGACGTGGCGGACAACCTCGACCTGTGGCGTCGCGCGCTGCCCCCCGAGACCATGCACACCACCTCAACCGGCTGGTCCGTCGCCGAGAGCACCCTTGTCGAGCTCTACCTCATCTGGATGGAGACCGGAGTTCTCGACATGATCGCCGAGGTCGACCCGGGCCTGCACACGATCCTGCTGGAGCTGATGGAGGAACGCCTCGAGGAAGAGGGGATCGAGCCGTGACGATCCCCTTTGAGGCCCTGCGTCGCACGAGAGCCGCCGATGAACCCGTCACCGACCGGCGCGCCCTCGACGATCCCCGTGCCGAGCTCCTCGAACTGGAGCGCCGGGGTGAGCTGATCGTGCAGAAGATCGACCGGGAGGCCGTCTCGGTGTCGACGAAGTACGGACGCGTCAAGCGGATCCAAAAGTCGCACCTGTGGCATCACAAGTCCTGCGGCCAGTGCGGCCACATCCCGGGCTACTCCACCTCGATCTTCTGGGTGATGCGCAAGCTCGGCTACGACTACCACGACCCGCACGACCAGACCTCGTGCACTGCCTGGAACTACTACGCCAGCGCGACCTCCAACTCGGCGGCTCAGGCCGCGGTCGCCGTCCGCAACTTCGCGGCCGCCTACGAGACCGGATACTTCCCGCTCATCCACTGCGGCACCTCGTACGGCCACTACAAGGACGTGCGCGAGGAGCTCATCCGCTACCCCGAGCTCAGAGCCCAGGTCCGCGCCGTCATGGCAAGACTGGGCAAGCCGCTCGTGCTACCAGAGGAGATCGTCCACTACTCCGAGTGGCTGCACGCCCTGCGCGGCGAGATCGCCGCGCAGCGGGTGCGCGACGTGTCGCAGATCGCGGTCTCCGTCCACCCGGCGTGCCACTACCACAAGATCGTCCCGGGCGACGCGATCTACGACCCGGACATCTACGGCGGTCAGCGCACCGCCGTGGTGACCGGCCTCGCCGAGGCGCTCGGAGCCACGGTGCGCGACTACTCGACCTGGTTCGACTGCTGCGGGTTCGGCTTCCGGCACATCCTGGTCCAGCGTGACTTCAGCCGGTCCTTCGCCACACTCCGCAAGATCGAGGTCATGAAAGAGGAGGCCGACCCCGACGTCGTGCTGACCCACGACACCGGGTGCGTCACCACCCTCGACAAGAGCCAGTTCGCCGCCAGGGCCCACGGACGCAACGTCGGGCTGCCGGTGCTCAGCGACGCGCAGTTCGCGGCGCTGGCGTTGGGTGCGCACCCCTACCGGGTCTGCCAGCTGCACTGGCACTCCGCTGACTACCGACCGCTCCTCGAGAAGATGGGCATCGACTGGGAGAAGGCGTGGGCCGAGTTCCAGAGTGATCTGCGCCGCCTCGAGTCGGGCGAGAAGCGCTATCTCGACTGGGATGACGCCGACGGCGTCAACGACAGCAACCGGCTCGAGAACTCTCCCGACAGGGACACACAGAACAGTTGAGGTGACAAATGTCGTCGACCACGATCGCCGTCATCGGAGGAGGACCCGGAGGGCTGCGCGCCGCGCAGGGAATCGCCGACCTCGGCCAAGGGGTCGTGCTGGTCGAGAAGCTCGATCACCTCGGGGGCTCCCCGATCACCCAGAGGTACTACAGGCTGACCCCGCGCGGTGAGCTCGCGCAACCGCAGATGCAGCGGCTGATCGACCTCGTCACCGCCAATCCGCTCACCGATGTCCGCTGCCAGACCGAACTCGTCGGCATGACGGGAGAGCCGGGGGCGTTTGCCATCACGCTGCGCGACGCACCGACCGGAAGCACCGAGACGGTCGAGTGCGGCGCACTCATCGTCGCCACCGGGTTCAGCCACTTCGACCCGGGTCGAGCCACCCAGATGTACGGGTACTTCGAGTTCCCCGACGTCATCACCCAGCCCGACCTCGAGGCCATGCTGTCCGATCACCGGGTGCTGCGCCCCTCCAACGGCCAGCCGCCAGAGCGGATCTGCTTCGTCCAGTGTGTCGGCAGCCGCGACCGGCAGATCGGCAACGAGTACTGCTCGAAGGTCTGTTGCGGAGTGGCGTCCAAGGAGGCGACCGAGATCCGGCAGCTTCTTCCGGACTCGAAGGTGCTCATCTTCTACATCGACATGCGGACGTACGGCTACTGGGAGAACGAGATCTACTGGCCCGCGCAAGAACAGCACCACGTCCAGTACGTCAAGGGGCTGATCACCGAGGTCCTGCCAAAGGGTGACCGCCTGCTGGTGCGCGGCGAGGACACGACGATGGGTCGGCCGATGGAGGTGCTCATGGACCTCGTCGTGCTGTCGGTCGGCATGGAACCGTCACCGGGAACCCGCGAGCTCGCCAGGCTGCTCGGGGTGCGACAGAACAAGTTCGGCTTCATCGACGCCGTGGGTGCGCCACTCGATCCCGTCACGACCGACCGGGAAGGGGTCTTCGCCTGCGGTGCGGCGCTCGGCCCCGCCGATCTCGAGGACACCGTCTCCTCGGCGGCGGCGGCGGCCATGAGGGCCGTCGGCTTCCTGCGGTCCCGCGCCGTCGCCAAGGCAAACTGAGGTGACGGTTCCCGCGATGGTCGGTCCCGTCGTCGACACGCTGAGCGCCCAGGAGTTCCAGCGCGAGATCCTGGAGCGGATCAGCGACACAGAGCTGCAGGTCATCGCCCGGGACGTCGAGCGCAAGTCGGCGGCACTGCGGGAGCTGTGCTCGGGAACCTCGCGCCCGTCGGACCGCGCCACGCTGCGCCAGGAGCTGCGCTGGGTGTTCGCGACCCGGCGGCGCGCCGACAGGATCCTCGACCTGGCCGGACCGGAGGCCCTCGCCGCGGCCATCGGTGGGCTGCTCGGCGACAGCGATCCGGTGCAGGACAGGCTGGACCGCTTCGTGGCCACATGGGAGAACCTCGTACCGGAGCCCGCGCCGGGGAGCTGCGGCTTCGAGCTGGCGGCCGAACTGCTGCACTTCATGTCGCCCGACCGGTACTGGTTGTGGACGAGGTGGATCTGGGATCCGGACACCCGGACCGGTGCACTGGCTCTCGTCACGACCGATGACGTCGACCTCGGCGAGGGGGACACAACAGGGGCGATGTACCTCACGGTCGGGCGGGCGACCGCCTTCCTCGAGGAGACCGGCAAGGCGGCGGGTCTCACGACGGCGGGTCCCGGTCTTTTCGGCGTTGACGTCCTACTCGCCTCCGTCTACGCGGTGTACATGTACACGGTCCTGCGGCTGCGGATGAGCCGAGAGTTCAACCGGGTGATCCCGCCACTGCCCGATCTCGTGCGCCGCCTGCTCGGCGTCGACGACCGGGAGTCGTAGAACCGTGCCGGTCGGAGGACGCAAGGTCCCGCCCGTTGTCGTCGAGAAGGAGACGGCCACCGTCGCCTCCACCATCTCGGGACGCGAGGTCGAGCTCGGGGCGACGTGGAACCGGATGTTCGAGCCACGGGTCCTCACGAACTACGGCCCCGACGGCTTCGTCCCGATCTCGGCGCTGCCCGGTGGAGAGTCCCTCGAGTGGTGCTTCGGCTGCGGCAAGTGCATCCCGGCCTGCCCCGTCGACATGGTGGGCGACTACGGCCCGCGCAAGCTCCATCGCAAGGTCCAGACGGGCACCGATTTGTTCACCGATTCCGACCTGTGGCTCTGCACCGCCTGCGGGAACTGCCTGCGAGTCTGCCCGAAGCGGGTCGACATGCTCACGGTCATGCCGGCTGTACGCGAGGTCGCGCTGGCCGCCGGCGCGGTGCCGGCCGAGTTGCAGGACGTCTTCGAGAAGACCTTCCGGCAAGGCAACGCCCTCGGCCAGAGCCAACGGCGGCGGGCGCAGTGGGCGGACGCCGCCGGGGTCCCGGTCCGGATCCTCGCCAAGGACCCGGCGCCCGTCGACGTCCTTTTCTACGTGGAGGACTACTGGAGCTTCCACCCCCGCGGCCAGGAGGCGGCGCGCGCCTTCGCGAGAGTCGCGACCGCACTCGGCGTCGATTGGGCGATCCTCGGCCCGGAAGAGAAGACGCTCGGCGACTCGCAGCGCCTCGCCGGCGAAAAGGGCCTTTTCGAGGCGCTGGTCGAGGACGCCGCGGCGACGCTGGCGAACTACGAGTTCAACCGGATCGTGACACCCGACCCACACGCCTTCAACGCGCTCGTCAAGGAGTACCCCGGGCGCGGGCACCGCTACGAGGCGCTCCATTACACGCAGCTGCTCGCGCCGCTCGTCGGCCAGATCCGGTGGGAGCGGGAGCTCGATCTCAAGGTGACGTTCCACGACCCGTGCTACCTGGGGAGGCAGAACGGCGAGTACGACGCCCCCCGGACGCTTATCGAGGCCATCCCCGGCGTGCAGCTGGTCGAGATGGACCGCTGCCGCCAGAACGGCTACTGCTGCGGTGGCGGGGGCGGCGGCATGTGGCTCGACGGCTTCACGGGCGACCACACGAGCGAACGGCTGTCCGAGCGCCGGGTCCGCGAGGCGGCCCAGACCGGGGCCGACGTGCTGGCGGTTTGCTGCCCCTACGAGGTGTCCCGGTTCTCCGACGCCGCCAAGGCGACCGGTCACGACGAGCTCCGGGTCTGCGACGTCATCGAGCTGGTCGACGAGGCGATGCGGGGCGCAACGGACCATGGCTGAGCCGCTGCGCGTCATCGACTTCGGATCCCGCCCGCCGTTGCGCTCGCAGACGCTGTGGCACGCCGTCGGTTACGGGGTGTCGGCCGGCGCGCCGGCGACGCTCTCCTTCGTCCGCCCGGCCGTCCCGTACGTCTGTATCGGTTTTCACCGCCCCCTCGACGAGGTGGACCCCGACTTCTGCCGGGCGGAGGGCCTGCCGGTCCTGCGGCGGATGGTCGGCGGCGGTCCGGTGTACCTGGACTCAGGCCAGCTGCTCTTCCAGATTTGCCTGCCCGCCGCCTCGGTGCCGGCGGTCCGGCCCAAGGCCCTGCGCCAGCTGCTCGAACCCGCTGTAGCGGCCTTCCGCGCCGTCGGGGTGCGGGCCGTGCTCGACGAGGACTCGGAGATCTGCCTCGGCGACGCCAAGATCTGCGGACACGGGGCCGGGCAGATCGGTGACGCCGTCGTCGTCTGCGGCAACCTGATCGAGCGCTTCGACCACGCGCGGGCGACGCGGGTGCTCGCGATGACCGATCCGGCCCAGCGGGATCAGACGCTCGCCCTCATGCGCCGCTTCGTGGCCGCGACCCCGGTCGATCCCGTCAGCTTCCGGGCCGCCATGGTCGCCGCCTACGCCGCCAGGCTCGGGCTCACCGCCCGGCTGGGGGAACTGGACGACGTCGAGCACGCCGCGCTCACCTCGCTCGACGAGCAATTCGTCAGCAACAACTGGCTGGCCGGACCGGGCCGGCCGGGCCCGCAAGCCGGTCCCGGACCGGTCGCGCGCCAGGTCAAGGTGCGCGCCAGGATCTGGACGCTTAGCGCGACCCACGAAGGTGCGCAGGTCGCGGCCACCGTGGTTCGAGGAACGGTCCTCGCGGCACGACTGCACGACCCCGGACTCAACGGTCTGGCCGTAAGAGCGGAACAGGCCCTCGTCGGGATCCCGCTGCGGTCGGTCGGCGACGTGCTGGCGGGCTTCGGCGACCCCGGACGAAGGCTGGCGGCCGCCTTCGCCACAGCCGAGCCTGAAAGGTCGTGATGGAACCGACGGCGCGCCTTGTCGTGGCCGGCTTCCCGCTCGCGCTCGACCGCCTCTACCAAGCCGAGACGCACATGTGGGTGCTCCCGACGGGACCCGGCCGGGTGAGAATCGGGATGGACCCGGTCGGCCTCGAGACGAGCGGCAGCCTCGCCGAGCTGTCCCTTGACCCGGTCGGGACCGAGCTCCACGCGGGCCGGCCGTTCGGCCAGCTCGAAGCGGCCAAGTTCGTTGGCCCGCTCCTCAGCCCGGTTTCCGGCGCCGTCGTGGAGACGAACGAAGAGGTCGTCGCCGACGCGAGCCTCGCCGTGCGGGACCCGTACGGGGCCGGCTGGCTGATCGGGGCCAGCCTGGGCGACGCCGATGCCGAACTGTCGGGGCTGCTCGCCGACCCGACCGAGATCACCACCTGGTTCGCCGCCAGGATCGCCCGTTACCGGCACGAGGGCGTGATCGCGCAGTGACCGGCGCGCCGACGGTCCCGACCCCCGCCGGGGTGCGACGGGCGAACTTCCCCAACGTGATGGACTTCTACGCGCCCGGACTCAGACGCTGGCAGACCTCCGAATGGGTCCCGGCCAGTCCCCGCCGGTTCCTTGCCGTGTCGGTGACCGGCTCGGCCTGCGCGCTGCGCTGCGACCACTGCCACACGAAGTTGCTCGACGGCATGACGTCGCCCGGCGCGGGCGAGGACCTGTACACGCTGGCGGCACGACTTCACGAGGAGGGCTGCGAGGGCCTGCTCGTGTCCGGCGGCTCCACCCGCCGCGGCGCCGTCCCGTTGCTGGCGCATCTCGGGCACATCCGACGGATCCGCGAGCAGCTCGGGATGAGGGTCGTCGTGCACTCGGGCCTCGCCTCCCCCGAGCTCGCGGCCGGGCTCGCGGCCTCCGGCGTCGACGGGGTGATGATCGACGTCATCGGGTCCGACGAGACGCTGCGCGACGTCTACCACCTCGACTTGACGGTCGAGGACGTGGACCGCACTCTGGGGCTGCTTACCGACAATGGGTTGCGGGTCATCCCGCACATCGTGCTCGGCTTGCACTTCGGACGTTTTCTCGGCGAGTACCGGGCGCTCGAGATGGTCACCGGTTACCCGGTGTCGACCCTCGTTCTCGTGGTGCTCGTGCCGCTCGCCGGCACGCCGATGGCGCACGTGGCCCCGCCCCCGCTCGACCGGGTGGCCGGGTTCTTCGCCGCCGCCCGGCTGGCCGCGCCGGATACGACGATCAATCTCGGCTGCGCCCGTCCGCTCGGCCCCGCCAAGCGCGCGCTTGACGACGCCGCGATCGATCTCGGCCTGAACGGCATCGCCTACCCGGCCGAGGGCGCCATCGAGTACGCGAGATCGCGCGGCCTCACTGTGCGGCTCGTCGAGTCCTGCTGCTCGCTCACCTGGAGCGGGGTGGACGATCGCGTCCCCGCCACCGTGTCGGTGGCAAGGTGAAGAAAACCTGGCGGCTCCTCGCCGACGACGGGGTCGGGGCGGCCGACGGCCTCGCGCTCGACGAAGCGCTGATGGGCGGGTATGCCCGGGGCGAACCGGACCGCCCGCCCACGCTTCGCCTCTACAGCTACCGCGACCACTGCGCCCTCGTCGGCCGGTATCAGAACCTGGAAGCGGAGATCGACCTCGCGGCCTGCCGCCGCACCGGCACCGAGGTTAACCGCCGACCGACCGGCGGTGGCGCGATCATCATGGGCTCGGGCCAACTGGGGATCGCCTACCTGGACCGGGCACCGACGGTCAAGCGGCCCCGGGAGATCATCGAGGAGTTCTCGGCGGCGCTGGCGGCGGGACTCGCCCGGTTGGGCATCACCGCCAGCTTCCACGGCAAGAACGACCTCGAAGTCGGTGGTCGCAAGATCGCCGGTCTCGGCCTGTTCGTCGACCCGGCCGGCGCCATGCTCTTCCACGCGAGCGTGCTCGCCGACCTGGACGTCGCGCTCATGGTGCAGCTGCTGCGGATCCCCGCGGCCAAGCTCGCCGACCGCGCCTTCACGGCGATAAGCGCGCGGACCACGACCGTCGCGGCCGAGACCGGCGCCCCCTGCGACGCGGCGACACTGCGCCCCGCGATCGCCGAGGGGTTCGCGACGACCTTCGGGGTCGACCTCGTGCCCGGAACGCCCGACGAGGAGGAGCGGGCACGTGCCGGGGCTCTCGCCACCGGCCGGTACCGGTCGCAGTCCTGGTTGAACGAGCGGAGCGTCGCGGTGGACGCCAGTGGCTCCGCCATGGTGAAGACACCAGCCGGGCTGGCCAGGATCTTCCTCACGACCCACGGTGACGTGGTCAAGAGCGCGATGGTCGTCGGGGACTTCAACGAGCTGCCACCGGCCCTCGCGGCCATGGAGTCCGGGCTGCGCTGGCAGCGCCTCGATCACGGGGCCGTCGCCGCCGTCGTCGCGGCTTCCGGCGCCGCCGCCGCGCTCGGGGTTCCCGCTGAGCGGCTCATCGCCGCCGTGATCGAGGCGGGCCGGCAGGCGGGCGAACAGGCGACGGCGCCCGGGGGCGGGAGTGCCCGTCTCGGCGCCGAGGCGAGCTGAGGAGGAACGGCATGGTGGTCCGCGAGCGCCCGACGCCGCCTGCCGCCCCGCGGCCGGTCAAGACCAGCCCGGAATACGTGCGCATCTCGATGGCGAGCGCGATCACGCTACAGATGTGCTCCGGCCGGTTCAGCCGCGACTTTCCGTTCGGGGGCATCAACCTCCTGCTGAACTACGGGGCCGGGTGCCGATCCGACTGCGGCTACTGCGGGCTCGCCCGCAGCCGTCCGGGCGACTACGCGGACAAGTCGTTCATCCGGGTGGCGTGGCCGCTGGTACGGACCGACGAGCTCGTGGCACGCCTCGCGCGGTTCGAACCGGCCCTGACCCGCCTGTGCATCTCCATGGTCACTAACGGTCGCGCCTACCGCGACACCTGCGAGATCGCGCGTCGGATCACCGAACGAGTCCGGACGCCGACATCGGTGCTCGTCGCACCGCCGAACATCACGCGTGCGCGGCTGGAGAACCTGCGTTCGATAGGCGTCGGGATGATCGGCGTCGGGCTCGACGCGGTCACGGAGGATCTGTTCCGGGCGGCCCGCACCGACGTCCCGGCCGGCGGTCTCAGGTGGGATAAGTACTGGGAGGTCATCGGCGACGCGCGCGAGATCTTCGGACCGTGGAACGTCAACGTCCACACCCTCGTCGGCTTGGGTGAGACCGACAAGGATCTGCTCACCTTGTTCGTCAAGCTCCGCGACCGGCAGATCTCGACGTACCTGTTCTGCTTCAACCCGGAGCCCGACTCCCGGATGGCCGCCCGACCGCAACCGTCACTCCGTCGCTGGCATCGGGTGCAGCTCGCCAGGCACCTGATCGAGACGGTCGGCTACGGACTGGATCGCTTCGATTTCGATGCCGCCGGCGGGATCGCCCGTGTCGACGCCGACCGGCCCTTCCTCGAGGCCGTCGTCGACGACGGCGCCGCCTTCATGACCAACGGCTGTCCGGGTGACGACGGAGGACCCGGGTGCACCCGGCCCTACGGCTCCTACCGGCCGACCGAGCCGTTCCGCGACTACCCGTTCGCGCCCTCAGCCGGCGATCTCGCGGAGATCCGCCGGCAGCTGCGGCTGGGCGATCTCAGCGAATGAACACGATGGAGGTGGCCTGAGGTGCGAATCGTCGTGGCCCTGAAGACGGTTCCCGATCTCGTCGAGGAGATCGAGCTCACCGCCGACGAGACCGCCATCGAGCGCGAGTACCTGAAGTTCGCGCTCAGCGAGTGGGACGCCCAGGCTCTCGAGGAGGCACTGCTCCTCAAGGACACCAGCGGGGCCGAGGTCGTGGCCGTCGGCCTAGCCGACGACCCCGAGATCGACCAGACCCTCTACACGGCGCTCGCCAAGGGGGCGGACGCGGCGGTCAAGCTCACCGACGCGGGCGCCGCTTCCCGCGAGCCGGCGGCGATCCCGGTCGCCGCCCGGGCCGCGCTGCTGGCGGGATACCTCGCCTCCGAACCGGCCGACCTCGTGATCTCCGGCGTGCAGGCGGCGGACGACCCGGACGGGCAGCTTCCGCCGACGCTCGCCGCACTGCTTGACCTGCCCCACGTCTCGGTGGTCGTAGCCGTCGAAGCATCCGCCGGCTCGGTCACCGTGCGCCAGGAGTTCGCCGGGGGCGTGTCCCACGAACTCGAGGTGCACCTGCCCGCCGTGATCGGTGTCCAGTCCGCCCGGCAGACCCCCCGCTACGCGCCGATCGCGCGGATCCGCCAGGCGATGCAGGCCGGTGGACTCACCGAGCTGGCGGTGACGTCCCCGGGTCCGGAAGAAGGCGTCGTCCTGCGCCGGATGCACCGACCCGAGACGACCGGTCGGGCCGAGATGCTGACGGGCAGCCCCGGAGAAGTCGCCGACCAGATCGTGGAACTGCTTCGTGACCGTGGCCTCGTGAAAGGGTGAGTGTCGCCGTGAGCCGCAATGTGATGGTGCTCGCCGAGCACACGACAACGGAGATTTCCGAGGGAACCTACGAGCTGATCGGCAAGGCGCGCGAGCTCGCCGAGGCGCTCGGGGGCCTGACCGAGGTGGTCCTTTTCGGCCCGTCCGAGCTCGCCGGCCGGCTCGGAGGCGCCGATGTCGTCGTCTGTATGGAACACCCGGCCCTGGCGGAGTACCAGCCGGAGGCCTACGAGCGGGCGCTCATGGAGGTGCTGTCACAACGATCCCCGCGGCTGTTGCTGATGTCCAATGCCACCGTCGGCTTGGACCTCGGGGCTGCGCTCGTCGTGCGCTGGCACGCGCCGTTGGCCGCCTACGTCAACGCCCTGGGGATCCGTGACGGCACCGTGACGGCGACGGCGAAGATCCTCGGCGGGAAGGTGCTCGCCGACCTCGAGCTGCCCGGGGACCGCGCGATCGCCACCGTCCTCGGAGGCGCCTTCACCGCGGAAACAGGCCTGTCCCCCGCCACCGAGGTCGTCGTTCTCGCCCCGCCGGCCGGACTCGACACGCTGCGGATGTCGCTTCGCCGGGTCATCGCGGCAGAAGCCGGTGACGTCGACATCACGACGGCCGACATGCTCGTCTCCGTCGGCCGCGGGATCGAGTCAGCGGACAACCTGGAGATCGTGACGGAGCTCGCCGACGCGCTCGGCGTGCCTCTCTCGGCGTCCCGACCGGTGGTCGACGCCGGATGGCTGCCGAAGACGCGCCAGGTGGGTCAGTCGGGCCTGAAGGTGAAGCCCCGCGTGTACCTGGCCCTCGGCATCTCGGGAGCCCCCGAGCACCTGGAGGGGATGCGGAATGCCGAGCTGATCCTCGCCTGCAACACGGACCCCGGCGCGCCGATCTTCGATGTCGCCCACTACGGGACGACGGTCGATCTGTTCGATCTCGTCCCCGAGCTCGTCAGCCGGGTGCGCGCCTTGCCATGACCGCCTCGCGTGGCGTGCTCGCCACGGCGGTGACCCGCCAAGTCTTCGAGGGCATCAGTCCGCTCGGCAGGGCGGTCTTCTACGCGCTTTCGGCGGTGGCGGTGGCGACCTTCTGCTGGGGGACCTGGCGTCGGGTCCGCAAGTACCGGATGGGAAGGGCGGCGGGGCGCGGACCGAGGATCCGCGAGGCACTGGCCGGCCGGCTGCGCTCGATCGGATCCGGTACGTCGGTAACCAAGAGTGACCTCGCGGCCGGAATCGCCCACTTCCTCATCTTCTGGGGCTTTCTAGTCGCCCTCCTGGCGACGATCATCCTCACGATCGACACCGACATCGTCCGGAACGTCTCGCGGCTCGTCTCCGGGCACGAGGACAGCTTCTTCCACGGAACGTTCTTCATCGTCTTCACCTTCACCGTCGACACAATGGGATTCGCGTTCCTCGTCGCCCTCGTCTACATGGCCCTGCGCCGCGGTGCCCGCTGGCGGAAGCGGCTGAGCTACGAGAGAGCTGACAAGCCCGTCGGCGGCTACTCGCGCGCGGCGATGCGGCAAGGCGACTGGCTCTTCCTTGCGCTGCTCCTCGCCATCCTCGTCACCGCCTACCTGCTGACCGGCCTGCGGATTCTCGGCCAGCACATGCCGTGGTTCACCGCGCTGAGCCCGTTCGGCCGGGCCGTGGCCGAGGTCTTCTCGGCCTTCGGTGTGACCTCGACCCAAGCACTTGCTGCGCACACCGTCATGTGGTGGGTGCACTCCACACTCGCGCTCGCATTCATCGCCTACATCCCATATTCCAAGGCCATGCACCTGGTCGTCGACGGGGCGAACCTGCTCGCGACGGACCGCTCGGCGACACTCCGGCTGCCCGCGCCGGCGACCGCCCATCCGGGATACGCGGCGATCTCAGACTTCACCTGGAAAGAGCTCCTCGACTTAGACGCCTGCACAAAATGCGGCCGTTGCCACGAGGTCTGCCCGGCGACCGCGGGCGGAGCGCCGCTCTCGCCACGCGACCTGATCCTCGACCTGCGCCAGTGGGTCGACGTCTCGACCGGCGGATTCACCCTGCTCGACCGGGAGCGCAGGCCGGAGCGCACCGGTCCGCGCTCGGCAGGGGACGGCGCGAGAATCGCCGGCGACGTCATCACCGCCGACGCGCTGTGGTCCTGCACGACGTGCATGCACTGCGTCGACACCTGCCCGGTCGGCATCGAGCACGTGCCGACCATCGTCCAGCTGCGACGCAGCCTGGTGGACGAGGGGACCATGAGCTCGACCCTGCAGCAGTCGTTGCAGAACCTCGCCACCCAGGGCAACTCGTTCGGGAGGTCGGCCAGGATGCGGAGTCGCTGGCTTAGGGAGCTCGACTTCCCGGTCCCCGACGCCCGCAGCCAGCCCGTGAAGTACCTCTGGTTCGTCGGCGACTACGCCAGCTTCGACGAACGGCTGCAGGAGACCTCCCGCATCCTCGCCCGGATCCTGCACAAAGCGGGCGTCGACTTCGGCCTCCTCTACGACGGGGAGCGGAACGCGGGCAACGACGTGCGTCGTGTCGGCGAGGAGGGCCTGTTCGAGATGCTCGCCGAGCACAACATCGCGGCGCTCTCCGGGGCCCGGTTCGAGGAGATCCTCACCACCGACCCGCACACACTCAACGCCCTGCGCAACGAGTACCCCGGACTGGGGGCGACTTACCGGGTCCGGCACTACACCGAACTCCTCGCCGAGCTGCTCGAGAGCGGGATGATCGGCGCCCGGCCCCTCGGGCACCGCGTCACCTACCACGATCCGTGCTACCTCGCCCGCTACAACGGCGTGACCGAGGCGCCGCGGCGAATCCTGCGCGCGCTCGGTTGCGATCTCGTCGAGATGCCGCGCCACGGCGCCGACACCTTCTGCTGCGGCGCGGGCGGTGGCCGGATCTGGATGGACGACGATCTCCTCACGGAGCGCCCGAGCGAGATCCGGATCGCCGAAGCGCTCGGCCTGGACGTCTCCCAGTTCGTCGTCGCCTGCCCGAAGGACGCGACGATGTTCGCGGACGCCGTGAAGACCGCCGGGGCCGAGGACCGCCTCGCCGTCCGGGACATCACCTTCCTCGTCGCCGAGGCGCTCGCCGAGCCGGCCGCATCGGGCCCGGTCGGGGTGACCGTGCGATGAGCGGCCGCCTGCCCGCCGGTGCCGTCACGGCATCCCGGTCGGCGCCGCTTTTCGCGGGCGGCCCGCCGGATCACGGGAGAAGACCACCAGGAACCGAACGGGAGTTGGGGCGATGACCTCAGTCAACAACTGCGATATTCCCGACGATCTGTACTACGTCGTGGAGAAACACGTGTGGGCGCGTCCCGAAGGCGAGCTCGTGACGGTCGGGATGACCGACGTCGCCCAGCACATGGCCAAGACCATCGTGGCGGTGACACCGAAGGCGGTGGGCGCGGCGGTGAAAAAGGGGCGCAATATCGCGACGGTCGAGAGCGGCAAGTGGGTCGGCGCCGTCTCCGCCCCGGTGAGCGGCGAGATCGTCGCCGTCAACGAGGCGCTCGCCACCTCGCCGGGCCTCATCAACTCGGACCCGTACGGCGCGGGCTGGGTCATCCGGCTGCGACCGACCGACTGGGGGGCCGACGCCACCGATCTCGCCACCGGCCCGACGGGCGTCGAGGCCTACCGCCGCTTCCTCGAAGCCGAGGGCATCTCCTGCGAATGAGGGCGGGCCCAGGGCCGGCCCACGGCCCCCGTGACCGCCGCGGATCCGGCAATCCCGGGCCGACGCGAACAAACTACAGTTCGTCTATCGCATCTAGGACATTGCTGCACTAAACAACGAGAGGGCGCCTTGGCCGCGGCTTTCCGGCCCCGGGCCGATGACACCCAGTCAGGGGAGAACGACATGGACGACACGGACAGGAAGGTCACCACCACCGCCGACGCCTCCGACGGCGACGAGCCGAAGCGAATGTCCGTCATCTGCTGGAGCAACGACCTCGACCGGGTCTGGCCGGTCATGATCCTCGCCACGACTGCGGCCGCTTCGGGTCTCGAAGTCGACGTCTTCTTCACGTTCTGGGGGTTGCGGGTGCTGCAGAAGAACGGTAAGCGGGTCACCGGCGACAACTGGATGCAAAAGGCCGAATCGTTGTTCGACCGAGGAGGGAACGAGCACCTCAAGCTGAGCAAGTTGCACTTCGGGGGGATGGGTACCTCCATGATCAAGATGCTGGCGAAAGAGCACAACGTCGCCAGCGTGCCCGAGCTGATGGAGATGGCGATCGAGGCAGGCGTGCGACTTCATCCCTGCCAGATGACCATGGACCTCTACGGGTTGAAGCCCTCCGATTTCGTCGACGGGGTGCAGCCCACGCTCGGCGCGGCGAGCTTCATCGACATGGCCGCCCGTTCCGACATTCAGCTCTTCATCTGAACCGGCACTCCGACGAAGGAAACCCGGCGATCCGAGCAGGCGAATGTCCACTGTCGCTACTACACTGAATCAGTTACAATAGTGGAGAATGGCTGTACAACAGGGGCGCCCTGGTCGGTGGGTCACGGGGGTTGGAATCAGCCAATCCGGGCGACGACCGGGTCACCTTGGCGCCGGATGTCACGCCCGCCCCGGCGGACGGGTGCCGACGCCGGCAGAGATGGCGTTCGACCCGGAGGATCGTTGGCAATGCGGCGCACACCATTGCGGACCTCGCGCCAGATGACTCCTCCGGCGCGTGACGGCTTCCACACGACTCACGACCTCCCGGTCAGCACACCGGGGCAGTCCCCGAGGGAAAGGTCCGGCAATGCCCAGATCAGCGACAAGTAGCACGCCGACGAATCTCGCCCTGAGCGATACCGCGGCACGTCAACTCGCGAATGTCTCGAAGAGCACCGCGCAGCTCGACACCATCACACCGCGATGGCTGATCAAGATGCTGCAGTGGGTGCCGGTCGAGGCCGGAAGCTACCGGCTGAACCGCGTCAAGGACTCGGGGGTCACCACCGTCGCCACGTCGGCGCGGGATGGAGCCGAGCTGCCGACGACACACCTCGGCTACTACGAGACACCTCGTGAGTACTTCCTCGACACGGTGGCCACCGTCCTCGACGTCCCCACCCGGATCTCTGACCTGTACGGCAGCCCGTTCGACCAGATCGCCGAGCAGGTCCGGCTCACGGTCGAGACGGTGAAGGAGCGCCAGGAGACCGAACTACTCAACAATGCCGGCTTCGGGCTGCTCGCCTCCGTCGACGCCGACCAACGCTTCTCCACCCTCACCGGTCCCCCGACCCCCGACGATCTCGACGAGCTGATCACCAGAGTTTGGAAGGAACCGGCGTTCTTCCTGGCCCATCCCCGCGCCATCGCGGCCTTCGGCCGCGAGTGCACGCGCCGCGGCGTCCCGCCGGCGACGGTGAGCATCCACGGCTCGCAGTTCATCACCTGGCGCGGTCTGCCGATCGTCCCCTCCGACAAGGTACCGGTCGTCGGCGGGAGATCGAAGGTGCTCCTGCTGCGGGTCGGCGAAGAGCGCCAGGGCGTGATCGGTCTGTATCAGCCGGGACTGGCTGGCGAACACTCGCCGGGGCTCTCGGTGCGCCACATGGGCATCAGCCGCGATGGCGTCGCGTCCTACCTGATCTCGCTGTACTGCTCGCTCGCCGTTCTCACGCCTGACGCGCTCGCCGTGCTCGACGACGTGGAAGTCGACAAGTTCCATGACTACTCGCCCAAGTACCGCTGAGGGCGTCGACGCCGTCCTGTCCGGCCCGCCGGACGAGCTGACGCTGACCCGGCTCGTGACCGAGGCCTACGGCGCCATGCCGGGTCACGAGCCCCGCCCGGCATCGACCCCCGAGTACCCGACCGGCGAGCGCCCGACGCAGCCGGGACCGAGCCCGGTCGAGTCCAGGCCGCACGCGGTTGCCTCCGGCCACGCGATTCCCGTCGAGGTGCCCGGGATCGAACTGCCTGACGCGGCGTCGGGGAACCACCGCGCCACCTCCGCGACGGCAGCGCCGGCAACGCCCGCGGGTCAGCCGCCCGCCGACTCGACACCGGAGCTTCCACGGGAGCTCGCGATCGAGATTCTCCGACCCGCGAGATCCGACCGGCCGGGTCCGGCGTTCACGCTGCCGGACATGAGCCCGGCCCGTGAGCCGTCGTTCTACTTCATCGAGGATCGGCCCCGATCCCGAGAATCGGAGGCCCCCGTCGCGACGGGGGCCCCCCCGCACCTCGATGTCGAGGCGGTGAGACGGGACTTCCCGATCCTTGGCGAACGGGTCCACGGACGACGGCTCGTCTGGCTGGACAACGCGGCCACGACGCAGAAGCCCCAGGCGGTGATCGACCGGCTGGTGGAGTTCTACTCGCACGAGAACTCCAACATTCACCGATCGGCACACTTCCTTGCCGCACGAGCCACCGATGCTTACGAAGGCGCGCGGTCCACGGTCGCCGACTTCCTCGGAGCGCCGTCGGCCACCGACGTCGTCTTCACCCGGGGCGCCACCGAGGCGATCAATCTGGTGGCGGAGACCTGCGGGCGCAGCCACGTCGGCCCGGGTGACGAGATCGTGATCTCGCATCTCGAGCACCACGCCAACATCGTGCCCTGGCAGCGGCTCGCGGCCGAGACCGGCGCGACGATGAAGGTCATCCCCGTCGATGACGACGGCCAGCTGCTCCTCGACGCCTACCGAGACCTGCTGAGCGACAGGACCCGCCTGGTCGCGGTCGCCCACGTCTCCAACGTGACCGGGACGATCGTCCCGGTCCGCGAGATCGTCGAGATGGCGCACCGGGTCGGTGCGAAGGTCCTGATCGACGGGGCCCAGGCGGTCGCGCACCTGGTCGTCGACGTCCAGGCCATGGACCCCGACTTCTACGTGTTCTCGGGGCACAAGGTGTTCGGGCCGACGGGAATCGGCGCGCTCTACGGAAGGTCCAGCTGCTTGGAGAAGCTGGCCCCGTGGCAGGTCGGCGGGAACATGATCTCCGACGTCACCTTCGAGCGGACCCGCTTCCAGCACCCGCCCACCAGGTTCGAGGCGGGCACCGGCAACATCGCCGACGCCGTCGGGCTCGCGGCGGCGCTCGACTACGTGAACCGACTCCGCCGGCCCGCGATCGAGCGCTACGAGCACGAGCTCATCGGGTACGCCGTCGACGAGATCCGCACCGTGCCCGGGCTCCGCCTGATCGGCACCGCTGCCGCCAGGGCGAGTGTCCTCACTTTCGTGCTGGAGGGCTGCCGCCCCGAGGACGTCGGCTCCGCCCTCGACAGGGAAGGCATCGCGGTGCGCGCCGGCCACCACTGCGCCCAGCCGATCCTGCGCCGGTACGGTGTCGAAACTGCCGTGCGGGCTTCACTGGCGCTGTACAACACGCATGCCGAGGTGGACCTCTTGGTTGCGGCACTCCACAGGCTCGCCACGGCCGCCCGGAACCGCCACTGACGCGTCGTTCTGCCGCGTGTGGCGAGGTCACGGAAGCGTCAAGATAGGGGCATGCGGATCTCCTCCAAAGCCGACTACGCCATCCGGGCCGTCGTCGAGCTCGCCACGCTCGAGGACTCCTGGCCGGTGAAGGCGGAGACACTCGCCACGGCTCAGGACATCCCCGGGAAGTTCCTTTTGAACATCCTGTTCGAGCTGAAACGTGCCGGCATCGTCGCCAGTCAACGCGGCAACGAGGGCGGTTTCCGCCTCGGGCGCGCGGCGACGCAGATCAGCCTGGCCGACATCGTGCGCGCCGTCGAGGGGCCCCTCGCCCAAGTCGGCGACGTCCGCCCCGACCAGCTCGAGTACCGGGGCTCGGCCGAACCCCTGGTCGAGGTCTGGATCGCCGTGCGTGAGCACATCCGCACGATCCTCGAGTCGGTCTCGGTTGCCGACATCGCGACGCGCAACATCCCCCTCACCGTGCGGCTCATCACCGCCGACCCCGAGGTCTGGATGCCGCACACCCCGGGCACGGTCCCCGGACCCCAGGCCGTGCGGGTCGCCGGGTCGACCTCCCGCACCCGCGGCGTCGTAACCTCCACGACCCGGATCCCCACGAGACGCTGACTCCCCGCAGCCAGCCCTCCCCCTAATGGGGGGCGGCGAAAGACCAGACGACGGCGAAGTAACAGGCGCTCGCGACGACCACGATCGAGTGCCAGACCTCGTGGTAGCCGAAGACCTCGGGAACGGGGTCAGGCCACCGCACCGCGAGAACCCCGGCGCCGGCGCTGTACAGGAGCCCCATCGAGCCGACCAGGATGAACTGGGTCGTGCTCAGGTCATGGATCGCCGCGGGCAGGGTGACCGCAGGGAGCCATCCGACCAACAGGTAGGCCCAGGAGGTGAGACGAAGCGTCGCCTCGAACCGGATCGCGATTGTCACCACGGCGGCAGCTACCCCAAACCATCCGAGGCCGAGCACGACGAGAGAGACCGTGCCGGGGACCCCGAGCAGACAGTACGGAGTGAAGCACGCCGCGATGAACACGTAGATCATCGCGTGGTCGGCCTTGCGCGCACGCCGGCGGGCGGCGGGCGACCAGGGCAACAGGTGGTAGCCGGCGCTCACGGCGTACAGCCCTACGAGAGCGAGCGCGTACAACCCCACACCTCCGCCGACGCCGTCTCGACAAACGAGAACGACACTGGCGGGAAGCGCCACAACAAGCGCCCCGAGATGGATGAGACCACGCCCCCGGGGTGACTCGGCGCTGCCGGAGGGACGCTGCCGACGGTGCGTCGTTCGCCGGGGCCGATTCAGCTCGGTCTCTACCAGGACGTCGCCTTCGGTGAGACCGAGTGGTTCGCGCGCTGGAACAAACGCGACCGGGTGGAGGGCTCCTTTGGCACCCTGAAGGGCCTCGCCGTCACCAACTGGGGCCACGACTACCACCACTTCTTCGGGCTGGTCCGCGAGACACGGGTGGCTACCTTCGCCATCATCGCCCACAACGTACACATCCAGGCAGCTGGGGGGCTTTCGAGAACTCTTTGGCGACCCATTCGAGAACGCCTGCTGGTAACGGGGGCGGGACTTGAACACGCGACCTTCGGGTTATGAGACCTATTCGGACCGTCCGCCCCGTTTTCCACGGTCCTCCACAGTGGCCTAGATTTGCCATTCTACCTGGGCTTTTGCCTGCCTCTCGGCCCTGAACTGCGATTGGCCAACTTGCATGTTTCGGAGATTTTTTGGGATTTTTTTGGGATGACAACCTTCGGGTTCCGCCCCGAAGGTCGCTTGGACAGGCTCCGGAGAGGGGCCCAGTGTCTCCCTCCGGGCGCTCGACTGAGGATTTGCTCCAGCAGAGAAAGCACCCCGAACTCGGGCGCTCCGACCTCCAACCGTGAGACCACCAAGGTGCTCGGGCTCCCGTCCTCGTCCAGGGGAATGGTTTCCTCTCAATGAATCCACTTCTCGCGGAGGTCCCTACCATGACCACCGCATCCACAATTCGCAGTTGGCCCGAACGCCCCTCACGTCTACATTCAGCTCCAAGAGACTCTCGATCAGCTTGGCCGACTGGCTGATGTCCTACCTGCCTGACTCTCCCACCCGACGACCGTCTCCGCGAGCACGCCAAGGCCCGAGCTACTCGATCCGCTTTGAAGGTCGTTGTCGCTCGTCGCGCTGACCACGATCCCAGCCGGCGCCACTACTCGCACGCGGGCTGCGAGCGTCATCGACGTCTCCTCGTTGTTGCCGCCGAAGACGAGGGCGCCGGATCCTGGTACCGACGGGACGGTCTTTGCGGCTCATACGAGAAAGCGCGCGTCAGGAGAGATCTTGAGGCTTCTCCCGATTGGTTCCAGGCGAGCGCAAACTCAGGCGTCTCGCTCCGCTACGCGCCTGTGAGGATGTTCTCTGCGGGATCAAGCGGCTGTGCACCTGCCTTCGGCATAATCCGACACTCCACTCCATTCAACGCTCTGTCTTGTACAAAGACTCCACAAGCTCCCTGATGATCGGGTGCAGTGATCTGCACTTAGCCTCGCTGATTGTCCAGGTAGTCGCGCCCACGCTTGCGCGTCGGATCCCCTCCGCGGCGGCCATGGCTAGCTGTGGCGTCCGAATTCGTTGAAGTATCCCGATAGCAACATCTTGAACGTGAAAGCGATTATGACTGGAACCCATTTCGAGAAGCGCGTACACGGAATCGCGCATCACGTCTTCATCATTCGCCACTTCAACCGCATTGTCGAGGAAGTCTGCGATGACATCGCAGAAGCCGAAGGGCCACTGCGTGTGCGCAACAGGATCTGCATAACGCCCTATTAGTGCTCGATACGACTCGGGATCTCGCTCCCAAAGTCGGGCCAGAGCATCTCTCGACATGCGGGGAATAGTCATGAGAAGGTCAGGCTCAAGACCTGGACCGATGAAGGCAAGGTCAAGCAAATCGTCCAAGGCAGAATCATCAGCCTCGTTGGCTGCCAAGCGCTTCGATAAGTCCGTGGCTCGGTCTTCGGGCGATGACCACTGCTCCTGGGCGGCCGCGAGTGTCTCGATGGCTGCCAGCATCTCCTCAGCCGAGGAGTAGCGCTCACGCTCGCGCTGACGGGTCGCTCTTCGTACGACCGGAGTAAAGCGACCCTCGACGGCATCGATATTGATCGGCAATTGACCTGTGACCAGGTGATGAAGCAACTTTCCTACGCTGAAGATGTCTGCAGGTGCCTCCGCGAACCTCGCTCTCTCCCATGCTTCAGGTGCCGAATAGAAGAACGTGCCAATCCCCTGCATGGTGGATGTCAACGCCGTGGTGGTCCGCTCAGCCTCCCGAGCCAAACCGAAATCTGAAATAGCCCAGTTGTCAGTCTGAAGGCGCAGAACGTTTGCCGGTTTGATGTCTCGGTGAAAGATGCCCTTCTTGTGGACATACGCGAGACCTGCCAAGAGTTGCCGCATGATGTGGAGGATCTCGTCATCTTTTCCCACGTAACGATCAGCTTCGTCGGCGAGACTGCCCTTGGCTAACGGCATCGAGTACCAGAATGACCCGTGATCATCCTCGCCAGCGTCCAGAATCGGAACGATGTTGGGATGCCGACAATCTCGAACCAGCCGAAGCTCGCGTTCAAATCTCCGACGGACTTCCGTATCGGTCAGGTCACGAAGAATCTTGATTGCGACCACGGGGTTGCTCGCCGAATCGACCTCGCTCATGTCCGACGCTCGATAGACATCTGCGAAGCCTCCGGAGTCCAGAGGCTCAGGGTCAAGCAAGTACTTACCGGCCAGAACGATGCGTTCTTGGGTTGGCCTTCCCGAGTTACGCCTCAACCCCGAGGTGTTCCACTGGACCACGGCATCAAGGTCCCAGATCGGTCCAGCGGCGATCTCGCCGATTGGTTCTGGAATCCCTTTTGCCCTTCGCAGCTGGCTGACCCTGCCTCGTGATATACCCAGCTCAGCGGCGACTTCCTTCACTCCGCCTAGCCGCATGGCTCATCACCCCCTGGGTAACCATTGACATCCGTTTAGGTTTCCGCAAGGATACCATCAATGCCATTTAGACGTGGAGATGCCGGTGTGGCCTCCGTGCCCTGGCGTTACAGCCCCATCAGACAATGAATGCTTCCCAAGTGATGAGCATTCTCGGAATCGAATCGAGGCGCCGGTGACCGTAGAGATCACAGCAATTCATCTGGTAGGCGGGACACGACATGAGCACATTGCGTCGGTGCGTTGGGTGAACCCTTCGTCGCAAGAGACCGGTTCGTCAACGAGAGAGACGATGGTCGATTGGATCGAGAACAAAGGGGGAGCGGCATTCGTGACCGATGGTCAGAACACGGTGAGTGTTGCCGTCGTCGATGCCCACCCAAAGTATCTCCGCACGTATGCCGACGGTGTATGGACCGACAACTTACTTGCTCTTCCTCGATACTAAGGAGTGATCGGTCGTGAGCATGTTTCAGCAGCCACGACAGCCTAACTATTGGCGCTTCAAGGCGCAGTCCTGGCTCCGAGACGTTGAACAACACCGTCAACCGTACGGACTCGACCTGGCAAGTGCCGCCCGGAACAACCAAGCCAGCTTCCCGAAGACCACCATTCTCGTTGCCCTCAGTCAGATCACCCGCACTTTGGCCAAGTGCTTCGTGACAATGGTCATCCGGGATGCCGCTAAAGACCTCGGCTTCACCCTCAGCGACGCGGAGTTGAACGTTCTCGCGGATCGTCTTGCCTTCACCTCGGAGTGATCGCACGCGTTGGCGTTGCTGAGGTGTCAGGTGCGGTGCCAAGGAAACCTCCCGGTCGAGTCAACTCACAGTCGTTGACTCACCGAGCTGTTGCGCGGATCCCTTGAGCCCGCCAACACTAAAGACCGCCCTCTTTTCACTCCTCACCTGTGCTCCCCCGGTCTCGGGGTTGACCATCCTCGGCGACATCGGGATATCGTGATACCTTTCGGCATCATGGTGGAGGCCGGCAACAAGGAAGCCAAGGAAACCCCTGAGAAATTCGTAAAGGTCCCCATTGGGTTGACCGAGGAGTTGTACGAATGGCTCAGGGACACGGCCTATCGGCGGCGGGTGTCGATGGCCCAGGTCGTTCGTGAAGCCCTGAGCGCTTACAAGATGAGGGGTGGCGAATGACCGGGCCCCTAGAAGCATCGGTGACGGACCAGGATTCGTGGGCGTCGTCGCCTGCGGTGCGAAATGTGATGCTGGGCAACCGCAAACGCGACACCAAGCCGGAGCTGGCGGTGCGGCGAGCAGTGCATCGACGAGGCCTTCGCTATACGGTCGCCGCCCGGCCGCTCCCCCAGCTCGCGCGAACGGCCGATCTGGTCTTCAGGGGTGCGAAGGTGGCGGTCTTCGTCGACGGCTGCTTTTGGCACGGTTGCCCGGCTCACTACAAGCCGCCCCGGTCCAACTCGACGTATTGGTTGCCGAAGATCCAGCGCAACCAGGCTCGAGATCGCTCAGTCGACGAAGCTCTGCGGGGAGCCGGGTGGGGTGTCATACGGTTCTGGGAACATGAGGACCCTGAGAAGGTGGCCGCTGCTAT
Organism: Acidimicrobiales bacterium; assembly: GCA_050013835.1. Classification (GTDB taxonomy): domain Bacteria; phylum Actinomycetota; class Acidimicrobiia; order Acidimicrobiales; family Bog-793; genus Bog-793. The sequence goes on from JBEKEM010000003.1 coordinate 81,520, forward strand.
CGCCAAGGCAGTCCAGAGGAGGAAAAGGTAGTGTCGGCAAACAGTCGCACCAAGCCGCGCTCCAGGCCGGGTGGCCAAGGAAGGAGGCGGTCCTTGCGCGCAGTTAGCCTATTCGCCGGAGCGGGTGGTCTCGACCTTGGCGTAGAGGCGGCAGGGTACTCGGTCGTCTTCGCGGTCGAGAACGATGCAACCGCGACTGAGACGTTGAACCGAAACCGCGAGATCTGGTTTCCATCGTTGCCAGAGACGAAACCCTTGGACATCACCACGCTCAATCCGAACGAGGTGATGAGCGGTCTCGGTGTCGGACCAGGAGAGATTGACCTCCTGGTAGGCGGGCCTCCTTGCGTTGCTTTCTCGAAATCCGGGTTCCATTTGGAATACAAGCGGGAAGGACGCGATCCGCGTGCGAGCTTCCTGGATGACTATCTCCGCTTTCTGGATGCCCTAAGACCAGCCGCATTCATGATGGAGAATGTCTTTGGGCTTGCGTACCGCAACCACTCGGCTCCCTTCTTCGAGAGGTTGCGGTCGGGCGTGATGCGGCTCGGATACTCGTTTACCTACGAGGTCCTGAACGCAGCGGACTACGGAGTCCCGCAGAACCGTCAACGCCTTTTCGTCATCGGTGCAAGAGACGGTCAACCGCTGGGCCATCCACTACCAACTCATTGGGGCGAGCATGAAAGGCGCAAGCCACCAAGCAATGTCGGTGCGCTGCTGCCGCATGTGACAGCCGGGGAGGCATTCAAGGGTCTCAGAACAACGCCTGAGCCGGAGGAGTCTGTGAATGGCAAGTATGGGCACTTGCTCCCCGAGATCCCTCCTGGTGGAAACTATCTGCACTACACGGAGCATGAAGGTCACCCACATCCGCTGTTCGAGTGGCGATCGCGGTACTGGACCTTCCTTCTGAAGCTCGATCCGAAGCGCCCAGCGACGACGCTCCAGGGTCAACCGGGCCCTTACGTTGGACCGTTCCATTGGAAGAATCGCCGGCTCCGCGTGCCTGAGCTTAAGCGCCTCCATGGATTCCCAGACGACTTCGAGCTCGCTGGTCGTCGTCGCGACATCCAGCTTCAGATCGGCAATGCTGTCCCGCCACAACTCGGCAGGGTTGTGGCAGAGGCGATTCGCGACCAGCTCTGGAGCCAGTCGTCCCGAGATCGGTAGAGCGCAAGCGATGCCACTGGAGCCATTCCCGACAGTCGCGGAAGAGGCTCCGGTGAAAGCTAGAGCCGCGGGTCAGGGATCTCGGCCATGACCCTGCGAGTGATCTGCGCCAGGACGTGCGGGATCCCTTGGTGGCGGCACTCGTTTGCAACCTCGCCCCAGGGCCTGGTCTCAGCCTCTACCGAGACGTGAACGTTCACCTCGGCGACGAACGTGCCAGTGCCAGCCCCCGGCACCCCAAGGCCTGGCACTCGCCGCGGCAGGCTGCGGAGAATGGCGAGAACTCGTTGGGCGCTGATGACGCGGAAGCTTGTCGAGCCGGGAGCGAGCGCCTTGAGCTCGTCCTCATGGGCGTCAAACAGCACATCGATATATCGATCCTGAGTTCTCTTGGCACCCACTCCGCCGTACCACGAGAACAGGTACCATCCAATCTCGAGGTCACCCTCGAGCGCATCCATGAACGCATCGACCTTATCTCGCAGGGTGAAGTCGACTAGGTCGACGTATACGAGCGTGGGCACGCGCTCGGAGGCGCCGATCGCTTTGTATGCGCTTATCGGTACGCAGTCCTCCGGCTCCAGGCCAACGGTGGTCTTCGCGTTGCGGAACAACGTGCTGGCGACCTTGACGTTGATCGGAAGCTCCTGCCCGTCGCGTTGGAGGCCATAGTCTCGGTTCTCGCCAGCCTCGTGGTAGTCAACGACAGTGAACCCGTCGGCTTCGAGTGGGGCAAGGTGCTGCTCACGGAAGACGCGCTCGGCGATGGTGCCTACGACTAGGTTCTGAAATGCCTGATTTCGACCCCTATTCGGCTCGGGCAGCGCCGGGACGTCGGGGTCGCTCATGGCGGCAGCTCGCAGCTCGTCGCCGATCGCCCATCCCTCCGTGATGCCCAAACTGTCCAGGGTGTCGACGATTGAGCGCGCGGACAGACGCTGTATGTGCTCAAGATCCATGGCTAGGCCGAGGTTAACCCGCCAGGCCGAAGTTGTGTATGAGCCACAGGTCAAATGATGACTGGAGCGAGAACCGCGATCGGAGGTAGTTGCAAACATCTGCCAACTAGACGCGACGACCAGCTTCGTTCATGCTGCCGACAGGAGGCTATCCATGACCAAGTACGACGCCCTAACCGACTACCTGAACCAGCGCTGCGAGATCTCGTTCACCGTCAGCTTCGCCGAACTCGATCAGATCGTCGATCTGCCCGCTTCGGCGAAGAAGCACCGCGCCTGGTGGGCGAACAGCCGCAACTCCCAGCGGCATGCGAGTGCGTGGCTAGACGCCGGGTACAACGCGACGCCCGACTTCGTGACCGGGAGAGTCCTGTTCGAGCGAGGTAGCGATCAGGGCCGCGGCATCGGCGGATCGAAACGGCCGAGGGGTTTCGCATGAGAAGCACACTCGCTGCGAATCACCGTCGATGCTTGGGTTTCCATCCGGAGCTGCCTACGTGGAATGCCCCGCAAATCTTGCACTTGTCGCGGCACATCCGAGCCTTGCGAGATGAACGCCACCACCTAGCCTCGTCCATCGCCTCGCGCCGGGTTAGGCATCGCTTGCCCGTAGCACTGCAGACCTTCGCTTCTCCCACCTTTAGATGTTCGCGCCGGGGTGTGTTAGCAGCGCTGAATAGCGACCCGGCCGCTCGGCAAATTGACCCCCAGGGAAATCGAACGGGTATGCGGATGTCCATCAGAGTCCACAGAGCGGCTCTGACCAGGTGCTCGCGTCCGTGTTTGTCTGTCCGCGTCCAGTCGGGTCTGAGCGCTTGGCTACAGAAATGGCTGCACGCGGAGGTTGTCTGAGTGCCTCGCTGCTCATCCACTCCCGCCGCCCCTGGCTCAACGTCCAACACGTCGAGTTCGCCACGGTTTCGCGGGTCGCACCGGTCTCGACTCCTCCCACATAACTGCCATCCTGCTACTGCCTGCTACAGGGGCTCGCCAGAGCGTTGAGCCATCTTCTCCGCGAGCCGCCGCCGTTTCTCGTAGTTCGGCAACGCGAGCGCAAGGAGAAGTACGAATACTCCCGCCGCGGACCAGTGCGCGCTGAACACGTTCATTGCCAGTCCAATCGCGAACACAATGGCGAAACCGACTCGCACCACGCCGGCCGCACGACTCAGCGGGCCGATCGTTATGACGTCGGTCCCACCATCGGGCCGCGAGTACCGATAGACAGTTCGCCTCACGTGCCCAACCTACAACTCGGCTGTTCGGACATTGCGAGGACGATTGTTGGGACAGCTGAGCGGTAGCCTCCCTAGATATGGTGGACCACCTGGTTGCGAAGCCGGGCTCTTTCTCGACACGCCGAACCTGAGTGGATCGCGATGAGAGTCGGGCTCGTCGGCTGCGTGAAGTCGAAGCTCACGGTCGCGTCGGCCACGCGGGATCTCTATACCTCGACGCTCTTTGTCGGAAGACGTCGATTCGTGGAGGCATCGTGTGATCGGTGGTTCATCCTTTCGGCCAAGTACGGCCTCGTCGAACCCGACGCGATCCTCGAGCCGTATGACGAGACGCTGAAGACGGCGAGCCGAGCAGCGAGACGCGCGTGGTCACAACGAGTCCTCTCGGCGCTCGACACCGAGCTCGGAGACATCTCAGGCATCTGCTTCGAGACGCACGTGGGCGCCGAGTATCTCAACTATGGCGTCGCAGACGGCCTGCTCCAGCGTGGAGCAACCATCAAAAATCCAACGGAAGGAATGCGCATCGGCGAACAGCTCAGCTTCTATTCGATGAAGCGATCATGAGCGACGTGAAGATTGTCGAGATTCGACTGATTGGAGAGTTCGATTGGACGTCACCGACATCAGTTGTCGAAGGGTCTCGGACATGGCTCCATAACCTCGGACCGCACGAGAGACTCGGCGATGCCCCACCTCTTGGTGCAGAGGCCCAACACGGCGGGATCTATCCTGAACAGTCATGAACTCTGAGGAATGCATTCACGGCTTGACGCCTGGAACCTGCTCCTTGTGCAAGCAGGCGAGTTCGCCGTTCTCGAACTCGCAGCGAGCCAAGTCGCGTTTGACGCCGACCGCGGATCGCAAGACGCCTGAGAACAGCGCCGACTTCTTCGGGCACCCTTGGCCGGAATGGTTTCACATGTGCGACATCGCCACCGACTACATCCTCGAGCGGGCCGCGATCGGCCGGACCACGACCTACGGCGATCTCTGGTCCGCCGTCGAAGAGGGGCTGGGCAAGCCAATTGGCAACGCCTATTACCAGCGACCTCATCTACTCGAGTGGACCACGCGGCGATTCGCTGTCGCCCGCAAGCTCATGCTCAGCGCTCTCGTCGTTCGAGATGCTGAGGATCCCGGACCCGGAGCTGGCTTCTTCCGACTTGCTGCCGAGTTGGGACTTCTGCATGATGACGCAGCTCCCAAGGCTGGCGAGCCGTGGTTGGCGATGTCGTCAGTCCAGAGAGACTTCTGGGAGCGGCAGAGGAATGGGCTGTTCTCCCTGTGGAAGTGAATACGCGAACCTTCGGGCATCGCGGTCAACGTCATCCGGCGCCCAATCGGACCCCACGCACAGACGGCCGCCCGACGCAGCGATCCCGCTGTCCGAACGAGACCACTCGATACCATCGACCACCACAAGGTCTGTCGGCTCGTAGCCGTGAGCGTGGCTGACCTCGTTGATGGTTAGCTCCACGGTGAACGCCACCACCTAGCCTCGTCCATCGCTACGCGTGAGCAGCTTCCCTCGGACGCGTTCATACGGGCCCGGCACGAGCAGGATCGGATCATTCGACCCTTCAGGACAGAACCGTGGCAAGCCGATCAGCGACGTGCATCACGTCGACCTCGCTCAACGGTCCATCGGCAGCGATCATCTCGGCAAGCTTCTGGCCCCAGATGACCCAGGCGCCGCGGAGTTGGAAGGGCTGGGCAAGGAGCTTCCACTCCGCATCGATGAAGCAGAGGGCGGCGTGGACAGGGACGTCCGAACCGACAAGAGCGTTACGCACCGCCTCGACCTGCCAACCGAGCCCGTCGGCAAGCTTGGTGCGGTCGCGTCCGTTGACGTAGAGGCGGAAGTCGGTCTTGAACCATCCACCCTTGTCTCGCCGCTCTACGAGCCCCTTATAGGTCTTAGCGTCAATGACCCAGACGCCGGATGCGGCAATCGCTATGTGGTCAATGTTCCCGCGGGTCCTGGGTACTTTGCAGTCGTGGAGGAGGACCGTTCGGTCTCCGACACGTTTGGTCAGACTTCCTGCGAGACGTCGCTCCCCCTCCGAGCCCTTTGCCCATGCCCGAGTTGACTGCGGGTCGTCGGAGAGGAACTTCACGACGCCTGCAAGCCGTCCCCAGCGCTGGTCGATTTTGGCCTCTCTCCGCTGGTGTCGCTTCTCATACGCGCACTGGGCCGACGCACCGGCCTGTCCAACGTGCGGGCGCGTCGGGGCCACCTGCAGCGCTGTCTCCACTGCGGTCGGCGGGTCTGTCGGATCGCCCTCGGCATCGTTGTCAGAAGCGCAGTCCACACAGGTGACGGAGCGAGCGTCGGCGTCCCACCACGCCTTCGTTGACGCAGGAAGCGGCATCCCGCATCCACTGCAGGTGCCCGCGTACCGGAGTCGGATGATCTTCGCCGCCATGGGAAAGCTATTCTCGCCGAACCCGGAACGCTTGGCTTGGGTCCGGCGAAGCGAGAAGCCCGGATCAGAGCTCCTGTCCGCGAAGCGGCATTCAGCGCAACGGAACCCGCCGTTCTCGCACTCCCCGGCGCGTGGCGGGCCTACAACGCTCTCGCCCGCGTCGTCGATCCCCGGATGGTCTGGCCAGTCGACGAGGACGACCCGGCGGGGTGACCGTCACGGCGCTGGCACGCCGGTACGGACGCGTGGAGCCTCGCAAGCGCTTCAATGTTGCCCTTCCGGGCTGAGATCGTTAGAACGCCTCTGCCGCAAGCGACGACCTCGGACGGTGAATGAGCTGGGAAGAGTGCACAAGACGGCAGGCCGCGACGTGAGCGCGAGAGAATAAGGACATGCCTGTCGCGGCGACGGTTGACCTCAGCAAAGCAGCCATCCGAGAGCGGGCAGTCCACTTCGCGAAGAGGTGGGAGGGCACCAAGAGCGAGGCTGCCGAAAAGCAGACATTTTGGAACGAGCTACTCGGAGTGTTCGGTATCGACCGGCGCCAGGTGGCGGCGTTCGAGGAACTCGCTAAGCGGGCTTCAACGGGCAACATTGGTTGGATCGACCTGCTCTATCCCGGTCAGATGGCCGTCGAGCACAAGTCCGCCGGCGAAGACCTCGACAAGGCTCTCGGTCAGCTCCTCGATTACCTGCCGGCGCTCCATAAGGCAGAGTTTCCGTGGCTGCTCGTCGTGTCGGACTTCGAGCGCTTCGCCTGGCGTAATCTCGACACTGGACAGTCGGGCCAGTTCGCGCTCGCGGAGCTGCCCCACAATCTCGAAGTCTTTTGGTGGATGGCCGGTCACGGAGCGTCGCCCTTCACATTCGAGGACGAGGAAGAAGCAAACCTCGTCGCGACGGGCCACATGGCGGAGCTCTACGACCAGCTGCTTGCCTCGGGCTACGACGCGCATGCGCTCCGCGAGTGGCTCACCCGCGTTCTCTTCTGTCTTTTCGCCGACGACACCGACGTCTGGGACCGTGCCGGATTTCACACCTACGTCGCGCGCTACACGCACGAGGACGGCCACGATCTCGGCCCGATGCTCGCGCAGCTCTTCGAAGTGCTCGACACTCCGCCGGAGCGCAGGGCGCGTACCCTCGATGAGGACCTCGCAGCTTTCACCTATATCAACGGTGACCTCTTCGCGAACCGGCTTCCGATGCCGTCGTGCAACGAGTCGGTGCGCAACGCACTGCTCGAAGCGTGCCGATTCGACTGGAGCATCATCTCTCCTGCGATCTTCGGGTCCATGTTCCAAAACGTCATGCAGCCTCGCGAGCGACGACAGCTCGGCGCTCACTACACGACGGAGCAGAACATCCTCCGGACGATCCGCCCGCTCTTCCTCGATGACCTCGGAGCCGAGCTGGCCGCCGCGAACACGAGACCGAAGCTGGAACGCTTCCTCGAGAAACTGCCGACGCTCCGGTTTATGGACCCGGCATGCGGATGCGGAAACTTCCTCGTCATCGCCTACAGGGAGGTCCGTCGCCTCGAAACGGAGGCGCTGCGGCGCCTCGAAGCACAGCGGCGCCGAACCGGCCAGCGGACGATGACACTGGAGCTGCTCTGCAAGGTCAACGTCGCGCAGTTCTTCGGCATCGAGATCGAGGAGTTCCCCGCTCGTATCGCTCGGACAGCCCTCTATCTGGCCGACCACATCGCGAACCGCGAGATTTCAGCCGAGTTTGGCGAATTATTCGTGCGCTTCCCGATTCCGGCGTCGCCACACATTGTGATTGGGAACGCGCTACGGATGGACTGGAACGACGTGTTGCCACGGGAGCGCTTGTTCGCCTGCTTTGGGAATCCACCTTACGTAGGGACGCGCTTGCAGACAGCCGACCAGAAGTCAGATCAACGACTGGTTTGGGGTGGAGCAGCACGTAGCGCACTTAACGATTACGTGACCAATTGGTTTGTACTTGCTTCGCGCTATCTTGCGGGATCGGACGGGCGAGCGGCGTTTGTGGCGACAAACTCGATCACGCAAGGTGAGCAGGCTGGGGCGTTGAGACGGGAAATGAAGAAGTCAGGTGTCGAAATTCTCTTTGCTCATCGCACTTTTGCTTGGAACAACGAAGCGCGCGGCCAAGCTTCAGTTCATGTAGTCATCATCGGCTTCACAACAGCGCGGATCTCTGGCAAGCGGCGCTTATTTGTATACGACGAGCTTGGATCCCTCCCCAAGGAGGCTCAAGCATCTTTCATCAACGCGTACCTAGTCGATGGACCAGACGTTGTCGTGGACCCCAGACGGTCACCGTGGGCAGTCGATACCCCTGAGATGAAGTCAGGGAACAAGCCGCGTGATGGGGGATATTTGTCTGACCTCTCGAATGAGGAGGCAGAGACAATTCGCGAGTCTGATCCTATTGCAGCAAAGTACCTGCGCCGGGTCTACGGCTCTCGCGAACATCTTCAGGGGGATGTTCGGTGGTGTTTGTGGCTTGTAAGTGCAGAGCCAGGTGAACTTCGGTCCTCGCCCGAATTGCGAGGTCGTATCCAGAAGGTAAGGGACGAACGTACTGGCGCAGCTAGTTCAAAGGGTGAAGCCGCATCGTACCCATCCCTCTTTGCAGATCGCCGCCAGCCCGAGAATGGTTTTTTGCTTGTCCCAAGTGTCTCTTCGGAAACTCGTAACTATGTGCCGATGGCCTTTTACAATGCTGATGACATTGTTACGAACGCCGTATTCACGATTTCGGGAGCTTCGCTCTACATCTTTGGGGTTCTGAGCAGCAGGATCTTCACCGCATGGGTGGATTCAGTGTCTTCCCGGATGAAATCTGATTATCAGATTTCATCGACATTCCTGTACAACACTTTCCCCTGGCCAGATTCCACTGAGCCACAGCGGTTGGCCGTAGGCATAGCCGCTCAGGCCGTCCTCGTCGCCCGAGACGCTCACCCGGGCGCCTCACTTGCTGACCTCTACGACCCGCTCGCCATGCCAGCCGATCTTGTGAGGGCGCACGACCAACTGGACCGCGTCGTTGACTCAGTTTTCGCCCCTCGTCGCCGCTTCGATTCTTCCGCCGATCGCCTCGCCTTGCTCTTCGAGCGCTACCAACAGCTCGCGAAGGCAGGGACACTCGGATCGTCCGAACCACGGCCAACGCGCCGTTCCCATTCGTCGTAATGGGGCGCAGGTGGCTTGACCGAACCGACAGTGGGTCGCGAGTCACAGCAAGCTCACCCCCGTTGAATTCGAACTCGCCTTCGCTGCAAGACTCGACGAGGAAGCAGCATGATCACTCACAACCGGTGTCAACTGAACCTGCACCAGACCCGTCAGCACGTCGCTTGACCTGTGCCTTGATCCGCGGACCGGAGGCAAGTCCTACTTTGTCGTCCGCTCTGGCGCTGTCTGCCATTTGAGTCGCTGCCTTGCGAATCGAGGGCACATTGGCTTGCAGCCCCTCAGCCTCAGTCCTTAGGGCAAGCCCAAGCTCTCATAAGGACCGAAGATTGGGGTCCGGCCACTATCGAGCACGTAAGAAAGGGCTCCTCTTGAGTTCCCGCTCGAGCCTTGTGCTCCAGCCTTTGCGGAGTGAGCCAATCTCGAGCGCGTAGGCACCCACAATCCGACAAAACCTTTCCTCGTCGCTCTTTGCCTTGCCGAGCGGGCGGTGTCGATAGATGCGGTGACCATCGCCCGCTACAAGGTCGATGAGAACGTCGAGATTGCATGCCCGGCGTCCCGCCTTGGCATGATCGGTTTCGTTCTCGCTCTGAACCACCTCATACCCTACGGCGTGGAATCCCGCGCTCTGGAGCGCGGAGAAGAGCGCCACCCAAGCGCGAGGTTCGCGGTTGGCGTAGCTAAGAACGAGGTGACCTTCTGGACGTAGGGCGCGTCGGATCTCTTTGAAAACTGCGACCAAGCACTTCCGATGGTGCTCGGTGCCGTTGTCTTCACCGATTCGGTTCACGACAGCATCACCGACAACGGGCCCGGTAGCTTCGTCCGCCCATGCCCGGAAGAGGTCGGAGAGCTCCGAGTAGTGGATGTCATCGTGGTAGGGCGGATCGGTTACAACCGCGTCAAGGCTGGAGGTGGCGACACACAGCCGCTCGCTCGAGCCGCGCACGACGCGAGCATCGACCTCTTGGTGGATCGCGGTGCGCCGGGCAACAGCGGGGATCGGACCATCCACCTTGAGAGGTCGTCCCACCTTCTCTTCAAGCCAGGCTGCGGCCTTCGCGAAGAGCTCGATCCTCCTCTCGACCGTGCCCCGGCCGGAGGAACTCGCCCCCCAGACGTTCGGCTCAACGGCGAGAGTCGTGAAGCTGAACCGATGGTTGGCCACCGCTTCGTAAGCCTTCATGTACCGGGCATCCCATCGGGACGTGAAACCGGCCATCTCGGCCGATCCGATGACCGCCAACTCGAGCGCCCGTGCAACGCGTCCATCCCTCTTAGCAGCGCCACGACAAGCGTGTAGAAGCGTTTCGAGGACGACCCGCTGACGGGCAGGGTAGAGGTCGTGCCACCGGCGTAAGCCGTGCTTCAAGAGCACACTAGTTTCCACCCCCACATCGATCGCCCCAAGATCACGCGTCGGTGCCCAATAGGAACAGTCCGCTGCTTGAAGTTCCGCTGCGTTGGGCGCCCCGAGCTCTCGCACCGATTCCCCTACGCGTTCGATGAGCGCGACTTCCCAATCAAAGCCATCATCGCCTACGAGCTCCGAGAACCTTCCGGTCCAGTTACAGTCGACACAGCTGAAAGTGCGACCCAACGTGTAGCGGTCCGCGGGATTTACGTCGCGACCACAGGTCACGCAGCTCGTCCGCGTGCTCGCCGAACCGAGGAACAGGTGACCGGCCGGACAGGCAAGCCAACCTGTGTCGCCTCCGCTTTCTACCCGTTGGATCAGCGAGACGAGCGCACCCGGGTAGAGCCGAAGCAACCGGGCACACGACGGACATGGTGCGGTAGCGACGCGAAGGGTGTGGGAAACCACTGCGGGTTCGCCATCATCGAGAGTGGTGGCGTAGGCCTTGTCGAGCAACTCGCCGATCGCGTCGTGCAGGCGGTCCGCCGCGGCTCCGAGCTGGTCCGGGGAGGGCAGGTCGAGCATGATCGCAAGGCTCCGAGCGGCCCACGGGTTCACGTCCTGGGCGTAGACCCGATGGCCGCGCATGAGCGCGGCCAGGGCGATTACTCCGCCGCCAGCAAAGGGGTCGCCAATGAGCAGGTGGCCTGGATAGTCAGTGTTGATTGCCTCGACGATGGCGCCCGAGACTGTCTCGGTGCGACGCGCCCACCACCGGTACGTGCTGATCGGAGGGAGGCGATGTTGGCGAGCCCGGCTTTCGAGGCGCGCGCCTCGGCTCAACGCTTTCACGTCGAGGTGCCGCAGGACGCTTAGCGTGGTCGAATTGGTCATTGGATCAACTGCTCCTGCCGGCTAATCCAGGGACAATCAAATTGCCTTCGCGGTGCGTTACCAGCTTGACCTCGCCACCCTTCAGTATCGCGGAACCTCGGTGAACAAACCTGAGGCCTCCAGTTGTTCGAGGAACTGGACGAAGCGACGGCTCTGGATCGCCATCAACTCAACACCAGCTTCAACGTGTCCATGCATCCCCCATGAGGTGAGATTCGCCGTCCCGAGGTAACCGTGTGTCCGATCGCCGATGACAAATTTGGCATGCAGCATGGTGGGCGGGGCCCGCTGAACCATCGAATGCGGACCGCACCTGATCTTGCGAAGCCGCCCATGCGGTGCTTGAGCGACTCGTCGTGCTGGGGATCTGCGTTCATGTAGACGGTGGTGCACACGTGACGAGAGCGAATGGCCGGTAACAAGACCTCCGCGAGCATCGCGAACCCATCCGCGTTCCAGAACACCCCGCCAATGTCGAGGGTTGTTGTGGACTGCCGGATGATGTCGAGCACAAAGGTGTCGAGGCGCTCCAGATCCGCGATGGGTACCGTGCCGGGCGGCGCCGAAAGCACCAGTCGCGGCTCGGGAACGCTGACCGCAGCAGCTTGCGTCATGGCAGCCAGTACCTGACACACAGTGACGAGCTCAGCGGCCCGCCCGGGGTTAACCGCTCCGGCGGGGTTGACTACCCCGGAGCTGACGAGTTCTATCCGGGCTGTCACCTGCAAGTCATCGAAAGAGCGTGGAAGGACAGCGTCGCCCCGTTCGAGGACCTCAACGGCAAGCTTGGTGGCGCCCTCCCGACTGCCCGCTAGCGCAGCCAGCATCTCCGCCAGCGGCACGAGCCCGGCGAGTCCGGTCACTCGAGTGCCCGCCGACGCGTCCACAGCCAGAACCGGCGGAGCAGGCGCCGATCGAGGTCGGTGTTCCACGTACGGCACCCGAAGGAAAGATGCAGGCACCGGTCACATGCCGCGTGCGGCCGTCCGGACGACGTCTGGGAACAGAGGGGGTCGTTATCGCAGTGCTCAATGTCGTTTGCGGTCTTGAGCAGCCAGTGGTTCAGCCGTCGCCGCAAAACAGTGTCGAGTGCCCCCAGGGTGAACTCGTTGTATGACGCGACGTAGATGGCCGTGGTCAACGCGTTGGTGACGATCCATTCCGCCAGGCTCGACTCACCGAACCCGCTTTGACCGTCATCGAGAGCACGCAGCATCGCATGGGAGGCAGAGTGGACTAGGCGGCGAACCGTTCCAGCGGCCCCGTCACCACCGACTTCGGGGTCGTGCGCTAACAGTTCGGCCAATGCCAGTTTGGCTCCACGGGAGTCTGTGGGATAGTCCGAAGAAATCTTGCCTTCGTGGGAGAGGAAGCCCAGGACCGCGATCGCGTCAAAGGTAACGAGAAGCGCCTCAGTCTTAGCCGGAACCGCAAAAATTGGCGTCTTGCCGTTGTAGAAGCCTGACCGCCCATAGCTGCGCAGGTGCGACTCCCCGGGACCCCGCCGGCACCGGCTGTACCCGTAACTGGCGACGACGATCGGGAAGCGTTGGGTGACCGACACATCGTCAATGCCGAGAGCGGCAATGGTCGCCACGGTGTGGTTCGCCGCGACCGCGTCGGTGCCACCGGCCGCGACCAGCACATCGCTGAAGGACGTGCGGTCGTCGACGATCTTCTTGTCGAAAAGGCCCGCGCGCTCAACCATCGTGCGCTGTCCGGCTGCTTCGATCACCTCGGGCGGCACAGATGTGTTCACGGCTCCGATCCCCGTGAGCGCCGGGCCCATTCGGCTTCGAAGCTCGTCGATGATTGCCTGGTCGATTCCCGAGGCCACAAGACCATCTTCTTGCTTAGCCCACTCTTCAGCCGACTTGCGGGGACCACCGCCCGGCCGCTCCAGCTCAGCGAGCGAGACAGAGAGGTCCGTCTCGTCCCCGAGCCATGAAGCCAGCGCCGCAGCCCCGCGCTGGGGATGGCGTTGAAGATTGTCGTAAGTCTGAGCCGAGATGCTGATGATGGTCAGCGCCTGGGGGTACCAAAGGTGTTGGTCCCGAGCCGTGTAGCCCTGCTGGTAGGGAGGCGCCGCGCCGCGGCCGTACTGGCCGCAGTTGCATTTGGTGAACCGGGTCCCGACGGCGGCACCGCATTGCCGGCACCGCCACGATGAGGACCGGAAGGACCCAAGGTCCTCGAGGTACATGTCCTTGGTATCCCGGCAGTTGGGACAGCTCGGGGTGTGCAGTGGCTGCATTGCCCCGCAGTTGTGCGCCGTGAGGTATCGCAGCTGGCGCATCTTGGAGCCGCAGGTCGGACACTCGATCTTGCCGCTGACTTGTGTGGCGTCGAGAACCTGCTTGTGCTGGAACCAACGCACTACCCGCTTGCACGACTGGTTAGTGCATTCGAAGGTCAGCGGATAGACGTCCCAGACGACCTCCTCGGGCTCGATGATCACGTACTCGTCCGGGGTCACAATCGGATCAGGAATCCCGACCTGGTCTGGCAGCCACCGCCCAAGCTCGGAGGCCAACTGATCGAAGAGAACCTTGCGGTTCACCTCACTGACTCGTGGCCCGTTGACATGGTGAACCTCGGCGATGAATCCGTCCTCGTGGTCGAACACCGCACCCGGTAGGTAGCGGTACAGAGTCTGAGAGGTGGAGCGCTGCATCGAATTCCCCCGGTTCAGTCGTTGAGTCGGGAAATGATCTGGTCGGACCTCGGGCCGCCCGAGAAGACAACAGGAGGTTCGACATCACGGAGGCTGGTCATGGCGGGAGTGGTGAACAGCTCGGTGATCCATTCGGCCTGCCACTGTTGCATGCGTTGGCGCTCGACGCTTTCCCATCGCTCCAGCGCGTCGTCGATGAGCTTCTGCTCTTCGGCTGCCATGGCCATATCTGAAACCGGACAGCGATAGGCAGCGGCGATCCTCCGGCGGAGATGTGGAAGCAGCCCGGCGCTCACTGCGTTCCACCACGGGCGGAACTTGCGAGTCATGCTGATCTCGTCGGTGCTCGGCCAGGCCGGGTTACGGGTCTCGTCCCAGAGCAGCGCGCAAACGATTCCCGGAAGCGTGCGCTCAACAGCTCGACTAGCGAACCGGTTCACCGGTACTGGCTCCACCATCCGTTCGAGTGCGGCGTGAGTAGTCGCAAAGCTCTGATACATCGACGTCTCGCGGCGGTTGTTGCGATCAAAGATGGAGATCACGACGCCCACATGACGCCGCCCCGCTCGAGACGTGGCCTGGATGTACATCGCGTAGGAGCTAGGCATGCCCGCCACCACCTCGATGTTGAGCCGATCGAGGTCCACACCATGTGCAACGACAGCGGTGCCGACGAGCGCACGGATCCGCTCTGTTCGCGGGACCGCGGTGGTGTCGCCCTGGACGGATGCCACCACCCCGGCCAGCTCGCCGAGAGGTGTGTCGCCCATGAGGTACTCAATGCGCACTCGGTCGGAGCCGGAAGAGATCAGTTCCTCTGAGAGTCGGAAGAGGTCGTCCTGGATCGCCACCCCGTGGGCCTTGGAGTTGACGTAGGCCAGCGCGAGCTCGTAATCAAAGAGGTGGGCGCGAGCGGTCGCCTTGTTGATGGCGATGCCGTACTCATTCAACGTGGCGATCAGCGGTCGCGGGTCGTCCATGAGGTCGTGGACGGCTCTGACCAGCTGGCACGTGATGTCACCAGCGAGATCGACCTTGACCGTGCCCCCTCCGGCCGGCAGCACGCCCAGATAGAGCCGCTGCACGTCGTTGGTGATCTCGGTGTAAAAAGACCGGCGCAGCGTCGGGCCTCCGATCGGGAACATGCGGGGCGTACGACCGTAGACCTGCGACAGCTGGTCCTTGTACTGCTCGATGGTCGCCGTGGCCGCAATGACCTTGGACGGCAAGTGCCCAGCCCCGGCAGCGAGCTCGGCGATCAGGGTGTGGTAATGACTCGCAAAGACACCTAAGTCCTCGCGCACGAGGTGCAGTTCATCCTGAATCCACAACGCCGGAGTAGGGTCGTAGAAGCCCGACGCCCCGACGTGGGTGGACGTGTCGGTCTCACAATCCCTGACGATGCAGCGGCTGTGCGTGTACCAGCCATGTTGCGGGCATTGCTTCCTCGGCCCACGGTTGATGCTAGTGAGTTGCCCGCTATACGAAAAGGAGGTGATTTTATCGACTGTCGACACAACGACGGATGGCTGAAAGCGATAGACCTCCTCGTCACTCGAATAGATCGGCAGCACGTATCCGCATTGCCGACAGACATGAACGAGCCGCGAAAGGCTCAGATCGACGTCGAGTCCCACGCCGTTGAGCGCCCGACACGCGGGGCACGAACCGACCAGGCGCCGTACGTCCCTCTCCTCGGCTTTCCTCCTCGAGAACACTTCGAGACCCGGCCACCAACTGTTGGATGCCGGAGGACCCAGCCGGTTCGGAGTATTGCCGGCACCGACGAAATATCCGAGAGTGAAAGGATCCCCCTTGATCCCCTCGCTCAATCGGATCGCCTCGGCATGATGGATGATCTCGGTGAACCGAGCTAGCTGTTGGACCGACAGCATCCTCAGCGGGAACAGCATCCAGGCAGTGGTCCCACGCAGCTTGTCGCGCATCCGGTCGAAGAAGAGCGCGGCAGTGATCAGACCTAAGTAAGCCTCAGTTTTTCCGCCGCCTGTGGGGAACCACAGAACGTCGACCGTCTCGAGCTCTGCTCGGAGCCCGGCATCGTCGCGATCCTCTCGAGCGGCGAGGGCACCTAGTTGGCTCACGACGAACACCAACTGGAACAGTCGCCACGAGCCATTTGACCCTTTCGCGTTCGCGAATGTGCGATTGGTGAGTCCGAACGCGCGGTCGAGCCTCGGGTCTCGCCGCAGCAAGTCGCACCCGAGTTCGAATCGCTCGATCTCAGCCTCGAAGTCCACTCTGCGCTGCTCGAGTTGCGCGCGGTGCTCACCCGAGGACCCATCCATATCCCATGAATGAAAGAACTCCCGCATCGCCGACGCGATCGCCGAGAGCTTCAAGGCGTGTTCGGCCGCGAGTCCACTGAAGGTGAGGTCGACCCCGTGGTCACACCAGCTTGCCACCGGCTGGCAGTAGCGGGGAAGCGTTTCGGCAAAAATGGAGTCTTCGGCCCCTCCAGGGACCGCCACGCAGCCACGTCCCCGACCAACGACAGTTGCTGCATCGGAGTAGCGGAGGTCCTCCTTGGCGAAGGAAAGGAGCTGCGGCGTGAGCCGTGCTGGCTGCTCAACCGTGACCGTCATGCGGGTGTCATAGATCGAGAGATCCTGGAGCTGTCGGTCTACGAGGACCGATGCATTAGCGATCGATACCGAGACGCCGATGTCGCCCTCCACCATCGGCATCGTGGTGATGGTGAGCTCGGGCTGCGGCCACATCGGTTGCCAGGTGATGTCGCGTTTGGCGTCGAGAGCATTTCGGAACTGCGCCTCGCTCCCGAGTGCATCGGCGACCGGGAGGGTTTGGTTGGTCCTCAACTTCCATAGAGCGTCGGGACGCGCGTAGTGGTCGGTCACTGCCGCCTGGGCGTCTTCCTCGAAGGGATCATGTCCATCGCGGCTCGAGACGCGTACCTCATCGTCGTCGGTGCGGACTGCGATGGTAAAGGAAACGTGGCGGTTGTCGCGACGCCAAGCGGGGTTGATTGGAACGGTGGGCCTTCGTCTCGCGTTATTCCCAACCGCTCCGGCGCGGATCTGAGCCTCCATCGTTACCGCGGCGAAGTCCGGGACAAGTGGGTGATAGAACGCGTAGTCGACCTCAATGGTGAGCGGAATATCGCTCACGCTTCCGGCAACCACGAAGTCGAGCCCGATGACGCCTCGGTTATCTATCGTTGGCGCGACGTGACCACCGGGCGCATGACCGTCAGCATCACCGTCATTCTCGCCGTCACAGTCAACACCGCTCGAAGAAGCGCTCGGGCCCCGGGATACTTGCCCTCCGCGTTGCATCTCGGCTGTCCCCGCTGGCGCAATGAAGGTGGCGCCGAGAATACCCACGCGAACTCGCTGCTCGGGCACCCACGGAAACGCGTGGATGCCACCGCCGCGGTCAGTCAGCGATTCGACAACATCATCGAGCAGATGATGAACCACGACTTGCTCGAGACGGTTCTCCCGGGCTTGATCGGCACCGGCAGGGCGAACGTCTGACGTTGAAGTCAAAGCGCGCGCTGCGAGGACCATTGTTCCTCCCCTTTTATCAACCCATCGCTCTGGCTGGCCACCAGGCCGCTCTCGCCGGTCCGGCCCAGCCCCATTTGTTCAAGTTGGGAGTTCAGTTGTCAGCCGAAGTACGGCCTCAATTAGTAGATCACCGCGCCATTGCCTCGTCAACCATCTCTCATCGGACACGCCCGGCAATGCTGCCCGGCATTGTTTGTGGCTCTCCGACTCGGTCGACCACAGCAACCACGAACTCGTCGAGCAGTTCGTCGGCGACCGGGCCCACCAGCGCGCGCAGCTTGCCCGTCGCGTCCTCACCCCTGCCCGAACTAATAGCCGCGACAAAGTGGCCGAGCATACGACCCAGGGACCGCAGCTTGTTTGCGACAGCGTAAATCAGACCCAGATCTGGGCAGGGCTTTCCGGCCGCGCGGAACACGGCCGCGACATCGCCGGGCTCCTGAGGAGCGATCGTTGAACCGCTCGCCCAGAAGGGCAGTTGACCGTACGCCTTGGCGCCGGCTATCCGAACCTGATCGATGGCGTCGGCTCTGGTCCTTCCGGCCATGACGACTCGAGCTGCCGAGCGAAACTGACTCAGGATTAGATCCAGGGCTTTCACGTCGTCGTTGCTTCGGCTCGCCGCCACAAGGCGCGCATGAATAGAGTCGGTCCCCTCTCCAGCGGGGACGATGATCCGGTCACCGCTGCGAAGATCTCTCACCGCTCGTGTCTCTGGTCCCCCCGCAGTAATCGTGACTACGGGGGTGGCGCCTTCGTGATCGTCCACACACCACCACGTGCCGCCGCCTTGAAGGAGGACCGGAAAGCAGGTCCGGGCGCCACCAGTGCTACTGCCACCGACCACGGGGGTGCTCTCTGTCTCCGGTGGGTCGAAGACCTTGGTTGCCAGATCAAGCACTTCAGCTAGCTCGAGACCTGGCACGTTCGGGACGGAGACGACACGACCACCGATGATGGCTGCGGTGTCTTCGATCGGCGAATTAATCGGGCCCGAGTCGTCGACTCGCAGGCTCCGGCAAAGTGCATGTTGCCAACCACTTGCTCTCTCGGCCCAACGCTGTCCTTCGGCACGAAGCATCACGATTTCGACCTCGTAACACAGGACGTGGGTGGTCTTTGCTTCGACGCCCAAGAACAGAGAGAAAAGCCACGGAGGGGGAGCTCCGGTGAGCACCTGAGCCTCAACGGAGCCAGCCGCAAAGCGCTCCTTGAAGGTGGTGACCTTCACGCGCGAGCCGATTCGGTTCCAAAGCTCGGACTGGATGTCCGTCCGCTCCCCGCTACTAAGCGAACTCAAGGTTGCCGCAACGGCGGCTCGGGAATGACAGCGAATCACCACAGACCCTGTCGTCGTTCGGTCGAGATCGTCGAGGACCCGCCACAGCCCGGTCAGCTTAGGATTGCCTTCCTCGAGCACCCGCCACAAGGCTTGCACGCCCGCCACCAAGGCCCCGAGCCGAGCTGTGCGCCAATGCCGCCAGTGCGGCGTCAGGTAGGAGTCCCGCTGCTCGAGGCGCGCAAGGCGACGGACGCTAGGAAGTTCGCCTGGTCGCGTGTTGTCCACACAGGCTGCCTTGTAATCCCCCACCCGCGACGCAAGGCGCATGCCGTTACGCATCATGTTGAGTGGCAAGTCGAGCTCCGGTGGGATTGGTCCCTTCGGTCGACCCTTCATGGTGTCGGACGCTCTTGTAACCGCTTCGTTCGCGTCGTCGTCTTGGATGCGATGGAGCACGACCTTGGTACGCGGTAACTGCAGGACTGAGGTGCTGGACAGGGTGCTTGCCGAGATAGTTCCCTTCCCGAAGCTTGCTACAAGCTCTTCGGCGACGTGCTCGGTGACGGTGAGAACCGTGGGCACGACCCCGGCGTCGCTCATCGTGTCGATGAGTCCGTCGTCCCCGATGTCGCCAACGGCGACGATGGCCGCCGGACCACGCTCGAGAGACCATTCAAGAACCCGAGTTCGGGCCGTGGCGGTGGCAATGCTTGTGACGTCGAGCACGATGAGCGGTGCCCTGCACAACAAGGCTGGAACCCCGACACGCGTATTGAAATATACAAGCGAGTCATCGATCGGACGAACCTCGCTGCCGATCACCGGACGTACCTCGCCGATACGCGTGAGCCTGTGAGCTGAAAGCGGATTGCCTTCATTGAGACCCATGCGCCGGCGGTTCTGAATCTCAAGGTGCCGCAGCTGATCGGCGAGGTCCACGTCAAAGCCGATCAAGACGACTGGACCTTTGAGTTGTCCGGGTGGCTGCCGACACAAGAGGTGGCTGACTATGGCCAATAGGAGCGCGCTGCGGTGTTTAGCTCGCGGCAGTTGCACCACGGCTTCGTGTCCCAGCACATCGTCAACCAATAGACGGCGAGCGAAGGCCATGAGCAACTGGTCAACCGGCGAGACGGGTGCAAGAACTGTGTCGTCGATGAAGATGGCATTGGCGAGTTCATCGAGAGGATGATCGGTACAGTTGGGGAGCAGCGCTTCGACGATGCCCACTGCAACTCCTGGGTCCGGTCCGATGACGCGCCGCCCTGCTGGTTGACTGGGTTCGAGTCTCGATCAGTCAGTACCGAGCATTCATTTCTAAGATACCCAAGAGATGCATCACAGGAGAGGCAGGCATCTCCGAGGCCCGGCGGCGTCCGGGACCCGTGAGCCTAGGGATTTCGACGAGAGGAGCTGAGGCTCAACGATTCAGACTCGAGCCCTGGTCAAATCGACCGGAGCTAAAGACTATGCAGGCGCTCTCCGTCCCTGTCCGTGCGTTTTCGGTTCGCGCTTCGAGCGCCCTCGAGTCGAAGCGCAACGGCCTCTACAGAGTCAGGGCTTCATGACCGCCGCAGACGACCCCACGATTGCTCGGTCCGAGTCGCTCATGCTCAAGTAATCGAGCGGCTCTGATTCGGACCGTGGCGAAGCTTGAGAGACCCAGGCGGAAAGTTCCATCTTCGAAGGCTCACCCGCGACGACTGCATTCCCCACCGCGGTGAGCTTGTTTATCGGCGGCGCGGCATGAGGCTGCCGAACTCGCCGCCTTCGAGTAGCCGCCAGCTCACTTGCGAGCAGCTCCGGGCCATTCGCTCGAAGGCGACGCTCCGTCTCCACCAGCGCGCTCGTCTCGTCACGCAGGACGGGCAGCGCGTCGTCGGTGAGCGATTGCGAGAGATCCCGTCGCCTGATCGCCACCGCCTGGAGATCGAACTGGCCTCTCGTGATCCCGACGTAGACACCCTCGAGGCTCGAGGCGTCGGTTACGAGGGGCGCGGCGACGGCGAACGTCTTGCCTTGGGCAGCGTGTGACGTCAGGGCATAAGCGTGCTGCAGGCCACCGACGATGCCGGCTGAGACCTTGCGCTCGAGGTAGGAGAGGGGGATGGCGACCCGACCCCAGCGCTCGAAGTCGACAACCCCGCCGTGCTCGTGAACCTCGACAACGGTTCCGAGCGAGCCGTTGCGGACGTAGGCGTTGCGCGCCGCGCCCTCTGCCCGCAACGAACGATCGGTGATCCGGGCGATCACCTCATCGCCGGACCGGAACGAGAGGCCGGCGACGGTGAGCTCCGGTCCTTTGAGCGTCCCATCATCGGCGAGGAGTGCCCGGGCGCGGACGTTCAGTTCGCGGCGTTCGAAGTGGTGCTCGGCGGTCATCGCGCTCCAGTGGCGCTCCGGCTCAACAACGCGCTTCTGCCGCTCCGCATACCAGGCGCAGGTGAGTAGGTCGTAGGCCTCGTCGGCAGACTCGGCCTCGGTAATCCGACCATCGCGCCGCAACCGCTCGAGCGCCTCGGTGATCTTTCCTTCCCGGTATTCGGCGTTGGCGAGACGAACCTCTGCCATCTCCTCGCCCTGCTGGCGATAGAGGTGGCTGAGGGTGGCCGTGTCGTCGGGGTGGTGTTCCGTGAGGTAGCGGAACATCCCGCCAGCCGCGACCGCCGAGTGCTGGGCGGGATCGCCGACGAGGCGGAGGATGGCTCCCGTCTCCTCGGTTGCTCTTGCGAGCGCGACGAAGTCGCGCGTCGAGACGAGGCTCGCCTCGTCGACCAAGAGCACAGTGCGAGCGTCAATACTCGCAAAGTCACCGCGGTCGAAGTAGCGGGCGAGCACCGAGGCGACGGTGCGACCCTCGACCCCGGTCTCTTCGGAGAGGACGACCGCTTGGGTTCCGCCGACCGCCGCGCCGAGCACCCGATAGCCCTCCGCCTGCCAACAGGCGACCGTCGCTTCGAGGGCGGTCGTCTTCCCGCTCCCCGCCGCCCCGACACCGGCCTGAACTCGCATCCCCGAGGAGGTGAGCGACTCGACGAAACGTCGCTGCTCCTCGGAAAGCCGGGCGAAGCGCTCCGTGCCGAGGACCTGTTGCGTGCGCTCCGCCGGCACGATCCCGGCTCCCGCCTCGCGACCCCGCTCGTAGGCGGCAAGGGCACGGTGCTCGAGGGCGAGCATCGACGTGGTCGAGTAGATCCGCTCCCCCGGCAACTTCACGACGCGTCCGTCGGTGCGACGGATCGAGCGTTTCGCCGACGTATCCCGCGTCGCCTTCAGCTCGACGAGGTCGGGTTGGGTGATGACCTCGTCGGCGAGCGCATCGATCGCGTCAGCGGAGAGTCGGTCACCTGAGAGCTCCGCAAGGCGCTGCACAACGTGACGGCGGTCGAAGACCGCCTCATGCTCGGT
The DNA here is from genome assembly GCA_050013835.1 of Acidimicrobiales bacterium. Classification (GTDB taxonomy): domain Bacteria; phylum Actinomycetota; class Acidimicrobiia; order Acidimicrobiales; family Bog-793; genus Bog-793. The sequence goes on from JBEKEM010000003.1 coordinate 103,673, forward strand.
GAGGCCGTCGGAGCGAAGGAGCTCACGGAATCGCCGCACCCTTTCCTCGGCGGTGAAGAGCCCGGGTCCGTCGACGCGGTCGAAAACGTTCCCACGCGCCTCCGGGCCGTAGCCGGCGATGGTGAGGCGCTCGTCCCAGGAGGCGAAGAGGGCGTCGAGTTCGACGCCATGCTCCTTGGCGGCGCGGGTGTCCCAGGCCGCGACCTGACGGGCCCGTGCCGAGGAGACTCCCAGCGCCCCGGTCGCTTCGGTGATCTCGCGGGCCCGCGAGCTCATCTCTTCGAGCGCCGCGGCGGGGACGCCCTCGATCTCGGCGATGCCGTTTTCGACCTGTGTCCAGGTGACGCCGAGCCGGGCGGTCAGCTGGTGGCGCAGCTCGGCTGCAGCGAGAAAGCTCGCCGTCTTGGCATGGTGGAAGACAAAGCGCGCGTCGAGGGCGCGGGCCACACCGTCCGTGCCGACGCCATAGTTGGCGACGACGACGTGGTGGTGGAGCTGCGGCTCGAGCGCGCGCGAGGTCGTGTGGAGGTAGTCCGCCGCCAGAATGCCGCTTGCCGGGAGCGGGCGCTTCCCCACGCTCACCTTGAACGCCTGTCGCTCGAGGTAGCGCAGTCCCCCGGCGACGGCCTCGTCGAGCGCCTCGAGGGTCGCGGCGCGCGTCCGATCGTCGCCACCCGCCCAGAGCACGCTCACCGACTTCGGGACCGAGAAGGTGAGGTCGTAGCCGGCGACGACTTTCGGCGGCTCGCGGTGCTCGGAAATGCGCACGACCGCGTCCTTGTTGATCTGCCAGGCGCCGGAGCTGTCGATCTTGATGCCGTCGGCGTCGTCATCACTGGCTCGCACCCGTGCCCGGAGCAGACGGCGGAGGTAGGAAGGGGTGATCCCGAGGACCGAGGCGGCCTCCTTCGTCGAGTACCACTCCTTGTCGAGTCGGGTCGGCGCCAGCGCGAGACGACGACAGCGCTCGGCGCGTCCAGATGATCCCCGCGCCGAGAGGAGCGGCTCTCCGATCGCAGGATCGACACCGGCGAGGAGTCTGGCGAGCTCGGCCGGGTCGACCTCGCCCGACCTCCCGAGCACCCAGCAACCGGGACGGAGCCCGGCCGAGTCGGCGTAGTAGGCGACGGTGCCGCCCTCGGGCGAGGGGAGCTCGACGAGGGTGCCCGGACGCCGCCCGCCGGCGACCAAACGCCCGCCCTCCAGGTACTCGACGATGCGTTGGCCGATCACCGAGAGCGGCGTGCCGTCGTTCGAGCCGAGGACGGTGACCGAGAGGATCATCGAGGCGACGGTAAGAGCGCGGTGTTGCGAAGACTTTACGAAAGGAGCGCGAAAGGAGCGCGACGCCGGAGATACCGGCCGAAGGCCGGTATCTCCAAGGGTGTCTAAGCCGGACTCGTTCGGGTTAGCTCGACTCGAGTGACAAGAAGACGAGAGGAACCTTGCACTCAAGAACGACAGAAGTGCGAGAGCGCGGGCACAAGAAGGAGATCGAGAGAGCCGACTGGTAGTTGTGAGGGCATGCGAACCGGATGGCTCATGAAGCGAAGAGGCGATGGGACAGACGAGGCATCGAATGGCGACCTGACCTCGCATTCGATGCTCGTCGACGTCGCCCGTGAGGGGTTCAACGAGGCAACCGTCGAGCCACTCGTCGACGTCGTGCTCCTCGGACTCCCCTACCGCTGCTGGCGCTGCGGTGACGTCTCGACGCCGATCATCGGGATGGCCGAGCCAGGCGCCGACGTCCATTCCGAGGAGCTCGTCGTCTGCGAGGACGAGGAAGAGCTCGCGCTCGCCTGGCAGCACCTCCCGGCCGAGGCGCGCGAGCGGTGGCGGGTCGGAGAGGTGCGGCGGCGTCACTCGAGGACCGCCGGCACCGCCTACCTCTCGAACGGCTGCGCGTCCTGCGGGGCGCTCTTTGGCGCCTTTCCCCTCCACGAGGAGCTCGTCGAGGCACTCGCCACCGAGGGGGCGGTCGCGCTCGTCGAACTCGCCGTCGTCGAGATGCCCACCTCCTCATGGACCGAGGCTTACGAGTCGAGGTGGTCGTGACCACCGACGCGCCCGGCGGCGGGAATGTGGGCGGTCGGGCGAGCCGACCGCCCACGACGCTCAGCAGCGTGCCTCGGCGACGGACTCGAGATCTGCGGTCTGAAGGATCGCCCGGGCGCAGCTGATCGCCCGCTCGGCGGTCGCCCGCACGACGCCGAGGTCGCCGTTCGACCAGCGTGCGATGTACGGGAAGCTGTAGGAGTCGGTCGTGATGCCGACGGACTGGCAGACAAGGTAGGCGACCGACTCCGCCTCGGTCTCGACAACCCCGCGGCAGCTCCTGTTCTCGCTCCCGTCGTGGAGCATCGTGTGGGCGAGCTCGTGGGCGAGGGTCTTGGTCGCCTGGGCCGGTGCGAGGTCGTCCCGGACGACGACCGTGCGGGCGAGGTAGTCGGTCGTCCCGTTCGCCGGCCGGCAGTCGCCGCGGACCAGCGAGAACCCCGCCGCCTCGAGCTGCTCGGCGAACCGTCCCCAGAGCGCCAGCGGCGCGTCGTCCTCGAGGAGGGTCGGCGCGACGTCGGGGAGACGCTCTCCCTCGGTCTGGGCGACGTCAAAGACGTGGACCACCCGGAACCCCCGGAGGATCCGGGCGAGCGCGGGACGGTCCCGCTCGTCGCTCTCGTCGACCGGGCGGGCCCGGTAGACGCACGGGGCGAGGATGGCGATGCCGTGCTCCCCTTTGCAAACCTGCCGGCCGAGCGTCCCCCAGGTCCGGTACCCGGCGACCCGGGTCGCGTCGGGGCGCTGGCTGAGGATCAAGAACACGTTGTTCGCGCTGTAGGTGTGGAACCGCCGCGCGAGGTCGAGCATGCGCTGCCAGTCCTCGCCGCTCGTCAACGACTCGATCGCCTCGACGAGCCTCTCGTGGGTCTCGTTGAGCCTGTCCGATGTGGTCATAACGTCCTCCTTCGTGTCGGCTGGGCCGGCAAGGCCCCCGCCTTGCTGGCCTGGAAGAGCCCCCGCACCGCCGCCGGACGGCGTCAGGGGGCGGGCGAAGCCCGAGCGAGAACCGGAGCGAAGCGGAGGCCCGCAGCGACCCTTGACACCGCCCGGCGGCCGTGCGAACACGTGCCTTTGTCGTTCGAAGGCCCCTCGAGGCGTGGACGGTTCCCGAGGCGGGAGGCGGAACGGGAGACGCACAAAGGATCCTCGCCTCGTGCGAAGAAGCACCCCGGTTCGCGCCGCCTCGGCGCAGGAGCGACGCCTGGACCGCTGGCGGACGGCGCGTCGGGCGGTCGGTGTCGCCTTGGCCCCCTGGGCGCTCGCGTTCTTTCGTTCGCGACCGGGATCAGCCGCTTATCACGTCTTCTACGACATCGGGATCGGCTTCTTCGTCGTTTGCATCGCCGGCGTGATCGCCACGCGGCCCTCGGACTCAGACGGGACTGCTCGGCCAGCCGACGAACAGCCAGATCCGCCTCGTTCGGCTGACACCCGAGAAGAGGCGCGGCCGATCGATTCCTATGAGCGGACGCGCTGGGCCGAGGCGACGCTTCGGGCGCTAGCCGCGATCAGCCCCACCGGTGACGATCACGACGGGCCGGACATTGCCGTCCTCCGCGTCGGTGCCGCCGGGGTCGAGCTCCTCCTCCACGCGCCGTGTCCGGTCGCGCCGGCACCGTTTCGGGCCAGCGCCGGAGGCTTGGTCTGGTCGCTCGACCCGTCCGTCGAACTCGGGGATCTGATCGAGCTCGGCCGGGGCGTTCGGCTCTCGCCTGGCGCAGAGCCCGCACCGCTCGTCGAGATCGGCACCGACGAAGAAGGGAGCTACTTCGCACGCGAAGCCGGCATCGTGACGCTCCGTCTCGACGACGAGGGGCCCGGGGAGCTCCACGACGAGCTCCTCTCGTTCGGTTCGGGTGATCGGCAGGCGACGTCGATGGGGCTGTTCGGTGCGCCGCTCGTCGTCGTCGAGCGTCGAGAGCACGTCCTTCTCGAGCCCTACGGCATCCCGCTCACCGCCTCGCCGGAGTCCTCCACACCGGCCGAGCCTCAACCGATCGAGGAGGTTCCGATCGAGTTAGTTCTCCGATCTGATCCCGAACCTGAAGATCTGGACGCGGTCGTCCTCGAAGGCTGCAACCCACGTGCGACTATTGACCGACCAACTCAGGTGCTGACCGTCCCGCCGGGACCGGTCGAGGTCCGGATCCTTCGCGAGCTTCCCGACCTGGTCGGCGAGCTCCACGAGGAGCCGACTGCGGGTGCGGTCGAGTTCGTCGCCTATCTCGCGCTTCACGGCTACCGGGCGGCGCCATCACGCCTCAAGGAGATGCTCGGAACGCCGCGCTCGCAGGCCTCTCGTTCGAGCAAGACCGTCTGGACTTCGGCCGGCGCGGCCCGGCGCGCCCTCGGTCCCGATCTTGTCCCCGCCGCGTCGGGCAACCAGCTCTACCTGTTGTCGAAAGAGGTGAGCAGCGACTGGACACGCTTTCAGGCGCTCGTCGGCACCGCCCGGTCGGCCGCCTCCGATCCGGAGCGCCGGCGCGACGCCCTGGTCGGCGCCCTCGAGCTCGTGGACGGCGTTCCCGGGCTCGCCTCTCGACGCTTCACCTGGCTTGACAGCGAAGGTGTGCTCTCGAACATCGCCTTTGCGGTCGCGAACGCCGCCCGCGAGCTCGCGAACTTGGAGGCCGAGAGCGGCTCCGAAGAGCTCACTCGCTGGGCGATCGCCAAGGCCCGCCCGCTCCTTCCCGACCTCGGTGAGCTCGAACACCAAGAGTCGAAGCTCGCCGGTACGCGTCTGCGCACACCGTCGCGTCGCTGATCCCGATCTGACGAAGAGCTCGCCCGACTCCGAACTGCCCCAAAGGGAGATCTCCATTCGACGCGTTCGCCGGACGCGAGCGCGACAGAGCCTTGAGCAGGGAGACGGTCTCCAATCGGGAGCTTGACCACCGACCGGGAGGTCCGTTCGGGAGCTCTCTTTCGAAAAGGGAGCCAAATCGGGAGCTTCTTCGGGAGGTCGATTTCGAAAAGGGAGCCGAACCGGGAGCTTGTTTGGGAGCCGCCTCGCGCACACTTTCGCCGACCGCCCCCTATAGGGGCCGACGAAGGAGGACTTCAGTGCGACGACTGCAGCGCTCAGCGATTAATCCTCGTCCGCTCGCGATCGACAAGCGCGCAAGCGTCAAGCGCCGTCGCCTCGCCCGCCTGGGGCAGGCCGCCGCCGCGCTCCTCGTCGCGGGATGGGCCTTTCTTGTCATCGAGGGAACCGCCGTCGCCGTCTCGGCGAGCCCGGTCGCGCCGCCCGGGGCCAACGGTCTCCAGGACCTTTTGAACTGGACCCTCTACGGCGGGGCGATCGCCTGCGCAGGGACGGCGATGTTCGGCTTCGCCAAGATGGGGATCTCGCATTCCCAGCAGAGCTTCCAGGGCGCCAACCACGGCAAGTCGGTCGCGATCCTGGGGCTCCTCGGCGCCCTCGGCCTCGGGCTCACGCCGACGATCGTGAACGGCCTGACGGCGATCCACTGAGATGGCCGTCTCCTCCGCCCCGGTTCTCGCCTTTTTGGGGATCACGCTCAACCCGCTCACTCTCGCCAAGGACATCGCCAACGCCATCTTCTCGGCGGCCCTTGCCCTCTTCGGGCAGGGCGCCGCCTCGGTTGTCGGCGCGCTCTTGGGGTTCGTGAAGACGACGAGCGACCCGGTCTTCTCCGGGGGCTGGTGGTCGTCGTCGGGCATGGCGGTCTTCGAGCGGGTGCTCGCCGTCTCGGGGTCGCTTCTCGCCCTCGCCTTCATGTGCTCGATCATCACGGCGCTCCTCTCCGCCGACCACGGCCTCCTCGCCCGGGCCGCGCTCCGCCTCCCGATCGCCGTGCTCGAGATGGCGCTCCTGGTCGGGGTGACGGCGGCGCTCGTCTCGGCCTCAGACGAGATCTCGGCCGAGATCGCCAAGGGGGCGAGCGGCACACTCTCGACCTTCGTCTCGGGCGAGCTGGCCGGTGCGATTGCCGGGACGGGGATCGTCGGGCTGATCGCTGGCGGGCTCGTCATCCTCGCCGCCCTCGGCATCTGGGCGGAGCTCTTATGCCGGAGCGCCCTTATCTACTTGGCGGTGCTGGCGGGCCCGCTCATCTTCGCCGCGAGCGTCCACCCGTCGGCGGTCGGGCTCCGCCGTCGCTACGTCGAAGGAGGGCTCGCGCTCATCTGCTCGAAGATCGTCGTCGCTCTCGCCCTGGCGACCGGCTCGGCGATGCTCTCCGGTCTCGGGCACTCGTCCTCCTTCGCCGCCGCGACGGGCGCGCTTTTAGAGGCACTCGCCGTGTTGCTCGTCGCGTGCTTCGCGCCCTTCGTACTGCTCCGCCTTCTGCTCGGGGCAGAGGCGATCATCGCCGCCGAGGGCCTCGAGCGCCGTCCTGCCCGGGCGGCGCTCTCGGCGGTCGGTGCCGCTTCGTCGGTCGGCGGGTTCTCGTCGATGGCTCGCGGTCTCACCGGCGCCGGCGCGACACCGCCCGGAGGCGGGAGCCCCGGATCTCCCCCGACGGGCGCCTCGCCGTCGGGGCCGTCGTCCACGTCACCGCCGCGCGGCCCCACCTCGCCGCGTCCCGCTCCATCTCGTCCCTCGGAGTCCGAGGGCGCGGGAGCTCCCCGAGCGAGCTCACACGCCGCGGCCTCGCCACGGCCCGCGAGCTCGCACGCGCGCGCCTCCGACGCCTCTCCGACGAGCGCCTCGCCTGGAGTGCCACGGGACGCGACGCAACCCCGGCGGCGAGGCGACGACTTTCGGAGTCCGAACTCGACCGCGTCCTCAAAGAGATCTGCACAGGAGTGGCAATGAACGACCCGGCCGCGGCGCGCCACTACCGCCTCACCCGTCCGAATGGACTCGGTTTCATTCACCGTCGTTCCGCGACGCAGTTCGCGATCTGCTGTGCCGGGATCGGCCTCGGGCTCCTCGGCCTCGTCGTGACGGGCGTCGGGAGCGGCGGGCGCCTGGCGCTCGCCGGCGCCGGGGTGCTGCTCGTCGGAGCTGGTGCTGGTCGGACTCCGGGTGGAGAGGACCTCGTTGCGCTCCTCGGGCCGTTCGCGCGCTTCAGCGCGCGCCGAGCGACCGGTCGCCAGCGGTGGTCGGCCGCGCTCGCGCCGTGGCGCGGGGCCGGGGTCCCTCCCTTGTTCGCCGGCATCACCCTTTACGACTTCGATGCCGAGCGCGCCCTCGGTCGGAGCTCCGGACGGGTCGGCCTCATCGCCGATCGGGCAGACGCATCGCTCTCCCTCGTGCTTCGCATCCACGGCGAGGGGTTCCTCCTCGCCGACGCCGCGGAGAAAGACGCCCGGCTCGCCGCCTTCGGCGACGCGCTCGCGAGCCTCGCCCGCGAGGAGAGCCCGGTTTCCCGCGTCACCTGGTCCCAGCTCGTCGCGCCGGCCCCGCTCGACGGGCACTTCGCCTACCTCGCCCAGACGAGTCGCGCCGAGCCCGACGAGGCGATCGCCTCTTCGTACGGCGACCTCCTCGAAGACACCGCTCGGCGGGCGGTCTCCTCCGAAGTGCTCGTCACGCTCACCGTCGCCATCGGGCGCGCACGCCTGGGTCGCGGCGAGATGAGCGAGCGCTTGTCTTCGGCGATCGATCGCCTCCTCGAGGAGGCCGAGCTCTTCTCGACAGCCCTCGCCCGGGCGGGGCTCTTCGCCGTCGGCCCGCTGCCGGCCGGCGCGATCGCACGCGCGCTCCGAGACCGCCTCGACCCGACGGCCAGGCGTCACCTCGAGCGACGCGGGCGGAGTCTCTCTGACCTCGCCGGGCTCGTCACCCCGGAGAACGGATTCCCGCTCTCGGTCGAGGAGCACCGGCGCTTCGTCTGGACCGACGGGAGCGTCCATCGGATGTTCCGCGTCGCCGAGTGGCCACGACTGTCTGTCCGCGCCGACTGGCTCGCCGGATTCCTCTGCGAACAGGACGTCACTCGGAGCTTCACGGCCATCTACACCCCGCTCGGACGCCGCCAGGCGCGCCGCCAGGCGCTGGCGGTGGCGACCCGTGTGGGCGCGAGCATCGACGAACGCGAGCTCAAGGGCCGGAGGGTCGGCGCCGAGGAGCGTCGCGCCCAGCTCGCCGCCGAGGCCCTCGACGAGGAGCTCGAATCCGGCGCCGAGATGGAGCTCGTCGTCGGTCTCGTCGACGTCACCGCCGAGAGTCCGGACGAGCTCGACGGACAGTGCGAGCGCACGTGCCAGTCGGCGGCGAACGTCGGCATGGAGCTCCGCTCCCTCGACCTCCGCCATGCCGAAGCACTCGTCGCCGCGCTCCCCCTCGGCCGTGTCGTCCCGGGACGGGCACGATGAGCTCCGTCGCCCGCCTCATCGACGGTCGTCACGGACAAAGAGCCATGCTCGGCGACCAGGCTTCGTCGGCAGGAAAGCCCCGCGTGCTGCGCCTCGGAAGACAGCAGATGACGACGGCGCAGTGCTGCTCGCTCTATCCCTTCCAGGCCGACTTCGGGCTCGGACCCCGCGGCATCCTCATCGGCACGACCTGGCCGTCAGGCGCGCTCTACTACTACGACCCGTTCGCCCTCTACGCCGACGGCGCGCTCGACAACCCGAACGTGATGGTCTTCGGCGAGCCCGGGAGCGGGAAGTCCGCCGCCGTGAAGTGCCTCCTCGCCCGGCACGTCGGACTACTGGGACGGGGAGGTGTCGGCCGGCAGGCCTTCGTCGTCGACCCGAAGCGGGAGTACGAAGGGCTCGCCGAGGCGCTCTCGATGACCCGGCTCGAACTTCGCCCCGGCGGGCCGCACGCGATGAACCCGCTCGGGACCGTGCCGGGTTCGACAGAGACCGCTGCCGAGCGACTCCTCCGCCGCCACCACCTGATGGCGGCGCTCCTCGCTTCGCTGGCGGGACACGGCCTCGACCGGGCGGAGGACGCGGTCCTGGGCTGGGCGCTCGAAGCGATCGGTGCCGCCGAGGAGAACCGCCCGAGCGAGAAGAGCACCTCGCTCACCGATCTCGCCGCGTTGCTCGAGTCGCCCACCGAGGAGATGGCGGCGCGCGGGGCAACCTCGCGCCGTGAGCTCGAGCTCCTCGCGCGACCGCTCTGGTTGCTTCTTGACAAGCTCGTCCGGCGCGATCTCGCCGGCATGTTCGACGGGCGCGAGGCGCTCGGTGGGATCGCCGCCGCCGGGACCGGCATCGTCTTGGACGTCTCGGCGGTGTTCTCGGACAAGGCGCTCCTCCGCCTGGTCATGCTCGCCGCGATCTCGGTCCTCCAGGCCTGCTACCTCGTCGGCGACGCGAACGACGAGTGGTCGGTGCCGCGGCGCTTCTTCGTCGTCGACGAGTGCTGGTCTCTTCTGGGCCAGGACGAGGCGGCGCGCTTCTTACAGGAAAACTGGAAGCTCGCCCGGGCCCGCGGCGTCGCCAACGTCGCCGTCTGCCACCGGGTCACCGACCTCGGCGCGCAGGCCGACAGCGCGTCCGCGACCTCGAAGATCGGCGACGGTCTCATCGCCGACACCCAGACGCAAGTTCTCTTCCGCACCTCTTCCCATGTCCTCGCCGAGACGCAGCGCTCGCTCGGGCTTTCTTCTCCCGAGGCCGAGATGCTCTCTCGCCTGCCGAAGGCGACCGCCCTTTGGAGAGTCCGCGGACGTTCGGCGTTCGTCCGCCACGTCCGCAGCCCCTACGAGGAGACCTTCACCGACACCGACGCGAGGTTGTCCGGATGACACGGGCGCGAGGAGACGAACTCGACGGCACGGCGAGGCTCCCGAAAGACGCCGTTGGCCTTGGCATCGCGCTCGTCGGGTTCGCCCTCGCGATTCTCACGGCGGACGTCGCGCGCGGTGTCGCGCTCGGAATCCACGGAGGCGGTTTCGGGCTCCTCTCGGTCGGTTCGTCAGCGCGCTTTCTCGTTCAGAGTCTCACGGGGCCGGGCGAACTCGATCCGGTGACAGCTCGGCGCGGCGCCTCCCTCGACGCGCCCGTCTACTGGGCGGTCTTCGGCGTCCTCCTTGTGATCGCGATCGTCGCGAGCGGTTTCCTCCTCTGTGCCGTGGGACGCGGCGCGAATGCTTCGGACGGGTTCGCCTCGCGATCAGAGCTCACGGCGGTGGCGGGCGTCGACGCGGTCAAACGCCAAGCGGCGATCACCCGTCCGTCGCTCACTCCGAAGGAGCTGACACGCGAACAGGTCGGCTATCCCCTCGGCATCTCTCGCCGACCTCGCGGGGTGGAGCTCGTCGCCTCCTGGGAGACCTCGCTCGAGCTCGTCGCTCCCCCAGGCGGCGGAAAGACCTTGCGGGTCCTCGCCCGCATCCTCCGCCAGCACCCGGGCCCGTGCCTCGCGACGGCGACGAAGCCCGACCTCTACGAGGTGAGCGCCAAGGCGCGCGAACGCCTCGGCCCAGTGTTCGCCCTCGACCCGGACCGTCTCGCACCAGCGGCCAAGCCGCTTCGTTGGTCGCCGGTCGTCGGCTGTGAGGACTCGGCCGTCGCCGAGCGTCGCGCCGGCGCGCTCGTCGCGACCGCGGGCGAGGCAGGCGATCTCCGTTCGGCGAGCTTCTTCCGCCGCTCGGCCATCACCGTCCTTGGCGCCTACCTCCACGCCGCGGCCCTCGACGGCGCGACGATCGCCGACGTCGTCACCTGGGCCGGCAGTCCCTCCGACCCGGCGCCGCTTCGCATCCTCTCCGAGCACCTCGACGGGCGGGTCGACTGGGGGGCGCGGCTCCACCAGCACACCTCTGGCGCCGCAGAGACGACGTCGGGGGTGATGCGCTCGGTCGACCTCGCCCTGGCGCCGTTCCAACACGACGAGGTGCTCGAGCGCTGCGCCGTCGATGCCGAACACTCCTTCGACATCACCGCGGCGCTCTCGTGTCCGACGACGATCTACGCGCTGGCAAAGGACCGGGGGTCGGCCTCCGCCGGCGCGGGTCCGCTCATCACCGCGTTCTGCGACGAGCTCGTCGTCGAAGCAGAGCGTGAAGCGACGAAGCGTCCCGGCCGCCGGCTTGATCCACCGCTCCTCGCCCTGCTGGACGAGGCACCTTCAATCGTCCCGCTTCCAAGTTTGCCGAACCTCGTCGCCGACGGGCGAGGCCGCGGCATCACGACGGTGCTGTCGATGCAGTCGTTCTCCCAGGCGACCGCGCGCTGGGGATCGACCGGCGCGGCGACGATCCGCAATGCCGCGACCGTGACCGCGGTCTTCGGCGGGTTGTCGGTGGCCTCGGACCTCGAGGAGCTCTCGCGCCTCTCGGGCACCCGACGGGTGCCGCGTCGATCGTTCAACGAAGGATCGACGGGAGACCGGACGAGCGTCTCGACCTCGCCGGTCGACGAGGCCGTCCTCACACCCTCGGAGATCCACACGCTCGGCGAAGGCGAGTTGCTGCTCTTCTGGGGGCGGCTGCGACCGGTGCTCGCCTACGCGCCCGGCACCTGGGAGGGGAAGGACGCGCAACTGATCGCAGCAGACGAAGCCGCGGCGAAAGCCGCCAACGACCAAGAGAGAGGAACTCGCCCGTGAGCACGATTATCGAGGCGACAATCGTCGACCCGGCAGAACGGGACGAGGTGCCGAGGTGCTGGACCAGCGAGGCTCGGGGGTTCGCCGGCAGGTTCAGCTTCTCCTCGGCGACCCGGCCGTGGAACTGGATGGAGCTCGACGCCGAGGATGCCGACAAGCTCTTCGCGCTCCTCTCGGGCTTTGTCGCCTACTTCAACGCCCGCTACGGCCAGTGCCCCGAGCAGCGGATCCCGCCGTGCTGGGCGGAGCACGGCGCGCTCGTCGAGGAGCTGACGACGCTCTTCTGGGCGCGCTGGCACGCCTTCGAGTCGCCGCACGCTTCGATCGGCGGCGCGCAGTACTGGCACAGCTATACCCTTCCCTCCTTCTACGAGCGGATGCGCGGCTGGCTCGGCAACGGGCTCGTCGCCTGCCAGCACGGGCACCACCGCGACGTCGAGGATCGGCCGGTCGGAACGGCGCGGGCCTGGGAGCTCCGCACTGAGGTCATCGCGTCGCTCGACTTCGTACGACGAACCACGAGCCCACGCTCAGCGAAGGATGCCGACAGCCCCACGGGGGTCGTCGTCGCGTTCTTGGGTAAAGAAGAGGAACGACGATGAGCCAAGTCGTTCGTCCGGAACGGACCAGTCAGAAGGTCGCCCGGTCACTGCTCGAGCTCGCCGCGGCGCTAACGGATGAGGACACGGATCTGCTGAACGTGCCGGCAGTTCCCTCAGAAGCAGATGACGGCCACGCGCACGGTATCGGCGTGGGAAGCAACCATGGGCCGGAGCGACTCACGCTCACCGTCGAGGAGGCGGCGCGATCACTCGGAGTGTCGCGTGCGCATGCTTACGAGCTCGCGGCTCGGGGGGAGATCCCAACGCTCCGCCTCGGAAGGAGAATCCTCGTTCCGCGGGAGGCACTTGTCCGGATGATGTGTCGCTGACTCGCCCGGATCGTTCAGTCTGGACGATTGGCGCGATTTGGCACTCCGTTCGCGGCCGTCGCACAACGGCACCTTGGGGGGCATGTCGGTCGGTACTGTGTTTCGCAGCATGTCTTTCGCCTACTGTCGCCGACGGCCCGCGTAGTAACAACCTATGTCTCAGGACGACTTCCGCGAACAGTACGAGCGCCTTCGACGTCTCGTAGCAGACGGAGAGCCCCCAGAGCTCAGAGGATTCCTCGCGAACCCGGAGTCAACTACTCGGCCACGAGCGCTTGGGAGTGTTGTCCCGCTCATCGGCCACCAGATGACACAACGCGGCGACGGGTTGATCGTCCCTGTACGAACACTCGGCGGGCGCCTCGCAGAAAGCACGATCAAATTCATGACCGCCACCGAGGTCTTCGGCAAGCAGATCCCGAGCGAGATCTCAGGCGGAATCTTCATAGGTGCGCACGATCCGGATGAGGTGCTAGGAGCTTGTGCTCAAATAATGGGATATCTCTACTTCGAGGCCTCACCGACAGATCAGCAGTTGAATAGGGCTCTCGTTCAATCTTTCTTGGCAAATGAGGCTCGCGACCGGGCGATACACCTTCTCGATGCTGAAGAATGGATCTTCCTTGCACCTCAGGCAGTCTTAGCGGTCGCGAAGCTTGCAATCACCATCGGGCGAGTGCAGTTCGGCAGAACACCGGACCAAGCCCTGGGTGACGCCGTCGCTGCAACTCTTGCAATGGCTGCCGAGCTCAACGTCGGGCCACAAGACGAGAACGAGCCCACGGTTCTGAACTCAATCAGTCGATCGCTGGTGATGGATCTAGTCGCGAATCAGCTCTTCAACCGAACACTAGACCTCGGAACCGAACTGGCACGCTGGATGCGGACACGCGAACTTGCCAGGTCGGCGTTTCCAATCGAGACACAGAGATTCGACTCAATGTTTCTCCAAGCAACAGGCACGACTCCCGACGTGTTGTTTGATGTGAGCTTGGCTCTTCTTCTCGTAGAGCAGCAGACAAAGATTGTCCGAATCGATCGAGGGCTCCTCAGCCAGCTCAACCATCCCAAGGAACAGATCGAGTCAGCAATTCATCTGATCAGTTCGAAGCCGGATGACGGACTCGCAAGCACTATCCGTCAGGAGGACTCCGACGTTGGTCATCGCTGGGCCTACAACTGGCTACGGGCATCTCCCGTCATCGTCGATCCAAATGACAACCTCTTGATCCTCGGGCCACCTTTCCTAATAGAGCGTTCCTGCGGGAACGCCTTTCATCTTGTTGTCAAAGAGGAGATCAACCGACAAGAGTATGAAGGAGACGCGCTGGCTGCTAGGGAGGCAGAGCGCCTTCGGGGCCAATTCGGTTGGTATCTCGGTCACGTGGCCGAAGAGTACGCGCTGGACAGACTGTCAAATATTGCATCGCCTTGCGAAGGTCTCCAAAAGCGGTTGTGGCGCGAAAGCGAGCTGAAGACGTTCTGGCGAACTGGGCGATGCTGCGACGCACTTATCGACGAAGGAGACTGCTGGATCGCCGTGGAAGTGGTTAGCCATCGCGTCTCCAAGCCGGCAGCCGAAGGGGGTGACTGGGATGTTTTCCAAGGGGACGTCCGGATGACAATCGAGGACAAGGTGCCACAGCTTGATGCGACAATCGGCCGCCTAATCCCAAATGGCGGCGCACTTCCTGGTCAAAGAGTCAGAACTCCGGTGCCCAGGTATCAGCCTGTCATCGTTGCCGCGCATGGTTTCCCCTTCAACGCAGTGATCGCGGAGACCCTTCTCCGCAGGATCAAGGAACTCGCATTGCTGGAGAACGGACTCATATGGCCCCTCTGCGTAATCAGCATTGACGACGTCGAACACCTCGAGAGCATCGTTGCCAGTGGTGGAGCCACCCTTGGTCAAATCTTCAGGGAGCGATTCGAGCGCGACGAATACCGGACACCAATGGACTACTACCTGTCGCGCCGACACGGGCTATGGCGGCCAAAGTCCCTCCATCGGTCCATGGTTCGAGCGTTCGAACAAACCGGTAAAGCACTCGGTCTGGATATTGGCTTGCTCAGCGGCGAGGGGCCAGAGAGCTAGGCAGGTTGGCCCGGTTAGACGATGCCGATCTGCTTGAGTAGAGAAGGCCAGCATTGGAGGGGTTCGGCTAAATAGGACGATGTCGGGGCATCGAGGAGTGCCCCTTATCGCCGGGACCGATCGGCACTTTGATGGCAGGCCCCAAATCGTCGATCCGGTACCGTATCGCGGCTGTGCCGCGAGCACCTGGCTAGTGATCCATCCCGCCGCAGGGGCCAGCCAAACTAGCTCACTTCCCGCCAGAGCATCCCGCCGACCAGTTCGGTAGCGTTAACGCCCACCAGCGGAGAAACCGCCGGAACCAGGGGCGTCACATGGCGATTGCGACGGACTACATCGACCGGCCAGGGCTGAAGCTCTGCTACTCGGCTGCCCGACTGGCAGTCGAGCGGACGCTTCAGGAAGACGACTCGCTGTTCACCCCGGGTCAACCCATTTGGTCGCTGACCAACATCCGCGACCTCTACGACCGCTTCGTTCGGCATCCCGATGCCTCTGCTGACACGTTTGAAACGAAATTCCGTCGCCAGTTGAATGGCGCACCAGCGGCAACTATCCAGCTCGCCGGGGAGCTCCTCTACATCCATTTCCTCGTCCCCGCGGATATGTCGGGCCACGCCAAGCGGACCCTCATCAATGAGGTGCTGTCCTGGTCGCCGAAACCGGTCACCGTTCCCGACGAGTTGGCGACGACGCTGGACGACGGGTTCGTGACTGCTGGGATGGCCTACAAGATTCGTCGCCCCATGCAGCTGTGGTTCATGCTTGACTTTTACAAGAACTGGAAGCAGCTCGAAGACGCAGAGCGAGCCCGCCTTCTCAAGGACCCGTGGGCTTTCAAAACCTGGGTCTGGGATATCCCCCTTCAAGGGGCCCAGTCCCAGCGAGAGGCCCTTCTGCACATCGTGCACCCCGAGACTTTCGAGGACATCGTTTCGCGGGACCACAAGCGCAAGATCGTCAACGCCTTCCACGACCGGATCTCAACCTCCGCCGATGATGTCGACCGACAACTGCTTGAGATCCGACAGAGCCTCACTGCTGAGGCCGGCCACCCGATCAGCCTTTACGTGGCGCCACTTCGAGGCCGGTGGCTCGACGACCAACCTTCGCCTTCGCCTTCATTATCGGGCTCCCAGCGCACCCCCCAGCGTGCCTGGCTGGTTCGGGGATCGAACGTAGATGGGCAAGATCTCGTCCCAGACTGGCTGAACCAGAGCTACTGCTCGGTGCGCTGGGTGGAGATCGGCGACGTCCTCCGGGGTACGTCACGATCCCAGATCACCAGGCTCGTGAACGACGCGTATCCCGACGATCCTCCGGGCGCCCGTCGGGGCCACGTTGGCAACCTGGACCGCTTCCTGAATCAGATGTCAGTCGGAGACCTCGTTGTCACTACCGACGGGTCGAAGGTTTACGTTGGCACGGTCACCTCGGACCCCGAGTACCTGAGTGGTGAGCTGGCACCGCGGCGCCGTCAGGTGCATTGGGCCAACCCAATCTCACCGATCGGGCGAGACGAGCTCTCGGATGCAGCCTTCGCCAAACTGCGGACGCTTCTCACGGTCTCGGAGGTGACAGACGACATCGCCGAGTACGTCCAATTGGCTGGCATCGGGACCGAGGCCCCGACTGAGCCACCACCCGAGCGCGTCCATTTGCCGCAGCCCGACGAGGCGTTGACCGAGCGGCTGCTGCTCCCCCAGGAGTGGTTGGCGGAGATCGTCGAGCTTCTCGATGAGAAGCGGCAAGTCGTCTTCTACGGGCCACCCGGGACCGGCAAGACTTGGACGGCCATGCGGTTGGTCACCTACCTCACTCAGTCGGGAGGCGAGGTGCTACTGGTGCAGTTCCACCCCTCCTACGCCTACGAGGACTTCGTCGAAGGTTTCCGGCCACAGGCGGGCACCGACGGTCCGAGCGTACAGTTCGAACTGGTCCCTGGTCCTCTTCGCCAGTTCGCAGACCTGGCTCGGGCGGACCGGGCGCATCCTTACATCCTCATCATCGATGAGATCAACCGCGCCAACTTGGCCAAGGTGTTCGGTGAGCTGTACTTCCTGATGGAATACCGCGATCAATCCGTTGCCCTCCAGTATTCGCCGTCAACGACGTTCACCTTGCCCGACAACCTCTTCGTCATCGGGACTATGAACACCGCCGACAGGTCCATCGCTTTGGTCGACGCTGCCATGCGCCGGCGCTTCTACTTCATACCGTTCCTCCCGAGCGAGGAGCCCATCAAGGGCTTGCTACGCCGCTGGCTCGAGCGGCGGGGACTCGACGAGACGCCTGCCGACCTGCTCGAAGAGCTCAACCGTCGGATCGACGACCCGGAGGCGGCCATCGGGCCCTCATATCTCATGGCTCAGTCGGCGGTCACCCCAGCCGGCCTCAAGCGGGTCTGGCGCCACGCCATCTTGCCGCTACTTGCTGAGCAGTACTACGGGCACCCCATCGACCTCGAACAGCGATTCGGATACGACTCGCTGCTTCGAGCGGTGACCGCCCAACCCGAGGCCGAGGGCGGCTTAGTGGAAGATTCTGAGCCCGGGTGATTCTTCAGCTTCGAGAATACGGTCCGCCGGTCACCGCGGAACTGAGGCCCGGCCAGGCTCTGGCGCTCCAGCGGTCTCGGGCCGTGACCGTGACCCCATCGGTCGAGCAGCCCGGCGCTTGGTCGGTGCGAGCCGCCCAACATGTCGGGGTCATCATGGTCGATGAAGAGCTCGAGGTCCGAATCCGCCCGAAGGTGCCCATTGACCGGCTGCTTTTCTTGGTGACCTTTGCCCGGGACGAGCGAGCCTGGCGCACCGACATCGTGGACCTCATTGTCAAGGACGACCTCGTCGCCTCTATGGGCTGGGCATTCGCCCAACACGCCGAGGCGGCACTGGCCCGAGGTGTACTTCAAAGCTACGTCCGCTTTGAGGAGGCACTGCAGGGCGTCCGGGGCCGGCTTCGGGAAGGCGACCAGCTCCGCCGCCACTTCGGGTTGCTTCTGCCGGTCGAAGTGGCCTACGACGACTACACCGTCGACATCGTCGAAAACCGCCTGCTGATGGCGGCATCCAGGCGTCTGCTCATGTTGCCCGGCCTGCCGGCAATCGTGAGGGCCCGGCTTCGCCACCTCACCGGGCGGCTGGATGGCGTTGGTGAGGTCGAGCGTCACCAAGTCCTCCAGGGCGTCCAATTCACACGGCTCAACGAGCGCTACCGGCCGGCGGTGCGACTCGCCCAGGCGATCCTCGCGGGGACCTCTCTTGAACAGGGTCTGGGGGCGTACCAGGGCGTGGCCTTTCTATTCGACATGAACCGGGTCTTCGAGGACTTCGTGACGGAGACACTCGGCCGGACCCTTGAGCGCATCGGCGGTCGGACCGACGCTCAGTATCCGGGCTTCCTCGATGAACGGGAGGCCATCGACATCAAGCCCGACCTCGTGTGGTGGCAGGGGGGCAAGTGCAGGGCGGTGATTGATGCCAAGTATAAAGCGACGCGAGTCGACGAAGTGCCGAACGCGGACGTCTACCAGGCGATGGCCTACAGTCTGGCCTTAGACGTCCGGCCCGCCTTCTTGGTTTATGCCGCCGGCAACGAGCTACCGGGTGAACACGTCGTCGTCCACAGCGATCTGCGTGTCGTAGTGGCGGCTCTGGACATCTCGGGGGCGCCAGCCGAGATCGTCGCTTCGGTGGTCGCCGTAGCCAACGAGATTGCAGATCGGACTCGAGCCGGCCCGCTCGTCGGCGTTGCCTCCCACTAATCCGATCCTCACCGAGGATGAAAGGGTCGCAAACTGCCAGCTTCTAGGTCCCTGGTGTGGCAGCAGGCGCCGGTATCGCCCACCAGCCCGGGCTGTCGCCCGCGCGTTTCGGGCGAGGAACACAGATTGACGTTCTCGATCGGCTCTGTGGACCGGACTTCAAAGCCTCATCCGAGTGCAGATTAGACGGCCTCGAGAGTTTGGCGAACGAAAGGGATTATTGTTGCTCCACTTCAGCCAGCCCAAACGATGGGCTATCCAAGAGCGAATGCGATGAGTTGGCCCTCCGGACCTCTGCTCGGTTTCGACCTCGAGACGACAAGCGCTGACCCGTTCGAGGCGCGGATCGTTTCAGTCGGATTCGCGCACTTCGACAGTGGCGTGAAGACGGGAGCGGCGCACCATCTCGTCGACCCAGGCGTTCCCATTCCGGCTGGGGCAACCGCGATTCACGGGATCACAAACGCGATGATCGCCAAAAGTGGGCTGACGCTCGCGGAGGGGATCCAACTCATCGTCGGATTACTCGAGCGGATGCAAGAGACCAACACTCCGATTGTGGGAATGAACATCGCGTTCGACCTGACGATCGTTGACTGCCTCGCACGCCGCCTTAACGGCGAGGGACTTCTTGAGCGGGGGTGGCATGGACCCGTCATTGATGTCTGCGTGATTGACCGACATGTCGATAAGTGGAGAGGAGGAAAACGGCGCCTTGGCGACCTCTGCACAACGTACGGAGTGACCCTTGACAATGCGCACGAGGCAGAAGCCGACACTGCCGCGAGCGTCGAGGTGTTGCTCGCTCTTGTTCGAAAATACCCAGATCTCGCTGTTGCCGAGCTAACGAGTCTGATGAGAGATCAGGCGATCTGGCGGCGCGAATGGCACACAGACCTGAGCGCTTATTTCGTGAAGCACGGGCGCCGCGCCCTTCCACCTCATGAAGGCGACTGGCCGATCATGCGCAGCCCGGGCGCTTCTTAGTCGGAGCCGCAGGTCGGTACGCACGCCGCCGCTGCAAGTCGTCGGTCAGGCCCGCGCGCGATGAACAGATCGCACGTCAACGGGAAGCCCGGGCTTTCGTCCGCTCCGAACATATGAGTACCGGTTACCGGACCCACTCCCCCGAGCGAACCGAGGGGACGTCGGTCCAGTCCGTTTAGAGATCGCCGTGAAAGACTGTCTGAATGGCGGGCTACTCCTTCTACGAGGTTCTGAACGTCCCGAAGGACGCAACCCAAGACCAGATCCAGTCCGCTTATCGAGCCCTGCTAAAGCAGGTTCACCCCGACATGGGCGGTACCGCGGGCATGCTCGATTTTCTCCAACGTGTTTATGAGGTGTTGTCGGACCCTGCCAAACGTCGAGCGTACGACGAGCAGCTCGCGCGGGGTGAAGCAGCTGGAGCCAACTGGACGTCACGCGATGACCACACCGGCTCCGCCGATGCAACAGACAGCCACCAAGAAAGCAACTGGAACAGTCACCAAGCATCCACGAACTTCCGAGCGTTGACCGGCATTCCATTTGAGCTGTTCTTGGCAGACGTCTTCGAGAGGCGAGGATGCAAGGTGTTTCACAGACCGTCTGCCGCGTTGGTCGACATCGCCATCAGAAGTTTGGCCGGCGGTCTAACGGTTGTGTCTGTGACGTCATCCATCAACCGGATCCCCCCTCGATTCCTCTGGGAAATCGATTGGGCTCGCAAGCACGTGAAAGCAGACGCGGCCATGGTGATCACAAACTCGACGTTTACTCCCGCGGCAATTAGAGACTCTTGGTCCTACCAAGTGCATCTCTGGGACTGTGATCGACTGGCTGCTTTCCTAGGCGGCACCGATAAGGGCGCGTGGAGTCCGTCTCAGGTTTCACCCGCAGGCGCTAAGGAGAACCAAGCGGAACCTCAATGGTCATCGCAGCAGTACGTACGACAAGAGAGTCAGACTCCCCAACGTGCACAGTCCATGAATGTTGTCCACAGTCACCCCGAGGCCACTCTGCTCCTTGTTGGGCTGGTTGGGGCTGCTGTCTTCAGCAAACTCCCCTTCTTGGAGCTAGCAGCTTGGCTTCTATCCATTATTGCCTTGGTTCTGCTGTTCGGACGCCGGCGCGGTCGCGGGCGTGGCAGCCGGCGACGTTAGCCGCGTCAAGCAGACGCGGTGCCCTCGAAACCCGACAGACACGATGTCCTGACGCTTGCTTGCCTTGAGCGGAGAGCGTGTCAATGGCGGCATAGACCTCAGCCTGCGGGTGCACCTGCAGGAAGCTCTGCTGGCTCCATCGCTGCAAGGAGTGCTGCCTTCTTTGTCGGGTTGAGCACCTGCCCCATGATCTCGGCAGCAGCCCGGTCCCGTTGTTCGATGACATGGGCATATACCCGGAGAGTGAGCGAGGGGTCGGTGTGGCCGAGCCGTTCTGCAACGGTTCGGATGTCCACACCAGCTCCGATGAGTTGGGTTGCTGTGAAGTGCCGGAGGTCGTGCAGTCGGACACTCGGTGCTCCGACTGCATCCCGGACTCGGATGAAGAACGAGGTGACGTTGTCGGGCCGGAAGGGAGTCGTTGCCTCCACGAAGGGGGAGAAGACGAACGCATCTTTGGCGAGCTTTGCTCCTGCCTCTTTCGCCCACTCGTCCACCTGGGCCCGGTACTCGGTGAGGAGGGCGATGCCAACAGCATCGAGAGCTACCTTCCGGGCCCGGTCGGTCTTGGTCGACTTCTCGGCCAGGCCACCCGGCACGACAACAACGGACCGGGAGACCTCAACGATGCCGAGCGTCAGGTCGAGGTCGGTCCAGCGAAGAGCGCACAGCTCCCCCCGGCGCATCCCAGTAAGCGCAGCGAGCATGAAGAACGGAGCAAGCCGAGGGTCCCGGTTCTCGGCCTCTTCAATCACCTGCCGGACGACTTCGACAGACGGAGCACTCACCTGGGTGCGAGGCACCCGAGGGGGCTTTGCCATCTGGGCAACGTTCGTCTTCACCCATCCCCAGCGGACAGCCTGGTGGAGGGCAGCCGAGATGATGGCGTGGTGGTTCCGAATCGTCTTGGTGGACTTCCCACTTGCCTTCATGGCCCCGTAGAGGTCGTCGAGGTGCTTGGCCGTGAGAGCAGTGAGCGGCACCTTCTCGAGCCGGGGGCGGATCGTCCGCTTGATCTGTGCCTGGTAGGTCCGGAGGGTTGTGGGCGAGAGGTCGAGCCGCTCGCACTCTTCGAGCCACTGATCGAGGAGCTGGCCGAAGGTCGCTCCCACACCGTCCACCGCTGGAGCCTGCTGGTCAATGAGGTCACGGAGGGCTGAGTCGGCATCTCTCGCTGTGCCGTGGAACGTCTTCGAGATGAGGCCGTACCTGCCGGAGACGGGGTTCTTCCCAGTGGAGACCCGTAGCTCCCAGACACCCTTCCGAAGTTCCCGCTTCGACCCCCGCACGAAGACCAGCGTAGCGAAGCCTCAGGCGAGTTTTTGGGATTGATTTTGGGATGGCAGCCCGGGAATTGGAAGAGCCGGTCCCTAAAGACCGGCCCTGACCTGCTCTTTTCTTGGTGGCGGGGGCAGGATTTGAACCTGCGACCTTCGGGTTATGAGCCCGACGAGCTACCAGACTGCTCCACCCCGCGGTGCACTGAGGATCAGATTTTACCATCACCACCCGGCCGGCGACCGGGCTGCAGAGGACCTCTACCCGTGCGAACGGGCTCCCGGCGCCGCTGCGGTCGGAGGGGTGCGGGTCCTACTACGCCGCCGACGAAAGGGCCTTCAGCGCGTGGGACTTGCGAACCGGCGTCGTCGTGGTGGTCGGTGTCGAGGGCGTCGCATTCACAATCGCGTTCGCCTCGCCGAGGAGCTTGCCCGCATTCGTAACGTCCTGCTGGTAAGCGCCGAGATCGCCGTGCGCCAACGCGGTCTTGGCGTCCTGGAAGGCGGCGACCGCCTCGGCGATGTCCTGGCGCGCCTGCGCGGGCACGGTGCTCTTCGTGCCCGTCCCCTTCCCCTTCGGGCCGGTGCTGGCCGGGGCGCTGCCGAAGATGTCGGCCAGGGCACCGCCGAGAGTCGGCTCCATCGCGACGTCTTTGCCGTAGACGACGACGACGTCGACGAGTTGCGGGAAGGGGGTCTGCGACGACGAGACGTAGAGCGGACGGACGTAGATGAGCGAGTCGGCGATCGGCAGGATCTGCACCGTGCCGAGCGACACCGTCGACCCCCGGCTGTCGAGCAGCGTGATCGCCTTGGAGATCTTCGGGTTGGCGTTGATGTCGGCGTTGGCGAGCGCCGGCCCGTGGATCGACTCGCCCGGCGACACGTAGGCGTCAAGCTTGCCGTATCCGTTGGCGTCGGAATCGGCGACCAGGAGCGCCCGCAGCGTCTGCAGGGTGTCGTTCGACGAGAAGGGCACCAGCGGCTCGATGGCGTCGAACGTGAGGGCGTTCTGGCCGGGAAGCTGGAGGAGTTCGTAGACCGGCGTGTACCGGGCCACCGAGCCGTTGGCGGCCAGGGCGAGTCCGCTCGAGGGCGATCCCGAGACCGAGTTCGAGGTCTGCGAGAGGTCCCAGGCGTCCGACAGGCTGTAGAAGGCCGCCGCCGACTCGATGTGGTAGCGGCCATACATGTCGGCCTGCACCATGAGCAGGTCCTGCGGGTACCGCAGGTGCTGGCGGATGATCGGGTTCATGTCCTTCAGCGGCCGGAAGAGCCCCGGGAAGGCGTCCTCGTACGCCCGGATCAGCGGGTCACCAGGCGCGATGACGTAGAAGGACATCTTGCCGGTGTAGGCGTTCACGACGACCTTCACGGCGTCGCGCACGTAGTTGTACGTTCCCGCGAGCCCGCTCCCGGCGGGCAGCTCCTTCGTCACCGCCGGCTGTCCGTAGGGGAAGTAGTCGCTCGTCGTGTAGGCGTCGAGGACCCAGTTGACCTGGCCGTCGGCGACGACAGGATACGGGTGCGAGTCGACGGCGAGGAAGGGCAGCGCCTTGCGGACGCGGGCCTCGATGTCGGGGATGTAGATCAGCCGGGATTGCCCCGTGACGAGGTTGGAGATCAACAGGTTCAGGTCCCGGAGGTGGATCGCGAAGGTGAGACGGTTCAGGAACCCCCCGATCGGGATCCCCCCGCAGCCGTGGCAACGGCCCTCGACGTTCGTCCCGTTCGCCGCCTGGTACTCGACCTCCGGCTGCTTCGTGTCGACGATGACGTACCCCTTGTCGCCCGGCGCGTAGTAGACGACGGGACGACCGAGGGCGAGGGTGGCCGACTTCGCTGTCGCCGGGATGCTGCCGGAAAGGAAGCGCGGGAGGTTGCTCGAATTGGCGACGTTGCCCGCGGCGGCGACCACGCCGTAGCCGTGCGTGTACTGCAGGTGCGTGTTCACCCAGCTCTGCTGGGCAAGCCCGCCGGGGTTCAGCGCGCGCACGGCGACGGCGACCGGCGTCGTCTTGCCGTCGATCTGGTAGCGGTCGACGGCGACCGTGGTCAGCTGGTAGTAGCTCTTGATCTGCTGCAGCTTCTGGAACGTCGGCACCGCCACCGACGGGTCCCAGAGCAGCACGTCCGAGAGCGTCTTCTGGTACTGGGTGAGCACGGTCGGCGTGAGGTCCTCGTTCGCCGGGAACGTGTGCCGGGTGACTTGGTCGATCCCCATCGCGTCGCGGGTCGCGACGATGTTGTCCTTGATGTAGGGCAGCTCGAGGGTGCTCTGCGCCGGGGTCACGCGTAGCACCTGGAAGATTGCCGGGTAGATCACGCCCACGACGAGGGCGAGGAAGGCCCACAGCCCGAAGACGATCGCCGGGAGCGCGAGCGAGCGGCGGTAGATGTTCAGGCTCAGCACGACGAACGCGACGAGCGAGATCACGGCGAGCAGCGTCAGCGCGGCGAGGCGCACGTGGACGTCGGTGTACGAAGCACCGTGGACGACACCTGACGACGACAGGTCGAGGCCGTACCGGTCGACGAAGTAGTAGGCCCAAGCCCGCTCGAGGAGCATCAGGGCGAGGATGAGCGAGAGGTGGGCGATGGCCCGTGGTTCGACACGGGCACCGCGGCGGAACTGGACCGCCCCGTTGAGGAAGTAGGCGATCGCCGTCACGATGAGCGTGACGAGGAGGGCGACGAAGATCCAGTCGACGAGGAACGACAGGAACGGCAGCCGGAACAGAAAGAAGCTCACGTCCCGGTGGAAGAGCGGGTCGAGCCGGCCGAAAGGCAGCGCGTGCTCGAACAGGATCCAGTGCTGCCACTGCCCCGACGCCCCGATGCCCAGGATGAGGGCGATGACGAGCGACACGACGGTGCGGAGGATGATGGCGTAGGGCCCGACCGTCGCCTGGTAGCGCCGGACGAGCTCGTTGTCCGAGGCGAGGAAGACCGCTCGCGGCGTGACGGTGTCGACGACGAGCAACGACACCCACAGGAGCGCCCAGGCGATCACGACGAAGACGACGGAAAGCACGACCTTCGTCGCGGTGACCTCGCTCCAGACGTTGCCGAGCCCCGAAAAGTGGAACCAGAGGAAGTTGGCGTAGAAGCCGGCAAGACCCTCCACGACGACGAAGGCCACGAGGAGCGCGACGACGAGCGCGACAACAACGATGTGGCGGCGGCGCACGGGCGGCCGATAGCGCGGCTCGGGCGGCACCCTCACGATCGATTGCGTCCCCCCGCCGGCGCGAGCAGGCACCGGCAGCCGCCGTGGGCGGGGGGATGGGCTTGTCCCGTGGGGAATGCCTCACCGGGCCCGAGGAGTCCCGCGAGTTCGTTGTCGTCGCAGTCCGAGCAGCGGCTCGTCCCGTCGTCGACGACCCACGAGACCAGCGTCCCCGACGAGCGGACCGCCTCGAGCGTGCCCAGCGCGAAGGCGTTCGTCACGTAGTCCCCCGCCGTCTCCTCGATCCGCTCGGTCTTCCAGTCGCGATAGGCGGCACTGACGGCAAGCCGGAGCGACTCGGCGTCGCCGTCGCGCAGGCTCTCGCCGAGCCGGCTCTCGATCGAGTCGGCGATCTCCTTGCCCAGTCCCGCGGCGAGCGACTCGGCGGCGGCGCGGCAGGCGGCGTCGTCGGGGGCCCCCGCGCCCGGCGTCCCGTCGACCGGGCCCATCGCCTCCCGGGCGAACGCCTCCCCCTCGCGCCACACGCTCGCGAGCGCCGGTCCTGCTGCCTCGGCGAGGTGCCGTGCCTCGTCGGTGAGCGAGAACAGCGCCGAGGTGTCCCTGCCCGGGGACGCCTCGCGGAGCCGGACCATCAGTTCGTTCTGCTCGACGCGCATCGCCCGCTTCAGCACGTGGACCAGTTCGGCGAGCGGCGCCTTGACGCGCTCATCGCGCCGGCGGAGCAGCTGGTGCCGATCCACGGTCGTGTCCCCGAGGCGCAGACTCTCCGGGACCGGATCGGTGTCGCCCCCGGCGGGCGCCGGTTGCGTGTCGGAGGCCGGAGGCTCCTCGCCCGCGCCGAGATCGATGGCGGGCACCAGGTCCGCCGCCTCCGGCGGGGGCCCCGCAGGGACGGGCGGGGACCCGCCACCGGCCGACGACTCGCGGATCCGCGCGAACAACTCGTCGACGATCGCGGCCCCCGACGTGTCAACGACGGACGCGGTCTTTCCGGCGGTGCCGCCCTCCGCCTCTTCCCCCGCCGCCTCCCCCGCGGCGCTGGCCCCGAACGGGTCCGCCGTCGCCGGCTCGGCGCGCTCGGCGACAGCTCCGCCCGCTTCCGACGCGTCGGAGTCGATTTCCGCCACCGGGTAGGCCGGAGCCCCGGCTTCGTCGGATCCGACCAGTTCGGCGTCGGGCTCCAGCTCAGTCGCACGCCGGGCGACCTCGGCTGCGGCGCGGGCGTCGTCCTCCGAGCCATCGAGCCGCGCCTGCACCGCCGCAATCGTGTCCGCCACGTGGGCGACCACCGTCGCGAGCGTGTCCTTGCCGGCACGAAGCTGCTCGATCTGGGAGTAGTACACCTTGCGGCGTTCGGCGAGGTCCGAGAGCACGCGACGGCGCACCTCGCGCGACTCGTCGATCATCGCCCGGCAGTCCTCCTTCACCTCCTCGATCGTGGTGTTCGCCGCGGCGCGCGCGTCGCTGACGATCGCCAGGGCTTCCGCCTCGGCGCGGTGGCGGAGCTCCTCGCTCGCGGTTTCCGCCTCGGCGACGACGCGGGAGGCATGGGCCTCGGCCTTGGCGAGCACCTCGTTCGCCGCGGCATGCGCCGCGTGGAGGACCTTCGCCGTCTCGGAACCAAGCGCGGCCGAAATCGTCGCTTCGTCGATCTCCGGTTCGGCGGCGCGGCGTTCGGCCTCGGCGAGGCGGTCGGAGAGCTCCTGCTGGCGGGATCGCGCCACCCTGACGAGCTGCGAGACGTCGACGAGGAAGCGGTGCACGGCCTCGGGGTTGTACCCGCGCCAGACGACCGGGAACTCGCGGCCCGCGATGGCATCAGGTTCGAGGTGCGGGTGCGTTGAGATCGAGATCGGTCGCGGATCGGCCACGGCGTGCAGCCTATGACCTCACCGGGGGCCCGTCGCGGGCACGAGCCTCCCGCCGAGACGCTCGAGCGCCGCCACCGCCTGGCCGATCGAGGACACGGCGATGACCCGGAGCGTCGGCCCGGCGTTGGCGCGGGCGACAGCCGCGTTGGCGGGCGGCACGAGGAAGACGCTCGCGCCCGCCTCCCGCACGGCGACGGTCTTCTGGGCGACCCCGCCGATGGCGCCGACCGCACCGTTGTTTGACATCGTGCCGGTCGCGGCGACCCGCCGCCCTCCCGTGAGGTCGGCCCGGTCGAGCTTCTCCACCAGGCCGAGGGTGAACGAGAGCCCGGCCGACGGCCCGGCGATCCCGTCGGCCTGGATCGAGACCCGGAAGGGCTCGTCCTCGTCCTTGTAGAGCTGCTCGGCCCCGAAGGGCAGGCAGCTCTGGGGGCGCCCGGCGTGGCGGACGACCGGCCCCTCCTTCGCGCCGACACCGACGCAGGGGTAGCTCGGAGCCGAGGCGGGTCCGACGCGTTCGAGCTCGCCGACGACGAGGGACCGCTGGCGTGTAGTCGTCGTCCCGAGGCGATGGAAGGTGAATTGCAGGGAGGTCCCGGGCGGCGTGGCCGTGACGAGAGCGGTGAGCGGGCCGAGACGGGGCGTGCTCTTCGAGTCGACCGCCGTGATGACGTCGCCGACGGCGAGTACGGAGTCGCCTGCCGCTCCCGGTTCGGTCGCGTCGACGACGGCGCCCGCCGGCACGGCGCGGGGGTGGTAGCCGAGTGCGCGCAGGGCGACGAGCACGGCGGCCTGGCGCGCGGTCGCCATCTCGATGATGCCCTGCTCGCTGTAGGCACTGGAGCTCGCTCCCCCCGTCAACTCGGCGGTCGAGACGATCTGCGCGTGCTCGTCGAAGCGGTAGTAGAGGTAGCCGAGCGCCGTCAGGGGGAGGATCCGGACGTCGGTGAGGATGACGCTGCCGCGGTGGGTGTGCGCCGCTCCCCGGGGCACCGTGATGAGCTGGGCGACGTTCACGGGGGTGCCCGGAGTGATCGCGTCGTAGGACACGGACCACCGCCCGGCGACGAAGGCGGCGACCAGCAGCACGACGACGACCCCCGCGGCCACCCGCCAGACGATCTGCCACCCGCCGCGCGGGCCTGCCCCGGCATACCGGGGCCCCGCCCCGGCGAAGCGGCTTCCGTCAGTCCAGGCCGACTGCCCCGGGGTCATCCCGGTGCCGTCGCTCGCCACGTCCCGTAGCCTGCCACGGAGCGGAGTGATCGAGAAGTCGCCATGGAAGCTGCGCAGACCGGCGGGAGCACCGACGAGACCCGTCGACGGTTCGCGGCCGCGCGCGCCGGGCTCGCCGGCGACGAGCGCAGCGTGCGGGCGTTCCTCGACGACCGCGCCGCGCCGGTGCGGGCGGCGGCGATCGTCGCGCTGGTCACCATGGGCCGGTCCCGACCCGCCGACGTGCGCCGGGCACTCGGCGACCCCGATCCGCGCGTGCGCCGCGCGACGTGTGAGCTCGCCGGCAACCTGCCACGAGCCGACTTCACCGCCCTGCTCGGGGACCCCGACCCGACCGTCGTCGAGGCGGCGGCGTTCGCCGTCGGTGAGACGGGCGACCGCCGGGCCTGCCCGCGGCTAGCGGCGATCGCCGGGTC
Source organism: Acidimicrobiales bacterium (assembly GCA_050013835.1). Lineage (GTDB taxonomy): Bacteria > Actinomycetota > Acidimicrobiia > Acidimicrobiales > Bog-793 > Bog-793. Next base: position 132,135 of record JBEKEM010000003.1, read on the forward strand.
ACATGCCGACCCGCTCTGTCGCGAGTCGGCGGTCGCGGCGCTCGGGGCGATCGGGGACGACGCGGGCCGCGCCGCCGTACTAGCCGCCCTCGGCGACACGCCCGCCATCCGCCGCCGGGCCGTCGTCGCCCTCGCCGCCTTTGGTGGGCCCGATGTCGAGTTGGCATTGCGGCAACGGCTCACCGACCACGACTGGCAGGTCCGCCAGGCGGCGCAGGAGGTTCTCGGGATCAGCGGATTCGGGCCACGCTGACGGCGTAGGACAACCCGTCGGGCAACTCCAGGCAGCGGGCCGCCCCGAGGACCGCGCAGCGGCCGGCCCCGGCGGCGACGTGGACCGGCACTCCGGTCAGCTCGGCGAGACGGCGATCGAACCCGTCGAGCAGGCCGCCTCCGCCGGCGAGGAGGAGCCCGGTGCCGATGAGGTCGTTGACGAGCTCGGGGGGTGCCTCGGTGATGCCGCGCACGGCGGCGTTGAGCATCGCGGCGACGATCGGCTCGATGAGCGGCTTCAGCTCGACGCTCGTCACGGTCGCGCTCCTCGGTCGCCCCGAACGCGCGTCGCGCCCGAGGACCTCGAGCTCGCCTGCGCCGGGACGGGGAGCGATCGTTCCGAGGGCGCGCGTCACCGCCCCCGCCGCCTCCCGGTCGAGGAGCAAGTCGCGCTGGCGCACGAGATAGCTGCGGACGGCCTCGTCCAGGTCGTCCCCGCCGTGGGCGCAGGACGACGACACGACGATCCCGCCGAGGGCGAACACGGCGACGTCGGTCGTTCCGGCGCCGACGTCGACCACCATCGACCCGGTCGGCTCGTCGATCGCGATCCCGGCGCCGATCGCGCACGCCATCGGATGGGCGATGAACAGCACGTCCTTCGCCCCCGCCCGGCGCACGGCGCGGTCGAGCGCCCGGTTCTGCACCCGGGTCGCGCCGATGTGGGTGCACACGAGCACGCGGGGATGCGAGATCCGGGAGGCCCCGGCCCGACGCAGCGCCTCGGAGAGGACCCCCTCGACGAGGCCGAGGTCGACGAGCTGGCCGTTGCGCACCGGGTGGCGGACCGAGACGCGCCCGGCGGCACGCGCTCCGAGGACGAGCGCCTCGGAGCCGAAGGCGAGGACGCGGCCGGTGTCCCTGTTGACCGCCGCGACAGTCGGCTCCTCGACGAGCAGCTCGCCGCTCGCGTCGGCGATCCGGGTCGAGCCTGTGCCGAAGTCGAGCGCGAACTCCGCGGTCAACGTGCCGGTCCGTTCTGCACTGCGCCACATCGTACGGGGGCCGGGCACGCCGCAGCGTCGGGGGCGACCCATCGCCGCGCCCTGCTGACCTCCCTTCCGGGCCGGGGACAGTTAGCCTGCGCAGGCGTGACCGTCACTCCGGGCGACTTCGGCGATCCCCTCGAGGAGGGTCCCGGCCCGCCCCTCCTCCCCCCCGACGACCGCCTGTGGCGGCACCCGTCCGAGCTCGGCGCGTCCCATTCCTCGCTGCCCCTCGACCCCGTCGCCGTCCGACGCCGCTGGCTGCTCAGCCATCCGTCACGGCGCAGCGCCCTCACCGCCGGCGTCGTCGGGGCACTCCTCGCGACCGGCGTCGTCGCCCTCGGCACCCACCTCGCCGACTCGATGGGGGGAGTCGGCCGTTCCGCGTTCGACGGAGCCGTCCCCGCCAACACGACGGCGATCACGTCGGGCGGCGACGCGCTCAGCCGCACGCTCGCGGCGAACATCAGCCGGGCGAGCGCGGCGATGGCGTTCGTCCAGGTCACCCGGGGCTCGACCCGGACCAGGGTCCTCGGGCTCGTCGTGCGCTCCGACGGGATGATTCTCGCCCCGGCGAGCGGCCTCGAGGGCGCGACGACCCTCACCGTCACGCTCGCCAACGGCGACGTCTACCTCGGCGACCTCGTCGGCGCCGACACCCGCAGCGACCTCGCGATCGTGCACATCAACGGCGCGAGCGGGCTAGCGGCCGCGTCACTCTCCCCGGACCCGGTGGCAAAGGGATCCTTCGCCCTCGCCGTATCGGTGCCCGGGAGCACCGCCTTCTCGCTCGGCACGATCCGTGGCGTGTACTGCTCGCCGCTCGTTGCCGGTCACCGGCTCCTCGGCGAACTCGCCACCGATCTCGCCGTCGCCTCCGGCCCCCCGGGGAGCCCGCTCCTCGCTTCCACCGGGGCCGTCGAGGGGATGGTCACCGGAGGGACCAGAACGGGCGCCGTGGTCGCCCCGGCCTGGCTCGCCGCCCCCGTCGCCGACGAGTTGATGGCGACCGGGCGGGTGACCCATGGCTGGCTCGGGCTCGACGGCACGACCACAAAGGGCGACCCGGCAGGCGTGCGCGTCGAGACCGCCACCGCCAACGGCGCCCTGGCGCGAGCCGGCATCACACCGGGAGACGTCATCGTCTCGCTCGACCGCACGCCGGTGACCTCGCTTGCTGAGCTGCAGGCCCGGCTCTACGTGCTGCCGCCCGGGACCCGCGTGTCGGTCGGCATCGTCCGCGGCAGCGCGCGCTTCGTCCACCGGATCGTCCTCGGAGTGACGCCGAGCTCGTAGGGGGCGGTGCGGGCTGGACCCGCCCGCTGTGCCCCCGGCCTCTACCGGAACACCGCCGAAACGTCCGAACGGCCTGCGGCCTAGATTCGTCGCGTGGAGTCAGATCCTTCGGGAGGCCTCGGCGGCTTCCTCCCCGGCTTGCTCGGCGACCTGCTCCGCCTGATGCACACCGATGCGCCCGTGCAGTGGGACCTGGCCGTCCAACTCGCCCTGAATGTCGCCTCGGAGGGCCAAGCGGAGCCGAACGTCGATCCCATCGAGCGCATGCGAATCGAGGAGATCGCCCGCATCGCTGAGCTCCAGGTCGCCGACGTGACGGGCATGCCAACGACGCCGAGTGGGCGTTCCGTCTCCGTCGTCGCCGCCCCCCCCGCCGAGTGGGCGCGGCGCAGCCTCGAGTCCTGGCGGCCGCTCATCGAGGAGTACGCCGCGGCGATCCGCCCCCCGGCACCACAAGAGCCCCCCGACGAGGCGGGCGACGAATCCGGAGCCGGGTTCGCGGCCCTACTGGAGAAGTGGGCGGCGGCGATGGCACCGGCCATGATCGCCCTCCAGGTCGGCTCCATCATCGGCCACCTCGCCCGCCGAACGCTCGGCCAGTACGAGCTGCCGCTGCCGCGCATGCCGGGCGACGAGATCACCGTCGTCCCCTCGAACGTGGCCGCATTCGCCTCGGACTGGAGCCTCGAGCTCGATGACGTCACGATGTGGCTGGCGGCCCACGACCTCGCCGCCCACGCCGTATTGTCCCGGCCCCACGTCCACGACCGGCTGCAGGCGCTGCTCGTCGCCCACGCCGCCGGCTTCCAGCCGGACCTTTCGGCGCTCGAGGAGCGGTTCGGCGAGGCGGCGCTCGGCAACCCCGGCGACCTCGGCGACCTCGGGCGCCTCCTCGGCGATCCCGCCGCGCTCGCCGAGCCGGCCGACACGCCCGAGCTGCGCCGGGTCCGAGGCGAGCTCGCGGCACTGACGTCAGCCTTCGCCGGCTACGTCGAGTGGGTGACGGACAACGTCACCGCCCGCACCATCGGCGCCCGCCGGCCCGTGGCCGAGGCGCTGCGACGCCGGCGCGTCGAGCGCTCCGACGACGAGCGGGCCGCCGAGACGCTGTTCGGGCTCCGCCTCGACCAGGACGCCCTCGACCGCGGGGAGGCGTTCGTGCGGGGGGTCGTCGAACGGGGGGGCGACGTCGAGCTCGGCAAGCTGTGGACCCTCGAGGCGAACCTCCCGACGCCGGCGGAGATCGACGCCCCGGGACTTTGGATCGCGCGGGTCAATCTCCCCTCGGCCGCCACCGACTGAGACGGGCGGCGGCCCTCAGGCCCCGGCGGGCGCCGGCTCCTCGGGGATGCCGAGGTCCCACTCCAGCAGCAGGTTCTCCCGCTCGGCGTCGCGCACGACGCGCTCGCGATTGCGCCGGAACTGCGGGTCGTGCGGCGGGAGCAGGACTAGGCGGGCGAGGGCGCGCTCGCGGAACGCCTCGATCACCGCCCGCTCGCCGAACTCCGACTCGATCTCCCAGTGCGGCGCCACCGGACCCAGGTAGACGATGCGGACGTGCCCGCGAGGCGGCTCCGGCGTCTCGCTCGGCCCGCTCAACGGCGTGGTCATCGGCACTCCTCCGGTCGGTCCGGGCCGAGTCTATCGACGGCCTGGTCCCCGGCCGGGGTGATCGGCGGCACGTGACATCCGGTCATCTGACCTGTGAACTCTCTGCGAATCCCCCCGAGGCGCGCCTGCGCTCGTCATGCCGGGTGTAGTTTCCACGGTGAAGCCTTTTGGCGCTGGGTCAGACGTGGGGGATCTCCCCGGGGGCCGCCCGGCCGGGCGGAGGGGTGGTGGCGGATGGAACTCGAGTGGATGGCGAGGGGCAAGTGCCGGATGCTTCCCCCGGAGACCTTCTTCCCGAGTGACGGCGTCGGCGTCGAGATCGCCCGCCGGATCTGCCGTGACTGCCCGGTGAAGTCGCCCTGCCTCGAGTACGCGATCGCGAACCACATCGACCACGGGGTCTGGGGCGGCACCTCCGAACGGGAACGACGCCGCCTCGCCCGAGGCCGCCGCCGCCTCACCGTCGTCGAGTCCCACTAGCCGACCCCCCGTCCGGTGACGACGGGCGCCGCGACGATGCTCGAGTGCGTCGTCAATCTCAGCGAGGGCCGCGACAACCCCTGGCTCGACGCCCTCGCGCGCCAGCTCGGTCCGGCCGCACTCGACGTGCACGCCGATCCGTGGCACCACCGTTCCGTCTTCACGCTCGCCGGTCCCCAGGTGGGCGAGGTGGCACGCCAGCTCGCCGCGGCAGCGGCCGCCCATCTCGACATCAGCCGCCACGAGGGGGCCCACCCCCGCCTCGGCGTCGTCGACGTCGTGCCGTTCGTGCCCCTCGGTGCGGCGGCGATGCGACCGGACGGGGATCTCGGCGAGGCGATCGCCGCCCGTGACCGCTTCGCCGCCTGGGCGGCGGAGGAGCTGGCGATCCCGTGCTTCTGCTACGGCCCGGAGCGCGCCCTGCCGGAGATCCGCCGGCGCGCCTTTCGGGACCTGCGACCCGACTACGGGCCCAACGCCCCGCACCCGTCGGCTGGGGCGAGCTGCGTCGGGGCGCGCCCTGCGCTCGTCGCCTTCAACCTCTGGCTCGCCGAGCCCGACCTCGCCGTCGCCGGCGGGATCGCCAGGGCACTGCGCTCGCCGGAGGTGCGCGCCGCCGGGTTCGCCCTCGGCGGGGAGGTGCAGGTCTCCTGCAACCTCATCGCGCCCTGGGACGTCGGGCCGGCCGAGATCTACGACCGGGTGGCCAGGCTCGCCGCCGTCGCCAGGGCGGAACTCGTCGGCCTCGTCCCGGAGGCCGTCTTGCGCGCGATCCCCCGGCGCCGCTGGGAATCGCTCGATCTCGGCGAGCGCTCGACGATCGAGGCCCGACTAGAAACAGCCGGTATCGCGGTCCCCAACTAGGAAGCGGCGACCTCGCGGTGCTGCGACAGGCGCGCCCGGCGCACGCGGCGCCGTTCGCGTTCGCTCATCCCGCCCCAGATGCCGAACTTCTCACTGTTGGCGATCGCGAACTCGAGACACTCGATGCGCACAACGCAGCCGCGACAGACTTCCTTCGCCTCCCGGGTCGACGAGCCCCGCTCCGGGAAGAAGAGCTCCGGATCGACCCCCATGCAGTTCGCCCGCGCCTGCCACGCGCGGGCTCCTTCACCGATGAGCGCTTGGATGTCCACCGACACCCCCTTGGCGTTCGCCACTCAGTGCGAGTCGCAGCCGTGAAATTACACGGTTCGTATTATGATGACGCCCAGCTCAGCGAGATGCAAGGGGTAATTTGCGATCCGATCCGGCTCGCGCTCACTCCAGTCGTGCCTCGCCCGACGGCACGGAGAGTGAAAAGATGAGCGGGTCGTCGCCACGGCCACCGTGACCTTCGCGGGGCACCGCTCTCGGGCGTTGCGACCGGCGGCGGATGGGACGGGGAACGGGGAACGATGGTGACCGTCGTCGGGCAGACCAAGGAGGCGCCCGAACCGACCCCCGTACGGATCGGCGGCGTGCGCGCCGGCCCGGCGCGCACCGTGGTCCTGCGCCGGGATGCCTGGCGGCTGCAGCCGGCGGCGACGGCGGCCGGGCTCCTCGCCTTCGTCGCCTACTCCACCTGGGCGGCCTTCCGCAACGGCAACTACTACACCGGCCTCGTCGGGCGCGACTACCTCTCGCCCTTCTACTCGCCCTGCCTTACCGACAACTGCCACGGCTACGTCTGGGGGCCGATCACGGGGTCCTGGTGGCAGGTCTCGCCCGCCCTCCTCATCCTCGTCTTCCCGCTGGGGTTCCGCCTCACCTGCTACTACTACCGCAAGGCCTACTACCGCTCGTTCTGGCTCTCCCCTCCCGCCTGCGGCATCGCCGACGCCGGGTCGGCGAACCCGGGCGGGGCCCGCGCCCGCTACACCGGCGAGACACGCTTCCCGCTCCTTTTGCAGAACTTCCACCGCTACTTCTTCTACGTCGCTGTCATCTTCGCCGGGATCCTCACCTGGGACGCCATCGCGGCCTTCCGCTTCCCCGACGGCGTCGGGGTGGCCGTGGGGACCCTCGTGCTCACCGTGAACGCTCTTCTCATCTGGGCCTACACGCTCGGTTGCCACGCCTGCCGCCACTTGTGCGGTGGCAACCTGCGGGCGCTGTCGCGCGCTCCTCTGCGGCGCTGGTTCTGGCAGAACGTGTCGGGCAGGCTGAACCCCCACCACCAGCTGTTCGCGTGGCTTTCGCTTGGCTGGATCGCCTTTGCCGACTTCTACGTCTGGCTCGTCGCCACCGGCACGATCCACGACCCGAGGATCATCTGATGGCTGACTACGAGACCCACTCGGTCGACGTGCTCGTGATCGGGGCCGGCGGCGCGGGTCTGCGCGCCGCCGTCGAGGCGGCCTCGATCGGCGCCAGCACGGCCGTCGTGTGCAAGTCGCTGCTCGGCAAGGCACACACCGTGATGGCCGAGGGCGGCGTCGCCGCGGCCCTCGGCAACGTCTGGCCCGAGGACAACTGGAAGGTGCACTTCCGCGACACGATGCGCGGCGGCAAGATGCTCAACAACTGGCGGATGGCCCAGCTCCACGCCCAGGAGGCGCCTGACCGCGTCCTCGAGCTCGAGAGCTGGGGGGCGCTCTTCGACCGCACGCCGGACGGCCGGATCCTGCAGCGCGACTTCGGGGGGCACCGCTACGCCCGCCTCGCCCACGTCGGCGACCGCACCGGGCTCGAGATGCTCCGCACCCTGCAGGACCGCGCCGTCGCCGCCGGCATCGAGGTCTTCATGGAGTGCAAGATCCTCCGGCTGCTCGCCGCCCCCTCCGGGGCGGTCTGCGGGGCGCTGGGGCTGTGGCGCGAGTCGGGCAAGTTCGTCGTCTTTTCGGCCCGGGCCGTCGTGCTCGCCTCGGGCGGCATCGGCAAGATCTGGAAGTTCACGTCGAACTCCTGGGAGACGACCGGCGACGGGCACGCCCTCGCGCTGTGGGCGGGCGCCGACCTCGTCGACATGGAGTGCGTGCAGTTCCACCCCACCGGGATGGTCTGGCCGGCCTCGGCGCGCGGGCTCCTCGTCACCGAGGGTGTGCGCGGCGACGGCGGCGTGCTGAAGAACGCCGCCGGCGAGCGCTTCATGTTCTCGTACATCCCCGAGTACTACGCCAAGGAGACCGCCGACACGATCGACGAGGCCGACCGCTGGTACGACGACAAGTCGTTCCGGCGGCCCCCGGAGCTCCTCCCCCGCGACGAGGTCGCCCGGGCGATCAACTCCGAGGTGAAGGCCGGCCGCGGCTCGCCCCACGGCGGCGTCTACCTCGACATCGCCTCGCGCCGGTCGCCCGAGTACATCCGCCGGCGCCTGCCCTCCATGTACCAGCAGTTCAAGGAGCTCGCCGACGTCGACATCACGACCCAGATGATGGAGATCGGCCCGACGTGCCACTACATGATGGGCGGCGTGCGCGTCGACGCCGAGACCGGAGCCTCGACGGCCCCGGGACTCTTCGCCGCCGGCGAGGTCGCCGGGGGGATGCACGGCGCCAACCGCCTCGGCGGCAACTCGCTCTCGGACCTCCTCGTCTTCGGCCGGCGCGCCGGGATCGGCGCCGCCGAGCACGCCCTCGCCCCCGGGCGCCGGCCGGAATCGGATCCCGGCGCGATCGACCGCGAGACGAGCTCGGCGCTCGGTTACTTCGACCGCGACTCCGGCGAGAGCCCGTACACGGTCCACGCCGAACTGCAGGAGACGATGCAGTCGCTCGTCGGCATCATCCGCACGCAGGACGAGCTCGAACGCGCCGTCGAGCTCCTCGGCGAGCTCGACGAACGGGCCCGGGCGATCGCCGTCGCGGGACGGCGGCAGTTCAACTCGGCCTGGCACCTCGCCCTCGACCTCGAGTCGATGCTCACCGTGGCCCGCGCGACGACGCTCGCCGCGATCGCCCGGCGCGAGAGCCGCGGCGGCCACACCCGGGACGACTACCCCGACCCCGACCCCGAGCACTTCGGGAAGGTGAACCTGGTCGTGCGGCGCCGGCGCGGCGAGACGACCGTGGCCGAGGAACCGATCGTGCCGATGCCCGCCGAGCTCGCCGCCCTGCTGGACGTCGGACCATGATGACCCCCGACCTCGGCGCCCCCGGCGCGCCGCCGACGGTCACGCTCGCCATCTGGCGGGGCGACGCCGGGGGCGGCGGGTTCCACGACTACACGGTGCCGGCGAACGAGGGGGAGGTCGTCCTCGACGTCGTGCACCGCATCCAGGCCGAGCTCGCTCCCGACCTCGCCGTGCGCTGGAACTGCAAGGCCGGCAAGTGCGGCTCGTGCTCGGCCGAGGTGAACGGCAGGCCCCGGCTGATGTGCATGACGCGGATGAGCACGCTCGAAACGGCCGAGCCGGTCACGGTCTCGCCGATGCGGGCCTTCCCGGTCATCCGCGACCTCGTGACGGACGTCTCGTTCAACTTCGCCGTGGCGAGGAAGATCCCCCCCTTCGCGCCCCGGCCCCCCGGCCCCGACGGCACCTACCGGATGGCGCAGTTCGACGTCGACCGGGCCCAGGAGTTCCACAAGTGCATCGAATGCTTCCTGTGCCAGGACGTCTGCCACGTCATCCGGGACCACGAGGAGAACAAGCCCCGCTACGCCGGCCCGCGCTTTTTCGTCCGGGTCGCGGCGCTCGAGATGCACCCGCTCGACACCCTCGACCGGAGGGAGCTGCTGCGCGAGGAGCTCGGCCTGGGATTGTGCAACGTGACCAAGTGCTGCACCGAGGTCTGCCCCGAGCAGATCCACGTCACCGACAACGCGATCATCCCGCTGAAAGAGCGCGTCGTCGACGCCGTCTACGACCCCGTCGCCTGGCTGGGAAGGACGATCCTGCGCCGGCCGCGCCCGACCCCGGCCGCCGTCGCCGCGGCGTCCTCCCCCGCCGCCCGCACCGGCGAGGTGATCGTCACCGACCCACCCCCGACCGGCCAGGCGGGTTGACCGCCTGTGCTCGAGTTCCTCTCCGCCGAGTGGTTCGCCCGCTTCGCCGCCGAGCTCGCCCGGGTCGATCCCGCGGCCGGGGCGCCGCCCCTCGCCCTCGGGCAGGTCGTGACCGGCGCGCCGCAGGGCGACGTCGCCTACACGATCCTCGTCGACGACGAACGCGCCGAGCTCGTCCTCGGCTCGGTGGACCAGGCCACCGTCACGCTCGTCGAGGACTGGGAGACCGCCCGGCTGATCGCCGCCGGCGCGCCGGTCTCCGAGCTGCTGGCCGCCGGTCGGATCACGTTGCGCGGGGACGCCAACGCGCTCCTGGCCGGTCAGGCCCGGTTCGACGCGCTCGACGGCGCGCTCGGGGCCATGGGACGCGTGACGAGGATCTAAGCGACGACGAGGGCCGGGTCGTCGGGGAGGGTCTCGTCGAGGTCGACCCGCAAGGACGGCGGCCCACACCCCGGCGAACCGACCGAGCTCGCCCCCTGGCGCACCCCGGCGAGACCCTGACGGGAGGCGCGAGGGCCGTCTAGCCGAGGAGCGCGGCCGCCTCGTCTCGCTCCGCGACGAGCTCCGCGGCCGACGCCATGATGCGCGACGTCGCGAAGGCGCTGTGTTCGAGGCCCTCGACGACGTGCCACGTCTTGCCGTCCGAGCGCACGGGGAAGCCGAACTGCAGACCCTCGGGGATGTCGTATTCACCTCTCGAGACGACGCCGAGTGAGTTCCAGTCGCCCGGTGGCGTCGGTTCGATGAGGCTCTTGAACGAGCCGATCGCGGCGTGGGCGGCCGACGCGGCCGCCGAGCCGCCGCGGGCGGCGATGACGACGGCTCCCCGGCCCTGGATCATCTCGAGGAACGGGCCCCGCAGCCACTCCTCGTCGTCGATGATCTTCTGGACGGACTCCCCGTCGATCAGGGCGTTCTCGTAGTCCGGGAACTGCGTCGTCGAGTGGTTCCCCCACGAGGCGAGCCGCGTCACGGCACCGGGGGTGCGGCCGGCCCTGCGGGCGAGCTGCGTCTTCGCGCGGTTCTCGTCGAGCCGCGTCATCGCGAACCACCGGTCGGCCGGAACCTCGAGGGCGGCCGTGCGGGCGATGAGGCAGTTCGTGTTGCACGGGTTGCCGACGACGAGGACCTGCACGTCGGAAGCCGCGTGCTCGGCGATCGCCCGACCTTGCGGGGTGAAGATGCGGCCGTTGACGCCCAACAGGTCGCGCCGTTCCATGCCGGGCTTGCGGGGGATCGAGCCCACGAGGAAGGCGTACGAGGTCCCCTCGAAGGCGACCCCGAGATCCGCCGTCGTCTCGACGTCGGCGAGCAGCCCGAAGCCGCAGTCGTCGAGCTCCATGACGATGCCCTCGAGCGTCGTCATCGCCGGCTCGATCTCGAGCAGCCGCAGGCGGATCGGCTGGTCGGGCCCGAACAGCGCCCCCGCCGCCAGCCGGAAGAGGAGGGCGTAGCCGATGTTGCCGGCGGCGCCGGTCACCGTGACGGTGATCGGGCGCCCGGTGGGGTGTGCTGCGAGATCCGCCATCGGATTCGACGCTAACGGCGGCCCCGCGCGATCAGGTCGAAGCCGTTCCCCCGGCTCGCGCCGCCGAGCGCCCTAGAGGCGCTTGACGATGGCCCGGGCGAACTCGCTCGTGCGGACCTCGTGGGCGCCCTCCATCTGGCGGGCCAGGTCGTAGGTCACGATCCTCTCGGCGATCGTCGCCTCCAGCGCCCGCACGATGTCGGCGGCCGGCTTGTCCCAGCCGATGTGCTCGAACATCATCACGCCGGAGAGCAGCACCGAGCCGGGATTCACCTTGTCCTGCCCGGCGTACTTCGGCGCCGTGCCGTGGGTTGCCTCGAACACCCCGTGGCCGGTCACGTAGTTGATGTTGCCGCCCGGGGCTATGCCGATCCCGCCGACCTGGGCGGCGAGGGCGTCGGAGAGGTAGTCGCCGTTGAGGTTCGTCGTGGCGATGACGTCGAACTCCTCGGGGCGGGTGAGCACCTGCTGGAGCGTGATGTCGGCGATGGCGTCCTTCACGAGGATCCTCCCGCCGGGCTCGCCCTGGCAGTCCTCCCAGCTGACGGCGGAGTCGGCGAACTCGTCGGCGACGAGCTCGTAGCCCCACGCCCGGAAGGCGCCCTCCGTGAACTTCTGGATGTTGCCCTTGTGGACGAGCGTCACGCTGCGGCGGTGGTGGGCGACGGCGTACTCGAGGGCGGCCCGCACGAGGCGCTGCGAGCCGGTCCTGGAGATCGGCTTGATCCCGATCCCGGAGTCGGCGCGGATCTCCCAGCCGAAGTTGGCCGCCAGCCACCCGATGAGCCGCGCGGCCTCGGGCGAGCCGGAGCCGACCTCGAGCCCGGCGTAGACGTCCTCGGTGTTCTCCCGGAAGATCACCATGTCGACCCGCTCCGGGTGGCGCACGGGCGAGGGCACCCCCCGGAACCAGCGCACCGGGCGGAGGCAGACGTAGAGATCGAGAACCTGGCGCAAAGCGACGTTCAGCGACCGGATCCCCCCGCCGACGGGCGTGGTGAGCGGTCCCTTGATCCCGATCAGGTGGTCCCGGAAGGCCGCGACCGTCTCCTCGGGCAGCCAGCTGCCGGTCTCGCGGTACGCCTTCTCGCCGGCGAGGACCTCTTTCCAGGCGATCCGCTTGCCGTGCTTGCGGGCCGCGGCGTCGAGGACGGACCTCGCCGCGGGCCAGATGTCGACCCCGGTGCCGTCGCCCTCGATGAACGGGATGATCGGCTCGTCGGGGACGGAAAGGGTGCCGTCGGCGGATTTCGTGATCTTTTCTGGCATGGCCGGAGCCTACCGTCGCGCCCTTGCCCGCTACCCCGGCGGGCGCTCAGGCGCCCCCCGGCGCGAGCCCGAGGTTCCGGCAGATGGCGATGGTCGCGCTCACCTGGTTCATCGTGTAGAAGTGCAACCCCGGGACGCCCTGCGCGATGAGATCACGGCACAGCTCCGACGCGATCTCGATCCCGACGGCGCGCACCGCCTCGGGATCCTCAGCCACGCGCTCGACACGCGCCGTCACCTCGGCGGGGATGGCCGCTCCGGACAGCTCCGCCATGCGGGCGACCGATTTGAGGTTCGTGATCGGCATGATCCCCGGGATGACCGGCTTGTCGACCCCCAGGGCGGCGAGGTCCTCGACGAGGCGGAGGTAGTCGGCGACCCGGAAGAAGAACTGGGTGATCGCGATGTCGGCCGCGCCGAGCTTGGCGGCGAGGTGGCGCCGGTCGCTGGCGAGGTCCGGGGCGGCCGGGTGCCCCTCAGGGTGGGCGGCGACGGCGACGCAGAACGGCGCCACCGACTTCACGAGCTCGACGAGGTCGATGGCGTTGGCGAGATCGCCCGCCTCGACGGGCCCGGGTGCCTCGCGGGGCGGGTCGCCCCGCACGGCGAGGACGTTCTGCACACCGGCCGCGGCGTAGCGCTCGAGGATCCCGACAAGGTCGTCGGTCCGGTGGCCGAAGCACGCCAGGTGCGCCATCGGCTCCGTCCGGCCTTCTCGGAGGATGTCGACGACGAGTTCGTGGGTCCGGTCCCGCGTCGACCCCGCCGCGCCGTAGGTGATCGAGGCGAACGTCGGGCGGAGCCCATACAGGCGCGGCAACGACTCCTTGAGGTGCACCAGCGCCTCGGGGGTCTTCGGCGGCCAGACCTCGACAGAGACCGAGCTCTCCCCGCGGAGCAGGTCGTCGATGCGCGCCATGACGGGAAAGTCTCGCAGCCGCGCCCCGCCGGCGCGCAACCCGGAGCTCCGCGGGCCCGGGAGGCGCGATGGTCCGCGCCCGACCCGCTACCGTCACTACGTGCCGAAGGCCTTCCGCGTGCTCGCCGAGCGGGACTTCGCCCTGCTGTGGGGCGGCCAGACGGCGTCGATCATCGGCGACGGTGTCTTCACCGTCGCCCTCGCCCTCGAGACCCTGCGCGTCAGCGACCACGCCAGCACGCTCTCCTACGTGATCGCGGCCCGGGTCGCGCCGACGGTCGTTTTGCTGCTCGTCGCCGGGGCTCTCGTCGACCGTCTGCCGCGGCGGTTCACGGTCCTCGCGGCCGATTTGGTGCGCGGCCTCGCCATCGCCGCCATCGCCGCCTTGGTCGTCGCCCACGCGCTCGGTGTCTGGGACCTCATTGCCATCTCAGCTGTCGTCGGCGCGGCCGACGCCTTCTTCTTCCCCGCCTACCAGGCGATCATCCCGGAGATCGTGCCGTCGGCTCTCTACCTCGAGGGCAACGCCTTCAACAGCGCGAGCCAGGTCCTCGGCGGCGCGCTCATCGGCCCGGCGGTCGGCGGAATGCTCATCGCGGCCTTCGGCGCGGCCGCGGCCTTCGCCGTCGACGCGGCGAGCTTCTTCGTCAGCGCGGCCTGTGTCGCGGCGATGCGCGCACGTGCGGCACCGGAGCCCTCGGGCAAGTCGATGCTCGCCGACGCGCGCGCCGGGCTGCGCTGGACGCGGTCGCAACCCTGGTTGTGGTGGACGATCATCGCCGCCTCGGTCGCCAACTTCGCGGCGTTCGCGCCCACCCAGGTCCTGCTCCCACTCCTCATCCGCGACACCCTCCACCAGGGTCCGACGCAGTACGGGCTGGTGTTCGCCGCCGCCGGGCTCGGCGGCGCCACCGCCTCGGTCGTCGCCATCCGGTTCGGCTCACCGCGGAGGCGCGTGACCGTCATGTGGGTCGGCTGGGCGACGGGCGCCCTCGGAATCGCGACTATCGGCCTCGCGCCCGACGTGCTCGTGGTCGCCGCCCTCGGCGCCGTCGCCTTCGGACTCCTCCAGTACGGCGGGATGATCTGGAACACGATGATGCAGCAGCTCGTGCCGCCCGAGATGCTGGGACGGGCCTCCTCGGTCGACTGGCTGTTTTCGATGTGCCTCTCGCCGCTCGGCATCCTCGCCGCCGGGATCGCGGCGGCCTCGTTCGGGGTGCGGGCGACGATCGTGGCCGGCGGCCTCATCTCGGCCACGATGGCCTGGGTTGTCTTCCTGCCCGGCGTGCGGGACCCCGAGCGGCAGCTCGCCTCGCCCGTCGCCGCCGCGCCGCCCGGCGCCGACGACCCCGAGCCCGCCGGCGCCTGACCAGGCGCCGGCGTGGCGGTCAGGCCGCGGCGCTCGCCGCCTTGCGCCGGGACCTGCCGTAGCGCATCTGGAGGGCGATCGCGGCCGAGATCACCGCCGCCCAGGCGCACCACACCGAGGCGAACCCGTCGATCGTCAGATTGGCGATCGTCACGACGGCGACAAGGTTGGCGACGCCGAAGATGACGATCCACCGGTCGCTCGACAAAAGAGCCGCCCCGCAGGTCGCCAGCACGTAGAGCCCGACGAAGGCCCCGCCGTCGCCGAGGTGGACGCTGTAGGCGAGGTGGTAGGGGCGCATCGCCACCGTCATCGGCCCGCGCACCATCGCCGCGAGCAGCACGCCCCCGACGGCGATGCCGACGACCGCGAGGGAGGTCGCGAGCCGTCGCCGCCAGCGCGACGGCTCGATCGCCGCCACCGCGACCGGCACGAAGATCGGCAGGAAGACGAAGGCCACGGCAAGGTAGACCCACAGCGCCGTCCTGCCGAGGCCCGGCGAGACGTGACCCTGCAAGCTGAACCAGACGACCGCCTCCACGATCTGGTGGGCGCCGAGCACGACCGGCAGGCTCGCCAGGGCGACATGGCTGGGACGCCGGTCGACGTGCCGGATGGCGTCGACGCCGATCCCGCAGATGACGGCACCCCCGATGAGATCGGCCTGGGGCGAAAAGCACATGCGGGCAACCTACCGCCTGGGCCCGCGACCTCGAGGGACGATCGCCGCCCGCGACCGGCGGCCGGACGGTAGTGGGCCAGTCTGAGCAGCCCCTGGTCAAGCCGTCGTGTCAAGCATCCCGATAAGGGCCAGGCTTCGCGTCCTGGTCTGCCAGCTGATCTGGGGCGGCGCCTTGCCGGCGGCCCTGCGAGAGCTGCCATTGCCAAACGCCGGCCAGTGCCTAAGCGGCAGGGACCCTAAGCGCTGGTGTCACGCCTTCGTCCCCGCCGCACGATGGCGACCCCCTTGGCCGCGAGCGCCATGCGGGTGCCAACGGGAGTAGCCCTTATCAGGTCGTAGCCGCCATCGCTGAGTTCCACGGAGCACGGTTGCGCCGAATGGTTGATAACGAACTCGTACTCGTTGCTCTCGGCCGCCCTGACCACCCGCTCGACGCCCGGCACTGCCCTGGCCCCCCCGGCGCCGCCTGACAGCGCCGCAACCTTGTCGTAGACCATCTCGAGCCCGGCGCGGTCAAGACGGGCGGCCAGGTAGTACGAGCGTCCCCGACCTTGGGCTCGCTCGACCACGGCCGGACGGCCCACCCACGGGCCGCTGACCGCGCGAGCCAGGACATGCCCGTCCGTCTCTGCGGCCACATCGATCCAGAAGGTGGCTTTGGTCCGCGCCCCGTCCTCCCACTCCAGCTCGACTTCCTCGCCGCCCGGCAGAGGAGCCACCTCGAGCACGTCACAGCCCAGCAGCGAGCGCAACGGGCCGCCATAGGTGCCGAGGCGGACCGAATCGTGTTCGTCCACGATGCCGGACCAGAAACTCACAACGACCACTCCGCCACCATCAACATAAGCAACGATGTTGGCCCCTTCGTCGTCGGTCACCAGGTACAAGCTGGGCACGACTAGCGCTCGGTACCTGCCCAAGTCCTCATCGGGGCGGCAGAAGTCGACGGTCACACCCCGGTCGTAAAGGGGCCCGTACATCCACTGCAGTTGGTCGGCCATTCGAAGGTCGGCGGCCGGTTTCGACTCGCCCTCAAGCGCCCACCAGTTCGGCCAGGAGAAGACGAGGCCCACCGCTGCTTCAACCGCCGCCCCATCATCGACATCGAGCCCGGCCAGCTCCCGGCCGAGATCGCGTACCTCCTCCCAGACCGGCGAGGCGGTCCCCGAGTGCCCCACCATGGCGGAGTGGAACATCTCCGACCCAGCCCTGGACGCCCGCCATTGGAAGAACAGGACTCCAGTGGCACCGCGGGCCACCGCCTGATAGCTCAGGCACCGCATCTGCCCGGGGGCCTTGGCCACGTTGTGTTCCCGCCAGTTGATCCGGGACGAGGTCTGCTCCATCACCATCCAGGGCGTCTTCTTGTTGAGCGAACGCACCAGGTCGTAATGCATCGCGCTGAGCATCTCGCACTCGGGATCGCTCGGGTCTTGGTAGTTGTCAGTAGACACAACGTCAAGCTCAGCCGCCCAGGTGAAGTAGTCGATGGGCTTGAAGAACCCCATGAAATTGGTGGTGACCGGGATATCGGACCGAGCGCTCCGCACGATCTCGCGCTCGGCAAGGAACTCAGCCAGGAAAGCGTCATTGCTGAACCGTCGGTAATCCAGCTCCAGGCCCGGGTTCAGCGGAGCCGTCGTAATTCGGGGTGGCACGATCTCGGCGAACGTTCCGTAGTGCTGGCTCCAAAAGTTCGTTCCCCAAACCTCGTTGACCTTTTCCACCGTGCCATAGCGTCTCTCCAGCCAGGACCGGAAGCCTGCCGCATGGTGCTCGCAGTAGCAGTAGGGGACGTGACAGCCGTACTCGTTGTGGATATGCCACATCCTCACTGCAGGGTGCCCCCCGACCTCCGACACGAGGCGCTTGACGATGCGCCTGGTCAGGCGCAAGTACGTCGGGTTGCAAACGCAGAAGTGTTGCCGACTGCCGTGGCTGTAGCGTGCTCCCCGGACATCAGCAGGCAGGACGTCCGGGTACCTCGTCGTCAACCACGGAGGCGGGGACGCCGTCGGCGTGGCCAGGTCGACGCCGATCCCGGCCTCGGCCAGCAGGTCGAGCACATCCCTGAGCCAATCAAAGGTGAAGCTGTTCTCGGTCGGCTCCAACTGCGCCCACGAGAACACCCCTACGGTGACGAGATCGACCCCTGCTTCCTTCATCAGGCGGACGTCTTCGTCCCATACGTCCCGGGGCCACTGTTCCGGGTTGTAGTCCCCGCCGTAATGGATCCGCTCGCTCACCGCCACACTCCTTCTCGGTCACGAGTCGATCTTTTCGAGCCAATAGCAACCAGGAACGTGTGATGCAACACGGGGCAGCCCACGTTCTGGCTTGAGCAAATCGCCCCCTTACCGCTTCGCCTGGAGCACCCTCACATCCCACGCCTTGAGCGTGACCTGGTCTCCTACGTTGAACTTCTCGCCGGAGACTGCGTCTTCCAGCTGGATCCGAGCCGTCACCGAACCGGGGACCCAGGACCAGTTATGCAGGAAGTGCAGCCGGGAACCGTCGTGCACAGTGGCGGTAGTTGCCCGGACCGGGCCCAGCAGTCGGCCCCAGCCCGCAACCGGCTCGGGCACGAGCCAAGCTGCGATCGAACCAGCGAAGGCCTGCCCGGGAACCGTGCCGATCACCGTGATCCGGCCAGAACCGTGCGGCCGCGTCGTGAGTGCCGGCCATCTACCGAAGTGAGGGTGCTCGTAGTTGGCCAGAGGTTCGGCGTCGACCAGGTTCAGGCAGTCGACCCAATCGGTGGCAACGGCACCGGCTTCCAGCTTGAACGCGTTGGCGCCTGTGGAGCGCACGGGTACCGGTTCGGCAAGATTGGAGAACTCTTCGTACCAAACACCGGCGGCCTTGTGCAGGAAGGCCGGCTGGATCTCTGCTCGGGCCCGGCCTTCCGCGTCCGCATACCCTGTCCTCGGGCCGAGCACGAGGTGGCCGCCCGCTGCAGCGTAGCCATCCAGCCATTCGAGGTCCCCGTCGCCCACAGTGAAGAAAGCCGGCACCAAGAGCACGGGGTTGGTGGCAGCAAACGTGGCCGGGCTGGTCGGCTGCTCAGGCGTCCCGCCAGGAGGGCGGGGCCCGAAGAGCTGGCGGGGCCGCACGATGCGCACCTGAAGCCCGGCGTCGAACGCGCCCCTGTAGAAGGCCGAGACGATCCGCCAGTACGAGTCGCGGTCGGCAGGACCGCCCGGGCTCCCCAAGGGAGGCTGACCAGCGAGCGCGAACTTGCTGTCTGTGTCGTAAAGCACCGCGACGTCGCAGTCCGGGACGGCCTCGCAGGCGAGAGAGCCGACCGCAGCGAATTCCTCCCCGATGCGTGCTACCTCCTGGTAAACCCGGCCCGGCACCTGGCTGTGCGGCAGCACTCCACCCCAGTAGGTCTCGGCACCGAAGACCAGGCTCTGCCAAGGCCAGTACTCGACCATCTTCGCTCCACGCGACACCAACGCCCAAGCGGCTTGGCGCCATTGCCCGTCGTATGCGGGCATGTTCTTTGAGGAGCCTCCTATCGATCCGGCATTGGTCTCCGTCACGATGAACGGCGCCTGCTTCGACGAGTACATCCGGTCCGCGAGCTCGTACACGGCCCAGATGCCTGTGGCGGCCCACCCCGCGACCCTCGGACGGGCCGAAGGGTGGGCAAAGCCGTCCTGCATTTCGTAATAGGCGTTGCCCGACACGATGTCGAGGGACGAGGCGATGTCCACGTCCTCCACGCCGGGCCTGTCGTAGGCGATGCATGTCGTCACGAACTGGCCAGGCCGCGCGAGCTCGCGCACGATCCCCGCCTGCCACGCGATGAACTCACTCACGAGGCCCGCCTGATAACGGCGCCAGGCGAGATCGTACTGGGGCTGGACGTTGCCTTCCGGGGGCCACAGGTCCGCCCAGCTGGTCAACCGGTGCGACCAGTAGACGAGGCCCCATTCCCGGTTCAGAGTGGCCACGTCGCCGTAGAGGTGCCGTAGATGGTCGACAAAGCCCTGGAACACGTGCCGGTTGTGCAGCAACACCAGGCCAGGCTCGTTGTCGACCTGGTACCCGATGACCGCTGGGTGGTCCCGGTAACGGGAAATCACCTTGCGTATGAGCCGCTCCGCGTACCAACGGTAGGTGGGGTTGGTGAAGTCCATTTCCTGTCGGGAGCCAAAGGACAGAGCCCTGCCGTTCGCGGGCACCGCCGCTATTTCGGGGTGCTGCCGGGGCATCCACATCGGCACGGCGTACGTTGGTGTGCCGAGCACGGCGCTGATCTCGCGCTCGTAGGCCGCGTCCAGCACCGGAGCCAGCCAATCGAGGTCGAAGACGCCATTTTCTGGCTCCCAGGTGGACCAGACGGACTCGCCCACCCGCACGACGTTGAAGCCGGCTCGTCTCATGAGGTCGAGATCGGCACGCAGGCGCTCCTCACTGTCGCGCCCGAGGTAAGCGGGCTGGTACTCGTGGTAGAAGGCCGCGCCGAATAACAGCCTGCCAGCAGTCGAACAAACCGTCACGGTCATCTCGTTTTCCGCCTCGCGTACCGGTGCCAGATGGTTGTCATTCCCCTGAGATCGCCCCGAAACTGAGCCCGCGGGCCACGTAACGCTGCAGGAACGGGAACAGCACCAGCATCGGCAGCACAGAGACGAACGAGCCCAGGATTATCTCGGGGTAGATCGGCTGGGCACCGACCGAGCTGAGGCTGCTCACCCAAGCGGACAGGCCCACCGTGAGCGGGAAACGGCTCTCCGTTCCGAGCAGCACGAGCGGCAAGAAGTAGTTGTTCCAGGTGCCGATGAAGGACAGGAGGAAAAGGGTCACAATGCCCGGCATCAGGAGGGGCCGGCTGATCTGCCAGAGCGTGCGCAGCTCGCCGGCGCCGTCCACGCGGGACGAGTCGAGGAGGCCGTCGGGCACGGCGTCGGCGCAAAAGATCGACATGAAGTAGACCCCGAAGGGGTAGACGATCAGGGGCAGTATCACTCCCTGGTAGGTGTTGGTTAGGCCCATAAAGTGCTCAAGGAGGAAAAGCGGCACCACGAGCGCAGTCGCCGGCACCATCAGCGAGCCGACCACCAGCGCGAAGACCATCCGCCTGCCCCGGAACCTGTACTTGGCGAGGCCATAGCCGCACAGGGTCGACACTGCCGCCGCCAGGGTCGCCGTCACTGACGCGTAGATGAAGGAGTTGAGTAGCCACCACCGGAAGTCGCCGTCCTCGAAGGTGAACAGGCCCTTGAAGTTGGAGGCCCAGGAAACGTGCAACGGCGGGAGGAAGGTCTGGGTGTTGAAGAGCTGGCTCGTGTTCTTAGACGAGGCGACGACGAGCCAGTAGATCGGAATGAGCACGTAAACGGCGACGAGGACCAAGAAAGCGGTCGTGACGGTTGTCTTGGCGCGCCGGGCAAGAACGCCGCGGGACCCTCTGAACGCAGGCGAGCGAAGCTGGGCAGCGTTGACGCTCATTTCGCGACCGCCCTCGTCGCCCTCGGCGCAGCGAGGGGGTTCATCCTGCGGCGCACGAGGCCGTAGAAGGCCACGGTGGCGACGATCGTGACCGCGGCGAGGATGACTGACTGGGCCGCTGCCAGTTGTTCGTTGCCGAAGACGAACGCCGTGTTGTAGATGATCTGGTTCGGCGTCAAGGAATTACCGGTGGTGGCGATCTCGTTCAGGATCACCGGCTCGTTGAAGAGCTGCAGCGTGCCGATGATCGACAGGACCACGGTAAAGATGATCGTGCGGCGGACTAAGGGGAGCTTGATCCTGGTCGCAATCGAAAGCTCCGAGGCCCCGTCGACTTTGGCCGCCTCGAGCACCTGGTGAGGAACGTTGGTCAAGCTCGTGAGCAAGATCGTCATGTTGTAGCCGGTCCACTCCCAGGTGACGATCAGCATGATGGCGTAGAGCACCAGCCGGTAGCTGAGCGGCTGAATGGGCCCGCTCGTGAGCCCGAGCGAGTGCGGCAGCCCGAGCGCGCTGTCTAGGTCTGGTTCCAGAAGGAAGCCCCACATGATTGCCGCTATCACCCCGGGCACGGCGTAGGGAAGGAAGTACACGAGGGCGAATACCTTCCTTCCTCGGCAGTAGGGGCTGTCGAGCAAGAGAGCCAAGACGATCGCGAGGCCGATCATGACCGTCACCTGGATCAGACCGAAGTAGCCCATGCGCACTATCGCGCTCCAGAAGGAAGCGTTTGAGAAGGCCGAGCGGTAATTCAACAAACCCGAATACGCGCCGGTCAGGGGCGATCGCAATGACAGCACTATCGAGTAGATGAGCGGCCCGGCGAAGAAGACCGCGAATAGCGCGAGGAACGGGCTCGTCATCATCAGCCCCGAGCGGCCGTGCGCCACACGCAGTCGACGCCGCTTCGGCCCGGTGACTCCACCGGGTGCCATTGCCCGAATCGGCAGCGAGGCCGTGGCACCTCCTGCCTGCACCGCCATGGCCTCTCCTCTCGTGATCGCGGCGAAAGTTCCGGAGGGCGCGGAACAGCAGGGGAAGGGCAGCATAGCGGCCCTTCCCCTGCCGTTGGGGTTTAGCTAGCTCTCGACCGTGTAGCCCGCGGACTTGGCGTAGGCGACCAGCTGGGACTCGACCCCTTGCAGGGCGTGGGTCCAGGTTTGCTTGCCTGCCACCGCACTCGCAAATTCCGTCTCCATGAAGCTGCGGAACTCAGCGTCAAACGGGCTCCACTGCCAATTGGTCACGACCTGCGAGGCGTACGTGCTGAACGAGGCGTTGACGTTGCCCGAGAAGTAGGGCACCGGGGCGTTGAACGCCGAGACGCTCGCACGGGCGTTTGCCGCTGGGAAGAGCCCACGGCCACCTTTGCTGCCGGGCTCCTCGTCAATTGCAATGCCGCTCTTGGAGGTGTTGATGTAGGCGGCGAAAAGCGCTGCATCCTTCACGTCCTGGGAGGGACAGTTCTTGGTCACCGCGTTGGTGGAACCGCCCCAGTTTGCGGTTGCGTGGGCACCGGCGGTCCACTGTGGCAGCTGTGTCACAGCCCACTCCTCGCCGGAGTTGGCTGACAGGTTCGACGAGATCACATAGTTCGGCCCCCACGCGGCGCCAACCATGGCCGCGTACTTGTCGTTGGCGACGTGGTGGGTCCAGTCGGTCGTGAAGTCATTGTCAACCGGGGCAAGTCCCTTCTTGACCAGGCTGGCCCAGAAGTTGGTGACCTTCTGCTCGATGGTGCCGGCCACGTCGATCTTCCAGGTCCCGTTGGACAAGAGCTGGAAAGGCCGCGCCCCGGCCTGCCACCACAGCGATTCCAAGATAGAGGGGTCATTGAGCACGAAGGGCTCAAGGTACATGCTCGCGTCGGCCTTATGCAGGGCGGCCGCGTCCGAGGCGAACTGGCTCCACGTCTTCGGCACGGGCAGGTTGTACTTCGTGAAAACGGCCGGCTGATACATGAGCCCCATCGGGCCAATGTCCTCAGGTACCGCGTAGACCGCGCTGCCCTTGGAGACCTGCTGCCATACCCAGGTCGGGAAGTCCTTCTTGTAGCTCGAGACGTACTGGGCGATGTTGACGAGGTCGTTCGCCCCGGTGTACTGGGGCAGCTCCGAGTACTCGATCTGCGTTACGCAAGGGCCTGTGCCGCCGGCGAGGGCGGTGGTGAGCTTGGCGTAGAACGTTGCACCGGAGCCGTACACCGGCGGAACCGGGACCGTGATGTTGGGGTACGCCTTCTCGAAGTTCGCGATTACGGACTTCGGGTTGCTCGTCCAGCTCCACCAGGTGACGGTGGTCTTGGCACTGGCTCCCGACGACACGGCGGCCGATAAGCCGAGCGTTGCGACGACGGCGAGTGCCGCCACGACGAGCGCGGCTGCAGAGTGTGGTTTTCTCATGTGCCTAGTCCCTTCTGCTTGTCCTGCGGCTTCCTCTTGTCACGTTCTTTGGTCTTGACCCGTCTCCTCCGGCTCTAACCCGGGAGCGAACTGGCAGCGGGTTTCCCTGCCTAGACATTTGGGATCGATCCCAAATCTGACTGTACAGAAACTCCTCGCGCTGTGCAAGGAGGGGGCTGGTCCCGTGGTGGGGGTGCCGTCGTCGCTAATCTCATTGGTGGTGGCTTTACCGTCGCGAAGCTCCAGTGGTCCGCCGGGGCCGGTTAACGGCGGCCGCAAGACGGCCGCAGTCGTGGCTGTCCGCCAGCGAGGGCGACGTTCGACGATCGTGGACGTTGCCCGGGTCGCCGGGGTGTCGCGAGGGACGGTCTCACGAGTCCTCAACGGAGGCCAGAGCGTGCGGGACTCGAAGGTGGCCAAGGTCCTCGACGCGGTCGACGCCCTGGGCTACTCGGTCAACATAACTGCTCGCCACCTCCGCAAGGGCCACACGGGCTCGGTCGCGTTCGTCATCTCAGAAGAACACGGGCACCTGTTCGAGGACCCGAACTTTGGGATCCGAGTGAGAACGTTCACTCGCCAACTTGAAGCGCTCGGGCTCCATCTTTTGATCAGCATCGCCGAAGACGCGCGGCCGGACGGCTTCCTCGGTAATTACTTGACGGCCGGGCACTTCGATGGGGTGTTGCTTGCCATGGTGCCGAAGGGCGACCCATTGCTGGGGCTGCTGGATTCCGACATGCCGGTGGTGGTGCTTGGGCGACCCCCGGGAGGGCTAGAGAAGTCAGTGTCATGGGCCGCGATGGACGACGAGAACGCTGCCTACGACGCGACTCGGTTCCTTGTCGCCCAGGGCCGAAAACGTGTCGGCACCGTCACCGGGCCGCTTGATTTCACCGCCGCGCTGGACCGGCTTCAGGGCTACCGTGCAGCACTGGGCCGCGCGTGCCGCAAAGGGCTGGTGGCAGAAGGGGACTGGTCCCTGGAGAGCGGCAGACGCGGAGCGAGGGAGGTCCTTGAGCGGTACCCGGACGTCGATGGGTTGTTCGTCGCGTCGGACGTCATGGCCGTTGGAGCGATGAAGGCCGTGCGACAGGCTGGCCGGCGCGTGCCCGAAGACGTGGCCATAGTCGGCTGTGACGACTCCCCGGCCGCGCTGACCACCGACCCCACTCTGACCACGATGCGCAACCCTTTCGAGGAGACTGCCGAGGCGGCAGTACACCTGCTTCACGACCTGATCTCGGGCCGTTCGTTGGAACCGAGCCACATCGTGCTCCCCTCCCAACTGGTGCGGCGGGGCTCGGCGTAGGGTCGAAGTCAGCCCTGCTAAACGATCGACAGGGCCCGCAGGCTAACTCGGCCGCGGCAGGGCCAGCGAGCTGACCGGAGCCGAGCGTGAGGACCGAGAGGTCACCACGTTGGCCCTCCAACTACTCCAGTTGGGCCGTGGTTCTGATCAACGCGAACCTCTGGCAGCGGGTCCTCGGAACGGCGTAGTGGGGCGGGCGTTCCACTCGTCCTTGACCGTTCGTCGGCCTGACCATTGTTGGCTTCGGATTTCAGCGGGGGCTAGCGGACTCGGGCTCCTCCGTACTTGCAAGGGTTTCCTGCCCCAAACCCGCAGCACTTGCGGGCCGCCGCTCCGATCACGCCGTCGGAGGCGGAACGGACGTGGGCTTCGCCGGCGGCGGCACAGGTCGCGCCAACGATCATCGCGAGCACAGTCATGACCGCAGCCGTTCGTCTCGCAATCATTAGCAGCGCGCCTGCTCTCCACGGAGAAACAAGCCTCGCTCCACACTCGTTGTGGCATAGCCCGCCCGAATGCCAGTTAGCCACCCAGGTCGAACTAGCCCAATACCGGCCGGACCGCCCGCCCCGCTACCGGATGGCGTCGAGCCGCCGGCCGGCGGCTGCCACGGCGTTCTTCAGCAGCATCGCCCGGGTCATCGGCCCGACCCCGCCGATCCGGGGGGTCATCCACCCGGCGACCTCGGCGACACCCTCGTCGACGTCGGAGAGCAGCTTGCGTCCCTCCCACGACGTGCCGGCACCCACGACGGCTGCCCCGGGCTTCACCATGTCGGCGGTGACGATGCCGGCGTGACCGGCGGCGGCGATGACGATGTCGCCCTGCCGCACGTAGGAGGCGAGATCGGCGACCCCCGTGTGGACCACGGTCACCGCGGCGTTGCAGCCCGGCCGCTTCAGGGCGAGCAACAGGGCGAGCGGGCGGCCGATCGTGAGGCCCCGTCCGATGACGACGACATGGCGGCCCTCGACCGGAACGCCGTAATGGCCGAGCAGCTCGACAATCCCGGCCGGCGTGCACGGCAACGGCCCCGGGACACCCATCACGAGCCGGCCGAGGTTCACCGGGTGGAGGCCGTCGACGTCCTTGTCGGGATCGACGGCGAGCAACGTCGCGAACTTGTCGAGCCCTTTCGGCAGCGGGACCTGGACGAGGAAGGCGTCGACGGCGGGATTGGCGTTGAACCGCCGGACGGCGGCGAGAAGGTCATCGGCGCTCACGTCCGAACCGAGGTGCTCGTGGACGGACTCGATGCCCACCTTGGCGCAGTCCTCGTGCTTCAGCGCGACGTAGCGCGCGCTCGCGGGGTCGTCGCCGACGAGGATCGTGCCGAGTCCTGCCTGCACGCCGTGGGTGCGCAGGCGCGCGACCTCGGCGGCGACCGCTTCCCGCATCAGCCCAGCGAGTGCCTCGCCGTCGAGCACCTCGGCCGTCATCCCCGACACCTCCTGCCCGCTCGTCGTCGTGCCCGGGCGCGCCGTTCGCCGACGGCCCGCGCCGGGCGCCAGGCGGCCACGATAGGCGCCAAGGGCGCGGGACGGAGACGGGCCGGGGCGGCGCCCTCAGTGCCGGAAGTGCCGCTCTCCTGTCAGCACCATCGCGATCCCCCGCTCGTCCGCCGCGGCGATCACCTCGTCATCGCGCAGCGAGCCGCCCGGCTGGACGACCACCGCCACGCCGGCGTCACACACGGCGTCGAGCCCGTCGCGGAACGGGAAGAAGGCGTCGCTCGCGCCGACCCCGCCGTCGGCGCGTCCGGCGGCCTTCTCCCCGGCGAGCCGGGCCGAGTCCCGCCGGTTCTGCTGGCCGCAGCCGACGCCGACGATCTGGCCGTCCTTGGCGAGCACGATCGCGTTCGAGGTGGTCCGGGCGCAGACCAGCCAGGCGAGCTCGGCGTCGCGCCACTGCTCCGCCGTCGGCTGCCTCGCCGTTACGACGCGCCACGCCTGGTGGCCGACGCCCACCCGGTCCCTTTCCTGGACGAGGAAACCGCCGCAGAACTGCCGGAAGGCGAGGGGGTCGACCCGCGGCACGGGCGCGGCGAGCGCCCGCATGTTCTTGCGGCGCGCCGCGAACGTTTCGAGCGCCGCGGGCTCGTAGCCGTAGGCGACGAGGACGTCGGCGAGCGGGTTGGCGACGATCCGCTCGGCGAGTCGCGCGTCGATGGTCCCCGGGATGGCGACGATGCCCCCGAAGGCGGAAAGGGGATCGGCCGCGAAGGCCCGCCCGTAGGCGGTATCGAGATCCGGCCCGACGGCGACGCCGCACGGGTTGGCGTGCTTCACGATGACGGAGGCGGTGCCCTCCCCCGCGAGGTCGAGCACCTCGTGGCAGAGCAGCCAGCCGGCCTCGGCGTCGAGGAGATTGATGAACGAAAGCTCCCGGCCGCCATGCTGCGTGACCTCTTCCCACCAGTCGTCGTCGCTCCCCACGCGGTGGTAGCGGGCGCCGCGCTGGTGCGGGTTCTCCCCGTAGCGGAGCTCCTCCCGCCGCTCGAGCGCGATCCCGAACGAGGTGGGCAGTCCCGCCGGACCGCCGGCCGAGGCGAGCCACGCCGTGATCGCCGCGTCGTAGGCGGCGGTATGGGCGAAGGCCCGCTCGGCGAGTCGCCGGCGGGTCGCGGCCGTGACGTTGCCGCCGTCACGGATCTCGGCGAGGACACCCTCGTAGTCGGCCGGATCGACGACCACGGCGACGTGGGCGTGGTTCTTCGCCGCCGCTCGCACCATCGTCGGCCCGCCGACGTCGATCATCTCGATCGAGGGCGACGCCCAGAACGGGTAGAGGTTGCACACGACGAGGTCGATCGGCGTGATCCCCCGTCCGGCGAGGTCGGCGAGGTGGGCCGGCTTCGAGCGGTCGGCGAGGATTCCGCCGTGGATCGCCGGGTGAAGGGTCTTCACCCGTCCGTCGAGCATCTCCGGCGCCCCCGTCACCTCGGCGACGTCGCGGTGAGCGATGCCCGCCCGGCTGAGCTCGGCGGAAGTTCCGCCGCTCGCCACCAGGTCCCAGCCGAGTTCGTCGAGGGCCCGCGCCAACCCGACGAGGCCCTGCTTGTCGTAGACGGACAGGAGCGCCCTCACCGCCGCCCACCTTCCGCGGTCCACGCCCCGGCGGCGTCCAAGGGCGTCCCGATCGAGGTGAGGAACGTCCGGATCGTCTCCGGATACAGGCGCCGCTCGACCTGCTTTATGCGCTCGTGCAAGGTTTCCTCCGTGTCGCCGGGGTGGATGGGCACTTCGTGCTGGGCAAGAACCGGACCGTCGTCGACCTCGCTCGTCGCGAGATGGACCGTGCAGCCCGTCGACCGCTCGCCGGCCGCCAGCGCCATCGGCACGGCGTGCCAGCCCTTGTACTTCGGCAATAGCGACGGATGGGTGTTGAGGACGCGGCCCTCGAAGGCGGGGAAGAAGGCGGGCCCGAGCACGGTCGCAAACCCCGCCATCGCGACGGTGCCGATGCGGTGCTCGGCGAGCGCCTCGATGAGCGCCGCCGTGTAGGCCTCCCGGTCGAACGCCGAGGAGAAGTCCCGCCGTTCGACGAGCGCGACCGGGATCCGCGCCGCCTCGGCGACCTCGACCGCCCGGCACGACCGGTCGACCCCGACAACCTCGATCGGCACCCCCGCCGCGACGAGCGCCTCGAGGATCGTCCCGGTCCCCGAGGCGAGCACGGCGAGCCGGCGCCGGTCGCCGGGCGCAACCGCCGGCGGCCGCTCAGCCGAGGCCACGGACGACCTCCACCATCAGCTTGCCGGCCTCGGAGGGGTCGCGCGCGACGCGCGCGCCACAGGCCTCGAGGGCCGCGATCTTGGCCTGCGCCGTGCCGGCGTGACCGGAGACGATCGCCCCGGCATGGCCCATCGTCCGGCCGGCCGGTGCCGTCACCCCGGCGATGTAGGCGACGACCGGCTTCGTCATCGCCGCGGCGATGAACCGGGCGGCGCGCTCCTCCTCGGACCCGCCGATCTCCCCGATCAGCATCACGGCCCGCGTCTCGGGGTCCTCCTCGAAAGCGGCGAGCACGTCGATGAACGAGGTCCCGGGGACCCGGTCCCCGCCGATCCCGACACACGTCGTCTGCCCGACGCCCTGCTGCGAGAGCTCGTGCAGCGCCTGGTAGGTGAGCGTGCCGGAGCGCGAGACGATGCCGACGGGGCCGCCGGGAAGGGCGATCTCCCCGGCGGTGATGCCGATGTTGCACCTCCCCGGCGAGATCACGCCGGGACAGTTCGGGCCGATAAGGCGGCAGGCGGGGAAGTCCCGTCGCAGCCGGTTGTAGAGCAGCGCCTCGTCCTTGGCGGGGATGTGCTCGGTGATGCAGACGACGAGGGTGATGCCGGCGGCGGCGGCCTCGAGAACGGCGCCGGGCGCGCCGAGCCGGGGCACGGCGACGAAGCTCGCGTTCGCCCCGGTCGCCTCGACCGCCTCGGCGACGGTGTCGAAGATCGGGATCCCCTCGAGGGATCCCCCGCCCTTGCTAGGCGTCACCCCGGCGACCACCTTCGTGCCGTAGGCCCGGTTCCGCAGGCCGTGGAAGCTTCCCTGGCTCCCCGTCAGGCCTTGCACGACGACGAGCGTATTCTCGTCGGCAAAGATGCTCATCGGCCGCCTCCCGCCAGCTCGACGGCCCTCCGGGCGGCGGAGAGCATCGTCGGCTCCACCATGAGCCGCTCCGAGAGGTGGGGGGCGAGGAGCGCCTGCGCCTCGGCGGAGCGCGTGCCGTCGAGACGGACGACGATCGGCGAGGCGAGCTGCACCCGTTCGAGCGCGCCCAGCACGCCGCGGGCGACGTCGTCGCAACGGACGATCCCCCCGAAGACGTTGACGAGGATGGCGCGGACCCTGCCGTCGGAGTTGATCACCTCGAGGGCGCCGGCCATCGCCTCCGCGTTCGCCGCGCCGCCGATGTCGAGGAAGTTCGCCGCCGCCCCACCGGCCTGGCTCACGACATCGAGCGTGCTCATCGCCAGGCCCGCCCCGTTGGCGATGATGCCCACGGAACCGTCGAGTCCGACGTAGCTCAGGCCCTTGGCACGCGCGGCCCGCTCGCGGGGATCGTCCGGCTCGGCGTCGGCGAACTCGGACCACTCCGGATGGCGGAAGGCCGCCTCGTCGTCGAGGATGACCTTGGCGTCGAGGGCGCGGACCTCGCCGGTCGCCGTGACGGCGAGCGGGTTCACCTCGACGAGGTCGGCGTCGCCCTCGACGTAGCAACGGTGGAGCCGCCGGATCACGTCGGCGACGCCGTCGCGCGCCGCGGCGTCGATGCCGGCCGCCGCGACCAGGGCCTCCGCCCCGCCCGCCGTCAGGCCATCGAGCGGGTTGATCTCGAGCCGGGCGATCGCTTCCGGGTCGGTCTCGGCGACCTCCTCGACGTCAACGCCGCCCTCGGCGCTCAGCATCGCGAGGTCGAGCTTGGCGGCGCGATCGAGCGTGAAACTCACGTAGTACTCGTGGGCGATCTCGGCCGCTTCCTCGATCCAGAGCCGGCCGACGGTGTGGCCCTGGATCACGAGCCCGAGGATCGCCTCAGCGCTCGCGGCGGCCCCGGCGTGGTCGGCCGCGACCTGCACGCCGCCGGCTTTGCCCCGGCCGCCCGTCTTCACCTGCGCCTTCAGGACGACTGGATAGCCGATCCTGTCGGCGGCCGCGACCGCCGCGTCGACGGTGTCGGCGACCGAACCTCGGCCGACCGGGACACCGAAACGGGCAAGGTACCGCTTGCCCTGGTGCTCGTAGAGATCCACCTACCCGTCCCCTCGACGCTTCTCCGGACGCGGGCTGCAAAGAATCGACGATCTCGCTGGACGCCGCCGGAAGAACCTTCGTCGGGGTGATCCTATTTGGGACGGGCGAGCGCAGGCTCCGAAGTCGGCTCGGGCGTTCGGCCCCGTGCACGGTCGTCTCGCCACCACCAGCCGGCGCCCCGGCCGTCGGGGCCGTCCGTCACCTCGCCAACGCGATGCCGGCCCGCAACGCGATTGGAATTCGGCCTCGCCCGCCCGGGGGTGGGCGGCGGCATCGCCGACGGGTGAGGCCGTTAACGTCGCCGGGAAAAACCGCCGTCCACGGGAGGGGGGACCCGATGACAGCAAACGATCCGAATCTCACCGACGTCCGCGACATGTACTCGGTGCACGAGGCGTTCCGGCGCGGCTTTCGAGACGCACCGGGCCAGCTTGCCTCGGTGCACGACGGGGACACCGAGCGTGCTGCCCGTCTTGCGGACTACCTCGGCGAGCTTCTCTGGCTTCTGCACGCCCATCACGCCGGAGAGGACGACATTCTGTACCCGCTCCTCGTCGCGCGGGCGCCCGAGCACCAGGAACTGTTCTCGCGGATGGATTCCCAGCATTCCGCCGTCTCGTCCGGCCTCGCCGCGGCCCAGCATGCCGCGGAGCGCTTCGGGGCATCGGGTTCGGTCGCCGACGGACGGGCGCTCGCCGAGGCGTGTGCATCGCTTCTCGAGACGCTCTCGGTGCACCTCGGCCAGGAGGAAGAGGAGCTGTTGCCGATTACGGCACGGGTCGTTTCGCCCGCCGAGTGGGAGTCCCTGCCGCGGCACGCGTTCTCGCTATACGCGGGCGAGCGGGTGTGGCTGCCCTTCGGACTGGCGACCGAGGCGATGCCCGCCGACCTTTGGGAGGGAATGCGCACCCACCTGCCCCCGCCCATCTCCGCGATGTGGTTCGGCGGCGGCGCCGACGCATTCGCCGCGGAGATGGCGGAGATCCGGGGGGGCGCGACCTGACCCTCCGTGGCGCGAGGCGGGTTGCCGGACGGGCGACCGCAGCACCGCCGCACGCGGGGCGAAGGTCGCGCTATTCGTTCACGTCGCCGCGGCGGCGGACGCGACCGTCTGTGGAGGCCGCGGTGGCTTGGCCAGGTTGAGAGGCGTCGCGGGAATCACGCCCAGTCGCCTGTTGGCTGCGAGCCGCGCCGGCGGATCCGAATGACCGACTGGTCGTGGCGGCCGCGCCACAACCGAGCATGGTCCGTCCCGTCAGGCGCGCTTCAGAGGCGTGGCGGAAAGCAGGAAGCGCTTCTCCCCGTGCCGATCGAAGGCGATCACCGCCTCTGCCTTGGCCCCCTCGCCGCGCGCTTCGACGACGACGCCTTCGCCCCAGCGGGCGTGCACGATGCGGTCGCCGGGAACGAGCCCGAGCGACTCGGCGCCAGTCGTCGCCCCCGGCACACCGACCTGCCGGGACAGGCGGGAACCGGACCGGCCGAACGACGGCGGCACGTCGAACTCCGGGTCGCGCCGATGCACCGCCGGCCACGCCGCCGGCGCCACGCCGAGGTCGACGATCAGATGCTCCGGGATCTCCTTCATGAAGCGGCTCTGCAGGCTCTCGCGGCTCTGCCCGAACAGCGTCCTCTCCCACGTGTGGGTGAGGTAAAGGCGCTTGCGCGCCCGCGTGATCCCGACGTAGCAGAGCCGGCGCTCCTCCTCGAGGTCGTCAGGCTCCGCCATCGCGCGGTCGTGCGGGAAGACACCCTCCTCCATGCCCGTGAGGAACACGACGTCGAACTCGAGCCCCTTGGCGGCGTGGAGCGTCATGAGACACACCCGACCGCCGGAGTCGTCGAGGTCGTCGGTCGCCGCGACCAACGCCATCGACTGCAGGAACGTCTCCAGGTCCTCGTGACTGGCGCCCACCGAGATGAGCTCGGCGAGGTTCTCGAGGCGGCCCTCGGCCTCGAGCGCGCCGAATCCGCCAAGCGCGGCCTCGGCCTCGAGCGCGTCGCGATAGCCGCTGCGACGGAGCACCTCGGCGAGGATCTCCCCCGGACGTTGCGCCGCCAGATCACCGAAACCGGCAACGAGCTCGCGGAATCCGGCGATCGCGCGCAACGCCCGGCCCGTGACCCCGGCCTGCCGGGGCTCGGCGACCACGCCAGCGAAGGACTCGCCGGCCCGCGCGGCATGCTCGGCGATCCGCGCGACCGTCGTCGCGCCGATGCCCCGTTTCGGGACGTTGATCACCCGGCGCAGCGAGACCTCATCGTCAGGGTTGGCGACGAGACGAAGGTAGGCGAGGGCGTCGCGCACTTCCCGGCGGTCGTAGAAGCGGGCGCCCCCGATCACCTGGTACGGCACCCCCCGGTCGGCGAGCGCCTGCTCGATCGCCCGGCTCTGGGCGTTCGTGCGGTAGAAGACGGCGATCTCGCCGCGTCGGATCCGCCGGGCGCGGCTCAGCTCCTCCACCTCGTTGGCGACGAACATCGCCTCGCCCCGCTCGTCGCCGGCCCGGTAGCGCAGGACCTTCTCGCCCTCGCCGAGGGCCGACCACAGGGACTTCTCCTCGCGCATCAGGTTGTTGCCGATGACCGCGTTGGCGACGTCGAGGATCGTCTGGGTGGAGCGGTAGTTCTGGTCCAGAACGATCGTGCGCGCCTCCGGGAAGGCGCGTTCGAACTCCATCAGGTTGCGGATCTCGGCCCCCCGGAACCGGTAGATGCTCTGGTCGGTGTCGCCGACGACGCAGACGTTGCGGTGGACGGCGCCGACGAGCGTCACGATCTCGTTCTGCGCCCGGTTGGTGTCCTGGTACTCGTCGACCAGTACGTGCTGGAAGCGCTCCTGATAGCGGCCGAGCACCTCCGGGTCCGTCTGGAAGAGGCGGACGACCACCGACAACAGGTCGTCGAAGTCGAGCGCGTTGCCGACCTTCAACCGGCGCTCGTACTCGGTGAAGACCTCGGCGATGCGCCGCTCGTAGAGCGTGTAGGCCCGCTCCTCGTAGCCCCGGGCGTCGAGCAGCTCCGTCTTGGCCTGGCTGATCGCCCCGAGGACGGCCCGCGAGGGGAAGCGCTTGGCGTCGATGCCGAGGTCGGCGAGCACGTGCTCGACGAGGCGGCGGCTGTCCCCCTCGTCGTAGATCGAGAACCCCGGGCGGTAGCCGATCCGGTCCGTCTCGCGCCGCAGGATCCGGGCGCAGGCCGAGTGGAACGTCGAGAGCCACATCCGCTCGGCGTCGGCGCCGACGAGCTCGACGACGCGCCGCCGGACCTCGTCGGCCGCCTTGTTCGTGAACGTGATGCCGAGGATCCGCCAGGGCTCGACACCCGTGGCGACGAGCCGAGCGATCCGGCGGGTGAGGACCCGGGTCTTGCCGGATCCCGCCCCGGCGACGACGACGAGCGGTCCCCCGTCGTAGCAGACCGCCTCGAGCTGGGGGGGATTGAGGTCCTCGAGGATCGACCCCAGCGCCTGGGCACGCCCCCCCGCGCCGGACGGGCCCTCGCCCGGCCGGCCGGACGGGCCGTCGGGCGCGCGCCGGCCGCTCAACGCCACGCGCCCCTCACTCCCATTCGATCGTGCCCGGCGGCTTCGACGTGATGTCGTAGGTGACGCGGTTCACCCCGTCCACCTCGTTGATGATCCGGCTCGAGAGCCGCTCCAGCAGCTCGTACGGCAGGCGCGCCCAGTCGGCCGTCATGGCGTCGTCGCTCGTCACGGCGCGCACGACGATCGGGTACTCGTAGGTCCGCTCGTCCCCCATCACGCCCACCGCCCGGACGGCCGGGAGGACGGCGAAGGACTGCCACAGCTCACGTAGCAACCCCGCGCGCCGCACTTCGTCGAGGACGATGGCGTCTGCCGCCCGGAGGATCTCCGCCCGTTCGGGGGTCACTGCGCCGACGATCCGGACCGCCAGCCCGGGACCGGGGAACGGCTGGCGCCAGACGATCTCCTCGGGCAGTCCCAGCTCCTCGCCCACGGCGCGCACCTCGTCCTTGAAGAGCAGCCGCAGCGGCTCGATGAGCCCGAGCGCCATCTCGGCGGGCAGGCCGCCGACGTTGTGGTGCGACTTGATCGTCGCCGCGGCCTCGGTGCCCGACTCGATGACGTCCGGGTACAGCGTCCCCTGGGCGAGGTAGGCGACGCCGGGGATGGTGGCGGCGACCTCCTCGAAGATCCGGATGAACAGCTCGCCGATGATCTTGCGCTTCTCCTCGGGGTCGGCAACGTCGCGCAGCGATGCGAAGAACCGGTCGGACGCCTTCACATGGTGGAGGTCGATCCCGAACTGGCGGCGGAAGGTCTCCTCGACCTGCTCGGCCTCGCCGGCGCGCATGAGGCCCGTGTCGACGAAGACGCACGAGAGCTGCTGGCCGACGGCCTTGTGGACGAGCGCCGCCGTCACCGCCGAGTCGACCCCGCCGGAGAGGGCGCACAGCACGCGGGCTTCCCCGACCGTCGCGCGCACCTCGTCGATCGCCGCCTCGATGACCGAGATGCGCGTCCAGGTGGGGCGGCAGTCACAGATGTCGTAGACGAACCGCTTCAACAGCTCCTGGCCCCGCGGGGTGTGGGCCACCTCCGGGTGGAACTGCACGCCGAAAAGGCCCCGCGCCACGTGCTCGAAAGCGGCGACGGCGACGTCGGGGGTCGAGGCGATCGTGGCCGAGCCCGGCGGGGCCGCGACGATCGAGTCGGCGTGGCTCATCCAGACCTCGGTCGTGTCGGGCCAGCCCGAGAGGAGCACCGAGCGCGGGTCGCAGTGCAGCTCGGTCCGGCCGTACTCGCCGCTCCCGGTGCGGCGGACCTCGCCCCCGAGCTGCTGCACGATGAGCTGGGCGCCGTAGCAGATGCCGAGGACGGGGACCCCGAGCTCGTAGACCGCCGGGTCGACCATCGGGGCCTGGTCGGCGTAGACCGACATCGGCCCACCCGAGAGGATGATCCCCTTCGGGGAGTGCCGCGCCATCTCCTCCGCCGTCGCCGAGTGCGGCACGATCTCGGAGTAGACGTGCGCCTCGCGGACCCTGCGGGCGATCAGCTGGGCGTACTGGGCGCCGAAGTCGACGACGAGAACCGTGTCGAAACCGGCGGCCACCAGCCGAGGCTACCAAGGGCCCCCGCCGGCGGGGCCAACATCCGTCCTGTCTCCGACGGCGCCCCGCACGGAAGGCGGGTAGTGGGCCAGTTTGACGGGTCCGATCAACGATGGCCTTCGTGGTGGCGACGTGGCCGGACTCGCGGCGGTGTTCGTGAAGGGGGCAAGGCACTCAACCCGTCTGTGAGGCAGGCACCAGTCGGGGCAATGCAGCACGAGCGAGCGGACATGGGTGTGCTCAGCACCATGGGCAAACCCGCCACCGGGATGGTGGAGGCGGCGCGGGCAACTGGGGTCTACGAGCGCCCACCCTCTCGCAACCGCCACCTGCGGGTTCAGCTCATCACGGTGCTAGAACTTCTCGAGGGCAAGCGACCAAATGCCCACCGTGATGCTGCCGTACAGCAAAGCCAGTCCATCGCCCCACCCAGAGGCGGTGTCGCTTCTCGAGGGCGTGGAAGGACTGACCAAGACTTTCGCGATCGGTTCCATCAAGACGCGGCGGCGAAAGGGTCGTCGCACTGACCATCAAAGGAGATTGCGATGAAGGTTCGACTCTTGGGACGCGCCCTGAGACTCGCGGCAGTCGTGTTGTTCGTACTGGCGATAATCGCGGGAGCGAACACGACAGCTGGGACGTCTCTCGGTGTCAGCGTGTTTGTCTGGCTCCCCGCCGGGCTGTTGGCTCTTGCGCTCGATCAACTGTACGGATCGACAAAACGGTAGTGGCCTAGTTCGGGGACCGGACGCTGTTTTGTCCTCGCCCACATCGCCATCCCGCAGAGCGCCGAACGTTCGTCCGATACCGGCGGGGATGCAAGGTCGACGTCAATCGGGG
This sequence comes from Acidimicrobiales bacterium, assembly GCA_050013835.1. GTDB lineage: Bacteria > Actinomycetota > Acidimicrobiia > Acidimicrobiales > Bog-793 > Bog-793. The sequence continues at coordinate 168,347 of JBEKEM010000003.1, forward strand.
GAGTCGAACTAGCCCACCAGAGAACGGGGCGGGCGAGCAGGCGGCCGCTACACTGCCGCCTCGTCGAGGCGGCCCGCGCACCCGCCGTCTGGGAGGTTCGCCCCCGATGCGTTGCGATCTCGAAGGTGCCCCGATCCACTACGACTCGTTCGGCTCCGGCAGGCCGCTCGTCGTCCTCCACGGCATGCCGCTCGACCGGCACGCCTCGATCCACGAGTTCGAGCCGATCCTCTCGGCGAGGACCGGCTGGCGGCGCATCTACCCCGATCTCCCCGGGCACGGCGAGACCGCGGGGGCGGCGGCGGTCACGACCCCCGACGAGCTGCTCGGAGTGCTGGCCGAATTCGTGACCGCGGTCCTCGGAAACACGCGCCTCGTCCTGGCCGGAACCTCCTTCGGCGGCTACCTCGCCCGCGGCCTCGTTCACCGCCTCGGCGGGCGGATCGACGGCCTGTGCCTCAACGTCCCCGCCGTCGTGCGCGACACCACGGGGACCCGCGCGCCGCGCCTCGTCGTCGCCGATGAAGAGGCGATCGCCGCCAAGTCCCGCGACGACGGCTGGGCCTGGTACGGCGAGCTCGCCGTCGCCGACTCCGCCGCCAACAGGGAGTACGCCGCGGCGGTGAACGAGGCCGAGACGGACGCCGCCTATCTCGAGGCCCTGCACGGGAGCGGCACCCCCTGCTCGTTCGAGCGGGAGACGTTGCCGACGCCGTTGGCGGCGCCGACGCTCATCCTCGCCGGCCGCCAGGACAACGTCGTCGGCTACGAGGCCGCGCTGTCGATCCTGCCCTCGTACCCGCGGGCGACCCTCGCCGTCCTCGACCGGGCGGGGCACATGCTGCGCGGAGAGCAGCCGCTCCTCTTCGCCGCCCTCGTCAACGAGTGGCTCGACCGCGTGGAGGAATGGATCGGCGCCGGGCGACCCGGCGCCGGCGGCTGACCGGCGCCGAGTCCGGGAGACGGGAGGATCCGGGATGCTCGAGGTCCGCACGGACGACGTCCTTTGGTACGTCGACCACTCGCTCGATGAAATGGCGGCGATCCTGCGCCGGCTCGGCGACGGGCTGGCGAACAGGCGACCCGGCCTGGCGGGGGCGAACTCGCCGTTCGCGATCGTCACCCACTGCCTCGGCGTGATGGAGTTCTGGGCCGGCGAGATGATCGCCGGCCGCACGGTCGCGCGCGATCGCGCCGCCGAGTTCACGGCGACGGGGGCGGTCGAGGACCTCGTCGGGGCGATCGCGGCGGCGCGGCGGCGACTCGGCGAGGACCTCCGCTCGCTCGAGTCACTTGCCCCGCCGCGCCGCCCGGCACAAGACGGGGACGCCGGACTCCCCTTCGCCTCGACCCAGGGCGGGGTGGTCCTCCACGTCCTCGAGGAGCTGATGCAGCATCTCGGTCAGCTCGAGGTCACCCGCGACCTGCTCGTCGCCCGCCCGCCCGGTCCGTCCGCCTGAGGCCCGGCTCGGGAGCTGGGCGGCCCGACGGCTCGTCAGACCCAGTAGCGGACGGCCACCGCGAGGCCCAGGGCGACGACGAGGCCGCGCAGGACGGCCGGGCTGACAAGGTGGACGACCCGGGCGCCAGCGGCAGCGCCGACCATGCTCGTCGGCGCCATCACCGCGACGAACGTCCACGCGACGTGTCCCGAGAAGGCGAGAAAGGCGCTCGCGACCAATCCGACGACGAACGAGAGCGCCTGCTTCACGGCGTTGAGCCGCGGGAGGCCGTCGTCCGAGAACAGCCCCAGGAAGGCGAGCAGCATGATGCCGAGCCCTGCCCCGAAGAACCCCCCGTAGACCGAGGAGCAGAACACCCCCAGGCCCGCCGCGACTCCGGGGCGGTCGTGCGGCCGGGCAGGGCTCGGGCCCGCGGCCTTCCGCCGCGCCGCGATGGCGCGCAACCGGTCCTGCCCAACGAGCAGGGCGCAGGCGAACAGGATGAGGAACGGCACGACCCGGCGGAAATCCTGGGCCGAGGTGAGGACGAGGAGCACCGAGCCGACGAGCCCGCCAGAGGCGGCGAAGATCCCGAGCCTCGCCGTCCTCGTCCCCTGGCCCGCCAGATCGGCACGCTGGCCGTACGTCCCGGCGGCGTAGCCCGGCGTGAGCGAGATGATGTTCGTCACGTTCGCCCGCACCGGCGAGAGCCCGAGTGCAGCCAGCGCGGGGAACGAGACGAGCGTGCCGCCGCCCGCGACCGCGTTGGCGACCCCGGCGATGCAGCCGGCACCGCCTGCCAGCACGTAGCCCAGCCAACCGAGGTTCATGCCGCGGCTCTCCAGGCCGGCGCAACGGGACCGGCACCGCGGTGGTGATGCGGGCGACGGAAGCGCCGCCACACTCCATGTCGCGGACGCGCCGGCCGCTCTTCGTCACTCATGCGAAGTCGTCTGCCCCCGCCCGAAACCCGGTCGCCGGGAGCGACGCCTCCGGCGCGCCGCTCTCCCTGTCACGTTCTAGCCGAGGGACGCCGGGCGGCCCCACCGGCGTCGGCGCCGGGGGCGGGCACCCGTGCCCCGGGCCGCCGGGCGGCTCGTCCGGACGACAAAAGGGGCCCGGCTGTGCGCCGGGCCCCTTCCGGTCTCGATCTGAAAAACGGATCAAGAATCTATGGCGACTGCCTGCCTAGGCCAGTGAGCAGACGTTGCCGCCACCGCTGACGACGTAGGTGTCGTAGTTCTGCCAGTTGGCTGCCGTCCCGGGTGCGGGCGGCGGGTTGCCGGCGTCGACAAAGACCTGGCCGGTCGCGGCACCGGTGACGGTCACCGTGGCCGAGCTGCCGGCGGCGTTGATGTACGTGACGGTGTTCGTCGCGGTCCCGAGGCCGACGAAGTAGTAGGAGTTGTTGGCCGGCCAGCT
>JBEKEM010000004.1:0-169635 GCA_050013835.1 Acidimicrobiales bacterium
ATGACGATCAGCAGTTCGATCAGGGTGAACCCTTCCTGGTCGAGCCCTTCCATCTTGGCCCTGCGCATTTCGCGGTAACGGTTGAACATGATGGCTGGTACCTTTCCTCAGATCGATGGCCCTAACGCACTACTAACGGACCGTAACCCTGATTACTTGAGAGTCGGGGGGATTCAGTCCATCTGACCAGGGAGAATGGTCAAGGTGCGTCAGCCGTCCGGCCGCGAAGGCGCCTGTTTGCGCGCCGCTAGACGCGAATTGACTAGTTCCCGCGCGGGGCCCCGCCTCGGTGGCCGGCGGCCCGCGAACCCGCGAAACGCCGGCGTGCCGACCCGAGCGCGGCGAGACTGAAGCCGCGGAACGCCGCCGAGAAGGGCGCCAGCGCCAGGGCGAGCAAGGCGAGAAACGCCAGCACGATCCCGTAGCTGAGATCACGCGGCCAGTAGTGGGCGACAACCGTGTGCGTCCCCGCCGGCACGGTGACTTCGAGGAAGGACCCCTCGTAGCGGTGGACGGCGAGCGGGCGCCCGTCGGCGGTGACGTGCCAGCCCGGGAAGTAGGTGATCCGCAGGACGAGCTCGGAGGGTTTGTCCACCCGCACCCGCAGCAAGTACGAGGCGTCTCCGGGATGCCGTGACGCCAGCACCCGGGCCGCGGACGGGGGCGCGAGGAAGCTGAACCGTGCCGAGTCCGGGACCTTGGCGAGGACCAGATAGGCGCCGTTGTTGATCGGCAGGCGGGTGACCGCGCGCATCCCCGCCGGGACCGGACGGCCCGGTCCGACGAGCACGTAGGAAACCCCGTAGCGGCGCGCCAGGGCGACGGTGTCGATCGACGGGGCGAAGAACTGCAGGTTCCCTTGGAACGACTGCCCGGAGTCGGGGACGGGCCAGTGCGTGAAGTACGACGCCGGGATCGTCGGGTCGTGCATGCCGAGCTCGTCGATCTGGTAGTCGAGCTGCATGTTCGGGATGAAGCCGATGCCGAGCCAGAGCCGGATACCGCAGGCCTTACCGACCCTGGAGGGCGGCGTGTCGGCGCAGGACAGGTTCGGCCCGTCGGAGGCGACGAGGCTCGTGCCGACGACCCGCTGCACCGTCTTCACGAGGGTCGTCGTCGGGAAGAGGTCCTTCGTGTAGCTGTAGAAGCCGGCACCGGCCACGACGAGGAAGGCCGCCTGCCCGGCGACGAGGGCGGCGCCGACGGCGGCACCGATCCGCCGCCTCATGGGCGCGGCGAGCCGCCCGGCGACAAAGACCCCAGCCGCGATCACCGCCAACCCGGCGATCGTCGCCGTCGGCCAGACGAGGCTGGACCGCCGGATCGAGCTCTCGAAGGCCGTGAGACCGGGATCGTCGACGGAGCTCCACAGCGAGCCGACGACGACGGCGACCGCCGCCGTGGCCACGGCGAGCGCCCACTGCACCGGGCGCTCGTGGAAGCGCTTGACGACGGCGTCGCACCCGATCCCGGCGAGCACGGCGACCGGGAAGGCGAGAAGGATGAGGACGCGGTGGATCGGCAGCGACGACAGACCGAGGTCGTTGACGAGGTCTGGAACCCACGGCCCGCCAAAATGGTAGGCGACGACGAGGCAACCGAGGGTCCCCGCCACGAGGGCGATGACGACGGGGCGGCGCCAGGCGACCAGCACGGCGACCCCGGCGAGCACGAGGGCGACCACGCCCACGTACGCCGTCGACTCGACGTAGTTGGCCGGGCCGAACCAGGTGCTGCCGAGAACCGGCGTTCCGTAGAAGCCCTGAGTGAAGACCTCGACGATGGCGTGGAGCCCGAACTGCTGGTCGACCTGCTTGCCGAGACGGGCCGAGTGGGCGAGGATCGAGATACCCGGCAGCCACAACGGCGCCGAGAGGGCGAACCCACAGACCATCCCGGCGGCGACGCGGGCGATCCCCCAGGGCGCCAGGCGCCGTTGCGTGACGAGCACACCGAGCGCCCCGATGGCGAGGACGGCCGCCAAGAGGGCGCCCATCAGCACATAGTCCTCGGGGAAACCGCCGTAGACGGCGAAGGCCACCGAGAGGGCGAGCAGCCACAGGTAGCGCACCCGCCGCGAGCGGTAGGCGAGGACGGCCCCCGCGACGATGAAGCCCGACCACGCCACCGGCCCGCCGATCGCCCAGCCGAGCCATCCGGCGAAGCTCCCCGAGAGCATGAACGAGACGCCCCCCAGGGTGGCGCCGACGGCCCCGGTCCGCAGCACCCGGCACAGCACGTAGGTGCCGATCCCGGCGATGAGGAGCTTGCCGAGCACGGTGACGAGGAACGACGCCGAGAGCGGGAAAAGGTAACCGACGAGCGAGGGGAGGGCGAGCGGCGCCGACTCGAAGTTGAAAAGCTGCGGCAGCCCCGTTCCGGCGTCGCTGTCCCACAGCGGCAGCGACCCCGCGTGGACGGTCCGCCAGTCGAGGGTGTTCCAGGGCACGTCCTGGTCGACGACGTCGCCGATCAGGTGGTTGTGGATCGGCGCGGTGACGGTCCCCCGCGTGAGGTACGAGGCGGAGGCACCGAGGTCCGACGGGCTGAAGCTGAAACCGTTCCTCAGGGCCGGCGACAGGTACAACAGCGCGACGAATACGACGACGCCGATCCCGGCGACGTCGGCGAGCCAGCGGTGCCGGCGCAACCAGGCGTCAAGGGCGGCCGTCATCGTCTTCGTCCCTCGAGGTCGAGAACGGCGAGGCCGCCGAGCGCGTCGACGAGCGGGGCGAAGGAGGGGCTGATGATGCCGTCGCGGGGCGCCGCCATGAGGGGCAGCGCGCAGCGGAAGGCATCGAGCTGCCATGACAGGTCGAAGTCGGCAGGATCCCGGGTCCTCCTCGACGGGAGGACCGCCACGTCGTCGAGGTGGCAGCCGCGACGGCCGACCCTGCCCATCCCGATCTCGGCGTCCGCCACGAAAAGCCTTCCTCCGCGGGCCACGTCCCGCGCCAGGCGGGCGACGCCTGTGGAGAGTAGTCGCGCCCCGGCCTAGGAATCGGCAAGGACCGCCGCCAGCAGGTCCCAGACGACGCGGGCGGTGAGCCCCCAGACGAGGTCGCGGCCGAGCCCGGGAGCGCCGGCGAAGAAGCACACGCCGGGCCGGGAGGCGCCCGGCTCCCAGCGCTCCTGCCAGGAGACCCCGTCGACGGCGAGCGACGTCACGGGGACCTCGAAGATCGCCGCGACCTCGCGGCCGTCGGGGACGAGTCGCGGGTGCCCGGTCACGAGCCCGACGAACGGCGCGACGCGCTCGGACCGCTGCCGGCGCTCGGCGACGCCGAGCGAGCCGATCACCTCGACGAGCGCCGGGTCGAGCCCGATCTCCTCTTGCGACTCGCGCAGTGCGGCGTCGACCGCCCGCTCGCCCGGCTCGAGGTGGCCCCCGGGGAAGGCGACGTGCCCGGCATCGCGCACGAGCTCCTCGGAGCGGCGGATGAAGACGAGCGTCGCCTCGCCGGCGCGCTGGACGACGGGTACGAGCACCGCCGAGTGCACCGGCACCGCCGAGACCGGCGGCAGGGCCGCGAGGGCCCGCCGCAGGCGCTCGACCGTGATCGAGGCTCGCGCCTCGACCGGGCACGCCGACCAGGGGGCCGGCTCACCGGGACGCGCCTCGGGGGGACGCGGGACCTGCTGTCGGTACGTCGCCGGCACGCGCCGAGCGTAGCCAAGGTCGCGGCGGCCACCGGATTAGCCGGCGGCCACCGCGGCCGCGGTCGGTGCGGCGACTACATCATCCCCATGCCGCCGGGGTCGGGGCCGGCCGCCGGCGCCGTCTTCTTCTCGGGCTTCTCCACGACGAGCACGTTCGTCGTCAGCAACAGGGCGGTGACCGAGGCCGCGTTCTGGAGGGCCGACCTCGTCACCTTCGCCGGGTCGATGATCCCCGCCGCGACAAGGTCCTCGAGCTTTCCGGTCTCGGCGTTGAGCCCGACCGAGCCTTCGCGCGCCTCGACGTCGCGGACCATGAGCGACCCCTCGAGGCCGGCGTTCTGCGCGATCCACCGCAGCGGCTCCTCGAGGCAGCGGGCGACCGCCATCGCGCCCGTCGCGGCGTCCCCTTCCAGCGCATGCGCCGCCGCGACGACCGCCGGGCGAGCCCGGAGCAACGCCGTGCCGCCACCGGCGACGACGCCCTCCTCGATCGCCGCGCGAGTCGCCGAGAGCGCGTCCTCGATGCGGTGCTTCTTCTCCTGCAGCTCGACCTCGGTCGCCGCGCCCACGCGCACGACGGCGACGCCGGCAATGAGCTTGGCGAGGCGCTCCTGGAGCTTTTCCCTGTCCCAGTCGGACTCCGTCTGCTCGATCTCGCGGCGCACCTGGGAGACCCGTTCCTTCACGGCCTCCTCGCTTCCAGCGCCGTCGATGATCGTCGTGGCGTCTTTCGTGACGACGACGCGGCGCGCATGCCCGAGCACGTCGAGCGGCGCCGACTCGAGCTTCAGCCCGAGCTCCCCCGAGATGACCTTCCCGCCGGTCGTCACGGCGATGTCGGCGAGGGTCTGCGGGCGGCGTTGACCGTAGTAGGGAGCCTTCACGGCGACCGACTGGAAGGTGCCGCGGATCTTGTTCACGACGAGCGTCGCGAGGGCTTCGCCCTCGACCTCGAACGCGATCAAAAGCAGCGGCTTGCCGGTCTGCATGACCTTCTCGAGCATCGGCAGGAGGTCGTGGACGGCCGAGACGTTCTCCTCGACGATCAGGATGTTCGGCTCCTCGAGCACGGCCTCCTGGCGCTCCTGGTCCGTCACGAAGTACGGCGAGAGGTAGCCCTTGTCGAACTGCATGCCCTCGGTGAACTCGAGCTCGAGCCCGAAGGTGTTCGACTCCTCGACGGTGACGGTCCCGTCCTTGCCGACCTTGTCGATCGCGTCGGCGAGCACCTCGCCGATCGAGGCGTCGGCGGCCGAGATCGCGGCGATCTGGGCGATCTCGTGGCGGTCCGCGACCTCATGCGCCTGGGACTTGATCGACTCGACGGCCGCGGCGACGCCGCGCTCGATGCCGCGCTTCAGCGCCATCGGGTTCGCCCCGGCGGCGACGTTGCGCAGGCCCTCGTGCACGAGCGCCTGGGCGAGCACGCTCGCGGTCGTCGTGCCGTCGCCGGCGACGTCGTTCGTCTTCGTCGCCACCTCGCGCACGAGATGGGCGCCCAGGTTCTCGAACGGGTCGTCGAGGTCGATCTCCTTGGCGATCGTCACGCCGTCGTTGGTGATCGTCGGCGCCCCCCACTTCTTGTCGAGCACGACGTTGCGGCCCTTGGGCCCCAGCGTCACCTTCACGGCGTCGACGAGCTTGTTGACGCCGACCTCGAGGCCGCGCCGGGCGCTCTCGTCGTACAGCAGGATCTTCGGCATCAGCCGACGACCTTGGCCAGCACGTCACGGCCCGACAGGATGAGGAGGTCCTCGCCGTCGACCGTGATCTCGGTGCCGCCGTACTTCGAGTAGACGACCTTGTCGCCGACCTTCACGTCGAGCGGGATGAGCTCGCCGGTGTTCTCGGCCCGGCGACCGGGCCCGGCCGCGAGGACCTCGCCCTGCTGGGGCTTCTCTTTGGCGGTGTCGGGGATGACGAGGCCCGACGCCGTCTTCTCCTCTGCCTCGCTCGGGCGGACGACGATGCGGTCGTCCAGCGGTTGCAGCTTCATTTCCGCGGCCTCCTGTGACTCCGTTGGCACTCTATGGTTTCGAGTGCCAACGATACCGGCGCGGGGGCTCCCTGGCAAACGGGTCCTGGGAGTGCCGGGGAGCGGGCGCCCGGAGTCCGTCGCAAGCCGTCAGTCGAAGGTGACGAGGTCCCATGCGGCGAGCGACGCCGCCTCCCCCGAGGCCGCCACCGACCCGGCCCCCGTCGCGATCCGGTGGAGCAGCCACAGGTACAGGTCCGACGCCCCGGCGGTGACCGTCGCCGCGGCGGCGAAGGGGTCGCGGCGGTCCAGCCGGCCCGGCGCCAGCTCGAGGTGCCAGCTCACGCCCTCGTCGGCGGCGACGAGGGCGAGCGAGCCCGCGAGTCCCCCGATCGGGTGGCGGGAGACGGACTGGGCGACGATCCCGAGGAACTCGTCGATGCCGTCGACGGCGAGGAGCGGCTCGATCGGCACCGGCGGCCCGACGGCCGCCTCGGCGTCCCAGCGGTGCACCGCCGTCTCCTGGGCCATGCGCCGCCACCAGAAGGCCGCCGGTGCCACCCCGGTCGACCAGTTCCAGACGGACTCGGACGGGTCCGTCGCGGCGAAGAGCCCGACCAGCTCGGCGAGGCCGGCGTCGTAGGCGTCGGCGAGCTCGCCGAAGGGGGTCCCGGGACCGCGTTCGGCCCAGTCCGGACGCGAGGTCGCCTTCGTCCGCAGCACCTCGGCCACCCAGCAGTGGACCGCCTCGACGTGCGCCAGCAACTGGAACATGTCCCAGTCGGGGCAGCTCGGCACGTGCGCCGTCGGCCCGAGCCGCGCCGCCGCGGCGAGCCGGCCGCCCTCGAGCCGGATCGAAGCGAGATAGGCGTCGTTATCCACGTCGGAATCCTCGCCTTCCGGCAGCACGCCGGCAAGCGCTCCTCCCCTGGCCGGCCCCGGGGACCCGACGCTCAGCGGGAGATCGCGCCAGGGAAGCCGAGTCCCGGCTCGGCGCCGGCGCCGAGCGACGTCGGGCCGTCGGCGGCGAGGTTGTAGTGCGCCGCGGCGGCGATCATCGCCGCGTTGTCGGTGCACATCGCCAGGCTCGGAAGGTAGACGCCGAGCCCGGCGGCCCCGGCCGCGGCGCGGAACGCCTCGCGCAACGGGCCGTTGGCGGCGACGCCGCCGGCGAGGCAAACCGAACGCGCCGCCACCGCCCGGGCGGCGCGCATCGCCTTCAAGACGAGGATCTCGACCACGGCGGCCTGGAAGGAGGCCGCCACGTCGGCACTATCGACGTCGGGGTGGGCGCGCACGTGGTGGACGACGGCGGTCTTCAGACCCGAGAACGACAGGTCCAGGCCCTCGCGCAGCATCGGGCGCGGGAAGGCGATCGCCGCCGGGTCCCCCCGCTTGGCGGCCTGCTCGATCGCCGGGCCGCCCGGGTAGGCCAGGCCCAGAAAGCGCGCCACCTTGTCGAACGCCTCGCCGGCGGCGTCGTCGACCGTCGCGCCGAGGACGGCGTAGGCCCGCGGCCCCGTCATCTTCACGATCAGGCTGTGACCGCCCGAGACGAGGACGACGACGGCCGGGAGCTCGATCCCGGGATCCTCGAGCAGCGAGGCGTAGAGGTGCCCCTCCAGGTGGTTGACGCCCACGAAGGGGACGCCCCACCCCATCGCCAGCGCCTTGGCGAACGACACCCCGACCAGCAGGGCGCCGATGAGGCCGGGCCCCACCGTGGCGGCGACGGCGTCGACCGGTGGCGCCGCGACCCCGCCGAGGCCGGCGGCGGCGAGCGCCTCGGTGACGACCGGGACGATCCGCTCGAGGTGGGCGCGGCCGGCGAGCTCGGGGACGACCCCGCCGAAATGGGCGTGCAGGTCGACCTGGCTGGAGACGACCGACGAGCGCACCTCCCGGCCCCCGGCGACGACGGCGGCGGCCGTCTCGTCACAGGAGGTCTCCACGGCGAGGACGAGCCCGGCCATCAGCGCTCCGTCCCCTCGCCGAGCACCTCGGCGATGGCGTCGAGCCGGGCGCCGTAGAGGGCCGAGTCGACGTCGTGGACCCACATGATGAGACCGTCCTCGTGGGTCTGGGCGTAGTAGCCCTTGCGGATCCCGACGGGGGCGAAGCCGAACCACGTGTACAGCCGCCGCGCCGCCGTGTTCGCGACCCGCACCTCCAGGGTGAGCGCCGTCGCGCCGGCGTCACGCGCCTCCGCGACGAGCCGCCACAAAAGGCGCGCCCCGATCTTGCGGCCCTGCCAGGCGGTGTCGACCCCGAGCGTCGTCACGTGCCCCTCGCCGACGATGAGCATGCACCCGGCGTACCCGACGACCTCGCCGCCGGCGCGGGCGACGAGGTAGCGGCGCGTCGCGCGGTTCGCCAGCTCCGCGAGGTACAGGGCCGCCGACCACGGCTCGGCGAAGATCTCCCGCTCGATGGCGACGACCCTTCCGACGTCGGCCCGGCGCATCGGGGCGATCTCCACCGTCTCGCCGTCGCGGGGCGGCAGGGGCCGCGCCGCCGGCTTCCGCCGGGTGACAAAGCGCGCCACCGTCAGCCCCGGCTCCCCGCAGGGCGGGCGTCGCGGGTCTCGAAATTGGCGCGCGCGTCGGCCCCGCGCAGGTAGCACGGCTCGATCGACACGGCGTCGCTCGTCGCGCCGGTCCCCGCCCGTTCCAGCCCGATCGCGCCGAGCACGGTGACGGGCGGGCCGGCCAGGGCCTCGGCGGCGTCACTCAAGGTCACGCCCCCCGGTAGGCCGGCTGCCCCCAGCCGGGCCGCCCCGTCGCCGACGACGAAGACCGCGCCACCGAGCGCGGCGAGCCGGGCGGCGAGCCGCGGGACCGGGCCGATCTGTGGCCCGCCGTCGGGCAGCTCCCAGGCGAGCTCGCCGCGGCGCATGTCGACGACCGCCGCGACGAGGGCGCCGGCCGCCCGCGGATCCCTGGCCGCTCCCCGACGGAGCACCTCGGTGCTCCGCACGGCGACGAGCGGCACGCCCAGCGCGAAGCCGAGGGCCTTGGCGGCGGCGATGCCGACGCGCAGCCCGGTGAAGAGTCCCGGACCGACGTCGACGGCGACGGCGCCGACGGCGTCGAGGCGCACCCGGGCCGCGACGACGACCGACTCGATGGCGGGGTGCAGCGCCTCGGCGTGGCCGCGCCGGCACGGCGCCTGCCACGCGGCCAGCACCCCGTCATCGCCGACGAGTGCCGCACCGACCCCGGTCGTCGCCGTCTCCAGGGCGAGCACGATCACGGCGCCGTCCCGCCTCCCGGCTCCCCCGGGCGGACGGCCCCGGGCCCCGCCCGGGCGAGGGCGGCGGCGAGGGCCGCGGCGCGGGCCGACCACGCCGCGGCGGGCGAGGTGAGCGTGATCCGGCGCTCGTCGGCCGGGAGCGGCAAGGCGCCCGGTGACGAGATCCGGCACTCGAGGGCGTCGGCGCCGAGCGAACCTGGCAGCCGCTCACCCCACTCGACGACGACGACGGCGCCGTCCTCGAGGAGCTCGTCGAGGGCGAGGTCGGCGACGTCGTCGGCCGGGCCGACCCGATAGCAGTCGACGTGGGCGACCGGGGGGACGCTCGGGTAGACGTGGCAGAGCGTGAAGGTCGGGCTCGTCGTCGCCTCCCCGCCGCCGAGCGCCGCGACCAGCCCCTTCGTCAGCACGGTCTTGCCGGCGCCGAGCTCGCCGGAAAGCAGCACGACGTCGCCGGGAGCGATGACGGCGGCGATCGCCGCGCCCACCCCCCGCGTTTCGCTGGGTGACCGCGTCACGACCTCGAGCGCAAGACGCCCCGCCGTCACCGGTCGCCCGCCGCGACGAGGCAACGCTTGGCCCGCACGAAGTCGGCGCGCATCTGGGCGAGCACGAGACCGCCGCCGCGCAGCGCCGCCGCGGGGTGGAACGTCGGCACGAGCAGACCGGTCGCGAACGGGTACGACCGGCCCCGCAGGCGGGTCACGCCCTCAGCCGAGCCAAGAAGGGCGCGGGCGGCGAAGTTTCCGAGGGTGACGACGACCGCCGGCGCGACGAGCGCGACCTGTCCCTCGAGGAAGTGGCGGCACGCCGCGACCTCCTCCGGAGCCGGGTCACGGTTGTTCGGCGGCCGGCACTTCACGACGTTGGCGATGTAGCAGTCGCGCCGCGCGAGGCCGATCTCCTCCTCGATCAGGCGGTCGAGGAGGTGCCCGGACCGGCCGACGAACGGCTCCCCGGCGAGGTCCTCGTCCCGACCCGGCCCCTCGCCGACGAACATGAGGCGCGCCGACGGGTCGCCCGCCGAGAAGACGACGTTCGTCCTGCCCGTCGCGAGCGGGCAGGCGACGCACCCTTCCGCCTCCCGCGCGAGCGCGGCGAGGGTCACGGCGGGTCCGTCCGGCACGGCCGTCACGGCCCGGCTAGACCGCGCGGCGCGGCACGCGGGGGCCGATCCCGCAGAGGACCTCGTAGACGATCGTTCCGAGCCGTTCAGCCCACTCCTCGGCGGTGATCTCCTCGCTCCCCTGCCGGCCGATGAGGACCACCTCGTCCCCGGGGCGCACCTCGGCGTCGTTCCCGCAGTCGACGATGAGCTGGTCCATCGTCACCCTGCCGGCGATCCGGCGGCGCCGGCCCTTGATGAGGACCGCGGCCCCCGAGCTTCCGAGCTGGCGCCTCAGCCCGTCGGCATAGCCGAGCGGCACGTTGGCGACGAGGGCGTCGCTGGCGAGCTCATAGGTCCGCCCGTAGCTCGTCCGCTCGCCGGCGGCGAGCCGCCGCACGGAGTGGACGCGGGCTTTCAGGGCCAGCGCCGGCCGCAGGCGCTCGCCCGGCCCGAGCAACCCGGCGAGGTGCGCGGCGACCGCCGCCGAGGGGGCGTGGCCGTAGCAGGCGATACCGCAACGGACGAGGTCGTAGCGGCTGCGGGGGTGGGCGATCGCGCCGGCGGAGTTGGCGGCGTGCCGCATCGCCGGCTCCACCCCCCTCGCCCGTACGGCACCGGCCGCGGCCTCGAACCGCTCGATCTGCGCCGCGGTGAACGCATCCGCAGGGTCGTCGGCGACCGCGAAGTGCGTCCACAGCCCGCCGAGCGACAGCGGGCCGCTGTCGGCGACGAGCCCCGCCAACGCCGCCACGTCGCCGGCGTCGGCGCCGACGCGGTGCATGCCCGTGTCGACCTTGAGGTGGACGGCGACGGGCCGCCCGAGCCGAGTCGCCGCCGCCGCCGCCTGGGCGATCCCCGCCTCGCTGTAGACCGTTGGCGAGCCCCCCAGGGCGCACAGCGCCTCGAGCCCGTCGGCGGGCGCCTCGGTGAGCAGCAGCACCGGCGCGTCGATCCCGGCCTCGCGCAGTGTGACCGCCTCCTCGACGAGCGCCACGGCGAGCATCGAGGCGCCGGCCCCGAGCGCCGCCCGGGCGACGGCGACGGCTCCGTGGCCGTACCCGTCGGCCTTCACGACGGCGCAGAGCCGTGCCGGCGCGACGAGCCGGCGCAGCAGCGCCACGTTGGCCGCCACGGCCGACGTGTCGACCTCGGCCCACGCCGGGCGGTACGAGGCCGTCACCGCGCCGGCCCCCGCGTTGTGCCGCCCGAGAGCACCGTCGCGACGAGCAGGGGGAGGTCGGAGGCCTCGAGACCCTCGCCCAGACCGATCGCCGCGGCGCGGCCGTGGACGTGGGCGGCAAGGGCGGTGGCGCGCAACGGGTCGAGCCCCCGGGCGAGGAATCCGCCGATCACGCCGGACAGCACGTCGCCGGTCCCCGCGGTCGAGAGTCGCGACGAGCCGGCCGTGACGATCAGCGCCTCGCCACCGGGCGCGGCGACGACCGTCGCCGGGCCCTTCAGGAGCACGTGGGCGCCGAGGTCCCGGGCGAGCGCGCGGGCCGCCCCCAGACGGTCGTCCCCCGGCGGCCCGCCGGCGAACCGGGCGTACTCGCCGTCGTGGGGGGTGACGACGGTCGGATGGGTCCGGCCGGCGAGGAGCGCCGCCGCCCCACGCGCCGAACCGAGGGCGAACAGCCCGTCGGCGTCGACGACGACGGGGACCTCCGCCCGGGCCAGCAGGTCGAGGACCCCCCGCACCGCCGCCTCCGAGCGCCCGAGCCCCGGTCCGACGACGAGCGCCCGGCAGCGGACCAGCTCGGCAAGCACGGCTCCCGACCAGTCGTCCGCCGGGATCGGACAGGCGACCGCCTCGACGACGGGGATCGTGCCGGGAGCGACCCCCGGCGAGCCGAGGCGGACCATCCCCGCCCCCGCCCGGATGGCGCCGTTGGCGGCGAGGGCGGCGGCACCGAACATTCCCGGCGACCCGGCGACCACAAAGACGGCGGCGTCCCACTTGTTGCCTTGCGGGTCCCTCTCCGGCAACCAGCCCGTGTCGGCGTCCTCGACGAGGTGCTGGGCCGGGTTCCCGCACTCAAGCCCGATCGGCTCGACGAGGACCGCCCCGGCGAGCTCGGGCCCGCGCCCCAGGAGGAGGCCGGGCTTCAGGGCGCCGAACGTCACCGTCAGGTCGGCGCGCACGGCACCCGGCGTCGCCCACCCGGTGTCGGCGACGAGCCCAGAGGGCACGTCGACGGCGAGGACCATCGCCTCTTCGGGGACGCGCGGCGCCGTGTACTCGCCGTGGAAGCGGGTTCCGTAGGCGGCGTCGACGACGAGGTCGCAAGACGGCAGCTTGCCGGGGGCGTCCGCCGCGTCGTAGAGCGTCACGCGGGCCCCCCTGCGGCAGAGCAACGCGGCGGCGACCCGGCCGTCATCCCCGTTATGTCCCTTGCCGGCGACGACGGCGACCCGCCGTCCGTACGTGCCGCCCATGCAGGCGACCGCCGTGCGGCAGACGGCGAAGCCCGCCCGGGCGACCAGCGTCTCCAGGCCGACCCGCCTCTGCGCCTCCTCGTCGACGGCGGCCATCTCGCCCGAGGTGAGGACGGGCTTCACCTCACGCCCCCTCCGGCCCCACCGGGGCCAAGCCGCGTCATTCGGCGACGACGACGGCCCCGGCATGGGTCGCCGTGTGGGTGAGCGAGACCCGGAGGACCCCGACCCCGAGCAACGCCGCCCGGGCGGCGGCGCGACCTGTCGTGACGAGCGAGGGGGCACCCGACGGCGCCCGCACCACGCCGATCTCGGCCAGGCGTACGGCGCCGATCCCGACGCCGAGGGCCTTCATCGCCGCCTCTTTCGCCGCGAACCGCGCCGCCAGCCCCGGGACGGGATCGGCGCGCCCCGCCATGTCGGCCCGCTCCCTCTCCGTGAACACCCGCTCCGCGAGCCGGGGATGGCGGGCGAGGGCGCGCCGGAACCGGACGACGTCCACCGCGTCGAGCCCGATGCCGATCACGGGACCCCGACCGGACCGCCAGCCGGCGTCATTCGACCGTCACGACCTTGGCGAGGTTGCGGGGCCGGTCGACGTCGTTGCCGCGGGCCCGGGCGATGGCGTAGGCGAAGCACTGGTTCGGCACGGCGGCGACGATCGGCGTGAGGAGCTCGAGGCTCCGGGGGACCTCGAGGACCGCGTCGACGAGCCCCGCCGTCTCGCCGTCGCCCTCGTCGGCGATGGCGACGATCGTCGCGCCCCGCGAGCGCATCTCCTCGACGTTCGCCATCACCTTCTCCCACAGGCCCGTGCGCGTCGCCACGACGACGACGACGGCGCCGGGCTTGACGAGCGAGATCGGGCCGTGCTTCATCTCGCCCGCCGGGTAGGCCTCGGCCCGCACGTAGGCGAGCTCTTTGAGCTTCAACGCCCCCTCCATCGCGATCGGCAGCCCGGAGCGCCGTCCGAGGAAGTAGACATCGTCGACCGCGGCGAACCGCCGGGCCACGTCCATGTAGGTCTCGGCCCGCGCGACGGCCCGCGTGACAAGCGCGGGCATCGCCTCCAGACCGTCGGCCACGACGCGGAACTCGGCGTCGTCGATCGTGCCGCGCGCCCGGGCGAGGTGGAGGGCGAGCACCTGGAGCAGCGCGAGCTGAGCGACGTGGCACTTCGTCGAGGCGACGCCGATCTCGGGTCCGGCGTGCGTGTAGCAGACCCCGTCGGATTCCCGCGCCATCAACGAGTCGACGACGTTCGACACGGTGATCACCCCGGCGCCGCGGCGGCGGGCCTCCCGGATGGCGTGCAGCGAGTCGACGGTCTCGCCGGACTGGCTCACGGCGACGACGAGCGTCTCGGGCCCGACGACGGAGAGCCGGTAGCGGAACTCGCTCGAGATGTCGGCGTCCGAGTGGACCCTCGCCCACGTCTCAGCGGACTGCCGTCCGACGAGGGCGGCGTGGTAGCTCGAGCCGCAGCCGAGGAAGAGCACCCGCTCGTAGGAGGCGAGCTGGTCGGGCGGGATCGTCAGCTCCTCGATCTCGGTGCGGCCGTCGGCCATGATCCGGCCGAGCAGCGTCTGGGCGATGGCGTGCGGCTGCTCGTGGATCTCTTTCGACATGAAGTCGTCGTAGCCGTCCTTCTTGGCGTCGGCGACACTCCAGGAAACCTCGTGGCGCCGCAGGCGGACCGGGTTGCCGGCGAGGTCGCAGGCGTCCACGGACCCGGGGCGGATCTCGGCCACCTGGTCGTCGCCGAGCAGGTACAGCTCGCGCGTCGCTCCGACGAGGGCGGCGATGTCCGAGGCGACGAGCCCCAGCTCGGCGGTGCGTCCGATGACGATCGGCGACGTCCGCCGGGCGACGACGATCGCGTCGGGATCGGCGAGCGACAGGACGGCGAGGGCGAAGTCGCCCCGCAGGATCGCCATCGAGCGGCGCACCGCCTCCCTGAGGCCGCTCCCGCAGGCGAGCTCCGCCTCGATCAGGTGGGCGATCACCTCCGTGTCCGTGTCGGAGGCCAGCACGTGGCCGTTCGCCAGGAGGGCCTCGGCGAGCTCGCGGTGGTTCTCGATGATCCCGTTGTGCACGATCGCGACGGTCCCACTGCAGTCGACGTGCGGATGGGCGTTGCGCTCGGTCGGCGCGCCGTGCGTCGCCCAACGGGTGTGCCCGATGGCGGCGCCCGGCCCCACGGGCGCCCCGCTCACCATCGACCGCAACTTCTCGACCGAGCGGGTCAGCTCGGCGGCCCGCACGACTCCGAGCGCGTCCGAGGAGGCGTCGATGAAGGCCACGCCCGCCGAGTCGTAGCCGCGGTACTCGAGCGACTCGAGCCCGTCGAGGAGGGCGCCAAGCGGCTCGGTGGAGCCGGTGATTCCGAAGATGCCGCACATTGGCAGTCAGGGGCGCGGTGCTCGCGTGGCGAGCCCGGTTCCCCATCCCCCTTTCCATCCGCACGCGCGGTTTTCCCGCCTACGGCTTGTCGACGGTGTCGTTGGCACGGCGAGGTCATCTCCCGCGTACCACCGCATCGCCGCCGTCCGCCGGGAGTCACCCCGGCTGGCTACGTAAACGGCGACACGACAGCGCCAGGGCGACCTCGCCGGTGCCCATGGCCGGCTCCGGGGGTGTGGCACGTGAACTGCGGGCATGCGCCCGTCAGGGAGGTTGGACCAGGCGGTCCTGGTCATGTGCTCGCACCTGCCGATCACCCGGGCGGGACTGGCACCCGCAGATCTCGTCCAGGTTTCAGGACGCACCATGGCCCCAGGCTACGGGTTCACCGGACGGGCCGGGGGACGCGGCGGCACCGGCCATGGACACGCCGTCTCAGGCGGAGCCGAGCTCGCGTTCGACGACGGCGACGATCCGGCCGAGCGCCGCCTCGACAGCGTCGGTGCTGTCGGCCTCGACCATCACGCGCACCGCCGACTCCGTCCCGGAGGAGCGCACCAGCACGCGCCCCGAATCGCCGAGGTCGTGCTGGACCGCCGACACCTCGCGCCACACCGCTTCGGCCTCGTCGAGAGCGTCCGGGGCCGCGACGACCACGTTGCGCAGCTCCTGGGGGACGCGGGTCATCGCCTGGGCGGCGAGCTCGGCGAGCGGGCGGCGACACCGGGCCACCAGCTCGATGAGCTTAAGTCCGGTGAGGATCCCGTCGCCGGTCGTCGCGTCCCGCCGGAAGACGATGTGGCCCGACTGCTCGCCACCGAGCACGAGGCCGTGACGCTCGAGGGCGTCGGCAACGAAGCGGTCGCCGACGGGTGTCTCGATCAGCCCGATGTCGACCGCCGCGAGGGCGCGCCGCAGCCCGAGATTGCTCATCACGGTGGCGACGATGGCGTCGTTGGCGAGCTCACCCTTGTCGTGCAGGTCGAAAGCGAACAGGGCGAGCAGCGCGTCACCGTCGACGACCCCGCCCTCGTGGTCGACAGCGATCATCCGGTCGGCGTCGCCGTCGAAGGCGATGCCGAAATCGGCCCCGCGCGCGACGACCTCGCCGGCGACGAAGCCCGGGCTCGTGGCCCCGCAGCCGGCATTGATGTTCACCCCGTCCGGGGCGTCACCGACGATCTCGGCCTCGACGCCCAGGCGCGCGAGCAGCTTGGCCGCGAGCGGCGAGGCCGCCCCGTTCCCGCAGTCGCACACGACGCGCAGCCGGTGATCCGCCGGCATCGTCACGGAGAGGGCGAGATGCTCGACGTACTCGGCGACGCCTTCGGGGTCGCCGACCATCCGCCCGACGGATTCCCTCCCGCCGCACGCCTTGCCCGCCGGCAGGGCGACGAGGCGGTCGATCTCGCCCTCGATGGCGCGCTCCGTCGAGTCCGGGAGCTTCGTCCCCGACGCCGAGAGCAGCTTGATGCCGTTGTCGCTGAAAGGGTTGTGCGAGGCCGAAACCATGACCCCGGGCACCCCCCGCTCGGCGGCGAGCCAGGCGAGTCCCGGCGTCGGCACGACGCCGACGTCGACGACGTCGCGGCCCTCGGCGGCGAGGCCCGCCGCGAGCGCCGCTTTCAGCATCGGCCCCGAAAGCCGCGTGTCCGCGCCGACGACGAAGCGGGCAGCATCGAGCTGGCGGGCGGCCGCCCGGCCGATCACGAGCGCGACCTCGGGGGTCAGCTCGTCGTTGGCGACGCCTCGGATGCCGTCCGTGCCGAACCGCAGCAGCATGGGAGCCGGCTTGGGTCAGCGCTTCGAGTACTGCGGAGCCTTACGGGCCTTCTTCAGCCCGTACTTCTTGCTCTCCTTCTCGCGGGCGTCCCGGGTGAGCAGCCCGGCGCGCTTCAGGGTCGTGCGCAGTTCGGGCTCGACCTCGATCAGGCCGCGCGCGATGCCGAGGCGCAGGGCTCCCGCCTGACCGGCGACGCCTCCCCCGTCGATCGTCGCGACGACGTCGAAGGACTCCTGGCGTCCGGCGACGCGCAGCGGCTCGGTGGCGTGCATCCGGTTCGAGACCGAGGTGAAGTACTCGTCGAGCGGGCGCTTGTTGACCGTCACCTTGCCCTCGCCGGGCAGGAGGCGGACACGCGCGACGGCGGCCTTGCGCCGTCCGGTCGCCTGGCAGAGCGGTGCGGGCATCGGTGCCTCCTCGCTACGAGACCGAGCGTGCCCGCTCGAGGCGGCGCGGCTTCGGCATCTGGGCGGCGTGCGGGTGGTCGGGTCCCGCGTAGACCTTGAGCTTCGAGAGCATCTGGCGGCCGAGCGTGCCCTTCGGCATCATGCCGGCCACGGCGCGGCGCACGACCTCTTCGGGCTTGGTCGCGAGCAGGTTGGCGAAGGTCGTCGTCGTCAGCCCGCCCGGGTAGCCGCTGTGACGGTAGGAGAGCTTCTCCTCCGCCTTGCCCGCCGTGAGGGCAACCTTGGCGGCGTTCACGACGATAACGTGGTCTCCTGTGTCGACGTGGGGGGCGAAGATCGGCTTGTGCTTGCCGCGCAGGAGGCCGGCCACCTCGGTCGCCAGCCGACCGAGAACGAGGCCGTCGGCGTCGATGGTGTGCCACTCGCGAACGACATCGCTAGATTTCGGTGAGAACGTGCGCACAGCTCTTCCTTTGCCGGCGGCACACGCCGCAGGGTCGTCGAGAGGCCGATCGGTGCATCGCGGTCCGAAAATGCGCTCCTGGCCGGGTAACTAGGTTAGATGACCTGCTCGAACGGCGCAAACGACTCGGTCGGCAGCCGCGATCCCGCCTCCGGCCTGCACGCCGGCCCGCCGCCCGCCCACCGTGGAGCCACGAGGACGAAGGGGCCCGCCGTGTCGCGGGGCCGCAGAGCGGTCGCCGCGCCGTCGCCCGTCGCCGCGCCGCCGCCCGTCGCCGCGCCGCCCGACGCGGCAGTGGCGCCCGCCCCCGCGCCGATCTCCGACTCCTACGACGGCTGCGTCCACTCGCTCGCTGTTCGCCAGCGCGACCGGATCCTTGAACTCCTCGACGCGAGCACGGTGCTGTCGGACCGCGCCAAGCTCATCTACCAGTCGTTCACGCGCGCCGGGACGGCGTCGGCCGACTGGTACCTGACGACGGAGGTCGCCGAGCCCGACGACGGCGGCGGCCCGGGCCTCGGCAACCTCGTGCGCCGGCGGGCGAGCGAGGGCAGCCCGGTCGGCGAGGACGAGTTCCTCTTCGTCGCCGTCGTCTGCTCGTTCTTCTACCTCTTCGCCGTGATGGCCGATCGTGACCGTCTCTTGGCGGCGCGCACGTTCGTCGAGGAGATCGGCGCGCCCCCCGCCCTCGCCGATCTCGCCCACGAGCTCGAGCGCGTCTACCCGACGCGGCGCCATACCCTCCGACCGAGGGGGTCGCTCGCCGAGTACCTCGCCCTCGCCGACCTCCGGCTCGCCGAAGGCCTGGGAATCGACAACAGCCCCGGCCTCAGCACCGGCCAGGCGGCGAAGGTGACGGCGCGCTTCGAGACCCTCTACGTCGAGAACGTCCTCCCCGTCGTCGGCCTCGTCAGCTAACCGGGGCCGCCCGGCCCGGCGGCGCTATCGGCGGGCGCCGCCGACGAGCGACTCAGCGAGCTCGAGGTGCTGGGATGCCACCACCTCGAAGCTCGCCTCACGACGGACGAACTCGCGCGCGGCGCGCCCCGCGGCACGCGCGGCCTCCCGATCGGCGATCACGTCCCGCATCGCCTGGACGAGCGCCGCCTGCTCGGCCTCACCGACGGGCACCCGCCAGCAGTAGCGGGGATCCAGCTCCCGGTTCTGGGGGACGTCTGAGGCGATCACGATGCGGCCGATCCCGAAAGCACGCATCATCGGCCCGCTCGTCTCGCCGACGGTCGGCCAGCGCAGGCCGATCGTGGCGTCGGCCCCGGCCATGAGCCGCGTGAGAACGTCCGCCGGCACGTCGGTCGCCACCCGCACCGCGTCGGCGACCCCGGCGGCTGCCGCGCGCAGGCGGGCGACGACAGTGCCCTCGCTGTCGTCCCGGCCGCAGATGACGAGCCGGGTGCGGGGGAAGTCGGCGTGCACGGCGGTGAAGGCCGCGACCACGCGCTCGGTCCGCTTCGGCGCCGTGATGCCGCCGAACACGCCGAAGGTGACGGTGGATTCGTCCGGCGTCCCCTCCTCCTCGCCGTCGATGACGGCCGCGGGGTGGTGACGGTGCACGATCGTCGCGGCCGGATGGCGGCGGGCGAGCATGTCCCGGGCCCAGTCGCTGTGCACGATCGTCGCCGCGCTCGCCTCGACGAGACGCCGGCTGAGCGGCAGCCGGAGCCAGTCCACCTCGACGTGGTCGTCGACGTAGCACACCGGCCAGGACCGGCCCACCTCCGGGGTGTCAAAGAGGGCCTCGTCGCGAAACAGCGTCGAGGCGTACCCGCCGCAGAGGTCGTGGTGGAAGCCCGGGAGCGCCGGGTCGTGCAGCACGAGGACACCGGGACGGGCCTGGATCGGGCCGTACATGTAGCCGTGAAAGCGGGCGTGGTTGCCGAAGTGGTAGAAGTCGAGGTCCACGCGCCGCGCGTCGTAGCCGGACCGTCCCACGATCTCGACGCCGGCGGGGGCGATCGCCGTCGATTGCGCCCCGTCGCGCACGACGGCGACGACCTCGGCGTGGCGGGCGAGCTGACCGAGCAGGGCTGCGACGTAGTCGGCGATCCCGCTGCGCTGCGGGGGCAGCGGAGCCCAGACGGCGATCCTCAAAGTCGGGCGTCCCCGTCGGCAGCGGTGGCGGGGGGAGGCAAGTCGGTGCCCGCCCGGTCGGCGATCTCCCGCAGTTCGTCCTGGAAGGCGTCGCACGCCTCGCGGACGATCTCGTGGGCGTGCCGCTGGGCGAGCTCGACCTCTTCGTGGACGAGACCGCGGTCGACAGAATCCTCTTCGTAGCGCTGGCACAGCTCGTCGTAGCGCCGGCAGAGCTCGTCGAAGCGCCGGCAGAGCTCGTCGAAGCGCGCCTCCTGCGCCTCAACACGCTCGACGATGCCTGCGGTCCGGGACTCGAACCCGCCCTCGACCACGTCGAGGCGCGCAAGCAGCTCGCCGAGGCGCCCGCTGAGCGCGACGAGCTGCGCCGTCGCCGCTTCGCCGAGCGCGGCCGTCTGGGCGACGAGCGAATCTCGGACGCTGACGAGCTCGACGAGCAGCTCGCGGTTGTACTCGACCTGATGCCGGACGAGCGGGCCGCCGAGCCGGGCGACGACCCGCCGGGTGAGGCGATGGCGCTCGCCGCGCCCTGCCGGCAGTCCGAGGCCGGCGTGCTCGTTGAGCGACGCCCAGTTCGACTCCGCCGTGCCCGGTTCGCTCACCACTCGCTCCTTGCCTCGTCCGGGGCGGTCGCTGTCCCGGATCTTCCCGCACACTATTGACCGGGGGCGTCGCCGGCCACGCCCCTCCCGCCTGGCGGGGCCCGCCGGCCGCCCTCAGACCCGGACGAGGGGGGGTTCGGGAGGGATCCGTGTGGGCCCGCCCTCCGGACGCCGGCCGAGCTGGGCGGGAACGCCCCCCCGCTCCAACAGCAGCCGCATCTGCTCGCCGAGGGGGCCGCTGGCGCACTTCTCCCGGATCGTCCGGGCGGCCGCCTGACCCAGGCGTCGCCGGAGAGCCTCGCTGGCGAACAGCTGGCGCATCCGACGCGCCGCCTCGTCGATGTCCGGATCCGCCCACCACTCCCCCGGGCGGTAGACCTTCTCGGTCTGGCGGTTGAAGCGGAGCTCTCCAGAGTCGATCTGCGCCATGCGGTAGCCGATGGGGCAGCTGTTGGAGACGGTCATGAAGTCCATGTTCCCCGAGTACGCCGTCCCGATCACCGGCTTGCCGAAGTACATCGCCTCGGCCAGTCCCATCCCGAACCCCTCCGCGCGGTGCAACGAGACGTAGACGTCGCACAGGGCGGTGAGCGCGTTCACGTCCTCGGGCCTGAGGTCGGCGTCGATCACCGTCCCGCCGACGAGGTCGACGGCGGACCGCAGCGCCGCCCCCGCCTCCGGGTAGCGGCCGAGGTTGATCGTCTTCATGACGAGGTGGACGCGCGCCGCGCGTTCGGCGGGGGTGAACGCCCGGCGGTAGGCCTCGATCACCCCGCGGGGGTTCTTGCGGGCCAGTGTGGAGGACACATCGAAGTGGAAGAAGAAAAGGCAGCGGTCCTCGGGCAGCCCGAAATCGCCGCGGCTCGCGGCCGTGTTGGCGACCGGCTCGACGACACACGGCACGATCGCGATCGGCTTCGTCGTGTGGCGACGGAACGTCTCGGCGACAAAGCTGCTCGCAACCCAGATCTCGTCCACCCGGTCGAGCTGCTCCCGGAAGGCGGGTGGGATGCTGACCTGCTCCCAGTGCCAGTAGGCGACGATGCGACGGGGCCGGGCGAGCGGGTGGAGGTACTCCTCGGGCACGACGGTGAACTCGTTCACGTTGAGGAACCACAGGTCGACGTCGTGCGGGCGGCCTCTCGGCAGCGACCGCAGCCGGGCGGGGAACCGCTGTGGGTCGCGCGGGGCCCCGTAGTCGAAGTCCTCCACCGCCACCTCCACCCCGGCGTCGAGAATCGCCCCGACGCAGCGGCGGCCCGCCTCGGCAAGCCCCGTCGTCGCCGCCCAGCTGCCGATGGCGTTGACGGCTGCCCTCGGGCGTACGACGATGCCCGGCGCGCCGCTCCCGGCCGTCTGGCGCCGTGCCGCGCCGGACTCGAGGAGCTCGGCGTAGTTGGCGGCCAGGAAGTCGGGCTGCAGGGTCGGCCGCACGAGCTCGGCCGCCGCCCGGCCGGACTCGCGCAGCTCCTCCGGGTCGGCCGCGGCACGGCGCATCGTCGCGGCGAGGGCGCCCATCTCCCAGGGCGGGTTGGTCGGGACGAGCCAGCAGGAGCGCGCGCTCAGCTCCCGGTACTGGGGCGAGTCGCTGGCGATGACGGTCCGGCCGCTGGCGAGCGCCGCCACGACCGCCTCGCGCATCCTGCCGGCGGTGGGCCAGGTGAGGTCGACGAGCACGTCGCAGCGCCGTAGCACCCCCGGCAGGCCACCGCCGGCCGAGAGGCGGCCGACCGCCGTGGCGGCACCGTCGAGCCCCGAGTCGCGCACGAGGTCGGCAACCGTGGCGTCGGCGCGCGCGTCGTCCGCCGCCCCGAGCACCAGCCGGGTCCCGGCGAACTCCCGTTGGATTTCGCGGAACACCTCGACGAGGCACGCGAGCCACGACCGGTCCTCGTGACCCCCGACCGCGCCGAAGACCGTCGCGCCGGCGCCCTCGCGGGCCTGGACCGAAGGATCAAGCCTCACGGTCGGGGGCGCACAGACGACGCTCGCCCGTGGTGAGCGGCGGGAGAGCTCCTCGGCGGCCCACGCACTGTGCACGACGCAGAGCAGGCTCGCCTCGACGAGACGCCGCGACATGAGCAGCTCGAGCGGGTCGAGTTCCGCCTCGTCTCCGGCGCCGCCCGCCCCGTCGGGGCCCGGCGCGACCACCCGGTTGTGGGCCACCTCGGCGCAAAAGACGGTCCCCTCCGCCCCGCCGCCGAGGCGGAGGTAGAAATCGAGGAGCGCCGGGTCCTCGAGCAGGAGGATCCCCGGGCGCTGCAGCGCCGCGCCGTGCGCGAAGCCGTGCGCGGCGGCGTCGTTGCCCATCCGGTAGACGTCGATGTCGACGCCGTCCGGCCGGTAGTCCGAAGCGGCGATGACGCCGACGCGGTCGGGGACCTCGGCCGAGCCGGCCAGGTCGTCGCGCGTCACGGCCACGACCTCGGCGTCGTGCGCCAAAAGCTCCAGCAGGAACGGCGCGTTGCGGGCGACCTCGCCGGCTACCGGCGGCAGCGGCGTCCAGACGGCGACCCTCACATGGGCCCTTCGCGGGAAAACGTCACGGACGGCGCGCGATGACGGCGTAGTCCGGCGCGTCGAAAAGGCGCGGGCCGACGAGGTCGAGGATCCGCCGGACGTCGTCGGACCACGGCTCGCCGGCCGCCACGGGCTCCAGCCGGGGGGCGTCGTCGCGGGCCAGCCGACGCACCTCGACCGAAGTGAAGCCCCGCGCCTCGACGAGGAAAGCGAGCAGCTCCGGCGGTATCGGCTGGCGGCGGGTCGGGTCGAGGTAGAACGACGAGGACCCGACGACGAGGTTCCCCGGATTCGGCGTCTCGAGGACGAGCGCCCCACCGGGCTCGATCGCCCGCACCGCGAGGTCGAGCAGTTCGATGAGCCGCTCCAGCGGGAGGTGCGCCACGAGCTGGATCGCCGTGACCGCCCGCAGGCTGTGCTCCTTGAGCTCCGCGAGGTGCGCCGTCGCCTCGGCGTGCCGCACGTCCAGGCCGGCCGCCGTTCCGCTCTTCACGTAGTACAGGTTCGTCTCGACGCCGTAGCAGGCGACGCCCGCCTCGGTGAGCAGCTCGATCAGCTCGCCCCGCCCGCAGCCGAGGTCGACGACCGGGAGGGCGGAGTCGACGGCCAGGATGTCCGCCACGTACGGGCGCATCCGCTCCTTGACCGCCTCCCGCGGCCCCCGGAACGCCTCGGCGAAGGCGGCGTAGAGGTTGTCGAAGGCGCCCGGCAGCTCGGCGAGCTCCTCGGCGGGTGGTACCTCGGGCAGGCTGTGCCGGACCCGGTCGAGCACCAGGTCGACCTGGGCGAGGCGGATCTCGTCCCGCTCGAGGCGGGCGCCCATCTCGGCGAGGCGCGGGCGGAGCTCGCCGTTCGCCGCCGCGGCCTCCTCCATCTCGGCGCGCAGCTGCAGCACGAGCTCCCCGAGCTCGCTGCGGATCATGCCGACGGCGTCGTTCAGGCGGGCGAAGGACTGCTGGTGGATGAGCTCGACCTGCTCGCGCAGCACGTCCCGGTCCCACAGCACGTCGAGGAGGATGTCGTCGTGCCGCAGCAGCTCGCCGACCACCTCCCAGTTGAGATCGACCTGGTTGCGCAGCATCGGCCAGCACAGCCGGGCCACCATCCGCCTGAGGAGGCGCCCGCTGGCGCCCCGGGGCACCGGGAGCCCGAAGTTCGCCTTGGCCCGCATCGAGTCGTACCGCTCCGGGGGCGACGGTGGACGGGGCATCAGCATTCCTCCCGGGTGGTTCCAGACGCCGACGGGCGTCACGTGCGAGCGAAGCCTAACGTGCCCGCCCGGCGCGGGGCGGGTGGCCGCGGGCGTCGGCGGCGCAGTGAGCCGGTCCTGTCGGCGGGCCTGCCGGTTCGGGACTACGAAGTCGGGGGCCGGCGGTGACGGGCGCGCCAGCGCAGCGGGTGCACGAACCAGTAGAAGTTGAACGTCCAGCCCCAACCGAAGCTCTTCGGCGGGAAAAGGCGCGGCTCGTCGGGGTTCCACATCCGCGACTTGGCGCGCGCGACCGTCGGCTCCCGCACGTCGTAGGGCACACCGAGGAACTGCCCGGTCCCCTTCTCCCCGGCCTGTTCCTCTTCGGGTTCCTCGTCCACGCCCACCTCCAAACTCGTGCGGCGACTAACCATCCCGCCCCGGTCGGGGCGTTGCGAGGACCCCCACCCCGTCAGCACCACGTCCCGGTGAGCGCGTCCGGATACCGCACGGCGACGAGGCAGAGACCCCCCGGCGGGGCGGGCGACGGCGCCCCCGCCCGCGAGCCGACGGCGAGCAGGGCGACGAGGTCGCTCGGGCGCAGCCGGCCCGCGCCGACGGCGACGAGGGCACCGACGATCGAGCGCACCATCTGGTGGCAGAAGGCGTCGGCCTCGATCTCGAAACGCAGCAGACCCCCTCCCGCCTCGATGAGGCGGGCCGCGGCGACCCGGCGCACGATCGGGCCGCCGGGCCATTTTGGTGGCCGCCGGCAAAAGGAGGCGAAATCGTGCTCACCGAGGAGCGCGTCGGCGGCGAGCCGCATCGGCGCCACCTCCACCGGACCCTCCAGATGCCAGACGGCCCCGCGCCGCAGCGGATCGGGCCGGCAGCCCACCTCGAGGTCGTAGCGGTAGCGGCGGGCGGTGGCCGACTTGCGGGCGTCGAAGCCCTCCGGGGCGACGAGAGCCCGCCAGACGGCCGTCTCCGGGCCGAGCTGGTGCGAGAGCGCCTCGGCGAGCCGGGACAGCTCCGTCCCCGGGGTGGGGCCCTCCTCGGGGCAGTAACCGGCGAGGAAGGCGTGGGCGAGGTCGACGTGGACGACCTGGGCCGTCGCGTGGACGCCGGAGTCGGTCCTCCCGGCACAGGTGATGGCGACGGGCCGCCCGCTCATCTTCTCCAACGCGCAGCCGAGCTCGCCGCCGACCGTGCGCTGCCCGGGCTGGACGGCGAAGCCGTGGTAGCCGGAGCCGTCGTAGGCGAGGCCGAGGGCGACCCGGCGGGTCGGTGCCACGAGGCCGTCCGGGGCGACGCGGGGCTCGGCGACGGTTCCGGGGCCGTCGGCTCGGTCGCCCACGGCGGCGGGCTAGTCCGGCTCGACGAACTCGACTCGTGCCATCGGGGCGTTGTCCCCCGGGCGGGGGCCGAGCTTCAGGATCCGCAGGTAACCGCCATTGCGATCGGCGTAGCGGGGGCCGATCTCGGCGAAGAGCTTGTGCGCCATGTCCTTGTCCCGCAGGAAGGCAACCACCTGGCGCTGGTTGTGCACGCCGCCCGCGCGGGCCCGGGTGATCAGCTTCTCGGCGACGGGGCGGAGCGCCTTCGCCTTGGCCTCGGTCGTGACGATCGCCTCGGCGGCGATGAGCGAGGCGACGAGGTTGCCGAGCATCGCCTTCTGGTGGGCGGCGTCGCCGCCGAAGCGGACGCTCTTGCGGGGCGTGGGCATCTCAGTATCGGTCGCCGGCGAGCGATAGCCCCCGCTCGTCCAGGCGCTGCAGCACCTCGTCGAGGGACTTCTGGCCGAAGTTCGTGATGCCCAACAGGTCCTGGGCGGTCCTCTCGACGAGCTCGCCGATCGTGTTGATCTGGGCCCGCTTCAGGCAGTTGCGGGGCCGCTCGGTCAGGTCGAGCTCCTCGATCGGCTGGTCGAGGTCGGGCGAGCCGCTCGACGCCGTGGCGGCGTCGCCGAGCTCGAGCCCGCGGGCCTCGTCGGACAGCTCGGCGACGAGGCTGATCAGCGCGCGTAGCGTCTGGCCGGCCGAGGCGAGCGCCGCACGGGGCGAGATCGAGCCGTCGGTCTCGATGTCGAGGACGAGCTTGTCGTAGTCCGTCGACTGCTCGACCCGGGTCGGCTCGACGCTGAAGGCGACCCGCCGCACGGGCGAGAAGATGGCATCCACCGGGATCACCCCGATCGTCGTGGAGTGCTTCCCCTTCTCCGCCGAGACGTAGCCCTTGCCGCGCTCCACGGTCACGTCCATCGCCAGCCGCCCCTTGGCGTTCACCGTGGCGATGTGCAGGTCCGGGTTGAGGACCTCGACGTCGGCGGTCAGCTTCAGGTCGGCGCCGGTCACCTCGGCGGGTCCCCTCACGTCGACGCGCAGCGTCACGCGCTCGTCGGACTCGACGACGAGGACGAGGTCCTTCAGGTTGAGGATGATGTCGCTGACGTCCTCTTTCACCCCCGGCAGGAAGGTGAACTCGTGGAGGGCGTCATCGAAGCGGACCTGGGTCACCGCCGCGCCGGGGATCGTGGAGAGCAGCGTGCGGCGCAGCGAGTTCCCGAGCGTGTGCCCGAAACCCGGGTCGAGGGGGCCGATCGAGAACCGCTGGCGGTTCTCCTCCTCCTCGCCGACAGCCTCGACGGCGGGACGCTGGATGATGAGCATGGGCGCTGGCTCCTGTGCTTTCCGCTTACTTCGAGTACAACTCGACGATGAGCTGCTCGCGCACCTGGGTGTCGATCTGTTCCCGCTCGGGCAACGCCCGGACGGTCACGGCCTTGCCGTCGGACCCGACCTCGAGCCAGCCCGGGACCGGGCGGTCGATGAGGTCGAGGTTCTGGCGCACGGTGACGAGCTCCGTCGCCGGCTCGGACAGCGCGACGACATCGCCCGGGCGCACGCGGAAGCTGGCGATCGTGACCCGATGCCCGTTCACGCGCACGAGCCCGTGGCTGACGAACTGGCGCGCCTGGGCGCGGCTCGTGCCCCACTTCGCCCGGAACACGACGTTGTCGAGCCGCGTCTCGAGCATGCGGAGCAGGTTCTCTCCGGTGACTCCGGGGCGGTGGCTCGCCTCCTCGTAGAGGCCGCGGAACTGCTTCTCGAGCACCCCGTAGATGCGGCGGGCCTTCTGCTTCTCGCGCAGCTGGGCGAGGTACTCCGAACCCTGGCGAGAGCGGTCGCGCCCGTGCTCGCCCGGCGGGTACGGGCGTCTTTCGATCGGGCACTGGGGGCTCTCGCACTTCGGGCCCTTCAAGAACAGCTTGACCTTCTCGCGGCGGCACAGCCGGCACACCGGTCCCAGGTAGCGGGCCATCTCGTCCCTCCCTCGCCTAGACCCGGCGCCGCTTCTTGGGGCGGCAACCGTTGTGGGGGATGGGCGTCACGTCCTTGATGCCGGTCACCTCGATGCCGGTCGCGGCGAGCGATCGGATCGCCGTCTCGCGTCCCGAGCCGGGACCCCGCACGAGCACGTCGACCCGCCGCACCCCGTGCTCCATCGCCCGGCGGGCGCAGCTCTCGGCGGCCATCTGGGCGGCGAACGGCGTCGACTTGCGCGAGCCCTTGAAACCGACGTTGCCGGCCGAGGCCCAGGCGATGACGTTCCCCTCGTGGTCGGCGATCGAGACGATCGTGTTGTTGAACGAGCTCTTGATGTGGGCGACGCCGTGCACGACGTTCTTGCGCTCGCGCTTGCGCGGACGCCGGCCCCCCGGCTTGGTCGGCTTCGCCATCAGGCTCGGCCCCCGGTCGCCCGGCCAGGGCTTCCCCCGGCGGCGGATGGCGCGGATATGGCGGGACGGGTTGCGCGCATCAGTGCTTGCGGACCTTCTTCTTGCCGGCGACGGTCTTCTTCGGGCCCTTGCGGGTCCGGGCGTTCGTGTGCGTGCGCTGGCCCCGCACCGGCAGTCCCCTGCGGTGGCGGACACCCTGGTACGAGCCGATCTCCATCTTGCGCTTGATGTCCTGGGCGACATCGCGCCGCAGGTCCCCCTCGACTTTCAGGTTGGCGTCGACGTAGGTGCGGATCCGGGCGACCTCCTCCTCGGTGAGGTCGCGCACCCTCGTGTCGAGGTCGAGGTCGGCCGCCTTGCAGATCTGCTGGGCGGTCGTCCGCCCGATGCCGTAGACGTAGGTGAGCGAGATCTCGAGGCGCTTCTCGCGCGGGATGTCGACGCCGGAGATGCGGGCCATCGCCTCAGCCCTGCCGCTGCTTGTGGCGCGGGTTGTCGCAGATCACGACGACCCGGCCGTGCCGGCGGATGACCTTGCACTTCTCGCAGATCGCTTTGACACTCGGACGAACCTTCACTGCCCCATCCCTTGGGTCGTGGTGCTGACGGAACCCGACTCGTGCCTACTTGTACCGATAGGTGATGCGGCCCCGTGACAGGTCGTACGGCGTGATCTCGACCTGGACCCGGTCGCCCGGCAGGATGCGGATGCGGTGCATGCGCATCTTGCCCGAGCTGTGGGCGAGCACCTTGTGACCGTTCTCGAGCTCGACCCGGAACATCGCGTTCGGCAACGGTTCGACAACCGTGCCCTCGAGCACGATCGCGTCCTCCTTCGGCTTCGGCAGGTCAACCTCCTCGACAGGACTCCCGGTGGCTCCGGCTCACACGCAACCCGCACCC
Organism: Acidimicrobiales bacterium; assembly: GCA_050013835.1. Lineage (GTDB taxonomy): Bacteria > Actinomycetota > Acidimicrobiia > Acidimicrobiales > Bog-793 > Bog-793. The sequence goes on from JBEKEM010000004.1 coordinate 28,550, forward strand.
CGCCACGAGTTCGACGGCCCGAGGGCGGCTGGACTGCCCCGACCGCCCGCGTGACCTGCGGCCGTGGGGCCGCAAGACGTGCATTCTGACATGTGAATACCGGCCCGCGGCAACCACACCACGAGCCGGTCGACCCGAAGCATCGAGGATTTTAGCACCTCACGGCCGTTTCGGTCACGGGGCTGTCAGCACCTCGGGGCCGTCGTCGGTGATCGCGATCGTGTGCTCGAAGTGCGCCGACAGGCTCCCGTCGGCGGTCACGACGCTCCAGCCGTCCTCGAGCTCGACGGTGCCGGCGTCGCCGGCGTTCACCATCGGCTCGACGGCGAAGACGTTGCCCGCCTTCAGCTTCGGCCCGGGGTCCCCGGGCCAGTAGTTCGGCACCGCGGGCTCCTCGTGCATCGCCGTCCCGATGGCGTGGCCGACGTACTTGCGCACGACCGAGAAGCCCGCCGCCTCGGCGACGGATTGCACGGCCCGGCCGATCTCGTGCAGGCGGTTGCCCGGCCGCATCACGTCGACCCCCGCCCAGAGCGAGGCCTCGGTCGCCTTCATGAGACGCGCCGCGAGGGCCGAGACCTCGCCCACGGGGGCGGTGTAGGCGGCGTCTCCGTGGTAGCCCTCGACGATGGCGCCGCAGTCGATGGAGATGATGTCCCCCTCGGCGAGCACGCAGCCGCCGGGGATCCCGTGGACGATCATCGAGTTCGGCGAGGTGCAGATGACGGCCGGGAAGCCGTGGTAGTTGAGGAAGTTCGAACGCGCCCCGCGCCGCTCGATCACGTCCCGGGCGATGGCGTCGAGCTCGAGGGTCGTGATCCCCGGCCGGATCGCCTCGCTCGTCGTGGCCATGATCTCGGCGACGACACGCCCGGCCCGGCGCATCTTCGCCAGCTCCTGGGGACTGCGGATCACGCCCTGACCCGGCCCGCCGCGAGGCGGGCGTCGATCGCCGCGACAAGACGGCCAGCGACCTCGTCGATCGTCCCGTCCGCGTCGACGGGCACGAGCTTGCCCGCCTGCCGGTAGCGGGCGATGAGCGGGGCGGTCTGGGCGTCGTAGAGGGCGAGACGCCTCGTCACCGCCTCCTCGGTGTCGTCATCGCGCTGGACGACGTCGCCGCCGCAGGTGTCGCAGGTCCACCCCGCCCGGGGCGGGTCGGCGAGCGAGTAGACCCGGCCGCAGCTCGAGCAGGTCCGCCGCCCGGCGATGCGGGCCACCACGACCCCGGTCGGGATCTCGAGGCTGGCGACGGCGTCGATCGCCTCCGGGAGGAGCATCGCGTCGAGCCGGTCGGCCTGGCCGACCGTGCGGGGGAAGCCGTCGAACACGAACCCGTTGCCCGCCGCGTCGGGCTCTTTGAGCCGTGCCGCGATCACCTCGAGGATGATGTCGTCCGAGACGAGCTCGCCCGCCTCCATCGTGCGCTTGACCCGCTCGCCGAGCGGGCTCGCCGACTTCACGGCCGCGCGCAGCATGTCGCCCGTCGAGACGTGCGGGATCCCGTAGTGGCTGGCGACCCGCACGCACTGGGTCCCCTTCCCCGAGCCCTGCTTGCCGAGGACGATGAGACGCACGGCCCTGGCGGTCATGTCAGGTACCCCTCGTAGTTGCGCATCGTGAGCTGGCTGTTGATCTGCTGGTTCGTCTGCAACGCCACGCCGACGCTGATGAGCAGCGTCGTCCCGAAGAACGGGATCCCGACCACGTGCCAGGCGGCGAGGATCGCCGAGGGCGTGAGCGCGACGAAAGCGAGGAAGAGCGACCCCGGCAGGGTGATCCGGTTGAGGATCTTGGACAGGTAGGACTCGGTCGGCGGACCGGGCCGGATCCCCGGGATGTACCCGCCCTGCTTGCGGATCTGGTCGGCCTGCTGGACCGGGTCGAAGCTCACCTGCACGTAAAAGAACGTGAAGGCCACGATGAACAGGCCGTACAGGAAGAGATAGACGCCTCCGGTCGGGTTCACAAGGTTCGCCTGGATCCAGGCGCGCACCCCCGCCCAGGGCAGCACCGTCGCGATGAGCACCGGGATGTAGAGCAGCGAGCTCGCGAAGATGATCGGGATCACGCCGGCCTGGTTCACCTTGAGCGGGATGTACGTGCTCTGGCCGCCGTACATCCGGCGCCCCTGGACGCGCCGGGCGAAGGTCACCGGGATCCGGCGCTGGCCGAGCTCGGTGAAGACGATCGCGACGAGCAGCGCCACGCAGACGAGGAAGATGATCACGAGTCCGCCCCACGACTTGTCGGCCTTGATGAGGTCGACGTCAAGCGGCATCGTCGCCACGACGTTGGCGAAGATGATGATCGACATGCCCTGGCCGATGCCCCGCTGGGTGATGAGCTCGCCGAGCCACATGACGAACGCCGTGCCGGCGGTGAACGTGAGGATGATGAAGAGCACCCTCGGCGCAGTGAAGTCCGTGATGAGGCGCACACCGGTCCCGGTGAGCTGGCCCGAGTGCAAAAGGAACACGAGGCCGGAGGACTGCATCAGGGCGAGTGAGACGGTCAGGTAGCGCGTCGCCTGGGTCAGCTTGCGCTGGCCGACCGCCCCCTGGTCGCGCCACTCGGTGAACTTCGGGATCACCGTCGTCAACAGCTGGATGATGATCGACGACGTGATGTACGGCATGATCCCGAGGCCGAGGACCGCGGCCCGGGCGAGCGCCCCTCCCGAGAACAAGTTGAGGAACCCGAGGATCCCGGAGCCCTTCGACGCGTTCGAGATCTTCTCGATGTTCTGCAGGTTGACGCCTGGAACGGGGATGTTGGCGCCGAACTGGTAGATCGCGATGATGAGCAGCGTGAACAGGACCTTGTTGCGGAGGTCGGCGACCCTGACGATGTTCTTCAGGCTCGAAAGCACAGCCCCTCCCGTTCACCGGTCCCGACGCGCAGTCCCGCGAGGCGCCTCGTCGACCCTACCGTCCCTTCGGCCACGGCCCCGTCGCCCGTCTAGCGGTTCGCGAGGGCGTTGCCCCGGACGGGGGGCCGCCGGTCCCCGTGCGGCGGCGCGACGACGGTCGCCGAGCCGCCCGCGGCGGCGATCGCCCGGGCGGCGGATCTCGAGAAGGCGTGCGCCTCGACGGCGATCGCCCGCAAGACCGACCCGCGACCGAGCACCTTCACGAGGCCCTTCTCGTGCACGACCCCGGAGGCGCGCAACACATCGGGGGTGACGGCGTCGAGGCCGAGCTGCTCGAGGTCGTCGAGGTTGACGACGTTGTACTCGACACGGAACGGGTTCTGGAAGCCGCGCAGCTTCGGGATCCGCTGCGTGAGTGGCAGCTGGCCGCCCTCGAACCCGGCGTTGACCTTGTTGCGGGCGAGCTGGCCCTTCGTGCCGCGGCCGGCGGTCTTGCCGCCCTTGCCGCCGGTCCCGCGGCCGACGCGCCGCCGGGGACGGCGGGATCCGGGCGCCGGGGCGAGATCGTCGAGCTTCATGGCTTTGCCACCTTGTCGGCCGGGACGCCCGCCGGAGTCGCAGGGACGCCCGCCGGCGGCGACGACTCGACGACCGTCACGAGGTGCGACACGCCCGCGAGCATGCCACGGATCTCCGGACGGTCGGCAAGCACGTTGGACTGGCCGACGCCGCGCAGCCCGAGGGCGCGCAGCGTCGCGCGGTGCTTCGGCTTCGTGCCGATCGCCGAGCGGATCTGCGTGACGACGAGCTCGGCCGGGCGGCGGGAGCGCGGCGCCACCTCAGCGCTCCCCGCCGGCGGTTGGCAGGGCGCGCTTGCGCTCGTTGTAGGCGCGCAGCACCCCCGCCGGTGTGACCTCTTCGATGCTCTTGTCCCGCAGCCGGGCCACCTCGTCGGGGCGGCGGAGCGCCTTCAGCCCGGCGACCGTCGCGTGGGCGACGTTGATCGAATTCGAGGTGCCGAGCGACTTGGCGACGACGTCACGTACGCCCGCCATCTCGAAGATCGCGCGCGCCGCGCCGCCGGCGATGACCCCCGTGCCCGGTGCCGCCGGCTTCAGCAGCATCCGGCCCGCCCCGGCCGAGCCGATCACGGGGTGGACGATCGTCGACCCCGCCAATGGCACGTCGAAGAGGTTCTTCTTGGCGTCCTCGATCCCCTTTTGCACGGCGAGGCCGGCTTCCTTCGCCTTGCCGTAGCCGAGACCGACGCGACCCTGGCCGTCGCCGACGACCATCAGGGCGGTGAACGAGAACCGCCGTCCGCCCTGGACGACCTTGGCGACGCGGTTGACCCGGATCGTCCGCTCCTCGTACTGGGACTCTGGCATCTAGAACTCCAATCCCGCCTGCCGGGCGGCCTCGGCGAGTGCCGCGATGCGCCCGTGGTACATCGAACCGCCCCGGTCGAACACGACCTTGCCGACCCCTGCCGCGCGTGCCCGCTCGGCCACGAGCCTGCCCACCTCGGCGGCGGCCGCGACGTTGCCGGTGGGTCCAGTGCGCAGGCCGGCCTCCAGCGTCGAGGCGGCGACGATCGTCCGCCCGGCGCCGTCGTCGATCACCTGGGCGACGATGTGGCGGTTCGACCGGTATACGGCGAGGCGCGGCCGTTCGGCGGTGCCCGCCACCTTGCGCCGCAGCCGCGCGTGGCGGCGGCGGCGGAGCCCGGGGACTCTCGCGGTCTGCGGCATCGCTACTTCCCAGCCTTTCCGGCCTTGTGCAGGACCGTCTCACCCGCGTAGCGCACTCCCTTGCCCTTGTACGGCTCGGGCTTGCGGATCTTGCGGATGTCGGCGGCGACCTGCCCGACCCGTTCCTTGTCGATCCCGCGCACCGTGACGCGGGTGGGCGCCGGCACCTCGAAGGTGATGCCCTCCGGCGCGTCGATGACGACAGGGTGCGAGAAGCCGAGCGCCAGCTCCAGCTGCCCCGGCCCCTTGGCGGCGGCCCGGTAGCCGATGCCGACGATCTCGAGGTCCTTGGAGAATCCCTCGGTGACGCCGAGCACCATGTTGGCGATGAGCGTGCGGGTGAGCCCGTGCAGCGCCCGGTTCATCCGCTCGTCGTTCGGCCGCTCGACGAGGAGCGTCGAGCCGCCGTCCTCGGCGCGCACGGTGATCCTGGGCGGGAGCACCCGCTCGAGCGAGCCCTTCGGGCCGCGCACGGCGATGCGGCCGTCGACCACCGTGACCTCGACGCCCGGCGGCACCGTGATCGGGGCCCTGCCGACCCGCGACATCAGCGGACCGTCCCTTCCAGCGTCACTGCCCGCTCACCAGACATAACAGAGCACCTCGCCACCGATCCTGCGCTGGCGGGCCTCCCGGTCCGTGAGCAGCCCCTGGCTCGTCGAGAGCACGGCGACGCCGAGGCCACCGAGGACGCGGGGCAGGTGGTCGGCACGGGCGTAGACGCGCAGTCCCGGTGTCGAGACCCGCTTCAGGCCGGCGATGGCGCGGACGCGGTCGTTCGTGTACTTCATCCGGATCTCGAGGACCGTCCCGGGGCGCGAATCGTCCTCGGTGGTCATGAAGCCGGCGATGTACCCCTCACGCTCGAGGATCGAGGCGAGCGACATCTTCAGCTTCGAACCGGGCATGCGGACGGTGTCGTGCATCGCAACGTTGGCGTTGCGGACACGGGTCAACATGTCGGCGATGGGATCCGTCATGGTCATCGGCGATCCCCTCCCGTCACCAGCTTGCCTTCGTCACACCGGGCACTTCTCCTGCGTGTACGAGCTGCCGGAGGCAGATCCGGCACAGCCCGAACCGGCGGTAGACGGACCGCGGCCGCCCGCAACGGCGGCAACGCGTGTACCCGCGCACCTTGAACTTCGGCTTGTGCTGCTGCTTCTCAACGAGTGCCTTTTTCGCCATAATCCGCTACTACCCTTCGCGTCGAAACGGGAAGCCGAAGGCGTCGAGCAGCGCTCTCCCCTCGGCGTCGGTGCGGGCTGTCGTCACGATCGTGATATCCATCCCACGGGTCGCGTCGACCTTGTCGTAGTCGACCTCCGGGAAGATGAGCTGCTCCGAGACGCCAAGCGTGTAGTTGCCGTGCCCGTCGAAGGCGCGCGGCGGCAGCCCGCGGAAGTCCCTGATCCGGGGGATGGCGAGGCTGATGAGGCGGTCGAAGAACTCCCACATCCGGTCTCCGCGCAGGGTCACCATCGTGCCGATCGAGTTCCCCTCGCGCAGCTTGAACGCCGAGATCGACTTGCGGGCCCGCGTGACGACGGGACGCTGGCCGGTGATCGTGCCGAGGTCGCGCACGGCGCCCTCCAGCAGCGACTGCTGCTGGGTCGCCTTGCCGACGCCGATGTTCACCACAATCTTGGTGAGCCGCGGCACCTGCATCACATTGGCGAGGCCGAGCTCGCCCTTCAGGCGGTCCCGGATCTCGTCCTCGAAACGGGCCTTCAGCCGGGGGCGCTCGGCCACGTTCGTCGCCGCGCTCACAGCTTCGCCCCGCACTTGGCGCAGATGCGCGTCTTCGTGCCGTCCCTCGCGACCTCGTAGCGGGCCCTCGTCGGGCCGTCCTTGGCGCAGATCAGCGCGACGACGGCGACCGGGAGCGGCATGTCCTTGTCGATGATCCCGGCCTGCATCGTGGCGCGCTGCGGGCGCTGAGAACGTTTCGAGATGTTCACCCCGGAGACGACCACCTGGCGCTTGCCGGGAATGGCGCGGATCACCTCGCCGGTCTTGCCCCGGTGCTTGCCGGAGAGCACCTGGACCTCGTCGCCCTTGTGGATCTTCACCTAGATCACCTCCGGTGCGAGGCTGACGATCCGCATGAACCGTTTGTCGCGCAGCTCCCGGCCGACCGGGCCGAAGATGCGGGTCCCCCGCGGCTGCAGCTGCTCGTTGATGAGCACCGCCGCGTTCTCGTCGAACCTGATGTAGCTGCCGTCGGGGCGTCGCCGCTCCTTCTTCGCCCGCACGACGACGCACCGGACGACCTCGCCCTTCTTCACGGCGGCCCCAGGGACTGCGTCCTTCACGGTCGCGATGAAGACGTCGCCGATCGAGGCGTAGCGGCGGCGCGAGCCCCCCAGCACCTTGATGCAGAGGACCTCTTTCGCCCCGGAGTTGTCGGCGACTTTCAGTCGCGATTCCTGCTGGATCACCGTGCACGCTCCAGGACCTCGACGATGCGCCAGCGCTTCAGCTTCGACAGCGGGCGCGTCTCGGCGACTCGCACCTTGTCCCCGACCCCAGCGGTGTTCTCCTCGTCGTGGACGTAGAGCCGCTTCGAGCGCTGGACGGTCTTGGCGTACTTGGGGTGGCGGACGCGTTCGACGACGGAGACGACCGCCGTCTTGTCCCGTGAGCGCGAGATCACCGTCCCCTCGCGTTCCTTGCGGCGGTTCGGACGCGCGTTCTCGGGACCAGAGACCGCAGGTTCGGTTTCCTCAGCCACGGTTCCTCCTCGTCCGCTTCCCGGGCCGCTCCGCGGCGTCCTCGTGTTCGATCATCAGCAGCCGGGCGATGTCCTTGCGGACGATCCCGATCCGGCTCACGTTGTCGAGCCGCCCGGTCGCCAGCTGGAAACGCAGGTTGAAAAGCTCCTTGCGCGCGTCGATGAGACGCTGGGCCCGGTCGAGCTCCGAGAGCCCGCGCAGCTCCGCCGGCTTGGTCATTTCGCCGCCCCCGCCTCGGTGAGCACTCCGGGCCGCACGACGACCTCGGCCTTGATGGGTAGCTTCTGGATCGCGCGCTCCATCGCCTCCCGCGCCAGCCGCTCGTCCACCCCCGCGATCTCGAACATGATCCTGCCGGGTCGCACGACGGCGACCCAGTGCTCGGGGTTGCCCTTGCCCGACCCCATGCGCGTCTCGGCCGGCTTCTGGGTGACCGGCTTGTCCGGGAAGACCCGGATCCAGACCTTGCCGCCGCGGCGCACGTGACGGGTCATCGCGATACGTGCCGCCTCGATCTGGCGTGCCGTGATCCAGCCGGCCTCGAGGGCCTTGATCCCGTAGTCGCCGAAGTCGATCGTCTGGGCGCCCTTGGCGAGACCCGTGCGACGACCGCGGTGCTGCTTACGGTGCTTCACCTTCTTGGGCATCAGCATCGTCAGTCGTTCTCCTTGCGGAAGTGCGGCGTCTCGTGGTGCTCGTCACGCGTCCGCCTCTCGATCTCCTCTTCCTCGGCGAGCAGCTTCTCGAGGGCGTCGTCGGCGGGGGGCGCGGGTGCCGCCTCCGGCACCACGCCCGGGACCTCCTCGGGCTCGGCCGCCTCCGCCGCCGGCGCGGGCGGCACGGGGACCTCCTCCGGCGGGGTGCCCGGTTCGCCGAGTTCCGGGCGGCGCCGGCCTCCCCCGGCGGAAACGATCCGGCGGGGACGGGCCTGGCCCGACGTCTCGCCGACGGCCATCGCGGCCTCGCGGGAGATCTTGTCCTCGGGGGCGGTCCGGTAGGGCAGGATGTCGCCCTTGTAGATCCAGACCTTCACGCCGACGCGTCCGGTGGAGGTGCGGGCCTCACGGAAGCCGAAGTCGATGTCGGCGCGCAGAGTGTGGAGGGGCACGCGACCCTCGCGGTAGGACTCCTTGCGCGACATCTCCGAACCGCCGAGACGGCCGGAACACTGGACGCGCACGCCCTGGCCCCCCGCCTTCTGCACCGTCTGGATCGCCCGCTTCATCGCGCGCCGGAAGCTGATCCGCCGCGTCAGCTGGTCGGCGATCCCCTGGGCGATGAGCGCCGCGTCGAGTTCGGGCTGCTTGATCTCCTGGATGTTGAGCTGGATGTTGGCGTTCTTCGTCATCCGCCCGAGGTGCCGACGGAGCCTGTCAGCCTCGGCGCCGCGGCGGCCGATGACGATGCCGGGCCGGGCGGTGTGCACGTCGACGCGCAGCCGGTCGCGGGTGCGCTCGATCTCGATCCGGCTGACGGCCGCCGACTCCAGCTGGGTCATCAGGTAGTCGCGGATCTTCCAGTCCTCGATGACGGCGTTCTGGTAGCCGCGGTCCTCGAACCAACGAGACTTCCAGTCGGTCGTGATGCCGAGCCGGAACCCGTACGGGTTGACCTTCTGGCCCATCAGCTCTTGTCCTTCCGGGACGACTTGCGCGCGCTCTTCTTCGCGATCTTGGCGATCACGCCGCCCGCCCTGCCCCGCGCCCCCGCCGCCTTGGCCGGCGCGGCCTTCTTGGCCGGTGCCTTGGCCGGCGCGGCTTTCTTGGCGGGCGCCTTGGCCGGCGCGGCTTTCTTGGCGGGCGCCTTGGCCGGCGCGGCCTTCTTGGCCGGTGCCTTGGCGGCGGCCTTCTTGGCGGGAGACTTGGCGGGCTTCTTGGCGGGAGACTTGGCGGGCTTCTTGGCGGGAGACTTGGTCGCGGCCACGCCCTCCTCCGGTGCGGGCCCGGTCGCCTCCTCGTCCGTCGCGGCGACCGCGCCGGCATCGAGCGCCGCCTCCCCGGCCTCCACAGCCCGGGCGCGCCGACGCGCGCCGGCAACCCGGCGCGCACGGCGGTCGGCGTTCTGCGCCGCCGAGCGCGCCTTCAGGCGCGCGATCTGGTCCTCGGGCATCCTCGCCACGATGATCGTGATGTGGCAGGTGCGCTTGCGGATCCGGGTGCCCCGGCCGCGCGCCCGCGTCCGGAACCGCCGGAGCGTCGTACCCTCGTCGGCGTAGCACGACGCCACGAAGAGCTCCTCGGGAAACTGCCCGTCGTTGTGCTCAGCGTTGGCGGCCGCCGACCGCAACAGCTTGGCGACGACGGGTGCCGCCGCCCGATCGGTGTGGTCGAGCAACTCCACCGCCCGCGTGTAGTCGAGCCCGCGCACTAGGTCGAGCACCTCGCGCGCCTTGGAGCTCGACATCCGGCAGTGCCGCAGCACGGCGCGGGTCCCGGGACGCTCGTTCGTCTTGACGGTCATCGTCAGCGCCTCGCCTGGCGTTCCTGGCCCGCGTGGAAACGGAAGGTGCGGGTAGGCGCGAACTCGCCGAGCTTGTGCCCGACCATCGCCTCGGTGACGTAGACGGGGACGTGCTTGCGTCCGTCATGCACGGCGATGGTGTGGCCGACCATGTCCGGGATGATCGTCGAACGCCGCGACCAGGTCTTGATCACGCGCTTCTCGTTCTTGCCGTTGAGGTCGTCGACCTTGCGGAGCAGGTGGTCGTCGACGAACGGTCCCTTTTTCAGGCTGCGGGGCATGCGGTCCTCGTTCGCTTCCTCAACGGCGCGCGCCGCGGCCGCGCCGGCGGCGCACGATGAGCTGATCGGACGCCTTGCGGCGCGCGCGGGTGCGGCCCTCGGGCTTCCCCCACGGCGAGACCGGGTGCCGCCCACCGGAGGACTTGCCCTCGCCTCCGCCGAGCGGGTGGTCGACCGGGTTCATCGCCACGCCCCGCGACTGGGGTCGGACCCCGAGCCAGCGGTTGCGCCCGGCCTTGCCGATCGACACGAGCTCCGCCTCGGCGTTGCCGACCTCGCCGATCGTGGCCCGGCAGTCGATCGGCACCCGGCGCATTTCGGTCGAGGGCAGACGCAGCGTCGCGAGCGTCCCCTCCTTGGCGACGAGCTGCACGCTCATGCCGGCGCCGCGCGCGATCTTGCCGCCACCGCCGGGTCGCAGCTCGACATTGTGGACGACGGAACCGACCGGGATGTACCGCAACGGCAGCGCGTTGCCGGGGCGGATCTCAGCACCGTGGCCGGACTGCAGCACGTCGCCGACGGCGACGCGCTGCGGGGCGAGGATGTAGCGCTTCTCACCGTCGGCGTAGTGGAGCAGCGCGATGCGGGAGTTGCGGTTCGGGTCGTACTCGATCGCCGCGACCCGGGCCGGCACACCGTCCTTCTCCCGCCAGAAGTCGATGACACGGTACTGGCGCTTGTGGCCGCCACCACGGTGGCGGGAGGTCTTGCGCCCGTAGCTGTTGCGACCTCCGGTGGACGGCAGCGGCTCGACGAGGGTGCGCTCGGGCCGGTCCTTCGTGATCTCGGCGAAGTCCGAGACCGACTGGAAGCGTCGCCCGGCGCTCGTCGGCTTGCGTTTGCGAACTGCCATGGCCCGCCCCTCAGCTCTCGAACAGTTCGATGCGGTCTTCGCCGGCGAGGCGCACGATCGCCCGCTTCGTGTCGGGCCGCTGGCCGAAGGTCGAGCTCCGCCGGCTCCTCTTGCGCTTGCCCTTGCGGTTGAGCGTGTTCACGCTGGCGACGTGGACGGCGAAGGTCGTCTCGACGGCGTCGCGGATCTCCTCTTTGCTGGCGCGGGGGTCGACGACGAAAACGTAGGCGCCGTGCTCCATGAGCCCGTAGGACTTCTCCGAGATGATCGGCCGCAACAGCACTGTGCGGTTCGTGGTCATGACTCACCTGGTTCCTGGGTCGGCCGCCGGACCGCCGCCGACCTGGCGGGGGCCTTCCTCGCCGAGGGCGCGGCCTTGGCCGGCGCCTTGGGGGGAGCGAGCGGCGCGGACGCCGCCGGGGCGGCGGTCACCTCGCCGGGCAGCGAGTCGTCGGTGTACACGACAACGTCGGCTGCCAGGAGGTCGTACGCCGTGACCTGGTCGCCGGGCATCGTGAGGACTTCGGGAACGTTGCGGAACGAACGCTCGACCGCCTCGTCCCCGCGTCCGACGACGACGAGGACCCGGCCCGTGCACTCCAGCGCGCGCAGCGCGGCGAGGGCGTCTTTCGTGCGCGGCACCTCCATCGTCCAGCGATCGATGAGTCGCAGGGCACCGGAGCGGGCGCGGTCCGAGAGCGCGCAGCGGAAGGCCTGCTGGACCATCTTGCGCGGCGTCCGCTGGGTGTAGTCGCGGGGCTTCGGGCCGAGGGCGACACCGCCGCCGGCGTAGTGCGGCGCCCGGATCGAGCCCTGCCGGGCGCCACCGGTGCCCTTCTGCCGGTAGGGCTTGGCGGACCCCCCGCGCACCTCGGCGCGGGTGCGCGTGCTCTGGGTCCCGGCGCGGCGCGCCGCGAGCTGGGCGGTGACGACCTGGTGGACGAGGGCCTCGTTCGCCGCGACGCTGAAGAACTCCCGGTCGAGGGTCACGGCACCGAGGACGACGCCCGCCGAGGTCGTGCGGCTGATGGTCACCGGCTCGAGCAGCGTCCCGGCGGGCCTGCGGGCGGTGGCGGCGACGCTCACTTCGCGCCGCCCTTCAGGGCCTGGCGGATCACGACGAGTCCGCCGCGAGGGCCGGGCACGGCCCCCTTGACGAGGACGATCTCGCGCTCGGCGTCGGCCTCGACGACCTCGAGGTTGAGCGTCGTCACCCGCTCGGCGCCCATGCGCCCCGCCATTCGGGTGCCCTTGAAGACGCGGGCCGGTGTCGCGCAGGCACCGACAGAGCCGGGCGCGCGGTGCTTCTTGTGGTTGCCGTGGGCGGCGCCCTGGCCCGAGAAGTGGTGCCGCTTCATCGAGCCGGCGAAGCCCTTGCCCTTCGAGATCGCCGTGACGTCGACCTTCTCGCCAGCCGACAGGATCGACAGGTCGATTTCCTGGCCCACGGCGTAGCCGGACGTGTCGTCGACGCGCAGCTCGACGAGCTTGCGTCCGGCGTCGACACCGGCCCTGGAAAAGTGCCCCGTCTCGGGCTTGTTGAGCGCGCCGGCCCGCCGGAAGCCGTAGGTGACCTGCACGGCGGAGTAGCCCTCGCGTTCGGGCGTCTTCACCTGGACGATGCGCAGGGGCGCGACCTTCACGACGGTGACGGGGACCGCCCGGTTCTCGGCGTCGAAGATCTGGGTCATCCCGATCTTCTCGCCGACGACCGCTTTCAGTGTCATCGTCTCGTCGCTTCTCCGTGTCGGCCCGCCATCCGGGCCCCGTTGTGGTCTCGCCGGACGCGGTCAACCCGCGTCCACCGAGCTCGATGGGATGGCGCACACCACCCCTTCTCACGCGGGCGCTCCGCCCGTTATCGGGGCGGAGCGCAGATCATTCGTGCCGGGCGGTCCCCCGACGCACGAGCGACGGGGCACGCTCGGACTTCGTCCTCGCAGCCCACCGGGAACCGTCCCGGCAAGGCAAGAAATTATATCACCAGAGGTCGCTAGGCCTGCTGGATCTTGATCTCGATGTCGACCCCGGCGGGCAGGTCCAGCCGCTGGAGGGAGTCGACGGTCTTCGGTCCGTGCTCGACGATGTCGACGAGCCGCTTGTGGATCCGCATCTCGAAGTGCTCGCGGCTGTCCTTGTGCTTGTGCGGCGAGCGGACGACCGTGTAGCGGTGCCGCTCCGTCGGCAGCGGGACCGGGCCACTGACCTTCGCCTGGGTGCGCAGCACCGTCTCGACGATCTTCTTCGTCGACTGGTCGACCACCTCGTGGTCGTAGGCCTTGAGCCTGATGCGGATCCGCTGCGCCACGGTTGACTACTTAAGGATCTTCGTCACGCGGCCGGAGGCCACGGTGCGGCCGCCCTCGCGGATGGCGAAGCGCAGTCCCTCGTCCATCGCGATCGGCTTCTGCAGCTCGACGGACATCGACGTGTTGTCGCCCGGCATCACCATCTCGGTCCCTTCTGGGAGCGTGATCGAACCGGTGACGTCCGTTGTGCGGAAGTAGAACTGCGGCCGGTAGTTCGAGAAGAACGGCTTGTGCCGTCCACCCTCGGCCTTGGTGAGCACGTAGACGTTCGCCTCGAAGTTGGTGTGCGGCGTGATCGAGCCCGGTTTGCACACGACCTGGCCGCGCTCGACCTCCTTCTTGTCGATGCCCCGGAGCAGCAGACCGACGTTGTCACCGGCCTGGCCCGAGTCGAGGATCTTGCGGAACATCTCGACGCCGGTGACGACGGTCTTCTGCGTCGGCCGCAGCCCGACGATCTCGACCGTCTCGCCGACCTTGATCTCGCCCTGCTCGATCCGGCCGGTGACCACCGTGCCGCGCCCGGTGATGGTCATCACGTCCTCGACCGAGAGCAGGAAGGGCTTGCTCGTGTCGCGCTCCGGCTCCGGGATGTAGTCGTCGACGGCGTCCAGCAGCTTCAACACGTCCTGCGAGGCAGCCTCGTCGCCGTTCAGCGCCTTGAGGGCGCTCATCCGCACGATGGGAACCTCGTCCCCGGGGAACTCGTACTCGTTGAGGAGCTCGCGCACCTCGATCTCGATGAGCTCGAGGAGCTCCTCGTCGTCGACCATGTCGACCTTGTTCAGCGCAACGACGATCGACGGTACGCCCACCTGGCGGGCGAGCAGCACATGCTCCCGCGTCTGGGGCATCGGCCCGTCATCCGCCGCGACGACGAGGATCGCCCCGTCGATCTGGGCCGCGCCGGTGATCATGTTCTTGATGTAGTCGGCGTGCCCGGGCATGTCGACGTGCGCGTAGTGGCGCTTGTCCGTCTCGTACTCGACGTGGGCGATCTGGATCGTGATGCCGCGCGCCTTCTCCTCGGGCGCGGCGTCGATCTTCTCGAACGCGATGTACTGCACGTTCGGGTTCTTCTCGTGGAGGATCTTCGTGATCGCCGCGGTCAGGGTCGTCTTGCCGTGATCGATGTGACCCATCGTCCCGACGTTGACATGGGGCTTCGTCCGCTCGAACTTCTGCTTGGCCATTGGTGCCGACAGCTCCGTCTGCTCTGGGCAGCGCCCCTCGGCCCTGCCGTTACCTGACTGCGTTGAACCTGCCGGGCTTGTCCGCCCGCTTACTGCCTTGACCCGGGGATTGCGGGCGACCCGCCGTCGACGCCCGTCGACACCGGCCCGACCCGCTCGCTCCGGGTCCTCACTCCCCCGTCGCCCGGGCGACGATCTCCCGGGCGATGGACTCGGGAACTTCCTGGTAGGAGTTGAACTGCATGGTGAACGTCGCGCGCCCCTGAGTGCGAGAACGCAGGTCGGTAGCGTAGCCGAACATGTCCGACAATGGAACCTGCGCCCGGATCACCTGACTTGGCCCCCGCTGTTGCATGCCCTCCACCTTGCCGCGGCGGGCGGACAGGTCGCCGATCACCTCGCCCAGGTGCTCCTCGGGGGTCACGACCTCGACGGCCATGATTGGTTCGAGGACGACGGTGTGTGCCTTGCGGGCGGCCTTCTTCCAAGCGAGCGAGCCGGCGATCTTGAACGCCATCTCCGACGAGTCGACCTCGTGGAACGAGCCGTAGGTGAGCGTCACGCGCTGGTCGACGGCCGGGAAGCCGGCGAGCACGCCGGACTCCATCGCCTCGCGGATCCCGTGGTCGACCGCGGGGATGTACTCCTTGGGGATGACGCCGCCCGTGATCTTGTCGACGAACTCGTAGCCACCGCCGGGGCCAGTCGGCTCGAGGTCGATGACGACGTGGGCGTACTGGCCGTGCCCGCCGGTCTGGCGGACGTAGCGCTCCTCGACCTTGTGGACCCTGTGGCGGATGGTCTCGCGGTAGGCGACCTGCGGCTTGCCGACGTGGGCGTCGACGTTGAACTCGCGCAGCATCCGGTCGACGAGCACCTCGAGGTGGAGCTCGCCCATGCCGGAGATCACCGTCTGGCCCGTGTCATCGTCGGTGCGGACGCGGAAGGTCGGGTCCTCCTCGGAAAGGGCCAGCAGCGCCCTGCCCAGCTTGTCCTGGTCCGACTTGGTCTTCGGCTCGACCGCGACGTGGACGACCGGTTCGGGGAACGTCAGCGTCTCGAGCACGATCGGGTGCGCGGGGTCGCACAGCGTGTCACCGGTCGTCGTGGTCTTCAGTCCCACGACGGCGACGATGTCGCCGGCGTAGATCGCTTCCCGGTCCTCGCGGTGGTTGGCGTGCATCTCGAGGATCCGCCCGATGCGCTCGCGCTTGTCCTTCGTCGAGTTCAGCACCGCCGAGCCCTTGGGGAGCGTTCCCGAATAGACGCGCACGTAGGTGAGCTTGCCGACGAACGGGTCGCTCTGGATCTTGAAGGCGAGCGCCGAGAACCGCTCGTCATCGGCGGCGCGGCGGCTGATGATCTCGTCGCCTCGCAGGCTCCGGCCGATCGTCGGGGGCACGTCGAGCGGGCTCGGCAGGTAGTCGACGACGGCGTCGAGCAGCGGCTGGATGCCCTTGTTCTTGAAGGCCGAGCCGCAGAGCACCGGAACGATCTGGCCGGAGATCGTGCCGACCCGCAACGCCCGCTTGAGGTCGTCGGCGGTGATCTCCTGGTCGTGGACGTACTTCGACATCACCGTGTCGTCGTAGTGCGACATCACATCGACGAGGTCGTGGCGCGCCGCCTCGGTGGCCGCGACGAGCTCTGCGGGGACCTCCTGCTCGTCCCAGTGCTCGCCCTTGTCGGAGTCGTCCCAGACAAGCGCCCTGCGGGCAATCACGTCGACGACGCCACAAAAGGACGCCTCGGCCCCGAGCGGCAGCTCGGTGACCGCCGGGATGGCGCCGAGACGGTCCCGGATCATGTCGACCGTGCGGGCGAAGTTGGCGCCGACGCGGTCCATCTTGTTCACGAAGCAGATGCGCGGGACGTTGTACTTGTCCGCCTGGTGCCAGACCGTCTCCGACTGGGGCTCGACCCCGGCGACCGCGTCGAAGACGGCGACGGCGCCGTCGAGGACGCGCAGCGAGCGCTCCACCTCGACGGTGAAGTCGACGTGACCCGGCGTGTCGATGATGTTGACGGCACAGTCGCGCCAGGGCGCGGTGGTCGCCGCCGAGGTGATCGTGATGCCGCGCTCCTGCTCCTGGATCATCCAGTCCATCGTCGCGGCGCCGTCGTGGACCTCGCCGATCTTGTAGTTGCGTCCGGTGTAGTAGAGGATCCGCTCGGTCGCCGTGGTCTTGCCCGCGTCGATATGCGCCATGATCCCGATGTTGCGGACCCTGGCAAGGGGGGTTGTGCGGGGTGCGGGGTTCGCCATGGATTCGTCTTCTCGTCGGTGCTGCGCAGGTCTGCCTACAGCGTACGGGGCGCGGCGCGTCGCGCGGTGCAAGCGGGGACTGCGGGCTCCCCCGGAGCGGGGTTACCAGCGGTAGTGGGCGAAGGCCCGGTTCGATTCCGCCATCTTGTGGATGTCCTCGCGGCGCTTCACCGCGGCGCCCAACCCGTTGGCGGCGTCGAGGATCTCGTTGGCGAGCTTCAGCGCCATCGTGCGCTCCCGGCGCTGCTGGGCGTAACTCACGATCCAGCGGATCGAGAGCGTCGTCGCCCGCCGCGGGCGTACCTCGACGGGAACCTGGTAGGTCGTGCCGCCGACCCGCCGGGAGCGGACCTCGAGCTCCGGACGGGTGTTGTCGAGCGCCCGCTTGAGCGTCGCCAGGGCGTCGCCCGCCGTCCGATCGCCGACCACGGTGAGGGCGTCGTAGACGATGCGCTGGGCGAGGCTGCGCTTGCCGCGCGAGAGCACCTGGTTGGTGAGCTGCGTGACGAGCACGGAGCGGTAGACCGGGTCCGGCTGGAGCTCGCGACGTGGGGCGGGGCCGCTTCTCGGCATCAGGCTTCCTTCTTGGCGCCGTAGCGGCTGCGCGCCTGGGCCCGGTCGCGCACGCCAGAGGTGTCGAGCGTGCCGCGCACGATCTTGTAGCGGACTCCCGGCAGGTCCTTCACCCGGCCACCGCGCACGAGCACGATTGAGTGCTCCTGGAGGTTGTGACCGACGCCGGGGATGTACGCCGTCACCTCGACGCCGCTCGTCAGGCGCACGCGGGCGACCTTGCGGAGCGCCGAGTTCGGCTTCTTCGGCGTCGTCGTGTAGACGCGGGTGCACACGCCACGCCGCTGGGGCGCGCCCTTCAGGGCGGGCGTCTTGGTCTTCGACCGCTTCGACTCCCGTCCGCTCCTCACGAGCTGGGCGATTGTGGGCACGCGCTTCCTCTCAGGTTTCTCGCAGGTGAACCGGCCGCTGGGCGCGAACGCCCAGCTCAGACGGCGGATGCATCCTAGATGCGGCTCCGGGCTTGTGCAACCGGCGGGCGCGGGCGCGGTCCCTCGGCGCCGCGGTACCGGGTGGAGAACTCAGACGGTGGCCTCCCCGAGGTCCGGGCGCTCGTCGGGCTCGGGCTCCGAGCCGATCGGGCCCTCCTCCCCGACGGGGGCGTCGTCCTGATGGAAGTAGCTGAGCGCATCGTCGACGGCCTGTTCCTCGGAGCCGTAACCGCCGAAGGGCGCGCCCTCAATGTTGCGCAGCCACTCTGCGAGCACGTCGGGACCGGGCTCGGCGAGGTCCGACGACCAGAACGACATCCGCTGGGCGTCCGGCGTCTCGACGGTGACGTTGCGGTAGCGCTCCATCCCGGAACCCGCCGGGATCAGCTTGCCGATGATGATGTTCTCCTTCAGCCCGAACAGGTGATCGGACTTGCCCTCGATCGCCGCCTCCGTGAGGACCCGCGTCGTCTCCTGGAACGACGCCGCCGAGAGCCAGGAGTCCGTGGCGAGCGACGCCTTGGTGATCCCCATCAGTTCCGGACGGCCCTCGGCGGGGCGCTTGCCCTCGGCGACGAGCTCGCGGTTGACGTGGGCGTAGCGCTGGTTGTCGACCCGCTCGCCGGGCAGGAACGTCGAGTCGCCCGCCTCGGCGACAAGGACCCGGCGGAGCATCTGGCGCACGATGAGCTCGATGTGCTTGTCGTGGATCGAGACGCCCTGGTCCCGGTAGACCTTCTGCACCTCCTCGACGAGGTACTGCTGGGTCTCGCGGATGCCCTTGATCTCCAGCAGCTCCTTGGGGTCCTTCGGTCCTTCGATGAGCGACTCGCCGGCCTGGACTTCCTGGCCCTCGGCCACCTCGAGGTGGGCGCGGGCGGAGACAGGGTAGGTCTCCTCCTCGCCGCGGTCACCGACGACGGTCACCCGCCGACCGGACTCGTCCTCCTCGATGCGCACGACACCGGAGGTGCGGGCGAGCACGGCGGCCCCCTTCGGGGTGCGCGCCTCGAACAGCTCGACGACCCGCGGCAGGCCGTGGGTGATGTCCTCGCCGACGACGCCGCCGGTGTGGAAGGTCCGCATCGTGAGCTGCGTGCCGGGCTCACCGATCGACTGCGCGGCGATGACGCCGACCGCCTCGCCGAGCTCGATCGTCCGCCCGGTCGCCAGCGACTGGCCGTAGCAGGCGGTGCAGACCCCTTGCGGGGACTCGCAGGTGAGCACGGAACGAACCCGGATCCTCTCGACGCCGGGGTCGGCGGCGAGCCGCGCGACCTCGCCGTCGCCGAGCATCGTCCCGGCGGCGAGCTCGGTCCCGTCGGCGAACGAGACGCGCTCGGCGAGCACCCGCCCGTAGGCGCGGGTCTCGAGGTACGACCGCGTCCCGGCGGCGTCGGGGACGACCCCCTCGATCCAGATCCCCCGCGCGGTGCCGCAGTCGCCCTCGCGCACGATGAGCTCCTGCGCGACGTCGACGAGCCGGCGGGTGAGGTAGCCGGAGTCGGCGGTGCGCAGCGCGGTGTCGGCGAGGCCCTTGCGGGCGCCGTGGGTCGAGATGAAGTACTCGAGCACGCCCAGTCCCTCACGGAACGACGACACGATGGGGCGCGGGATCATCTCGCCCCGAGGGTTGGAGACGAGCCCTTTCATGCCGGCGATCTGGCGGACCTGCTGCGGGTTCCCACGGGCGCCGGAGTCGACCATCATGTCGAGCGGGTTGAACGCGATCGTCGCCAGCGTCTTCTCCATCGCCCGGCCGACCTCGCTGTTGGCGGAGGTCCAGATCTCGATCTCCTTCTGGCGCCTCTCGTCGTCGGTGATGATGCCGCGCTTGAACTGCGCCTCCGCCTTCTCCGCCTCCTTCTCGTAGCGGTCGAGGATCTTCTCCTTGTCCGGCGGCGTCTTCACGTCGTCGATGGAGATCGTCAGCCCGGAGCGGGTGGCGAACAGGAAGCCGAGCTCCTTGACGCGGTCGAGGCTCTCGGCGACCATCGCCTTCGGGTAGTTCGAGGCGAGCCGCTCGACGATCGAGCCGATCGACGTGGCGCGCTTGCCGACCACGTCGTTCACGTAGCCGAAGTCATGCGGCAGCGCGGCGTTGAAAAAGAGTCGTCCCGGGGTCGTCTCGATCTCGTCCGGCTCCTCGGCGCCCATCTGGTCTCCGTGGCGCAGGCCGTAGAAGTCGAACGGGTAGCCGTCGGGACCGCGGCGCAGCTTGATCTTGGCGTGCAGCGCCACCGAGCCACGCTCGTAGGCGGCCTCGACCTCGTGCAGGCGGCGGAAGACGAGCCCCTCACCCTTGGCCCCGTCGACCAGCAGCGTGAGGTAGTAGACGCCGAAGACCATGTCCTGGGTCGGCACCGTGGTCGGCCGGCCGGTCGCCGGCGAGAGGATGTTGTTCGCCGAGAGCATGAGGATCCGCGCCTCGGCCTGGGCCTCGGCCGACAGCGGCAGGTGCACCGCCATCTGGTCTCCGTCGAAGTCGGCGTTGAACGCCGCGCACACGAGCGGGTGGATCTGGATCGCCTTGCCCTCGATGAGGATCGGCTCGAAGGCCTGGATGCCGAGGCGGTGCAGCGTCGGCGCGCGGTTGAGCAGCACCGGGTGCTCCTTGATCACCTCGTCGAGCACGTCCCAGACCTGGGCCCGGCGGCGCTCCACCATCCGCTTGGCGGACTTGATGTTCGGCGCGATCTCGATGTCGACGAGCCGCTTCATGACGAACGGCTTGAACAGTTCCAGCGCCATCTGCTTGGGGAGCCCGCACTGGTGGAGCTTCAGCGTCGGGCCGACGACGATCACCGAGCGGCCGGAGTAGTCGACACGCTTGCCCAGCAGGTTCTGGCGGAAGCGCCCCTGCTTGCCCTTCAGCATGTCCGAGAGGCTCTTCAGCGGCCGGTTGCCCGGCCCGGTGACCGGGCGCCCCCGGCGGCCGTTGTCGAACAGCGCGTCGACCGCCTCCTGGAGCATCCGCTTCTCGTTGTTGATGATGATCTCGGGGGCGCCGAGGTCCAGCAGCCGCTTCAACCGGTTGTTGCGGTTGATGACGCGGCGGTACAGGTCGTTCAGGTCCGAGGTCGCGAACCTCCCGCCGTCGAGCTGGACCATCGGGCGCAGATCCGGCGGGATGACCGGGATCGCCTGCAGGATCATCGCCCGCGGATCGTTGGCGCGCCGGCCGTCGGCGTCGCGGCGGTTGAAGGCCGAGACGATCTTCAGCCGCTTGATGGCCTTCTGCTTGCGCTGGGCCGACAGCGGGCGCCGGCCGTCGGTCGGGTCGATCGCCTCGCGTAGCTTGATCTCCTCTTCGTCGAGGTCGATCCGGCTGATCAGCTGGGCGATCGTCTCGGCGCCCATGCCTCCCTCGAAGTACTCGCCGTAGCGGGCGTGCAGCTGCCGCCAGACGAGCTCGTCGTCGATGATCTTGCGGGCGTGCAGGTCGCGAAGCTCGTCGAGGGCGCGCCGCGCCGTCACGATCTCGGCCGTGGCACGCTCGCGGACCCCCGTGACCTCCTTCTCGACCGCGCGCTGGCGGGCGCGGATCTCGGACTCCTTGGCGCCTTCGGCCTCGAGGGCGGCAAGCTCCGTCTCGAGGACGGCGAGGCGCCGTTCCGCCTCGACGTCCCGCTCCCGCTCGATCAGGGCGATCTCGGCCGCCAGCTCGACCTCGAGGTTCGGCAGGTCGGCGTGGCGCTTCGCCTCGTCGACGTGGGTCACGAGGTACGCCGCGAAGTAGATGACCTTCTCGAGCTGCTTCGCCTTCAGCTCCTCGCGCGCCTCCGTCCCCATGAGCAGGTACGCCAGCCACGAGCGGGTGCCGCGCAGGTACCAGATGTGGACGACCGGAGCGGCGAGCTCGATGTGGCCCATCCGTTCGCGGCGCACCTTCGAGCGCGTCACCTCGACGCCGCAGCGCTCGCAGATGATCCCCTTGAAGCGGACCCGCTTGTACTTGCCGCAGTAGCACTCCCAGTCCTTGGTCGGACCGAAGATGCGCTCGCAGAACAGCCCGTCCTTCTCCGGCCGCAGCGTGCGGTAGTTGATCGTCTCGGGCTTTTTCACTTCGCCCTTCGACCACGCCCGGATGTCCTCGGCCGTGGCGAGGCCGATGCGCAGCGTGTCGAAATCGTTGACGTCGATCACCTAGAAGCTCCTCTCGGCCGCGCGACGGGCGTCCTCCTCGTCCGAGCCGCGCTCGGGCCGGCTGATGTCGATCCCCAACTCCTCGGCGGTGCGGTACACGTCCTCGTCGATCTCGCGCATCTCGATCTGCTCGCCGGAGACGCCGAGCACCTCGACGTCGAGGCAGAGCGACTGCATCTCCTTGATGAGCACCTTGAAGCTCTCGGGGATGCCGGGTTCGGGGATGTTCTCGCCCTTGACGATCGCCTCGTAGACCTTCACGCGGCCCAGCACGTCGTCGGACTTGATCGTGAGCAGCTCCTGGAGGGCGTAGGCGGCGCCGTAGGCCTCGAGCGCCCAGACCTCCATCTCGCCGAAACGCTGCCCGCCGAACTGCGCCTTCCCACCGAGCGGCTGCTGGGTGATCATCGAGTACGGGCCCGTCGAGCGGGCGTGGATCTTGTCGTCGACCAGGTGGGCGAGCTTCAGGATGTACATGTAGCCGACGCAGATCGGGTTGTCGTAGGGCTCGCCGGTCCGGCCGTTGTAGAGCGTCATCTTCCCGTCGGGCTGGATGAGGCGGGCCGAGCCGTCGGCGGCGTCGTTGTGGAGGTGCTCGAAGATCGACTTGATCGTCGGGTGTCGCCCTGCCTCGGACTTCTCGTCCCAGTGCGCCCCGTCGAAGACCGGCGTCGCGATCCACACCGCCGGGTCCGTCTTCGATCTCGTCTTCTCCTCGTTGCCGCGGGCCGGCGACGTCCCGGTCGTGCTCCCGGCGGCCGAGTTCCAGCCCCAGCGCGCCGCGTAGCCGAGGTGCGCCTCGAGGACCTGGCCGACGTTCATCCGGGAAGGCACGCCGAGCGGGTTCAAGATGATGTCGACGGGGGTCCCGTCGGCGGCGTAGGGCATGTCCTCGAGCGGCAGGATCCGCGAGACGACGCCCTTGTTCCCGTGGCGCCCGGCCAGCTTGTCGCCCTCGGTGATCTTGCGCTTCTGGGCGACGTAGACCCGCACGAGCTGGTTCACGCCGGGCGGCAGCTCGTGGGAGTCGTCCCGGGAGAAGACCCGCACGTCGATCACCTTGCCGGACTCGCCGTGGGGGACCTTGAGGCTCGTGTCGCGCACGTCGCGCGCCTTCTCCCCGAAGATCGCCCGCAGCAGGCGCTCCTCCGGGGTGAGCTCCGTCTCGCCCTTGGGGGTCACCTTGCCGACGAGCACGTCGCCGGGGCCGACCTCCGCCCCGATGCGGATGATGCCGCGCTCGTCGAGGTCGGCGAGGATCTCCTCGGACAGGTTCGGGATGTCCCGCGTGATCTCCTCGGGCCCGAGCTTGGTGTCGCGGGCGTCGACCTCGTGCTCCTCGATGTGGATCGAGGTCAGCACGTCGTCGCGTACGACCCGCTCGGACAGGATGATCGCGTCTTCGTAGTTGTATCCCTCCCACGGCATGAAGGCGACGAGCAGGTTCTTGCCGAGGGCGAGCTCGCCGTTGTGCGTCGAGGGGCCGTCGGCGATCACGTCGCCCGTCTCCACCGCGTCGCCCTCGTCGACGAGCACCTTCTGGTTGATGCAGGTGTTCTGGTTCGAGCGGCGGAACTTGGCGAGCGGGTAGGCCCTCTTACCGAGCTCGGCGCCGTGGCGGTCCTTCTGCCCGGCCCGGTACTCGACGGTGACCTGGTTGCCGGAGATCTCGGTGATGCGCCCCGTCCCGGCGGCGACGATCACCTCGCCGGCGTCCTGGGCGGCGCGGGCCTCGACGCCGGTGCCGATGAACGGCGCCTCCGAGACCAGCAGCGGCACCGCCTGTTTCTGCATGTTGGCGCCCATGAGGGCCCGGTTGGCATCGTCGTGCTCGACGAAGGGGATGAGTGCCGTCGACACCGAGACGATCTGCTTCGGCGAGACGTCCATCAGGTCGACCTCATCCGGCAGGACGTAGTCGACCTCGCTCGTCGTGCCGTACGAGGTCGTCGTGGCGCCGACGCGTACCCCGGCGCCCTGCGGCCCGCGCCGGACGAGCACGCGCTCGCCGCTGAAGCGACCAACACGGTCGAGCGGCGCCGAGGCCTGGGCGATGACGTACTCCTCCTCCTCGTCGGCCGCGAGGTAGACGATCTCCTCGGTGACCCGGCCTTTGGTGACCTTCCGGTACGGGGTCTCGATGAAGCCGTGCTCGTTGACGCGCGCGTACGTCGCCAGGTGACCGATGAGGCCGATGTTGGGACCTTCGGGCGTCTCGATCGGGCACATCCGCCCGTAGTGGGAGGTGTGCACGTCGCGGACCTCGAAGCCGGCTCGCTCACGGGACAGGCCGCCCGGCCCGAGGGCCGAGAGCCGCCGCTTGTGGGCGAGGCCCGACAGCGGGTTGTGCTGGTCCATGAACTGCGACAGCTGGCTCGTCCCGAAGAACTCCTTGATGGCCGCGACGACCGGCCGGATGTTGATGAGCGTCTGGGGCGTGATCGCCTCGACGTCCTGGGTGGTCATGCGCTCCCGCACGACGCGCTCCATGCGCGACAGCCCGATCCGTACCTGGTTCTGGATGAGTTCGCCCACGGACCGGATGCGCCGGTTGGCGAAGTGGTCCTGGTCGTCGAGGCGGTAGCCGGGCTCGCCGTTGGCGAGGTGGAGCATGTAGGTCGAGGCGGCAAGGATCTCCGAGGGGCTCAGCACTCCCTGGCCTGGGGCGGGACGCTCGAGGTCCACCTCGAGGATCTGGGAGATCTTCTCGATCTCGGGCCCGAGCTTGCGGTTCAGCTTGTAGCGGCCGACCCGGGTGAGGTCGTAGCGGCGCGAGTTGAAAAAGGCGTTCTCGAAATACGCCCGCGCCGACTCGAGCGAGAGCGGCTCGCCCGGGCGCGCCCGCTTGTAGATCTCGAGCAGCGCGTCGTCACGGGTCGGGATGAGCTCGCGCTCCTTGTCCCACTGGCTGGCGAGGAAGTCGAAGTGGCGGACGAAGCGCTCGAGGAACGCCTCGTCCTCGTAGCCGAGGGCGCGCAGCAGGACGAACAGCGACAGCCGGCGCTTGCGGGCGACGCGGGTGCCCGCCGTCACGTCGCGTCCCGGCTTCGCCTCGACGTCGAACTCGATCCACTCCCCGCGGTAGGGGTGGACGGTCCCCGTGACGATCGTCTTGGCGTCGCGTCCCGGCTGGAAGATGACCCCGGGCGACCGGACGAGCTGGCTGACGACGACCCGCTCGGTCCCGTTGATGATGAACGTGCCCTTCGGCGTCATCATCGGGAAGTCGCCCATGAAGACGGTCTGCTCTTTGATCTCGCCCGTCGTGGCGTTCATGAACTGCGCCCGGACGAAGATTGGCGCGGCGTACGTCATGTCCTTCGACTTGCACTCGTCGATGTCGAACTTCGGCTCGGGCCGCAGGTCGATGTCCTCGGGGTCGAACTCCAGCTTCAGCTGGAGCTGACCGGTGAAGTCCTCGATCGGACTGATGTCGGCGAAGGTCTCGGCGAGCCCATGGTGCAGGAACCACTCGAACGAGTCGCGCTGGACTGCGACGAGATCGGGCAGCTTCAGGACTTCGTCGAGATTCGCGAAGGAAAAGCGCTCCGGTGTGCGGAAACGTGACGGCAACGGGTTACTCCTCGCGAGAGCAGGTCAAGCTGGAAAACGACCGGTGACTGCGCCGCGGGCGCGCGTCACCGCACGGCAAGATCTAGAGCGCGACCGACGAGCACGACAGGACACAGCATAGGCGCGCGTACAAAAAAGGACAACGCGGGCGCGTCTGTCCCTGCCGCAGGGTACGGGACCCGAGGGGCGGGGTCAAGGTGCCCCCACCAGGGACAACCGGAGGTGTCGCCTCCGGCCCTCCCCACCAGCCACTACTTGAGCTGGACCGTCGCGCCGGCCCCTTCGAGCTGCGCCTTCGCCTTCTCGGCCTCGTCCTTCGAAACCTTCTCCAGGACCGACTTCGGCGCGGCGTCGACGAGATCCTTCGCCTCCTTGAGGCCGAGGTTCGTGAGCGCGCGCACCTCCTTGATGACCTGGATCTTCTTCTCACCGGCCGCCGCGAGGATGACGTCGAACTCGTCCTGCTCCTCGACCTCGACCTCGGCTCCGGCTGCCCCACCGGCGGCCGGAGCCGCCGCCACGGCGACGGGTGCCGCCGCGGTCACGCCGAACCGCTCCTCGAACTCCTTCAGCAGGTCGGCAAGCTCGAGGACCGTCATCTTCGCGATCTCGTCGAGGATGCTCTGTTTCGTCGCCATCGTGGTTCCCTTCCTGTTTTCGATCTGGATGACCTGGTCACACCGGCTCAAACGCCGGCGTCGTCGGACCCTTCCGCCCCCGTTGGTTCCGCGGCGGGCTCTTTCGGCGCGGCCTCGGCGGCCACCGGCTCGGCGGAGACCTCGCTCGTCGCCACCTCGGGGACGTCGGGCGCGGCGGGGGCCCCGTCGGACTCGGCCTCGGACGCGACGGGCTCGGCGGGGGCGACCTCGTCGGACGAGACCGCGGCATCGACCCCCGCGACGGCCTCGGGGCCGACCGGGGCGTCCGCGGCCGCGACACCTCCGCGCTGCTCGATGAGCGCCGCCAGCCCGTAGGCGAACTTGCGCGGCAGCGCCGCCAGCAACCCCGCGAAGGCCTGCATCGGCGCCGCCAACGCTCCGGCGATCTGGGCGAGCAGCACCTCGCGGGAGGGCAGGTCGGCGAGCGCCGAGGTCTGCGCCGCGTCGAACAGCCCGCTCCCGACGAGGGCGCCCTTCACGACGAGCTTCGGGTTCGTCCGGGCGAACTCCTTCAGCGCCTTGGCGACCGACGAGACGTCACCGGTGACGAAAGCGAGGGCGGTCGGGCCGTCGAGCAGGTCGTCGAGCGAGTCGAGACCACTGTCGTGGGCCGCTCGGCGGACGAGCGTGTTCTTGTAGACCTTGAAGTCGCCCCCGGCGGCGGCGAGCGCCCGGCGCAGGACCTGGAGCTGGGCGACGGACAGGCCCCGGTACTCGGTGACGATCGTGGCGCTGGCGGAACTCAGCCGGGCCCGCACGTCATCGACGACCGCGACCTTCTCCGGCCGTGGCGTGCGCACTTCAGTCTCCACGTTCGCTCCCTCCGGACTGGCCGGTTGGCGGCGCGGCGCGGGCGGCGAGACGGGGAAGCGGTGGTGCTGCTTGCCTCGTCAGGCGGGCTCTCGCCCTTTCGGCGCCCGTGGCGCACCGGATGTCTCAGGCTCGTGCGGGCTGGGCCCGCTTGTCGGCAGACAATCTACACGGCCCGCCGCGGCCCGCACTACGCCGTGGCGACCAGATCCTCGTCGGTGATCCGGATCCGGCTCGTGTCGATCGGCACGCCGGGCCCCATCGTCGACGCCAGCGTCACCGAGCGCACGTACTTGCCCTTGGCGGTGGCCGGCTTCGCCCGTTGCAGCTCGTCGAGCACCGCCCGGACGTTCTCGAGCAGCCGGGCCCGGTCGAACGACGCCTTGCCGACCCGGAGGTTGATGTTCCCGGTCCGGTCGGTCCGGTACTCGACGCGGCCGGAGCGGAATTCGGCGACGGCGGCGGCGACGTCGTTCGTGACCGTCCCGGTCTTCGGGTTCGGCATCAGGCCGCGGGGACCGAGCACCCGGCCGAGCCGCCCGACCTGCGACATGAGGTCGGGGGTCGCGATCGCCACGTCGAAGTCCAGGAAGCCTTCCTTCTCGACCCGGGCGATCAGGTCGTCGGCCCCCACGACGTCGGCGCCCGCGGCCCTCGCCGCGGCGGCGGATTCGCCCGCCGCGAACACGGCGACCCGCACGGTGCGGCCGGTCCCGGCGGGAAGTGTCAGCGAACCGCGCACGATCTGCTCGGCTCGCCGCGGGTCGACGCCGAGGCGCACCGCCAGCTCGATCGTCTCGTCGAACTTCGCCGTCGCGAGGCTCTTCACGAGATCGACCGCCTCCGCCGGCGAGTAGAGCTGCTCGCGATGCAGCCGCTTCAGTGCGTCGAGGTAACGCTTGCCCTTGTTCGACATCGATTCCGTCCTCATCTGTCCTTGTGGCTGGGGCCCGCTCAGCGCGAGACGGTGATTCCCATCGACCGCGCCGTGCCCTCGACCTGCCGTTTCGCGGCCCCGAGGTCGTTGGCGTTGAGATCGGGGAGCTTCACTTTCGCGATCTCGGCGAGCTGGTCGTCGGTGATCGTCCCGACCTGTTCGCGGCCGGCGAGGCCGGTCCCCTTCTCGAGCCCGGCCGCCTCGCGCAGCAACACCGCCGTCGGCGGCGTCTTCAGGATGAAGCTGAACGTTCGGTCCTCGTAAATCGTGATCTCGACCGGGATGATCGTGCCCCGCTTCGACTCGGTCGCCGCGTTGTACTGCTTGCAAAACTCCATCGTCTGGACGCCGTGGGGTCCGAGCGCGGTCCCGACCGGGGGCGCGGGTGTCGCCGCCCCCGCGGGGAGCTGGATCTTGACGACGGCGGTGACTCGCCTGCGGGCCATGGAGACTTCTTTCCTCTCGCTACGAACCTAGAGCTTGGCGACCTGACTGAATTCCAGCTCGACGGGCGTCTCCCGCCCGAAGATGTTGACGAGGACCTTCAGCTTCAGCTGGTCCTCGTTGATCTCGGCG
The DNA here is from genome assembly GCA_050013835.1 of Acidimicrobiales bacterium. Taxonomy (GTDB): domain Bacteria; phylum Actinomycetota; class Acidimicrobiia; order Acidimicrobiales; family Bog-793; genus Bog-793. The sequence continues at coordinate 56,978 of JBEKEM010000004.1, forward strand.
ACCTCGCCGGTGAAGTCGGCGAACGGCCCCTCCTTCACGCGCACCGTCTCGCCGACCTCGTGCTCGAGGCGGGGGCGGCGGGCACGCGGGCTCTCGGCGCCCTCCTCGCGGGCCTGGAGGATGCCCTCGACCTCGGCACGTGACAGTGGCGTCGGCTTCGTACCGGGACCGACGAAGCTCGTCACCCCCGGGGTCTGGCGGATCACCGACCAGGAGTCGTCGTCGAGCTCGCACCGGCACAGCAGGTAGCCCGGGAAGACCTTCCGCAGGACGGTGACCTTCTTGCCGCCCTTGAACTCGACGACCTCCTCCATCGGGATGACGACCTCGTAGATCCGCTCCTCCATGTTCATCGAGGCGATCCGGCTCTCGAGGTTCGACTTCACCTTGTTCTCGTAGCCGGCGTAGGTGTGGACGACGAACCACTCGCCGGGCCGGTCGAAGGGGCTCGGGGGCCGCGGCACCTCGAACCCGACGAACTCCTCGAACTCGTCGGCGGACCCGGTACCGGACTCCTCGGACGGCCCCGTCCCGGGGACCTCGTCTCCCGGTGCCGCGGCCTGGGCGGCGAGGGCGGGCGCCACTGGCTCCGCGGCCTCGGGCTGCTCCGGCGGGGCCGTGCCGGGGTCGCCCGTGTCTTCGGGCGCGACCGACGCGAGCTCGTCGGCGGTCGTCTCGTCGTCGTGTGCGTCGGTCGTCATCGCCATCGTCGCCTGTCGTTCGCCTGTCTCACCCGCATGCGGATCTCGTCATCTGGTTCTCGCCGACCACCGGGTCCGGCCCGCCCTGCCCCCGGCAAACCCGCGTCCGCCCGGCCCTCACTTGGGGAACAGGTGGAGCACGCCCCGCGCGAACACGTAGTTCAGCCCGAAGATCAACAGCGCGATGAACACGAGCGTCGTGAGCACGACGGTCGAGTACGTCACGACCTCGTCCCGGCGCGGCCAGAGGACCTTCGAAAGCTCGGAACGGACCTCTCGAAGGTAGGTGCCCACCCGACGGGGGAAGCTGGCCCGCTCGCGCTCGGGTGCGCGGCGCGAGACCGCCGCCGGGGGGACGCGCCTCGCGGGCGTCCCGTCGGCCCCGATCTGGCCTTGTCGCTGGAGGAGCCGCCTCGTCTCTCTGTTCACTTCGTCGTCCTCGTGTCGGGCGGGTGAGCAGGGCAGGAGGGACTCGAACCCCCAACCGCCGGTTTTGGAGACCGGTGCTCTGCCAATTGAGCTACTGCCCTAGAAGCGACGCGCACATCCGTTTCGGCGCGCACGTGCCGCACCGCCTTGGGCCGTACGACGTTATCACCGGCCCGGTCGCGGGCATCCATCGAGGTGCACGCCAGCCGCGCCGGAATCGGGAGGGCACCGCTCACGACGGGACCGGGTCGGCGGGGCGGCCGCCGGTCGCTACCGGGTCTCTTTGTGCAGGGTGTGCTGCTTGTCGTAGCGGCAGTACTTGCGCATCTCGATGCGCTCGCGGTCGTTCTGCTTGTTCTTCGTCGTGATGTAGTTGCGGCGCTTGCAGACCTCGCACTCGAGGGTGACCTTGATCCGCTTCTCGTTCTTCGCCACCGAACGCTCCTCACCTCGCCTGGCGGCGCCGCCGTCGCCAGTGCGCCGTACACCCTAGAGCCTCCCGCACGCGCCCGTCCCCGGGCGGGGCCTGGTAGCGGCGGCCGGACTCGAACCGGCGACCCCACGATTATGAGCCGTGTGCTCTTACCAACTGAGCTACGCCGCCTGGACTGCGAGCCCCCTGTCGGAATCGAACCGACGACAACAGCCTTACCATGGCTGTGCTCTGCCGACTGAGCTAAGGGGGCAACGGGCCTATCGCCGGCCCGGCGGGTCGCATATTACCCGCGACGTCGTGCCCGGCGTCGCCGGACCTCGCCTTGCGCGCGCCGCTCGGTAGTGTCATCGGCGTGGAGATTCGCACGGCGCGCCTCGAAGACGCCGAGGCGATCCGCACGATCTACAACGCCGAGGTGGTCGGGTCGACGGTCACCTTCGACCTGGTCGAGCGGACCGCCACCGAACAGGACGACTGGATGGCGCAGCACTCCGGCGTCTACGCCCTCGTCGTCGCCGAGGAAGGCGGCGAGATCATCGGCTTCGCCTCCGTCTCGCCGTACCGGCCGCGACCCGCCTACTCGACGACGGTCGAAGACTCCATCTACGTCTCCCGGGCCCACCGGGGCCAGGGGATCGGCAGGGCGCTCCTGACCGAGCTCGTCGCGCGCGCCCGGATGCACGGCTTCCACTCGATGATCGCCCGGATCGTCGGCGATCACGACGCCTCGATCGCGCTCCACCGGTCGTGCGGGTTCGAGCTCGTGGGCACCGAGCGCGAGGTCGGGCGGAAGTTCGGCCGCTGGCTCGACGTCGACCTGATGCAGCTGCTCCTCTGAACCGCTACGGCGAGCGCACCAGCTCCCGGGGCGCCGGACGGGACCGCGGGTACCTTGGGCGCAGGAAGAACGCGCCGATCGCGACGAGCGTGAGGCAGGCGAACGCGACGAGCACACTGTTGGCAGAGCTGATCTCGTTGACGAAGACCCGTCCGCCCGTAAGGCCGAGGAAACATGCGATCCCCGACACTCCGATGAGCATCTTGCGGGTGAGTCCCACAGCGACCGGCGCGAGGAAGACGAAGGCCCACGACAAATACCAGAGCTGGACGACCGGCCCGAGGACGACGACGGCGAACAGGCTCCAGCCGAGCGCCTGCAGAGACCCGATCCGCTCCGAGCGGAGGAGCAGCCAGAGCCCGATCAACCCGGCGAGGCATGCCGCCGAACCCCGCACGACCGTGAGGATCACGTGGACGTGGTTGCCGAAGCCGAGCGCCGTCACGAAATGGGCAGCCACGAGGGCGATCCCCGTCGCTGGGTCGAGCCAGGAGCGGACGGTGTCGGGGTTCGTCAGCCCGCCGACCCACCCCCATCCGAGGCTGGCGGCCTCGGAGATGCAGACCATCGTCGCCAGCGCGATCAGCAACGCCGTCGCCACGGGCCGCACGCGTTCGCGCACGCTGCGCCCGGGCCCCAACCACTCCCAACCGATGTAGACGACACCGATAAGGGCCGGGACCTTCACGGCGGCGGCAAGCCCGCAGATCACGATGCCGGCGACGGGCCGTCCCCGCCGGGCGAGGGCGTACCCCACAGCGAGGAAGCCAAGCATGAGCGCGTCGTTGTGCGCGCCGGCGATCAGGTGGAGCAACACGAGTGGGTTGAGAGCCGCGAGCGCAAATGCCACCGCCGGGTCCCGGTGGATCGAGCGCGCGATCGGCGGGACGGCGACCGCGAAGAGGACCACCCCCCCAAGGGCTAGGAAGCGCAGGCCGACGACCGAGGCCAGCAGGTTGTGGTGCGCGACAACGACGATCCAGCCGTCGACGACGAGGAAGAGCGGGCCGTACGGCGAGGTCAGGTGGTTCCACAGCGGGTCGACGAGGCGCGTGAAGGGCGTCGAGCCGATCACGCTCGTGCCGTACAGGTACGGGTTGAGGCCGTGCGACATCATCTCGCCCTGGGCGGCGTAGTCGTAGACGTCCTTGCTGAAAAGCGGCGCGACGAACAGGAGCGGTAGCACCCAGGCGGCGAAGACCGGCCAGAGGCGGGCGACGGGGATGCCGGGCCGGCCCGAGGTCAGCTTGATGACGTCCCACCAGGCGCGCAGCAGAAGAACGATGCCGCCGTAGACGGCGACGACGCCGAAGAAGAGCCACTGCCCGGGCGGGGGCGTGTAGCTCTGGACGAGGGCGGGCGCCGGGATGCCGAAGTACCACGAGCCGGCGAGCTTCGACGTGAACGGGGAGTCCTGCTGCGTCGCGCCGAGGAAGATCGCCGTCGTGGCGACGAAGCCCATGAGCGCCGGGCGGGCGAGCAACCACCCGAGCTTGGTGACGCCGGGCTCGTAGGGCTCGACCGGCCTGGCGGGCTGGCGCCACCGCCCGGACTCCGAGTCGGCCCACTGCCAGGCCGTCCGCAGCCGCGCGAGGGCCTTCGGCCCGGAACCGGCGTGCCCGCGAAGGCGCTGCCGGAGTCCGCCTTGCTGTGCCGCCCCGGGTTGGACGGCCACGGTCTGCCGCTCGAGATGACCCGTCGACACGCCTTGAGCCTAATGACTCGGTCCCCACGGGATGTGGGGCGGGCCGCGCCACGGTGGTCGCCCGGGCCCGACCCGTTGGGATACGGTCCCCACATGACGCCGCGAGCCCCCCGACCAGGTCCCCGCCGGGCGCGGTCGGCGGCCCACCTGCCTGCCGGCGGCGACTGAACCACCCGTGCGTGCCGGGCGGCTGACCCGCGGAGACTGGATCGCGCTCGGCTTCCTCGTCGGACTGCCGCTCTTCGTCCTCGCGATCCCCGCCGCGCTCGGCTACCCGCTGCTCACCGGTGACGAGGTGATCCAGAACTACCCGCTCCGGGTGCTCGCCGGCGAGATCATCCGCCACGGCCACCTTCCCGTGTACGACCCCTTCGACTGGGGTGGGACGCCGCTCCTCGCCTCGTCCAACTCGGGATCTCTCTACCCCGACATCGTGCTCTTCGCCGTCTTCCCTCCGCTCGTCGCCTGGGTCGCCGCCGAGGTGGCCGCCTTCGCCGGCGCCGCCGTCGGGCTCTACGCCTTCCTCCGTTTCGGCGGTCTACGCCCGCTCAGCGCCGCCGTCGGGGGCGCGGCGTTCGGGCTCGGCGGCTTTGTCACCTCCCAGGCCGTCCACCTCGACGTCCTCGAGACGGCGGCGTCGATCGCCTGGGTCCTCGTCGCCGTCGAACGCGTCACCCACGGGCCCGACCGGCACCGGCTGGCCTGGACAGCCCTGCTCGGGGCCGCCACGGCGGCGACCCTGCTCGCCGGGAGCCCGGAGACCGCGGTCTACGCCGCCCTCGGCGCCGTCATCTACGCCTGCCCGGCCTGGTGGCACTCGGGCAGGCGGTCGGCGACCGCCGCCCATCTTGCGGTCGGCGGCGGCGCCGGCGCCCTCGTCGGCGCCGTGCAGATCCTGCCCACGGCGCGCTTCGTCGCCGTCTCGCAGCGCTCCCATGTCGCCTACAGCTTCCTCACCTCCGGGTCGCTCCGCCTCGACCAACTCCCCCTGCTCCTCGCGCCCCACATCCTCGGTGGGGGCCCGATCGGGCTCGCCCCCTACGTCGGGAGCTACAACCTCGCCGAGATCGACGCCTATCCCGGCATACTCGCCCTCATCGCCGTCGTCGCCCTGGCCTGGCGGTGGCGGTCGCCGCAGGCGTCGCGCATCCGCATCTGGTACCTGATCGGGGCCGCCGGGCTCGTCATCGCCGTCGGGTCGGCGACGCCACTGCCGCACCTGCTCGCGCGACTCCCCATCCTCGACGACAGCCGCCTCCCGAGCCGCGCCCTTCTGCTCGTCGCCCTCGCCTCGTCGGTCCTCTATGCCCACTGGGTGGCGGAGGTCCTCGATCCCGGGAGCGTGCTCCCCGTAGCGCGGCCACCGGGGCCCGGCTCGTGGCGCCTCCGCCTGGAGCGCTCCTCGGCGCTCGCCGTGCCCGGGGCGATCCTCCTCCTGCTCGCCACCGTCGCCATCGGCGGCAAGACGGTCGCGCGCGCCTTCACCCGGGGAGGGCTCGGGCCGTGGACGGTCGCCCGCGTCGCGCCCTATCTCGTCGTCGCCGCCCTCGTCGCGCTGGCCGCGGCGTGGTTCCTTGTCTTCGGACCGGGGCTCGTGCGGCGGCGCCGCGTCGCCGCCCTCGTCGCGCTGGCCGTCGTGGACCTCGTCGTGTTCCTCGCCAACCAGAGCTCGCTCGCGCCGGTGCGGGCGAGCGAGCTCGGCCAGCCCAGCCGGCTCGAGCGCGAGCTCGCCGCCGCCGTCGGCAAGCACGGGCGCTTCCTCGTCGTCGACCACCTCCGTCGCGGCGGTGCCGAGCTGAACGAGATCGGGGCGCCGAACCTCAACGTCTTCACCGGGCTAGCCAGCGTCCAGGGCTACGGCTCGCTCACGTGGGGCCCCTACGCGCAGGCGACGGGGACGCACGGCCAGAACAGGGCGGCGCCCGGGGCCTTCTCGACGGGTGTTTTCGACTCGCTCGACGTTCGGGCGCTGCTCGTGCTGCCCTGGGCGTTCGAGTCCCGGGTGACACCGGCAAACCCGGGGGTCGTGCGCATCGCGCGCGCGACCCCGACGACGCGCTACTTCGGGGGCGCGGTCGACGTCACCTCGGTCCGGATCGCGGGCGGGCGGGGCTGGCCGCCTTCCGCCCTCGGCGCCGAGGCGCGCGGCATCCGGCTGCTCGGCATGCACCGGCAAGGCGCGCCGGCCCGCGTCGTCGTCGGCGCGCGAGAAGCCACCGCCTACTTCCGGCCCGGGCTGCGCAGCTTCGGGCTCGTGCTCCCCGCGGCCGGGACGGCACCTCGCAGTGTCGCCGTCGAGGTGGCACGACCCGGCGGCCGACCGTTCTCGCCGACCGGGCTGCTCGCCGCGACCGTGACGCCGCCGCACTGGCGGATCGCCGGGTCGCTCGGGGTCTACCTCCTGCTCACCGACACCCGCGCCTACGGCCCGCTCACGACCTTCGCGCCGTCGGGGACGAGACGCCTCGCCGCCGACGTGCGGGTCGTCTCCTCGTCGCCCTGGACGCCCGCCGAGACGGTCGAAGTGGACACCGCGCGACCAGTGCTCCTCGTCCGCGGCGTCGCCGACCTCCCCGGCTGGCAAGCCACGGTGACCAGCGGGGGCCGCGTCGAACGGGTCCGACTGCGCCGTTACGGCGTCGTGCAGGCGGTCGAGCTCGCGGCGGGGCGGTCGGTCGTCACCTTCCGCTACCAGCCGCCGGGGCTGTCGACCGCCCTCGCGCTCGCCGCCGTCGGCTGCGCGCTCCTCGCCGCCCTGGGGCTAGTCGACCTGCGGCTCGCCCGGCGGCGCCGAACGCCCACCTGACGGCTCACCCGGGGCGCGCCAGAACGGCAGGTCGAGCAGCGCCAAGAGCACAAGGGCGACCCCGGCCGCGCTCACCACGTACCACGGCCACGGTCCGAGCAGTCGCAGCACCGTCCACTCGCCCGGGGGGCGCCGCAGGAACATGTAGTTGGCGCCCGTCACGCCGTCGATGAGCCCGACGAAGGCCGTGTAGGCCGCGGTGATCGCGAACACCCGAACGACCGCCCTGGGGCGCGGCCGGATACCCATCCCCACGACCAGGAAGAAGGCCGCGAGCACGATCCCGACGTGGCCGACGACGTACTCGAAGAACACGAGATGTGGGAAGGCGACGCCAAGGTCCGGGGTCAGCACCGCCTGCAGCGTCCCGGCGAGCCCGACGAAGTAGGTCAGCTCGACGAGCAGCGGGATCCGCCACCAGCAGGCGATCGCGGCCACGACGACCCCCGCGTTGCAGAGTGCGAGCGGCAGCGAGGTTTCCACCGACCACGTCCTCGCCACGACGAGACCGACGCTGTAGGCGACGATGTCCGCCGCGAGCGCCAGGCCGACGAGGCGCGCGACGACGATCCGCCAGGGACCGGGACGGCGCCGGGCCGCGACGCACAGCCCGGCGCACACCAGCGCGCCCAGCCCGACGGCCGACCAGTAGGCGGTCGGGGAGACGACGGCGAACACCCCTCCATCCTGGCGCGATCACCCCGCCACGTCGGCGCGCGAAAACGACGGGGACGGATGGAACAATCGTGCCGCTTCCGTTGTTGGACAAACTGGGTCCGAAAGAGGCCCACCGGGGCGGTCGGCAACTATGGCAGTTATCGACCTCCCCGACCGAAGGACGAGTCTGGGGGTTGTCCGGGCAGCTGTCCGGGCAGGCATTGACAGCGGAAGACCGCAATCGCTCAGGGTGTTGCGGTGCACAGGAGCAGGGTGGGCTCGCTCTCCGCCGCTGTCAGAGGCCCTCGCCCTTCGGGACAGGCGAATACGGGGTGCCCGTTCCGTGTGATGGCGGGACGGGCGCCTCGTCGCGTCGGCGGCCAGCGCCCGCCGGCCGTCCGACACCGGGGCGAGGGGGAGGCGACCTCCGGCCGGGAAGAACCCGTTACTTCCCTGCCCCGCAAAGCCGCGGCGCCTAGTACCGGGGCGGGACCGCCCTGCCGGACCGGGACCCCTTCTGGGCCGGGTGCCGGGTCCAGCTGTCGACGAAGGCGTGGGCCCGATGGCACGCCTCCGACACCGAAGCGCCTTGCGAGTACGAGTTCCGGGCGACGGTGGCAGCCCGGTTGGCGGTGGCACCATCGCCCGGCCGCTCCTCGATGACCCACGAGCGGACTGCTTCCGCGAGCAAGCGGTCGTTCCTCAAGGCAACCACCTCCCCCCCGAAGCTAGGCCCACGCCACCCCGGGCGACAATCCGCGCTCCCGCCTCCAGTCCGGCTGCCGGCGCCGGGGACCGGTCCGCCCGCCGGGCGGGTGTTGACCTCGTCCCTCCCGGCACGCCCACCCGGTGCAAACACGCAGGTCCTGGCGTTGGCGATGAGGACGGGATCGACCTAGCCGGTATCGTCGGGGCGCCCGGGGGTGCCTCGGGGTCACCGGCGATGCGCTCGCCCGCCGACGAGGCGCCGCGACTCGGCAGCACCACGAAAACGAGGACCGCCGCGCCGGCGACGACGATGCCGCCGACCAGCTGGGCCAGGTCCATCCCGCTCACGAAGGCGTACCTGGCGAGCCGGGCGAGGGCAGCACCGACCGACCCGGCCCGGCCGGCGACGGCGAGGGCGCCGCCGAGCGACCCGGTGATGACATGGCGGACCGATTGCGGCATCTTGTAGGCCGACAGCACCCGGGTCAGCCGGTCGGCGTACCGGGTGTTGAGAATGCTCCCGAACACACCGACGCCGAGCGCGCCCCCTGTCTGCAGCACGGTGCTGTTCGTGGCCGAGCCCACGCCGAGCTGGGAGAGCGGGAGCGACCCCATCACCGACTCCGTGCACGGCGCCAGCGCCAGCCCGACCCCGGTGCCAATCACAAAGAGCGCCGGGAGCGCGTCGAGGTACGTGCCGTGGACGGTGATCCGCGAGAGCAGCACGAAGCCGACGGCGATGGCCGCAAGGCCCGCGAACACGACCGGCTTCGTGCCCACGTGGCGGACGGCGAGGGTCGAGGCCGGCGCCGCGAACAGCAGCACCGCGGCGATGGGCGCGATCCGCAGGCCCGTCTGCAACGGGCTGTAGCCGAGCTCGAACTGCAGGTACTGGGTGAGCAGGAACAGCGCCCCCATGAGGGCGAAGATCACGAGACCCATCGCCCCGATCGCGGCGGAGAAGCGACGCGATCTGAAAAACGAAAGCTCGAGCATCGGATGCGTCGAGTGACGCTCCCACCAACCGAAAGCGGCAAGGACGACGGCCGCGGCCGCGATCGCCCCGATGATCGCGGGCGAGGTCCAGGCTCGGTTGGGCGCCTCGATGATCCCCCAGAGCAGGAGGCCCATGCCGAGGATCGAGAGCAGGGCACCGACGAGATCCGGCCGCTTGCTCTCCGGGTTGAGGGAGTTCGGCACGAACCAGGCCGCGGCGCACAGTCCCACGAGCGCGATCGGCACGTTGACCAGGAAGACCGACCCCCACCAGTAGTGGGCGAGCAACCAGCCGCCGGCCACGGGCCCGATGGCGACGCCGAGGCCGGTCGTCCCCGACCAGATGCCGATCGCCTGGAGCCGTTCGTCGTCGGCCGTGAAGACGCTGCCGAGGATCGACAGCGTCGAGGGCATGATCGCCGCGCCACCGATCCCCATGAAGGCGCGGGCGGCGATGAGCCGGTCCGGCGTCGTGGCGAAGGCCGAGGTCGCGGAGCCCGCGGCGAACAGCGCGAGGCCGGCCATGAAGACCCACTTGCGCCCGACCCGGTCGCCGAGACTGCCGACGACGAGCAGCAATCCGGCGAAGACGACGACGTAGGCGTCGACCATCCACTGCAACTGGCTCGACGTGGCGTGCATCGCGCGCACGATCGACGGGAGGGCGACGTTGAGGATCGTGCTGTCGAGGCTGACGACCAGCAGGCTGACACAGAGCACCGCGAGGATGACGCGTCGGTGGAGCGGCCGCGACAAAGCGACCGGGTCCGGTGCCGAAAGCGCCGTGCCGGCCCCGCGGCCGGCCGCGGTGGGCGCCATCGGCTCAGATCGGTCCGCGCCGGCGCGCCGGGCCAGAGAACAAGGTCCCACACCCCGCACCGGGGACGGCGGACCGGCGACGGGAACGCCGGGAGGGTGCCGCGCCTTCGCGCCGCGCGCGGGCGACGTTCGACGAAGACATCACCGGAACCGGCACAAGACCGGCTTTTCAGCTGGAATAAGTGGGCCGGGTAGGATTTGAACCTACGTAGGCAGTGCCAGCAGATTTACAGTCTGCCCCCGTTGTCCGCTTGGGTACCGACCCGCGAAACGACGAGGATAACCGATGGCAACACCCCCGCGGTGGGCCGGGCGACGCACGCCGCAGCCGTCCGGAGGCGGGTCGCCGCCACCGGTAGCGTGGGGGCCATGCCGAGCTTCGATGTCACCTCCGAGATCGACTACCAGGAAGTGCGCAACGCCGTCGACCAGGCTTCCCGCGAGGTCGCGACGCGGTTCGACTTCAAGAACACCGGCGCCTCGCTCGAGCTCGAGCCGCACGAGATCGTCCTCAACGCCCCCACCGAGGACCGCCTGCGCGCCCTTTCCCAGGTGCTCGAGGAGAAGCTCGTCCGCCGCCAGGTGTCGCTGAAGGCCCTCTCCTACGGCAAGGTCGAAGAGGCCGCCAAGGCGACCGTCCGCCAGCACGTCGCCCTGCAGGCCGGGATCTCGGCCGACCACGCACGGCGGATCAACAAGATCGTGAAGGAGCTCAACCTGAAAGGCGTCACCTCCCAGGCCCAGGGCGACCAGGTGCGCGTCTCGGGCAAGAAGCGCGACGACCTCCAGGCCGTGATCGCCCGGCTGAAGGCCGAGGACCTCGGCATCCCGATCCAGTTCGGCAACTTCCGCGACTGATCGGCGGCGCCTCGGGGCGGTGGGCTCGCCGTGCTCCCGCCGTCGGGGCGCAGGCCGGCCCGAGCCCGTCAGTGGAAGATGAGCGTCGCGGCCCTCGCGAAGTCGATGAGCGGCTGGGGCCAGACCCCGAACACGACGGTCACGCCGACCGTCACGGCGAGGGCGAGGGCGGTCGATGGCGCCACGACCAAACGGTCGACACGGGCGCCGACGAGGGTCGCGACGCCCCCGTCCGGGACCCTCGCCGACGGGACCTCCCCGGCGGCCTCGTCGGCGGGCCGGCCCGAGAGCATCAGCAGCACGAGGCGCAGGTAGAAAAAGACGGCGATCGCCGCCGAAGCCATGGCGATGACGGCGAGGGCGTAGCTGTGCGCGTCGACGGACGCCGACACGACGTAGAACTTGGCGAAGAACCCCGTCGTGAACGGGACGCCCGCCTGGGCGAGCAACAGCACCCCGAAGACAGTCGCCAGCAGCGGGTTGCGAGCGGCCAGACCCCGGTAGTCCTCCAGGTCGTGACGGCGGTCGCCCTTGGCCCCGACGACGCCGACGACGGCGAAGCTGCCGAGCACCATGAAGGCGTAGGCGAACACGTAGTAGACGCCCGCCGCCACACCCTTCGTCGTCGCCGCCTGCAGGCCGACGAGGACGAACCCGGCGTGGTTGATCGACGAGTAGGCGAGCATCCGTTTCACGTCGCGCTGGGCGAGGGCGACCGTCGCGCCGCCGAGGAGCGTCACGGCGGCGATCGCCCAGATGAGCGGCTGCCAGTCCCCGCGCAGCGTCGGGAACGTCGCGACGAAGACCCGCAGGAACGCCGCAAAACCCCCGGCCTTGGCGAGCGCCGCCATGAAGCCCGTCACCGGGGTCGGCGCCCCCTGGTAGACGTCGGGGGTCCACATGTGGAACGGCACCGCCGCCACCTTGAACGAGAAGCCGACGAGCAGCAGGGCGATCCCGGCGAGCAGCACGCCGTTGGCGGTGATCACGTTGTGGGCGAGGAAAGCCCCGATCTCCGGCAGGTTCGTCGACCCGGTCGCGCCGTAGACGAGGGCGATGCCGTAGACGAAGACCGCCGAGGAGAAGGCCCCCAGGACGAAGTACTTGATCGCCGCCTCCTGCGAGGTCTGGCGGCGGCGGTCGAAACCCGCCATCACGTAGAGCGGGATCGAGAGCACCTCGAGGGCGAGAAAGATGAGGACGAGGTCGTTCGCCGAGGCCATCAGCATCGCCCCTGACCCCGAGATGAGGGCGAGGGCGTAGTACTCGCAACCGGCGACACCCTCGCGCCGCAGGTACCCGGAGCCGAGGATCGCCGCCACGACGAGGATCGACGGCACGAGGACGAGGAAGTAGACGGCGAAACCGTCGACGTCGACCGAGTGCGCGACGGTCGTGAAGGCGCCGTGGTCCTGCACGTCCCGCCACAGCCGCAGTGAGGCGACGAGCGCCGCCGCGGCGATGGCGGCCGTCATGGCGGCGTAGACGCCAGTGGGGGGCTGGCGCGAGGTCGTCGCCGAGATGCCGATGAGCACCAGCACGCCGCCCAGGAGGATCAGCTCCGGGAGCAGCGCCGTGTAGTCGATGTGCGGGATGGCGAGTCCCGAGACGACGGCGAGGAGGGCTGCCGAGACCGTCACTTCGCCACCTCGCCCGGCGACGTCGGGTCGGGCTGGCCGGCCGCCGGGATGTTCGGGTGCGCCACCTGCTCGACGTGGGTGATGAGCTGGTTGACCGAGGGCGTGATCCGGTCGAGGACGGGCCTCGGGTAGACGCCGAGGGCGACGATGGCCACGATGAGCGGCGCCAGCACGGCACCCTCCCGCCAGGTGATCTCGCGGAAGGGCTTGTCCCGCTCCGACGGTTTCTCCTGGCCGTGGAAGACCTGCTGGTACGCCCAGAGCAGGTAGACAGCGGCGAGCACCACGCCCACCACGGCGACGACCGCCCACCAGCGGTGGGTGAGGAAGGTGCCGGCGAGGATGAGGAACTCGCCGACGAAGCCGTTCAGCCCCGGCACGCCGATAGCCGCCAGCACGACGACGGTGAACGTCGCCGCCATCACCGGCGCGCGCTGCTGGAGCCCGCCGAGGTCCTCGACGTTCATCGTCTGGCGCCGGCGGTAGAGCATCGCGACGAGCAGGAAGAGCGCCGCCGTGACGATCCCGTGGTTCACCATCTGTAGAACGGCACCGGAGACCGCCTCGCCGGTGAGGGCGAAGGCGCCGATCACGATGAACCCGATGTGCGCGAGCGACGAGTAGGCGACGAGCCGCTTCAGGTCCTTCTGCACGGCGGCGACGATCGCCCCGTAGATGACGCCGACGACCCCGAGCGTGAGGAACACGGGGGCGAGCACGACGGTCGCGTGCGGGAACAGCCCGAGGTCGAATCGGACGATGCCGTAGGTGCCGAGCTTGGCCGTGACACCCGCCAGCAGCACAGAACCGGCGACCGGTGCCTCCCGGTAGGCGTCCGGCGACCAGGTGTGGAACGGGAAGAGCGGCGCCTTCACGGCGAACGCGGCGGTGAACGCCAGCAGCAGCAGCACCCCCGCCGCACCCGAGAGGTGGGTCGCGGCGAGCTGGCGGATGTCGAACGTCGTCACGCCGGTCTGCGTGGCGTGGATCGCGACGAGCGACACGATGCCGACGAGCATCACCGCCGAGCCGGAGAAGGTGTAGATGAAGAACTTCATCGCCGCGTGGTTCCGCCGCTCGTGCCCCCAGCCGCCGATGATGAAGTACACGGGGACCAGGGTCGTCTCGAAGAACAGGAAGAACAGCAGCAGGTCGAGCGAAAGGAAGCTCCCGAGGCAGGCCGCCTCGAGGAGGAGGATCCAGACCGTGAACGACTTCGGGTTCTTCCGCTCCCCTGCTCCCACGAGGGCGAGCAGGAACAGCAACGCCGAGAGCAGGACCAGGAACAACGAGATCCCGTCGACGCCGAGGTTCCACGAGATGCCGAGCGAAGCGACCCAGGGGTGGTCCGAGACCATCTGGTAGCCGCCGAAGCCCGCTCGGAACTCGTCGAGCACGGCGGCGGCGATCCCGGCCACGCCGAGCGCGCCCGCCAGCCCGACGGCGCGGATCGCCCACCCGGCGCGCCGCGGCAACACCAGGGTGAGGAGCGCCGCGGCCACGGGCACGAGGACGAGCGCCGTGAGGAACGGGAAGGCGCGCTGACCGGCGACGGCGAGCCCGAGCACCGCGGCGTGGGTGGTCATGACCCGGCCCTCGTCACGAGGTAGGTGACGACGATCACGATCCCGCCCAGGATGGCGAGGGCGTAGGTCCGCACGTAGCCCGACTGCAGGCGTCTCAGCCGCTCGGCCCCGCCGCGCACGAGCCGCGCCACACCCTCGACGGCCCCGTCGATGAACCGCGCCTCGACGACCGACGCGGTGAACGAGGCGACGAGGGCACCCGGGCGCGCGACGAAGCGGTCGTAGCTCCAGTCGACGAACCACGCCATCAGCAGAAAGCGCGGCTCGAGACGGGGCCGGTTGGCGGCCACCCGCCACACCGCCGTCGCCACCGCGATGCCCAGCAGGGCGAACGCCACGTCGGCGAGGGCGAAGCCCCACAGCTCGGCGACGCCGAAGTGGTGGACCGCGAGGCTGGCGCCGACGACGGGCTGCAGCCAGCGTTCGAGGAAGGCCCAGGTCGGGTGGAAGGGCAGGTCGATGAACAGCCCGAGGAACGAGCACGCCGCCAGGGCGACGAGCGGCACCCCCATCACCCAGCCCGGGTCCCGGGGTGCCTCCCCCCCGGGCCGCGCCCCCTGCCAGCGGGGATCACCCATGAACACCAGGAAGAACTCGCGGCCCATGTAGTAGGCCGTGAGCACCGCCGTCGCGGCGCCGATCGCCCAGAGGGCGGGGCTGACGGCCCAGGCGTTCGCCAGCACGTCGCTTTTCGCCCAGAAGCCACTGAACGGCGGCACTCCGGCGATCGAGAGCCAGCCCACGAAGAAGGCGCCCGCCGTCAGCGGCATGAAGGCGCGCAGCGACCCCATCCGCTTCAGGTCCTGCTCCCCGTCGAGGGCGTGGATGACCGAACCGGCGGAGAGGAACAGGAGCGCCTTGTAGAAGGCGTGGGCGAGCATGAGGAAGATCGCCGCCACGTAGGCGCCGCTGCCGGCGGCGAGGAACATGTAGCCGAGCTGGGAGACCGTCGAGTAGGCGAGGACCTTCTTGATGTCGGTCTGGGCGCAGCCGATCGTCGCGGCGACAGCGGCCGTCACGACGCCGACCCACGCCACGACGTGGGCCGCGTCCGGGGCGGCGTGCAGGATCGGGTTGATCCGGCACATCAGGTAGACGCCGGCCGTCACCATCGTCGCGGCGTGGATCAGTGCGGAGACCGGGGTCGGGCCCTCCATCGCGTCGGCCAGCCACGGGAACAGGGGGATCTGCGCCGACTTGCCGACGGCACCGAGGAACAGCAGAAGGGCGATGGCAACGAGGTCGGTCGTCGAGACCCTCCCGAGCCGGGCAAAGACCGTGGAGTAGTCGAGGCTCCCGGTTCGCTCGAAGATGAGGAACAGCGCCACGAGGAAGCCGCCGTCGCCGATCCGGTTGTAGATCATCGCCTTCTTGCCGGCGCTCGCCGCCGCCGGGCGGCGGAACCAGAAGGAGATGAGGAGGTACGAGCAGACGCCGACGCCCTCCCAGCCGAAGAACGTGACGAGGAGGTTGCTCGACAGCACCAGCATGAGCATCGAGAAGACGAAAAGGTTGAGGTAGGTGAAGAACTTGGCGTAATCCTCGTCGTGCTCCATGTAGCCGATGGAGTAGAGGTGGATGAGGGCGCTGACCCCGGTGACGAACAGCGCCATCGTCACCGACAGCGGGTCGATCCGCAGGCCCACGTCGACCACGAGCCGGTCGACCCGGAACCAGGTGAACCAGCGCTGGGTGAACAGGCGGGCGTCGGGGGCGTGACCGAAGAGCGACACGAGGACGATGACCGACATGGCGAAGGCGGCGGCGACGGCGGCCGTCGCGATCCAGCCGGCGACGGGGTTGCCGATCCGCTTTCCCGCCACGGCGAGGAGGGCGAATCCGCCGAGGGGGAGGAGCGGGATGAGGTAGGCGAGGTGCAGCACGGTCAGCTCAGCCCCTCAGCTCGTGGGGGTCGTCCGCCGTCGCGCCCACCCGGCGCCGGTAGATGGCGACGATGATGCCGAGCCCGACGACGACCTCGGCGGCCGCCACCACGAGCACGAAGAACACCGCCACCTGTCCCCCGATGTCATTGAGCTCCCGGGAGAACGTGACGAAGGTGAGGTTCGCCGCGTTGAGCATCAGCTCGATGCACATGAACATCACGAGCACGTTTCGCCGGACGAGCACGCCGACGGCCCCGATCGTGAAGAGCACCGCCGCCAGCGTCAGGTACCAGGAGGCGTCGATCGTCATCGGTCGTGCACCCCGGTCCCGCCCCCGGCGTCCGGCGCCGGGTCGCCCGACTCCCCCGTGGCCGGTTCGGGCCCGGTGCCGAAGCGCCGGGCGAGGACGACGGCCGCGACGACCGCCACAACGAGCAGCGCCGAGGTGATCTCGAAGGGCAAGAGGTACGTCGTGAAGATCGCCCGGCCGAGCTCGGTCACGTTGGGGAGCGGGCGGTCGAGCGCGCCGGTCGTCGCGTGCGCCCCGGTCGCCCAGTGGCCGGTGCCGAGCAGCAGCACCTCGGCGAGGACCAGGGCCCCGAGGCCGAACGCGACGTAACGCTGCCCACGGAACTGGTCGACGAGGGCACGCTCTTGGCGGTCGACACCGAGCAGCATGATGACGAACAGGAAGAGCACGACGATCGCGCCCGTGTAGACGATCACCTGCACGGCGGCGAGGAACTGCGCGTCCTCCTCGACGAAGAGCACGGCGACGCCGAGGAGCGTCGCCACGAGGCTGAGCGCGGCGTGGACGGGGTTGCGGCCGAGCACGACGCCGAGCGCGCCGCCGACGACGATCACGCCGGCGACGAGGAAGGTCGCGAGGTCCGGCAGCGACACGGTGGCGAGGATGCCCGCGCCCATCACGTCCTCCTCCCGCCGAAACGGGGGGGGATCTTCTTGCGCTGGGTCTCCCGGATCGAGATGTTCCCCGTCGCCTCGTCGTCCGGGGCACCGCGCTGGCCCGCTTCGGGCGCCCGCACGCCGTAGCCGAGCTCACCCGACCACTGCACCGTGCCCTCGTAGCTCGCCGCCCCCGAAGGCGACGTCGCCCGCATCCAGCCGGAGGTCAAGCGGTCCTCGCCCTCCCGCCAGTCCTCCCAAGGCAGCTGTTGTGGCTTGCCGTCGTCCGCCACCACGAGCTCCGCCTTGGTGTAGATCGCGTCGGCCCGGCTCGTGAAGGAGAACTCGAACATCTTCGACTCCGTGATGGCCTCGGTCGGGCAGGCCTCGACGCAGAGGTCGCAGTGGATGCAGCGCAGGTAGTTGATCTCGTAGACGAAGCCGTAACGCTCCCCGGGCGAGACGGGCGCGTCCGGGGGGTTGTCGGCGCCGCGCACGTAGATGCAGTCGGCCGGGCAGACCGCGGCGCACAGCTCGCAGCCGATGCACTTCTCGGTGCCGTCCTCGTAGCGGTTGAGGACGTGGCGGCCGTGCAGCCGCGGCGGCTTCGGCCGCTTCTCCGCCGGGTACGGGATCGTCACGCGCGGCTTAAGGACCTGCTTGGCCGCGACCCAGAACCCGCCGAGGAAGTTGGTCTCGCCGAGAAGACCCATCGTTCAGCCCTCCACCGGCGAGCGGTCGGTGAATTCGAGCGCGATGAGCCCGCCGTCGCCCGGGGGCTTTCCCGCGGGACCGGCGGCGAGACGCTCGCGACGCAGGCGCGCCGTCGTGCGGGCCCGCGCCAGCGCCACTGCGGCGACGATGATCCCGGCGAAAACGGCCAAACCCGAGTCCCGCGAGATCTGGTCCGCGGAGACGAGGAGGAGCCAGCCCAGCGATAGCGGGATGAGCCATTTCCAGCCGAGGTTCATCAGCTGGTCGTAACGCAATCGCGGCAAGGCGGCACGGATCCAGACCTGGACGTACAGCAAGACGAGCAATTTGCCGAGGAACCACAGGATCGGCCAGAGCCACCGCACGACGTGGAGCCCGGGGCCGTCGGGCCCGCCGAGGAACAGCGTCACGACGACCGCCGACATCGTGATCGTGTTCATGTACTCGGCGAGGTAGAACATCGCGAACCGCATCGACGAGTACTCGGTGTGGAATCCGCCGCCGAGCTCGGTGTCCCCCTCGGCGAGATCGAACGGCGGCCGGTTGATCTCGGCGGTCCCGGCGACGAAGAAGATCGCCAACGGCACGACCCAGAGCCGCAGCGCGTTCCAGTGCCAGAAGTACTGCGCCTGGGATTCGACGATCGCCCGCGTCGAGAGCCCGTGGGACTCGAGGACGACCGTGACGACCGTGAGCCCGAGCGCGGCCTCGTAGGAGATCATCTGGGCCGAGGCGCGCACCGAACCGAGCAGCGGGTACTTCGAGCCGGACGACCACCCGGCGAGCATCACCCCGTAGACCGAGACCGACGAGAGCGCCAGCACGAAAAGGATCCCGATCTGCGGATCGGCGACCTGGAGCTCGACGACGTGGTGGGCGATCGTCACGACCCCGCCGACCGGGACGATCGCGAAGATGAGGAAGGCCGGCACGACCGAGAGGAACGGGGCGAGGCGGAAAACGATCCGGTCCGCCCGCTCGGGCAGCAGGTCCTCCTTGAACATCAGCTTCATGCCGTCGGCGAGCGACTGCAGGACACCGAACTTCCCCGCCCGGTTCGGCCCGATCCGGTTCTGCATGTCCGAGATGACCTTGCGCTCGAACCAGATCATCATCATCACGGCGACGAGCAGGAAACCGAAGGCGACGAAGGCCTTGACGAGCACGATCACGACGACCCCGAGGCCGACGCCGTGGGCGAAGAGGGGGTCGCCCATCACGCCTTCTCCAGCCAGACGTCCGTAGCGGGCCGTGCCGCGTCGACGAGGGCCGAGGCACCGCGCCCTTCCGAGCCGGCGAGGTTGGCGACGAGGAGGGCGACACCCGCCGGGAGCGAGCCGTCGGTCTCGACTGGCAGCTGCAGCGAGTCGCGCGCCGAACGCACCGTGACGAGCGACCCCGTCGCCACGCCCAGCTCCCGCAGCGCCGCCGGGTGGACGAACACCGCCGGCTCGGGAACGAGCGGCGCGAGCGAGGGGCTCTCGACGACGAGCGTCCCCCTTTCGTACAGCGTCCGGCGCACGACGAGACGGTAGGCGCCTTCCGCCGGACCGTCAGACGTCTCGGGCCGGTCCGGCGGGGAAAACGTGACGAGCGGCGGTGGCGTCGCCCGCACCGCCGCCCTCACCTTGCCGTCGGGGCCGCCCGCCTGGCGGGCCGCACCGAGGTCGAGCGGGGCCCCCTGCTCCTCGACCGAGAGGATCCCCGGGGTCGCGATCGGGTCGATCGGACGAGGACGCACGGACCCGATGCCGACCGGCGCGGCAACGAGCGGCACGACGACGCCGTCGCGGTGCTCGGGACGGCCGAGCAGGGCGGCGTCCACACCCCGGTACGCCGGGGCGAGGCGCGCGATCTCGGCGGAGATCTGGCCGACGCCCTCGAACCCGAGGGAGGCGCCGAGCCGGCGTGCCAGCTCCTCGGCCACGGTCCAGGCCGGCCAGGCGATCCCCGGGGGGAGCACCTTGGCGGCGAGCCGGGTCACCCGGCCCTCGCAGTTCGTCGTCGTCCCCCCCCGCTCCCCGTCACCGGCTACCGGCAACACCACCCCGGAGAGCGAGCTCGCCCCGTTGCGGTGGGTCCCGACGAAGATGAGCGCGCGGGCCTGCTCGATCGCCGCCCGGGCGAGCTCGCGGTCCGGGCAGTCGGCGAGCGGGTCGCAACCGAGGAGGATGAGCGTCGAGATCTCGTTGTCGACGGCCGCCTGGAGGATGGCGCGGGCGTCCCGGCCCGGCCGTGGCGGCACCGACCCCCACGCGGACGAGAAGACCTCCCGCCCGACATCGAGGGTCACCCGTCCCGGCAGCAGACCGGGCGCGAGGCCCATGTCGAGGGCGCCATGCACGTTCGCCCGGCGCAGTGCCGGCAGGAAGCGGGCGTTCGGGAAGGCGCGCCGGATCGTGTGCGCCGCCGCCGCGGCGCTCGCCGGCGACTCGGCGAGCGAGGGACGCCCGAGCACCACGACGAGACCCTCGCCGCCCTCGCCAACTGACCGCAGGAGTGCGCGCGCCGCGGCGAGGCTGCCGCCGTCGACGCCCGTCGGCGCCGGTGAGCGCGCGGCGCCGGTGAGCGCCGCGGCCAGGCGGGTGACTTCGCCGGGCAGGTAGGCGAGCCGGTGCGCCACGTACGGCGTGAGCGCCGTCGCCGCCGTCGAGCACTCGATGATGCCCACGCCCGTCAGGGCGGCGAGGCGCAGGCGCAGGAAGAGCACGGGGAGCTCCTCTTTCAGGTCGCCCGAGAGCGTGAGGACGACCCGGGCCGCCACGGTCTCGTCGATCGTGGCGTGCGGCAGGCCGAGCACCGCCTCGGCCGGGAGCCCGTCGTCGAGCTGGGCGTCGACGGAGTCCGTGCCGAGGACCGCCTTGGCGAACTTCGCCCAGGCGTAGGCGTCCTCGTTCGACAGTCGCGCCCCGCCGAGGACGGCGACGGACTCCCTCCCGCCGCGTGCGTGGGCACGGCGGATCGCGGCCGCGGCGGCGTCGAGGGCTGCGTGCCAGGTCGCCGGGACGTGGACGTCGTCCCGTTCCACCATCGGCGCGACGAGGCGGTTGGCCGAGTGGACCGCCTCCAAGCCGTAGCGGCCCTTGTCACACAGCCAGCTCTGGTTCACCGGGTCGCAGTCGACGCCGAGATACCGCACGAGCCTGCCCACCGACGACTGCGCCACGACGCGGCAGCCGACGGCGCACGTCGTGCACGTCGTCTCCACCTGCTCGAGGTCCCACGGGCGCGCCTTGAAGCGGTAAGCGGGGGACGTGAGGGCTCCGACGGGGCAGATCTGGATCGTGTTGCCCGAGAAGTACGAGTCGAACGGCTTGCCGGGGAACGTCGCCACCTCGACGGCGTCGGAGCGGAAGGCGAGGTCGATGAGGGGCTCGCCGGCGACCTCGGCGGCAAAGCGCGTGCAGCGGGCGCACTGGATGCAACGTTCCCGGTCGAGGAGCACGCGCGGGCCGATCTCGATCGGCTTTGCCCAGTGCCGCTTCTCCTCGGCGAAACGGCTCTCCCCCGGTCCGTGCGAGAGCGCCTGGTCCTGCAGGGGGCACTCCCCGCCCTTGTCGCAGACCGGGCAGTCGAGCGGGTGGTTGACAAGCAGGAACTCGAGGACGCCCTGCTGGGCCTTGCGCGCCCTGGCCGACGCCGTGCGCACGTCCTGGCCCTCGGCGACACTCAGCACGCAGGCGGGCTCCAGGACGAGGCCGCGGGGCGTCGCGACCTCGACGAGGCACATCCGGCACATCCCGACCGGGGCGAGCCGCGGATGGTAGCAAAAACGCGGGATGAAGATCCCCGCCCGCTCGGCGACGTCGATCACGAGCTCACCCCGCGCCGCCTCGACGACGGTCCCGTCGATCGTCAACCGGACGACCTCCGACTCGGTGCCGTCCGGCCTGCCCGGGCTCATCGCAGACCGTCCGTTCCCGGCGCCGCACCCGCGAACGGGCATTCCTCAGTCCGGATGTGGGTGACGAACTCCTCGCGGAACATCCGCAGCGCCGAGGCGACCGAGGAAGGGATCGACGAGCCGAGCACGCAGACCGTCGTCTGCTCGGGTGGCCAGCTCACCCCGGGGGCGAGGTTGTCGCAGACGTCCATCAGCAGATCGAGGTCGGCGAAGCGGCCGCTCCCCTCCTCGATGCGGCGGAGGACCTTCTCGAGCCAGTGGCCCCCCTCCCGGCAGGGCGTGCACTGTCCGCAGGACTCCCGGTAGAAAAAGCGCGTGATCCGCCAGGCGGCGCGCACGGCGCAGCTCGCCTGGTCGAGCACGACGACGGAGCCCGAACCGAGCATCGAACCCGCCCTGGAGACCGCCTCCTGGTCGAGACCGAGGTCGAGCTGGTCCTGTCCGAGCCAGGGTGCCGAGACCCCACCGGGGATGAACGCCTTCAGCTCGCCCCCGCCGGCGACGCCGCCCCCGAGGGAGGGGTCGAAGATGAGGTCGCGGAACGTCGTCTTCGACATCTCGAGCTCGTACCAGCCGGGTCGGGCGACGCGGCCCGACAGGGCGAACAGACGCGTGCCCGTCGAGGTGCCGGCTCCGAGGGCGGCGAAGGCGTTCCCGCCGTTCAGCACGATCCAGGGCAACGCCGAGATGGTCTCGACGTTGTTCACGATGGTCGGTTCCCCGTAGAGGCCGATCGCGGCCGGGTAGTACGGCGGCTTGATCCGCGGGAAGCCGCGCTTGCCCTCCAGGCTCTCGAGCAGGGCGGTCTCCTCGCCGCAGATGTAGGCGCCCGCCCCGGGGTGCACGACGATGTCGAGCGAGAAGGAGGAGCCGAAGATCCGCCCGCCGAGGGCGCCGTAGTCGTAGGCCTCGTTGCACGCCTTGGTGAGCCGTTCGAGACCGAGGGCGAACTCGCCGCGGCAGAAGATGAAGGCCCGCTCGACGCCGCAGGCGTAAGCGGCGATGGCGGCCCCTTCGATGATCTGGTGGGGGTCGCGCTCGATGAGCAGGTGGTCCTTGAACGTCGCCGGTTCGCTCTCGTCGCCGTTCACGACGAGGTACGTCGTCTTGGACGGCCGCAGCATCGACCACTTGCGCCCGGCCGGGAAACCGGCCCCGCCCCGGCCGAGAAGGCTCGCCTGGTTCACCTCGGCTGCCACCGCCTCGCGCTTCATCCGCAGCGCGCGGCGCAGCGCCTTGTAGCCGCCGGTTGCGAGGTAGCGCTCGAGGGTGTGCGAGTCCTCGTGGCCGAGCCGTTGCGTGACGATGCGCGGTGCCCCGGTGAGCACGGCCTCAACCCCTCGTCCGCCGGCGGGACGACGCCTCGGCACCGGGCAGCCCGACAGCGCGCTCGATCCGGCAGAGCACGCCGTGGGGCGGGATCTCGTGGCGGCGCCGGCCGATGGCGAGCTCGGCCAGGAGGGCGTCGAACGACTCGGCGTCAGGTGTCGCGACGTAGCGGTGGTTCACCTGCACGCACGGCGCGGCGTCGCAGCCGGCGAGGCACTCGGCCTCCTCGAGGGTGAACTCGCGGTCCTCGGTCGTCTGCCCGCAGCGGATGCCGAGCCGGTCCTCGGCGTGCTCGACGAGCTCGTAGGCCCCGGCGAGCAGGCAGGCGATGTTCGTGCAGATCGCGATGACGTGCCGGCCCACCCGCTCGGTGTGGAGCATGTCGTAGAAGGTCGCCGTCCCGTAAACCTCGGCCGGGGTCACGCCGCAGAGCTCGGCGATCTCCTCCATCGCCTCCCCGCACAGCCAGCCGTCCTGGGACTGGGCGAGGTGGCACAGGGGCACAAGCGCCGAGCGCGGCCGCGGGTAGAGCGCGACGAGCGCCTCGGCCCGGGCCCGGTTCTTCGCCGAGAGGTGGGACGTCACCGGTCGACGTCTCCGAGGACCGGGTCAACCGAGGAGAGGATGGCGATCATGTCGGCGAGCAGGCCGCCGCGCAGGAGCGCCGGCACCGACTGCAGGTTGACGAAGCTCGGCGCGCGGATGTGCATCCGCATCGGACGGTTCGACCCGTCCGAGACGAGGTAGCAGCCGAGTTCGCCCCGCGGCGACTCGACGGCGACGTAGACCTCGCCCTCTGGGGGCTCGATGCCGCCGGTGAACAGCTTGAAGTGGTGGATGAGCGCCTCCATCGACTCGTCGATCCGCGCGCGCGGTGGGGGCGTCACCTTCTTGTCCTGGGTCCGGTAGTCGCCCGGCGGCATCTTCTCGAGGATCTGGCGGACGATCCGGATCGACTCGCGGACCTCGTTGAGCCGTACGGCGTAGCGGTCGAAGCAGTCGCCGGCGGAGCCGACGATCACGTCGAAGTCGACCTCGCTGTAGGCGAGGTAGGGCGTCGCGCGCCGCAGGTCCCAGGGGACCCCGGCGGCGCGCAGCAGCGGCCCGGTCGCCGAGAGGGCAACGAGCAGCTCCGCCGGCACGACGCCGACACCCTCGGTGCGCTCACGGAAGATCGGCTGACCGGTGAGGAGGTTGTCATAGTCACCGAGGCGCGCCCCGACGGTGTCGACGACCGCCTCGACGTCGTCCTCCCACCCGTCGGGGAGGTCCGCCGCGACCCCGCCGGGCCGGATGTAGTTGTGGTTCATCCGCAGCCCGGTGACCTTCTCGAAGAACTGCAACACGAGATCGCGCTCGCGGATCCCGAAGATCATCATCGACGTCGAGGCGAGGTCCATCCCGTTCGTCGCGGCCCACATGACATGGGAGGAGATCCGGTTCAGCTCGCACATCAGCATCCGGATCCACGTCGCCCGCGGCGGGATCTCAACGCCGAGGAGCTTCTCGACGGCGAGCGAGTAGACGAGCTCGTTGTGCAGCGGCGAGAGGTAGTCCATCCGTGTGACGTTCGTCGCGCCCTGGACGTAGGTGAGCTGCTCGCCGGTCTTCTCCATCCCGGTGTGCAGGTACCCAATGACGGGCTTGGAGCGCAGGACCCTTTCACCCTGGAGCTCGACCATCATCCGCAGCACACCGTGCGTCGAGGGGTGCTGTGGGCCGACGTTGAGGATCATCGTCTCGCCGGCGCCGAAGGTCGCGTCGGCGGCATCCGGGTCGAGGGCGTCGCTCTCGGGGATGCGCAGCACGCCGCCCTGCTCGATCAAGAGCTCGGTCCGCCCCGTCTCGTCCGACCGGACGAGCTGCTGGGACCCCTCGTCGGTCTCGGCGACGAGCCGTGCCCGCGCCGCGAGATCGCCGGGTTCCGCGACTTCCGGGTCGCCAGCCGCGCGGGCGTCGGGGTCGGCTTGTCTCATCGCGGGCCCGGCGCCTCCTTGAACTGGACGGGGACCCGCCCCGTGCCGTAGTCCCGGCGCAGCGGGTGGCCCTCCCAGTCCTGGGGCAGGAGGATCCGGCTCGGGTCGGGGTGCCCGACGAAGCGGATCCCCATCAGGTCGTAGGCTTCGCGCTCCATGTTCTCGGTCCCCGGGTAGACGGAGAAGAGCGTCGGGCAGACCGGGTCGTCCTCGGGGACCATCACCCTCAGGCGGGCGCGGCGCACCTCGGCGTGCGAGAGCAGGTTGACGACGACCTCGAAGCGCTCGGGGCGCACCGCCTCCGGCAGAGCGCGGTCGGGATGGGTCAGGTAGTCGACGGCACAGAGATCGCTGCAGGTGACGAAGCCGGCGCGGCAAAGGGCGGTGGCGACCTCGATGTAGCGCGCGCGGGTCGGAAAGAAGACCTCGTCGCCGAGCGAATCGGCCGCCGGCACCCCGTCGAGCTCGGCCACCCGCCAGACGAGCGGCCCCGACGGCGCCATCAGTGCGGCGTCCCGAGGTGGACCGGGGTGGCGAGCGGCTGGGTCCAGCCGGGCACCTCGGCGGCGAGGTCGACACCGGCACCGGCGCCCGAGGCGGCGCGGCGGCGGAGGATCTCGCCCGTGCGGACCTTCTCGTGCAGGGTGAGGATGGCGTGCAGCAGAGTGTTCGGGCCCGGCGGGCACCCGGGCGCGTAGACGTCGACCGGAACGATCTCGTCGACTCCCTGCACGACGGCGTAGTTGTTGAACATGCCGCCCGTCGAGGCGCACACCCCCATCGAGATGACCCATTTCGGCTCGGCCATCTGGTCGTAGACCTGGCGCAGCACCGGCGCCATCTTCTGGGAGACCCGTCCGGCGACGATCATCAGATCCGCCTGGCGTGGCGAGGCGCGGAACACCTCCATCCCGAACCGGCTCATGTCGTACTCGGCGCCACCCGTCGCCATCATCTCGATCGCGCAGCACGCCAGGCCGAAGGTCGCCGGCCACATCGAGCTGCGCCGGGACCACCGCACGAGATCCTCGAGCTTGCTGGTGACCAGGTTGTGGCTGAGCGACTCGAGACCGTTCCAGGACTGCGCGAGCGGCACCTAGGCGGCCCTCCCGCCTGCCGAACCGACCCGGCGGACCGTCGACTCGGTCGTGCGCGCCGGGCCATCTTCGAGCTGGCGCGCCCGCCGCACGGGACCCCAGTCGAGGGCGCCGTTGGCGACGAGGTAGATGAACGCCACGAAGACCGCCCCGGCGAAGACGATCACCTCGACGAGGCCGAACCGGCCGAGCTGGCCGTAGACCACCGCCCACGGGAACAGGAAGATGATCTCGATATCGAAGATGATGAAGATCATCGCGACGAGGTAGAAGCGGACCGGGAAGCGCTGCGGAGGCTCGTTGGTGGGCACGATGCCGCACTCGTAGGGCGCTCGTTTGGCGGCGTGCGGACGGCTGGGGCCCAACAGGCGCGACGCGCCGATCGACAGGGCCGCGAACAGGACCCCCAGAACGAGCAGCACGAAGATCGGCAGGTAGCTGTCGAGGCTTCCCATGGCGCTCTGCGGTTCTACCACGATGGACCGGGTCCGGTACATCCGAGGGAGCGCCGCGCCCCGCGGCTGGGTGGGTGGACGGCCGGTACGCTCTTTGCGTGCCGGGTTCCGCCGACGACCGTGTCAGCGCGCCCGCACGAGCGATCCCCCGCTCGTGCGAGGTGCTCGTCATCGGCGGTGGGCCCTCGGGTTCCGCCGCCGCCTACTGGCTGGCCGATGCGGGGTTCGACGTCGTCGTCGTCGAGAAGAAGCACTTCCCCAGGGAGAAGACCTGCGGCGACGGGCTGACGCCGCGCTCGGTGCGCCAGCTCGAGGACATGGGGCTCGGCGACGATCTCACCCGCTACCACCGCTTCGAGGGTCTGCGCGCCCTCGCCTACGGCCGCGAGCTCCTCTTGCGCTGGCCCAGGCACCCCGATTTCGGGGAGTACGGCTACGTCATTACCCGGGCCGAGCTCGACGCGCTCGTCGCCCGCCGCGCCGAGAAGGCGGGCGCCACGGTGCTCGAGGGCTGCGAGGCGCTCGGGCCCCTCGGCCACGAGGCGGCCAGCGGCGGCCCGGCCCTCGGCGCTTTCGTGCTGGAGCACGACGGCGGCACGAGCCACGAGATCAACGCCCGCGTCGTCATCGTCGCCGACGGCTCGAACTCGCGGTTCGGCCGGGCCCTCGGCGCGGCGCGGGACCGCGCCGTCCCCCAGGGGATGGCGATCCGCGGCTACTTCTCCTCGCCCCGCCACGACGAGACCTGGATCGAGTCCCACCTCGACCTCCGCGACGACACCGGGGAGGTGATCCCCGGCTACGGCTGGGTCTTCCCGCTCGGCGACGGCCGCGTGAACGTCGGCATCGGGATCCTGTCGACGTTCGACCGCTGGAAGTCGATGAACACGACGCGGCTGATGGCGTCCTTCGTCGCCCAGGCGCCGGGGTCGTGGTGCCTTTCCCCGGAGAGCGCGCTCGGCGAGCCGACCGGGGGCCGGCTCCCGATGGGGCTCTCGGTCGGCCCCCGCCAGGGGCCGGACTACGTCCTCGTCGGCGACGCCGGCGGCGCCATCAACCCGTTCAACGGTGAGGGGATCGCCTACGGTTACGAGACCGGCCGGATCGCGGCGTCCTTCGCCGCCGAGGCGCTCCTCGCCCAGGACAACCGGGTGCTCGCCGGCTACGAAGCCAAGCTCACCGAGAACTACGGCCTGTACTTCAAGACGGCGAGCGCCTTTATGCGGCTGATGGGCCGCCCCGACGTCATGCGGGCCCTCGTTTCGACCGGCATGTACTCCCGCACCCTCATGGAGTGGCTGCTGCGGATCATGTCGAACCTGCTGCGCACGGACGATCTCGGCCCGGCCGAGCTCGCCTACGCGGCGATCGCCCGTCTCGCCGCGGCCGCCGGCTGAACCCGGTCAGCGGGCCGCGGTGACCTCGCGGGCGGCGTCGGCGGCGGCCGCGACCGTCGACTCGACCTCGCGCTCGCCGTGGGCGAGCGAGCAGAACAACACCTCGTACGGGCTCGGCGGCAACGCCACCCCCCTTGCGAGCATCGCCCGGAAAAAGCGTGCGTAGTCGCCGTTGGCCGCGGCGGCCCTTGCCCCGTCGTAGTCCGTGACGGGCGCGTCGGCGAAGTAGACACCGCAGAGCGTGGAGAAGACCGGCACCTCGACGGCCAGGCCGGCCCCGCGCAACGCGCCCGCCAACCCGCTCGTGAGCTCCGCCACGACCCCGGCCAGCTCGTCGAAGACCGACGGGCCGAGCAGTTCGAGGACGGCGAGGCCGGCCGCCGTGGCGAGCGGGTTCCCCGAGAGCGTGCCGGCCTGGTAGACCGGCCCGGTCGGCGCGAGCGCCTCCATCAGGGCGGCGGGCCCGCCGACGGCGGCGAGCGGCAGGCCCCCACCGACGACCTTGCCGAAGCAGTACAGGTCCGGCCGCACCCCGCAGAGCCCGGCCGCGCCGGCGGGCCCGACCCGGAACCCGGTGATCACCTCGTCGAAGATGAGCAGCGCCCCGACCTCGTCGCAGGCACGGCGCAGTCCCTCGAGAAAGCCCGCCGCCGGCGGCACCAGGCCCATGTTCGCCGCCACCGGCTCGACGATGACGCAGGCGACCCGCTCGTCGAGCAGCGGCACCCGGTTGTAGGGCGCGACGACGGTCCCCGCCACTGCCCCGGCGGGGACCCCCGCCGAGCCGGCGAGGCCGAGGGTCGCGACCCCGCTGCCGGCCGCGGCGAGGAGGGCATCGCTGTGCCCGTGGTAGCAGCCGGCGAACTTCACGACGAGGTCGCGCGCCGTGACCCCCCGCGCGAGCCTGACGGCCGTCATCGCCGCCTCGGTGCCCGACGAGACGAGCCGCACCATCTCGCAGGCCGGGACCGCCGCCGTGATCTTCTCGGCCAGCGCGACCTCGGACTCGGTCGGGGCACCGTAGGTCGTGCCCCGTGCCGCCGCCGACACCACGGCGTCGACCACGGCCGGGTGGGCGTGGCCGAGGATCGAGGCGCCCCAGGACTGGACGTAGTCGATGTAGCGGTTCCCGTCGACGTCGGTGAGGTAGGCGCCGTCCGCCTCGGCGACGAAGTAGGGCTCGCCGCCCACGGAGCCGAAGGCCCGCACCGGTGAGTTGACGCCCCCGGGCATCACGGCGACCGCCCGGGCGAACAGCGCCGAGCTGGCGGCGCGCACCTCCCGCTACCGTCCGCCGAGGCGCTCGGCGGCTGACCTCGCGAAGTACGTGAGGATGAAATCGGCGCCTGCCCGCTTGATGGCCAAGAGCGTCTCCGCGACGGCGGCGTCCCGGTCGACAACGCCGAGGGCCGCGGCGGCGGCGAGCATCGCGTACTCCCCGCTCACGTGGTAGGCCGCCACCGGCACGTCGACCGAGCGGCGCACCTCGACCAGGACGTCGAGGTAGTGCAGGGCGGGTTTCACCATCACGATGTCGGCGCCCTCGGCGAGGTCCAGGCGCACCTCGGCGAGCGCTTCGCGGCGGTTCGGCGGGTCCTGCTGGTAGTCGCGGCGGTCGCCGCCACCGGCGATCTCGACGCCGACGGCCTCGCGGAAGGGCCCGTAGAAGGCGGAGGCGTACTTGGCGGCGTAGGCGAGGATCGCCGTCCCGGTGTGCCCCGCCCCGTCGAGGGCGGCCCGGATCGCGCCGACCTGGCCGTCCATCATCCCCGAGGGCGCGACGAGGTCGGCGCCGGCCTCGGCCTGGGCGACGGCCACCTCGCCGTAGCGCAGGATCGTGGCGTCGTTGTCGACCCGGCCGTGCACATCGAGGACGCCGCAGTGGCCGTGATCCGTGTACTCGTCAAGACAGCAGTCGGCGATGAGCACGAGATCGTCGCCGACGGCGTCCCGCAGGGCGCGCAAGGCCACCTGGACGATGCCGTCGGGGGCCGACGCCGCCGTACCGACGGCGTCCTTCGTGGCGGGGATCCCGAACAGCACGAGCCCCGGCACGCCGAGTCCGGCAAGCGCGCGAGCCTCGGCGACAGCCGAGTCGACCGTGTGCTGGAAGACGCCGGGGAGGGCGGCGATCGGCGCGGGGACGTCGATCCCCTCCCGCACGAAGACCGGCGCGACGAGGTCGTCGACGACGACCCGGGTCTCGGCGACGAGCCGCCGAAGCGCCGGCGTCCTTCGGAGCCGTCGCATCCGCCGTCCCGGGAACGCGCCCTCTGTCGCGGTCGCCCGCCGCTCCACCATCACGCCGAGCCTACGACGGTGCCCGGCCCCGGGCGGCGGGCCCGGGATGGGCCGCCGCCCAGGAGACGAGGGCGTCGACCACTCCGCCGGCCGAGTGCACGGCGGCCTCGACGGTGACCGCGAGGCCCGAGTCCCTCAGCGTCGCCGAGGTGACCGGACCGATCGAGACGACAACCGGTGGCACGTCCCCCGGTTCGACGAGTCTGCGGTAGCCGACGACCGTCGAGGACGAGGTGAACACCACGGCGTCGGCCGCGGCCGCTGCGGCCAAGGCGGCGGGTGGCGGCGTGGCCGTCACCGTCCGGTACGCCTCGACGACCTCGACCTCCCAGCCGAGGCGGCGCAGCCCCTCGGGCACGACGTCGCGCGCGACCGCCGCCCGCGGCAGGAGCACCCGGCCGCCCGGGGTCGCCGGCGGGAACCCGGCGACGACGGCCTCGCCGACGAAACGCCGGGGCACGAGTTCGGCCTCCACCCCGCGCCGTCGCAGCGCCTGCGCCGTGCCGCTGCCGATCGCGGCGACCCGCACCGCCCCGATCTCCCCAGGGGCGGGGATCTCGGCGAACAGGCGCTCGACGGCGTTGGCGGAGGTGAACACGACCCAGTCGAAGCTCCCGAGCCGTCCCGCCGCCGCCCGCAGCGCCCCGCCGCCGTCGGAGGGGTCCTCGACGAGAATCGTCGCCAGCTCGACCACCTCGGCCCCCTCGGCGGCGAACGCCGCGACGAGCGGCGGCGATTGGCGGGCCGGCCGCGTGACGACGACGCGCCAGCCCGACAGGGGCCGACGGCCACGACCGGGCGCACGGGCGGTGCCGAACGGCAGGCCCAGGAAGCGGCCTCCCTCGTTCTCGAAAAGGTGCTCGGCGAGCGCCGTGCCGACGGCGACCGGGTCGTCGCCGGTCAGCTCCGCGCGGACGAGCGCGTGCCCGTCCTCGCTGGCGAGGACCCCCTCGACGACGACGGGTCCCGTCGCCGACTCGCACGTCGCGTGGGCGCCGACGGGCGCGTCACAGCCGCCCCCTAGCCGGGCGAGGAAAGCCCGTTCGGCGGCGATCGCCCGCCCGACGAGGACGTCGTCGATCGCCGCCAGGATCTCGATCGTCGCGGTGTCGTCCTCCCGGCAACGCAGGCCGATGGCGCCCTGGCCGACCTGGGGGACCATGACCGACATCGGCAGGATCTCGGCCGCCCGGGCGATGAGCCCTAGGCGCTCGAGCGCCGCGACGGCGACGACCACCGCGCCTCCCGGCGGCACCCGGCCGAGGCGCGTCGCGATGGTGCCCCGCAGCTCGGCGAAGCACAGGTCCGGGCGCAGCCAGGCCAGTTGGGCCCGTCGCCGGACGGCGCCCGTGGCGACGACCGCCCCCGGGCCGAGCCGCTCGAGTGTCCGGCCGACGAGGGCGTCGCGCACGTCGAGGCGCTCCGGCGTCGCGGCCAGCACCAGCCCCTCCGGCGGGGCGGACGACGGGAGGTCCTTCAGCGAGTGGACGGCGACGTCGGCGCGGCGATCGAGCACCGCCTGTTCGATCTCGGCGACGAACACGCCCGCCCCGCCGAGCGCCTGGATGGCGGTGCCCGGACGCAGGTCGCCGCCGGACTCGACGACGACGAGCTCCGTCACGAGTCCCGCGTGGACCGCCGTCAGGCGGGCCCGGATTCGTCGCGCCTGCTCGAGGGCGAGCGGGCTGCCCCGGGTGGCGAGCCGCAGCACTCTCACCGCGCGCCGCCGTATTCCGCGAAACGCCTGCGACGCCGGCCCACGGCCGCTACAGGCCGAACAGCGCGCGCAGCGCCTCGGCGAGGCGGTCGCCGCGGGGCGAACCGGCCGCCGCCTTCACCTGGACCGTCGGCTCGTGGACCAGCTTCGCGACGATCCGACGGGTCGCCGCCTCGACGGCCGCCCGTTCGTCTTCGTCGAGTTGATCGAGCACCGTGCCGATGCGCGCGAGCTCGGCGGCGCGGATCTGCTCGGCGTGCTCGTGCAGGGCGGCGACAACCGGTGCCGCCGCCCTCCCCCGGGCGGCGAGCGAGTACCGGCCGAGCTCCTCGTCGATGATCCCCCGGACGCGGTCGACCTCGCTGCGCCTCGTCGCCATCGAACGCTCGGCCAGGTTGCGCAGGTCGTCGACGTCGCGCAGCGTCACGTCGGGGAACGACGCCACCGCGGGATCGACGTCGCGGGGCACGGCGGCATCGACGATGAGGAGCGCCCGGCGGGTCGTGCCTGCGCGCGCCCGTCGCAGGTCGTCCGGCCCGAGCAGGACCGCGGACGCCGCCGTCGCCGAGAACAGCACATCGGCGTCGGCGAGTTCGGTGCCGAGGTCGCCGAGCTCGGCACCCCGCCCGCCGAGAGGGTCGGCCAACTCCTTGGCCTTACGTCGATCGCGGCTGAGCACGACGAGGTCCGCGAGGCCGCCCGCCCCCGAGAGGGCGTCGACGAGACCCTCGCCCATCTCGCCGGCGCCGACGACGACGACCCGGCGGCCGGCGAGCGACCCCCCGACGTGCTCCGTCGCGAGCGCCACGGCGACGTGGGCGAGCGAGGTGACCCCCCGCGAGATCCCGGTCTCGGCCCGGACGCGCTTGCCGACCTCGACGGCGTGCCGGAACAGGCCGTCGAGCACCGGGCCCGAGGCGTGCTCGCGCTGGGCGAGGGCGTGGGCCGCACGCACCTGGCGGAGGACCTCGCCCTCACCGAGCACGGGCGAGTCGATGCCCGACGCCACCTCGAAAAGGTGCCGCACCGCCGGCTCGTCGTACTCGACGGTGAGCGCCCCGGCGAGTCTGGCGGGGTCGTCGAGGCGGTCGGCGAGGAAGCGGTGGATGTCGCCGACACCGTCGTGGAACCTCTCGGCGACGGCGTAGACCTCGGTGCGCATGCACGTCGACAGGATCACGGCCCCCGAAAGGTGCGGGCTGCCGCCCAGCCCGGCGAGCGCCTTGGGCAGCTCCTCGTCCGAGAACGCCAGGCTTTCGAGCACCTCGAGCGGCGCGTCCCGTTCGTGGAGCCCGACCACGACGACCGGCACGCTCACCTCCTCGTGAAGTGGACCCCGCCCGGGGTGGCCGCGGCGGTGGCAAAGTGGCCGCCGGCGGTTGCCGCACGGCCGCGCCCAGACTCTACGGGCTGACCCCGACGCCGCGGTTCGACGCTTCCCCGTTCCGGGAGGCCGCCACGGCGGCGCGACCGGAGGGGCGGGAATGGTAGAAGGCGAGCACCTGGAGCTCGGCGGCGAGGTCGACCTGGCGGACGGTGACGCCTGGGGGGAGCGACAGGACGAGCGGGGCGAAGTTGAGGATCGACCGCACCCCCGCGGCGACGAGCTGCTCGGCGACGGACTGGCTCGCGGCTGCGGGTGTCGTGATCACACCGATCCGCACCCGCTCGCGGGAGCACACCTCGCCCAGCCGTTCGGCGTGCTCGACGACGATCCCGTCGAGCGTCGTTCCGACGACGGCGGGGTCGACGTCGACGAGCGCGGCCACGCGGAACCCACCCGAGCGGAAGCCCCGCGAATGGGCGAGCGCCCGGCCGAGGTTGCCGATCCCGACGATGGCGACCGGCCAGTCCCCGTCGAGAGCCAGGGCCCCGTCGACGCAGGCGAGCAGATACGGGACCTCGTAGCCGGTCCCGCGGGTCCCGTAGGTGCCAAAGCGCGAGAGGTCCCGGCGCAGCGTCGCCGCGTTGACCCCGACGACGACGGCGAGCTCGGACGACGAGACGTGCGTGATGCCGCGCTGCGCCATCACGGTGAGCGCTCGGTGGTAGAGCGGCAGGCGCGCGACGGTCGGCCCGGGTATCCGCTTGCCCGCCTGCGAGTTCCCCTCCCGCGTCACCCCATGCACGCTAACGACGACTCGCCGAAGCGACAACGTTGACGGGCCCGGCGCCGCCCGGCGGCCGCGCGCGTTCCCGCCGCAGCCTTCCTCATCGGGTCACCGGCCGGGCCCGGCGGCGGGGCCGCCGGATCGTTGCTGGAGCGTCGAGGTGCCTAACCCGCCTCGGTGAAGCGCGCGGCGAGGTATCCGTCGACGTCCTCTTCCCGCAGCCGGTAGGACTTGCCGACGCGCACCGCGGGCAGCTGCCCCGAGTTGATGAGCCGGTAGACGGTCATGTTCGAGATCCGCAGCATCTGCGCGACCTCACCCACCGTCAGGAATTGCGACTTCGTGTATTGGATGGACAGCTCAATCACCCCTCTCCGCCGACACGACTGTAGGCCAGCGGGGCTCAGGTGGAAAGAGGGGAAATGGATTTTGTCGGGACCTCCCGTCAGCTGGACTTTCGCGGCGGCCCTGGGGGGGTGGCGCCGAGCTCGCCGGCCCGCAGGACCGCCGCGGCGACGGCGTCGGCGACGGCCCCGCGCACAAGGCGTGCCTCAAGCACGTAGATCGCCGCCTCGGTCGACCCCCCGGGAGAGGCGACCTCGGCGCGCAGCGCCTCGGCCGTTCGCCCCGTCTCGAGCAGCATCCGCGCCGCCCCGTACAGTGTCTGGTCGACGAGGACCCGGGTGGTGCCGGGGTCGAGGCCCTCGGTGACACCGGCGGCGACGAGCGCCTCGGCGAGGTAGTAGAGGTAGGCCGGGCCGCACCCGGAGACGCCCGTGGCGGCGTCGATCAGCTCCTCGGGGAGCCGGACGACGGTGCCCACAGCCGCGAGGATCCCCTCGGCCCAGGCGAGGTCCGCTTCGGTCGCCCGCTTCCCGCCGCTGATGACCGAGGCGCCCGCGCCCAGCTGCGCGGGGGTGTTCGGCATCGCCCGCACGACGGCTGCGTCCCCGCCGAGCCACCCCTCAAGGCTCGCCGTCGTGATCCCGGCGGCGATCGAGAGGACCTGCCGGTAGCCGAGGCCGGCGAGCCGGCGGCAGACCCCCTCGGCGTCGTACGGCTTCACCGCCACGAGCGCACCGTCGGCCGCGACCGGCTCCGCTTCGACGACGAGTCCGGGAAACCGCGCCCGCAATGCTTCACGTCCCTCGGCCAGGCGCTCAGCCACGGCGATCTCGCCGGCCTGCGCCCAACCACCGGCTAGGAGTCCCGCGACGAGGGCCGTCCCCATCCGGCCCCCGCCGACGACGCACAGCCGGATGCCCACGGTCGCGGCCAGCTCAGCCGCACTCGACGAGGGTGCGCGCCGTCAAGTCGTTGTAGAGGCGACGGAGGCGGGCCGCCGCCGTCGACCAGGTGTAGGTCCGGGCGCGCCGCGCCGCCGCCTCGCCCAGACGCCAACCGAGCTCGGGCGAGCGGATGATGGCGGCGATGTGACTGGCGAAGGCGTCCACCCCACCACCCTCGACGAGGAAGCCCGTCTCGCCGTGGTCGACGAGCGTGGTGAGGCCCCCGACGGCGGAGGCCACGACCGGCGTGCCGCAGGCGGCGGCCTCGAGGGCGACGAGGCCGAAGGACTCCGATCGGCTCGGCACGAGGCAGACGTCCGCCGCCCGGTAGCGCGTCGAGAGCCGCTCGTGCGGTTGCGGCGGGACGAAGTCGACCCGCCCGCCGAGACCGAGCTCCGCGACGAGCGCTCGCAGCTTGGCGACCTCGTCGGTGCCCCGCACGCCGCTCGGACCGCCGACGACGGCGAGCCGTGCCCCGGTGACGCCGAGGCGGTCGAGGGCCGCGAGCGAACGGACCGCGACGTCGGTGCCCTTGAGCGGCTGGATACGGCCGACGAACAGCAGGAGCGGCTCGCCCCCGTCGATCCCGAGCGCCCGGCGGGCCTGGAGCTTGTCGCCGGGGGCGAAGAAGGCGTGGTCGACGCCGGGGGCGACGATCTCGACGCGGGAGGGATCCGCCCCGTAGAGCTCGACGAGCTGGTCGAGCTCGACCGAGCAGGAGGCGAGGATCGCGTCGGAGCACCCGATGATCTCCGCCTCGGCGTGGACCCGCCGGCCGGGGCCGGCCTCGTCAAACTCCTCCGGGCTCGCCTCGGCCTTGACCCGGTCGAGCGTGTGGAAGGTCGAGACGAGCGGGATGCCGAGACGGTGCTTCAGGGCGTGGCCCGCCATCCCGGAGAGCCAGTAATTGGCGTGGATGGCGTCGGTGCGCGGCGCGCCGAGCAGCTCGAACCCGGCCATGCGGTCGGCGACCGCCTCGGTGAACTCGCCGACGAGCTCGTGCAGCTGCCCCTTGGGCACCGGTCGGCGCGGCCCGGCCCCGACGTGGTGGACCGTCAGCCCCGGCTCGACCTCGACGAGGGCGGGCAGGTCGCCCGACCAGGCCCGCGTGTAGACGTCGCACTCGACACCCGCCCGGGCGAGGGACGAGGAGAGCTCGCGCACGTAGACGTTCATCCCGCCGCCGTCACCACTGCCCGGCTGCGCCAGGGGTGACGTGTGCATCGAGAGCACCGCAAGCTTGCGCATTCGTGCCAAGCGTAACGGTGCGGCCCCCCCCCAGCCGCACCATCCCTCAGCGGACCGGGCCGACCCGCTCGCGGGGCGCATAGCGGTAGCGCGCCACGCCGACGACATAGTCGCGGGGAACCGCCCCGAACTGTCGGCTGTCCCGGCTGGCACCGGGGTTGTCCCCGGCGACGACGATCCCGTCGGGCGCGACCCCGACAACCCGCTTGACGATCAGCCGGCTCTCCTCCTCGGGGTCGATGAACGCGATGAGATCCCCCGGCACACAGCGCCGCGTCCGGCGCACGAGGCAACGGTCACCTTCGCGCAACGTCGGCAGCATGCTCGGGCCGGCGACGACGACGCGCGTCGGCAGGCGGAGCAGCTGGCAGCCCGCCGCGACGATCCCCCAGCGGCCCCGCGCGATGCCCACGTCGTTAGTCTTGTTCGCGCCGCGCCCCTCGGCGCCGGCACTCGCTGTTGCGGCGGGAATTGGACTGCGATGGAAGGAGCAGTGGCATGTCCCTCACCTCATGCTTGTTGTCTCTGGTCGACCGATTTGCGCCACCGCGCACGGCGCACGCCCACTGCGACCTGCCCTGCGGCGTCTACGACCCCGCCCAGGCCCGCCTCGAGGCGGAGTCCGTGAAGGCCTGCATGGAGAAGTTCAACGCGTCCGACGACCCGGTGTTCCGCCAGCGCGCCATCATGATCAAAGAGGAACGGGCCGAGCTCGTGAAGCACCACCTGTGGGTGCTGTGGACCGACTACTTCCGGCCCGAACACGCCAACCGCTTCCCCGAGCTCCACGAGCTGGTCTGGACGACGACCAAGGCCGCCGGCGAGGCGAAGAAGACGTGTGACGTGGCGGTGGCGGACAAACTGCTCGCCGGCATCGCCGAGATCGACCGGATCTTCAAGGAAACGAAGAAGGCCTGAGAGCCCGCCGCCTCCCGGGCGCAGGACAGTCAGTCCGAGGCGCCGTGCGCGCCGCAACGCCGTTCCGTCGCCACGGCGCCGAGTCGTTCCGGCTCGATCGGCGCGCCGCACAGCTCGCAGGTTGAGTAGGTCCCGGCCTCGAGGCGGTCGATCGCCAGCTCGATGTCGCGCAGTTCCGCCTCGGCGCCGGCCAGGAGGGCACGGGCGTCGTCGAGGGCCGCGTCAGGCGAGCGCCGCGGGGACCTCCCGGCCTGCGCAGAATCCGACGGCTCCGGCATCGACACCTCCAGATGGGACCAGCGCCACGGAGTCGTCGTTGGCGTGCGCACCCGACGCTCGGGCAAGGCCGGAGCGTAGCGGACGACCCGGGCCGGGCTGGGTGTCCGTTGACCGAACACGGATCGGCTTCAGACATGTCGGGTCGCTCGATGTTGGACCGTCCGCGGTGCGCGTGGCGCTACCCTGCTCGAATGACGAATCGAGCGGCTGATGACCGCTAGCGCGCCCCGCGTCGACGACGGCATCGGGACGGGCGCCACCCGGGTGCTTGTCGTCGCGGCGCACCCCGACGACGCCGATTTCGGCTCCGCCGGGTCCGTCGCGCTCTGGACGGACGCCGGGATCGACGTCTCCTACTGCATCGTCACCGACGGCGACGCTGGGGGGGCCGACCCCTCGATTCCGCCCCGGGAGTTGGCCGGGATCCGCCGCGACGAGCAGCGCGCCGCTGCCGCCCTCGTCGGCGTTCGCGACGTGCACTTCCTCGGCTACCCGGACGGTGCCCTCGTCGCGTCCGTTGAACTGCGGCGGGACATCTGCCGGGTCGTGCGCGCGCTCCGCCCCGACCGACTCGTCTGTCAGTCCCCCGAGCGCTACTGGGACGCGATCGGCGCGTCCCATCCGGACCACCTCGCGGCGGGCGAGGCCGCCGTCTGCGCCTTCTACCCCGACGCGCGCAACCCCTTCGCCCATCCCGCGCTCCTCGACGAGGGGCTCGAGCCCCACACCGTGAGGGAGCTCTGGCTCTGCGCCCACCCCGAGCCGAACCGCGCTGTCGACGTCACCGGGTCGTTCGACCGGAAGATCGCCGCTTTGCGCTGTCACGTCAGCCAGGTCGGCCAGGGGGAGTGGCTCGCCGGTCGTGTCGGGGGATGGCTCGAGGCGGGGGCGCGGAGTGCCGGTCTCCCGGCGGGACGCCTCGCGGAACTCTTCCGAGTGGTCACGGCGCCCTGACCGGCCGCCGCCGGCCGGCCGCGATACTCCCGGATCCGACCTTCGCCGTGGGCGACCCCCGCAGGGCATCCTCGTCGGGCGGGCGTGGTGCCAGCGCGGCGCTAGTTGAAGTGGATGAGGAGCGCCGAGCCAAACACGACGCAGTAGACGGCGAACGGCGTGAGCGTCCGGGTCGTGAACCAGCGAGTGAGGAACCGCACGGAGAACCAGGCAGCCACACCCGCGCACGCCGCGGCCGCCAGGGTCTGGCCCCGGACCCCGTCACCAGTCGCCCCCAGCAGGTCCGGCAGTTTGTAGACGCCGGCGGCGAAGATGATCGGCGTCGCGAGCAGGAACGAGAAGCGCGCCGCGTCCTCGTGGTTGAGACCACGGGCGAGACCGGCCACCATCGTGATCCCGGACCGGCTGATCCCCGCGACGAGCGCGCCCACCTGGGCGACGCCGACGAGGATGCCCTCGCGCATGCTGAGCGTGGCGAGGGCGCGGTCGGGCCGCCCTGGACCGGGGCCCACCCCCGCGGCGGGGGCCGGCACCGGGGCCGAACGTCTCCGCCGCAGGACCTCGCCCGTGGCGAGGAGGAAACCGTTCACGACGAGGAAGGCCGAGGCGGGAATGGGCTTGGAGAACAGCACCCGCAGGGCGTGTTCGAAAAGGATCCCGCTGATCCCGGCGGGAATCGTCGCGACGACGAGGAGCCAGCCCAGTCTCGCCGTCGGCGTCGCGATCTCCTGGTGACGCACCGAAGAGATGAGCGCGCGGACGATCCTCACCCAGTCCCTGCGGAAGAACACGAGGAGGCCGACCGCCGTGCCCACATGGAGACCGACGAGGAAGCCCAGCCAGAACGACTCCGGAGCCGACTGGGCCGCGACGACGTTGTGCCAACCGAACAGTGCCGGAAAGACGACCGTGTGCCCGAGGCTCGAGACCGGGAAGAGCTCGCTGATCCCCTGAAGGACCCCGAGGACGATCGCCTGCCAGTAGTGCATCTCCGAGGCGTGCGAGTGCGCGACGTGGGCCGCCGAATTCAGCAGCGGAGCCGCGGCGACGATGGCACGCGCGCTCATCGCGCCGTCCCCGCCTCCGCCTGTCTGTTCCCCTTCCGCTTTCCCCCCGGGCCAGGCGCCGGTGCCGACACCGGGGCGACCAGCCCACCACCTGGCAGTCGCCCGTCCAACGAGGGACCAATCGCCGGAACTGGCGATCCGCGCACTGCCCCCTCCTTCGTTCGTCGGTCCGACGGATGCTACGGCGCCGAAGCCGGCGCGTGCCGCCCGTCAAACCTTCCCGGGACAGCAGAGGAGCCCGCCGGCCAGGCCGGCGGGCTCCTCCAGTCGACTTCAGAAAGGTCTAGACCACCCGTACGTTCTGGGCTTCCTCACCTTTGCGGCCCGGAACGACGTCGAACTCGACGCGCTGGCCCTCCTCGAGGGACTTGTAGCCAGTTCCCTGAATGCTGGAGTAGTGGACGAACACGTCGTCACCTTGCTCGCGGGAAATGAAGCCATATCCCTTTTCGGAGTTGAAAAACTTAACGGTTCCAGTTGCCAATTCGGATTCTCTCTCTCAACAGCGCGCGCGGTCCTTGTGACCTCGTGCTGTCAGCAGCCTACGGGACAATCGACTCCCCCGCGACAAAACCGCCACGAGGTGGCGCCCGGGGGCAGATCCAGCGGCAATTCGTCATCGCGCGGCCCGATCGCGACCGATGAGACCGGCGGGGCGCGCCGACCAGGGCGAGGGTGACGACATGGTCGGTGCACCAGAACCTGTCTTGTCCTTCGGGTGTCACGGACCGGGGAGGCGAACGGGAGAGATCCTCGACGCAGGCATCGGGTGCAGTGGGTATGTCGTCTTCCGATCGGGCGACTCGAATGGCACGGACTCCGGGGATCCGGAGGTTCCTGTCCGCGTCGAGGTCCACCGAGGACCGCTCCGCCGAACTCACCGAGGCATGGAGCCACCCGATCGGACAAGGCGGAGATGGTCGCTCGCCACCAGAAGCGACCGGAATCGGCCGGAATCGGCCGGAACGAGGGCAACCGGAGGTCGGCGGGCCACTCCGACGACGCCGGGTCGCCTCAGGTCCGCAACGGGTGGGCCGGGGCCAGCGCACGACCTCCCAACTGGTGGCTACAGTCAGGCGGTCCGCACAGATCGTCGAGGGAGATCCCGATGCACGCCGTCGGCACGTTCGCAGCAGTCCTCGCAACGCTCAGCAAGCACCACCTGGCGGGGATCGTCGGCATCGTCGTCGGTGCCTTGATCCTGATCATCGGCGGCATCCGGGTCGCGATGCGCGCCTCGAAAGCAATCATCGTCCCGATCGTCGGCCTCATCATCGTGGTGGGCTCGATCCTCGTCTACGCCAAGGTCTACTGACGAGGATCCGTTCCATGACCGGACCCGGGCGAGGACCGGTTCCGCCCCGGCCCGCGGGAGTCTCAGAACGCTGCCGCGCTCATCCCCGCGCGCAGAGGTCGACCTTCTTCGCAGCGAGCACGTAGCCGACCGCCTCCACGAGCTGTGCTCGCGAGAGCT
The DNA here is from genome assembly GCA_050013835.1 of Acidimicrobiales bacterium. Taxonomy (GTDB): domain Bacteria; phylum Actinomycetota; class Acidimicrobiia; order Acidimicrobiales; family Bog-793; genus Bog-793. The sequence continues at coordinate 98,179 of JBEKEM010000004.1, forward strand.
CGCCTCGGGCGACCGCCTCGACGACGCCGTGGACGATCTGGTTGAACGTCGCGTCAGTGCTCGCACCCGATGCCTGGTAGAGGAGCAGATCGGCCCCGGCGCGCAGCGCCACGACCGCCGCCCCGGGCAGGGTCAGCCCGGTCGCGACGATCGCCTTGGCGACGAGCGAATCCGTGACGATGAGCCCTCTGAAATGGAGCCTTCCCCGCAGAAGTGACGTCTCGACGACCGGTGACAGGCTCGCCGGCTGGGAGGTGAGACCCGGGACGCTCGCGTTGGAGACCATCACTGCGGGGACGCCCGAGTCGATCGCCTCGACGAACGGGACAAGCCCGGTTTTCTCGAGGAGACTCCACCGGATCGTCGTGGCGGGACCGACGTCGGTGTCCTGGCTCACCCCCCCGAGACCGGGAAAGTGCTTGACCACCGGGATGACCCCGGCGCGCTCGAGCCCCGAGGCGAAGGCGAGGCCGTCTTTGGCCGCGACGCTGACCGTCGCGCTGAACGAACGCGTCCCATCGGGATCCCGGGCGTTCGGTCCGACGCCTCCGTCGACGTCGAGCACGGGCGCAAGGTCCATCGTCACTCCGGCGGCGCGCATTCGCCGGCCAACCTGCGTCGCCAGGGCTTCGATCTGGGCCGGGGTCATCGCGGCGCCCATCGTGCGCGGAGCGGGAATCGACCCGACGAGGTTCGCCATCCGCTGCACGAGCCCCCCCTCCTCGTCGGTCATGACGAGCGGCTTCACGCCTCCCGGAGCACCGGATTCGACCGCGGCGAGCTGGCTGGCGAGGCCGGCCGGCGCCGTGGAGCCAAACAGGATGAGCCCGCCGATGCCGACCGCGACTTCGTGGGACACCGAACTGACATCGTCCTCCTCGATCCCCGCGGCCAACGTCTGAGCCGCGAGGCGCGAGGTGCTCCACGATCCGAGAACGCGAGCCGCGGAACAGGCACGGGGAAGACGCGCGTTCGCGGGCGCCCGGGACAACGAAACGCTCGCAACCTCGGGCCAGAACGTGAAGGCAACGAGGACCCCTGTTGCCGCAACAACGCGCGCAGGAATGATTGCGGAAGCCCTGAGGTGCGGTGTCATCTGATTGCGACGATCCTCGCTCCCCCTGCAACGGCAGACAAGTCACCAGGCTGTCACGACTCCAACGTGAATCGATCCCGGGCGAGCATCTAGCATCGGTGGCGGCGCATCAAGCAGTAGGACGCGCATTACGCGACAATCGAGACCGACCGGCCGACTTGAAAGGACCCGACGATGGCGGACAAGTCACCGAAGAAGCCGAGCAGCAAGAAACCAGGGCGGAGCGTGAAGGAGAAGCGCGCCGCGAAGAAGTCGAAGGAAGCTTCGAAGTCGGCCGCGGGAAGCCTCGGCTAAGCCCCTCCTGCCTCGTCACGAGCTAGCGCCCCACACAGAGTCGCGCGGGACGGAACTGGCGCGCGCCCCGGGAGCTCGGGTCGTCGAACCACCCGGCGAGGGAGCTGATGCCGCTCTCCGATCCGACCCAGCACCCCGAGTCCCCCGTGGCCTCGAGCTTACGCTCCTTCCTCCCGCGCCCCCGAGCGATCTTCTGGCTTAACTCGCCAGCATGCGCGAATATGCACTCGCAGCCTTGCTGCAGGTCAACCCTGGGGATTACCAGCAAGTCAACGAGCCCCGACAGCGGTCGGGGCACCTCTCTATGAAGGGGGCTTGATGCCACGAGACAGACGACCGACCCGATCGACCATGAGCCGTTTGGCGGGCGTTGCAGTGGGAGTCGCGCTGATCGTTCCGGCCACGGCCTGGACGGGCGCGAGCGGTGCAGCGACCAACAGAGCTGTGCACCACTCCCCCCCGAACGTCACGGTCACCTTGGGAACGACAGACCGCATCGTGTCCTTGGACCCTGCGGGCTCCTACGACTTGCCTTCCTGGACGATCATCTACAACGTCTACCAGACGCTCCTGAAGTACATCCCCGGCACGACGACGATCGTCTCCGACGCGGGCACGTGCGCCTGGCAGGGAACGGGTGCGACGACCTACGTCTGCACGGTGAAACCGAAGCAGTTCTTCTCGAATGGTGACCCGGTGACGGCTGCCGATGTGGCGTTCTCGTTCAACCGGATCAACAAGATCGCCAACTCTAACGGTCCTTCGAGCCTCATCGCGCCGATGAAAAACGTCACCGCGTCCGGCAACAAGGTGACGTTCAAGCTGAAGGCCGCCGACGCGGCATGGCCGGACGTGCTCACGACCGGTGCCGGCGCGATCGTCGACCAGAAGCTCTACTCGTTCACGTCGCTGCAGCCGTCGACTGCCGGGAAGATCATCGGATCCGGCCCGTACTACATGGCGTCGTACACGCCGAACCAACTCGCCGTGTTCAAGCCGAACCCGCACTACGGCGGCAGCGACGTCCTGCACAACAACGAGTTCATCGTCCGATATGAGGAGACGGCCACGACGCTCGTCTCGGACGTCACGTCCGGAGCAGTCGACATCGCCTACCGGGAGCTGAACCCGACGCAGATCCTCGCCCTCGAGAAGACGAAGGGCATCACGGTCACACAGGGCAAGGGCATCGAGATCCGCTACATCGTGTTCAACCTGAAGGTCCAGCCCGGCTCGACGGCCGCGCAGAAGCACGCCATTCGCCAGGCGGTCGCGTACCTCGTGAACCGCAACGACATCGCGAAGAACGTCTACAAGGGAACGGTCAAGCCTCTGTACTCGATCATTCCGGACGCGCTCGCCGGCCACATCAACTCGTTCGAGAACGTGTACGGCTCGTCCCCGAACGTCGCGAAGGCCAAGGCCGTCCTCAAGGCCGCCGGTGTGACGACCCCGGTAAAGTTCACCCTCTGGTACAACACCGACCACTACGGGGACACCGACCTCGCGACGGAGCTGCAGCGTCAGATCGACACCGGGGGCCTGTTCAACGTGTCGCTGAACACGGCCGAATGGTCCACGTACGTCCAGGCGGGAACGACGAACCAGTACGGGGTGTCCTTGTTTGGTTGGTTCCCGGACTACCCGGACGCCGATGACTACACGGGCCCGTTCTACCTGTGCGACGACGAGTGGATGGTCAACCACTACTGCAACATGCAGGTGAACAAGAACATCGCGGCAGAAGAGGCCTCGACGGTCCAGTCCGTCCGGGATTCGGCGTTCGCCAAGCTCCAGACGCTGACTGCCGAAGACACGCCGCTCATCCCGATCTGGCAGGGCGGCCAGGTCGCGGGGGTGCGCGACGGAGTGACCGGCGTCAAGTCGACACTCGACGCTTCCTACACCTTCCGCTTCTGGCTAATCGGCAAGTCTTGATCCGATAGTCCTTGAGTGCCCGGGCGCGACGCGCCCGGGCACTCAAGGACCGGCAATCACCGGAAGGAACAGCCAACTTGGCCTCGTCGACAGGCTCACTACGCCGCTACGTCCTCACGCGGCTCGTGCTCGTGCTGCCGATGGTGCTGATCCTGCTGACGCTCGTCTTCATGCTGATGCGGGTCGCCCCGGGGAACCCGATCCTCGCCGCGCTCGGCGGGCACCTCTCGCCCTCCCAACTCGCCTCTCGGGAGCGCGCCGCCGGCTACGACAAGTCCCTCCTCGTCCAGTACTGGGAGTACCTGCGGCAGGTCTTCACCGGCAATCTCGGCACGACCATCACCGACCACCGCCCCGTCACTCAGATCATCGCCCAGAACGGGGCCGCGACACTCGAGCTCACCGGCGCGGCGATGTTCGTCGCCATCGTGGTCGGCGTCCCGCTCGGCATGCTCGCCGGAAGGATGCGCGACACCTGGGTCGACGCCTCGGCGCGCATCTTCGGCATCGTGATCTACGCCGCCCCCGTCTTCTTCCTCGGGTTGCTCGCCCAAGAACTGTTCGGGCACATCCTCAACTGGCTGCCGACCTCGAGCGAGGCGAGCATCATCATCCAGGCCAATCTCACGCCACACACGAACATCCCGATCATCGACGCGATGATCGACGGGCAGTGGGGGGACCTGCCGGATCTCTTCGCCCACCTCGTCCTCCCGGCGATGACGCTCGGACTCGTGATCTCGGGGGTCGTGCTCCGGCTCGTGCGCGTGAACGTCATCCAGACGATGAAGGGTGATTACGTCGAGGCAGCCCGCGCCCGCGGACTGAAAGAACGCGCCGTCGTCGTCCATCACGCCTTCCGCAACGCGCTCGTCCCGATCATCACGGTGACAGGTCTTCAGGCCGCGCTCCTGCTGTCGGGCGCGGTCCTCACCGAGGAGACCTTTAACTGGCCGGGAATCGGCAATCAGCTCATCTACTACCTCGACGCGCGCGACTACATCGCCGTCCAGGGGATCATCACGGTCTTCGCGCTCGCTGTCGTCGCGATCAGCCTGATCATCGATCTTCTGAACGCCTGGATCGACCCACGGGTTCGCTACTGATGGCAACGACCGTCCCCGTCACCGTCGACCGCGAAGTGGAGCCCGACGACGCCCGTGACGGCCGCTCCGGGCCGATGCGGGGCCTCCACCACGCGATCGCCCCGTTGCTCGCCGCGCGCGGACTGCCGCGCTGGCTCTTCTGGACCGGTGCCGCGATCACGGCGTTCTTCGTCGTGCTCGCCGTGTTCGCGCCCCAGATCGCGCCCTACGGCTTTAACCAGTACATGGCGCACGGCGTTCGCTTCCCCCAGCAGGGTGCGCCGTCCGCGGCCCACTGGATGGGCACGACCGTCGTCTCCGAGGACGTGTTCTCCCGGGTCATCTTCGGCGCGCGCACCTCGATCGAGGTCGTCGTGCTGGCCCTCGCGTTGAGTGTCGCCATCGGCGTGCCGATGGGTCTCATCTCCGGCTACTTCGGGGGTTGGCTCGACCGGGCACTCGTCCTATTCAACGACTCGATCTTCGCCTTCCCCTACCTGCTCCTCGCCATCGTCATCGCCTTCCTCCTCCAGAACTCGGTCGGTGGGGGGGTGTTCACCGCGGCGATCGCCATCACCGTCGTGTACATCCCCCAGTACTTCCGCGTCGTGCGCAACAGCACGCTGTCGGTGCGCGAGGAGTCGTACGTCGAGGCGGGGCGCGCCCTCGGGGCCAAGCCGCGCACGGTCATCCGCCGGTACGTGTTCGCCAACGTCATCCAGTCCGTCCCCGTCGTCGCCTCGCTCAACGCCGCCGACGCCATCCTCACGCTCGCCGGGCTCTCGTTCCTCGGCATCGGCATGGACCCGTCGGTCGCGGCCGAATGGGGCTACGACATCTCACGGGGCATCTCGGACGCCCAGGCCGGCTTCTGGTGGACGGGGCTGTTCCCGGGGATCGCGATCATCCTCCTCGTCACCGGCCTCACCCTCGTTGGCGAGGGGCTGAACGACAGCTACAACCCGCTGCTGCGCCGGCCGAACCACCGCTCCTACGCCCTGCCCGGCGGTCAGCGGAAGGCGACCACCACCACCACCACCACCGCCGCCGCGACGCAACCCGTCATCCGGGTACGGGACCTGCGCGTCTGGTACGGGACCGACCGCGGCCCCGTACGCGCCGTCGACGGCGTGAGCTTCGAGATCGGCGAGCGTGAGACGCTCGGACTCGTCGGCGAATCGGGGTGCGGCAAGTCGACGCTCGGGCGGGGGCTCCTCGGGCTGCTGCCCGTCGGCGCGACCCGCGACGGGGTGGTCGAGTTCGGGGGACGCAACCTCGTCACGGCGTCGCCGGCTGAGATGCGCAAGCTGCGCGGCCCTGCGATCGGGCTCGTCTTCCAGGAGCCGATGACGCGGCTCGACCCGCTGATGCGGATCTCGGACCACTTCGCCGAGGCGCTGCGCACCCACGACCCGGACATCTCCGACGCCGAGGTGCGCCGGCGTTCGCTCGAGGCACTCGGCGGGGTTGGCATCCCGCCGACGCGCTTCCGCAACTACCCCTACGAGTTCTCGGGCGGTATGCGGCAGCGGATCATGATCGCGCTCGCGCTCGTCTTCCGCCCGCGCTTCGTCGTCGCCGACGAGCCGACGACGGCCCTCGACGTGCTCGTCGAGGCGCAGATCCTGTCGCTCATCGCCGATCTCAAACGGAACTTCGACGCGTCGCTGCTCCTCATCACCCACAACCTCGGCATCGTCGCCGAGTCCTGCGACCGCGTCGCCGTGATGTACGCCGGCCGAATCGTTGAGCAGGGCGCCGTCGAGGACATCTTCAGCCGCCCGGAGCACCCCTACACGCAGGAGCTCATGCGTTCCACGATCTCGCTTTCGACCCGCGAGCTCCACTTCATCCCCGGGGCGCCGCCCGACCTCGTCGAACCGCCAGCGGGATGCCGCTTCCACCCGCGCTGCCCCGCGGCGATGCGGGTCTGCGCCGCCGCCGCCCCCATCGGCACGGAGGTGCGGCCGGGCCACCTCGCGGAGTGCTGGCTGCACGGCCCGGCCGACCACCTGACACCCGACGACCGGGTGCCGCTCGAGCGGGAGGAGATCGGCATTGCCGACGAAGCCTGACCTCTCGACAGCCCCGGTGCTTCTCGACGTGCGCGGCGTGAAGGTCCACTTCGCGCTGCGCGGCAACTTCCTCCAGCGGGTGCTGGGCCACGACACCGGGTCGGTGAAGGCCGTCGACGGCGTGAGCTTCCAGCTGCACCGCGGCGAGGTGCTCGGGCTCGTCGGTGAGTCCGGCAGCGGCAAGACGACGATCTCGCGGGCGGTGCTGTCCCTCGTGCACGTCACCGACGGCTCGATCTCGCTCGACGGCGAGAGGATCTCCGGTCTCTCGGAACGGCGCTTCCGGCCGCTGCGCAAGCGGATGCAGCTCATCTTCCAGGACCCGCACGCCTCGCTCAACCCGGCGATGACCATCCGCGACGCCGTCGGCCACCCCCTCAAGATCCACGGCATCGCCCGTGACGACCGCCAGGTGACGAGGCTCGTCTCGGAGACGCTCGAACGCGTCGGGCTCGTGCCCGTCGACCGCTTCCTGCGCAAGTACCCGAGCGACCTCTCGGGCGGCCAGAAACAGCGCGCCGTCCTCGCCCGGGCGATCATCCTCGGACCGGAGCTCGTCATCGCCGATGAGCCGGTCTCGATGCTCGACATGAGCGTGCGGGCCAAGGTCCTCCAGCTCATGGACGACCTGAAGACCGACCTCGGCCTCACGTACCTCTACGTGACCCACGACCTCGCGACGGCGCGCTACTTCTGCGACCGGATCGCCATCATGTACCTCGGCCGGATCGTCGAGATCGGCTCCGCCGCCGACGTCTACGCCAACCCGCGTCACCCGTACACGAAGGCGCTCCTGGAGGCGATCCCGGAACCGGATCCCCGTCACCACGTGCCACGCGACCTTCCCCGCGGCGAGGTGCCCGACGCGGCAGTCCCGCCGCTCGGCTGCTCGTTCCACCCCCGCTGCCCGCGCGCCTACGCCCCGTGCGGGTGGGAGAGCCGTGACCTGCGGACGCTGCTCGAGGAACGGTGGGCGCAACTCGGCCCGGAGGAGTTCCAGCGCGAGCGGGCGATCATCGGCGGCCTCGACGGGCTCGATGAGCCGTCTGCCCTCGCCCTGCTCCCCTGCGCCTCCGGCCGCAGCCCCGCCGAGGTCGCGGCCCTACTCCAAGAACACCGTGCGGCGAGCGCGGAGGACCCGTTCTGGAGAGGCGTGGTCGCGACCGAGGAGCGCGCCGCCGGCGTCGCCGTCCGCTTCCACGAGGGCGTCGACCCCGTGCTCGGTCCGGTCGGCGACGACACCCCGCCGGTCGAGGTCGCCTGCCATCTCTACCGTCCGGACCTCGGCTAGGTCGGCGCCCGCGCCCTCGGGCGATGCCGGGCGCAAATCGTCCCGACGGTCCGCGACTCAGCTCGGGGAGACGGCCCGACCACCGGCCGGCAACTGGGCTCCCTGGCGTGACGAGGACCGGTTTACCGAGACACGTTCACGAGCCGACTGCGAGGATCTGTGCCGCCACCAGACGGAGGCAGTCCGCCGTCGAGTGGGCCGACGCTTCGGCGCCGAACAGCTCGGACAGCACGACGACCGGTGCCGGGGAGAGGCCGACGGCGTCGCGCTCGGCCTGGCCGGCGACGACGACGACCGGCACGTGACGGAGCTCCGCCTCGGCGAGCACGCCACCGACCACCTTGCCCTCGAACGAGGTGCGATCGAGACGGCCCTCGGCGGTGACGACGAGATCCGCCGCGGCGACGCGGCTGGCGAGCCCGACGTGGCGGGCCACGAACTCGAAGCCGGGCTCGATGCGGGCCCCGGCGGCCCACAGGCCGCCCGCCAGACCTCCGGCCGCCCCGGCTCGGGGGACGAGTCCGACGTCGACCGAGAAACGCTCCCGCAGCAACTCAGCCTGGGCGGCGAGACGCCGCTCGAGGCGGGCAACGGTGTCGGAGTCGGCCCCCTTCTGGGGACCGAACACGCGGGCCGCGTCAAGGTAGCCCGTCGTCACGTCCGTCGCGAGCACGACGCGACAGCCGGCCGCGAACGGGACGAGGTCGGCGAGCGCCTCGAGGGCGCCGGCGCCCCCGTCCGTCGTGACCGACCCGCCCAGTCCCACGCTCACGTGGCTCGCCCCGGCGCGCAGTGCCTCGGCGACCAGCGCGCCGAGGCCGTAGGTCGTCGCCGCTTCGGCCTGCCCGGGTCCGGGCGCCGCACACCCCCCGTAGCCGATCACGATCGCCGACTCGATGACCGCCCGGCCCCTGCGCAGCCGCCACGGTGCCACGACGGGCACGCCAAACGCGTTCGGCACCTCGCTCGTGCGGTTCGGACCTCCCAGCGCGTCGAGGAATCCCTCACCGCCGTCGGACAGGGGTAGGAGTATCGTCTGCGCCCCGGCCGCGTCGAGGCCCTCAGCGAGGGCACGGGCCGCGTCCCGGGCACTGAGCGTGCCGCGCAGCTTGTCGGGCGCGACGAGAACGTGCACCTCCTCAGCTCCCGCCGAGTGCCGCCGCCACGCCGTTCGTCGCCATGAGCGCGATGCGTCGCCTCGTCGCGAGCGTCGCGCTTCCGATGTGCGGGAGGAGCACCGCGTGCGGCGCGTGCAACAGTGCCGCCGGAACCCGCGGCTCTTCCGAGTAGACGTCGATACCGGCCGCGAAGATCCGCCCGCCCTCGAGCGCGTCGGCGAGCGCGTCCTCGTCGATGACGGCGCCCCGGGCCGTGTTCACGATGACCGAGTCCGGACGGAGCAGCGCCAGCTCGCGCGCTCCGATCAGGTGACGGGTCAATTCGGTGAGGGGCACGTGCAGACTCACGATGTCGCTGCGGACGAGCAGGTCGTCGAGATCCACCACGTAGCCAGGCTCCCCGGTGTCGCGGTGCGACCAGTGCAGGACGGTCATGTCGAACCCGGCGGCTCGTCGCGCCACGGCACGAGCGATCCGCCCGAACCCCACCAGGCCGAGCGTCGCGCCGCAGACGTCGCGGCCGAGGTGGTCGAGGAGGCTCCAACCGCGCCAGTCGCCTGATCGAAGGTCGCGCTCGGCGTCAGGCGTCCGGCGACTCGCCGCGAGGATCAGGGCGAAGGCGAGATCCGCGGTCGTCTCGTCGAGGGCACCCGGCGTGTTGAGCACCTGCACGCCCGCCGCATGTGCCGCGGCCAGGTCGATGTTGTCGAGCCCGACCGCGACGTTGCCGATCACCCGCAGACGTGGGGCCGCTGAGATCACCTCGGCATCGATGCGATCAGTCAGGACGCAGACCACTGCATCGACGTCGGCGACGGCGTGGACGAGCTCGGCGTGACTGTAGGGCGCATCAACAGCCCGGACCCTGACTTCGTGAGCGGCGAGCGGATCGAGTGCTCCATCGGGCAGATGCCGTGTCACCAGCACAGTCGCCATAACTCCGAGCTCCTTGACGGGTCATCGAGAGCAGGACCCAGCTTCGCACGTTGGAGTGCCAAGACCGGTGGCGAACCAGTCGCCTGCCGTCGCTGCCGTTCGAGGGGGGCGGTCGTCTTCGGCAACGATCTCTCCGGCCCGATGATTCAAATGAACGCGTGGAACCGACGCGATTTTGCCAGTTGCACTAGCATGGACCGACGGAATACAGCAGCGACGGGCGGCGGCTCATTGCAGCATGCTGCTTGCTAAAGTCCTGGTCAAGTCCCCTAATTAGGAGCCTGAAATGACTGTCCGGCGTTTGTTCTACGTTTTCATACTGGCACTGCTCGGTACTGCATGGCTTCCCCTGGCGAGCGCCCAGGCGACGACGGGTAGCGGTACCTCGACGCCGCCTGTGATCGCCGTGCGTGTTGCCAACAGCGTGCTCGCCAAGGAGGGCAGCCTGAATGCGGCGTGGGTGACCCCGGAGTTCAGCGGCACTACTTACGCGGCTGCCGTGGCGAGTGACCCCACGAATGGTTTCCTCGGCGCGTATATCGACGGCTCTGGAAACGTGTGGGCCAAGGAAGGCAGCCTGACGGCTCCGTGGGTGGAGGAATGGAACGCATCGACTTCAGGGGTCGAGGCCGATCAAGTGGCCGTGGCCAGTGATTCCACGAATGGTCCCCTCATCGCTGTGGTGGACCACAATGGCAACCTGTGGGTCAAGGAAGGCAGCCTGACGGCTCCGTGGGTCGAGGAATGGAACGAATCGATTGCAGGGGTCTTGGCCGAAACAGGTTCCAATGAACTGGCCGTCGCGAGCGATCCCACGAATGGTCCCCTCATTGCTTTTGTGGACAACTCTCATGACGTGTGGGCCAAGGAAGGCAGCTTGACCGCGGCGTGGACCGAGGTATGGAACGAATCGACTACAGGGGTCGACGCCGATCAAGTGGCCGTCGCGAGCGATTCCACGAATGGTCCCCTGATCGCTGTGGTGGACGAAGATTCCTATCTGTGGGCCAAAGAAGGCAGCCTGACTGCGCCGTGGCACGACGAGTACAACAACGCCAACTACGTGGCAGTCGCGAGTGACCCCACGAATGGCCCTCTCATCGCCGTGCAGGATGAAAGTAGTTACAACCTGTACGCGAAGGAAGGCAGCGTCACCGCGGTGTGGTACGACGAATACAACAATGTCTTCAACGGTAACTATCGATTCTCCGTCGCGAGTGACCCCACGAATGGTGCCCTCATCGCAGTGGTGGACTCGAGTCGCATCGTGTGGGCCAAGGAAGGCCTGCTAGCACCGACGTGGACAGACGAATACAACGGCACCGCCGGTACCACGGTTGCCGTTGCCGGTTAACCTAATTTCGCAAACGCGACCAACCTAATTCCACAAGCGCCAGCGCCAACCGAGAATCAGGTCTCCTGATTCTCGGTTGGCGCTTTACTCCGACAACGAATTTGATTCCTCGCACCAAACGCCAGCCACCCGGTCATCGGGCTGGTTGTCGAGACGTGTAGGGAGAACGTCGCTCAAATCCGTGTTCCCGCGGCAAGCAGCCGCCGCGGAACTTCCGCTTGCTTGGGCACCGACTTACTTGGGTCACGCCTGGGCCACGCCTGAACGACCCAAGGTACTCGGCTGGGGTCGTCGCCCAGCCTGCGCCATCCTCGATGTGTTACCGGTGATCGTCAAAGGCTCAGACTTCTGTGACGCCTGCCTGCGGCTCCAAATCGACGAGGAACGAAGCATTCGGCCTGTAGGTGCGCTGTGCTTGCCTTCCGCGCTGCGACCTAGGTGCTCAACCCCACCTCAGAGGCACTTTGCTGGCGGGGGAGGACTCGAACCTCCAACCTCCTGATCCAAAGTCAGGCGTTCTGCCTCTTGAACTACCCGCCACCGAGTCAAGACCTCTACGACCTTCTCGTCAGCTCGCGGTACCACGGACTCGCAGGTCGAAACGACTCAAGCCTCGCGCAGGTAGGCCCCGACGCGCGCGATCTCGAGATCCTGGCACAACTTCACGTCCCTACAAGACGAGCAACGACCAGTGTCGCTAAGACGCGGCCTCACCGAACAATCGAAAACCGCTGATTTGTGCCATCCTCGCGATGGAAATCACCGATATTCTTCAGTGGAGATGGACGTGTTCCGGTTTCTCGCTGAGAATCGCGAGCGATGAAACGACTTGGGTCTGTAACGATCGCCGTTTGCACGCTGATCGGTGCCTCACTGTACGGTGGAGTCTCGCTGATGAACAGCGCATTGGCGCGAACCATGCCCGTCGGTACCTTTCGCGTCTTCCCGTTGGGTTTGGTCGTTTCCACGGGACATTCGCCGCCTTTGACCGCAGAGAATCCTGGACCGGCGAGCGCGGGGCGTCGCATAGTCACCGTCCTACCCGACCTGCGCCCAACTCCTTCAGCCAAGTCCTCGGCGAGTGGCAAGCCGTCTCTGTCATCCGTCAAGAGTTCCGCCTCGGCCTTGCCCAGCTCGGGTGGAATTGCCCGACCTATGGCGAGGGTAAGCAATGCAACCATCTGCACGTTTTCTTCGTTCAGATGGCAAGGAACTCCCTTCAAGAGAACCGTAAACTGCACAGGTACCAACCGGCGGGTCGAGATCTCCGTGTTCGTTCCGGCGAATACGCGAAGCACACCCTTCACTGCTGAGGTTCGCATCACGGCGAGCAATCGCTTTGGAATCAGCACAGCGATCTGGCATGTCGTCGTGAAGGCACGACACCGTCGGCCCACACCGACGACGACAACGCCGCCAGCTACAACCACCACGCCGCCGACCACGACCACGACAACGCCACCGACCACGACAACGCCACCGACCACGACAACGCCGCCGACCACGACAACGCCACCGACCACGACAACGCCGCCGACCACGACAACGCCACCGACCACGACCTCGACATCGCCGACCACAACGACGACCACGACGACCACAACGACGACCACGACGTCTACGACGACTACGACGCTGGCGCCTGCTGCACCCGTCATTACAGAACAACCAACGAACCAAACAGTTCCTGCGGGCGATTCCGCGAGCTTCACGGCCTGGGCGTCGGGCACTCCGACCCCCAGTATCCAGTGGAAGTACTCATCCAACGGCGGCACAAGCTGGGCGTATGCCTCCGGCGCCTCCTCGACCTCGCGGACCTACTCGTTCACGGCGTCGAGCGCGGAGAACAGCTACGAGTACGAAGCGGTGTTCACGAACACCGGCGGATCCGCAACGACCAACCCCGCGACGCTGACAGTCACGAACCGCAACTCCTACAACTGGTCCGGCTACGTGGACACAGGCCCGACAGGCACCTTTGCCTCGGTCAATGGTGACTGGACGGTACCGACTCTGACATGCAATTCAGGCAAGAACGCCTACGCCTCGGCGTGGATCGGGATCGACGGCTACGGGAGCAGCACGGTCGAGCAGGACGGCATCGAAGCGGACTGCAACACGAACAACGTGGCTTCGTATTACGCCTGGTATGAGATGTACGGGGACAACAACATCAACAGCGGCAACGAGGTCCAACTTCCCGCCGGGCACCCGGTATCCCCTGGGGATGCGATGTCGGCGTCCATCAGCGTCGTTGCCAACGTATGGACCCTCGAGATCTCAGACTCGACGCAGGGGTGGCACTACACGAGGTCTCCGGCAATCACGTTCTCGGCGGCACAGGAATCAGCGGAATGGATCGTCGAAAGACCCGAGGTGAATGGCAACACAGCGGTCCCGCTCGCCGACTTCGGGTCGGTGGCCTTCACAAATGCGACGGTGAACGGGACCACCGATTCCATCTCTGCGTTCACCGCGTTGTCCATCGAAATGGTCGATAGCGGTTCGGCGATTTTGGCCGCGCCCGGACCGCTCAGCTCCTCGGGCGAGAACTTCACGGACAATTGGGAAGCTCTCGGTCCTTAGATCCCGCGTTCGCAGGTGTGTCGGCTCCAACCTTCGGACGATTCGGTGTCGCGCCACAAACCGCACCCGGGCGGCGCGGACCACCCAGCGCCCCTCGCTCAGGTCCGGCTGCCCGCCGTGAATTCCGATCGGATTCCATCAGCTATCGTCTGCGAAGCCATGGGATCGCTGATCAAGAAGCGCCGCAAGCGCATGCGCAAGAAGAAGCACAAGAAGATGCTGAAGCGCACGCGTTGGCAGCGCCGCTCGAAGTAGGCCTACTCACCCGTTCACGGGGACGAGCGCTCCCGATCCGAGCGATTTGCTAGGGATCGGCACGCGCTCACGTGACGGCGCGCGTGGCCGCGACGAGAGCTGACAGCTTCGTCGACTCGACCCTCCTTCGGATCTCGCTGGCGACGGCCGGCGCTTCCGGCGGCTCACACTCGACGAACCAGGTCGACCCGCTCCCGGCCAGAGACGGCTGCAATCCGGACGCCTCCGCGAGGAGCTCCCGGTAGTGCGCGAGCCGCGGCTCGACGACGATTGCCGCTCTTTCCAGGTCGTTCGTCGCGGATCCCGGCGCCGGGGCGCCGACCTCGTCGAACGCCGCGTAGACCGCAGCAGTCGACACGCCGAATGAAGGTGTGACGATGACAAAGGCCTGGTCAGCGGGTGCCAGGGCTTCGACGATCTCGCCGACACCGCGCACCTTCGCGCGACCGCCTCGCAGACAGAAGGGCACGTCAGCGCCGAGACGCGCCGCGAGCGCGAGATCCTTGACTCCCGCCCAGCGGAGCACGGCCGCGGCGTCGGCCGATCCTCCGCCGAGACCTGCTCCGGGCGGGATCCTCTTCACGAGCCGGATGTGTGCCCGCCGACCAACGAGATCGAGGGCCCGGACGACCAGGTTCTCGCTGACCGGCACGTCCGAGAGCACCGGGACTTCGACTCCGGAACCCACCCAGCGGACGGCGTCGACGACCTCGAGACCGTCGCCAGCGCTGAATTCGAGCTCGTCGGCGAGGTCGAGTGCGACCATCTCCGCTTCGATGAGGTGGTACCCGTCGTCACGTCGCCCGACGATGCGGAACGTTCGGGTCAGCTTGGCGGGGGCGAGCCTGCGATCGACCTTCGGCACGCTGCCAGCTTGCCCCAAGCCGCGACGTCGAGCCGCTCGGCACGCAGTCGGGCGTCGACGTCGGCAGCCTCGAACGCCTCGGGCGTCACCACTGAACTGAGCGATCGCCGGAGCATCTTCCTCCTACCGGTGAATCCGGCTCGGACGAGCTCGTCGATCTCCTCGTAGCTCACGAGGCCGGGATCGACTGCGGGCCGGTCCCGTCGTTCGATGGCGACAAGGACCGAGTCGACTTTCGGGCGCGGATGGAACACCTCGGGCGGCACCCCGCCGACGACTCGCGCCGTCGCGAAGTAGGCGACCCGGACGCTGACCGCGCCGTAGCTCCGGCTGCCCGGAACGGCGGCGAGGCGGGCACCGACCTCGGCCTGGACCATGACGAGCATTCGGCGGATGGCCGGCACGTTCTTCAGGATCTCGACGATGAGCGGGGTCGCCACGTTGTAGGGCAGGTTGGCGACGAGCACCCAGCCGGCGCCGGGCTCGTCCGGGGTCGCGAGGACCTCGTCCCAGTCGAGGCGCAGCGCGTCGGCCTCGACGACGCGAACCGTCCCGGGAACGAGGGAAGGCAGCTCCTCGACGAGGCGGTGGTCGATCTCGACGGCGGTGACCTGGGCCCCGGTCCGGGCGAGCGCGACGGTCAATGCGCCGAGCCCGGCACCGACCTCGACGACCCGGTCCCCCGCGCCGACCGCGGCGAGACGCGCGACCCTCTCGACGGTGTTCGGGTCGACGACGAAGTTCTGCCCGAAGGCCTTGCGCGGCGTGATGCCGCGGGCCGCGAGCAGCGTGCGCAGCTCACCGCGCCCGAGCGGTCGTGGCCCGGTCACCGCGATCAGGCGCCGAGGGAGAAGACGGCCGAGACGTTGGCGTTCGTCGCCGCGGCGAGTCGCTCCGCCGGCTCGCCGCGGATCTCGGCGAGCGCGACGCCGACGAGAGTGACGTAGGCCGGTTCGTTCGGCTTGCCGCGGTGCGGGACCGGCGCGAGGAAGGGCGAGTCGGTCTCGACGAGCAGGCGGTCCGCCGGGCAGGCGACGGCCGCCTCCCGGACGGATGCCGCGTTCTTGAACGTCACGATCCCGCTGAACGAGAGGTAGGCGCCGAGGTCGAGGCAGCGCCGGGCCTCGGACTCGCCGCCGGTGAAGCAGTGGATGACGGTCCGCTCCGGCGCGCCACAGGCGCCCAGGATGTCGAACGTGTCCTCCCAGGCGTCTCGGGTGTGGACGACGAGGGCGAGGTCGTGGCGCTTGGCGAGGTCGATCTGCGCGGTGAACACCTCACGCTGTGCCTCTTTCGGCGAGTGCTCGTAGTAGTAGTCGAGACCGCACTCGCCGATGGCGACGACCGACCCGGGCGCCTTCGGACCGGGCGGGGGCGCGAGCCCCGCCACGAGGTCCGCGATCGCTTCGACGCCGCGCGACGCCTCGTGCGGGTGGAGGCCGACCGTCGCCCACACCGCGACGTCGGCGCGTCGCTCGGTGACGCTCTTGGCGAGCTCGACCGCCTGACGCGACTCGACCTCGGCAGTCCCGATACAGACGAGCCGACCGACACCCCCCTCGGCCGCCCTCGTGATGACGGCGTCGACGCCGCCCGGGTCCTCGAGATAGGCGTCCTGGATGTGGCAGTGGCTGTCGGTCCAGCGCGGTGCGGTCCCGTCGGTCATCGGCCGTCGCCGGCCGATGCCGCGGCCCCCTGCTCGCGGCGCGGGAAGAGCGGTGCCGCCTTCTCGACGGGGCGTCCCCCCGGGTAGCCACCCCAGCCGAGCGCGCCACCGGCGGCCGCGGCGAGGCCCGGCGCGGCGACGTCGCCGTCGAGCCCGAGCCGGCGCCAGATCGCCTGGGCGGTCTTCGGGATCGCCGGCGAGGAGAGGACCGCGACGATGCGGAGGACCTCGAGCGCGTCGCCGAGGATCCCGTCGACCTCTTCGCCCGCCGCGAGCTTCCAGGGTTCGCGCCGTTCGAGCTCGACGTTCGTCTCGTGGATGAGCCGCCACGTCGCCTCGAGCGCCTCGTGGGGGTTCGTGCGCGCCCAGGCCCCCCGCGCCACCTCGACTGTCTCGGCGGCGAGGGTCGCCAGACGGTTCCCATCGTCTGCCGGCCGCGGGGCGGGTCCGATCCCGCCGCATTTCGAGGCGACGACGGCGGCCACCCGTTGCAGCAGGTTGCCGAGGTTGTTGGCGAGGTCGGCGTTGTAGCGGGCGACGAGGCCCTCGTAGGTGATGTCCCCGTCGAGCCCGAGCACGACGTCCCGGAGCAGGTGGTAGCGGAGGGCATCGACGCCGACGTCGGCACCGAGCGCGACGGGATCGATCTGGTTCGCCCTCGACTTCGCCATCTTTTCGCCGCCGACGAGCAGCCAGCCGTGGGCGATGACCTGGAGCGGCGGGTCGATGCCCGCCGCCATGCACATCGCCGGCCACCACACGCAGTGGAACCGCACGATCTCCTTCGCCATCAGGTGGTGGACGGCAGGCCACCACGCGGCGAACCGCTCGTCGTCCTCGCCGTAGCCGATCGCGGTGGCGTAGTTGACGAGGGCGTCGAACCAGACGTAGATGACATGGGCGTCGTCCCAGGGCACCGGGATGCCCCAGTCAAAGGCCGTCCTCGTGATCGAGATGTCCTCGAGGCCGCCCCGGATGATGCCAAGCGCCTCATTGCGGCGCGACTCGGGGATGACCGCCGCCGGCGCCGAGGCGTACCAGTCGGTGAGCCGCTCGGCGAACCGGGAGAGCTCGAAGAAGTAGTTCTCCTCCGTGAGCCACTCGACGGGCTTCTCGTGGACCGGGCAGCGTTCGCCCGGCCCGAGCTCCTCGGCCGAGTAGTACGCCTCGCAGGCGACGCAGTACCACCCGGCGTACGTGCCCTTGTGGATGAACCCGTTGTCGTAGATCGCCTGGACGAAACGCTGCACCGCCTTCGTGTGGCGGGGTTCGGTCGTGCGGATGTAGTCATCGTTCGAGATGTCGAGCTGCCGCCAGGCCTCCTCGAAATGGGCGCTCATCGCGTCGACCCAGTCCTGCGGATCCACACCCTGGGCCTCGGCGGCTCGGGCGACCTTCAGGCCGTGCTCGTCGACGCCGGTGAGGAAGAACACGTCGTCGCCGACGAGCCGGTGCCAACGCGCGAGCGCGTCGGCGACGATCGTCGTGTAGGCGGTCCCGAGGTGGGGACGGTCCGTGACGTAGTAGATGGGCGTCGTGACGAAGAACCGGTCGGGCACGCCGCCAGCGTACCGGTCGGGCGCGGGACGGCCCGAGAACAGGGCATTCGGCCCGGGACCGCTCAAGGGTCCCTTCGTGCCGCCTCCGCCCCGCGCAGCTCGAGCGCCGCCGCGTAGGCGACGCGGTGGGCGACGCCGAGCAGCACCTCGACCGCGGCCGTCGCCTCGCGCAGGCCGACTCCTGCGGCCACCAGCCGGCTGATCGCCTCGCGGGCCTCGGCCCGGGCCGGTTGCCGACGGCCGGGCGCGGCGTCGACGACGATGACGTGCTCGCCGCGGGGCTCCGTCCCTTCCACCCGGGTGCACGCCTCATCGACGCGGCCGCGCCACACCTCCTCGTGGAGCTTGGTGAGCTCACGGCACACGACCACGCGGCGATCGGCCCCGCAGCGGTCGGCCAGGTCGGCGAGTGTCCCGGCGACCCGGTTGGGCGCCTCGAAGACGACCGTCGGGCACGGTGCGGCGGCGATCTCTCCGAGACGGGTGCGACGCTCGGCCCCCTTGCGCGGCAGGAACCCTTCGAAGCGGAAGCGGTTCGCCTCGAGGCCGCTGACGACGAGAGCAGCGAGCACCGCCGACGGCCCCGGAACAACCGTGACGTCGAATCCGGCGCCGACAGCGGCGGCGACGAGCCGCCCCCCGGGGTCGGAGATGACCGGCGTCCCCGCGTCCGAGACGAGCGCGACATCCGCCCCCGCGTCGAGCAGACCGAGGACGGTGCCGATCTGCTCGGCCTCGTTGTGGGCGTGGAAGGCGAGCAATCGTCTCGCGTGCACACCGGCGTGCTCGAGCAACCGCCCGGTGTGGCGCGTGTCCTCGCAGCAGACGGCGCCGGCCGTGGCGAGGGCCGCGGCGGCCCGGGGCGACAGGTCCGCCAGGTTGCCGATTGGCGTCGCGACGATGACCAGCGCGCCCGCTCGCGCCGGCCGGGTCGTCGATCGCGTCACTCCCTCACCTCGAGGGCGTCCCCGACGGCGAGATGCCACCGCTCGAACGCGCCCGCCTCGGCCTCAAGGACCGATCGGGCGCGCCGGCGCGGCAGCCCGACCCGGAAGGGACGCACCCTCGCCACGGCGATGACGACGCGAGAGCGGTCGAGGTAGGCGACGTCGATGGCGAACCGCATACCGAACGTGTGAATCCCCCGGCACGGCTCGATGAGCAGGCCGCCACCGATCCCCCTTCGACCGATCAGGCCGATGCCGCGACGCGCCGGGGACCGGACGACCTCGACGCTCGCGAGCACGTCGCCCCCCCGCAGCAACCAGGCCAACTGGACCTCCCGCCGATCAACCTTCGACGTGAGGGTAGCCCCGGCCCCGGCCGCCCTCCCGTCGCCCGGCGCCACTGGTCAGACGTTGAAGCGGATCTCCAACGTGTCACCGTCCTGGACCACGTAGTCCTTCCCTTCGAGGCGGATCCGGCCGGCCGCCTTCGCCGCCGCCCACGAGCCGATCTCGAGGAGCTCGTCCCAGCGGATCACCTCGGCGCGGATGAACCCGCGCTGGAGGTCGGAGTGGATGACGCCGGCACATTCCGGTGCCTTGGCGCCCTTGCGGAAGGTCCAGGCGCGCGACTCCTTGTCCCCGGTCGTGAGGAATGTCCAGCGTCCGATCGTGTCGAACAGCGCCCGCGCGACCCGCGGCAGCGCGCCCTCGCCGAGTCCCAGCCCGGCGAGGAGGTCGCTCCGCTCGGCCGGCTCGAGAGCGCGGGCCTCGGCCTCCAGCTCGACGCTCACGCCGAGCACCGTCGCGTGCTCGCCAAGCTCGGCGACGAGCGGGGCGAGCACGGCGTCCGTTTCACCCACCTCGTCCTCGCCGAGGTTGACGACGCAGAAGAAGGGTTTGTTGGTGAGCAGGAAGAGTGGACCGAGCGCGGCGCGGTCCTCGGCCGAGAGCACCGAGCGGTACAGGGGGACGCCCGCCGAGAGGACTGCCTGTGCGGCCACCATGGCGCGCGACGCCTCGGCGAGGGCGGAATTCGTCCGGGCCGCCTTCTGCTGCCTCGTGAGCTGACCCTCCAGCGAGGCGAGGTCGGCGAGCACGAGCTCGAGCTCGAGCACGCCGAGGGCGGCGAGCGGATCGTGCTCGCCGGGCACCGAGTCGTCGGCGAAGCTGCGCAGCACGAAGCAGAGCGCGTCGACCTCCCGGATCCCGGCGAGGAAGCGGTTCCCCAGGCCCTCGCCGTGCTCGGATCCGGCGACGAGTCCGGCAATGTCGACGACCTCGACCGTCGCCTCGACGACCTTGCGGCTGGCGCTCATCGCCGCCAGCGCCGCCAGCCGGTGGTCGGCGACTCTTGCGACGCCGACCGCGGTCTCCGTCGTCGTGAACGGGTGCGAGGCGACTAGCACGTTCGCGCCGGTGAGGGCATTGAAGAGCGACGATTTCCCGGAATTCGGCAGGCCGACGAGCCCGATGCGCTCCACGGCCGTCGAGGCTACTCGCGGACCTCGGCTACACTGCCGGGGCCATGTCGAAGAAGACGAACAAGCGGAAGCTTCGCAAGCGGAGAAAAGCGAATCACGGCAAGAAGCCGAACTGCGGTCACGGCTAGTCCCGCTCTGTTCCCTTCGTCTCACGCCAGGCGGATGCCTGCTCCGTCTTAGGGTCGCCAGGCGACGCCGAGGCGGGCGAGCACGCCGACGAGCACGCTCGGGCGGTCGCTCATGATCCCGTCGACGCCGAGGTCGCAGAGCCGCTCCATCTCGCCCGGCTCGTCGACCGTCCAGACGTGCACCGCGAGGCCGAGCGCGTGCGCCTTCTCGACGAAGCGCGCGGTGACGACCTTGACGCCCCGGAAACGCGCCGGCGCCTGGATGGCGGCGTGCCGCGCGAGGGACGGGTCCGGCGCCTTGTGGCGCGCGACCGCCAAGGTGAAGCGCACAAGGGCGTTCTGGCCGAGCGACGTCGGAATGTGCGGCGCGTGGGCGGAGAACCGCTCGATCGCCTCGTCGACGAACGACGCCACGATGACGTCGTCCCGCCTGTCGTGGGCGGCGAGCGTCCGGGCGAGCGCCTCCTCGTAGGGCGCGACAGCGGGCGCCGTCTGCTTGATATCGAGGTTCACGAGGATGCCGGCCGTCATCTCCAGCACCTCGTCGAGTGTCGCTACGCCGAACCGCCGGTCGGCGGGCGCCATGCCACGGAAGGCGTACTGCTCGGCAGGGCGGTCGCGCACCGTGGCCTCGCCGGGGACGAACCAGTAGGCGTTGTCGAGGCGCCTGATCTCGGCGAGCGTGGTCGTCGCGATCGCCCCCGAGCCGTTCGTCGTCCGGTCGAGCGTCAGGTCGTGGCCGACGACGAGCTCGCCGTCCGCGGTGGCGTGGACGTCGAGCTCGATCCCCGTCACCCCCAACGCAAGGGCCCGCTCGATCGCCCAGAGCGTCGAGGACGGCGCCTCCTTCTCGCCAGCCTGGTGGGCGTAGGCGAGCACGCGCCGCTCGAGCCACGGGTTCGCCACGCCTGAGTTCTAGCCGAAGCGCGATCTGGGGTCGCCGCGCCCGCGCCTGCACGCGCGCCTCGAGCGGGAGATACGGTCCCTTCGACGAGGAGGGATTCGCCACCGCCACGCTCCCGGACGGGTCGGGAGCGTGCGCACCGGTCGGGACGGTCCCCGATTGGGCCGTCCACCTCGACTCTGGCGTCGTCGGTTCGCTTTCCGAAACGCCGTGGGAGGAGTAGGGCTACCCAGCACTGAGAGCGCCGCGGTCTGCGTGGTCGCCTCGTCCCGGCCGACCTCGTCTCTCGTGCCACCCGCCCGTCCCCGCCGCCGTGATCGGTGGCGCCACAACTCGTCGCGGCCACCCAAGGAAATCCCGACTCGCGCGATTGGCGAGACGGTAGCGTCGCGCGCCGTGGAAACGGCCCGATGACGCTCGACCCGTACGACCTCGCCGAATGGGCGGCGGAGGTGCTCACCCGCAGGCTCGGCCGCGAACCGCACGCCGCCGCGGTGGTCCTCGGCTCAGGTTGGCAGGGCGCCGCCGATCAGCTCGGGACGACGAGGATCGAGATCCCGACCCGGGAACTCCCGGCGTTCTCCCAGCCGACGGTCGCAGGCCATGACGGGCTGATCCGTTCCGTCGACATCGACGGGCGACTCGCCCTCGTCCTGCTCGGCCGGGTCCACCTCTACGAGGGGCGCTCCGCCGCCGAGGTCGTCCACCCGGTGCGCGTCGCCGTGCTCGCCGGCTGCCCGGTCGTCGTCCTCACGAACGCGGCCGGCGGGATCGACCCGGCGATGAACCCGGGCCAGACGGTGCTCATCCGTGACCAGATCAACCTCACCGGCACCTCGCCGCTCGCCGGGCCACCGCCGCCCCGCCAGTACGCCCCGCGTTTCGTCGACTGCACGGGGCTGTACCCGGCGAGGCTGCGTGACCTCGCCCGCGAGATCGACCCCTCGCTCACCGAAGGCGTCTACGCCGGCCTCGCCGGTCCCCAGTACGAGACGCCCGCCGAAATCGCGATGCTCCATCGCGCCGGGGCGCAGCTCGTCGGGATGTCGACGACGCTCGAGGCGGTCGCGGCCAAGCACCTCGGCGCGGGGGTGCTCGGCGTCTCGCTCGTCACGAATCACGCCGCCGGCGTCGCCCCCGCGCCGATCGACCACACCGAGGTGCTCAAGGCCGGTGCCGCCGCCGTCCCGGGTCTCGCTCGCCTGATCGCCGGGTTCGTCCGGCGGCTGTGACCGCCCCGGCCGGCCGCGGGACGCCGCCGCCGATCCCTTCCGACTTCGCAGCAGTGGTCCAGGCCTGGATCGCCCGCGACCCTGATCGGGCGACGCGGGCCGAGCTCGAGACGCTGCTCGCGGCGGGGGAAGAAGCAGAACTGCACGCCCGCTTCGACCACCCTCTCGGGTTCGGCACCGCCGGTCTGCGCGGTGAACTTGGGTCGGGACCAGGTCGGATGAACCGTGCCGTCGTGCGGCAGACGACGGCGGGGGTCGCTGCCTGGATCGCGCAACGGGGTGACGCGGCCCGCGAGGCGGGCCTCGTCGTGGGCTTCGACGCCCGCCACGGATCGGCCACATTCGCCGCCGACACCGCCGCCGTCGCCGCCGGGGCCGGCGTGCGGGTCCGTCTTCTCGGGCGGCCACTCCCCACCCCGATCACCGCCTTCGCGGTACGCCACCTCCGCGCGGCCGCCGGCGTCATGATCACCGCGAGCCACAACCCGTCGGCCGACAACGGCTACAAGGCGTACGCGGCCGACGGCGCACAGGTCATCCCGCCCGACGACGGGCGAATCGCCGTCTTCGCCACCGCGCTCGGCCCACCGCCCGAGGCGGAACCCTCGCTTGCGGCACACGCTCGGGTCGAGCACCTCGATGACGCGCCGTTGCTTGACGCCTACACCGAGACGGCGACCCGTGTCCTGGACCCCGCTGGCGCCCGCGAACTGCGCGTCGTGTACACGCCGCTTCACGGCGTCGGGGGTGCCGTCCTGCCGGACCTCTTCATCGCCGCGGGCTTCGCTCCCCTCGTGCCCGTCGTCAGCCAGGCTGAACCCGATCCGGACTTCCCGACCGCCCCCTTCCCGAATCCCGAGGAGCCGGGCGCCCTCGATCTCGCCATCGCCACCGCGCGAAGCGTCGCGGCCGACGTCGTGCTAGCGAACGATCCGGACGCCGACCGCCTGGCAGTCGCCTTCGCGGACGGTGCGGGCGGGTTCCGGATGCTCACCGGGGACGAGCTCGGCGCCCTCCTCGCGGACTACCTGCTCACCCGGACCCGGGGCGCGGACCGCCTCGTCGCGACGACGATCGTCTCGTCGTCGCTCCTCTCCTCGCTTGCCGCCGAGGCGGGCGTCGACTACGCCGAGACGCTCCCCGGCTTCAAGTGGATCGCCCGCGCGGCTCTTTCCCGGCCCGGTCGTCGCCTCCTCTTCGGCTACGAAGAGGCCCTCGGCTACGCCGTCGGCGACGCCGTCGCCGACAAGGACGGGCTGTCGGCCGCCCTCGTCGCCGCCGAGCTCGCCGCGGCCGAGAAGGCGGCCGGCCGCACCCTCGGCGACCGCCTCGACGACCTGGCCCGCCGCTTCGGTGTCCACCTGACTGCGCAGGTCTCGCTGCGGGGGCGTCACGAGACGGCGATCGCCGAGTTCGCGGCGGTGATGGAGCGCCTGCGCAGCCGCCCGCCGGCCGAGATCGCCGGTCTCGCCGTGACCGAGGTCGTCGACTACCTCGCAGGCGGAGGTGGGCTCCCGCCGGCGGACGTGCTCACCTGGCGGCTGGGGAAGGCGGCCCGGGTGGTCGTGCGCCCGAGCGGGACCGAACCGAAGCTCAAGGCGTACCTCGAGGCCGTGACCGAGCCGCCGGGCCGGTCCGGGCTCGCCGCGGCGCGCAACCGCGCGGGCGCACTGCTCACCGCGCTGCGCCGGGCCGTCAGCGAGCTGCTGGCGGGATGAGGAGCGCCTCTTTCAGCTCCGGTCCTCGGATTCCGAGGACCGGCCGAGCACCTTCGCGAAGCCGGGTTTGATCATCGTTTCGATGATGACGAGCCGGTCGTCGAAGGGATAGAAGGCACTCTTCATCGCGTTGATCGCCAGCCAGCTGAGCGTGTCCCAGCCCCACCCGAAGGCGGCGGCGCACGCCGCCAGCTCCGAGGAGAGCGTCAACCCGCTCATCAGTCGGTTGTCGGTGTTGACCGTCACCCGGAAGTGGAGGTCGCGCAGCAGGCCAATCGGGTGGTCGGCGAGCTCGGCGACGACGCCGGTGTGCACGTTCGAGGTCGGGCAGAGCTCCAGGGGAACGCGGGTGTCGCGGATGTAGCTCGCGAGACGGCCGAGCGTCACCTCGCCGTCGGGGCCGACCGTGATGTCGTCAACAATCCGCACCCCGTGGCCGAGACGCTCGGCGTTGCACCACTGGAGCGCCTGCCAGATCGACGGAAGGCCGAAGGCCTCCCCGGCGTGCAGGGTCGCGTGGAAGTTCTCCCGCTGCACGAGCTGGAAAGCGTCGAGGTGCTGGGTCGGTGGATACCCGGCTTCGGCCCCCGCGACGTCGAACCCGGCGACGCCGGCGCCGCGGTAGCGCACGGCGAGCTCGGCGATCTCCAGTGAACGCGCCGCGGTCCGCATCGCGGTGAGCAGCGCCCGGACGACGATCGGCCGGCGCGCCTTCGCCGCGACGGCCATGCCGGCCCGGAAGCCCGCGAGGACCGACTCCACGACCTCGACGAGCTGGAGCCCTCTCTCCGTGTGGAGCTCGGGCGCGAACCGCACCTCGGCGTAGACGACGCCGTCGGCGGCGAGGTCCTCGACACATTCGAAGGCAACCCGCTCGAGCGCGTCCTTGTGCTGCATGACGCCCACGGTGTGCGCGAAACCCTCGAGGAAACGCACGAGATCCCGCCGGGGCTCGGCGACGGCGAAGAAGCGGGCGAGCTCGACGGGATCGGTCGTCGGCAGACCGTGGTAGCCGTACTCCGCGGCGAGCTCGACGAGCGTCGCCGGACGGAGCCCGCCGTCGAGGTGGTCGTGCAACAGGACCTTCGGGGACCGGGCTATCCCATCGAGCGTGGGAACCGTGTCCGACATTGGCAGTCAGGGGCGCGGTGCTCGCGTGGCGAGCCCGGTTCCCCATCCCCCTTTCCATCCGCACGCGGGGTTTTTCCGCCTGCGGAGTGTCGACGGTGTCGTTGGCACGGCAAGGTCATCTCCCGCGTACCGCCGCATCACCGCCACCCGCCAGCAGTCGCCCCGGCTGGCTGCGTACACGGCGACACGACGGCGCCAGGGCGACCTGTTCCGTGCCCATAGCCGGCTCTCGGGGTGTGTGGCACGTGAACTGCGGGCATGCGCCCGTCAGGGAGGTTGGACCAGGCGGTCCTGGTCATGTGCTTGCACCTGCCTGCCCGGCCAGCGTGACCGGAGTCGGGGCCCGTCCCTCCGGATGCGTTGTGGTGCACCTCCATCCACGCCACGACGACCCCGTCGGACTCCCGCTTGCCTCCGCTCGATTTCACCACCGGCTCATACGAGCGATCCTTGCTGGCGAGGCTGGGGAGACGGGTCCTTCCGGTCCCGTGACCAGGCCATGCGTGCGCACCACCCTCGCGATCCCGGAAGGACCCAAACGGGAGCGTCTCCTGATCCTGCCAGTCGGTCGGAGAAGGGCCCTCGACGTGACGCGTGCGGCTCTGCTCTCGGTTTGTCCCAGTGACGAGACTGCAGGGTGCGCTTGATGCTGCGGCTCGCACGCTTGCTCCGCCCCGGAGAAGGCGATTGACGCCCCGCCAAGCCCGCCGGACCTCGCCGACGGACCGGAGCCTGCTACCGGGCTCTCGGGCGATCACCCAGGCGGGAATGGCACCCGCAGGTCTGGTCCAGCTTGCAGGACGCACCATGGCCAGACGCTAGTGGCCGACCGGGTCGTCATCGCCGCCAAACCTCCGGACTGGCGGCGCAGCTCGGTGAGCCGGCACAGCACCAAGGGCACGGGGTCGGGCGGCAACTCGGCGATGGCGACACCGCCGGTGAGCGCCTCGCGGGCCCTGCCGATCCGCTCGGCACCGTCGCCGTGCAACTCGAGGATCACCTGCCCCGTTTTGTCCGCCTCGCCTGGCCTGATACGGCGGCCAGCCTCCGCCGAAGCACTCGCCGGGTCTTTCTTACGGGTCCGGCCGGCGCCGAGCCGGGCGCTCGGCCAGCGGATCTCGGCATCGGTGAGCGACTGCCCGTCTCGCTTCGCGCGAACGAGGTCGACGACATCGATGCCGGAGGCGTCACCCCTAGCCGTCACGCGCCGCGTGGGTCGACGGGACGTCCTCGGGACGGCGCCACGCGGCGGGCAGTAGGTCCCGCAGCAGGACCGGCGCCGCCCCTTCGCCCTGGTCGAGCAGGAGCCCGACGCTGCCGTGCTCAACGAGGAGCTGGCGGCAGCGCCCGCAAGGCATGAGCGGCCGGCCGTCGTGGGAGACGACGCTGACGGCGACAAGATCCACCGACCCCCCCGCGACGAAGCTCGAGATGAGGCCGCACTCGGCGCAGAGCGTGAGGCCGTAGGAGGCGTTCTCGACGTTGCAGCCGACGAAGACCCGGCCATCCGGCGCGAGACCCGCCGCACCGACGTGCAACCCCGAATAGGGCGCGTACGCGTTGTGCGCCGCGTGCGCCGCCCGCGCGCGTAGCTCGTTCCAGTCGATCTCCATCTTTGCGATTCGCTGACTCCGCATCCCCGATTCCCCCTCGCGGGCGGACACTACACTTCCCGGCGCGAAGAAGTTGCCACCGATCGCCAATTCTGCCTCGGGGATCGCTTCCGCCAAGCCCGCGCCGCGGACGTGACGTCGTCACGCCCGAGACCACTCTCATCTCCCACGGGCTGCCGAGCCCGGAAAACCTCGAAGTCGCGCGCCTCTCGAACAGAACCTGCGGGACCAGGGCGCCAAAGTGACGGCCGTCGTCGTCGCCGGGGTCGTCGTTCCGATCACGGCGCCGAGCCACTTGGCGGTAATCCGGTCGGCGACCGCGAGAACCTCCTTCAGCTTGTGGGTGATAAAGAGGACGGAGCGCCCGGACGCCCCGAGCGACTGCATGATCCGGGACAGCGCCTCGGTCTTCCGCGGGGTGAGCACCGAGGTCGGCTCGTCGAAGATGAGGAGTTGGGCGTTCCGCGAGAGGGCCTTCAGGAGCTCGACGCGGCGCTGGACCCCGACGGGGAGGTCCTCCACGAGCGCGTCCGGGTCAACCTCGAGGCCGAACTCCTGTCGGATCTGGCGGATCTCGGTTCTCGCCCGCTTCCGGTCGAACAGGCCGAGATGGTGCGTCGGCTCGAATCCCAGCACGACGTTCTCCGTCACGGTGAACTCCGGCACGAGCATGAAGTGCTGGCGCACCGTGCCGATGCCGTGTCGGACTGCGGCGCCCGGATCGGGGAAGCGCATGACCACCCCGTCGAGCGCGATCCCGCCCAAGTCCGGGTACATGAGCCCGAACAAGAGGTTCATCAGCGTGGTCTTGCCGGCGCCGTTCTCGGCGAGGAGCGCGTGGATCTCACCGGGTTCGGCCGCGAGGTCGACATGGTCGTCGGCCACGAGGGGACCGAATGTCTTCGTGATCGCCGACAACTCAATCTTCACGGCCACCTCGAGCTTGCGGTAGGAGACCGGGCACGCTCGCCGGGCCGCCTGCCCGAGATGTCGTCAATTGCGTCGGTCCGTAACGGCCCGGGTCCGGCAACCGTACCCGGGCTGTGACCCGGGGAGCTGGCTAGCTCGCCGGGTAGGAGTTCGGGTCGATCGAGATCGTCCCGGCCTCGATCAGCGACTTGATCGTGTTGAGCCCGTTCCGCAGGGCCTTCGGGATCACCTTGGCGAAGAGGTGGTACGGCGACAGCGCGACGCCACCGTTCGCCAGCGTCCCGAAGTAGTTGCCGCCACTGAACTTGCCGTGGTCCGCTGAAAGGGCCACGTCCTCCACCGACTTGACGATCCCCTTCGTCACACTGGTGACGAAGATGCCGCAGTCGCTCGGAACGGAGATGCAGCCGTCCGTGTCGACCCACTCCATCGTGACGCCGTGGCCGTAGTCCTTCACGGCAGCTGCCGCGCCCAGACCGACCGAGCCCGCGACCGGGAAGATGACGTCCGCGCCTTGTTGGATGAGTGTTGTCGCGTCAGCCCTTCCAGCCGCCTGGTTGGTGAACGAGTTGGTGAACGTTCCGGTCCCGTCGAAGCTGCCCTTCGGGCGCTTCGGCTTCGGGGTCCAGCCAAGGGCGACCACGTGCTTGTGGTCGACCTTGTCGAAGTAGCGGACGCCCGCGACCCAACCGTCCATGTAGATGGTGACCGTCGGAAGGTCCTCACCCCCGAAGACGCCGACCTTGCCCGTCTTGCTCATCACGGCGGCGAGGAACCCTCCGAGGAAGGCGTCCTGGTTCGTCTCGTAGAGCAGCGAGTCGATGTTCTTGATCGGCGGCGAGTAGCTGTAGTCGACGATCGCGAAGTCCTGGTCCGGGTGCGCCTTCGCCGCGGCTGCCGTGGCGTCGCCCATCGGGAAGCCGACGGTGATGACGATGCCGCAGTGCTCCCCCACGAAGGTGGCGATGCTGGGCACGTAGTCGCTCGACGAGGTCGACGACAGGTAGCGGATCCTCATCGACGGGTCCGCCCTCTTGGCGGCCTGGAGACCCGCCCACGCCGAGGCGTTGGACGAACGGTCGTTGATTCCGCCGGTGTCGGTCACCTCACAAGCGAGGAACCCGCCCTTGTGGCTCTCCACCGCGGCAGCGCGGTGGCGCGCCGTCGTGGTCCCCGAGGCGGCGCCGGTCGAGACGACGCCCGCGACGAGTGCGAGCGCCGATACGGCGGCGAGCGCCGTAATCCCGGGCATCCGTGGGCCATGAGAAATCACTAGCCCTCCTTGAACTGAGTTCACGGTTGCTTCGGCCGGCCGGGACTGATGGGCGCTCACCCGCCCGGCTGGCCCTTGGCACCCGGACCGCAGCTGGCCGCCCCATCGTTGATACCGAACCGCTCTGACAATCGACGTCGATGACGCTACCGCCGCCCTGGCGCCGCGGCCGCGGGCATTCGCGCCCGATTCGACCACCCGCGGGACCGGCCGCGGCGACCCTGCCAGCACAGATAGCCTCTGCTCGGTGATCGACCACATCCTCCTCGACGTCATCGGGGCGATCCGCGACGCCCTCGAGGGGGCGCTCCTGGAGCAGCAGGCCGTCGAGGAGCGGTTCCAGGTCGACGTCTTCCTCGGCGACGTCGCCTTCGAGACCTCGTTCTCGCTCCCGGGCGAGCAGAACCCCCCGCGGGTCCGCGCCGATCTCGGGCTCGAGTGGCCGACCTGGAGCCAGAGCGCCTACCGGTCGTGGTCGATCGGGGAACCGACCTTGGAACACCCCGAAGTCGCGGTCGAGGTCACCCTGCGGCTCCAGCGCCTCGCCGCCGTCCCCGATGTGGCGGCCGTGCTCGCGGCCATCGGCGAGGGGCGGCCGGAACTCGCGGGAGAACCGCTCGAGCGCAGCGGGATCACCGTCGAGCAGGCTTTCGATGCCGAGCCGGGCACGGCGACCTCGGCGATCGAGATCGCCTACCAGGGCACCTACCGGCTGAGTGAGACGGTCCTCGAGGAGCCGGAACGGCTCGACGGCCAGGTGGCGCCGCTCGCTCGCTGGATCGCCTCGGCCCTCGTCCGCCTCGCCGACCTCGAGCTCCCGTCCCTGCCGGTCGACGACCCCGAGGCGAGCACCTAGCACACCGGCCCCAGGAGATTGTTGACTTAGCCCCTTTTTGCACCCATGCCGGATGCATACACGCAGGCGACAGCCTTGCCATTAGGGGCCAAATCGACTAAATGAACACCCTCCTAGGCGAGCCCCCGCGCCCGCGCGAGCTCGGCGAGCGACGATTCCGGCCGGGCGCCGAGGTGGCCGATCGCCTCGCTCGCCGCCAGACAGCCGAGACGTGCCGCCCCCTCGGGTCCGTGGCCGTGAGTGATCCCGAAGCAGAACCCGGCGGCGAACAGGTCGCCCGCACCGGTCAGATCGACGATCCCGTCGACCGGGCAGGCGGGTACGGCGACGATCCCGTCCGCCGTCCCGACCAGAGCACCTTCCTCACCGAGGGTCACCGCCACCGTGAGGCCGGGGAGCGCGAGGGCACCGAGCGCGCGACGTGCGGACGCGGCGCGGGTGAAGGCGAGGAGCTCGGCTTCGTTGGCAAACACGATGTCGACCGACCCGCCAGCGAGGCGTTCCAGGACCACGCGATGCCGTTCAACCAGCAGCGCGTCCGACAACCCGAGGGCGACGGCCGTGCCCCGGGCGCGCGCCGCCGAAAGAAGGCGTTCGACGAGCGCCGGCGCGTCGGGCAGGTCGAGGACGTAACCGTCGAAGTAGACGAGCCGGCCGTCCCCGATGACCGCGGGATCGATCCCCGCCGAGTCGAGCCTGCCGCCGGCGCCGAGGAAGGTCGCCATCGTCCGCTCGGCCTCCGGGGTGATGATCGCGCAGCACCGCCCCGTCGCCGTCCCGAGCCCGGGAGGGCCGGCGGCGAAGCGCTGCAGGACCGCGTGCACCCCGGACGCCTCGAGGTCCGCCGCGTAGCGCTCGCCGAGCTCGTCAGTCGCCACCGCGCCGACGAAGGCGGGGTGGCCACCCAGCGAGGCGACGCCGACGGCGGTGTTCGTGACCGTCCCGCCCGAGACCTGCCGGACCTCGCTGACGACGGACCGGATCCTCTCGCTCGTCGCGAGGTCGACCAGCGTCATCGCGCCGAGCGGCAGCCCGAGCGACTCGACGACGTCGTGGCCGGCGAAGGCGAGGTGGTCCATCAGGGCGTTGCCGACGCAGACGACGTCGAAACGTCGCGCGGCTCCTCGCGGGGTCGTCTCGCGCGAGCCGTCCTCCCCCGTCACGCCGACACCCTAGTGCCGCAAGGTTCTCCGAAGGACGAGCCAACAAGCCCCGGTTGACTAGCCTCAACGTGTTGTGGACGCGACCGAGAAACCTGCCGACTGCCGCCTCTCCCGCAACGCCGTCCCGCGGCGCTACGACCTCGAGCTCACACCGGACTTCGCGGCGGGCCGCTTCGCGGGCACCGAACGCCTCGAGGTCGAGGTCGTCAACGAAGTGGCGGAGCTCGACTGCAACGCCGACGACCTGGAGATCACCGACGCGACCATCGCACCCGGCTGGGCGTCGACCGGCATGGCCGGGGAGCCGGAGGCGCTCGCCGTCTCGCTCGACTCCGGCGCCAAGCGCGTCCTGTTCGCTCCCCGGGCGCCGCTGACACCGGGCCGCTACACCCTCGCCTGCCGGTTCACAGGCGCCTTCAGCGACCGGCTGTGCGGCTTCTACCTCAGTCGGTTCGTCGACGACGAGGGCCGCGAGCACATGATCGCCACGACGCAATTCGAGGAGACCGACGCCCGCAGGGCATTCCCGTGCTTCGACGAGCCGGACCTGAAGGCCGTCTTCGGCGTGACGCTCGTCGCCCCGCCGGGGATGCTCGCCTTCTCGAACGGCCCCGAGGTCGCCGTCGAGGAGCTTGCCTCCGGCGCCCGCCGGGTCCGTTTCGCCGACACGATCCCGATGTCGACCTACCTCGTCGCCTTCGTCGTCGGCCCCCTCGAGGCGACCACCCCCGTCCAAGTCGACGGGATCGCCCTGCGGGTCGTGACGGTCCCGGGCCGGGGCCACCTCACCTCGACCGCTATCGAGGTCGCCTCCCACGCCCTGCGCTACTACCGCGAGTACTTCGCGCTCCCGTACCCCGGGGAGAAGCTCGACCTCGTCGCGATCCCGGACTTCGCGAGCGGCGCGATGGAAAATCTCGGCTGCGTCACCTTCCGCGAGGCCGAGCTCCTCGCCGACCCCGCCGACACCTCCAAGCCCGAGCTGCGCCGGATCGCCGAGGTCATCGAGCACGAGCTGGCCCACATGTGGTTCGGGGACCTCGTCACGCTGCGCTGGTGGAACGGCGTCTGGCTGAACGAGGCCTTCGCGACCTTCATGGCGCTGCGCTGCCAGGACGACTTCCACCCCGACTGGGAGTGCTTCGTCGCCTTCGCCCGTCTGCGGGAGTCTGCCCGCTTCACCGACGGACTCCCCTCGACCCGCGCCATCGAGTTCCCGGTCACCACCCCCGAGGAGGCCGCGGCGATGTTCGAGGTGCCGATCACCTACATCAAGGGCCCAGCCGTCCTCTGGATGATCGAGCAGTACATCGGCCACGACCAGTTCCGGGCCGGCGTGCGCCGCTATCTCGAGACGAACGCATTCGGCAACGCCGAGACGACAGACCTCTGGGACGCGCTCGAGGCGGAGAACCCCAACGTGCAGCTGCGCGCCGCGATGGACTCCTGGGTCTTCCAGGCCGGCTACCCGATCGTCTCGGCGACCGTCGCGGACGACGGCTCCGCCGTCGAGCTTCGCCAGGAGCCGTTCTCCTACCTCCCGGCCGAGCAGGGGTCTCGGGGGACGGCCGCGGCACACTGGCTCGTCCCGATCGTCGCCGCGCCCGCCGGCGACCGCGCCAAAGTCACCCGCCTACTCCTCGACGACATGCCGCTGCGGGTCGCGGCCGACCCGCCGCCGGTCCTCGTCAACGCCGGCGGCACCGGCTTCTACCGCGTCCGGTACGAAAAAGCGCTGCGCGACGCGCTGCTCGCGCACCTCGACCTGCTCGACCCGATCGAGCGCCTCGGGCTCGTCGGCGACCTCTGGGCCGCCGTGCTCGTCGGCACAACCGGTCTCGACGAGTTCCTCGCGACCCTCGCCCATTTCGCCGACGAAGACGACCCCTACATCTGGGCGGTCCTCACCACGGCGCTGCAAACGATCGATCTCGTCGCGCTCGAGAACGACCGCGTGCCCCTCGCCCGCCGCACGCAATCGGCACTCGGCCCCGAGCTCGCCCGCCTCGGTTGGGAGGCGGCTCCCGGCGAGGGCGAGCAGGCGCCGGTCCTGCGGGCGATCCTCATCTCGGCGCTCGGCACGTTCGGCCGGGACGCGGACGTCGTCCGCCGGGCGCGGGAGCTCTTCGAGGCCGACCAGGCGGGCGGGGGGGAGCTCGACGCCGACATCGCCGGCGGTGTCCTCGCCACCGTCGCCTGGAACGCCCGGCGGACGGATTTCGACGCCATCGTGGCCCGCATGCGCGAATCCCGGTCGCCCCTCGACGAGCGCCGTTACCGCGCCGCCCTCGGCTCGCTCACCGACCCGGGGTACGCGTCCGAGGTCCACGAGCTGTGCCGCGGGGAGATCCGCAGCCAGGACGCGCCCTACCTGCTCGGCGTCATGCTCGGCCAGCGGGCGATCGGGCCGGCAACCTGGGGGTTCATCACCACCCACTTCGAGGAGCTCGTCGCGCAGTACCCCGGCAACTCCATCCACCGGATGATGGAGGGAATCGCCGATCTCGCCGCTCTCGACGACGAGGGCCGTCCCGTCTACGCCGGAGCCGTGCGCGCCTTCGTCGACGCCAAGTTCTCGGGTGGCTGGAAGCGGCCGGTCGAGCAGTCCGTCGAGCGCCTCGAGGTGAACCTCCGTCTCGCGGCCAGGGTCCGCACGTCGCTTGGCGCGCTCGTGGCGCGCGGCTGATGCCTCGGTGAACCTCGGACTCGCGGCGGCGACCTTCGCCGTCGTGATCCCGGCGGAGTTGCCGGACAAGACGTTCATCTCCACCGTCGTACTCTCCTCGCGGCACCGGCCGCTCCCGGTGTGGGCAGGCGCGGCGACGGGCCTCATCGTCCAAGCGGGCGTCGCCGTCGTCGCCGGTCGCCTCCTCGGACTGGCGCCGCACCGCGTCGTCACCGGGATCGTCGCCGGTTTGTTCGTCGCCGGGGCGGCCTATCTCCTCCTCGCCAAACGCGCCGCCGTCGAGGACCGCGGAGAGGAGATCGCGGACAACGAGGAGCGCCTCCTCGCCAGGGAAGGCACCCAGGGGGAGCCACCGCTGCGGCAACACCGCCTGGGCAGCGTACGGATCGCCGTCGTCACCTTCGCCGTGATCGCCCTGGCGGAGTTCGGCGACCTCACCCAGGTGGTGATCGCCAACCTCTCGGCCAAGACGCGCGACCCGCTCAGCGTGTTTTGGGGCGCGGCGCTCGCCTTCGTCGTCATCAGCGGCATCGGCATCGCCGCGGGGAGGACGATCACGCGCGTCGTCCCGCTCGACCGCGTCCGTAAGCTTTCCGGCCTCTTGCTGCTCGGCCTCGGTGTCTGGAGCGCCGTCGCGGCGGGCACGGGATGACCGCCGCCGGGCGGATCCCGCGTCGGCGTGGGCCGGAGGCGAACGCGCCGCGGGCGGTGGCGTTGTTGCACCGCGCGCGGGCGACGGCCGGGTTCCTCGCCGACGACGAGGCGGCGGCACTCCACGCCGTCGCCGTCCGGGCCCTCGGGACCCGGCCGGGCCCCCTCGTCGAGATCGGCGCCTACCTCGGGCGTTCGACGCTCTACCTGGCGGCGGCGGTCGCCGCCGTCGACGAGACGCGTCCCGTCGTCTTCAGTGTCGACCACCACCGGGGGTCCGAGGAGATGCAGCCCGGCTGGCCCGACCACGACCCCTCGCTCGTCGACCCCGCGACCGGCCGGATGGACTCGCTGGGGCGCTTCCGGCAGGCGCTCGAGCGGGCCGGTGCCGAAGACCTCGTCGTGGCGGTCGTCGGCGACTCGGCACGCGTCGCCGCCAACTGGTCGACACCGCTCTTCTTCGTCTTCATCGACGGCGGGCACGGATCGGTCCCCTGCTGGGCCGACTACCGGGGCTGGGGGCGGCACATCGCGCCCGGGGGCTTCCTCGTCCTCCACGACGTCTTCGAGGATCCCCGCGAGGGAGGGCGCCCTCCCCACGAGTGCTACCTCGACGCCCTCGAGTCAGGCCGCTTCCTCGAGGACGCGTCCGCTCGCCGGGGCAGCCTGCGCGTGCTCGTCCGAACGACACTGCCGTGGAGCGGCGGGTCGACGTGGTCCCTCACTCGAGGCGGCTGAAGACGGCCGAGCCGACACCCCCGGTGAGCACGTCGGCGGCGAGCACGACCGCCGCCGCCGAGTACGTCGTGCGCTCGCCGACAGGGAACTCGCTGCGCTCCGGGTAGACGAGCCCCGTCCGGTACGAGCCGTCGGGACAACGCAGGTCGCCCGTCGTGGCAAGTAGCGCCCAAGCCTCGTCGGTCCAGCCAGCCCGGAAGAGCGCGACGGCGCACTCCGCGGTCTCGGCCGTCGTCACCCAGCGCCGGTCGGCGCGGCACAGCACCCCGCGGTCGGGGGCGACGAACTCGTCGAGCCGGGCGGCCAGGCGCGCCCTTGCCGGCCCCTGGCCGAGCACGCCGGCGAGGGCGGGGTAGTACCAGTCCATCGCGAACTGCGACTTGTCGGCGAAGGTCGACTCCCGGGTGGCGACGAGAAGGCCGAGACGGGCCGCCGCCGCCGCCCAGTCCGGGCGTTGCAGCCCGAGCGCCGCCGCCAGCCGCACCCCCGACACGAGACTCTGGTGGACAGAGGAACTCGCCGCGAGGAGCGAGAACGCGGCCGGGCGGCCCCCCGGATCCAGCGACCACGGGACCCGGCCGTCCGGCCCCCGGGCCGCGAGGACGTAGTCGAGGGCGCTCTCGACCACCGCGAACATCCGGGCGGCGAAACCGGGATCGCCGCCCGCCCAGAGATGGCAGAGGACGCCCGTCGCCACGTAGGCGACTCCGTTCGTGTCGACGCGCGCGTCCTCGACGCCACCGTCCGCCGAGTAGTAGGCGTGCCAGCTCCCGTCGGCGCGCTGGGTGCGTGCCAGCCACCCGAGGGCCGCCGCCGCGGCGGCGAGCTCGCCCGCCGCGGCGAGCGCCATCGCCGCCTCGACGTGGTTCCACGGATCGGCGTGGCCGCCCGGGTACCACGGGATCATCCCGTCGTCGCGTTGGGCCCCGAGGATGGTGGCGACGGTCGTGCCGGTGTCGACGAGGTCCGCGGCCGTCTCGGCGGGGGCCGCCGCCATCAGACGGCCTTCTCGGCGTAGACGACGAGGCTCTTGCCGATGAGGGGGTTGAGCACCCGCTCGGCGGCACGCAGGACGAGCGGGCGGCGCTCGATGTCCCAGACGAGCAGACGGTGGTAGGCGGCGACGAGCGGGTGGTCCTCGCGCTCGATGCCGACGGCGCAGCGCAGCAGCCAGTAGGGCGAATGCAGGGCGTGGGCGTGGTGCGAGCCGACCACGACCAGCCCGGCGGCGGCGCACCGCGCGACGAGTTCGCGCTTGCGGTAGATGCGGACGTGGCCGCCTTCGACCTCGTGGTATGCGGCCGACACCGCCCAGTTCAGGCGTTCGGGGCCGGTGGCGGGGGCGCTCAGCGCCGCCAGCCCGCCGGGCCGGAGCACGCGCGCGAGCTCGGCGAGCGCCGCCCCGTCATCGACGACGTGCTCGAGCACCTCCGAGGCGATCACCCGGTCGAAGCTCGAGTTGGCGAAGGGGAGCTGCGTCACGTCGGCGGCGACGCCGTCGTGGCGCGTGCCGGGCGGCAACTCGCCAGCTGCCCGCATCGCCCGGACCATCGCCGCGACGCCGTCGATCTCGGACCGCTTGGCGTCGAGGGAGACGACGTGGGCTCCAGCCTTCAGACAGGCGAAGGTGTGGCGCCCACCCCCGCACCCCACGTCGAGGACCGTCGTCCCCGGGACGATCGCGGCGCGCGCGAGGTCGACGGTCAGCACGGGCGCCCCGCCAGGGCCGCCCGGTACTCCTCGGCCGTCGCCGCCGCGACCCGGTCCCAGCTGAAGCGGGTGAGCACCCGGCGGCGGCCGGCGGCACCGAGACGGCGGGCGAGGGCGGGCTCGGCGAGGATCCGGGCGACGGCCGCGGCCAGCGCGCCTGGGTCCCCCGGCGGCACGGCGAGGGCGGCGGCGCCATCGCTCCCGACGACTTCGGGCAGGGCGCCGCCTGTCGTCGCCACGAGCGGGACGCCGCACGCCATCGCCTCGATCGCCGGAAGCGAGAATCCTTCGTAGAGCGAGGGAACGACGGCGACCGAAGCCTCCGCATAGCGCTCGGCGAGACGGCAGTCGGACTCGCCGCCCACGAAGCGCACCGCACCTTCCAGTCCAAAGCGCGCGATGGCCACCATCACCGGGCTCGCGCCACGGGGTTGCCCGACGACGACGAGGTGGGCGTCGTCGCGCTCGGTGCGCAGCTTCGCCAGCGCCTCCAGCAGGAAGACCAGCCCCTTCAACGGCACGTCAGCGCTCGACGTCGTCATGATCCGCCCCGGGACCCGGGCGAGCCCGGGGTGAGGTCGCCAGCTGTCGGTGTCGACGCCGAGCGGGATGACGGCGATCCGGTCCGGGGCGACGCCCATCTCGGCGACGATGTCGCGTCGCGACGTCTCCGACACGGTGACCACGCGAGCAAGGCCGCGGGCCACGCGGTTCTGCATCGCGGCGAACCCGTACCAGCGTCGCAGCGATAGCGCGCGCGCCGTCCCCCGCGCCTCGGCGAGGTCGAGCCTCCGGTCGATCGTCACCGGGTGGTGGATGGAGGCAACGACCGGCCAACCGTCGGCCTGCATGCGGGCGAGCCCCGTGCCGAGCCCCTGGTTGTCGTGGACGACGTCGAACTCAGCCCGGCGGGGAGCGAGGGCCGTGCGCGCCCGCCACGAGAAGGTGCGCGGCTCCGCGAACCCCCCGGTCCACATCGTCGCCAGCTCCACGGCGTCGGTCGGCGAAGCGATCTCGCGCCATCGCGGCCGGCGGAAGGGGTCGGGCTCGCGATAAAGGTCGAGGCTCGGCAGCGGCGTGAAGTCAACGCCCGGGTCGAGCTCCGGGTACGGCTGGCCGGCGAAGACCGTCACGCGGTGACCCGCCGCGACGAGGGCCCGGGAGAGATGGCGCGTGTACACCCCCTGCCCGCCGCAGCGCGGGTTGCCTCGGTAAGCGAGGAGGGCGATGCGCAGAGAGCCCCCGATCCGCGCCGGTGCGTCCGGCACCGGCGCGTGGATGGGCCTCACCGGACAAGCCTCGCCCGCAGGCGTCGTCCGGGCAACCGGCACGCCGTCAGTGCTGGCCGACACCGAGCTCGACGGCCTTCACCGCCAGGAGCCCAACGGCGACGGCCAGGTAGGCCCACATTGCCACCATCGTCAGCCGTCGTCCCCGAGAAAGCACCGGCCGCGCGAGAAGGGTGAGCGGAGGCATCCGCCAGTTCTCGCGCTGGGTGCGCGTCGGGCGGGGTTCGTCTGGGGCCGGCTTCCGGGCCCGGACGCGCCAGCCGAGAACGGCTGCGGCCGCCCCGCCCCCGGCGAGCACAGCACCGAGGAGCGAGACGACGAGCTTCACGTCGATGTGGGGGAAGACCGTCGTCGCCATCAAGATGAGCGAGAGCGCGACGAGGACCGAGACGATCAGCCCGGCGACGACGTTCTGCCAGAAGCGGTTGAGCCAGGGCCCGAGGACCTCGCGGTCGTTGCAGAGCAGTACGAGGAAGACCGTCGCGCTCGGCAGCAACACGCCAGCCAGGGCCTGGACCGCCACGGTGATGAGACCGAGCGGAGCGCGCGGGATGAGCACGACTCCCGCGGCGAGAATCACGAGCGCGGAGAACGTCCCGTAGAAGGCCTTGGCGTCGCCTGCGCGGCGGTGGAGCGAGTGCTTCATCGAGAACATGTCGCCGAAGGCGTACGACGTCGCCAGCGTCACGGCTGCCGCCCCGATGATCGAGGCATTGAGCAGGACGATCGAGAAGAGCGTCCCGGCGCCGTTGCCAAGGAAGTGCTCGAGGCCGTGGGCGACCCCGGCGGCGTTCGAGAAACGGCCGGCGAGAGGCGTATTGCGGAATGCGGAGGCGGCGGTGACGACGATCAGCGTGGCGGCCAACACGGTGACGAGCGAGCCGAGCAGGGTGTCAACGCGCTCATAGTTGATCCAACGCGGGGTGATCCGCTTGTCGACGATGTTCGACTGCTGGAAGAACAGCTGCCAGGGGGCGACCGTCGTCCCGACAATGGCGATGATGAGCATGATCGCCGTCGAGCTCACGCCGCCCTGGACGCCGGGGACGACCAGCCCGTGGACGACCGGGCCGATGCGGGGGTGGGAGAAGACGGCGAGCGGGACGACAAGGAAGTTCGCCACGACGAAGACGAGCATGAAGCGTTCCCAGCGCCGGAAGCTCCCGGAGACCGTCATCGCGACGAGGCCGACGGCGGCGACAGGCACCGAGATGTACGGGCTCACACCGAAGTAGCCGAGCGCCAGGCTGACGCCGATGAACTCGGTCACGATCGTGAGAAAGTTGAGGACGAACAGGTCCCCCACCGAGAAGGCGCCCCAGAACCGGCCGAAACGCTCGAGGATGAGCCGGGCGTGGCCGACGCCCGTCACCGCGCCGAGCCGGACGACCATCTCCTGGTTGACGACGAGCACTGGGATGAGCAGCGGCAGGGTCCAAAGCAGCGTGAGACCGAAGTTCTGCCCCGCCTGGGCGTAGGTCGCCACACCACCGGCGTCGTTGTCCCCGACCATGACGATGAGGCCCGGTCCGACGATCGCCGCCAGGGTGAGCAGGCGCGCGAGGAACGACCGGCGCGCGCCGGTGTCGCCGACACTGATCGTGCCGAGGGCGCCCCGGATGTCTCCGATGTGCGCCTCGTCGAGGACGGCGGGCCTGCCGTCTTCGAAGGCATGGTCGCGACTGGCCATGCTCGGTTGACCTCCCGCAGATTCGGGCTTCGCGGACGTTGCTGTTCGGTCGCGCACGCCCGCGGGAGGCCGGTCCGGATCAGCGGACCCTCAAGTCACCTCGCCACGGACGTGCGCCGTCGTCGTTCGGACGAACGTTGATCGGCGCTCAGGGGTTCTCCCTTGTCGTGCCCAAGCTCCAGTCGGCGTGGGTGGAGTCCGATGGGCACGGACCGCCGCGGCGAACGCCTCGGCGCACCCCTCTCGTCAGAGCTTTGGCGCCCGCCGCCGTAGGCCGTTGGGCCAGCCACTTCGGACGATCCCTTGTGCCGGGAAAGTCTGTCCTGACCCGGAGTGTCTTTGGACAGGTGGGGTCAGTGGCCTCTGTGCGACGAGCCGCCTCACCGAACGAGGTGCGACTGCTTGCACGGGGATGTTACCCGCGGTGCGCGGGGCGCTCCAGGGGGTCTCGCGGCGCCTCCGCCGCGTCGCCGCCCGGCCGGCGGGAGGGCTCAGTCGCTCGGGCAGACCGTGCCCTTCGGCGGGAGCTTGCCGGTCGCGAGGTACGAGTTGACGTAGTTGCGCACGCACGAGCTGAAGAAGTATCCGGTGTGGCCCGAGCCCGTCCGCGTCAGCAGCTCGGCGTTGTCGAGCTGCGCCGCGACCGCCTTGGCCCAGCCGTACGGCGTGGCGGGGTCGTCGGTCGAGCCGACGACGAGGATCGTCGGCGTTCCCGGAGCGTGGATCTCGTGCGGGCGTGCCTCGGCCGGGACCGGCCAGTAGGCGCAGGTGAGCGAGCCCCACGCCTCGGCGGCCCCGAAGTCCGGGGCGATGGCACCGAGCTGGGTCGCCAGGTGCTCGTAGAAGGCGAGGCCGCGCGGCGAGGGCGCATCCACACAGTTGATCGCGACGTTCGCCTCCTCCTCGTTCGAGAACGTCCCGTTCTGCTGCAGGCCCTCGTACTCGTAGGCGAGGGCGGCGAGAAGGTCGCCGTTGTGATGCAGGCCCCGGTCGATCGCCAGGCCGAGATACGGCCAGGCCGCCTTGGCGTAAAGCGAGGAGATGACGCCGAGCTCGGCAACCCCGAGCGTCACCGGCTGGGACCCGCCGTAGATCGGCTTGAAGTCGGCCGTGATCGAGTTGCCGGCGGCAAGGTAGGCCATCAGCGCGTCGTACGACACCTTGGCCCCGTCGGGCAGGCGGTTGTGGCACGTCGCGTCCTTGTTGCACCAGCTGAAGAAGGCGTGCAGGTCGCCCTCGAAGCCGAGCGCCTGCTCGCGGTCCCCGGCCGCCAGCGAGAGCGCCGGGTCGACCGCCCCGTCGAGCACCATCTCGCCGATGTGGGTGGGGTACTTCGCGGCATACATCTCGCCGATGTACGTCCCGTACGAGAAGCCGAGGTAGAAGAGCTTGGGCTGCCCGAGGTCGGCGCGCAGCCGGTCGAGGTCCTCGATCGTCGTCGCCGTGCCGACGTGCTCGAGCAA
Source organism: Acidimicrobiales bacterium (assembly GCA_050013835.1). Lineage (GTDB taxonomy): Bacteria > Actinomycetota > Acidimicrobiia > Acidimicrobiales > Bog-793 > Bog-793. The sequence goes on from JBEKEM010000004.1 coordinate 139,900, forward strand.
CAGGCGCGACGTGTGGGCGAAGCAGTCGTCGACGAACTGCTTCGCCAGCTGCACGACCCGCGCGATTTCGACCGGCGTCGACGGCGCCGGGTCCTCCTGGATGAGCGTTCGGGTCTCGTCAGCATTCACGCAGTTGACCGGGTCGCTCCGCTCCACGCCGCGGGGGTCCCAGCTCACGATGTCGAACTTGGCGCGCAATGACGGCGGGAAGGCGGAGGCGTTCTGCTCGAGAAAGTCGACCCCCGACGCGCCGGGGCCCCCGGGGTTCGTGAACAGGTCGCCGAGGGGCTTGGCGCTCGAGGAGGGGAGCATCGCGACGGCGAGCTTGAGCGTGCCAAGCGAGGGCGCGGCATAGTCGATCGGCACCGGGATGGAGGCGCAACGGAGGTTGCTGTAGCCGGGGCAGGTCGTCCACTTGACGCTCCCGGCGTCCGCCGAGGATGCAACCCGGGCGGATGGGGGCACCCCGACCGCGCCGGCACCCACCAGCGACGCCGGACCGGCCAGGACGAGCAGCAGGGGGACGAGGGATCTCAATGCACGCATGGGCCGCCTTGCCTGTTTCCGGGACACGGGCCGCGTCCCTCCGGCAATCGTAACGGCGCGTCCCGCCAAGGACGTGGCGCTACTCCTCGGCCGACGTCATCCCGAAGTCGCGCCTCCACCCCGTCGGCAGCAGCAGCTCGAGCAGGTCGTCGACCGTGATCACGCCGAGCATGCGGTGGTCCTCGTCGACCACGGGGGCCAGGGAGAGGTTGAAGTCGGACATCTTGCGCAGGATCGAATGGACGTCGGCGTCGACGCGCACGGTCACGGGATCGCGCTCGGCGATCGAGGAGAGCTTCGCCTGAGGGGAGGCCTTGAGGAGGCGCACCACGGAGACGGTCCCGGCGATCCGGCCGTCGGCGTCGGCCGTGTACACCGTGGCGAGCGCCTCGGGGGCGATGTCGCTCCGGCGGACGGCCTCCAGCGCCTCGCCCGCCGTCGTCGTCGTGGCGAGCGAGAGGAAGTCCGGGTTCATCAGCCCGCCGCCGGTCTCCGGGTTGTAGCTCAGCAACCGTCGCACCTTGGCCTGCTGGCGCGCCGGCAGTGCCTCGAGGACGGCGAGGCGGCGGTCCTGGTCGAGATCGTTGATGAGGTCCGCCGCGTCGTCGGGCGCCATCGTCGCCAGCACGCGGGCAGCTTCCGCATCCGAGCGGGACTCGAGGAACTCCCGCTGGTGATCGAGGTCGAGCTCCTCGAACACGTCGGCCTCGAGCTCCCGGTCGAGGCTCACCGCCTCGATGATCTCCTCCCCCTCCTCGTGGGAGGCCGCCTCGACGAGGTCGGCGATCTGGGCCGGGCGCAGGCGCGACAGCTTGCGCAGCGGTATCCGCATCCTCGCCGTCGGCACGTGGGAGACGAACGGCTCGATGCTCTCCCAGTCGACGAGCGACTTCGTGCGGATGCGGCGGGCGAGCGGGCGCGGCATGAGGCGCCGCAGCACGCCGCGGCCAGAGGGATCGACCCCGACCACCTGCCACACGCCGTCGATCTCGGCGAGCTCGATCTCGTTGGCGCGGATGAGGTGTGCGCCGGGCACGTGGATGAGGTGGCGCGACTGGAGGTCGCGGTCGAGCAGCAGCTCGCCCGGCCGCCGTTCGAACCGGCCAAGCTCGAGCGTCGCCCCGATCAGCTGCACGAGCCGCGGTCGCATCGCCTCGATCCGGTCGACCGGGATGAACAGCTCCCGCCCGGCGACGCGCGCGACGAGCCCCGTGATCGGCGGGTGCGATTGGCCCCCGAGGCGGACGATCAGGTCGTCGACCCGCCCGATCCGGTCGCCCGCCGGGTCGACAAGCGGGCTGCGCAGCAGGGAGGAGAGGTGGAGGAACTCAGGGGACATCGGGGGTCGAGGCGGAAGACCAACGTCGCGGCTTCGCCACGGGCCACATAGTACCGAGCGCGCAACGGCCCCGGAGGGGCGCCCGGGCCGGCCCGCCGGGGCGTCGCATTCAGAAGTCGGTGATGGCGAGGACCTGCTTCTGGAACTCGGCGAACTCCGCCGACATCGTGATCGGCAGCAGCGCCATCAACTTGGCGATGTCGCCGGTCACCTTGACCTTGCCCTGCATGAAGGCGGCGTTGGCGTCGAGCTCACCCTGCTGCATCCGCTTGGCGTCTTCGTAGCTCTCGGTGAGCGTCACCTCGGCGTCGGCGAGCTCGCCCAGCCGATTCTCGGCCAACTGGCCGTCGACGATGACCCAGTAGTACTGCACGTCGCCGTCCGGTCCGCCGGTGACGACGTACTGGAGCCGCGCCGAAACGCCCGGGCGGATCGGCTGGGTCGCGGCGAGACGGGTGCTCTCGTCGAGCCACTCCTGCGTGAGCCACTTCGGCACGTCCGGACCTCCTCGCTGAAAGGACTGGGGCGGCGTTGCCCGCCGTCCCCCTTTCTACCCCCCGGAGGCCCCGACCTTCTCCCTTATTCCGGCGAAGAGGTCGTCCTCCGCCGCCACCGGCCCCAGGAGATTGCGGGCGCACCGGTAGTCCTCGGTCGAGTACAACCCCCGGTCGACCTCCTCGGGCAGCCCGAACCAGAACGGCGACGAGGGGTCGATCTGCGTCGCGTGGGCGAGCAGGCCACCCCGGCGGGCGTCGTAGTACTCCGAGACGTCGATCCTCGCCGTGGGCGCCGTCTCGTTCGCCGGGCCGGGCCAACCGTCCTCGAACCACTCGGCGTAGGGCGAACTGATGCCGAGCTCGAGGAACTTCTCGTGCCGGGCGCGGGTCTGCGCCAGCGACCAGACCGTGTAGTACAGCTTCTGCGGCTGATGGGCCGGCCCGGCCTCCGGGTACGCCGACGGATCGCCAGCAGCCGCGAAGGCGGCGACGGAGATCTCGTGGACCCGCAGGTGATCCGGGTGCCGGTAGTGGCCCTGTTCGTCGGGGTACGTCACGACGACCTGCGGGCGTGCCCGGCGGATCTCGGCGACGAGCCGGCCGACCGCCTCGTCGAGCGGCACCCGGGCGAAGCAGCGCGGATCGGCATTCGCCGGCGAACCGGCCATCCCCGAGTCCCGGTAGCCGAGCAGCACGACGTCGTCGTAGCCGATCAGCGCCGCCGCGGTCTCGAGCTCCCGTCGGCGCACGGCGCCGATGTCGGCGCGGACCGCGGGGGTGTTGAGGGAGGGATTGAGGATCTCGCCCTCCTCCCCCCCGGTCGCCGTGACAAGGACCGTGCGGACGCCCTCGGCGTGGTAGCGGGCGATCGTGCCGGCGCCCTTCGAGGCCTCGTCGTCCGGGTGGGCGTGCACCGTAAGAAGGCAGAGGGAATCGGACATCGCTACGACGTTACCGTCGGCGGCCCGCCCTCCATCCGGCGTGTCGCCAGCGGCACGACCCGGCCGACGGCTAGCGGCCCCGAGCGTCACCAGCCAGGACTGTCGGCGTATGCTCGAATCCTCGAAGGCCGCGGCCATGGTGTCGCGGGCGCGGGAAGTCTGGCTGACGGCCGACCATTCGGGGCATGGAGCGCCCGGGAGGAGCGAGCGATGAGCGTGATGAAACGCCTGAGCGGCGTCGTGCAGGCGAAGGCGAACAAGGTCCTCGACCGGGTCGAGGACCCCCGCGAGACGCTCGACCTGTCTTACGAAAAGCAGCTCGAGCAGCTCCAGCAGGTCCGCCGGGGCGTCGCCGACGTCGCGACGGCCCGCAAGAGGATCGAGCTCCAGGCCGAACAGCTCCAGGCGAGCGCCACGAAGCTGCAGGACCAGGCGCGCACCGCCCTCGCCCAGAACCGGGAGGACCTCGCCCGCGAGGCACTCACCCGGCGCGCCGCGATCGCGACCCAGCTCGAAGGGCTGAAGACCCAACACGACCAGCTCGTCGCCCAGGAGGACAAGCTCGTCCTCACGACCCAGCAGCTGCAGTCGCGCGTCGAGGCGTTCCGGACCCAGAAAGAGACCCTGAAGGCCAGCTACACCGCCGCCCAGGCCCAGACCAAGATCGGCGAGGCCGTCTCGGGCATCTCCGAGTCGATGAGCGACACGGGCATGGCGATGCAGCGGGCCCAGGACAAGATCGCCCAGATGCAGGCCCGCGCCGGCGCCGTCGACGAGCTGCTCGCCTCGGGCGCCCTTACCGACCTCTCCGGCTCGACCGACCCGATCCAGGCCGAGCTCGACAAGGCGTCGAAGTCCGGCCAGGTCGACGCCGAACTCGCCCAGCTGAAGGGTCAGCTCGCGGCCGCCGGCCCCGCCGGAGCCCTCGGGGCGCCCGACAAGCCCGCCGAGGCCGCACCCGAGGACGACAAGGTCGTCGACGCCGAGCCGGAGCGAGACGAGCCGGCCGCCGACGCCCCGAAGAGCCCGGACCCGTTCACCCTCGAGGACAAGAAAGGCGAGTCATGATCGTCCGCATCCTCGAAGACGGCCAGTACAAGGTCGACAAGTCGACGGCCAAGAAGCTCGACGAGCTCGACGCCAAGCTCGCCAAGGCGCTCGACAAGGGCGACGACAGTGCCTTCGCCAAGCACCTCGCCGGCCTCGTGAAGACCGTGCACTCCTCGGGCAAGCGGCTCGACCCGAGCGTCATCACGCCCTCTGACCTGGCGATACCTGCCCCCACCTCGACGCTCGCCGAGGTGCGCGAGCTGCTCTCGTCGGAGACGATGAAGGTGAAGAAGAAGAAGGGCTGACCCGGAACATGGCAACAACTCGTACCCGTTACCCCGCCGACCGCGGCCTCCAGGCCCACATGCTGCTCACGATGTTCCTCCTCGGGCTGCTCTACGCCGTCGTCATCGCGGGGCTGGTGCTCGCCAAGATCAACCTCGCCTTCATCCTCGTCATCGGTTGCGGGATCCTCTTCGTCCAGTACTACTTCTCGGACAAGATCGCCCTGTACTCGATGGGCGGCAGGATCGTCACGCCCGAGCAACAGCCCCAGCTCCACGCCATCATCGACCGGCTCGTGGCGATGGCCAACATCCCGAAGCCCCGCGTCGCCATCGCCCAGACCGACATCCCGAACGCCTTCGCCACGGGACGCGACCAGAAGCACGCCGTCGTCTGCGTGACGACGGGGCTGTTGCGGCGGCTGAACGAGCCCGAGGTCGAGGCGGTGCTCTCCCACGAGCTTTCCCACGTCGCCCACCGCGACGTCGCGGTGATGACGATCGCGAGCTTCCTCGGCATCATCGCCGGCCTCATGACCCGCGTGTTCATGCTCATGGGCCTCTTCGGCGGCTACGGCAACAGCCGGGGCAGGGGAGGTGGCAGCGCCGGCGGCCAGATGGCGCTGATCGAGATGGGCGGGCTCCTCGTCTCGGCGATCCTCTACGCCATCAGCTTCATCCTCATCCGGGCGCTCTCGCGCTACCGCGAGCTGGCGGCCGACCGGTCCGGCGCGATCCTGATCGGCCAGCCCGCCCTGCTCGCCGAGGCGCTCGTCAAGGTGAGCGGGGAGATGTCCCGCATCCCGTCGCGGGACCTGCGAGCGGCCGAGCACTTCAACGCCTTCTACTTCGCCCCCGCCCTCGCCCCCGGCATGAGCCTCTCCTCGCTCTTCTCGACCCACCCGCCGCTGCAGAAGCGCCTCGACCAGCTCGCCAAGCTCGACGCCCAGATGCGTCACAGCGCCGCCTGACCAGCCGGCGGCGATGGGCTTCCTCGACGCGCTGCTCGGCCGGACCAAGCCCGCCCAGGCCAACCTCGACAAGCTCTTCGGGCTGCCCGGAGCGCAGATCACGCTCGAGGCCTCCGAGGGTCTCCAGCCGACCGGGCAGGCCGGGGTCTGCTTCAAGCCGACCGAGGGCCAGGCCTTCTCGGCGACCGAGAGCGAGTTCACGGCGCTCCTCAACCTCGGCGACGACGCCGGGGGGCACGTCGCCGAGAGCTCGGACCAGTACGGCTACCGCTGGGTCGTGCTCGAGGCGGACGATTTCGGAACGCTCGTCACCCGCGTCCACGTGACGAACTCGACCCTCCAGGACAACGGCTACGGGCCGCAGCTGCTCTGCTCGGTCTTCGGCTTCGCGCCCGCTCCCCAGGCGGGGGCGGCGAGAGCGGCGGCGACCGTCTACCTCGTCTACCTGTACAAGCGCGGGACCTTCTACCCCTTCGTGCCCGCCGGCGGCGAACGGCGCGACAACGAGGCCGAGCTGCGACTGAAGAACGAGCTCGGCGACGACCTCTCGATCGAGTCGGACCTCACGCGCTGGTTCCCGATCTGGGGGTTGCCGGTCCACTGAGCCCCGGGCTGCCCGCCCGGCGCCGACCACCCCCTTACGGCGCCAGGTCGACGACGACCGGGGCGTGGTCCGAGGGCTGCTGGTCGCTCCCCTGGCCCTTGCGCGCCTCGCGGTCGACGAAGGCCGCGCCCACCCGGGCGACGACGGGCGCCGAGGCGAGCAACAGGTCGATCCGCATGCCCTCGCCCTTGTGGAAGGCGCCGCCCCGGTAGTCCCACCACGAGAAGGGCCCCACCTCGTCGGGGTGGAGACGCCGGACGACGTCCACGAGGCCGAAGTCCATGACCCGGCGCAGGGCGTCGCGCTCCGGCGCCGTCACGTGGGTCGCGCCCTCGAACGCGCCGATGTCCCAGACGTCGCGGTCCTCGGGGGCGACGTTGAAGTCGCCGCCGACGGCGACTGCGCCGGCGGGGTCACAGGTCGCGTCGAGCTCGCGGCGGAGTTGCGCCAGCCACTCCAGCTTGGCGACGTAATGCTCCGAGTCGACGGCGCGCCCGTTCGGGACGTAGACCGAGAAGACGCGGACGCCGCCGCACTCGGCCGAGAGGATCCGGCACTCGCCCGGTTCCCCGGCGAGCTCCTCGCCGAAGCCGGCCCGGACGCCAGCCAGCCCCACGCGCGAGACGATCGCGACGCCGTTCCACCGGCCGTCACCGTGGTGGGCGGACTCGTAGCCGAGCTGCGTAAACGCCGCAGCGGGAAAGTCGGCGTCGGCGCACTTGGTCTCCTGGAGGAGCAGCACGTCCGGGTCGTGCTGCCCGATCCAGCCCTCCAGGCGGCCAAGGCGCGCCCGCAGCGAGTTCACGTTCCAGGTGACGAGGCGCACGGTCTCTTTAGGCCCCGGCGAAGACGAAGAACAGGCCGGTCGCGCAGGCGAGCTGGCCGCCCACGGACGCCGTGCCCTGCCCGGTGCCGGCCCGGGCCGACAGCCGCCCCAGCGTCACCTCGAGCTCGAGCGTGTCGCCCGGCACGACCTGCCGGCGGAACCGCGCCTTGTCGATCCCGCCGAACAGGGGGAGCCTGCCGGCGAAACGCCGGTCGGCGAGGACTGCCGCCGCGCCGAGCTGGGCGAGGGACTCGACGAGCAGCACCCCGGGGACGGTCGGCCGTCCCGGGAAGTGACCGGCGAAGAACGGCTCGTTGCCGGAGAGCACCCAGCGCCCCCGCGCCCGCTCCCCCGGGACGAGCTCATCGATCGCCGAGACGAGGAGGAACGGCGGTCGGTGCGGGATCAGGTCCTCGATCCGCCAGGTCACCCGCGGCCCGCCTTCCAGACGATCGGCCGGGCTCACCGCGTCCTCTTGCGTGGCGGCGACGCCGGGCGGGCGGCGCCCTTGTTTTTCGCGGCGGCGCGCCCGGCGGGCGGGGGCGCCTCGACGAGCCGGATCGCCCGCGGAGAGCGCCGCGGCCCCGGTGCCGCCGCGGCGGGCGGGGGCGCCGCCAGCTTCGCCGCCGCCTGCGGGGCGCGCGCCCTCGTCTTGGCGGGCCGTGCCGTCCGGCCGGCCCCGCCGCCGGCGGGGGGCGGCGCGGCGAGCACGGGCGCGGCCTTGGCCGCCGGGGTCTTGGCGCGCCGGCCCCGCGCCTGGCGGGCCGGCGCGGCCGGTCTGGCCGGGCCGGTCCTGGCCATCTTCACGACGGCGGCGACCGTCTCCTCGCTCGGGTGGCCCGAGACGACGCCGACGCCGGGCAGCGCGAGCTCGACTCCGCGCCGGTAGGGGTCGAGAGCGGTGACGACGAAGCGCCGCTGCTCGCCCTTTTTCAGGACGGCGCGCGCGCTGCGCGGCGCCGGGACGCCCAGCCCCGAGAGGGGCACGTAGGCGCGCAGCTCTCCGGCACGCACCACGGCTCCGTGCGACGAGAAGGAATCCACCTCGGCCCCGATCTCGTCGCCGAGCGGGTGATCGGCGATGAACGAGATGAACGTCATCGGGTCGTTGACGGCCTGGGGCGGCGCCGCCTGCTTCGCGGGAGCCGCCTTCGCCCCGGCGCGAGGAGGCCGCGCCGGCTTCTCGACCTCCTTCGTCGCGACGGCGATCGCCTTGGCGACCTGCTTGCGCGCGCGGGCCGTCTCGCGCACGGCGACCTGGCTGCGCGGGCCCCGCACCGGGTTGCGGGCCACGAAGATCCAGCCGACGCCGGGGACCTTCGTCGCGCCGACCAGACGGCCGTGCTCGAACAGCCACGGGTGCTCGCCGTGGAACTCCTGGAACGAGTCGTTCGAGAGCACGACGCCGTTCACCTTCTCGGCGATCCGCAGCAGGAAGGCGTCACCCCGCCCGACGGCGCCCGCCGGCGGCGATACCACCTCGCCCGCCAAGGCGAGCTCGTCGAAATGGGCGCGTTCGGCTTCCTCGATGCGGTGGGCGAAGGAGGCATCGACGACCACGGTGACCTCCGCCTCGCCGAGCTCTCGGCGCATCTCGGCCACCGCCTCCTCGAGCTGGGCGAGGCTCGGCACCGTCCGCCCCTCGGTCGCGATGTTCGAGCCGTCGACGACCACGTGGCGTGAACTCACGCCGCCAGTCAACCACGCCGCGTCGGAGGCGGCGCGCCAAGCTGCCGGTGCCGTGCCGCCGGCTGCGGGACCGTCCGTCAGGAGCCGGCCGGCAGCCGGCCCAGGGCCTCCGTGAGCAACGCCTCCACCTCGAGGTCGTGGATGGCGTGCGACCCCGTCGCCGGGCTCCCCGACGGCGCCCGGCTGACGTGGCGCAGGCGGTAGCGGTCCCGGAACAGCCGGTGGACCCGCTCGTGGACGAGCCCCCACGCCCCCATGTTCTCGGGCTCGTCCTGCAACCAGACGAGCTCCGTCGCTGCCGGGTAGCGGTCGAGCACGTCGACGAGCTGCGCCTCCGGCCAGGGATAGAGCTGCTCCACGCGGACGATGGCGGCGGGCGGAACCGCCCCACGGGCCGCGACGAGGGCATCGCGCCTGGCGATGGCGGCGCGGGCGATCTCGCCCGAGCAGCAGACGATCCGGCCGACCATGTGCGGCTCCAGGGGGTCGGGGAACGCCGGGTCGTCGAGCACCTCGGCGAACCCTCCCGAGGCGAGCGCCGCGGCGGGCGAGCGCGCGAAGGGCGCCCGCAGCAACGCCTTCGGCGTCATCACGACGAGCGGGCGGCGAACGGGCCGCTTCGCCTGGGCCCGCAGCAGGTGGAAGTACTGCGCGGCCGCGGTCGGCTGGGCGACGGTGATGTTCTGGCCGGCGGCGAGGGTGAGGAATCGCTCGAGGCGCGCCGAGGAGTGCTCGGGGCCCTGGCCCTCGAAACCGTGGGGCAGCAGCAGCACGAGGCCCGAGGCCTGGCCCCACTTCTCCTCCGCGGCGACGAGGAAGTTGTCGATGATGATCTGGGCCCCGTTGGCGAAGTCGCCGAACTGCGCCTCCCAGACGACGAGGGCGTCGGCGGCCTCGACCGAGTAGCCGTACTCGAAGCCGAGCACCGCGTACTCCGAGAGCAGCGAGTCCCGGATGTAGAAGCTCCCCATCGCCGCGCTTCCCGCCACCGGCGGGTCGCCGCCGACGGTACTGCCGAGTGAGTCGAGCGGCGTGAACTCGGCCCCCGTCTCGTAGTCGACGAGGACGGCATGGCGCTGGGAGAACGTGCCGCGCCGCGTGTCCTGCCCGGTGATACGGACCTCGGTCCCCTCGAGGAGCAACGTGGCGAAGGCGAGCGTCTCGGCGAGCGACCAGTCGACGAGTCCCTTGTCCCAGAGGGCGCCGCGCTGGTCGAGCTGCCGGGCGAGCTTGGGGTGGATCGTGAAGCCCGGCGGCATCACGGCGAGACGCCGCACGATGGCGCCGAGCCGGGCGGCGTCGACACCGGTCGCCCGCGGGAGGCGGCCACCTGTCTCCCTCCCCCGCCGGGAGGGGAGCCGGACGACCTTGGGCGGGGCGGCCGAACGCGTCTCGTCGAGCGCGGATTGCAGCCGGCCGTGGAAGTCGGCGCGCACCTGCTCGGCCTCGGCCTCGGTGATGTCGCCGCGGGCGACGAGCGCCTCGGTGTACAGCATCCGCACCGAACGATGCTCGTCGATCAGCTTGTACATGAGCGGCTGGGTGTAGCTGGGGTCGTCGCCCTCGTTGTGGCCGCGCCGCCGGTAGCAGACGAGGTCGACGACGACGTCCTTGGAGAAGGTCCGGCGGTACTCGAAAGCGAGGCGGGCGACGCGCACGCAGGCCTCGGGGTCGTCGCCGTTCACGTGGAAGATCGGCGACTGGATCATCTTGGCGACGTCGGTCGGGTACACCGACGAGCGCGCCTCGGCGGGCGGCGTCGTGAACCCGAGCTTGTTGTCGATGACGAGATGGACCGTCCCGCCGGTGCGGTAGCCGGAGAGCTGGGAAAGGTTGAGCGTCTCGGCGACGACCCCCTGGCCCGCGAAGGCGGCGTCGCCGTGGATGAGCAGCGCGAGCACGGAGAAGCCTCTCGGGTTCGGCTCCCGGTCCTGCTTGGCGCGCACGATCCCCTCGACGACGGGATCGACCGCCTCGAGGTGCGACGGGTTCGACGCGAGCGAGACGCGTAGCGACGTGCCGTCGCGCCCGCGCCACCTGCCAGCGGCGCCCTTGTGGTACTTCACGTCGCCCGAGCCCTGCACGGTCTCGGGGTCGAGGTTCCCCTCGAACTCGCCGAAGATCTCGCTGTAGGACTTGCCGACGATGTTGGCCAGCACGTTGAGGCGCCCGCGGTGCGCCATGCCGAGGACAACCTCGGAGATCCCGGCGTGGGCGGCGGCGTCGAGCACGGCGTCGACGAACGGGATCGTCGACTCGGCTCCCTCGAGGCCGAAGCGCTTCTGGCCGACGTAGCGCAGGTGGAGGAACGCCTCGAAGGCCTCGGCGGCGTTCAGCTGGCCGAGGACGTGCCGCTTCTCCTCGGGCGCCAACACCTTCGGGGCCCCCTCGACGTGGTGCTGGATCCAGAGCTTCTCCTCGGGACTCTGGATGTGCATGTACTCCACGCCGACCGAACCGCAGTAGGCGTCGCGCAGGATCTCGAGGATCTCCGAGAGCGAAAGGATCTCGCCCCCCGGCAGGCCGAAGGTGTGGAAGCCCCGCTCAAAGTCGTCGGGGCCGAGCCCGTAGCTCCCGGGGTCGAGGTCCGAGCGGAGCTCCGCGGGACGCTCCTCGAGGGGATCGAGCCGCGCGATCAGGTGGCCGCGCACCCGGTACATGTTGATGAGCGACCGGACCATCAGCTCCTTTCTCAGCTGATCCCCGTCGCCGGCGGTCGCCACGCGTCCCTCGGGCCAGCGGATCGGTTCACCGCCGAGACCCAGCGAGGCGAAGACCTCGTCGTAGAAGCCGTGCCCGCCCACGAGGAGCTCGTGGACGCGCCGCAGAAACAGCCCCGACTCGGCTCCCTGGATGATCCGGTGGTCGTAGGTCGACGTCAGCGTGACGACGGTGCCGATGCCGAGGGCGCGCAGCGTCTCGGCCGGCGCCGTCTGGAACTCGACCGGATAGTCGAGCACGCCGATCCCGACGATCGCGCCCTGGCCGCGCATCAGCCGCGGCAGCGACTGGGTCGTCCCGAGCGTCCCCGGGTTCGTGATCGTGACGGTGCCGCCGCTCAGATCGTCGACGACGAGCTTGCCGGCCCGCGCCCGGTCGACGAGATCCTCGTAGGCGGCGCGGAACCCGGCGAAGTCGAGCGTGTCGGCACCCTTGATCACCGGGACGACGAGCGTGCGCGAACCGTCGGCTCGCGCAAGGTCGATGGCGAGTCCCAGCCCGACGTGGGCGTGGCGGACGACCCCGGGCGTCCCCGTCCCGTCGGCGTCGTCGACGTAGCTCGCGTTCAGCGCCGGGACCTCGCCGATGGCCCGGACGACGGCCCACCCGATGAGGTGGGTGAAGCTGACCTTGAGTTCGTTCCGCTCGCGCAGCTTCTCGTTGATGAGGGCCCGGTTGGCCTCCAGCACCCTCGCCGGGACCGCGTGCACGCTCGTCGCCGTCGGCACGGCCAGGCTCGCGATCATGTTCTCGGCGATCCGGCCGCGCGCGCCCCTGAGGAGCGTGACGGACCCCTCGGCGACGGGGCCCCTCACGGACGGGGCACCCGGTGCCGGCGGGGCGGCCCCGCCCGGCGGAGCCACCCGCTCCTCGGCGCGCCCGGCGGGTGCTCCCGACCCCGCCAGCCTCGTCTCGATCGTGACGCGGCCGATGCCGCCGGGTACCGGGCGCGCGGCAGCGGCCGGACCTTCTCGCGGGACGGGTCCCCGGTACTCGGCGAAGAAGTCGCGCCAGGTGTCACCGACGGAGAGCGGGTTCGACCGGTACGCCTGGTACATCTCCTCGACGAACCAGGCGTTCATCCCGAGCGAGTCGGAATGCGCCCGGTCCGGGGGCAGGTCGACTCGGTCGCGCCCGTCCTCCCTCGTCACCGGGCTCATGTTACCGGTGGGGGTCTCGCCGCCCCGTGTCCCGCGCAATTCGGCCCCGCGCACCGAGTTCCCCCCGGGAAAACGACGGTGATGCTCCTTGGGCCACCAAGGCGAGCGCGTGGCCCCAGTAGGCTCGCCTGCGGCGGAGGAGCGGTTTCTGATGCGCATGCTCGTCAGCGGGTCGCACGGACTGATCGGGAGTGCCCTCGTCGCCCGCCTCGAGGCCGACGGTCACTCGGTCCACCGCGTCGTCCGCGACGAAGCGGCCGAGGGCGAGGCGGCGATCGATCTCGTCGGGCGCCGGCTCGACCTCTGCGGCCTTCCGGGAGGGAACCTCGACCGGATCGACGCCGTCTTCCAGTTCTCCGGCGAGCGGCTCGCGCCGGTGCGCTGGAGCCCGGCGAGGCGCGAACGGGTCCGCGCCAGCCGCGTCGTCACGACCGACCTCCTCGCCCGTGCCATCGCCGCCGCGGACACGCCTCCCGCGGTCTTCGTCTCCGCCTCTGCCGTCGGCTACTACGGCAGTCGCGCCGACGAAGTGCTCGACGAGTCGAGCCAGCCGGGCTCCGGGTTCCTCGCCGAGCTCTGCGGTGCCTGGGAGGCCGCGACCGCGCCCGCCCGGGACGCGGGCGTGCGCGTCGTTACGATCCGCACCGGGATCGTGCTCGCGGCCGCCAGCCCGCTGATCGGGATGCAGCTCCCGCTCTATCGGGCCGGACTCGGCGCCCACCTGGGATCTGGTCGCCAATGGATGAGCTGGATCGCGCTCGACGACGAGGTCGCGGCGATCCTCCACACCGCGCTCACCCCCTCGATCGAAGGTCCCTGCAACCTCACCGCTCCGAACCCGGTGCGCAACAGGGAATTCACCGAGGCGTTCGCCCGCGCCGTCCACCGCCGTTCCGTCCTCGGCATCCCCCGCGTCGCGCTCGAGCTCGCGATGGGCCACGAGGTCGTCAACGACGTCACGCTGGCGAGCCAGCGAGTGCTGCCGCGCAAGCTCACCGAGTCGGGGTTCTCGTTCGCCCATCCCCTCCTCGACGACGCCCTCGCCTCCGCCCTCGCCGGGCGCGGTCCCGGGCCGGGCGAGGGCGGCGACAGCACGCCGTGAGCCGGCGCGTCGACGTCGCCGTTATCGGCGCCGGTCCCGCCGGCTGCGCGGCGGCGATCACCCTCGCCGCCGCGGGCAGGCGCGTCCTTCTCGCCGACCGGGCGCGGTTCCCCCGCGACAAGTGCTGCGGCGACGGGCTCACGACGGCGGCGGTGCGGCGGCTCGAATCCCTCGGCCTCGACCCCGCCGAGGTGCCGTCGTTCCGCCCGGCGACCGAGCTCGTCGTCCGCTCCCCCTCGGGTCGCGACATCCGCCTGCCGCTCGGAGAGGGACCCGGCGTCTTCGCCGCCGTGGCCCGGCGCCAGGACCTCGACGCGGCACTCGTCGCCCTAGCCGGGCGGGCCGGGGCGGACTTCGTCGAAGGGGCGCGCTGCGTCGGTGCGATCAACGAGGGCGCCGGCGTCCGCCTCAGCTTCGAGGGCGCCGAGGAGGCACGCGCCCGTTACGTCGTCGCCGCCGACGGCGCCTGGTCGCCGGTCCGCCGGATGCTGGCGGGCCCGCGTGAGACGACGCGCCCCCCCACCGCCCGGCGGCCGGACTGGATCGCCTTCCGCACCTACGCCGAAGGGGTGCGCTCCGCGGCGGCCGGGCAGCTCTGGGTCTGGTTCGACGCCGCCCTCCTACCGGGCTACGCCTGGTCGTTCCCGCTCGGCGACGGCACGGTCAACCTCGGGATCTGCCTGCGGCACCGGGCCGGACCGGCCGCGGCGGACCTCTGGGAATCGACGCTCGCGCGCCCCTTCGCCGCCTCGCTCCTCGGTCCGGCGGCGTCGCTCGTCGCCCCGGCGCGGGCCTGGCCGATCCCCGTCGGCATCGACCGCGCCGAGCTCGCCGCGGCGGGCGGCCGGGTCCTCTTCGTCGGCGACGCGGCGTGCGCCGCCGACCCGTTCACCGGCGAGGGAGTCGAGCAGGCCCTCACGACCGGCGTCCTCGCGGCCCGGGCGATCGCCGCCGGCACCTCGCCCGCCGACGCCGCCGCCCGCTACAGCGAGGACGTCGCGGCTTCAATCGCCCGCGACCACCGGGTCTCACGGGCGTGCCAGCGGCTCTTCTCGACGCAGCTCGGCTGCCAAGGCGCCCTGCGGATCGTCGGCGCGAGCGGCTTCGTCCGCCGCAACGTCGCGAGGTGGCTTTTCGGGGACTACCCGCGCGCCGTGCTCATGAACCCGGCCGAATGGCCCTCGCTCGTGCGGCGCTCGCCGGGGGCGTTCGCCGCCCGGGACCGCGCCTAGCCGGGCGGGAGCCCACCTCAGCCGAGGTTCGCCCCGTTGTGCCGGACCTCGTCGACGACGTTGTAGTACGCGTCGATCGACTCCCCGGCGTCACCCCAGAAGCCGTCGCAGACGTCGTAGGACATCTCGCCCGCCGCGACGTAGTGGTTGTTCACGTCCGTGATCTCGAGTTCGCCCCGCGACGACGGCACGAGGGTCGGGATGACGGCGAAGACCGAGGGCTCGTAGCAGTAGACGCCGGTGACGCAGAACTGGCTCGGCGGGACCTCCGGCTTCTCGACGATCCGCACGACGCGCCCGGCATCGTCGAGCTCCGGCACGCCGAGGTGCCGGAGGTGATCCGGTTCGGCGACCCGGGCGAGCACGATGCGCGCTCCACGTCGCTGCTGGGCGTAGCGCTCGACCGTCGGCCGGATCGTCCGCCCGAAGACGTTGTCGGCCAGCATGACGAGCACGCGCTCGTCGCCGACGAAGCGCTCGGCGAGCCCGAGGGCCTCAGCGATCCCCCCCGGGCGGTCCTGGTAGGCGTAGGTGAGCCGCCGCACGCCGTGCGCCTCACCGTTCGAGAGCAGCCGGAGGAACTCGCCGGCGTGGGTGCCCCCGGTCACAACCATGATCTCCTCGATGCCGGCCTTGACGAGCGCCTCCACGGCGTAGGAGATCATCGGCCGGTCGTAGACGGGGAGGAGGTGCTTGTTCGTGATCCGGGTCAGCGGATCGAGCCGGCTCCCAGTTCCGCCGGCGAGCAGGACGCCCTTCATCGTGCGCCGCCTGTGTTGGTCACCGCCCGAAGCGTAGTGGGACGGACGGGAGGACTCAGGGCCCGTAGGCGGAGAGCACGGCGTCGGCGAACTCGGGCCACGCCGTCGTCGCCCAGGGCCCGAACGGCCGGTCGGAGAGGACGACGCAGGCGATGCCGGCGACAGGGTCGACCCAGACGAACGGCCCGCTCTGCCCGAAGTGCCCGAAGGTGGAGGGCGAGTTCCGCCCTCCGGTCCAGTGCGGCGACTTCCCGTCGCGCAGCTCGAACCCGAGGCCCCAGTCACAGGGGTCGTGACGCCCGAAACCCGGCAGCACCCCGGCGAGTCCGGGGAAGGCGACCCGGGTCGCCCGCTCCAGTGTCTCGGCGGTGACGAGCTTCGGGCGCAGCAACTCGCCGGCGAAGGCGACGCAGTCGGCGAGTGTTGCCGTCGCCCCCGCCGCCGCCGAGCCGCGGAGCTCCGCCTGGCCCATCCCGAGGGGCGCGAGGACCGCCTCGGCGAGGTAGTCGGCGAAGGAAATCCCGGTGGCCACCTCGAGATGGCTGGCGAGCACCTCGAAACCGGCGCTCGAGTAGATGCGCCGCGTCCCCGGTGCGACCAGCACACGCGCCGGGTCGTTCGGCGCGAGGCCCGAGGCGTGCGCCAGCAGGTGGGCGACCGTCGAGCCCGCCGGTCCCGCCGGGTCGTCGAGCGCCACCGTGTGCTCCTCACAACCGACGAGGACGGCATAGCTCGTGAGCAGCTTCGTCACCGACGAGAGGGCGAAGCGGTCCTCCAACTCGCCGAACCGGTCGACCGTTCCGCCGAGGTCGACGACTGCGGCGGCGACGTGGGCGGCGCCCCAGGTCGCGACCGTCTCGAGCGCCGACATCTTGTCGAAGCTAACTGAAGTGGCCCCGGGAATGGTTCAAACGTCGAGGAATCGCCGGATGGCGACGAACGACCCCACGATGCCGATGAAGGCCCCGAACAGCACGACGATGAGGTCGGTGTAGACGAGGTTGCTGGGCGACAGCACGGCGTTGGCGAACAGCTGCACGCCGTAGTGACTGTGCAGGTAGCCGAGCCCGAAGTTGGCGAGCAGGACGACGAGGACGGCGACGGCGGCGCCGAGCAGGCCCTGGACGAGGCCTTCGAGCATGAACGGCACCCGGATGAACCAGTTGGTGGCGCCGACGAGCTTCATCACCCCCACCTCGCGCCGCCGGGCGTAGATCGCCATGCGGATGGCGTTGAGGATCAGGACGAGCGAGGAGACGAGGAGCACGAGCGCGATCACGACGAGAATGACCTGCGCCGCTCCCTCGAGTTTCTGCATCACACGGATCGCCTTCTCGGCGTAGACGGCTCGGTAGACGCCGGGCACGCCGGTGAAGGTGCTCCCGACGGCCTTGGCGTCGCCCGGGTTCTGCAGCGCGCAGCGGTAGACCGTCGGCGTGATCGCCGGCGTGAGCGCCGCGATCGCCGTCGGCGCGGCGGCGAGGAGCACCTTCGCCTGGGCATAGGACTGCTGGTGGTTGAGGTAGGTGAACCGCGTGACCTGCGGGTTCCGCTCGATGAGCAGCTTCACCGACGCCAGCTGGCTGGGGGTGGCGTTGGCGTCCATGAAGACCTCGAGGCTGACGTTGTTCGACCACTGGACGAACTGGCTCTTCACGGCCTGGCGCAGCAGCAGCGCCGTTCCCACGAGCGACAGCGAGACGGCGACGGTGAGGACAGCGGCGATCGCCATGACGCGGTTGCGCCACAGGTTCGTCGCCGTCTCCTTGACGACGTAGTCGAGGGATACCGCCATCTCGTCCCTACCGGTTGCCGCGACGGGCGCGCACCGCCGCCGACCGCGAGGTGACCGACCCGACGTCGCCGGGATGGTCGGGGTTGCCCTCGTCGATGAGCGACACGGCGGGCACGCCGTGCAAAGAGGTGTTGGTCAGCTCGCCCGCGAAGCCGTAGACGCCGCGGGCCTGGTCACGCACGATACGGCCGTGGTCGAGCTCAACCACGCGTCGGCGCATCGAGTTGACGATCGAGACGTCGTGCGTCGCCATGACGACCGTCGTTCCGGTCCGGTTGATCCGGTCGAGCAGCCTCATGATCCCCTGGCTCGTCGCCGGGTCGAGGTTCCCCGTCGGCTCGTCCGCCATGAGGACGAGCGGGCGGTTGACGAAGGCCCGGGCGATGGCGACCCGCTGCTGCTCACCGCCGGAGAGCTCGTCGGGCATGCGGTCCGCCTTCTCACCGAGCCCGACGAGGTCGAGCACGATGCCCACCTGGGAGCGGACGACCGACCGGTTGCGCCCGATCACCTCGAGGGCGAAGGCGACGTTCTCAAAGACCGTCTTGTTCGGCAGCAGGCGGAAGTCCTGGAACACGCACCCGAGGTTGCGCCGCAGGTACGGGACCTGGAACGGCGACAACTCGCCGATCTCGCGCCCCGCGACCCAGATCTTGCCGACATCCGGCGTCTCCTCGCGCAGCAGCAACCTGAGGAAGGTCGTCTTGCCCGACCCCGAGGACCCGACGAGGAAGACGAACTCGCCCTTGTCGATGTCCAGGGTGATATCGCGAAGGGCGACGACCTCCCCCTTGTAGGTCTTCGTGACGTCTTCGAAGCGGATCATCAGCCTCTTCCTCGTGGTCGCAGCCGATGCCGGGCCGGGCGACTCCTATCGGCGGGACTCCGGTGCTGTGCGCCCGCCGGCCACCGAACACGCGCCCCATCCACCTGTCGGGCGCGCCGGGAACATCTCCGGTTCCACTGAGAGCCGCGCCTCGGGCTCGCGTCACCCTACCAGCCGACCCGTTTCGGAGCTGTGACACGAGACGACGAAGCCGTTACGCGGCACCTCCGCGACGCCACCGCAGGAAGGCAACCATGAAACCATCGAGGTCCCCGTCGAGCACAGCCTCCACGTTCCCCGTCTCGTGCTCGGTCCGAAGGTCCTTCACGAGCTGGTAGGGCGCCAGCACGTAGGAGCGGATCTGGCTCCCCCATTCGATCTCGGTCTGCGGCCCGGTGAGCTCGGCGAGCTCGCGCTGGCGTTCGGCGCGCTGGTGGGCGGCGAGCTTGGCGGCGAGGATCTGCATCGCCTTCGCCTTGTTCTGGTACTGGCTCCGCTCGTTCTGCACGGCGACGACGATGCCCGTCGGTAGGTGGGTGAGGCGGACCGCCGAGTCGGTCACGTTGACGTGCTGGCCGCCGGCCCCCGAGGAGCGGTAGGTGTCGACGCGCAGCTCCTTCTCGTCGATCTCCACCTCGCCCGAGACGTCGTCGAGGAACGGTGTCAGCTCGAGCGAGGCGAAGCTCGTGTGCCGGCGGTGCTGGGAGTCGAACGGCGACATCCTGACCAGGCGGTGCACGCCTCGTTCCGCGCAGAGCAGCCCGTAGGCGTGGCGGCCGCGGACGATGAACGTCGCCGAGAGGATCCCCGCCTCCTGGCCGGCGGTCACCTCCTCCAGCTCGACGGCGAAACCCCGGCGCTCGGCCCAGCGCAGGTACATCCGCAGCAGCATCTCCGCCCAGTCCTGGGCCTCGGTGCCGCCGGCGCCGGCGTGCACCTCGCAGACGGCGTCACGCTCGTCGTGCTCGCCGGAGAACAGGCTCCGCAGCTCGAGGTCGTCGAGGGCCCGCCGCAGCTCGGCGACCGAGCCGGCGAGGTCGCCCTCGACCGAGGCCAGCGCCTCGGGGCCCTCGGCGACGGCGATCTCGAGCAGAGCGGCGGCGTCCTCGAGCCGGCCGGCGAGGCCCTGGTAGAGCTCCACGTCGGACCGGATCCGGCCGTAGGCGGTCGTCACGGCCCGGGCGTGGTCGGCATCCGACCAGAGGTCCGGCGCCTCAACCTCGGACTCCAACCGCCCCATCTCGGCCGAGAGCTCGTCGATGCGCAGGTAGGCCCGCGCCGCCTCGAGACGGACCCGCAGGGAGGCGAGGTCCTCGGCGAAATGGGCGTGCTCGGTCCCCGCTTTCGCGCGGGGCCCGCCGTCGGTCGCGGGCGCCATCGGGCCTCAGCCGGCGCCGTGGCAGAGCTTGTACTTCCGCCCGCTCCCGCACCAGCACGGTTCGTTCCGGCCGAGCTTGGCGCTCGCCGGCCGAGTCCCCGCCACGTAGGCGGCCCGCGCGGGCGCGCCCGAGCCGCGGGCCGCCGTGCTCGCCGTCCCCGCGGCCACCGCCACCGGCTCCTCGCCGAGCGTCGTCGCCACCGGGTTCACCGGGTCGGCGGCAGCCTCGTAGGTCGCCTGGCGGTAGTCGGGCGCCGTTTCCTCGACGGCGATGACCTGGACGTGCATGACGTAGCGGAGGTAGTCGTCGTCGATCCCCTCCATCAGCATGCCGAACATCTCGAAGCCCTCGCGCTGCCAGGCGACGAGCGGGTCGGTCTGGGCGAGGCTGCGCAGGTGGATCCCCTCGCGCAGGTAGTCCATCTCGGCAAGGTGGTATCGCCAGCGCTGGTCGATGATCTGCAGCATGATCTGGCGCTCGAAGTCCCGCGCCGCCTCGACGCCGCCGGGGAAGGTCTGCTCGCGGGCCTCGTAGTACTCGGACGCCTCGCCGTAGATGCTGTCGACGAGCTGCTCGGTGCTCGTGGCCTGGGCGAGGTCGGCGACGCTGAAAGCCGTCGGATAGTACTGGGCGCACTCGGAGACGAGCCGCTCGAGGTCCCACTCCTCAGAGAACTCGTTCGGGCAGCACGTCGCGACGAGTTCGGCGACCTTCTCCTCGAGCAGCTCGAGCGTGCGCTCGCGCAGATCGTCACCGTCGATGACCTGCATCCGGCGTTCGTAGATCACCTTGCGCTGCTCGTTCATCACCTCGTCGTACTTGAGGACGTCCTTGCGGATCTCGGCGTTGCGCTGCTCGACGGTCGCCTGGGCCTTCTCGATCGCCCGGGTCACCATGCGCGCCTCGATCGGCACGTCCTCGGGAAGTGCCCGCTCCATCACCCAGTTCATCGCCCCCGTGGCGAAGATCCGCATCAGCTCGTCCTCGAGCGAGAGGTAGAAGCGGCTCTCGCCCGGGTCGCCCTGGCGGCCCGAGCGGCCGCGCAGCTGGTTGTCGATCCGCCGGCTCTCGTGGCGCTCACTGCCGAGCACGTACAGCCCGCCCAGGCTGACGACCTGCGTGGCCTCCTCGGCACACGAGGCCTTGAACTTCACGAGCAGCGCGGCGTAGCGGGCACGGCCCTCGTCCGAGGTCGGGTCAAGGCCCTCGGCGATCGTCGTCTCCCGGGCTAGGCCCTCGGGGTTGCCCCCGAGGATGATGTCGACGCCGCGGCCCGCCATGTTCGTCGCCACGGTGATGGCGTGGAGCCGGCCCGCCTGGGCGACGATCCCCGCCTCCCGGGCGTGCTGCTTGGCGTTGAGGACCGTGTGCGGGATGCCCTTCTTGTCTAGCAATCGCGAGAGGTGCTCGGAGCGCTCGACCGAGGCGGTGCCGACAAGGACCGGCTGGCCGGACTCGTAGCGCTCGACGAGGTCATCGACGACGGCCCCGAACTTCGCCTCCTCGGTCTTGAAGATGAGATCGGCGTGGTCGGCGCGGATCATCGGCACGTTGGTCGGGATGGGCACAACCTCGAGCATGTAGGTCGAGGCGAACTCCGCCGCCTCGGTCTCGGCGGTCCCGGTCATCCCGGCAAGCTTGTGGTACATGCGGAAGTAGTTCTGGAGGGTCACCGTCGCCCAGGTGTGGTTCTCCTCGTTGATCTTCACGCGCTCTTTCGCCTCGACCGCCTGGTGGAGGCCGTCAGACCAGCGGCGGCCGTCGAGGACGCGGCCGGTGAACTCGTCGACGATCTTCACCTCGCCGTCGAGGACGATGTAGTCCTTGTCCCGACGGTAGAGCTCCTTCGCCTCGAGGGCCTTGCCGAGCTGGTGGACGAAATTGACGGCGACCGAGTCGTAGAGGTTCTCGACACCGAGCTGGCGCTCGACCTTGGCGATCCCCTCTTCCGTCGGAACGACGAGGTGCTTCTCCTCGTCGACCTCGTAGTCGGCGTCGCGCGCAAGCGTCCGGGCGACGCTGGCGAACTGGTAGTAGAGCTTCATCGTGTCGTCGGACGGCCCCGAGATGATGAGGGGGGTGCGGGCCTCGTCGATGAGGATCGAGTCGACCTCGTCGACGATGGCGTAGTAGTGGCCCCGTTGGACCATCTCGGCCCGGCTCGGCGCCATGTTGTCGCGCAGGTAGTCGAAGCCGAACTCGGTGTTCGTGCCGTAGGTGACGTCGGCGGCATAGGCGGCGCGCTTGTCCTCGAACGCCTCGACCGCAGGGACGACGAGGCCGACGGCGAGCCCGAGGAAGCGGTAGATCTGGCCCATCCAGTCGGCGTCACGCCCAGCCAGGTAGTCGTTCACGGTGACGACGTGGACGCCCTTGCCCGCCAGCGCGTTCAGGTAGACCGCGAGCGTCGAGACGAGCGTCTTACCCTCGCCGGTCTTCATCTCGGCGATCCAGCCGAAGTGCAGCGCCATTCCGCCCATCAGCTGCACGTCGAAGTGCCGCTGACCGATGGTGCGGCGAGCCGCCTCGCGCACGACGGCGAACGCCTCGACGAGCAGGTCATTCAGCTCCTCCCCGGCGTCGAGCCGATGGCGGAACTCGACGGTCATGTGGGCGAGCTCCTCGTCGCTCATCGCCGAGACCTCGTCTTCGAGCGCGTTGATGAGCGGGACGACCTCCGCGAGGGCGCGAACCTTCTTGCCCTCGCCGGCACGTAGAACCCTCGCGAACACGCTCATGAGAACGCAGTCTAGGTCCGAGACTGCTTGGAGCCCGTGGCGAGCACCTCCCTGATCGCCGGACGAGACGTGCGAACCGGTACTGCGAAGTGCCTTGCAACCAGGGCGAAGCGGCGGCCGTAGCTGTACCGCGACACATGGCGAACGACGCGGCCCCGCTCCCGTTCCCGACCCTGGTCCAGCAGTCGAGGCGACGATTTCCGGAGGCAGTCGTGCCGTGTTTGACGACCGGATTCACCTCCTCATCGCCAATCGCCACCACTCGAACGATCCCGATCGTCCGGAGATCGCCGGTCCGGGAGCGCGCGAAGCGGACACTGATGAGGGCGTGAATTGCGCGGCAGCACCAGGTGGTCTGGTCACGGCGACGCGAATTTCGTGGATCGCACGCGCGCTGCGTGCTCCTCACCGGCGGATCCGGCCAGCGCTCACCGTGGAGACCGGACCCGTGAGCTCGTTCGGGGCAAACTTTCGACTGCTCAACTGCACCGATGCCTGGAAGCCGACTGGAAGCTCAACGTCGGCGTCCAGTCCTCCGGGCGACGACAGCATTCCGTCGCGTCGGCCACACCGGAGGTGCCGTTGGCCAATACGTCCCCGCAGGCCAGAGGTCTCGCGTTCGGGCTCATGGAAGTCTCACCCTGCCCGCAGTCCTGCCTTCATCCTCCACCTCTTCCTGCCCTGTCATTGGCGAACCGCGCCTCACGGGCCCAAGTGGCGGCGACAACCTGTGATGGGCCCGAGCGGCTTCGACCTGAGCCGCCTACACGGAACGAGTCGCGGCACTTCGGGACACCAAGTCGCCCGCGAGGTGATGCGGACCCGCCGAGGTGATGAGGACGGATCCATACGTGCCCGGCTGCATCGGGACCTGTCCAGCGTCAAAGTGGACGAGCTTCCCTTGACGCGTCCTTCCCGAGAGGATCCCGGGATCTTTTCGCGAAGTTCCTTCGATGACGACTTCTTCGAGCCGTCCGACACGCGCGAGGTTGCGCTGCAGCGCGGACCGGTCGACGACCGCCTTCAGTCTGGCGAACCGCTCGACGATGACATCTTCAGCCACGAAGGCATGAACCATCTCGGCGGCGCGTGTGCCCATCCGGGGCGAAAAGACAAATGTGAAGGCGCTGTCGTAGCCCGCTTCGGCGACGACCTCGAGGGTCCGGTCGAAATCGTCATCGCTCTCACCCGGGAAACCGACGATCACGTCGGTCGTCACCGCGAGATCGGGGATCGCCGCGCGCGCGCCCGCGAGTCGCTCCAGGTAGCGCTGGGCGGTGTAGCCCCTGCGCATCGCGGCGAGCACGCGGTCGCTTCCCGACTGGAGGGGCAAGTGGAGTTGCTCACAGACCGCCGGGGTCTCCGCGATGGCGGCGATGGTCTCGGGTCGGAGGTCCTTGGGATGCGGGCTCGTGAAGCGGACGCGCCGGATCCCGTCGATCTCGCCAACCGCCCGCAACAGGTCGGCGAAGAGTGGCTCCAGCCGCCGGCCGCCGCCGGCGGCCCACCGGTCGCCGGTGAGTCGCGCCTCGATTTGACGCTCTTCGGGAGCGCGCCGCAGCTGGAAGGTGAGGTCCCGCCCGTACGAGTTCACGTTCTGGCCGAGGAGCGTCACCTCGGTCGTGCCATGGGCGGCGAGGACCCGTACCTCGTCGACGAGTTCTCCGAAGGGACGGCTGCGCTCGGGCCCGCGTACCGAGGGGACGACGCAGAAGGCGCAGGAGTTGTCGCAGCCCACCTGGATCGTCACCCAGGCCGCGTACGGCAGTTCCGGACGGACGAGCTGGGCTGACGGGAACGCCTCGGCCTCGTCGGCCGGCGCCTCGAGGATCTCGATCACCGGGTGGTCGACACGCCGGGCCTCGTCGAGGAGCTGGCCAACCCGCCCGGCATTGTGCGTGCCGAAAACCGCCGCGACGTGCGGAGCGCGGGCGAGGATCGCCTCCCGCTCCTTTTGCGCGAGACAGCCGCCGACGGCGATCTGGATCCCGGGCTTGCGTTCGGCGAGTGTCTTCAGCTGGCCGAGGTGACCGTAGAACTTGGTGTCGGCGTTCTCGCGGATGCAGCAGGTGTTGAGGATGACGACATCCGCCTCTTCGAGGTCGGCGGTCCGCTCGAGACCCTCGATGGCGAGCTCGGCGGCGATCCGTTCCGAGTCGTGCTCGTTCATCTGGCAACCGAACGTGCGCACGAAGAACTTGCGGGCCACCCCCAGAGGCTACGCGCGCCGCGAGCCGATACCGTCTTCGCGTGCTCATCGGCGCGCACGTCAAGTCGTCGGGTGGTCTCGACAAGGCACTCGGTCGCGGCCGGGAGCTCGGCGCCGAAGTCATCCAGATCTTCACACAGAGCCCCCGCATGTGGCGTGCTCCCACGCACTCCCCCGACGAGCTGGCCGCCTACCGGGCCGCGCAGGATGCAGAGACGCTGGTCCGAAAGACCTTCTGCCACGCGACCTACCTCATCAACCTCGCGTCGCCCGACGCCGACCTCGCCGAGCGCTCCCGCGATTGCCTCGTCGAGAACCTCGTCGCCGCTTCGGCGATTGCCGCCTCCGGGGTGATCGTCCACGTCGGGAGCCACCGGGGCGAGGGTTTCGAGCACGTAATTGGGCCTGTCGCGGCTCGACTGCGCTCGGCGCTCGACGAGGCGGGTGACGTCCTCGGTTCCGTGACGTGTCCGCTCCTCCTCGAGAACGCCGCTGGCGCGGGCGGCACGGTCGGACGGACGTTTGACGAGCTCGCACGACTCATCGCAGCCGCGGGGGACGACCACCGGCTCGGCGTGTGCCTTGACACCCAGCACCTGTTCGCCTCGGGTGTCCCCTACCGCGACTTGGGGGAGGCCGACGCCGTCGTCTCCTCGATTCGCGCGTCGGTCGGGTTGGATCGGCTCGGCTGCATCCACCTCAACGATTCGAAGGTCACCCTCGGCGCCAACCGGGACCGACACGAAAACCTCGGCGCGGGCGAGATCGGGATGAAGGCCCTCGGCCTCCTCATCAGTCATCCCGGCCTTTCCCGGGTTCCGTCGATCCTCGAAGTCCCCGGTTCGGGTGAGGGGCCGCGCGCACAAGACGTCGCCACCGCCCGATCGATCCTCGCCCGGGGCGTCGCGCGACGGAAACGGCCGGACAGGCCCTGAACGCGATGATGTTGCGCCTCGGGCCCGCACGGTGCACGATCACCAGGTGACCGCGCCCCTCGGAATCCACCGAGCCCGCATCGGCTCGCAAGAACTCGACCTGCCGGTCATGGCCGTGTCCGACGATCTCGCCATTGCGCTGCTCATCACTGTCGACCAGGGGGTGCACTTCGCCGAGCGGGCCGGGAGGGAATTGGCGGGTCTCCTCGAACCGGTCGGCGTCCAGGTCGTAGCCTCGGTCGCGACGATGGGCATACCGATCGCCATCGAGGTGAGTCGCGCCCTCGGGATTGACGACTACGTCGTCCTCCAGAAGACGCCGAAGATCCACCTCGTCGACGCCCTGTCCGAACCCCTTCGGTCGATCACGACCGGGGGCACGCAGCGACTCCTGTTCGACCGGAACCGCATCGGCGTCGCCAAGGGTCGGAACGTCGCATTGGTCGACGACGTCATCTCGACAGGGGCGTCCATGCGGGCGGCGCTCGCGCTCCTAAGGCGCGCGGGAGCAAACCCGGTTGCCGTCGGGGTCCTGGCAACCGAGGGAACGGCCTGGCGCGAGACGCTCGGACCGGATGCCGAACTCGTCAGGTCGCTCGGGTCACTTCCCCTTCTGCAGCGCGAACCGAACGGAGAGTTACACAAGTAGGTCAAGATGCGATACCGGCCTCTCCCGCGTCAGTCGTGGCAAACAAGGCGCAGTGCGACGTTTGGTCGCTGGCGGTTCTCCAATCTCAACGGTTCGGAGAAGTTCGGGGAAGCCGCAGGGCCCATCCGTACCGCCGAGTATCTGTGGCCGGTCTCGTAGGCGGTCTTCGTCGGTTGGTCACTGACCGACGCGATTCTCGCGAGCCACATCAAGACGACGATATGGCCCCAAACCCTTGTTCCAATTGGTTCACGCGGCTCGGACCAATTGCCCTCGTCCTCGCGCCCGTTGTATTCAGCGCGATCGGGTTGCGCTCGGAGCTCACATATTCCCCGCACCTGAACGATTCCGCGTTCCACGCGGAGATGGTTCGCTACGCGACCGCCCAATTCCAGGCCGACCATTTTCCCCTCGACGGGTGGTTTCCCTACCTCGGCCTTGGGTCGCCATTGTTCCTCCATTACCAGAGCCTCGGCGCAATGCTCACCGGGCTGCTGGGCGTCGCGATCGGCGCCAACCGGGCGTTCAGCCTGATGCTGTATCTCCTCGTCGTCGCCTGGCCGGTCGCCGTCTACCTCGCGGGTAGGGTTTTCGGCTGGTCCCGCTGGGAATCGGGCTTCGCCGCGCTGATCGCGTCCTTCGTCGTCAGCGCCACCGGTGTCGGCTACGAACAGATCTCCTATCTCTGGAAGGGCTACGGGGTCTGGTCCCAGGCCTGGGCGATGTGGACGCTCCCATTCGCCTGGGCATTCTCGTGGCGAGCGATCGACAAAGGCCGCAATTACCTGCCGGCCGCGCTATTCATCGCCTTGACCACCGCGTTCCACTTCGAGACCGGTTATCTCGCCTTCATCCCGGTCCTGCTTTGGGTGCTCGTCCGGCCGTCCCGTCTCGTCGAGCGGGTCAAGCGAGCGGTCGTCGTCGGTGCCGGCGGCTTCTGCCTCGTCGCGTGGGCGATCGTTCCGCTGGTCGTCTACCGAAGCTGGGCGTCGATCGACGAGTTCCTGCAGCAAGGTCCCGACGTCCGTTCATATGGCGCGCGGCGGATCCTCAGCTGGCTCTTCACCGGACAGATCTTCGATCACGGGCGGATTCCTGTCATCACGATCCTCGCCGCCATCGGTTTCGTTGCCTGCCTGGTCCGATGGCGGCGAGACACGAGGGGGCGGGCGCTCGTGCTCGTCTTCCTCGTCAGTCTCCTGCTCTTCTTCGGACCGGTGACGTGGCACTCCCTCTACCACCTGCTGCCAGGGAGCAGCGACATCTTTACCCGGCGGTTCATCATCGGGGTCCAGCTGAGCGGCATCTTCTTCGCCGGCACCGGGGCCGTCGTATTGGGACAGCTCGCCCTGACCGGCGCCCGCCTCGTGTTCCAGGGCGGGGTCGAGAAGTGGTTCGCGCCCGGCTGGCGCCAGGTGGTCGCCTCGACTCTCATCTTCGGCCTGATCGTCGGGGCAACGGCACCGATGTGGACCCGGATCGCCAGCACCGACTCCGCCGACGCGAGCCTGATCGCGACGCAACGGAGCTACTCGCGGGAGCAGTCCGAGGTCAACGACCTGGTTGCCACCATGAATGACATCGGAGGGGGACGCGTCTACGCCGGCATGTCCTTCTGGGGCTGGGGATCCCGTTTTCGCGTCGGCTGGGTGCCGGTCGCCGAATACCTCTCGAACGACCAGGTCGACGAGGTCGGCTTCACGAACCGCACGTCGTCACTCATGAGCGACCCCGAGGCCTACTTCAACGACGCGAATCCGGCCGACTACGCCCTGTTCGGCGTGCGCTTCCTCATCCTCCCGGCGGGGCACAAGGCGCCGCGCGGCGCAGAGTTCCTGCAGCAGGCCGGCCCCTACCAGCTCTGGGAGCTCCCCCACAACGACTACATCCAGGTCGTCGACACCTACGGCCCACCGCTTCACGAGACCAAGGCGTACATGGGCGCCGACACGGCGTCCTTCGTGCGTTCCAAGCTCGCGGGCGAGCACCTCTACCCGGTGGTCGCCTTCGGGGGTCGCGCCGCGGCCGCACCGACGCTGGCCCCGGGTGAACCCCACCGGACCCTGCCGGGAAGCGTCATCGGCGCCACAGAGAACCTCGCCGAAGGCCAGGCAGCCGCCGTTGTCCAGGTGCATCGAACCTCCGTCGTCCTTTTCAAGGTGACCTACGACCCCGGTTGGACGGCCACCGTCGACGGCAAGCCCGCACCGACCGAGATGATCGCCCCGGCGTATGTCGGGGTCCGGGTCGGCCCTGGGCAACACGTCGTCGTGTTCCAGTTCCGGGCCTTCTCGTACTACCCGGAGCTCTTCGTCCTCGCGCTCGTCGCCGCCCTCGCCCTCGGATTCGGACCGTCACTATGGAAACGCCGGGAGAAACTACGGCGGGAGACCGCGGGATTCACCGCCAGACGGTCCGGCGCCGGCAAGGGGGCCGGGGCGGAAGATGCGGCTCCGGGTCGCCCTAGTGGGAAGGATGGCGCAGGTAGCGGCGGAGATCGACGAGCCAGAGGTGCAGATGGTAGGAGCCGTCCGAGAGGACTCCCTGCTTGACGACCTGCGGCTTGAACGGCTTCAGCCATTTCACCGCCTTGAAGAAGTCCTGGCCGGTCACGCTCATGAGCAGGATCTCGGCGGGCCGCCGGTACTCGATGTTCGAACTGGCGAGCGGGACGAGGTTGGGGAAGGGGCTGTTCACCCCGTTGAACCTGGAGTGGAAGATACCGATGGGCTCGATCACGGTGGCGAGTTCCTTCTCAGGCCACCAGACAAGGAGCTGCTCGCCGGGATAGGCCGCGTGCCCGACGAAGCCCGGCAGCTCCGAGGTGACCACGTACCGGTCGACCCAGGCGGTGTCCGTCCCGCCGAGCGCGCCCGCGTAGTTCGGCTCGATGTCGCCGATTGACGTTTTCGGGATCATCGGGTGCGCCACCTCCGGTGCCACGGTGGCGATGAGGAGCGCCCCGGCGAGAACGACGAGCGCGGCCATCCCGGCAGAGGCTCGGAGCAACCTCGTCCACGGGCGCCGCTGCCGCGGTACCGAGACGCGGTCGACGAGGCGCCAGAGGAGCGCCGCGCCGACGGCGATGGCGGCCACGACCGCCCCCCAGCCGTCGAGCCGCATCGCCGGGACGTTCGGGTCCGCCTCGTAGGCGAGCGGGATGGCGACGAGGAGGAGGAGCGGGAGGCACTGGCGGGCCGCTCGCTTTACCGGCGCCATGACCAGCAGGTGTCCCGTCGAGCTGCGATGCCGTCGCCTCGCCCCGGCCCAGCCGACCGCGGCTGTCGCCAGCTCGGCGAACGCCAGCGCGAGCAGCAGGGCGACGAAGGCCCAGATCATCGACGAGAAGTAGGCCATCTCGAGCATCTGCACGTTGCCCGCGAACTGCAGCAGGGTGGCACCGGCGAAGGCGACAAGGCTCGCCAGCCCGACGAAGAGCTGCGGGGTCGGGACGTTCCGCAGCCGGCGGGCGAAGACGGCGG
>JBEKEM010000005.1:0-167465 GCA_050013835.1 Acidimicrobiales bacterium
CGCGAGGCTGGCAGCCCGTTCGTAGTCGTCGTTATTCACGGCTCGCTACCGTAATAGGGCCGTGAACAGCACTTTCGCGTTGAAACATGGGCGTGACCTGCCCTTCGGCAGCGCCTCCCCACTTGCCACGTGCCTAATAGGTGACGGGCGGCGTCGTGCCGATGAAGCCTTCACCGTGAGCCTCGGGGGTGCCTGCATAGAGCTTGGCTAGGAGGTCCGCCAACTGGCGCTGCTCCTCCGCTGTCAACGCTGCCAGGAATTTGCAGTCAAACTCCTCGACCGAAGACATGATCTCGTCGAGAGCCGCACGGCCCTCCTCCGTGATCGTCAAGGCATAGCGTCGCCGGTCAGTGCGGTCCCGAGAGCGTTTCACGTATGGCAATTCCTCGAGCCAATCGATCAAGTCAACCATGTTGCCGCTATCAACCCCGAGCGAACGGCACAACTCCTGCTGTGAGGAAACGCCCGACTCCCTTAGCGCCGTCAGTACCAGGAAGTGCAACGGTCGTAGCTGCCAGACCGCGAGCACGTTCTTGAAGCCTGCCTGAACGGACGTGCCAACCCGAGACAGTAGAAATCCTGGCCCTCTCGCGAGGCCTCGCCCTACGTTCTCCGCTCGCATCCCATAATGCTACCTATTACAGTGACTGTTATATACAGCGAATCGGACTGGATCGCCTCGCCGCCAAGGGCACGCCGACGGTGGCTGCTCGGTCTCGAGCCCGTCTTCGAGGGCGGGTGGTTACACAAGGGCGCTCGCGCTCGGTCCTGGGATGTCGAAGAAACGCTCGTCGCAATCGCGCTGTTGGGCGACGTCGTCGTCGACCTCGGAAGGACGCGGAGCCTGCCGACGTTCGTTGAACTTCGTGCCTACGCGATGCTGCGCGACATCGAGGTCGTCATCCCGCAAGGGACCGCAGTCGAGTTGACCGGCCGAGCGCTCGCCAACCACGTGAGCTCCAATGTGCCAGACGTCCCCGAGGACCATCGAACGTGCGTCGTGCGCGTCGTCAGCCATGCATTTCGAGGCGACGTGTTGGTACGCACGGCCACCGAGAACTCGGCTCCAACGTCAATCTAAGGCAAGTGAGCGAACTGCTCACTTGCCCGAAAGCAAGACGGGCGAAGAGCCAGATCGTGCTCCGCCACCTCGCCAAAAACCATGGCTCGACACTCGCTGTCGACGATCTCAGCTTCGAGATCAACTGCCCGAGAATGCGAGCCGACGAGCTACGACGAGGGTGTCACTGATCGTCGGTTAGGTGTACGAAACGCCAGGCGTTCCGCTCGAGCTACCGGTCCGACACCTGAACCTCGAATCCGCTTCGATTCGGAGGCAGACGCCATGCATAACGCCGGCACAGTGCGCCCCTGGGCTCGGGACGGCGCGGGCGCGGTCGGGTAGGGGCACCGCGTTGTCAATCCCTCGGCGCGGCGATCAGCAGCTCCCTGACGCGGTCGGCTACGCGGGCGAGCTCCTCTTCGGGCACTTCGAGGAAGTCTTTGCTCACGATGGCGACGCCACCGGAGGGAAGCGGTCGCTTCTCGAACTCACCCTGCAGGATCGACTCGTTCAGGGCGTCGCCGGCGACGTGGGGGGCAAGGTGTACGTGGAGGTGCGGGATCCCTCCCCCAAAGATGTACACGTACACCAGTTCTGCGCTCGTCGCCTCCTTCAGCGCTGCGGCGCAACGCGCGAGCACCGGTCCGAAGGTGACCGACTCCTCGCCGTCGAGCTCGTGCACGTACCGGATGTGCCGCAGGGGCTCAAGGTAGGAGAAGCCGGGGGTCGGGTCACCCGGGCCAATGCTCGTGGTGAGCCTCCAGAGAGAGTCCCGCCAGACCTCGACCCTCCCGAAGTCGGCATCGACCGCGGGAACGTTACAGAGTGCACAATCCACGTCGGTCACGGCGCGGGATCATAGTGACGCCATGCGGGCGACCTCTTCGCGCTTCTTCGCGCTGAGTGACCGTCCCCTACCGCTCACCGCGTGACGGGACTCCTCTGCCCCGAAACGCCGGGTAGGTGCGGCAGTACGGTACGAGTGGGGCAGGGGTGACGGCTGGACGGGTGTCCGGGTACTCGTGACTGTCTCGCCGGACACGAGCAGAGCGGGTGCTATGCCGTGCCGGGCTGACTTTCCTAGGTGAGGAGAAGCACACCGGTAGTAGTCGGCGTGCACTCGGTGAGCCGCAGCCGCCGCGGGTTGGGGTACTCCCGGAAAAGCCGCTTGCCTGTGCCAAGCACGAGCGGGTGCAACATGATCCGGAAGATATCAACCAAATCATTGGCGATGAGCGTCTGCACGAGCGCGCCGCTTCCCAGTACGGTGACGAAGCCGTCGCCTTCCGACTTGAGCCCATGAACCGCGTCAACGACATCGGCGTCGATGACGTGGGTGTTGGCCCATTCGATGTCCTCCTGGTGCAGCGTCCTGGTCGCCACGTACTTCGGTGTGGTGTTGAGGCTCGCAGCGATGGGGTTATCAGCGGGTTCGTGGGGCCAGTGCGCGGCCATGTGCTCGTAGGTCTTCCGGCCGAAGAGGTAGGCCGAGGTCTGCCCGATGCCTTGCCCGGCGCGCCGCGCCAGCACCTCATCGCCGTAGGGGCCGCTCCAACCGCCATGGTCGAACCCGCCCTCGCGGTCCTCATCGGGCCCGCCCAGGCCCTGCATGACGCCATCGAGCGTGACGAACTCGACCACCCCCAGCTTCCGCATGCTGCCTCCTCTCGATTCCCGACCAACTCTGACAAGGGTCTATTCGCAGTCTCGCCCTTGGATCCGGGGCGTCAGGCATGCCCCTACCGCCTGGTGGGCGGTACTCGTGACCGTCCGCCTGCTCGACGGAACTGTCCTAGCCGTCAGGAAACGCTTGTGCGATTCGTACCCTGACAAGCTGTTCCACGAGCTGTTTCGGAAGCGGTGAGTCGATCGGGAACTGAAGCGCCCCGGAAGACGTCTTGTACGAGGTCAGTTCATCCTTGAGTTCTGGAAACACAGACCCGCTGTGGGGCAGGAAGCTGAGGTGGTTCTTGAACGCAGCGAATCCCGCGATGACTTTGCCCTGCAACCGGAAGGCGGGGACTCCATAGGAGATTCCTTCTTCGGCCTCTGGAACCACCTCCAGGATGGTCTGGCGCAAGCGCTGGAGAGTGGAATGCTTAGGTTCCTCGATGTCTGCCAGATATGCGTCGACCTCAGCACTGGACACGGACCTTATTCTGAGCTCACGTCAGATCGGGGTCAAGGACGTTCAAGGCATACCTGCCCCTGATCGCCGGTTCGCAGGTCGATCTCTTAGGAAGTTCCTAGGTGGAAAGTGAACAGCTTCTGCGCATGGATGCGTGCTGCGAGACCGTCCTCCGCATCCAACCATTCCTCGAAGGACGGCCCTTGCAGTGGTAGATAGTGGTCGAGCATCGCTTGGCGAAGCTCGGGTTGCCGAGGGTCCGAGAGCTCAAAGACTTCCGCCGTGCCGTGTACGGTCACGGCGAGTGCCTCGCTGGGCAGGTGAGTCGCACTCGTTGCGGGACGTACCGTGAGATGGCGCATCCGTACCGACTGGCGGCCGGAACTGAAACAAAAACTCCCGTGGATGAAGTACCCGTCTACTGGTCCGACGAGAGGCCGTCCGTCGGCGGTCACCGTGGCGAGCACGAGGAGGACCATGCCCTGAAGCCGATCGGTCAGCTGCTCGGCGCTCAGCCGACGCTCATTCGTGATGATCCCTCGCATATGCGGGCCAGCAGACTCAGCACTCTCGTCGAGAAGCCGCTGCAGACGGTTCAGTTCCTCTGGGGTCTCGTACACGGGGTAATCCCATCACAAAAATGTTGCGGTGGTGCCCCCGAACGCCGGTTAGGTCCCGGCCCATGGCTCAAGCCGCCAGTCGGAGATCGTGGGCATCGGTTCTCCGACACCAACATTCTGCGACTGGTTATCGCCCAGACCCACGTCAGCAAAGCCGGCGTTCAGCCGTGTCGCGCCAGCGATTGACACCTCAAGGTGATCGGGGGAAACCGCGACCCTCTCGACCAGCTCCTCCACCAACACTCGCCGCTCCGGTTCGGTCACCTCATCCCAGGCCATCGAGGTCGAGATCCTGAACCAAAGCTGCAGCAGACCCACCAGGGCAGTCACGAGTGCCGACCAGTACAGCTACCTCGCCCCGACGGTGACAAGGCTCAGCCCGAGCTCCGGTCCTGCAGGTGGAGGCACCAAGGTGACCATCTCAGGCACCAACTTCACGGGGGCGACCAAGGTGCTCTTCGGCACGACCCCGGCCGCCAGCTTCGCGGTGGGATCAGCCAGCTCGATCACCGCCTACCCACAACCACGGACCGGGACGGTCAACGTGACGGTGGCTGTGGCTGCTTTGCGTCCGCGCCGGTCGACGCGATCCCCGCGCCCAATTCGGAGTTACACGCAGTCGTGAGTGCCACGTAACGCGCGGTAATCAGGTGGCAGGGCCCTCGGCCCGGAGGTGCCGTACTGCCGTACCTTCCCAGCGTTATGGGGCGCGACCGGTATCCGAAAATGCGCTCCAGATCGCCCGCCAACGACTTGCCCCAATGCCGATCGGGCACGGCTACCTCCGTCGCGCATCGGGGAAATCTGGGGCGTATTCGGTGTGGTCTGGGTGCTAAGAGTGCTGCTTTTGCACATCCCAGGCGTGATGGATGGGATCGTGGACCATATAACGGGCGAGGGTGCCGACGCTGAAGGACGCCCCGTCACTTCGACGGCCGGGTCGAAGCCAGGACGGACCAGACACTTCGTCGAGCGTTGACGCCAACGACTCTGCAGCAAAGGCGAGCTCAGCAGCGACCACCTCAGGAGCTTGTTGCTCGTAGGAATGAGCGATTGCGGCAGCGTCCTGGTCCCAATACTCAAACAGCGGATCGTCTTCTATCAGCATGCGTTCGATCCGTGTTCTGTAGGTTCGATAGAGGTCGCGCACGTGACCCGCGTACTCCAGAGTCGACCACGTTGAATCATTGGGACGACCCGGTCGAATGGTGCCATTGCGCCTGAATCGTTCCCATACCTGCGCGTTATCTCGAATCAAACCGGCGACATCTTCAGCTTCGCACTTGCTTGCGTCAAAGCCGCACTCGGGACAGGCTCGCTCGAGGACCCACATCCAGTCCTTCGTGTCGGGATCAATCACACGATTCAGCATACGACTACTGAC
This sequence comes from Acidimicrobiales bacterium, assembly GCA_050013835.1. Taxonomy (GTDB): domain Bacteria; phylum Actinomycetota; class Acidimicrobiia; order Acidimicrobiales; family Bog-793; genus Bog-793. The sequence goes on from JBEKEM010000005.1 coordinate 5,196, forward strand.
TCTGTCGAAGAGCACCAGTTCGAGTGGGCTACTTAGACTAGCGACGGACCACCCCGACGTTGGGTTGGGGACTTCGGCGCGATCCATAAGCGGGCATCTGGCTCTGCTCCGCGCGGGCGCACAGGTCGGGCGATAGGTGACGCTTTCAAGCCCTTGCGATGACGCGCGTTATGAGGCCCGCGTCGCCAGATTGGTCGAATGGAGGGACTGGCTCAGCATGTGACGGGTCTCCGAAGTACGTGCGTCGTGCGTAGCAACTGCACTGCCCTTCGCGCGCTCATCAGGTTGCCTCGTAGGCTTGCCGTGTGGCCGTCCGCTCGATGGCGGCCTTGGTCGGCACGGGTAGGAGTTTCAGTGGAGGGAACAAGGCATTCGGTGACCGGCGCCGACGACGTCAGCATTGGCCTGTTGACAATTGGCCATGGCCCGGCGCTGCTCTTGGTGCACGGCGGGATGGGCCGGATAGAGCAGTGGGAGCCCGTGTGGTCAGCTCTGGCCGAGCATCGTCGGGTAACTGCAATGGACCGACGTGGAAGGGGTACCAGTGGGGACACTGGGCTCTACGCCATCGAAAAGGAGTTCGATGACATCGCGGCAGTGGCCGCTCGGTTAGCAGAAGAACAAGGCTCCCCCGTGGACGTCTTCGCCCACAGCTACGGCGCAACATGCACGCTCGGAGCGGCAGCCCATGGGGCGCCATTCCGCCGCATCGCGCTGTACGAACCGCCGGGGCCCCAGACAGTTCCAAGAGAGTGGGTCGATCGAGCGACTGCCTTGGTCTCCGACGGGAAGACAGGTCGGGCAATGTTCAGCTTCATCACCGAGATTGTCGGACTCAGCGCCGAACGGTTCGAGGAGTATCGGAACGCCCAGGGCGCCTATGACGTCCTTCCGATCGTCGCGGCAACGCTTCCGAGAGAGGCTGACGCTCTCACACACGTTGACCTGCCAGGTCTTGCTGTGGATGTCGCGACTCCGGTGCTGTTGTTACTCGGCACGGTGAGCCCTCGTTGGGCTGGCGAAATCACGCGCGCGCTCGCAGCGAGACTGACCACCGTCGAACTTGTGACCATTCCCGACCACGGACACGACGCCATTGATATGGCGCCGGACCTCATCATCGACGAACTCTGTCGCTTCCTCGACAAAGACTGATCCGCCACCGTCCTGGCGTTTAGAGGTACCCGCACACTCGCATCAGACAGCGTCGATCAGCCGCGCAAAGAGCGCATTTTCGTCAAGAATCGGAGCACAGCCGCGCCGAACAACCTCCACCGTCCCTGGGTCGATCGGATCTGTTGCTGCCCAAGAAGGGGACGCAAAGCCGAACTCGATCTCAAGACCGGACGCGATTCGGACTCTCCGCTCGGAGAGTGCGCCCCAGTCCTGAGTACGAACGAGCTCGGCTTGCTGTCCACAGGCTTGTTCGATCCAATCGCGATCTTCGAGATAGCGCTGCCTGCGGTCAGTGAGGACGACAAGATCGATATCGGAGTCCATCCGGACTACGCCCCGAGCCCAGGAACCGACGACTGCGACGCCTTTCACGTCGGGTTGTTGGCTCGCCCACTCGCGTACCGCCGCAAGGATTGCCTCATACTCGGCGAACCTCGCTGCACCGTTCATGAACGCGAGTCTTGTCGCACACCCGGCGTTATGGGATATCTGGTTAACTGCCGCTCGGGAGACTGCTCGGCACGCATCAGACCGGGGGAGACCGCACCCGAGACGGACATCTTGATCACTACTTCCGGTCGATCTTCATTTCTTGCAGCCATCGCTCGGGTCTAGGTTCCAGAGCGCCGAATGGAAATTCTGCTCGACTCGAACACCACGTGGCCGCAGTCGGGCGATCGCTCACGGAAGTTCCTAACGCCCTACAGAACCGTGTCAAGGTCAGCTCTGGCGGCCGCCAGAACGCTACTCGCCCTCTCCGGCAGGAACCTCAGCCAGTGGACGGATCCGGGGCGGACCTGGCGCCGGTCGGGTCCTCAACCGCCGCGGTCAGGGCCGTGGCGAAGAGGCTCCACGCCAGATAAGGAGTGAGCAGCCAACCGGCCACGCGTTCCCGCCGGCCGGCCACGATCACCTCGGCGGCAACCGCAGCATCCAGAGCGGCGATCACCGCCAGAGCGGCCGTCCGGGACCGGAGCGAGAAGAAGGCCCACGGCCACGACGCGTTTAGGGCTAACTGTCCGCCATGAAGGGCGATCAGCCCGGCAGAGCGCTCTGGGTCAGACCGCCACGCCCGGTACACGGCCGCCGCCATCAGCCCGTAGAGGACGGTCCAGACTGGTCCGAAGGCCGACGGAGGTGGGGCCCAGTCGGGCTTGTCCAGATGCTTGTACACCGTCGGTGCACGGCGGGCACCAAGACCCCCGACGGCGGCGGTCAGGGTCGAGCCGGCAGCGGCAGCCAGGAGGGCCCGGGCACGTCGATGTTCAGTGATAAGCAACAACTTACATATGCTCTCAGACCGACCAGAGCACTCGCCCATTGCCGCGCGTCGGATCCCCAGGCTCAGGTGAGAGGCGCGGACGCGCCGAGGCGTTCGTCCGGCGCTCACGCCACCGGGTGTTTGGTTTCTGCTGCAATCCTTCGTCTAGAGGATTCGCACGGCCGCGTCGAACAGGCCCTTCGTCGGCAGGTTGACGGGCAGGGCGTGCCCCCGTCGACGTCGCCTCAAGCTCAGACGGGGCCGCGAAAGACAGACCGCCGAGGGTTCGAACGAAGGGCGCCGTCCTTGTCGTCCCCGCCGGGCGGTCGTCGGTTGTCGAGGGTGTCGTCGTGGGGAGTGCTGCCCGGCCCGGCGGGCGGTGCCTTCAGGCGCGCAGGGATTCAGGTTGGCCGGGCGACACATCGAGTGGCCCAGGACCGAGCTGACGTATCACGTTTCCCCGCCGTTCGCGGACATATGATCAGTCGCCTATGGTCGATTCCCAAGTGATACGGGGCGCGCCGACGATCTCGTCTGCGCCGGCCGGGGACGTGGACGGGAAGCCGGTGAGCCTGTACACGCTGAGCAACGACCATGGCATGGTCGTGAGGATCTTCAACTATGGCGGCATCATCCAGGCGATCAGCTTCGCCGATGCTGCCGGCACCACGGCCGATGTCACGCTCGGTTACCCGACGCTCCAGGACTACGTCGACTACAACTCCCCGCCGAGCGTCCATCGGGCGAAGGGGCTGGGCACCTACTTCGGCGCCCTGATTGGCCGGTACGCCAACCGGATCGCCCACGGCCAGTTCACCTTCAGGGGTGTCGTTCACAGCGTTCCGCTGAACGACGGTGGCAGAAGCCTGCACGGCGGGTTCGTCGGTTTCGACCAGCAGGTCTGGACGCCGACGGTGCTGCGGGGCGGCGCCGGCGAGGACGCCTCGGTCGGGCTGCAGCTCGAGTACCTGAGCCCGAACGCCTCGGAGGGCTACCCGGGCAACCTCGACACGATTGCCACGTACACCCTGAACAACCGCAACCAGTTGCAGCTCAGCTTTCACGCCACGACCGACATGCCGACGGTCCTCAACCTGACGAATCACACCTACTGGAACCTCGCCGGCGAGGCCTCGGGCCCCGTCTACGACCAGACGATGTCCATCAACGCTGGCCAGTACACGCCGGTCAGCCCGGACCTGATCCCGGTGGGACCGCACGCGAGCGTGGCGGGTACACCGTTCGACTTCACCACCGCCAAACCGATCGGCCGGGACATCGGCGCCAACAACCCGCAGCTGCAGACCGGGCATGGCTACGACCACAACTGGGTGCTGGACCAGACGTCTCCTCCGTCGCTCATCGAGGCGGCCCGGGCCCGTGACCCGGGCAGCGGGCGCACCCTCACCGTCTACACGACCGAGCCGGGGCTGCAGTTCTACTCGGGCAACTTCTTCGCCGGCCAGGGCGTCGCCGGGAAGAGCGGGCATCTCTACCGCCAGAGCGCCGGGTTCGTTTTGGAGACCCAGCACTTCCCGAACTCCCCGAACGAGCCGTCCTACCCGACGACCGAGCTCGACCCGGGCGAGGTCTACTCGCAGACCACCATCTTCGAGCTTTCCAACACCTGACCTTCGACCCGCGGCCCGGCCGGGCCGGAGCGGACCCGCGGCACGACCGGGGCCCCGCGAGGTGAGCGTCCCCCCAAGCCGAGCCACGACGACGGGGTCGCGGCCTGTGCAGGCGCCCGCGGCGGGGGATGATGACTGCATGGAGAGCGTCGAGATCGTGATCGAGAACGATGCGGACCTCGTGACGGAGCTGACCGACGAGCTCGAGCGGTTCTGCCGTGGACGCGGCGATGGCCTGGTGAGCGTGTTCGTGCCGCACGCCACGGCGGGCCTCGCCCTGATGGAAACGGGCTCGGGGAGTGAATCCGATCTCGCGCGGGTGATCGACGGGCTGCTGCCGACCTCGGGCCCTTACCGGCACCGCCACGGATCGCCGGGACACGGCCGGGACCATCTCCTTCCCTGTCTCATCAGCCCCTCGCTGACGATCCCCGTCGGGGACGGGAGACCGCTGCTCGGCGTCTGGCAGCGCCTCGTCCTCGTCGACACCAACCGGGACAACCCCCGGCGCAAGGTGCGGTTCACCTTCCTCGCCGACTGATCGAGGCACGCGCGCGATCCGATACCGGCAGATGATCAGTGGTGGAAAGACGAGCGCTTCCCCGGCCATTGGAGGGGCCCGCTCTGGCGTTCCCGCTCGGGGAGCAAACGCTCGGGGTCCCCGAGGAGTAGCGAGGCGAGGTCCCGGGAGAACCCGTTGCGGACCACGATCCGCAGCACGCTTAGGTCTTGGCGGTCGGCGGGGAAGGTGTAGGCCGGCACGAGCCAGCCCCGTTCGCGGAGCCGACGCGAGACGTCGAAGACGTCGTACGCGACTACGTCCGCCCGGGTGGTGAAGGCGAACACGGGCAGCTCGTCGCCCCGCGTGATGAGCTCGAACGGTCCGAGCTCCCCGATCGACGCGGCGAGCGCCGTCGCGACGTCGCGTGAGGCCCGCTGGACGGTCCGGAAGCCCTCGAAGCCGAGCCGGAGGAACGTGTAGTACTGGGCGACCACCTCGGCTCCGGGCCGGGAGAAGTTGAGGGCGAACGTCGGCATGTTGCCGCCCAGGTAGTTGACGTTGAAGACGAGCTCGCCGGGGAGCGCTTCGTCATCCCGCCACAGCACCGACCCCACCCCGGGGTAGACGAGCCCGTACTTGTGCCCCGAGGTGTTGATCCGTCCACGCGCGCGAGGCGGAAGTCCCGGACGAGTTCCCCGTCGAGGAAGGGGGCCACCATGGCGCCCGACGCCCCGTCGACGTGGATCGGGATGTCGAGCCCGGTCCGGGCCGCGAGCGCGCTGAGGCCGGCCGAGATCTCGGCCACCGGCTCGTAGCTCCCGTCGAAGGTGGAGCCGAGGACGGCGACCACGCCGATGGTGTTCTCGTCACAGCGCGCCACCGCCTCGTCGGCGGAGAGGTGGAACCGATTCCCCTCCAGGGGCACGGTGCGGGCCTCCACCTCCCAGTAGTTGCAGAACTTCTCCCAGCAGACCTGGACGTTGGCCCCCATCACGAGGTTCGGCCTCCCGGTGGGCCGGCCGTCGCCGCCGCGTCGCCGCATCCACCGCCGCTTGAGGGCGAGGCCCCCGAGCATGCAGGCCTCCGACGAGCCGGTCGTCGAGGAGCCCACGGCCCGATCGGGGTCGGGGGCGTTCCAGAGGTTGGCGAGGATGCTCACGCAGCGCCGCTCGAGCTCGGCGGTCTGCGGGTACTCGTCCTTGTCAATCATGTTCTTCTCGGCGCACTCGGCCATGAGCCGCGCCGCCGGCGCCTCCATCCAGGTGGTGACGAACGTGGCGAGGTTCAACCGGGCGTTCCCGTCGAGCAGCAGCTCGTCGTGGACCAGCTGGTAGGCGGTCTCGGCGGGGATCGGCCCTTCGTTGAGGCGGTGGATGGGGAAGGTCAGCTCCTCGCCGAGGACCGGGTTGTCCAGGGTGTGCATGGCGTTGGCCGGGCGACCTCGCTGAGGACGGTTCGCCATCGCGCGGTGCAGGGCCACGTTGTCCGCTTTCAGTCCGGAATCGGCCGGGACGCCGGGATCCGGACTGCTCAGGTTCGGGGTGTCTTGGAAGCCTCCACTTCCAGTCTCATCATCTTGACGTGCGCACCGCCGTCGTCGTCGAGCGGGTGTCCGGCGAGATAGCCGTCGAGGACGGCCTCGAGGAGCTCGCCCCGGGATTCCTCCGGCACGCGCTGCAGGTAGGGCATCCAGGTCGTGCGGAGCCAGCCGGCGAGGCCTTCTCGGCCGGCGTGCACCATGTCCTTGGGAACGAGTTCGACTCGGACCGGCTGCAACGAGGTCTCCGCCAGCCAAGGCCGGTACTCCTCGGGACCGTAGAACCCGTACGGGAAGGTGAAGCCGACGAAGTGGTCCCGCCACCGGGGGAGCGCGATGACCTCGTCCATCACGGCGACCACCTCGGCCGCGTTGCCCCTGCCCCCCATCTGGAGGAGCACCCGGCCATCCTCGCGGAGACTGCGCGCGATGCCCGCCAGCACCGGTCGCTGATCCCGGACCCAGTGAAGGGTGGCGTTCGAGAACACGACCGTGAACTCGCCGTCGAATTCCAGGTGCGAGGCGTCGCCGACCTCGAAGCGCAGGTTCGGATGTCGGGGTGGGTGGACCTCGTTCGCCCTCCCGACCATGTCCGGGGAGAGGTCGATGCCGAGGACGCGGCCGGTGGGGACCAGCGCGGCGATCTCGGCGGTGACCTTGCCGTCGCCGGAGCCGATGTCAAGGACGATCTCGTCCCCGTTGAGCCGGAGCTTCGCGATGAGCTCCCTCGCCCATTGCTGCTGCTGGGAGGAGTGCCTCTCGTAGTCCTCGGGGTTCCAGGCGACACAGGTCATGGGAGTCGCGGAAACTCTGCTCCGGAATCGCCCCGCGGGCCAGTCCGACGGGGAGGCGTCGAGGGATCGCGACGGAGCCGAGGAGCCGTCCGGCGCCGCGCGGCGTCGGTGCAATTGTGGATATCGGTGCCTTCGGCATCTAATATCAACGGCAATGATCACCTCCTCGTGGCGGTCGGCGCGCGGGCCGGCGGGTGCTGTCCCGCCGGTGGCGGGTCGCTAAGGCGATGCAGATGGCACGGATGCGGCCGGCCGTGAGGCACCGCCAGCTGGCGACGCAGTACACGCTGGCCGGGCGGTTGCGGGTTTCGATGATCCACCTCAGCCGGCAGATCCGCCGTCGCGACCCGTCCGATCTCACGATCGCTCAGCTCTCCGCCCTCGCCACGGTCGTCCGGTACGGTCCACTGCGCGTCGGCCAGCTCGCCGAGATCGAGGGGCTGCCTTCCCCGGCGGCGACGCGCCTCGCCGACAGACTGGAGGAGGCGGGCCTCGTCGCACGGCGAGCGAACCCCGAGGACCGCCGGGAGATCCACCTCGTTGCCACGGCGGCGGGCGCCGACCTGTTGGAGAAGCACGCCCAGGCGGGCACCAGCTGGCTCGCCGAGCGGCTCGCCGCCCTGAGCGAGTCGGACCGCCGGGCGCTCGAGCGGGCCGTGGCGGTGCTCGAGTCCCTCGCGGCCGCGCGCCCCGGTGGGGGGGCGACTGTCGGCGAGCCGGATCTGCCAAGCGGCTTGGGGGGGGGCCGCACGATGAAGGGAGCCAGCAGGTGACGCAAGCAACGACGGCAGGGACGCCGATCGTCGGGCCCCGCTACAAGTGGGTGGTCCTCTCCAATACGACGGTGGGTGTCCTGCTCGCGACGACGAACGCGACCAGCCTCATGATCGCCCTGCCCGTCATCTTCCGGGGGATCCACCTCAACCCGCTCGTCGCCTCGAACTTCCCGTATCTGCTGTGGATTCTCATGGGCTACATGCTCGTGATGGCCGCCGTCGTCGTGACGGTGGGGCGCATCGGCGACATCTTCGGCCGGGTGAGGATGTACAACCTCGGCTTCGCCTGGTTCACGCTCGGTGCCATCCTGCTCTCGGTCGTGTGGAGCCACGGGGCGACTGGCGCCCTCGAGCTGATCATCCTGCGGATGTTCCAGGCGATCGGCGGGGCGCTCCTGATGGCGAACTCGGCCGCCATCATCACCGACGCCTTCCCCGCCGAGCAGCTGGGGCTGGCGCTGGGGACGAACATGGTCGCCGCCATCCTCGGCTCGTTCCTCGGCATCGTCGTCGGGGGACTGCTCGCCCAGGCGGGCTGGCGCTGGGTGTTCCTCGCCAACGTGCCGATCGGGCTCTTCGGGACGGTCTGGGCGTACCTCAAGCTGAAAGAGATCGGGATCCGCATCCCGGCCAGGATCGACTGGCTGGGCAACATCGCCTTCGCCGGCGGGCTCGCCATGCTGCTCACCGGCTTCACCTACGCCATCAAGCCCTACGGGCACTCGCTGACGGGTTGGGGGAACCCGTTCGTCCTCGAGATGATCTTCGGGGGACTCGCCCTCCTCGGGGCCTTCCTCTACATCGAGACGAAGGTCGAGGATCCGCTGTTCCGCCTGTCGCTCTTCCGGATCCGGGCCTTCAGCGCCGGCAACGCCGCGGGGTTCCTCGGCTCGGTCGGCCGGGGCGGCTTCCAGTTCATGCTGATGATCTGGTTCCAGGGGATCTGGCTTCCGGAGCACGGCTACGCCTTCACCGTGACGCCGTTGTGGGCGGGCATCTACATGACGCCGTTCATGCTCGGCTTCGTCGTCTCGGGGCCGCTCTCGGGGCGGCTTTCCGACCGCTTCGGGGCGCGGCCCTTCGCCACGGCGGGGATGCTGCTCTCGGGGGCGATGTACGGCCTGATGTTGCTGTTCCCGGCCAACTTCGCCTACTGGCCCTTCGCCGCCGTGATGTTCACCTCCGGGGTGGGGGGAGGGCTCTTCGCCGCGCCCAACACGTCGTCGATCATGAACTCGGTCCCGGCGCGGCATCGGGGCGCCGCCTCGGGGATGCGCGTGACGCTCGCCAACTCCGGGTTGCCTCTCTCGATGGGGCTCTTCTTCACGATGCTGATCATCGGGCTGAATTCCCAGGTGCCCCACGCCATGTTCGCCGGGCTGACCGCCCACGGGGTCCCGGGGAGCGTCGCGACGATGCTCGCCAAGGCGCCGCCGCTCGGCTACCTGTTCGCGGCCTTCCTCGGCTACAACCCGTTGAAGAGCCTGCTCGGGCCCAAGGTGCTCGCCCACCTCGGTGCCGCGCAGGCGAAGCTCATCACTGGCCGCGCTTTCTTCCCGCAGCTGATCGGCCCGCCGTTCAAGCACGCCCTCGCCCTCATCCTCGTCTTCGCCGTCGTGATGAGCGTGATCGCCGCTGCCGCCTCGGCGATGCGGGGCGGCAAGTTCATTCACATCGACGACGAGTCCCTGGCCCAGAAGGCCCGCATGCACGGCCATCACCATCACCGGCACGAGGTCGAGGGCGACGGCGAGGCCGCCGCCGTGGGGAAGGTCCCGGAGCCCGTCTGACGGGCGTCCGGCCGGTGCGGGCGGGCCGCTAGCCGCCGAGCCGGTCCAGTGCCGCGAAGAGGAGGGCGTGGAGTTCGCGCGCCGCGCCCGCGGGGTACTGGAACCGGCGCTCGCCGAAGTAGTCGGCGTAGAAGTTGGCGTAGTGCTGGGTGAGGCGGGCGACGCCGGCGTCCCGCGTGTACATCGCCGCGACGGCACCCTCCTCGAGGAGCGTCGCCGTCCCGGCCATATCGTCGAGGACGAGCTCGGCACCGCCGGCGAAACGCAGCCGGACCCACTGGCTGTAGTCGGCGACCTGCCAGGTCGTGAGGATCGTGGCCGCGCGTCGCGGGTCGTCGCCGCCGAGGCCGAGGCGGGCCTCGAAGGTGCTCGCGCGGTCCGGGAACTCCCGGAACGACGTGACCCCCGTCGGGATCGCGAAGCGGCCGATGACGCTCAGCGCGTTGATCCCCGAGTCGAGCCAGCTGTTGGCGAGGCTCGCCGCGCGCTCCGGTTCGTCCTGTGCGTAGGGGTTGCCGAACAGGGCTTCGGCGCTGACGACGTCACCGGGGCCCGCCTTCCCCGGGTCGTGGAGCCGGGACGCCCAGAGCACCTCGGGGGCGAAGGCCGAGTGGAGGATGACCTCGACCCCCGGTGTTGCCAGGACCCGCTCGGCGTCGGGGGCGCGGTCGGCTGCGGGCTTCTCGAGGAGGATGGCCACGTCGGGGTCCACCTCCCGCACGGCGGCGACGACGGCCGCGTGCGAGGCGGTCGGGGTGGCGACGATGACGAGGTCGGCGACACCGGCGAGGGCGTCGGCGAGATCCGCGTGCACCTCGAGCGGCGCCCCGCGGAAGGTGGCCGCGACAGCGCGCGGGTCGACGCCGACCACCGCCGCCACCGGGTCGATCCCCTCGAGGGCCCGCAGATGCGCCGGGGAGATGTTGCCCAGCCCGACGAGGACGACGCGCCGGGCCTTCGCGGTCAGTCGGGGGGACGCGGGTCGCAGCGACGCCGTGGTATCACCTTCCTGCGGGGTCTGGGTGGTCGTTCGCCCGCTGTTCTACATCCTCCAAGGCGCCGGGTGAACCGGCAGCGTGGCTCGTGGCGGCGCGGGCGGTCGGCGAGCAACCGGCCTGGTGGGGACAGTGGCCCTGTGCCTCGCGACGGTCCGCTGTCTCGCCGCCGGTGCCTCGGCAGCGGCGCGGCACGGCGGCTCCCGGGCACCACGTTCAGGGTCACCGGGGAATGCAAGGGCGCGCTGAAGCCCGGACGCTGCGCGGCCTTCGTCGACAACCTCGTGAAGGTGAACGGGCTGAAGGATTTCGGCGGCCCCGGCGGGACGATCAGCGGGTTCTCGAAGGACGTCGCGAGCTGGAACCTCCGGGTGACCAAGAAGACCCGCACGACCAAGATCCCCGGCTCGCTGCCCACCATGTCGCGTGCCGAGCCGGTGCCGTCCCCGCCGAACATCGCCGAGGAGGCCGAGTTCCTCCCGGCGGACAGCTTCTGTGACAAGGGCGGGACCGTGACGCTCGCCGCCGAGGCCGGTTCGATCGCGGCGTCTCTGGTGACTCTCGGGGCAAGGAGATCGAACCTACCGGCACCTGGGTCTACAAGGCGTGACGGCGGGCCGGGCGGCCCGCGGCGCCTACCGGGAGACGGAGGCGCCGCTCCCGGCGAGGCGCGGTCCGCACTCGGGGATCTCGAGCTGGGTGCGGAGCGACCGGCCGGCGAACTTGCCGCGGTGGCCGTTCGAGGTGACCTGCACCGTCGAGTGCGGTCCCGGCCCGGCGGCCGTCATGACGAGCACGTCCTCGCGCTTCGAGCCGAGGACGAGGTAGACGATCCCCGGCACGAGGAAGGTGGCCAGCCGCAGGAGGGCGATCAGCCAGTTCGGGCGCTTTCCGCGGCTGAACGAGGCGTTCCGCTCGGAAAGTGTGCGGGTCGTCCAGCGGCGCTTCCGGCCGAAGACCCCGACGGCCGCCATCATCACGTGGTCGGGGTTCGCCACCGTCTCGAAGCGGAGAGACTCACCGCGTCGCAGCCAGATGAAGGCGGCGATCCCGCCGAGGATGAGAACGAGCCAGAGGTCGCGCATCGCTCCCTCCCCGGGCCGTGGCGGTCGACCCAGGCGGGTCGATCCCCGCCGGGCGGCACGCTAGTTGCGCGCAGTATCAGGGGCGCCTTGCCCTTGGCGCGGGGTCTCGTCGCCGATCTCCGGCTCAGCGACAAGTTCTTAGTGTTGTCAGTTCCTAGGCGTGGGGGGTCCGCGTCGCAGAGCCGACGTCGCGGGAAAGCCGACATCACGATTCTCCGACTGGCCACCGCGGCATGGTGGCGCGCCCGCAGAGCCGGCCCGACCCATCTCCGCTGTCGATTGTCAGCCTGCCGGAGGGCGGCCAAGACTGGCGGGATGTCTCGCTCCGGTGACGAGGATGGTGGTCAAGCAAGAGGCGACCCGCGGCCGCCCGCGACGACAAGGAGTAATTGCCCGTCATCCTCAGTGCACCTCACGAAACCGACCGGATGACCGGGTGGTTCGTGTCCGGCGCTGCGAATGAAGCCATCGACGACACCGAACGCCAACCGAGTATCAGGAAACCTGATACTCGGTTGGCGCAGGCGCTTGCGAAGCTAGGTCAACCGGCGACGGCCACGGCCCAGGCGTTGCCGCTGTCGTATTCCTCCGTCCACGTCGCCGCGGTCAGGCTGCCTTCCTTGGCCCACGCGGTGTCACTCGTGTCCACCACCGCGATGAGGGGACCGTTCGTGGGGTCACTCGCCACGGCCAGGGCACCAAACACGACCGCGGTGCCGTTGTACTCGTCGTACCAGGTCGGCGCGGTCAGGCTGCCTTCCTTGGCGTAGACGACGCCACCGGACGTCTCGACTCCGATGAGGGGACCATTCGTGGGGTCACTCGCCACGGCCACTTTCTCCGAGGCGGTGTTGTACTCGTCGTACCACGGCGCCGTCAGGCTGCCCTCCTTGGCGTACACGTAGTGCTGAGTGTTGTCGACCACCGCGATGAGGGGACCATTCGTGGGGTCACTCGCCACGGCGACCGGGTACCCCGCGCCCGTGAATTCCTCCACCCACGGCGCCGTCAGGCTGCCTTCCTTGGCGTACACGACGCCACCGTTCGTCAGCACGGTGATGAGGGGACCATTCGTCGGGTCACTCGCCACGGACACTGCGTCGGCGGTGCCGGTCCAGACTTCCACCCACGGCGCGGTCAGGCTGCCTTCCTTGGCCCACACGTTGTCGCTCGTGTCCACCACGGCGATGAGGGGACCATTCGTGGGGTCACTCGCCACGGCCACCGTGTCGGCGGTTCCGGTCCATACCTTGGTCCACGCCGCGGTCAGGCTGCCTTCCTTGGCCCACACGTTCCCGCTCGCTTCCACCACGGCGATGAGGGGACCATTCGTGGGGTCACTCGCCACGGCCCCCATATTGTTCGTGGTGTTGCCGAACACCGGGTCCACCCATGGCGAGGTCAGGCTGCCCACCTTGGCGGCGAAGTCGCCAGGGTTGCCAATGGCGATGAGAGGCGGCGTCGAAGTGCCGCCAGCCGTCGTCGCCTGGGCGCTCGCTTGGGGAAGCCACGCGCTGCCGAGCAAGACGAGAGTGAAGACGTAAAGGGAACGCCGCATAGTCATCGAACTCTCCTTCTCAGGGTGTCTGACCGGGACATTAGCTAACGGCGTGCGGCGACGCGCTGGCGACTGACGCATCTCAGCTTCGGAGAGGTGCCGATCATCCAGGAGTACGAATTCTGGTGGAGACAGCCTGGGTGTGGCTCGGGCTGAACATTGTCACGCCCCAACGGCGATGAGTCGCTGGCTGAAGAAGAAGGTGCCGGCTGGAATGTCGCCTTCACGCTGGAGCCGGCATGACAAGGCTCGCAAAACGCGCCGCAGAGGGGATTCACGAGTGTCCCCTGGGAACGGCCCTGTCATCCAGCACGTCGCACCCCAGCGACGGTTCGGAGGATTTCGGCGACTTCATGCGACGGTCGGCACACGAGCCAATCCACCGAAATCGACAACGCCTGGTCCGTGACGACCGAACCGAACCAGGAAACCGCCCAGGACCCGCTATCCGGCAATCAAGAAGGGGGCATGACCAGCCTGTAAAGGTTCAAATACAGGCTCAGTCCCTTCTTGCACCCATGCCAGATGCAAACACGCAGGTTAGAGCCTTGCCAGGACCAAATCGACTCAACCAACGCCCTCCTAGGTGATCTCGACCTTCTGTAACGGCTCGACCTTGAGGTACACGGGGCCCGACCGCGAGCAGGCGAGGAACGGGTAGGGGGCGAACTTGGAAGTCGTCTGACCCGGCGGGTAGACGCGCAGCCCCGCGGCGAAGGCCTGGGCGCACCGGGGCGCCGGGAGGAGGCCGGCGTCGACGATCTGCACCTGCGCCGAGGCGCTCTCCCCGTTGGCGAGCGTCACGAGCGAAGGCGCCGTGGTGGCGTGATAGTGCGCCGCGCTGCCGAGTTGACGTCCGACGAGGTTGACCGCCGAGACCGCCGGGTAGCCATAGAGCGTGCAGGTGTGGCCGGAGAGGTTTGTGAGATCGAGGTAGTAGTAGACGCTGCCGGTGCTGCCGCTGCCCGCGGTGTCCAGCCAGACGACGAGCCCGGCAGTCGCGCACCCGGGCGCGACGGCCCCGGCGGGGGCGACGAGCGCCACCACCGGCGCGCACACCACGGTGCACGTCAACACGACTGCGCCGAGAAGTCTTCTTAGGAGGATCCTTGACAAATGCATGGCCGGCCCCTTCCGTCGTCGGCGAAATCCGCGCCGATTATGGCTCCGGTCGCCAGGGGAAGCCGCGCCCGTCAGGCGTCCTCGGTTGCGGCGTGTCGGCATCGGCACCGGGAAGCACACAGGCGCGGTGCGGTGTCGATCGGCGCGGGCGCCTGCACTGGATCACGGAACCGTGGCCCGGTCGGGGCCCGGGACGGTCAGGCCCAGCCGAACTGGGCCTTCTTCATCGGTTGCACGCTGAGGTACATGGTCCCGGCCCTCGCGCAGGCGAGGAACGGGTAGGGGACCACCTTGGCGGCCGTCTGGTCGGGCGGGTACACGCGCAGCCCCGCGGCGTGCACCTGGTCGCACTGGGACGCTGAGAACACGCCGGTGTCGACGATTTGCAACACCGCCGTCGCCGTGCCACCGGCGGCAAGGGTGATCACCGGCTTGGCTCCGGCGGTGCGGGTGGCCGGGCTGCCGAGCTGGTGGCCGGCGAGGTTAACCGCCGAGACCCCCGGATAGGCGTGCATGGTGCAGGTGTGGCCCGAGAGGTTGGTGAACTCGAGGTCGAAGTAGATGCTGCCGGCGGTGCCGTTGCTCTCGGTGTCGAGCCAGACGACGAGTCCGGCCGTCGAGCACTGGGGCACGGTGGCCCCGGCGGGCGTGACGGCCCCGGCGACGACGAGCATCGTGACTGGTGCCAGCACGGCGGCGCAGGCCAGCACGGTGACGCCGATGAGTCTCCTGGCTGAATTCCTTGGTCGGTGCATCCGGCGCCCCTTTGGTTGGCGGAACGATCTTTCAGGCGGATTATGGCCGCCACCGATCGCTCACGCAGGGCAGGGACGGCCTGACCGGCTCCCGGGCTCGACCTGGCGCTCCGGCGGCCCGGCGGGCCCGGGAAATCGATTTGACCTCGTAATCCTCTCGACAACGACGATGCGCGTCGCCTATCCTGCAGGCAGTCAAAGACGCCATTCACGGGCGCTTCGTGCCGGGCGCCCCTTCGGGGGCGCTCGGTCGCGTTCGGGCGTCTGTTCCGATGGGCCCCTCTCCGGAACGACTGGCGGTCCTCAGCGCGCCTGCCGCGCCGGTTCCATCGGGTCCGGCTCCGTCGTGACCGCGGCCTCGGTGGTCCCGACGATACGGGCGAGTTCGGCGCAGGTCGTCGCGAACACGGAGCTCGGTGTGCCCTCCGGGGCCCAGCTCGACTCCAAGCGGGCGAGGGCCCGGGGGTATCCATTCGTCAGGAGAAGGAAACCCCTAGCCACGGACGGTGGGAGTGCCGGGGCAAGCCAAGGACCCACAATCGCGGACCATGACGAGACCCGCCGCCCGGCTGACCTGAGAAGCTGCTTGCGTGAAAGCGGTCGAGCTCGTCTTCGGCGTCGGGTGGGCTGCTTTCTGGGCTTACTGGCTAGTCGCGGCGTTCTCCATGAAACGCGGGCGTGTTCCGTGGTCGCGCGAATTACGCATCAGGTTGGTGGTAGTCGTCGCCGCCGTCCTTGCAGCCAGGTTGGGCGCATTTCGGGGTCATGGGCTCAACACCGACCCGTGGCGGGCCGCCTTCGGGCTCTGCCTCTTCGGGCTAGGACTTGGTTTCGCAATCTGGGCCCGCCTGCACATCGGGCGCAATTGGGGCACCCCCATGTCGCAGAAGGACCAACCTGAGCTTGTGACGAGCGGGCCATATGGCCTGGTGCGCCACCCGATCTACAGCGGCATCCTGGTGGCAGGATTTGGCACCGCCGCCGCCCTTGGTTGGTGGTGGCTCGTGGCTGTCGCGTTGGCAGGGGCCTACGTCCTCTATAGCGCCACAGTCGAGGAACGGTGGCTGACCGAGCAGTTCCCCGAGGCATATCCGGAGTACCGGAGCTCGACCAAGATGCTCGTGCCCTTTGTCTTCTGAGCCCGGCGTCGCTGCCACGAGGTGCCGTTTGGCTACGAAGGGTCAATGTGAACCGGAGATCCTCCGGACAAATGGATACCCCCACGAGAGCCGTGTCGACGCGGTCCGGGAGCTTGTGGGGATGCCCGACCCGCGCGACACGTGATCGGTTGTCCCGTGGCGGCGCGCACCTCGACGGGACCCACCCGACGGAGTGCGGACCAGCCCTGGCTGGCGGCGACGAGCCCGCTGTCGAGCCCGCCTGCGCCGCTCGCGAAGATCAGACCGGCGAGCCGTCGGCCACGAGGACGCGACTGCTGGCGATGGCGTCGCGCAGCCAGCCGATCGCCGCGGCGGCGTGGGTGGAGGTGCCGGTCGAGGTGTCGAACTCCCCGACCGCTCCGGCGACTCCGACGCGACGGCGCTCGCTGGTGACGCCCCCGCCCGCGGGGTGCAGGCCCTCAGCCGGGCGGGGCGGCGGACCGGCTGACCAGCCGACGCGCCGCCAGCACAGTTGCGCGGTCGACGACGACCTCGGTGAGCCCGAGCCACTGCAACACGGCGATGACGCGCCAGCCGAGGTCCCAGCGCTTGCTGATCCGCGCGAACTGCGGGTAGAGGTGGTGGGTCAGGTGCTCGCCCTCCCCGAAGATGAGAAACGAGAGCAGTTTCACATTCTTTGCGTAGCCCGCCCCCTCGATCCAGACCTTGCCGCGGTGGCAGTCGGAGTTGATCAGGCCGCCGAAGCGCAGCAACACCCAGATGTGCACGCCAAGGGCGGCAACGCCCGCGAGGACGCAGGCGAGCTCCCACGGCGCCGTCCTTGCGACCCCGAGCACGAGGGGCGCGAGGGCGGCGAAGAGCCCGGCGTAGACGAGGCCGGTGACGACGGCCCCGCGGACGGGGTGGTCGAAGACACGGCGGTCGAGGGAATCGAGAGGCCGGTCGAGCCGGGGGTTGTCGTAGGTGCCGTCCTGGATGTCGGGGAGCTTTGCCTCGGCGTGGAAGATCGCCGCCATGTGCCAGGAGACGCGCCGGTAGCCGTCGATCCCCTCGCGTTCGGTGATGATGATCGGCGAGTGAGGGTCGTGGCGGATCTCATCGATCCAGGTGTCGGTGTAGAGGTGGTGCTTGCGGTGGATCCGCCGCCATTCCCAGTGGCGCATGTAGACGGTGAAGTAGGTGAGCCACCGCCCGGCGGCGTAGACGGAGGGCTTCATCCGGTGCGAGCCGTGGGTGATCCCCCGGTGCAGGAAAACGGTGATCGTCACGCCGGCGAGGCCGGCGCCGAGCAGGCCGACGAGCACCGCCAGGCCGATCAGGGCGAGCTGGCTCATCGTGGCACCCCCTCAGTCCATCCCGAAACGACGGTAGCAGGGCGCCGGGAAAGTATGCCGGCCGCCCGGAGGAGCCGCGCGGGCGGTGACGGTCACCGGTTCTGGCGGTTAGCTTCGATGTGGCGCCCGGCGTCGAGGTCGCGACGGCGGACCGGAGGTGTGGACGATGGCCGTCACGCGTTTCGGACTGCAGATTCCGAACTTCACCTTCCCCGAGGTGGCCGACCGCGAGCTCTTCGGCGAGATCGCGGCGATCGCAGTGGCTGCCGAGGAGTCGGGGTTCGACTCGCTCTGGGTGATGGACCACTACTACCAGATCTCCGGCGTGGGTCCCCGTACCGACCCGATGCTCGAGGCCTACACGCTGCTCGGCGCGATCGCGGCGAGGACCACGCGAGCCAGCCTCGGGACGTTGGTCACCGGCGTCACCTATCGCAACCCGGCGCTGCTCGCCAAGATCGTGACGACGCTTGACGTGATCTCGGGCGGCCGGGCGATCCTCGGGATCGGCGCCGCCTGGAATGATGAAGAGCACGCCGGCTACGGCTTCGGGTTCCCCGCGGCGCCGGAGCGGCTGGCGCGCCTCGAGGAGGCGGTGAGAATCTGCCGCGCGATGTTCACCGAGGAGGCGCCCAGTTTCGTCGGCCGCTACTACACGATCGACCACGCCCTCAACTTCCCCCGGCCGGTCCGCCCGGGGGGGATCCCGATCCTCGTGGGCGGATCCGGCGAGCAACGCACGCTCGCCCTCGTCGCCAAGTACGCCGACGCCTGCAACGTCTTCGGCGACGTGGCGACGGTACGCCACAAGCTCGGCGTTCTCGCCCGGCACTGCGAGTCGGTCGGCCGGGACCCGGCCGGGATCACCAAGACCCGCCTCGGCGGCCTAGTCGTCGCCGCCACCGACGCCGAGGCGGAGCGGAAGGGCCGGGCGATGAGGGAGGCCCGCGGCATGTCCGAGGATTTCTACCGCTCCTACGTCGTCGCCGGCGGCCCGGACACCGTGTGCGAACAGGTCGCCCGCTACCTCGGGGCCGGGCTCGACGGGATGATCTTCAACGTCGACGACGCGGGCGACCCCGACATTGTGCGGCTCGCAGGGGAGACGCTCACAAAGGCGTTCGGCTGAGTGCCGCCCGCCGGGCGGGTCGCGGGGGAACGCGCGCGCCCACTCGTTAGTGTGCTTCCGGGACAGACCGTCCCGGATCCCCCGCGCTAGCTAGGAGAGACCAATGATCGGAGAGAAGACTGAACAGTTCCAGAACAAGGGCACTGATCTCAGCGCGCTCCAGGGAAAGATCGAGGACTACCTCAAGTCCGAGGGTTTCACGACCCAGTCCTCGGCGCCGAGCGAATCGGGCGTCGTGATCCAGGCGAAGAAGGGCGGCTTCCTGCGGGACATCGTCGATGCCGACCGGGCGCTCTCGATCTCGATCAACGGCCAGCCGAACGACTTCACCGTGAAGGTCGGCATCGGCAAGTGGCTGCAGCACCTCGGCATCGCCGCGGCGGAGACGTTGTTGCTGTCGGATCTGTTCCTTGTCGTCGACATCGCCGACACGGCCTGGAACTTCGAGGTCGAGGACAAGATCGTCAGCCAGATCAGGTCCTTCATCGGCTAGCCGCCAGGGGCGCCCCGGCACGAGGCCGGACGGCACCCGCTCAGTTCGTCGTCCGCCGCCGGAAGAGGTGGACGGCGAGCGGCGCGAAGACCGCGAGCATGACGAACGCCCAAAGGAGCGAAGCCACGACGGCGTGCTGCATCGGCCAGGTCTGGATCGTCGCCGACGGGTTCGGGTTGCCCCAGAGCTCGCGGCAGGCGGTGGTGACGACGCTGACCGGGTTCCAGTTGGCGAAGACCCTCATCACCGTCGGCATGTGCTGGGTCGGCACGAAGGCATTTGACACGATGGCGAGCGGGAAGAGGATCACGAGGCCTATCCCCTGGGCCGATTCCGGCCCCTTGCTGACGAGCCCGAGGCAGCCGCACCCCCACGACAGGGCGTAGGCGAAGAGCAGGATGAGGGCGAAACCGCCGATCACGGAGCCGATCCCGGCGTCGGGGCGCCAACCGACGGCGAGACCGGTGGCGGCGACGATCGCCGTGCACACGACTGAGGTGACGAGGTCGGTGACGGACCGGCCGACGAGCACCGCCGGGCGCCACATCGGCAGCGTCCGGAAGCGGTCGATCACTCCGGTGCTGATGTCGGTCGAGAGCCCGACGGCGGTCCCCGTCGACGAGGTGATGACGTTCATTGCCAGCAGTCCTGCGATGGCGAAGTCGACGTAGGTGCCCCCGTGGGGGAGCACGATCCCGGCGCCGAGGATGTAGACGAACAGCAAGGTGAAAAGGGCCGGTTGGATCGTCACGTCGGAGAGCTGCAGCGGCTCACGACGGATGTGGACGATGTTGCGCCAGGCCATGACGCCGACGTCGCGCAGCTGTGATTGGAGCTGGTGCGGCCTCGGCTGCCTGACCCGGATCCCGCCCGGCGCGGCTGTCGCCACCGTCATTGGAGTCCACCCTCGTGATCGGCGCCGTCGACTCCGGCGGTCGCCTGGCCCGTGTCGTTCCTCGCCGCGCCGGTGAGGGCGAAGAACACGTCGTCGAGCGACGAGCGGTGCACGATGACGTCGTCGACGGTGATCCGGGCGCCGTCGAGGGCGCGCACGACGGTCGTCGCCAGGCCGTCCTCGGTGCGGACCCTGCCGCGCAGCCGGCGCCCGTCGTGGCTCACCTGCACTTCGCCGAGGACGAATGGGGCGAGCGCCCCGGCGGCCCCGGGGTGCGGCTCGGTGAGCGTCACCTCGAGACGGGCCTCGCCCGTACGGGCCTTCAGCTCGGCCGAGGTGCCGTCGGCGATCACGAGTCCGCGGTTGACGACGACGATCCGGTCGGCGAGCTCGTCGGCCTCGTCGAGGTACTGCGTCGTCAGCAGCACCGTTGCGCCTTCGGCGACGAGGCCGCGGATGATCTCCCACACCCGGGCCCGGCTCGTCGGGTCGAGCCCCGTGGTGGGCTCGTCGAAGAAGAGCACTGGCGGCCGGGCGACGAGGCTGGCGGCGACGTCGAGGCGGCGGCGCATGCCGCCCGAGTACTCCTTCAGCATCCGGTTCGCCGCCTCGACGAGCTCGAACCGCTCGAGCAGCTGGCCGGCGCGCCGACGGGCGTCGAGGCGGGCGAGCCCACTGAGGCGCGCCACCATGACGAGGTTCTGTGTGCCCGTGAGCGTCTCGTCGAGGGTCGCGTCCTGGGCGGCGACCCCGATGTTGCGGCGGACTGCCGCCGCCTGGCGCACGACGTCGAAGCCGGCGACGCGCGCCTTCCCGCCGTCGGGGATCGTGAGGGTCGTGAGGATCCGCAGCGCGGTCGTCTTGCCGGCGCCGTTCGGGCCGAGGAGACCGACGATCGCCCCGCGGGGGACCGTGAAGCTGACGCCGGCGAGGGCGACCGTCGCACCGAAGCGCTTGGTGAGCCCGTCGACCTCGATCATCAGTTCGTCGTCCATCGAGCTCCCGCCCCGCCGCCGCCTACTGACCGCATGGTAAGCAGATGCTTACCGGTCGTCAAGTAGCGGCGTATACTGCGGGCACGCACTCGTTTCCGGAGGTGTTCGTGAACGAGGGGACCAGCAGGACTCGCGGCCGGTACGTCGGAGTGGCGACCGAAGGGGGAGCGGCGCCGAGCACGCGGGACCGGATCCTCGAGATCGCGCTCGATCTGTTCATCGAGAAGGGCTTCGACAAGTCGTCGCTGCGCGAGATCGCCGAGCGGCTCGGCTTCTCGAAGGCGGCGATCTACTACCACTTCGCCAGCAAAGACGACATCCTGATGGCGCTGCACATGCGCCTGCACGACATCGGCCGGCAGGCGATCGAGGGGCTGAGGCAGCTGCCGGCGGGGGCGGACTCCTGGGCGGCGCTGCTCGACGAGCTCGTCGCCGAGATGCTGGCCAACCGGAAGATCTTCGTCATGCACGATCGGAACCGCTCGGCTTTCGAGCAGCTCCACCGCCGGGAGCACGCGGGCGCGCATGAGGAGATCGAGGACGAGCTGCGGCGCGCAATCGGCGACACGTCACTGTCGTGGCGTGACCGCGTCCGGATGGCGAGCGCCGCCGGCGCGGTCTTCACGACCCTCGCCGTTTACGGCGATCTCTTGCGCGACGTCCCCAGCGACGAGCTCGGGGAGCAGCTGCGCGCGACCGTCGGCGAGCTCCTCGGGCGCGGCGCGAAGAGCCGCCGTACCGCGCCCCGCCTGCCGGCGCCCGCCGGGGGAACCGCCCGCCCGTCCCGCGCCGCGGGGCGGTCCCCGTCACCTGGCCGTCGATCCGCTAGATAGATAGGGATGATGGCGACTGTGGGCGGCGCCGGCGCGTCGTTGTCCCATCCCAACTCTCGGCAGCGCTGGTGGGCGCTCACTGTTTTGTGCGTCGCGGTGCTCGTCGTCAACGTGGACAACACCATCCTCAACGTCGCGCTGCCCACCCTCGTCGAGCGGTTGCAGGCGACGACCGACGGGTTGCAGTGGATCGTCGACGCCTACGCCATGGCGTTCGGGGGGTTACTGCTCGCCGGCGGGAGCCTCGCCGATCGCTACGGCCGCAAGCGGCTGTTTCTCCTCGGCCTCGCCGTCTTCGGCGGCGGCTCGCTCGGTGCGGCCTTCTCCGGGAGCGTCGGGCCGCTCATCGCCTGGCGGGCCGTGATGGGCGGCGGCGCGGCGATGACGATCCCGTCTGGGCTCGGGATCGTGAACGAGATGTACCGCGACGCCGCCGAGCGGGCCCGCGCCGTTGGCGCCTGGTCCGGCACGATCGGATTGGGGATCGCCATCGGCCCGGTGGCAGGCGGGCTGCTCCTCAGCCACTTCTGGTGGGGGTCGATCTTCCTCGTCAACGTGCCCGTCGTCGTGGCCGGGATCGTCGGCACGGTGCTCCTCGTGCCAGAGTCGCGCAGCACCAGCCCGCGTCGGCCGGACCCGGCGGGCGCGGTCCTGTCGATCCTCGGCCTCGGGCTCGTCCTGTGGGCGGTCATCGAGGCGCCGGTTTTCGGGTGGCTCTCGGCCGGCGTGCTGGGGGCCGGCGCCGCCGGTCTCGTCGTCATCGTCGGATTCGCCGTCTGGGAGAGGAAAATCGACCACCCGATGCTGCCGATACGGTTCTTCCGGTCGCGGCGCTTCAGCGTCGCCGTCGCCTCGGTCGGGCTGGGGCTGTTCGCCCTGTTCGGCGGGCTGTTCATTCTGACCCAGTTCCTCCAGTTCTTCCTCGGCTACTCGCCGCTAGCCGCCGGCGTGCGGATCCTGCCGATCGCCGGGATCCTCGCCGTCGGCGCGCTGGCGTCGACGCGGATCATCAGGGCGGTGGGCACGAAGCTGACGGCGGCGGCGGCGCTGGCCTGCATCGCCGGGGGCCTGTCTCAGATCGCCGACGTCTCGACTGCCGCCGCGACCTACCCGGCCGAGCTTCCGGGGATGCTCCTCATCGGCTTCGGGGCGGGGCTCCTCGTGCCGGCAGCGATCGACTCGGTGCTCGGCGCCGTGACGCGCGCCGACGCCGGGGTCGGCTCAGCGACCAACTCGACGGCCATGCAGATCGGCGGCGCTGTCGGCGTCGCCGTGATCGGCAGCGTGCTCTCGACCCGCTACCGCCACTCGATGCAAGCGGTGATTGCCGGGCACCACGTTCCCGCCGTCGCGGCGAACGCCATCCTCGGCTCGATCGGCGGAGCGATGGAGGCCGCGCGCTTCGTCGGCGGGCCCCTCGGCATCAAGCTCTCCCTGGCGGCCCGCGACGCCTTCGCCCTCGGGAGTCGCACGGCGCTCGTCGTCGCGGCCTGCGTCACCGGGGCCGGGGTGCTGCTCGCCCTCGTCTCCCTGCCCTCCCGCCCGGTGCCCGGGACAGGGGATCGCGTCGACGACCGCGGGGCGCTGGGCCGCTAGGCCGACCGGCCCGTCACACCCGGGTTCACCGGACACCGGCGGCGCCGTCGCGGAGGCGCGATCAGGATTCGCGTCGGGCCTTCGCCGCTTCGACGAGGCCTTCGAAGAGGGAGTCGTCGCCGCTCACCTCGGGGTGCCACTGCACGCCGATGAGAAAGGCGCGGCCCGCGTCCTCGACGGCCTCGATCGTGCCGTCCTCGGCGAGGGCGACGACGTCGAGGCCCCGCCCGACCCGGGCGATCGCCTGGTGGTGGTGGCTCGGCACGTCGAGCCGGGACGGCTGGATCGCCCCGAGGCGGCTCTGGCGGCGGATTTCGACGGAGTGGGGGGCGTACTCACCGGGCGGGGTGGCGTGGCCCTCGTGGCCGACGACGTCCGGAAGGTGCTGGTGGAGCGTGCCGCCGCGGGCGACGTTCAGCACCTGGACGCCGCGGCAGATCGCCAGGAGCGGCAAGTCGGCCTCGCCCGCCAGCCTCACGAGGGCGAGTTCGAAGTCGTCGCGCGCGACGTGCGGGCGCTGGGTGCGTGGGTGCGACAGCGCGCCGTAGTGGTCGGGGGCGACGTCGGGCCCGCCCGACAGGACGAGCCCGTCGAGGATCGCGGTGAGCGCCTCGGTACCCGTCGACTGCGCGGGAAGGACGAGTGCCACCCCGCCGGCGCGTTCGATCGCCGAGACGTAGGCGAGCGGCACCGTGACGACCCGTCGGGCCGCCTCCCCGGCCGGGGCGTCGTCCTCGGAGGCGGTGACGCCGATGACGGGCCCCGCCCCCCGGTCGGGGGCGGTCCCGCGGCCGCCCTCGCCGTGGATGATCCTCAGTGGCCCGGCCAAGGCGCCTCCTCGGCAATCGCAATGTGGCCCGCGTGCCCGCCGTCGAGGATACGGCCATCGCCGTCAGCCCCGCCGGATCCGGCACCGCACCCGCCGGGCGCGGCGGGACGGGCCCGGCGGAGCCAGACTGGAAGAGGCGACCCACTCGGCCCCGTGCGCCGGGCGGGACGGATCACGGGGAGGCGGAGATGGCGCACAAGGCGCACTGGAAGGACGAGCCCGAGGAGCAGGACTACCCGGCGGCGCTCAGCTACCTGAGCCTCGTCACTTCCGAGACCCGGGCGGGAACGCTCGTCGCGGCGTTGAAGGGCGCGCCCGTCGTGCGGCGCATGGCGAAGGACCTGCTGCGCGCCAGCCGACTCGAGATGCTGCCGGCCGAGAACTTCCACGTGCAAAAGGACCTGAAAAAGGTCCAGAAGGGGAGGCGGCTCTCGCCGGTCCTCCTCGTCGCCGGCGACCTTGCGACCGACACGCCGCTCACGATCGCCGACGGCTACCACCGGATCTGCGCGAGCTACCACCTCGACGAGGACGCCGTGATCCCGTGCCGGCTCGTCGACCTCGACGCCGAGGAGGGCTCGCCGGTCCACTCGCGTTAGGCGGGGGGTCCGGCGCCGCTAGCCCGGCCCCTTCCTGGCCGTCCCCGCGGCCCGTCCACCGTCGCCCGGGGTGGCGGGCGCGTCGGCGGTGATGACGGCCTTCTTCCACGGGCCGACGGCGGCGGCAAGCATGCCCGAGTTGGGTACGTTGAGGAGCCCGTCGTCGGTGCGGAGGGTGACGTAGGTGAGGTTCATCCCCCGCACGACGCCGTCGAACTGGCCGCCGAGGGCGCCCGAGCGCACCCGGATGTGGTCCCCGATGCCGAACGGGTGGGCGAGCAGCAGCACCGCCCCGGCGAAGACGTTGCCGAGCACCTGCTGGGCAGCGATGCCGAGTACGACGCCTGTCAGCGCCCCACCGACGAGGAGGTGGTCGATCGGCACCGAGACGAGGCCGAGGGTCCCGAAGAGCACGATGATGCAGCCGGCGATCGAGGCGACCAGCCGGAAGACCCGCCCCGTGGCGGACTGGGTGCGAGAGCCGACGACGTCGCCGAGCCAACGGGCGAGACGGCGCGTCGTGGCGAACCCGGCTACGACGAAGACGGCGGTCGCCGTCCAGATGACGACGCGGGGTTCGACCCGGGGGGTGTGGATCTTCCCGAAGACCGACCCCACGACCAGGGCCGCGACGGTGATGGCGCCGTAGAGGGCTGACATGGGGCCGCTGTGGAGGCGCGGCTCCAGCGCGGTCCCCGCCGCGGGGCGCGCGGCGCGCGCTCCCTCCCGCCGTGCCGGCCGCTCCGCCATCAGGCGGTTCCGCGACGGCGTGAGGGCCCGTGGCGGGCGGGGGGGAGTCGGTGCGGGTGGCTCACGCAAAAAGTGTTGCACCCCGAACCGTTGGCTGACCACCGCCCGATCCCCGGACGGGGCGCGGGACGCGAGACTGGTGCCGTGCGCGCCTGGATCGTCGACCGGCCCGGTCCCATGGAATCCGGCCCGCTGCGCCTCGTCGACCGCCCCGTCCCCGAGCCGGGGCCGGGTGAGATCCTTGTCGCGGTGGAGGCCTGCGGGGTCTGCCGTACCGACCTCCACCTCGCGGTCGGCGAGCTCCCGCCGCGGCGGCCCGGCGTCGTGCCGGGCCACGAGGTGGTCGGTACCGTCGCCGGCCGGGGCACGGGGGCGGCGCGGTTCTCGCCCGGAGAGCGCGTCGGGATCGCCTGGCTGCGGGGGACGGACGGGACGTGCGAGTTCTGCCGGCGGGGCGCGGAGAACCTCTGCCGGGAGCCGTCGTTCACCGGGTGGGACGCCGACGGCGGCTACGCCGAGTACGCCACGGTCGACGAGCGCTTCGCCTACGCGCTCCCCACGGCCCTCGGCGGTGTCGAGGCGGCACCGCTGCTGTGCGCCGGGATCATCGGCTTCCGGGCGCTCCGACGATCCGCCCTCCCGCCGGGCGGTCGCCTCGGCATCTACGGCTTCGGCGCTTCGGCGCACCTCGCCGCTCAGGTGGCGATCTCCGAGGGGGCGACGGTCCACGTGATGACGCGCTCGGCGGGCGCGCGCCGACTCGCCCTCTCGCTCGGCGCCGCCTCCGCCCAGGGGGCCGCCGACCAACCGCCGGAGCCCCTCGACGCGGCGATCCTCTTCGCCCCGGCGGGCGAGCTCGTCCCGGTGGCGATGGCCGCGCTCGGGCGCGGGGGCACGCTCGCCGTGGCGGGGATCTATCTGAGCGCGATCCCGCCGATCGACTACGAGACCGAGCTTTTCTACGAGAAGAACCTGCGCAGCGTGACGGCGAACACGCGCGCCGACGGCGAGGAGTTCCTCGCGCTTGCCGCCGCGGCGGGAATCCGGGTCGTCGCGACGCCGTATCCGCTCTCCCGCGCCGATCAGGCGCTGGCGGACCTCGCTGCCGACCGGGTCGAGGGGGCGGCGGTCCTCGTCGTCTGAGCCAGCGCGGCCCGCCGATCACGACTTCGCCGCGCACCGGGCGACAGGGTTTGGGCGGACAGCACTCGATCTCGGCTTGAGGTCCCCTGTCGACAGGGTCTGCACCGGAACATTGGCCCCAGGGATGCCGGGCACCGGCGCGGCGGTTCGGTTGGGACGGGTCTCCACGGCGTCCTCCGTCCTGGTCGCCGATGCGACCTCCTCTCCCCTCCGCAAGCGACTTGAACTGGAGGTTCGGCGGCACGTGGCCCGCGGCATCTTCCGCCTGGTCCAACCGCGGTAAGACCCCGGTGCCCTAGCGGAGCATCGACGTCGCGGCGAGCGTGACGACGGCGATGGCGTTGAAGAGCGAGTGCGTTGCCATCGACGAGCCGAGCCGTCCCGTGAGGTGGCGCACGACGCCGAACACGATGCCGCCGGCCCCGACGCTCAGGGCGAGCAGCAGCCCGGCGGTGCCGGGGTCGTTGGCGATGTGCACCGCCCCGAAAATGACCGCCGTGGCGGCGATGCCGATCCAGACTCCGAACCGCCCGACCAGCTGGCCCTGCAGGAGGCCCCGGAAGAACAGCTCTTCGAAAAGCGGCGCGCCGACGCAGGTGAGCAGAACGAGCACGGTCCAGCCGAGCGCCCCCACGTTCGTGATGTCGTAGAGCGACTTGTCGGGGTTCCCGGCCGACCGGAGCACGTGGATGAATGGGACGAGGGCGAAGGCGGCGAAACAGCGGGCCGCGAGGGCCGCGCCGAGGGCGATGGCGAGGTCGACCCAGCGGAACCGCAGGCGGAAGTCGGCCCGCACCCGGCCGGTGCCGTAGCGGTGGCTCGTGACGGCGCACGTGCCGAGGAGACCCGTCCACAGGCCCGCTTCCGACAGGAGGAGTTCGACGAGCGACCCGCCGGGATGGCCGGCCAGGAGGAACGGGAGGATGAAGGCGAACGAGAGCCCGAAGGCGAGGACCAGCCCGAAAAGCGAGAGCGAGAGCGAGCCGAACGACGCGCGCCAAGCGCCCTCGGGCAGCCGGCCGTCGTCGGTATGGTCGATCGTGACGACGTCGTGGTCGTAGGTGCGGTTGTAGACGTGCTCGGTCCAGATCTCGCCGTCCCAGTAGCGGTAGGGCTGCCGCTCGAACGGGTCGCGGTACCACCCCGGCGCGCTTCCGTTCCCGGCGTAGCGTCCGGTTGTGCGCACCCAGGGCGGGGCGGAGTCCTGCCGCGTGCCGCACTTGGTGCAGAACAGGCCCTGCGCGCGCAGGACCGCCCCGCAGCGCCGGCAGCGGCGCTCGGAAGCCACCGTCAGTTCAGCCGGATGACGACAGAGCGGGCAGCCTTGTCGGCGATGGACTGGTGCCTGGCGTCCCAGAGCGGGAAGAGGTCGTTGAGCAGTCCCGGGAGTACCAGCGCGGCGTAGAGGACAATCCGGATGAACCAGCGCAGGACGCCCCGCGCCAGCCCGATCGCTTCGCCCGTTTCGACGTCGCGTACCGCGATCCCCGGGGCGTGGTTCCCCGCCGTCTGACCGCTGCCGAGGCCGTTGAGGACGGAGAAGTACAGGCCGTTCAGCGCCAGGTTCCCGAGCCACAACGCGGCGAGCCCCCAACCTTGCAGGGACTTGACCGTCTCGGTCTGGATTCCCACGATGACGTAGTGCGCGGTACCGAGGGTCCGGCTGAGGATGAGGTCGACGATGCCCAAGGGGATGCCGAGGACGAGCATGTCGAGCAGCATCGAGCCGACGCGCGGCCACCACCGGGCGAGCGGTGCCCCGAACGGGGCGAGTGGCAGGCCCGGTGCCTGGCTGGGATAGGCGCCCCAGGCGGGAGGGGCACCGTACGCGGGGGGAGTTCCCCAGGCGGGAGGCGTGCCCCACGCAGGAGGGGCGCCGGAGGGCGGAGGCGGCGCGGGAGGAGCGGCCGGGACGGCCGAACCCCACGGCTGGGGAGGAAGTGGAGGTGGCGCGGGTGGAATCGTTGCCCCCCACGTCTGGGCGGGAGGGGGAGGAGTCGGGATGCCCGCGGTGGGTGCGGTCGGCGATGGCGTTGCGTTGTACGGCGGGGCCTTGGTTTGCTCTTCGGGCGCCGGCGACTGATCGGCGACCGGTTGAGCGGTTTCCGCGGGCAACGGCTTGCCGCATGTCTGGCAGAAGCGATCACCGGTGCCGGCCGCGGTGCCGCAGGAAGGACAGAACATCGGCGTCCCCCTTTCCCTCGGCCGCGTCGGCGCCGAGACGACCTGATCGGCACATTACTGACGCGACAACCAGCCGTCCCGGAGGCGGGACGACGGCAATGCCCGCGGAACCGCACCAGGTCATTCGGGCGGCGTCGTGTCGCGCGGCTCAGGTGGTTCCGGCCGGCCCGGTGTCGAAGGAGAAGGGCGGGTACGACTCGATGAGCGAGGCGAGGTAGCCGAGCAGGCGAGCCTGCCAGCGGACGACGCCGCGCTGGAACGTCCACAGCCCCTCGGGGTATCGCTCGCCAATGAGGATGAAGATCGTCGCGATGACCCATACGAACCAGCTGACGACGCCGAGCAGCGCCAGCACGAACGCGCTGGGGATCGCCTTCAGGATGCGCCAGAGCGCCGAGCCGACGGTGGGAGATCCGGACGGTGCGATCTCGAAGCGGATGACGCCGTGTCCGGCACCCGGCAGCTCATCGGTCAGGAGTGCGATGTAGGCGAGGAGGCCGACGATGAAAGCGAGCGCCTTGGTCATGCCCTCGCTGCACTCCGGGAGGTACCGCTCGCCCTTCTGGGCGATAAGGATCGCCGCCACGACCGGCAGGCCGAGGTAGATGAGCCCGAACCCGTCACCGGACCCGGCGATCCAGGACGCGAGGATCACGATCAGGATCCGCAGGAAGACGTGGGCCCGGCCCATCCTCTCGGGCCGCGCGACGTCAAACGTCACGGGGTAGGTGGGCACAGGTCAGGCATCTCGCAGTTGCGAGGCGACGGTCTTCGCCCACGACCGGACCTGGGCCGGGTCGCGCCAGTCCCCGGCGTGCTCCTTCGCCATCGCCCGGGCGGGGAACCCGGTGGCGTCCGGCGAGAGCCGGCCCCCGAAGGTCACGTGGCCCCGAGCACCGACCCGCTCCATTAGCGCCCTGACCCCCTTGGTCGGGGGGATCTCCTTGCTCGTGGCAGAGTCGTCGAGAGGCCCGCTCGAGAAGAAGTACGTCGGGTGGCTCCGGAGCTCCTTCGCGTGGCGCCGCACGAAGCGTCGCGCCGACTTGTGCCAGCGACCGGCGTAGAGGGCGCCGCCCACGACGACGGCGTCGAAATGGTCGAGGTGCTCGACCTGATCGGGACGGAACACGCCGACGGAGAGACCTTCTTCCCGCAGGCCGTCGGCCAGCATCTGGGCAAGCTCCGCGGTGCTGCCGCGCTTCGAACCGCAGGTGACCAGGACTTGCATGTACGCCTCCCTCAGTCTCAGAGCTTTCCCGGGATCCGCCGCATATCGGCTTGTGCCCGGGCCGACACCGGGTCCTCCAATTGCCTCCAAGCGGTCGGTTGCGGCACAGGACTCGGCCGTTCCGGGCACGTCATTGAGCCGCCCGGCGACCGTGGTGATCCGGGGTCATGATCGCGCACCGTCCCGGTCGGGGGTGTGTCCTACTCACCGACCCCTCGCTGCCTCGAGGATCCTGGCCGTCGTCGGGAAGAACCGGGTCGTGATTCGGGTCTGCAGCGTCTTGGCGAGGAAGCCCTGGAAGTTGGGGGGCCTCCCGCCCACCAGGCGCCACACGACGAAGGCCTCGAAGGTCGCGGCGTTGATGATCTCCATGTCCCGGTTGGCCGAGACGACGGGCAGGTCCTTAAGCGCCAGCGGCTCGGCGGTGAAGGCGACGCAGAGGCGGACGTCGGGGGTGACGACGACATCGCGGAAGGGGTCGCGGGAGATCACCCGCTCGAGCTCCGGGACCGTGCGCAGGAAGACCGGGACCTCGTAGCCGAGGCTGCGCTGCAGGTGCTCCTCGATGTCCGCGGCGAGGCGCGACCGGTCGGTCGACGGCGAGGCGAAGAACACGTTGCCGCTCTGGATGTACGAGCGCACCTCGGCGAGCCCGAGCTCGCCGAACAGGCAGCGCAGCCCCTCCATGCGCACGGTGTGGCCCCCGACGTTGATGCCGCGCAGCAGCCCGATGTATTGGATGTTGGCGTCCCCCATGCAGATCCTCCGACCAGGCGAATCTAACGGTGTGGTCGGGACCGGCACGCGGCGACGCCCGGCGACCGTTCAGTTCTCGAGTTCCCGCGATCCGCTCGTGGCGCGCACCCGGCTGCAAACGGTTTGCCAGTTGTCGGCATTGGCGGGGATGGCGATGATGGTGGAAGGGACGGGATTGGCACCGACGCGACCTTGTTGCGCGATCACGTCCACACGGGTTCGGGGCGGCCGCCCCGGAGGCGGCAGGTCCGGCGGTTTAGGGGTCGGGGCTCAGGCGTCGACAAGCGAGCGCGCCGCGGCGGCGATGTGCGTGGCCGAGATGCCCGCCGCACCGAGGAGCTCGGCCGCCGTTCCCGACTGGGAGAGCGAGCGCACCGCGAGGTGCGAGAAGTGCGGCCTGACCCCGGCCCCGACAAGGGCCGAGAGTACTGCCTCGCCGAGACCGCCGGCGGGGTAGTGGTCCTCGGTCACGACGATCCGTCCCGCGGTCGCCTCACACGAGGCGACGAGCGTCGCCGAGTCGATCGGCTTCACCGAGTAGCAGTCGACGACACGGGCGGCGATGCCCTCGGCGGCGAGGCGCTCGGCCGCGGCGAGGCTCTCGTGGACGGTGATCCCCGCCCCGACGAGCGTCACCGCGTCGGCGGATCCGGCGCGCAGGACCTTGGCACCGCCGATCGGGAACTCCTCGTCGGGGCCGTAGATGACGGGGTAGGCGCCACGGGTCGTCCTGAGGTATGAGACGCCCGCCCGGTCGGCCATCGCCACGGTGAGCGCCGCCGCCGAGGCCGCGTCGGCGGGGTAGAGGACGGTCGAGCCGTAGACCGCCCGCATCGCGGCGAGGTCCTCGAGGGCCATCTGCGAGGGCCCGTCGGGGCCGATCTCGACTCCAGCGTGCGAACCGGCGAGGCGGATCGAGACCTCCGAGATCCCTGACATCCGCAGGAAGTCGAAGCCACGCGACACGAAGGCGCCGAAGGTCGCAGCGAAGGGCACGTAGCCGCGCACCGCGAACCCGGAGGCCGCGGCGAACATGAGCTGCTCGGCGATGAACGCCTGGAAGTACCGCTCCGGGGCGGCGGCGAGGAACAGCTCGGAGCTCGTCGAGTTGCCGACCTCCGCGTCGAGCACGACGACCTCGGGGCGCGCCGCCAGGGCGACGAGCGCGTCGCCCCAGGCCCGGCGTGTCGCGACCTTCTCGCCAAGGGCGTAGCGGGGGACCGCCACCAGCGCGTGGGGGTTCGGCGTCACGGCCGGGGTCCCGTGCTCGGGCGGCGGCGAGGTGACGACGAGCGAGCTCGGACCGCCGAGGGCGGCGATCGCGCGCGCGGCGAGGTCGGCGGGGAGCGCCAGGCCGTGCCATCCGTTCTTATCCTCGATCTCGGGAACGCCCTTGCCCTTCACCGTCCGGGCGAGGATGACCGATGGCTTCCGGCTCGCCTGCGCCTCCGCGAAGGCGGAGTCGATCGCCGCCAGGTCGTGCCCGTCGACTTCGATCGGGTGGCAGCCGAAGGCGGTGACGCGGGACGCGTAGGCGTCGAGGTTCCAGCCGAGCTCGGTCGGCCCGCGCTGGCCGAGCCGGTTGACGTCGACGATCACCGTGAAGTTGTCGAGCTCGTAGTAGCCCGCCTTGTCGAATGCCTCCCAGACCGAGCCCTCGGTCAGCTCGCTGTCCCCGCAGAGCGTCCAGACCCGGTAGGGCAGCTCGTCGAGGAACTTGCCGGCGAGGGCGACCCCGACGGCGGCGGCGACGCCCAGCCCGAGCGACCCGGTGGCGACGTCGACCCAGGGCAGCATCGGCGTCGGGTGGCCCTGCAGGCGGGCGCCGAGGCGGCGGTAGGTCGAGACGAGCTCCTCCTCGTCGATGACCCCGACGGCGCGGAAGACCGAGTACAAAAGCGGCGAGGCGTGGCCCTTCGAGAAGATCAGGTGGTCGTTCTCGGGGCGCCGGGGGGCGGACCAGTCGTAGCGGAGGTGGCGCGTGACCAGCACGGCGAGCAGGTCGGCGGCCGAGAGCGACGAGGTCGGGTGGCCCGAACCGGCCGCGGTCGAGCAGCGGATCGTGTCGACGCGGAGCTGCCGCGCGAGATCGGCGACGACTTGCAGGTCATCTGTGCGCATGGTGGACCTCGGGAGTTGACGAGACGGGCGAAGCGTCATCGTAGGACACCGCCGGGCGGGGACGGAGTCCCGCACCGGGTCATTCCACCCCGCGGAATCACCGGGGTCGACGGCACCGCCGGGAACCGGATGGGCGTCTCCTCGTCCGTCGGGGGTGGCCGGGGTGTGCCGCGCGGCAATGGTGTAAGAAATACCCGTCAACGGGGAAGGCCGCCGGGCCGGGAAGGAAGCACGCCGTGGAAAACCGACGATCGCAAATTCAGATCGCGAGATGTGCCGCCGCGTTGCTCGCCGGCGTGCTCCTCGCTGGCGCAGTCCTTGCCGCCCCCGCAGGCGGGACGACGGCCCCGTCAAGTCCCCACAGGGCTGTCGTCAAGCCGGGCGCATCCTGTACGAAAGCCAAACTCGGCACGAAGGTCAAAGCCGGGAAGAAGACGCTTGTCTGCTCGAAGGTCGGCAAGAAACGCCTCTGGGAGGTCTCCAAGCCCGCCTCGAAGGGACCGTCGACCGCCAAGATCAAGAAGTCGTTCGTCGTCGCGGTGGCACCGGCGGAAGCCGCCCTGCAGACCTTCGTGGGCAGGGCCGAGGCACTCGGCACCAAGGCGACCCCCTCGAGCGTGGCCAAGATCGCCGCGCCCCTCATCGTGGCGTGCCAGAAGATGGACACCGAGCTCTCCGCCTTGCACGCGACCGGCAAGATCGGCAAGGAACTCGCGACGTATGTGGTGGAGGACCGGACGATCGTCGGTCTTCTCAAGCAGGCCGGAAGCCAATCGTCGCGCAGCTTGCTTTCGTGGGGGGAGACCCTCAAGAAGGACGGCAAGCGCCTCCTCGCGGACTCCGACGTGCTGCGATCCGCGCTCGGCTTGCCACGGTCGACGGCATAGGGGGATTCCCGCCCCGGCCGGATGCACCAAGCCTGGTCCGGCGGGTTCGGCTCCACTCGCGCTCGGACGGTTCAGAGGATCAGGCTTGGCGGGCACTTCCCCGGACACACCGCCCTGTCGCGGCAGGGCGACAGTTGCATCGGCCCTGCCCGTCGATCTGGGCCATGCGTCGCGCGTCGAGGACCGCGACGGCGGCCACACCGCTGTCGTGACGCGGCCGGTTCCGTCCGGCTGGCAAGCGGCCGGTCCCGGTCCCGTGCCCTGCCTGCGACAGGCCGTGCCGCCGACCGGTGGCGGTCCCCTGTCGGAGGTTCCTGCCCTCATCCGGACCGGGCGCCCGCCTGGGCCGGGGATCATTCCGCAGCCAGGTCCTTGCCCATGCAGACGCTGACCTCGGAATAGACGTAAGGACCGTACTTCTCGATCTCCTCATACCCCGCCCGTCGGTACAGGGCGAGCCCCTCCGGTGATCGGATCCCCGTCTCGAGGACGATCCGGGCGGCGCCGATGGCGCGCGCCTCGGATTCGAGGAAGGCGAGCACTGCGGAGCCGATTCCCCGCTTGCGGAAGGCGGGGATCACGAACATCCGCTTCAGCTCGGCGATTCCCTCGCCGATCAGCCGGACGGCGCCGCAGGCGACGTCCGCATTTCCCGCCGTCGCCACCACGAAGGCTCCGCGTCCGGGATCCACGTCCTCCGTGGTGAGATCGAAGTGCCAGTCGAGCGGGTTCGGGTAACGGCGGCGGATTTCGGCGTTCAGCGCGGCGATGAGCTCCCGTGCCACGGGGTCGGAGAGATCCTCGCGGCGGATCTCGACGGGCACCGGTCGGGCCCGAGTCGGCGGTCTGGGGTGCCCGGTCAGGGCGTCTGGCGTTCCGGCCGGCGTTTCGCCGTGCCAACTCGCTGACCGTCGAGGGCCACCGATCCGGGAGCCGGTGCCACGAGCAGGGACTCGAGGGAGGCGACCATCACCCGGGCGGCCGTGGCGGGGGACCGGTCGAGCGCGGCGCGCAGGTACTCCCAGGTCGGCCACGACGTGACGACATCGACGGCGTCCGTCAGCACGCGCGCCCCGCCGCCGGCACGCTGAAGTTCCGGGGCGAAGGTCGCGATGACGTGGTCCCGACGCGTCCGCGTGCAGAAGGCGATGCCCTCGGCCATCTCGGGCGAGCTCTGCTCGTCGAACATCGTCGCCCGCCGGATGGGGGTGAGGGCCTCGAAGAGTTGGCGGCACTGGCTGACGATGGCCCCGATGCGCCCAGAGAGGTCCCTGTCGGGGTCGATGGGCTTGAGGATCTCGGCGTGCCGGCGCATCTGGAGGTCGAGTGCGAGGCGGCGCAAGGCCTCGACGTCCTCGAAGTGGTGGTACACGGTGCGGAGAGCGACCCCGGCACGCGTCGCCACCTCCTGGGCGGTGGGGCGCATCGTGCCCTCGTCCACGAGATCGAGCAGCGCCTCGATGACCCTGAGGCGGGTCCGCTCCCCGCGGGCGCGTCGCCCGTCGACGGGGTGGGTCTCGACGTCTCGACGCGCCATGGTCTCGTTGCCTCTCAGACCGGGGGAACGGACAGTGCCTGAGATGTTGGCACAAGCCTGCGAACGACATGAAGTCGGGCCGACCCCAAGTCGGTGGTGCGTTGACCGGTCGCCAAGGCGCGGCCCGCGTCGCCCCTGGGCGTCGGGCCCGGGCCCCGGCGCGTGGCCGGCCCAAGCGGGGGAGCCGGCGGGCGTAGCCTGACCGCGTCGGTTCTCTCCGCGCAGAAGGGCGGTCCAGATGGCCATGACGGCACGAGCACGGGCGAAGGGCCTGCGCAAGAGCCGGGAGCTCCTAGGCCCCGACGTGGCGGTCCGCGCCTTTGGCATCGGTGTCGTCGGTCCCGATCCCCGCCAGACAGCGACCGTCATCGTGCTCGCCGCCGCCGCGGTCTCGGTGCTGTTCGTCCTGGTCCTCAATGTCATACCGCCTGGCGGCGTCCTCGGAGTGGTGATCCTCTTGGTCATCTACTGGTTGATCGACCGGCCGGCGGCCGTCGTCATTGCCGACCGCGGTGTCGCCATTCTCGAACGCAGCTGGTGGAGCGGGGTTCCGACGAGGATCGCGAAGTTGCTCGCCCCTGGGTCGCTGGCGGGGTCGTGCGCGCGGCGGACGGGGGGGTACGTGCACGTGCCCGCGCACCAGTTGTGGCTGCGCGCGAAGGAGTACGAGCGCCTCTGCAACGCCGTCCCCCTGGTTTGGTCGGCTCCGCCGGCCGCGACCGCGCCGCCCGAGTATCCTCCGCCGCCTCCGCTGAGCGGCCCCGGAAGGTGACGGCGTCGGCACGGACCCGAGCCGAACGGGCGCGCCACCGGGCTTGCCGGGGCGTCTGGCGTCGCCGGCGGTGACCCGGGTCCCGGGTGCCAAGCCCGTCGCTGATCCGACCGGCCGGGAACCCGGACGGCCGCCGGGAGCTGTTGGTCGACCCCGCTAACCCTCTCGGTCCCGACGGACCCTTCCGGGTGAGAAGGCCGGCTGGCTGGCGGCCACGTAGCGGGCACCCCCCGGTGCCGGGGTGGAGTAGCGAACCCACTAGCCAGCCGTGGAGTGGACCGCCTGCCCGGCGCGCACGGTGAAGGAGCCGCCGAGGGTCTCGACCAGGAGCTCGCCCTCGAGGACAATCGAGTACTCGTCGAACTCGGCGATCTGCCCCGGCTCCGCCCATCCCGGCGTGCTCTCCATGACGGCGAGGGAGATCCCGTCCGTGCCGGTGTTCACGAGCCCGACGTACTCCGCGATCTGCTTCGGCGGCGTCCCAGCGGCGTCGAGGAGCGCCGGGACGGCGATGAGCTGTGCCATGGAGCGCGATTCTCGCAGGCGACACCGCCGGCGCAGTCGCAAGGCGCACTCGCCTCGCCGACGGCCCGCAGCCGGGGGCTGGCGTCACCGCTGGCGAGCTCCCCGCGCATTGCGGTCAGGGAATGCGCACGTCGCGGTGCTGACTGGCCAATTGCCTCTCCTCCTCGGAGAGCCTCGAGACCCAGACCGGGGTGACGAGGCTCCAGTGCCTGCCGACCGGACAACGCTGCAGCCTCCACCAACCGAGGCGGATCGACTTCAGCGATCCCCCCGGGATCCAGAGTGTCGAGAAGAGGTGCCCGTCCCGGCACCGCACCACCGTGTTGACGGCGAAGACGGAACCTCGACGGCGCGCCAGCACGACGATCTCGGCGCAGAGCACCGAAGCGAGGACGATCCTGGTGAATTTGCGGCCCATGCCTAGAGGGTACGCGCCGCGAAGCGCGGGTTCGCCGCGCCCGACCTTGCTAGGCGTTCAGCGCCCGCAATCGGAAGTAGGCGCCGGCGGGGTCGGTCAACGTGGCGGTGCGCCCGTAGCGGCTGCCGGACGGGCCCGTGACGACCGTGCCACCGAGGGACTTCGCCCGGGCGGCGACGGCATCGGCGTCGTCGACGCGCCAGTAGACCGACCAGTGGGGCGGTGCCCCCTCGGGGAGCGAGGAAGAAGCGTCGAAGATCCCGGCGAGCTCTCCCTCGCCCCGGGGATCGCGCATCATCGTGTAGCGGAACCTGTCGTTGTTGGGGATCTCGACCGTGTCCCAGCCGAAGACGTCGCGATAGAAGGCGACGGCGGCGGCGTGGTCCCTGGTGTGCAGCTCGAACCAGTCTGGGGTGCCCACCTCGCCGAGGACCGTGAAACCGGGGAAGGTGCCCGGCTGCCAGGCACCGAAGGTCGTGCCGGTCGGGTCGACCAGCACCGCCTGGCTGCCCATGTCGCCGACCTCCGTCGGGGGGGAGATGATCCGGGCGCCCGCCGCGGCAGCCGCCTCGACGGTCCGCGCGAGGTCCCTGACGCAGAGGTAGGTCTTCCAGGTGTCGTCGGCGCGCGCCTCCCCCATGTCGCCCATGCCGCCGGCGACCGGGACGCCGTCGCGCAGGAACATGAAGTAGCCGCCGAACTCGGGGCTCGGCTCGCCCGCCTCCCAGCCGAAGAGCTCGCCGTAGAACCTGCGGCTGCCCTCGACGTCGGAGGTCCACAGGTCGATCCAGCAGGGCGCCCCGGGAGGGGCGCTTTCACGGGTGGGCATCGTCGCTCCATTCACTTTTCTGTCTGCTCGTCCGTCACGTGCGCCGCAGGAGGCGGGATCGTCTCCTTCGCCGGCGGTCCGCGGCGGGTGTGTTGTTGGGCACCCGCCCCGAGCCGCCGGGCGGTGTGCACGTTAACGGCGGCGCGATCGCAAGCCGCCGCCTCGGGCGACCGTTCCCGGGGCGGGCGAGACCCGGACAGCGGCACCGGTACGGCAGACGGCCGGGCATCCCCCGTCGACCGGCCCGTGCCGAGCAGAATCGTTCCGTGTCGGGTACCCGCACGAGGGATCGGGCGCGGACACGGGCGACGACGGTCGCCGCACCGGCCACCAGCGCCGGGCCTGTCGTCAAGGACAGAACCGAAGGAGAAGCATCCTCATGTCGACTCTGCACGCCATCGGCAACTGGCTGTACTGGTTCTTCGGTATCGGCGGCAGCGGCCCCCACTACGGGTTCTGGTCGGGGACGGGTTCCGACATCGGGGAGCTCACGATCGTCGGCGCCGTCATCGTGGGGTGGAAGCACGTGAACTGCCACGACGAGCACTGCTGGAGGATCGGCATGCACAAGGTGGAGGGCACTCCCTACCACGCTTGCCGCAAACACCACCCAGTCCTGTCGAAACAGCCCCACATCACGGCAGAGATCATGGCCAAGGCGCACGAGGAGTTCCAGGCGCAGCGCCGCGCCGATTCGACGAGGATTCTTGAGATCCACCAGCAGGTCACGGGACCCGCCGACGCGAGCGTCCCGTCCGGCGCGACGGGTGTCCCGCCGAACTAGGAGATTGCTCAATTAGTCCCTTCTTGCACCCATGCCAGATGCGAACACGCAGGTTACGGTCGTGTCAGTAAGGACCCAATCGGCTAAATCAACACCCGCCTAGCAGGTCTCGCACCACCGGGCGGGACCCGGTGGGTCCGGGCGGCCGCCCCGGTCCCTGGTGCTACGGGAGCGGAGGCGTTTGTCCAGGAGCTCCCGGGCGGGCGGGGCTCGCGGCCCGAGCCCGCCCGATGCTCCCGACAGGCGGCCGCCCCTTCGACCGAGGGGCGCCGGATCTCGCTACTCGGCGTGGCCGAAGGACCTGATTTCCTCGGCCTCCTCGGGGGTGAGCTCGCGCGGCTGGTCGCCGCGCTTCACCTTCTCGCTCTGGACGTGGTGGCGGATCTCGTCGACGATCTCGGGGTTGGCGAGCGTGCTCACGTCGCCCACGTCGCCGAAGTTGGAGATCGCCGCGATGACCCGGCGCATGATCTTGCCGGAGCGGGTTTTCGGCATGTCTTGCACGATCCAGACGCTCCGGGGCCGCGCGATCTTGCCGATCAGGCGGTCGATGGCCCCCTTTACCTTGTCCTCGACCGCCTTGCTCGGGGCCATGCCGGGCTTCAGGGCGACGTAGATCTCCACCGCCCGGCCGCGCACTTCGTCGACGACCGGGACCGCCGCCGCCTCGGAGACCTCGTCCACCGTGAGTGCAGCGGACTCGATCTCCTTGGTGCCGAGCCGGTGACCGGCGACGTTGATGACGTCGTCAACCCGGCCGAGGATCCGGAAGTAGCCGTCGGCGGCCTGGACCGCCCCGTCACCGGCGAGGTAGGGCCAGTCGTGCCAGTCCTTGCTCGTGCGGTCCTTGCAGAACTTCCTGTAGTAGATGTCGACGAAACGCTCGGGCTGGCCCCAGACCGTCTGGCAGAGCCCCGGCCACGGGTTGCGGATGCAGATGTTGCCCGCCCGGCCGCTGCCGGCGGGGACCTCCTTGCCGTCCTCGTCGTAGATGACGGGGTAGATGCCGAGCACGGCCGGCCCGCAGCTGCCGGGCTTCATCGGGTGCACCGCCGGCAGCGTGCTGCCTAAGAACCCGCCGTTCTCGGTCTGCCACCACGTGTCGACGATGACGGCTTCTCCCTTGCCGATCACCTCGTGGTACCAGCGCCACACCTCGGGCTCGATCGGCTCGCCGACCGTCGTCATGTGCTTGAAGTGGTAGCCGTACTTCGCCGGTTCGTCCGGTCCGAGCTTGCGCAGCATCCGGATCATCGTGGGAGCGGTGTGGAAGATGTTCACGCCCAGCTTCTCGGCGATCCGCCAGGCGCGCCCGGCGTCCGGGTAGGTGGGCACGCCCTCGTAGATGACGGTCGTGGTGCCGAGGAGCAGTGGTCCGTAGACGATGTAGGAATGCCCGGTGATCCAGCCGATGTCGGCCGTGCACCAGTAGACGTCGTCGGGGTGGATGTCCTCGTAGTACTTCGCCGTCCCCGCGACGTAGGTCAGGTAGCCGCCGGTCGAGTGCTGGCAGCCCTTCGGCCGGCCGGTCGTGCCGCTCGTGTACATGAGGAAGAGCGGCGCCTCGGCCGGCATCGAGACCGGCTCGACCTCCTGGCCGCGGTACTTGCCGATGATCTCGTCGACGAAGAAGTCCCGGCCCGCGACCATCGGGCTTCCCGAGGCGTACCGGCCGGCGTGGCGCCGCCAAACGAGCACCTTGTCGACCGTCTGGCCGAGCTTGGCGGCGGCCTCCACGGCCTCGTCGGCCCGGGCCTTGTGGTCGACGAGCTCGCCGCTGCGGTAGTAGCCGTCGACGGTGACGAGGACGTGGCTGCCGGAGTCGGCGACGCGGTCGCCGCAGGCGGCGCCGGAGAACCCGCCGAACACCTCGGAGTGGATGACGCCGAGGCGGGCGCAGGCGAGCATCGACACCGGGAGCTCCGGGATCATCGGCAGGTAGAAGGTGACCCGGTCGCCGGCCTTCAGCCCGGCGAAGTCGCGCAGCAACGCGGCAAACTCGTTCACCCGCCGGTAGAGGTCCTTGTACGTGATCGACTGGGTCTCGTCGGTCTCGAGCTCGGGAACCCAGATGATCGCCGCCTTGTCGCCGTACTCATCCAGGTGGCGGTCGATGCAGTTGAAGCTGGCGTTCAGCCGGCCGCCGACGAACCACTTCCAGAAGGGCGGATTCGACGAGTCGAGGAGCGTCTCCCACGGCTTGTCCCAGGTCACCAGGTCGGCGTACTCCTTGAAGCACTCCGGGAACTTGTCCTCGCTGAACCGGTCGAGGATGGAGGCATCCGGGGCGTTCGCCTGAGCGATGAAGGCCGGCGACGGGTAGTAGTACTCCTCCTCCCGCCAGTGGACGGCGATCTCGGCCTCCGAGACCTGCTCTTGCTCGGGCACTTCCGTCGGGAGCTCTTCTGCCATCGTGCTTTCTCCATTCTCGGCGAGATCCGCTTCGGCCCATTATCGCGGGCACCAAGGGGCCCCGCGTCCGCCCTCCCGCAAGGGCGCGACGAACCGCGACGAAGGCCGCCGCTCAGACTAGGTTCTGTCCCGCCGCCCAGGCGGAACCCAGCCATCACCGACAGAAGAGGAGAGCAATGACCATGCACCCCGGGGAGACACAGGGCGCCCCAGTAGGCGGCGGGGGAACCGCCTCGACGTGGCCGCGCGTCGCCGACCCGGCCCCGCTCGGTCTGGCGGCCTTCGCCATGACAACCTTCGCCCTCAGCATCGGGAACACCAACGTCTGGGGTCCGGGGGCCAAGGCGGCCCTCGCCCTCGCCCTCGTCTACGGCGGCGGTGCCCAGCTGCTGGCCGGGATGTGGGAGTTCGTCCGGAAGAACACCTTCGGCGCCGTCGCCTTCACCTCGTTCGGGGCGTTCTGGATCGCCTACTACGTCTTCGTGCGCTTCATCGCTCCCGGGATCAGCGCAGCCGACCTGCCCGTCGCCGTCGGCGTGTTCCTCCTCGGCTGGACGATCTTCACCGCCTACATGACGGTGGCGAGCCTGCGGGTGAGCGGCGCCGTGGTCGCCGTCTTTGTGTTGCTGACGGTGACGTTCGTCCTGCTCACGATCGGCGCGTTCCATTCGAGCGTCGGTCTTGACAAGGCGGGCGGCTGGGTCGGGATCGCCACGGCCGCGGCGGCGTGGTACGCGTCGTTCGCCGGGGTCGTGAACGAAACCTACAAGAGGTCGGTCCTCCCGACGATGCCGTTGGCGCCGCGCTAGCCACGGCCGCCACTTGGCGGTGAGGGACAAAGGGCTCTGGTTCACACCTGCCACACCAGGCGTAGCCTGTGCTCATGAGCGTCCACAACCTCAAGAACCTTTTCAGCCCCACCCGGGTGGCTGTGGTCGGGGCCGGCCGCGAGTCGTCTCAGCTCGGACATATCGTCCTGCGCAACCTGGTGGACGGCGGCTTCGACGGTGTCGTGTACCCGATCAACCCCGGTCGAGAGTCCGTGAGCGGCATCCAGGCCTACCCGAGCATCGCCGAGACCCCGGCGCGGCCGGACCTGGCGATCGTCTGCACCCCCGCTGCCACCGTGCCCGAGGTCATCCGCGGATGCGGTGCGCGGGAGGTGCCCGCCGTCGCCGTACTGTCGGCGGGCTTCCGGGAGGCCGGGGCCGAGGGGGCCGAACTGGAGCGGCTCGTCCGGGAGGAGCTGGGGTGTCACGACGGGATGCGGATGCTCGGCCCGAACTGCCTCGGGCTGATCGTGCCGCGCCTCGGGCTCAACGCCAGCTTCGCCAAGACGATGCCGATCGACGGCCACATCGCCTTCGTCTCGCAGTCCGGGGCGCTCGCCACCTCGGTCATCGACTGGGCGGCCGCCCAGAAGATCGGCTTCTCGCAGGTCGTCTCCGTCGGCAACATGGTTGACGTCGACCTCGGCGACCTGATCGACTACCTCGCCCAGGACGCCCACACTCGGGCGATCTTCCTTTACATCGAGGCGGTGACCCAGCCGCGCAAGTTCATGTCGGCGGCGCGGGCGTTTTCCCGCACGAAGCCGATCATCGTTTACAAGGCGGGGCGCTTCGCCGCCTCGGCCCAGGCCGCCGTGTCGCACACCGGGGCGATGATGGGCGAGGACTCCGTCTACGACGCCGCCCTGCGCCGCGCCGGGGCAGTGCGGGTCGGACGGATCGAGGAGGTCTTCGCCACGGCCGAGCTGCTCGCCAAGGAGCGCCCGATCTACCGCGCTCGTCTGGCGGTCGTGACGAACGCCGGCGGCCCCGGGGTGATGGCGGCCGATGCCCTCATCGCCCGGGACGGCGAGCTCGCCGAGCTCGAGCCGGCCACGATCAAGGTGCTCGACGAGGCGCTGCCGCCGGCGTGGTCGCACGGCAACCCGGTCGACGTGCTCGGCGACGCGCCGCCGAAGCGTTACGGCGAGGCGGTGAAGGCCGTGCTCGCGGACGAGCAGGTCGACGCCGTGCTGACGATCCTCACCCCGCAGGCGATGACCGACGCCACGGCGACGGCCGACGCCGTGCTGGCGGCGCGGCGGGGCTCATCGAAGCCCGTGCTCGCCGCCTGGATGGGAGGGCTCACCGTGAACGAGGGGCTGCAGCGCCTGAGCGCGGGAGGCGTGGCCGCTTACTCCTACCCGGAGCAGGCGATCGGGGCGCTCATGGACCTCGTCTCCTACGGGCGCAACCTCGAGATCCTCCACGAGACGCCGCGCAGCCTCCCGGTCGGTTTCTCCGTCGACCGCCAGCGCGCCAAGGACCTGATGACCGCCGTGCTCGCCGAGGGGACCGGGGTGCTGTCGGAGACCTCCTCCAAGGCCCTGCTCGACGCCTACGAGATCCCGTTCACGAGGCCCCTCCCGGCGCTGTCGGTTGACGATGCCGTGGCGGTCGCCGAGCAGATCGGCTTCCCGGTCGTGCTGAAGGTCCGTTCGCCCGACATCACGCACAAGACCGACGTCGGCGGGGTCGAGATTGGGCTGGGCGACGCCAACGCCGTGCGGAAGGCCTACGACCGGATCATGGCAACGGTGCAAAAGAAACGCCCGGAGGCGGAGATCCAGGGGGTCACCGTCCAGCAGATGGTGCGCAAGTCGGGCTACGAGCTCGTCCTCGGGGCCCGCAAGGACCCGATCTTCGGCGCCGTGATCCTGCTCGGCGCCGGCGGCGTGGCGACCGAGGTGATGCGCGACCAGGCGCTCGAGCTGCCACCGCTCAACGAGAGCCTCGCCCTGCACATGCTG
The DNA here is from genome assembly GCA_050013835.1 of Acidimicrobiales bacterium. GTDB lineage: Bacteria > Actinomycetota > Acidimicrobiia > Acidimicrobiales > Bog-793 > Bog-793. The sequence goes on from JBEKEM010000005.1 coordinate 49,148, forward strand.
CAGTCGCTGCGGATCTGGCCGCTGCTCGACGGGCACCGGGGACGGCCGGCCGTCAACCTCGACGCCCTGCTTGAGGTCGTGATGCGCTTCTCGTACCTCGTCGCCGACTACCCCGAGCTCAGCGAGTTCGAGATCAATCCGCTGCTCGTCAGCGCGGACGGGGTGATCGCCCTCGACGCTCGGGCCGTCGTCGACCAGTCGCTGATCGGTCGCAGCGAGCCGCCGTTCTCGCACCTCGCCATCCGCCCCTACCCCGAGGAGTACACGCGTGAGGTGACGACGACCGGCGGACTGCAGGTGACGCTGCGGCCGATCCGGCCGGAGGACGAGCCGGCATGGCACGAGATGCTCGACGTGTGCTCGGCCGAGACGATCGCCCTGCGGTTTAGCGCGATGGTTCGCCACACCCACGAGTTCGCCTCGCGCTTCTGCTTCACCGACTACGACCGCGAGCTCGCCATCGTCGCCGAGGTCGAGAACGCCGATGGCACGAGCAAGCTCGTCGGCGTCGGCCGGCTCGCCGCCGACGCCGCCCGGAACCGGGCCGAGTACGCCGTGTTGATCGCCGATCCCTGGCAGCACCGCGGGCTCGGCAACCTGCTCACCGAGTACTGCCTGGAAGTGGCCCCCCAGTGGGGGAGCCTGTGGGGCCTCCACGAGGTCTGCGGGGAGACGGCCACCGAGAACGCCAACATGATCGCTGTGTTCGAGAAGGCGGGCTTCAAGCTCACCCGGCGCGCCGACGAGGGGATCGTCTTCGCCGCGCGCCGCGTGAAGGCCCACTGAAGCGCCCCGCCCGGCCCGACCCGGGCGGTGCAGGACCGGGGCCGACCGGCGGGGCAGGCGCCCGCGGACCCGGTCGCCGCCTACAGTTTCGCCCGTGACCACGGTCGCGACGGCGTGAACACGCTGCTCAGCCCGCTTCTCGGGCTCGGCGGCTGGGAGGCGTACGCGCTCGTCGGGGCGTTGTGTTTCGGCGAGGCGGCGCTTTTTGTCGGCTTCGTTCTCCCGGGCGAGACGGCCGTCGTCCTGGGCGGCGTGCTCGCCTCGGAGCACCACGTCAGCCTGTCGTGGATCTGCACCCTCGTCGTCGTCTGCGCCATCGTCGGCGACAGCGTCGGCTACGAGGTCGGCCGGAAGTTCGGGCCGTACCTGCTGGCGCACCGGCCGCTCCGCGGTCACCCCGGGGTCGAGAGGACCCGGGAATTCCTGCAGCGCCGCGGCGCCTACGCCGTCTTCGTCGGCCGGTTCGCCGCCGTCTTCCGCGCCCTCGTCCCCGGCGTCGCCGGGGCCTCCGAGGTGCGCTACCGGACCTTCCTCGCCGCCAACGCCCTGGGCGGGCTCGTCTGGGGGATCGCCTACACGCTCGCCGGCTACGCCGTCGGCAAGTCCTACCAGAAGGTGCTGACCTGGGGCGGCAGGGCCTCGTCGTTGATCATTGGCGTCGTAGTCGTGGCCGCCGTCGTGGCCCTCGTCGTCCACCACCGGCGCTCCCGCGCCGCCGCCCCGCCGGGGGAGCAGCACGGCGACTGAGGCGGTCGGCGTCCGCGGGGCGCCGTTAGTCTGACCCAGCCGGCGCCGGAGTCGAACCGGGCGCCGCGCGCCAGCGCGAGGGGGAGAAACCATGACTGTGCGTCTCGGTGACTACGCGCCCGATTTCACCGCCGACTCGACCGAGGGGCGGATCGCCTTCCACGACTTCCTGGGCCGGAGCTGGGGCGTCCTCATCTCGCACCCGGCCGACTTCACCCCGGTGAGCACGACCGAGCTCGGCGAGATGGCCCGCCTCGTCGGCGAGTTCGAGCGGCGCGACACCAAGGTCGTGGCCGTCTCGGTCGGCCCGGTCGAATCGCACCTCGAGTGGGCGGACGACATCAAGGAGGCGACCGGGCACTCGCTCAACTTCCCGCTCGTCGCCGACCCCGACCGCGTCGTGGCCAGCCTCTACGGGATGGTCCACCCCTTCGCCACAGACCCCGCGGGCACCCGCGCAATCGTCGTGATCGGCCCGGACAAGCGGGTCGAGCTGATGATGAACTACCCGGCGTCGACCGGGCGTGAATTCGCCGAGCTGCTGCGCGTCCTCGACTCGCTCCAGCTCGCCGCCAGGCACCCCGTCGTGACGCCGGTGAACTGGCGGCCGGGCGACGAGGTGATCGTCGCCCCGGCGGTGCCCGACCACGAGGCGCGGGCGCGCTTTGGGGAGATCCGGGTCGTGAAGGACTACCTCCGCTTCACCCCGCACCCGACGGGCGCAGAGAGTTGACCGGACTAGTCAGGTTCTCCGGAGGCGCCGTTAGGCTCGCCGCCACAAGCAACCGACACGGAGGCCGGCGCTCGTCGAGCGCCGCCGGACTGGACGAGGAAGAAACGATGGCTCTGCAGCTAGGCGACACCGCTCCGAACTTCACTTCCGACTCGACTGAGGGGAAGATCGACCTCTACGACTACCTTGGCGACGGCTGGGGGATCCTCTTTTCGCACCCGAAGGACTTCACCCCGGTGTGTACGACCGAGCTCGGCGAGGTCGCCCGGTTGAAGGGCGAGTTTGATCGGCGCAACACGAAGGTCCTCGGCGTCTCGGTCGACCCGGTCTCCTCGCACAAGGACTGGGGCGCCGACATCAAGGACGCCACCGGGAACGCCCTCAACTACCCGCTGCTCGGCGACCCCGAACGCAAGGTCGCCAGCCTCTACGGGATGATCCACCCGAACGCCGACAACACCCTCACGGTGCGGTCGGTCTTCATCATCGGCCCTGACAAGAAGGTCAAGCTGATGATCACCTACCCGGCCTCGACGGGCCGGAACTTCCAGGAAATCCTGCGCGTCCTCGACTCGCTCCAGCTGACCGCGGACTACTCGGTCGCGACGCCGGTGAACTGGACCGACGGTGACGACGTGATCGTCGCCGCGGCGATGTCGGACGAGGACGCCAAGGCGAAGTTCCCCAAGGGCTTCCGGACCGTCAAGAAGTACCTGCGGTACACGCCGCAACCGAACCGCTGAGCGGATCCGCCCGACCGCTCGTGGCGCCGAGTCCCGCCCCCGGTCTCCGGGGGCGGGACGGTGCGCGCCAGGGCTGACTGCCGCGGAACCCCGCCGCCTGCGCCTGCGTCAAGGAGCGGATCGCGGAGGCAGCCGGCCGACAGTCCTCCGCCAGGAGCCGGGGCACTTCACGCGTCTCGCGGGAGAACTCGATACCGACAAGGGCTAGACATCCTCGGTGGGGCGGTCGGGCGATCCGCCTGTGACCCGGCGCGCGCCGAGCCGAGGGCCGCCTGTCCCGCCACTCTTGAGTCGAACGGACCCTCGGTCGTGCCGCCGGGGCCCGCGGGTCCCACGAGTACGATTCCCACCGATGCGGAGCGCTGTCCTCTCGGCGTATCGGCGCGCGATGTCGTATGCCCCGGTCGAGAAGGACGTCTTCCTTTACTTCTGCGCCACGGCCTTCGCCGCCGCGACCGCCGCCGCCGCCATCGCCGCCGACTACCGCGAGTGGGGCCAGATCGCCGGCGTCACCTACGGGGTCGCCACGCTCGTCTGCGCCGTCGTGTCCGTCGCCGCCCGCCGGGGGGCGCTCGGCGCCTCGGCGGTCAGCCTGGCGCGCCGCCTCGTCGTCGTAGCCGTGATCCTCGGCGCCGTCGTGGCGCCGCTCATCGCCGAGCTCGTCTGGCGGGCGGACGCCCGCCCGGGGGCGAACGCCCAGTCCGAGGTCGCCGTCGTCGAGCGGGCCGGCGACCGGCTCGCCAGGGGCGAGAGCCCCTACCTTGCCCACCCGACGACGGTCGGCGTCTCGCCGCGCAGCGACGCCAAGTCGATCGACGCCAACTCGTTCTACCCGTACCTGCCGGGGATGGCCCCCTTCGGCCTCGCCAACGCCGTCACGGGGCCGCCCGAGCTCGCCGACGCCCGTACGACGCTGGCGGGGTTCACCCTCGTCGTGGCGGCGATCGCCCTCCTCGCCCCGGGTGCGACGGTGGGGCGGCGCGGGCGGGTGCTCCAGTTCCTCGTCGTCCTGCCCTCGGGCGCCCTACCGATGGTGACCGGCGGCGACGACATGCCCGTTCTCGCCCTCCTGCTGGCGGGCCTCGTGCTGGTGGCGAAACGACGACCGGTGCTGGCGGGCCTCGTGCTCGGCTTCGCCGCGACGCTGAAGTTCACCGCCTGGCCGGTCCTCATCCTCCTGCTGCTCGTCGTGCGGGACGCCGACGACCGTCCCGCCCCCCGGCGATTCGTCGGGGCGGCGGCCTGCGTCGCTGTTCCGGTGATCGGCGTCGGCTACCTGACGGGCCCGGCCGCCTTCGTCGAGAACGTGATCCTGTTCCCCCTGGGGCTGACGGCGGTGAAGTCGCCGGCGGCGAGCCCACTGCTGGGCGAAGTCCTCGTGCGCGCCTTCCCGGACCACCGCAAGCTCATCGTCGCCGTGCTCGTCCTTTGCGCCCTCGCCCTCGTCGCCTACGGATTGCGCCGCTTTACGCCGCGGACCCCCGCCCAGGTGGTGCGATTCACGGCGTGGGCGATGCTGCTGGCGACGCTGCTCGCGCCGGCGACGCGCTTCGGCTACCTCATGTACCCCGCGAACCTCTTCGTCTCGGCGTACCTGCTCGACGGGTTCGCCGCGGGGGAGGCCCACATCACCGGGGGAGTCGCCGCGCCCGAGCCCGTCCTCGCCGGGACGACGGCATCCCTCCCGCCGGGCTGACGAGGGGATCGCCGGCCGCGGCAAGGGCCCTCCGGGCCCCGCGGCGTGCCCCCCTGACCTGGTCGGCGACGGTACCCTGTGTCATGGACACGGTGAGCCCGCTCGATAGGGAGCACCTCACCACGCCGATGCTGCTCGTCGGGTTCGACGAGCAGCCGGAACCCGTCAGCTCGATCGAGCCGTTGATCTCGACGTTGGCGCTGCGCCACCCGGACGCCGACACGGCGGTCGTGCGCCGCAGCTTCGCCATGGCGAGCCGCGCCCACGAGGGCCAGCGCCGCCTGTCGGGCGAGCCGTACGTCACCCACTCGATCGCCGTCGCCCAGATCGTGGCCGACCTCGGCCTCGACGCGACGAGCGTCGTCGCCGCGCTCCTCCACGACGTGGTCGAGGACACCCCGGTCACCGTCGAGGAGATCGAGGCAGCCTTCGGCCCCGTCGTCGCCGAGATCGTCGACGGGGTCACCAAGCTCGACCGGCTGAAGTTCTCCTCGCGCGAGGCCCAGCAGGCGGCGACGGTGCGCAAGATGCTCGTCGCGATGGCGAACGACTGGCGGGTCCTCGTCATCAAGCTCGCCGACCGGCTCCACAACATGCGCACGCTCGCCGTGATGCCCGAGTGGAAGCAGCGCCGGATCGCCCAGCAGACCCTCGACATCTACGCCCCCCTGGCCCACCGCCTCGGCATCCAGGAGATCAAGTGGCAGCTCGAGGACCTCTCGTTCTTCACCCTCCACCCGAAGCGCTACGAGGAGATCGCCCAGATGGTGGCGACCCGGGCGCCGAGCCGGGAGCTCGAGGTGGCCCAGGTCGTCGAGATCCTGAAGACCCGGTTGGCGACGCTCGGCGTCGAGGCCATCGTCACGGGACGGCCGAAGCACCTCTGGAGCATCTACGAGAAGATGGTCGTGCGCGGCAAGGAGTTCGAGGAGATCAACGATCTCGTTGGGATCCGGGTCATCGTCGACTCCGAGAAGGACTGCTGGGAGGCGCTCGGAGCGGTGCACGCCCTTTGGCCCCCGGTGCAGGGCCGCTTTAAGGACTACATCAACTCGCCGAAGTTCAACCTCTACCAGTCGCTGCACACGACCGTCGTCGGCCCGCGCGGCAAGCCCCTCGAAGTGCAGATCCGCACGATGGCGATGCACCAGCGCGCCGAGCACGGCATCGCCGCCCACTGGGGCTACAAGGAGAACGCCGCCCACCCCGGGGAGGCCTCGTCGGCCGACGAGGTGCAGTGGCTGCGGCGGATCGTCGACTGGGAGCGGGAGACCCCCGACCCGATCGAGTTTCTCGAGACCCTCAAGCTCGACCTCGAACAGGACGAGGTCTACGTCTTCACCCCCAAGGGCAGGATCATCACCTTGCCGACGGGGGCGACGCCGATCGACTTCGCCTACACGATCCACACCGACGTCGGCCACCGCTGCGTCGGGGCGCGGGTCAACGACAAGCTCGTGCCGATCGAGACGAAGCTCCAGTCGGGCGACACCGTCGAGATCATCACCTCGAAGTTCGCCACGGCGGGGCCGTCGAACGACTGGCTGAAGATCGTCGTCACGCCGAGGGCGCGCAACAAGATCCGCCAGTGGTTCAGCCGCGAGCGCCGCGAGGACGCCATCGACAACGGCCGTGACGACTTCACCAAGGAGCTGCGCCGGGAGGGCCTCCCGGTGCGGAGGCTGTTCGACTCGACGGCGCTCGAGCGGCTGGCGAGCGTGCTGGGCTACGCCGACCTCGACGGGCTCTACGCAGCCATCGGTGAGGGCCACCTCTCGGGGCGCAGCGTCGCCCAGCGGCTGCGGCGCGAGATCCTCGGCGAGGGCGACGAGCAGCTGCCGACGACGGTGCTGCAGCCGCGCCGCTCCGCCGCCGGCGAGCCGATCTCGGCTGGCGTGTTCGTCGAGGGGCTCGACGACGTGCTCTTGCGGCTGTCGACCTGCTGCACCCCCGTGCCGGGCGACCCGATCGTCGGCTTTGTCACGCGGGGCCGCGGCGTCTCGGTCCACCGCGCCGACTGCGTGAACGCCCTCTCGCTCGTCGGCGAGCAGCGCGAGCGGCTCGTCGAGGTCGAGTGGGACGCGGCCCAGGCGGGGCTGCACATTGCGGGCATCGGGGTGAAGGCGCTCGACCGCTCGGAGCTGCTCGCCGACGTCGCCCGCGTGCTCGCCGAGCACCACGTCGGCATCGTGGCAATTTCCGGCGAGACCGCGCCGGATAGGGTGACGAGCATGCGTTTTGAGTGCGAGCTCGCCGACAGCGCGCACCTCGACTCGGTCCTCGCCTCGCTGCGGGGCCTCGAGGGTGTCTACGACGCCTTCCGCCTCCTGCCTGGCAAGGGCAAGTCCTTCCGCGTCCCCAACCCGTGAGCGCCTTTCAGGCGCCGACCGGGACGCGCGACGTCCTCCCGCCCGAGAGCGCGCGCTTCGCAGCCGTCGTCGCCCGCTTCGCCGGGCTCGCCCGCACGGCCGGCTACGGGCTCCTCGTCTCGCCGATGTTCGAGGATTCCCAGGTCTTCCGGCGCGGCGCCGGCGCGTCGACCGACATCGTGCAGAAAGAGATGTACGAGTTCGAGGACAAAGGCGGCCGGACGCTGGCGTTGCGACCCGAGGGAACGGCGTCGGTCGTGCGCGCCTTCATCCAGCACCACCCGCACGTACCCTGGAAGGTCTGGTACGCGACGCCCGCCTTCCGCTACGAAAGGCCCCAGGCGGGGCGCTACCGCCAGCACCACCAGCTCGGCGTGGAGGCGATCGGCTCCGCCGACGCGGATCTCGACGTCGAGGTGATCTCGCTCGGCGCTGACTTCCTCGCCGCGCTCGGGTTGACGGGGGTCCATCTCCGGGTGAACTCGATGGGCGACGACGCCTGCCTTCCGGGATACCGCGCGCTGCTCGCGGACTTCCTCGGCGCTGTCGAGACGGAGCTCTGCGACGAGCACGCCAGGCGTTGGAAGGCGAACCCGCTGCGGGTGCTCGACTGCAAGGACCCGGCCTGTGTGGCGCTCCACGCCGCGGCGCCGCGGCTCGGCGATGCGCTCTGCGAGGCCTGCCGGGCGCACCTCGACCGGGTGACGGCGGGGCTGGACGCGGTCGGCATTGAGTGGTCCCGCGACGAGTTCCTCGTGCGAGGCTTCGACTACTACACCCGGACGACCTTCGAGTTCGTGGCGCCGGCCCTCTCGGCCGCCCAGGACGTCGTGCTGGGCGGCGGCCGCTACGACAAGCTCGTCGCCGCCCTCGGCGGCGAGCCCACACCCGGGATCGGCTTCGGCTGCGGGATCGAACGGGTGCTGCTCGCCCGCGACGCCGAGGGGGCGCCGGGCGCGGACGGCGGCGCGGTCGACGTCTTCGTCGTCGACCTCGTCGGCGGGACGGCGGCCCGCGACCTCGCCGCGCGGCTGCGCCGGTCGGGCGTCGCGACCGACCGGGCCTTCGACAACCGGTCGATGAAGTCCCAACTTCGCCAGGCTGACAGGAGCCACGCCCGCCTCGCCGTGATCGTCGGCGCCGAGGAGGAGGCGGCGGGGACGGTCACCGTGCGCGTGCTGCGGGGCGAGGGGGCGGGGAGCCAGGAGTCGGTGGCGGCGGCCGCCCTCGAGGGCGCGATCGGAAGGTGGATCGGATGAACGTCGATGACGGGCCGCCGGAGGGAATCCGCATGCGCACCCACTACTGCGGCGTGCTGCGTGCCGGTGACGCCGGCACGCGGGTCTCGGTCTGCGGCTGGGTGGCCCGCCGGCGCGAACACGGCGAGCTGCTCGCCTTCCTCGATGTCCGCGACCACACCGGTATCGTCCAGTGCGTCGTCGAGCGGGCACACGCCATCCGGCCCGAGTACGTCGTGCGCGTGACGGGCACGGTGAGGATCCGCCCCGAGGGGACGGCGAACCTGCAGCTGGCGACCGGCGAGATCGAGCTCGGCGACTGCACGGTGGAGACGCTGGCGACCTGCGAGCCGGTGCCGTTCTCGCTCGACGAGCGGGCCGAGACCGATGAGCCGATCCGGCTGCGCTACCGCTACATCGACCTGCGCACCGAGCGGATGCAGGCGAACCTGCGGCTGCGCTCGGTCGTCAACTCGGCGATCCGGCGCTCGATGGAGCGGCAGGGCTTCGTCGAGATCGAGACGCCGCTGCTGTGGACGCCGACGCCGGAGGGCGCGCGCGAGTTCGTGGTGCCGTCGCGCCTCCAGCAGGGCCTGTTCTACGCCCTCCCCCAGAGCCCCCAGATCGCCAAGCAGCTGACGATGATTGGCGGCTTCGACCGCTACTACCAGCTGGCGCGGTGCCTGCGAGACGAGGACCTCCGGGCGGACCGGCAGTTCGAGTTCACCCAGCTCGACGTGGAGGCGAGCTTCGTCGGTCAGGACGAGATCCTCGGCTTCGTCACCGAGGCGATGGTCGAGGCGACCGAGGCCGCCACCGGCGAGCGTCCCGGCGAGTTCGCCCGGATGACCTGGGCCGAGGCGCTCGACCTCTACGGCACGGACAAGCCGGACCTGCGCTTCGGGATGGAGCTCGTCGACCTCTCGGCGGTCCTCGCCGGGAGCTCCTTTAAGGCGTTCGATGCGCCGGTCGTGAAGGCGGTCGTGGTCCCGGGCGGGGCGACGATGGCGCGCGCCCGCCTCGACGAGCTCGTCGAGCGCGCCAAGTCCCTCGGCGCCAAGGGCCTCGTCTGGATGCGGGCGGCCGGCGACCCGGTCACCCTCGACAGCCCCGCCGCCAAGTACCTCGCCGAGGCCGAGCTCGCCGGCATCGCCCGGGCGGCCGGGGCCCGCGCCGGCGACCTCGTGCTGATCGTCGCCGACGAGCACCGCCGCGCCTGCGAGGTACTGGGCCAGCTGCGGCTCGACCTCGGCCGCCCGGCGGGGGTCAAGGGCCCGCTCCGGTTCTGCTGGGTCGTCGACTTCCCCCTTTTCGACGGCGTGGACGAGAAGGGCAACCCGCAGGCGGCCCACCACCCCTTCACGATGCCGTACCTCGAGGACCTCGACCGACTCGACTCGGACCCGTTCAGCGTGCGGGCGCAGAGCTACGACCTCGTCGCCAACGGCTGGGAGCTCGGCTCGGGATCGATCCGGATCCACCGCCCCGAGCTGCAGCGGCGGATCTTCGCGGCCCTCGGCATCTCGGAGGCCGACGCGGAGTCCCGCTTCGGGTTCCTCCTCGACGCCTACCGCTACGGCGGGCCGCCGCACGGCGGGTTCGCCGTCGGCCTCGACCGCTTCGTCGCCATCCTCGCCGGCGAGGAGAACATCCGCGAGGTGATCGCCTTCCCGAAGACCCAGTCCGGGTCGGACCCCATGACCGGCGGGCCGCTGCCGCTCGGGCCGGAGCGCCTCGCCGAGCTCGGCGTGCGTATCGTCGCCGCCTCGCCGGCCAAGCCCCCGAAGCCGCCCAGGGCCACGGGGGCGGGCTAGGGGGCGCGCATGGCGCAGCGACCCGGTGAGGACCTCTTCGACGCCGCGGCCGCCGAGGAGCTCGCCCGCACGGCGCCGCTCGCCACCCGGCTGCGGCCCAGGTCGCTCGAGGAGTTCGTCGGCCAGCGCCACCTCGTCGGGCCCGGTGCCACCCTGCGGGCCCTCATCGAGGCGGACCGGCTCTCCTCGGCGGTCTTCTTCGGCCCGGCGGGCTCGGGCAAGACGACGCTCGCCCGCATCGTCGCGGCAAGGTCGGCCAAGGTCTTCGTGGCGCTCTCAGCGACCTCGGCGGGGGTGAAGGACATCCGCGAGATCCTCGAGGCGGCCCGGCGAGAGCTGGGGACCAGCGGGCGGGGGACGATCCTTTTCCTCGACGAGATCCACCGCTTCTCCCGCTCCCAGCAGGACGCCTTGCTCCCAGGGGTGGAGGAGGGCCTCGTCGTACTCATCGGGGCGACCACGGAGAACCCGTTCTTCTCGCTCACCTCGCCGCTGCTCTCGCGCTCGACACTGTGGCGCTTCGAGGCGATCGGCCGGGAGGACCTCGGCCTCCTCGGCCGCCGGGCGGTCGGGGCCGAAAAGGCGCGGATCGACGACGACGCCCTCGAGGCGTGCTGCGACCTTGCCGACGGCGACGCCCGGGCGATGTTGACGACGATCGAGATCGCCCTCGCCGTCGCCCACGCCCGGGTAGAGGCCGAGGTCGTGATCGGGCGGGACGACGTCGAGGCGGCGCGGACAACCCGCGCCATCCGCCACGGGCGCGACGCCCACTACGACATCATCAGCGCTTTCATCAAGTCGGTACGCGGCTCGGACCCCGACGCGGCGGTCTACTGGCTCGCCCGCCTGCTCGCCGCGGGCGAGGACCCGCGGTTCGTCGCCCGTCGGCTCGTCATCCTCGCCAGCGAGGACGTGGGGATGGCCGACCCGCTGGGCCTCGTCGTCGCCGAAGCAGCCGCGGCCGCTCTCGACCGGGTGGGCCTTCCCGAGGCGGCGCTCAATCTCGCCGAGGCGGTCGTCTACCTCGCCACGGCTCCGAAGTCGAACCGCTCGGCGTCGGCGCTGTGGGCGGCGCAGTCCGACGTCGAGGGCGGCGCCCTCGGCGACGTGCCGGCGCGGCTGCGGGGTTCGAACTACCCGGGCGCCGAGGCGCTCGGGCACGGCGTCGGCTACGAGTATCCTCACGATGACCCGCGCGGCTGGGTCGAAGCCGACTACCTTCCGGCCGAGCTCATAGGGCGGCGCTACTACGAGCCATCCGAGCACGGGGCCGAGGCCGGGATCGCCCGGCGGCTCGAGACCCTGCGAGGCCGACGGCACGGTGCCGCGTCCGGGGACGAGGGACCTGAGGAGAACCGGACACGGTGACGAGATGACGATCACGAGCGGCCAGCTGCGGGCGAGCTTCACCCGCTTCTTCGTCGAGCGGGGGCACGCCGACCTGCCGCCGGCGAGCCTCGTGCCGGTGGACCCCTCGGTCATGTTCACGATCGCCGGGATGGTCCAGTTCAAGCGGTACTTCACGGGCGAGGAGCGGCCGCCGGTCGCGCGGGCGACGACCGTCCAGCCGTGCTTCCGTATGTCCGACATCGACATCATCGGGACGACGACGCGCCACGAGACGCTGTTCGAGATGCTCGGCAACTTCAGCTTCGGCGACTACTTCAAGGAGCAGGCGATCCCGTTCGCCTGGGAGCTCGTGACCGAGGTCTTCGGTTTCGACCCTGACCGGCTGTGGGTCACGATCCACGAGTCCGACGACGACTCGGCCGGGATCTGGCAGGAGACGGCGAAGCTGCCGGCCGAGCGGATCCAGAAGATGGGCGAGGACAACTTCTGGAAGATGGGCGACACCGGCCCGTGCGGGCCGTGCTCCGAGATCTACTACGACCGCGGCGACCAGTTCGGCCCGGGGGGCGGTCCAGCCGCGGGGGACTCCGAGCGCTACTGCGAGATCTGGAACCTCGTCTTCATGCAGTTCGAGCGCGACGCCGACGGGATGCTCACCGAGCTCCCGAACAAGAACATCGACACCGGGGCCGGGCTCGAGCGGATCCTCACGTTGCTCCAGGGCGTCGACTCGCTTTTCGAGACCGACCTGTTGTCCCCGGTCGTCGAGGCCGCGGCCCGGCTGACCCGGTCGAGGGTCGGCCGGGACGAGCCGACCGACGTGGCGTTGCGCATCCTCGCCGACCACGCCCGGGCGGCGACCTTCCTCGTCTCGGACGGCGTCTTCCCCTCGAACGAAGGGCGGGGGTACGTGCTGCGCCGCGTCATGCGCCGCGCCGCGCTGCGGGCCCACCAGCTGGGCGTGGGCGAGATCGTGCTGCCGGACCTCACGGACGCCGTCGTCGCGACGCTCGGTGACGCCTACCCGAAGCTCGTCCGGGACGCCTCGCTCGTGCGGACGGTCGTCGGCCACGAGGAGGAGGCCTTCCGCCGGACGCTGCGCGCCGGGTCGCAGCTCATCGACTCCGAGCTCGGCCGGGGGGGAAAGGTGCTCGGTGGCGCCGCCGCTTTCAAGCTGCACGACACGTACGGCTTCCCGATCGACCTGACCGTCGAGGTCGCCGGGGCCCGCGGCGTCGCCGTCGACCGGGCCGGTTTCGAGGCGGCGATGGAGGAGCAGCGCCAGCGGGGACGCGAGGCGCGCAGCACCGCGGCCGACTCGAAGCGGGAGGGCGTGCGTGACGTCCTCGAGGCCTTCGGGCCGACCGTCTTCCTCGGCTACACGGAGACCTCCGCCGCCGCCCGGGTGCTCGGCGTCGAGGCCCGTCCCGACGCCGCCGGGTTTGCCAACATCGACGGCGAGACGGTGCCGGAGGGCGCCGAGCTCGTCGACGTCTTCCTCGACCGGACTCCTTTCTACGCCGAGTCCGGCGGCCAGGTCGGCGACACGGGGACGATCACGGCCGCGACGGGCGAGTTCCGGGTCCTCGACACCACCTCGGCCGACGGGGTGACCTGCCACACCGGCTACGTCGTCTCGGGGGAGGTCGCCCCCGGGGCCGAGGTCACGGCGGCGATCGACGTGGCGCGGCGCGAGTCGATCCGCCGCAACCACACGGCGACCCATCTTCTCCACTGGGCGCTGCGGGCGACCCTCGGCGAGCACGTGCGCCAGCAGGGCTCGCTCGTCGCCCCCGACCGGCTGCGGTTCGACTTCAGCCACTTCGCCGCCGTCACGCCGGACGAGCTCGCGACCGTCGAGGACCTGGTCTCGGCGGCGATCCTCACCGACTCGCCTGTCGAGGTCAACGAGGCCTCGCGGGCCGAGGCCGAGGCGGCGGGCGCGATCGCCTTCTTCGGCGAGAAGTACGGCGAGCGGGTCCGGGTCGTCCGGGCCGGGCCGGAGTCGACCGAGCTGTGCGGCGGGACCCACGTCCCGGCGCTCGGCACGATCGGGCCGTTCCGCATCGTCTCGGAGAGCTCGATCGGGGCGAACACGCGGCGGATCGAGGCGACCACTGGCACCGGCTCGTACGCCCAGATCCGTCGGCTCACCTCGGTGGCGGCGGTCGCGGCGGCGACACTGCACACGACCCCCGACGAGCTCGCCGAGGCGGTCGAGCGCCTGGTCGAGCGGGAGCGCGCGCTTCTCGACGAGCTGCGGCGTCTCCAGGCGCGGGCACTCGCCGCCGAGGCACACGAGCTCGCCGCCGCAGCCGAGGCGGGCCGTGTCGTCGCCCGGCGCGACGGCGTCGACGCGGGGACGCTGCGCGATCTCGCCCTCGCCGTACGGCGCGAGCCCGGTGTCGACTCCGTCGGGCTCGCCGGCACGACCGCCGACGGGCGGGTCGCCATCGTCGTCGCGACGACCAAGTCGAGCGGCGTCGACGCCCGCCCGGTCGCCTCGGCGGCGGCGGCCGCAGTGGGCGGAGGCGGGGGGGGATCGCCGGAGCTCGCCACGGCCGGCGGCCGAGACTCGGGCGCCATCGACGAGGCGCTGGCGACGATGCGCACACTTCTCGGCACTCCTTGAACGAGGGCCCCGAGCATCCGCCCGCCAGCGGCGGGCCGGGGCCGTGCCTCGGTCTCGACCTCGGTGAGGCACGCATCGGCGTGGCGGTCACGGACTCGGCGCGCACGGTCGCCGTCCCGCGGTCGGTCCTCGCCCGCTCGGGCGACGAGACGGCTGACCACGCGGCGATCGCGCGCCTCGTCGCCGACGTGGGCGCGACTCTCGTCGTGGTGGGCGTGCCGCTTGGCCTCGACGGGGGGGTCGGCGCGGCGGCGGCACAGGCGGCTTCCGAGGCGGCCCGGCTGCGCGCGACGCTCGACGTCCCGGTCGCGACGGTCGATGAGCGGCTCTCGACGGTCGAGGCCGCCCGCCGGCGGCGCGAGGCCGACCCCGCCCGAAGGGGCCCCGCCGACCGCCCGCGTCCCCGCCGGCCCGTTGGGAGGCGGCGCCCGCCCGTCGACGCCGGCGCCGCGGCGGTGATCCTCCAGGCCTTCATCGACCGGGAGCGGCGACGGTGATCGGGCTGGAGGGTGCCGTCCCCGTCGGCCGGACGCTCGCCGCCGGGCTCATCGGCGATCCCGTCGCCCATTCGCTCTCGCCGGTGATCCACAACGCGGCCTACGCCGCCCTGGGACTCGACTGGTGCTACAAGGCCTTCCTCGTGCACGACGGCGACGTGGGGCGCGCCCTGTCGTCGGCGGCGGCGCGGGGCCTGCGGGGGCTCTCGGTGACGACGCCGCACAAGGTTGCCGCCGCGACCGCCTGCGACGAGCGCTCGGCGGCCGTCGCGCGGATCGGCGCGGCGAACACCGTCGTCTTCTCGGGGGGCCGCACGCGGGCCGAGACGACCGACGGACCGGGTCTGCTCGACGACCTCGCCGCGACCTGGCGCTTCAACCCGGCCGGGCAGGTCTGCGCCGTGGTGGGGGCCGGTGCGACGGCGCGGGCGATCGTCGCCGCCCTGGCCGACGCCGGGGCGGCCGAGGTCCTCGTCATCGACCGGACTGAGGCGCACGCCGAGGCCGCCGCCGCGCTCGCCGGCCCGGCGGGACGGGTGGCACGGCCCCGCGACGTCGCCGGGGCCGCGCTCGTCGTCCAGGCGACCTCGGTCGGGTTCGCCGGGGACCCGACCGGCTTCGATGGCGGCTGGGAGGCGGTCACCCACCACCTGGGCGCGGAGCAGTTCGCCGTCGACGTCGTCTACGCGCCCCCCGTCACGGAGTTTCTCGCCCTGGCGGGCGCCCAGGGGGCCCGCGTGCGCAACGGCCTCGGCATGCTCGTGCACCAGGCGGCCCACCAGGTGGTCCTCTTCACCGGCCGCACCCCGCCGGTCGGGGTGATGTTCGCGGCCCTCGGCATCACGCCCGGGCCGTAGCCGACGCGGGCCCCGAGCGCCGGTTCCCTGGGTCCGCTGTCGCCACGGCCCCGGTAACCTCTCGGGACGTGGCGGTCGACACCCTGGAGCGACGCGCGCGCGTCGCGCGCCGCCGGGGGGAGAGCGCCCGCGTCGCCATCCTGCGCCACGTCGACTTCGTGCTGCTGGGCTCGATCGCCGTGCTGGCGGCTGTCGGGGTCGTGATGGTGTACTCCGCCTCGCGCTCGATCTACCCCCTCGAGCCGACCTACTTCCTGAAGCGCCAGATCGCCTACGACGTCGTGGGGGCGGGGGCGATGGCCCTCTTCGCCCTCGTCGACTACCGGCGGCTCGAGGAGTGGGCCTATGTCATCTACGGCGCCGTGGTGCTCGCGCTTCTCGCCGTGAGGGTGATCGGGCACTCCCAGAACGGGGCGGAACGCTGGATCTCGCTCGCTGGGTTCCAGTTCCAGCCGTCGGAGTTCGCCGTGCTCGCCGTCATCGTCGCCGTCGGCGTGTACATCGCGCGCCACGAACGCCTCCTCAACGTCCGCTCCATCGCCACGCTGGTCGCCATGGCGGGGCTGCCGGTGCTGCTCGTCGTCGTGCAGCCGGACCTCGGTACGGCGATCCTGCTCGTCGGGGTGCTCTTCGTGATGTTCTTCGTCGGCGGGGTTCGCCTGCGCTTCCTGGCGACGCTGGTCGTGCTGGCGGTCGCCGGCTTCGCCTGCGCTGTCGCCCTCCACGTCCTCAGCCGCTACCAGCTCGACCGGCTGACCGCCTTCCTGCACCAGGACCAGGGCGGGAGCCAGACGCTCAACTACAACGTCATCCAGTCCAAGACGGCGATCGGTGCCGGGGGGCTGAACGGCACGGGCCTTTTCAACGGGCTCGAGACGAAGCTCGGCTTCGTGCCGATCCAGTACGCCGACTTCATCTTCTCCGCCGTCGGCGAGCAGCTCGGCTTCGTCGGCTCGGCGCTCCTCGTCGGGCTGTACGGTCTCGTCGCCCTGCGTGTCGTGCGGGCCATCCAGACCGCCCGGGACTCACTCGGGCGTCTGCTCTGCGCCGGCGTGCTGGCCTTCCTCGTCGTCTCGGTCTTCGAGAACATCGGGATGGCGACGGGGATCATGCCGATCACGGGGATCCCGCTCCCGTTCGTTTCCTACGGGGGCTCGGCGCTCATCGCCTTTTTCATCGCGATGGGCCTGGTACTCAACGTCGAACTGCATCGGAGCCGCCAGAGATGACACCCAGTTCCGCCAAGTCCACCGCCAGCCCAGCTGGGCCGTCCGCGGCCATCCCCGGACCCCGCAAGGCAGCGCGCCCCCCGGCCGAGCCGGCCGCGCCCGCGAAGACCCCCCGACCCCGCAAGGCAGCCGCCAAGGCGGCCGGGCCGGCCGCGCCGGCGAAGACCCCCCGACCTCGCAAGGCAGCCGCCAAGGCGGCCGGGCCGGCTGCCGCCGGGCAGGCCCTCTCGGGCGGCGGCGACGGGGAGGTGCGCGTCCTCGAGGTGATGATGGCGTTGCCGAACCCGAACCCGGTCATCATCCTCGAGGAGGTCGCCGCGCCGAAGCGGCGGCTCGCCATCCCGATCGGGTTCGCCGAGGGAACGGCGATCGCCTACGTGCTGCGCGGCCGCCCGACCCCGAAGCCGCTCACCCACGAGCTCTTCATCGACGTGGTCGCCCAGCTCGGCGGGCGGGTCGTCACGGCCCGCGTCACCCGCTACGCCGAGGGCGGCTACTTCGCCGAGATCGTCGTCGCGGCCCCGGGGAGAAGCTTCGTCGTCGCCTGCCGGCCCTCCGACGCGATCGCGCTGGCGCTGCGTCAGGGTCCGGAGGCGACCGTCGTCGTCGCCTCGTCGCTGCTCGGCCAGCTCGGCACAGGGGGCGGAGCCGCGGGCTGATTCCCCTCGTTGGAGATCCGCATCACGAGGGCGACGAGCGCCCAGTTGGCGACGAGCGAGGACCCGCCGTAGGAGACGAAGGGGAGTGTCACGCCCGTCAGGGGCAACAGGCGCGTGTTCCCCGCCATGATCAGGTAGGCCTGCAGGCCGAGGGCGACGGTCAGCCCGGCGGCGATGAGACGGGCGAACTCCGACCGCGCCCGGCGCGCCGCGCGCAGCCCCGCGCCGACGAAGATGGCGTAGCAGCAGACGACGGCCGCCGCCCCGACGAGGCCGAGCTCCTCGCCGATCACGGCGAAGATGAAGTCGCTCGACGACACCGGCAGCACGCGGGCCGCGACCCCGAAGCCGATTCCCGTGCCCCAGACCCCCCCACGCCCGAAGGCGAGTTCGCCCTGGATCGGCTGGAAGCCGGTCCCGGTGGCGTGCGCCCAGGGGTTGAGCCAGTCCGCGATGCGGCTGTTCACCTGCACGAGCAGGTGGCTGGCGACGAAGGTCGCCGCCACGAAGACGACGAGTCCGATCGCGACGTAGGTCCACCGCCCCGTCGTCATCCAGAGCATCAGGAGGAAGACGAGGAACAAAAGCAGGGAGAACCCGATGTCGTGCTCGGCGAGGATGATGAGGAGCGCCATCGTCCCGGCGACGAGGATCGGCCCGAAGGCCCGCGGGTCCGGCAGCAGGCGGTTGCCGACACGCTGCGTCGAGACGGTGAGCAGCTCCCGCTTGTCGACGAAGTACGAGGCGAAGAAGATCACGAGGAGGAGCTTCGCGACCTCGACCGGCTGGAACTCGACCGAGGAGATATGCACCCACAGGCGCGCCCCGTTGATTTCCTCGCCGATGCCGGGCATGAGCGGCGAGACGAGGAGCAGGAAGGCGAACCCGGCGAGGAGGTAGCGGTAGCGTTCGAGGTCGCGGCTGCGCCTCACGACGACGAGCACGAGCGTGTAGAGCAGCAGTCCCACGACCGTCCAGGCGAGCTGCTGGCCCGCCCGCGTCGGGTCGCCCCGCTCGATCATCACGTAACCGAGGCCGTCGAGGAACAGCACCACCGGCACGATCACGGGGTCGGCGTGCGGCACGAGCCAGCGGTTCACCACCTGCATGCCCAGGCCGATCCCGACGAGGGCGGCGATGAACAAGACGACGTGGTCCGGGAGGGCGTTCGTCGCGGCGAGCGACTCCAAGAGGGTCGCCGACAGCACGACGAGGGCGGCGACGGCGAGGAGTCCCGCCTCGGTCCTCCGGCGGGGCTTGGTGCGGCGCCGGGGGGCGGCGAGCGTCACGCCTCGTACGGTAGTTGAAGGAAGGGGGCGCACAAGGCCAGGTAACCTGGGGAGATGGCAACCGAGCCGCTCATCGAGGACGCCAGGCGGCAGCCGGCCCCCCTTGCCGCTCCCGTCGACCGGGAGAGCTTCGGGCCGGCGCGTTACTTGAACCGGGAGCTGTCGTGGCTCGACTTCGCCCGCCGGGTCCTCGAGCTCGCCGACGACTCCTCGCTGCCACTGCTCGAGCGGTCGAAGTTCCTGGCGATCTTCTCGACCGGGCTCGACGAGTACTTCCAGGTGCGCGTGGCCGGACTGAAGAACCGGCTCGACGCCGGCCGCCGCAGCCGCTCGGCCGACGGCCGGAGCGTCCTCGAGATCCTCGCCGCGGTCCGGGAGAAGGTGACGGCGCTCGTTGAGTACGAGGCCCGGATCTTCAACGAGACGGTCCGCCCGGGACTGGCCGCCGCCGGTGTCGGGATCGTCGAGTGGGCCACGCTCGAACGGGCCGATCAGCTCCGCCTGCGGCGCCAGTTCGAGACCGACATGTTCCCGGTCCTCACCCCTTTGGCCGTCGACCCGGGGCACCCCTTCCCGTACATCTCGAACCTCTCGCTCAACCTCGCGGTCTCGGTCGAGGACCCGGTCTCCGGCGAGGGACGCTTCGCCCGGGTCAAGGTGCCGCCGTCGCTGCCGCGCTTCGTCTCCGTCGACGAGGCGCGCTTCGTGCCCCTCGAGCAGGTGATCGCGGCGAACCTCGCCGACTTGTTCCCGGAGATGCGGATCGGCTCGTGCCACCCCTTCCGGGTCACCCGCAACGCCGACACCGACGTCGACGACAGCGAGGACGAGGACCTGCTCGCCGCGGTCGAGTTCGAGCTGCGCCAGCGGCGCTTCGGCCGGGCCGTGCGGCTCGAGGTCGGGCCCGAGATGCCCCCCGACACCGTCGAGTTCCTGCGCCGGGAGCTCGAGCTCGGCGGGGTCGACGTCTACCGCCTGGAGGCGCCGCTCGACCTCGGCCAGCTCTGGTCGATCGCCGGGCTCGACCGCCCCGACCTCGCCATGCCGGCGTTCTCGCCGCGCGCCCCGGCGGTGGTGATGACCGACGCCGGCATGCCGGTCGACATCTTCGCCCTGCTGCGTGAGCGCGACGTCCTCGTCCACCACCCCTACGACTCGTTCGCCTCCTCGGTCGAGGAGTTCATTTCCCAGGCGGCCTCCGACCCCAACGTGCTCGCCATCAAGCAGACGCTGTACCGGACCTCGGGGGACACGCCCTTCGTCACCGCCCTGGCCGCCGCCGCCGAGGCCGGCAAGCAGGTCGCCGTGCTCGTCGAGCTGCAGGCTCGCTTTGACGAGCAGCGCAACATCGCCTGGGCGCGACAGCTCGAGGAGTCGGGCGTCCACGTCGTCTACGGGGTCGTGGGACTAAAGACGCACTCCAAGACGGCGCTCGTCGTGCGCCGCGAAGCCGACGGAATCCGCCGCTACTGCCACATTGGGACCGGCAACTACAACTCGGACACCGCCCGCATCTACGAGGACCTGGGTCTGCTCACCGCCAATCCGGTGCTCGGCGAGGACCTCACCGCCCTTTTCAACCACCTGACGGGGTTTTCGCGCTCGATCGAGACCCGCCAGCTCATCGTGGCGCCGACCCAGTTCCGCCCCTGGGCGCTGCGCGAGATCGCCCGCCAGCGCGACCTCGGCGAACGGGGCCGGATCTCGATCAAGGTGAACGGCCTCACCGACCCCGCCGTCATCGACGCCCTCTACGAGGCCTCCCAGGCCGGGGTGCGGGAGGAGCTGCTGGTCCGGGGGCTGTGCTGTTTGCGTCCCGGGATCCCGGGGCTGTCGGCGAACATCACGGTGAAGTCGATCGTCGGCCGCTTTCTCGAGCACTCCCGGATCTACCGCTTCGGTGTGCCGACGGCGGAGGTTCTTGCCGCGAGCGAGCTCGACCGGCGCGCGCCCGAGGACGCCCCCGACAACCCGGCGAGGTACTTCATCGGCTCGGCGGACCTGATGGAGCGCAACCTCGACCACCGGATCGAGGAGATCGTTCCCGTCGCCGACGCCGAGCTGTGCGGGCGGCTCGAGGACATCCTCGCCCTCGACCTCGCCGACGACGAGTCCTCGTGGGACCTGCGCGCCGACGGGATCTACACCCGGATCGAGACGAAACTGGGCGTCTGCGCCCAGAAGCGTTTCGAGGAGCTCGCCCGGGAGCGCTCGCGTCGCCGGCGCGAGCCGGACAACCCGGCCTAGCCCCCCGGTGCGGATCGCCGCCCTCGACCTCGGCAGCAACTCGTTCCACATGATCGTCGTCGAGGCGCGCCCCGACGGAAGCTTCGTGCCCCTCGTGCGGGAGCGGGAGATGCTCCGTCTGGGCGACCTCGTCGCCCGCGACCGAGTGATCGGCCGCCGGGCGACCGACCAGGCGATCGAGGTGATCGCCCGGTTTCGTGCGATCGCCGAGGCGAACGGGGCCGACGAGATCATCGCCCTCGGGACCTCGGCGATCCGCGAGGCGCTCGACGGGGGCCTGCTCGTCGACCGGGTGCGGGTCGAGACGGGAGTGAAGGTCACCGTCGTCGACGGCACGCGGGAGGCCGAGCTCATCTTCGGGGCGATCCGCTCGAGCGTGCGAATCGAGCGGGGCCCGGCCCTCGCCGCCGACCTCGGCGGCGGGAGCCTCGAACTCTCGGTCGGCGACCGGACCGAGCTCGCCTTCGCGACGAGCGTGCACCTCGGCGTGGGACGGTTGACCGCCGAGCTCGTGGAGAACGACCCGCCGAGCGAGAAGGACCTGCGGAGGCTGCGCGGGCGGATCGCGGCGACGATCGAGCCGGTTCTCGGCGAGATCCTGGCGCTCGGGCCCCGGCAGCTGATCGGCTCCTCGGGGACGTTCGTCGCTCTCGCCCGGATGGCGGCGGCGGTCCGCGACGGCGTCGTTCACGAGACGGTCAACCAGCTCACCGTCGGGCGGGCCGAGCTCGAGGTGCTGCGCGACCGGCTGTACTCGGCCGCTGCTGCCGAGCGCGCCAAGCTGCCGGGGGCCGAACCGCGCCGCGTCGACCACCTGCCGGCGGGGATGGCGGTGCTCGAGTACCTGATGGAGGCGACGCACCTCGACGAGCTGACGGTGAGCGACTGGGCGCTGCGGGAGGGGATCGTGCTCGACGCCCTCGGGGCGCGCGCCCCCGTCGAGCTGGCCGGTGACCCGGGGGAGTTGCGGCGGTGGTCGGTCAAGGCGCTGTGCCGCCGCTCGAACTGGCGCCAGCCGCACGCCCGCCAGGTGGCCGACCTCGCCCTCGCGATCTTTGACGCGACAGCCGAGCTCCACGCCCTCGGCCCGGACGAGCGGGAACTGTTGGAGTTCGGGGGGCTCCTCCACGACATCGGCGAGCACATCAGCCGGCAGGACCACGACCGCCACAGCGCCTACCTCATCGAGCACGGCGGCCTGCGGGGCTTCTCGCCCCAGGAGGTGCGGATCCTTACGACGATGGGCCGCTACCACGTGCGCGGGACCCCCAAGCCCACCTTCGAGCCGTTCGCCCAGCTGAAAAGGCGCGACCGGGCCCGGGCCGTGGCGCTGACCGCGATCCTCCGGCTCGCCGAGGGCCTGGACGCCTCCCACCGCGGGCTCGTGCAGGCGGTCCGGGCCGAACCGGTTGGCCCGGACCGCCGGCTCACGTTCGTCCTCACCGTCAGGGCCGAACCCGAGCTCGAGCTGTGGACCGTCCGGCGCAAGCAGGTGCTCCTCGAGCGGACCCTCGGGGTCGAGTGCGCCTTCCGTGTCGAGCCGGGCGCGCGACCCACGCCCGACGCCGCGCGCGACGAGGGCGCGCGGCCCGGGTGAGGTTCAGCGCGGTGGCTCCGGCGGGGGGAGGCGGATGGCGAGGTCGGCGAGCGCCCGCCGGCTCGCCCGGAGACCCTCCCCGCGGCGCAGCTTCAGCGAGAGGTAGCAGCCGGCGCCGATGGGGATCGGCAGCCAGAAGTTAACGATCCGCCAGCCGAGCACGCCGAGGAGGGCGACGTTCTTCGTCACGCCGAAGCTGGCGAGCAGGAGTGGCAGCGACGCCTCGACGAAGCCGAGGCCCCCCGGGGTGATCGGGATGGCGGCGAGCACGTTGGCGATGCCGTAGGCGGCGAACAGCTCGATCGGGTTGACATAGCGGCCGAGGGCGGCGAGGAACGACCAGAGGGCGGCGGCGTCGAGCATCCAGTTGGTCGCCGCCCAGACGAGGGCGGAGCGCCGCCGGTCGGTGCTCGTCGCCAGGGTGCGCAGGGAGTCGCCGAGGTGGCGGAAGGTCGCCTCCAGGCGGTCGGGGTCGACCCGGGGCAGCACGCGTCCGACCCGCCGCACGAGGCGCGTCGCCGGCTCCTCGCCGCGGGTGAGCAGGTAGATGAGGAGGGCGAAGAAGGCGAGCGCGATCATGCCGAGCAGGGCGACGACGATGTAGCTGGTGTGGAACCCGGCGAGCGGGATCGAGATCACGAGGGCGAGCCAGAGCATCACGTTGAGCACGACCGCCGAGCCGATCCCCTGGGTCGCCATCGTGAAGCCGGCGTCGGTGCCCGAGACGCCGTTCGAGGTGAGCAGGCGGTAGCCGAGGCCCGCCGAGGCGGCCGACCCCCCAGGGACGGTGTGGGCGACCGCCGTCGTCGCCAGGTCGATCCGGAGGACCCGCGAGATCCCCGGGCGTTCGTGCGGCAGCACGGTCCAGGTGAGGAGGGCGTAGGCGAGAAGCGACGCCGCCTCGAAGGCGAAGCCGGCGGCGAGCCAGCCGCCGTTCAACCGCTCGAGGTAGTGGAGGTTCCTGCTCGCGCCGACGAGCTCCGGCACGACGAGGTACTCGACGACGAGGACGACGAGGAAGATGAGGATCCCGTGGCGCAGGGGGGCGGGGACGACCGCCTTCCAGCGTGAGCGCGGACCAGCCCTCACCTCATCAGGCATCGGACCATGCTTCCACGTCGGTGAGGTCGGCCGTCAATGTCGGGTTCGGCGGCTCGCCGGAAATGCACGGTTCGGCGATTCCGGTCGGCTTGACTGGGGCCCATGGACGGGCCGGCGGAGCCGGTGGGGCGGACGCGGTCGGGGCGGTCGCGGGACGCGGCCGCGGCGGAGAGGGAGCGGGCGACCGAGTGGCTCGTCGTGCGGTCGGCCGTCTTCGTGCTGCTGGTGGGCCTCGCCGTGCTCGTCGTGGCGCTGCTCGCCTGGCGGCTGCGGGTGGTGATCCTCCTCATCGCCGTGTCGCTCTTCATCGCCGTGCTGCTCAACCCGTTCGTGCGGATGCTGTGCAACCGGGGGATGAGGCGGACGGGCGCCGTCTTCGTCGTCTACGGCGTCATCGTCGTGGTGGCGCTCGTCTTCGGGTACCTGCTCTTCCACCCGCTCGTGTCGTCCGCGACGCGCTTCGCCCACGACCTGCCGTCGATCGTGCGTGACGCCCAGCACGGCAGGGGGACGATCGGCCACCTTGTCGCCCGCCTCCGGCTCGAGAACTGGGTGCGCCGGAATGTCCCCAACCTCGAGAGCGCCATCGCCAAGCTGTCCAAGCCGGCCTTCGCCGTCGGCAAGACGGTGGTCTCCGGGCTCGCCAGCCTTGTCACGATCGCTTTTCTCTCCTTTTTCGTCCTGCTCGAGGGGCCCCGCACCTACGGAGCCGTGCTCGGCGTGATGACCGAGGAGCACGCCGCGCGCCTGCGCCGGATCACCGACGCGATGTCCCGCGAGGTGACCGGCTTTATGATCGGCGACCTCGCCACCTCGGTGATCGCCGGCATCGTCGTGTTCGTGGCCCTCGAGGTGACCCACGTGCCGTTCGCGCCGCTGCTGGCAGTGTGGGTCGGGCTCGTCGATTTCCTGCCCCAGGTGGGCGGGCTCCTCGCCGGGGTGCCGACGGTCGGGCTGGCCTTCCTCCACTCGACGGTGGCCGGGATCGTGACGATCGTCGTCTTCCTCGTCTACCAGCAGGTCGAGAACCACGTCCTCTACCCGCTGATCGTCTCGCGCTCGGTCCAGCTGTCGCCGCTGTGGGTGCTGCTCGCCGTGCTGGTCGGCGCCGAGACCGGCGACATCGTGGGGGCGACCTTCGGCGCCATCGCCGGCGCGATCCTCGCCGTCCCGCTGGCGGGGTCGATCCAGGTCGCCCTTCGCGAGCTCCTCGCCAATCGGGTATCCGCACCGGCGCCTCCGGCCGAGGTCGCGGCCGAGGAGTAGGGCCGCGGCGCGCGGCCTCCGGAGACGGTGACCGGCGCGGGTCGGCGGCGCGTGGGGCCCCCTCGACGGCGTCCTGCTCCGCCCACCGTGCCGGACACGTCGCCCTCCCGTTGCGGGCTGGGCGGCGAAGATAGGGTCTAACCGTGCGCGTCCTCGTCGTCCTCCCGACGTACAACGAGCGGGAGAACATCGAGGCGATCCTGCGGGCGGTGCGCGCGACCGTGCCCGACGCCTCCATCCTCGTCGTCGACGACTCGAGCCCCGACGGGACCGCCGAGCTCGCCGAGAAGACGGCGGCGGACCTCGGCTCGATCGAGGTGCTGCGACGGGTGGCGAAGAACGGGCTCGGCCCCGCCTACCGCGACGGCTTCCGCTGGGGGCTCGCGCGCGGCTACGAGGCGCTCGTCGAGATGGACTCGGACTTCTCGCACGATCCGGGGGAGCTGCCGCAGCTCCTCGCCGCCCTGGGCGGTGGCGTCGAACTCGTCATCGGCTCGCGTTACATCCCGGGCGGCTCCATCCCGAACTGGTCGCTACTGCGCCGGCTCATCTCGCGGTTTGGCAACATCTACGCCAAGGTGCTCCTCGGGCTCGGCGTCGAGGACTCGACGGCGGGGTACCGCGTCTACGCGGCGGGCCTGCTGGAGCGCCTCGACCTCGACCGGGTGCGTGCCGACAGCTACGGCTTCCAGATCGAGATGACCTTCCTCACCCGCCAGGCTGGCTCCGGCATCGTCGAGGTGCCGATCCACTTCGTCGACCGCGTCGCGGGAACCTCGAAGATGTCGACCTTCACCGTCGTCGAAGCGTTCACGCTCGTCACGGGGTGGGGCCTGCGGAGGATCCTTTCGCCGGGCAAGGCGCGACGCGCGAGGACCTGACCGTTCCGGCGCGCCAGCGGTGCTCGTGCCGGTCGGGGGTGGGCCGACACGGTCTGCGGGCTCCGCCGGGCTGGTCGGCCTGTGAGCATCAAGCGCATCGCTGGGCGTCGGGGGTTCGGCTCGGAGAGCCGACGTCACCGATCTCCGTTGTTACGCATCTCGGAAGGGGTGTCGAGAGCAATCGGGGCGTCACCGATCCGACGGCGAGGGCGGTGGTCAGATGACAGGCGACCCGCGGCAGCTGGCGGGAAAAGAACCGATCAAGAGCCATTCCGGGTTCGATTCGCGACGACCGACCGAATACCCGGGTGGTCGGTTGTCGGTGCGAGGAATCAAACCCGATGGCGCAGCCGCGCGCCAACCGAGTATCAGGAGACTCGATACTCGGTTGGCGCTGGCGCTTGCAAGACTCAGGTCAACCGGCGACGGCAACCGCGTCGGCGCTGGTGTATTCCTCTACCCACGTCGGCGAGGTCAGGCTGCCTTCCTTGGCCCACGCATTGTCACTTCCGTCCACCACGGCGACGAGCGGACCATTCGTCGCGTCGCTCGCCACGGACAGGGCGTAGGCCTCGTGTTCGATGCTGGCGTATTCCTCGACCCACGTCGGCGAGGTCAGGCTGCCTTCCTTGGCCCAGACGTTGTAGGAGCCATCGATCACCGAGATGAGGGGGCCGTTCGTTGGATCACTCGCCACCGCAGCGGCGACGACGCCGGCGTATTCCTCCACCCACGGCGCGGTGAGGCTGCCCTCCTTGGCGTACGCGTTGCCACCCGCCAAGACGCTGATCAGGGGGCCATTTGTCGGATCACTTGCCACGGATAGGGTGTAGAGCTCGTCCTCGGCGCCGGTAAATTCCTCCACCCACGGCGCGGTCAGGCTGCCCAGTTTCGCGTACACGACCCCGCCTGCCGTCGACACCGCGATGAGGGGACCATTGGTCGGGTCACTCGCCACGGAGACCGAAACGGGGGCCGTGGCCCCAGACCCCCCGCTGTATTCCTCCACCCACGGCGCGGTCAGGCTGCCCTCCTTGGCCCACACGTTGCCACTGTTGTCGATCACGGCGATGAGGGGACCATTCGTCGGGTCACTCGCCACGGCCACGTAATAGGAGTCGGTCCAGGCGCCTGTGAATACCTCCACCCACGGCGCGGTGAGGCTGCCTTCCTTGGCCCAGACGTTGTAGGAGCCATCGATCACGGCGATGAGGGGACCATTCGTCGGGTCACTCGCCACGGCTCCCCACGCGTTCACGCCGAACTCCGGGTCGACCCACGCCGCAGTCAGGCTGCCTACCTTGGCGGCCAAGACGAACGGGCCCGTGGTGGCGTGTTCCACGAGGATGAGAGGCGGCGCGGGGGTTGGGCTCGTCGTTGCCTGGGCGCTCGAGAGCGGGAGCCAGGCGCCACCGAGCAGCACCAAAACGAAGACGTACGGCAAACGCCGTAGATTCATAGGGGCCTCCTTAGGAAATCTCATCGTCAGCGTCTCTGGAGGGGACTTCGGCAAGCAGCACACCGCGATGAACTTCCGCCCGATCCCCTACCATCTGCATCCGCCCAGGACTCGTTGATTTCGGTATGACCGTTCGAGGTCGAAGCGACCGCGACCGATCTCAGCCACGGAGACGTTCGAACGCGCGGGGAATGGTATCGGAACCCGGAACTGGACGCGGTGTGGACCGACAGGCAATCAATCCCTGCGTTGTTGCCGCGTTGGCCGGTCGGCGGCCGCCAGGGTTACCGGGCAGGCGCTGCGGACCGGTCTGGCTGACCGAGAAGGTCTCACCTCCTGGCGCTCGCGCCATCGAGAGAACAATGACGGTGCAAACCATTGCCACGCCCTCACGCCCGCCCCGCGTGGCTCGGGAGTAACAGCCCGCGCGTGTCAGAGCGCCGACGTCCCCAATCTCCAACTGGCGGCTGCGACCGTGGTAGGGAGCCAGCGTCAGAGACCTGATGAGCCTCCGCTCACCATTCCGGGTTGAGTCGCTTGAACGGCACGGTCGCGCACGCTGCAATGCGACCTGTACCGCGGCGCAGGATGACCATGGAGTTCGCGTGTTGGTGCTCGCCGATGCCCCAGTAACGCTGCGTGAGCGCGCTGGCGCTGCCGGCGCTGTTCGTTGCAAGGTTGAACGAGAACTCGTTTGCCGGGTAGCTACCGGAGGGTGGGAAGTTCTCGAAGTGCCGTCCCGCCGTCGCGGGGTCTGCAGTGCACAGGCCGACGTTGACGTAGGCCCTGTAGCCAGCGTCGTGCCGAAGGCCCTTCAGGTCCAGCTGGACGTTCATGCCGCCCCATTTGTTGGCCGACTGTGTCACGCGGATCCGAGCGCCCACGGGCACGCTCGCCGGATCGTAAGTAATGGCAGTGACGTCCCCGGGGTTGGCGCGGTAGGACGCCAAGGTAGCGAAGTGCGCCTCGACACTGAGCGGTGCCTGGATGTTGCCCGTTGTGCCGGCGGCGCTCAAGGCAACGACGGCCAAGACCGCACCCGCTGCACGAACTGGGGCCGGCGGCAACAATTCCCGCCTCACGAGAAACGCCCCGATGCGCGGATGGCCGGTCGGAGGGACGGCGTCGGTCTCGCATGATGGACTGCGCCTGGCGCACTGAGGCTGCAGGGTGCTACAGGCAAACCGCCGGTCGACGCGCCGGCCAACATGGGCATGAAATGAGGCAGCATGATGATCTGACGCCGACTGGGCGGCGCCGGTTCCTCCTTTGAACGTCCGCAACACTCGAGTTCCGACAGCTCGAAGGGGACAAGGTAGACGCGAATCGGCGGCACGATACCACTCGACGCCGGCACGTAGATGCGCGCGGCCGACGACCCGCCGTTGGCGTCAAAGTGCGCTGTCCCCGTGCAGCTCCCCCTGACCAGCCTGGCGTGGGCCCCAGAAGGGCGCGCCCGAGAAGGATGACGCGCCGCGGCCTCAACCTCACCGTGCTGTGCTGTGGCGGGGCAGGCCGGCGACGGTTCCCAGGTCGTCGATGAGCGGGGAGAGCGAACGCCGCAGGGCCGCGTAGGTCGCGACGAGATCGCGACTCACCCCGACTGGTGAGGGCGCGGCGGTGTCGTCGCCCGGAAGCTGCGCTAGCGCCTCGTCCAGCGAGGCGGCCCTCCCTGTCGCGAGGAGACCGAGGGCGGCGGCACCGCGCGCGGTACCCGCCGTGTCGTCGACGACGAAGAGCGGGCGGTCGAGGGAGGCCGCCACGGCCTCGCGCCACAGCGGTGAGCGGAAGGCGCCGCCGGTCGCCCGCACGGACTCGACGAAGACCATCGCGTCGAGGCGGTCGAGGATGAACCGAAGCTGCATGCAGACCCCCTCGACGGCGGCGCGCACGAGATGGGCACGGGTGTGGTGAGCGCGCAGGCCGAGGTAGGCGCCGGCCAGGTCCGGGTCCCACAGCGGCGCCCGTTCGGCGATGAGGTACGGCACCATCGCCAGCCCGTCGGCCCCCGGCGGGGCCTGCGCCGCCAGCTCGAGGACGGCGGCGTCCGGGTCGTCGCCCGCCGCGACGAGGTCGGGAGCGAGGGCGCGTCCCGCCCAGGGGATCACGCCGCCGCCGTTGCTGATCGACCCGCCGGAGACCCAGAGCGATTCGGTGAGCGCGTAGCAGTAGAGCGCCCTCCCAGCGCCGAGGCGGGGCCGGTCGAAGGCGAGCCGGAGGGCGCCGCTCGTGCCGAGCGTCAGCCCGGCCACTCCCGGCGTGATCGCCCCCGTGCCGAGATTGCCGAGCGGGCCGTCGCCGGCGCCGACGACGACCGGGGTGCCGGCGGGCAGGCCTACCTCCTCGGACGCCGCCGGGGCGAGCTCGAGGACGGTGGTGGGCGAGAGGATCTCCGGCAGCCGCTCGGCGGGCACCCCGCAGACCGCGAGCGCTCCCGGGCTCCACGCGCGCGTCGCCATTTCGAGGAGCCCCGTCCCCGAGGCCGACGAGAGCTCGGTGGCGAGCGTGCCGGTGAGCCGGTAGATGAGGTAGTCCTTGAGGCCGATCCACCAGCGTGCCGCGGCCCAGGTCTCGGGCTGGTGGCGGGCGAACCACATCAGCTTGGCAAGCGGCGTCATCGGGTGCACGGGGACCCCGGTGACGTTGTGGAGCTGGGCCGCGTCGCCGGACTCGCGGAGCGAGCGTGCCTCGTCGGCGGCCCGAGCGTCGGCCCACGTGACAAGCGGCGTCAACGGCCGGAGATCGGCGTCGAGCGCCATCAGGCCGTGCATCGCGGCCGAGAGCGAGACGGCCGCGACCGCAGCGCCGTCCCCGGCCGCGACGCACTCGGCGAGTGCCGCCAGAGCGGCGGCGACGATCACCTCCGGGTCCTGCGTGCGGCACCCCGGCGCCGGCTCGTCCGTCGGGTACTGGCGGGTGGCGACGTGCCGCCGCGCCGAACCGGGCTGGAAGGCGACCGCCTTGACGCTCGTCGTGCCGACGTCGAGCCCGACGATGAGGGCCGTCCCCGGCATCACCGCCGAGGACGCGGACTCGCCGTCGCGTCGCCGTCCGGGGCCACGTCGCACGCGGTTAGCGCCTTCCTCTCTGCGGGGATGTTGTCAGCGCCCGAGCACCTCGTCGATGCGGCGGAGGTGATCCGCCGTCAACGGGCCGAAGCGGATCGCGCCGACGCTTTCCTCGACCTGGGCCGCCGTCTTGAACCCGGGGATCGGCACGGCGGTCGGGCTGCGGGCCCAGAGCCAGCCGAGCGCCCCCTGCACGAGGCTGCGGCCGCCGTCGGTGAGGATCCCGCGCAGCGCGTCGAGCTTGGCGAGCCACCTCGGCGCGGCGCTGCCGTCCGGCCGGAACATGTCGCCCCAGCCGAGCGCCGTCTCCTGGGCCCGCCAGTCGTCGGCGGGGAGGCGCGAGTCGGTGCCGTACTTGCCCGACAGGAACCCCGAGGCGAGAGGGCTGCGGATGAGGGCGGTCATCGACGTCCTCTCGCATAGCGCGAAGAAGTCCGGCTTGTCCTCGAGGACGTTGCAGGCGATCTGCACGGCCGAACACGTGCCCCGCGCGGCCCAGCGGGCGGCCTGGGCGGGCACGTCGCTGCTCCAGCCGAAGTGCCGGAGCAACCCCTCGCGCTGCAGTCCCTCGAGCTCGCCGACGACCTCGTCGGCCGTGTCGTCTGGAACGTCGCCGACGTGGAGCTGGTAGAGGTCGATGTGGTCGCGGCCGAGCCGCCGCAGCGACGCCTGACACGCCGATCTGATCTCGGCGGGCTTCACGCGGGTGCCATCGACGTCGCCGTCTCCATCCCCGCCCATGCTAAAGCCGAACTTCGTTGCGATGAGGATCTCGTCGTGGCCCTTCAGCGTGCTCCCGACGAGCTGCTCGGAATGGCCGCGTCCGTAGACGTTGGCGGTGTCGAAGAGGGTCACCCCGAGTTCGGCGCCCTTGCGGATCGCGCGCACCGACTCGGTGTCGTCGACGGGGCCCCAACCGATCGTGTGGCCGTCGCCACGGGTCACGGGGCCGCCGATCGCCCAGCAGCCGAGTCCCATCGCCCCGAGCAACGGGCCGTCCGGGCCGAGGCGGTGGGCCGAAACGGTGTTCGCCTGTGGATTCTCGCTCACCATCCTCCTTTGCGGGTCCATTCTCCCTCATCGCGACCCGCGGTCCGGGGAGCTCACCCGTCAGCCCGCCGCCGGTGGCGCGGGTGCGTCAGCGCCGCTGGACCAACATCTGAGCCGGCACCGCGACCCGGAGGCGGACCCTCCCGGGGGTCGGACCTCAGCGGGGTGGACCGGCCGCGACGCGCGCCCGGGCGTCCGACACGTCACCCCGCCACCAGCCGAGCGCCTCGACCCACCAGGTAAGCCCAGCCCCGGCGTAGGCGTCGATCCGTCCGGTCTCGTCAGCGCCCGCAGCCGTCGCCCCTTCGAGGGAGACGTCGAACGAGGCGCCGTCCCGGTGGGCGGCGACGTAGTCGACGATGGCGGCCAGCTCGCTCGGCGGCATCGTCTCGCCCGAGGGGTAGGAGGCGTGGATCGGGAACACGCCGTCGAAGCGCGCCGCCCGGCGGAAAGGCGCACGGTTGGGCCACCGCCCCCCGACCCAGATCGGGATGCGCGGGCGCTGCAGCGGGACAGGGGTCATCGGGGGAGCCTCGACCTGGAAGTGCCTGCCCTCGTGGGTGAAGGCCTCGCCGGTCCAGGCCGCGGTGACGATGTCGAGCGCCTCGTCGAGGCGTTCGGCGCGCGATCGGTCGTCGGGCGACTGCCCGAAGGCGGTGTACTCCTCGAGGCGCGATCCCAGGCCGACTCCGAGGGTGAAACGGCCGTCGGACAACCGGTCGAGCGCCACGGCACGTTTGGCGACCTCCCAAGGGAGTTGCCGCGCCAGCAGGGCCACGCAGAGCCCGAGGCGGATGCGCTCGGTCCTGACGGCGATGGCGGCGAGCGTCACCCACGGGTCAGTCACCGGCCAGTCGTCGGCGAAGAGCAGGTGGTCCCAGAGGAAGAAGCCGTCCCAGCCGGCTTGCTCGGCGGCGACGGCGAGCTGGCAGAGCAGTTTCGGGTCGGCGAACGGCCCGACGTTGGGCAGGTCGATCGCGTACTTGAGCTCGCGTGCCACCGCGCCATCATGCCCGCGGTTCGGGTGGGCGGCATCCGCCGGCCGTCCGCCGTGTGCGGCAGGCTTTCGGCATGGCGGTGCGTGAGGTCGTCGACGGCGACAGGGCCTGGGTGGTGGGAGTGCTGACCGAGCGGTGGGGCTCGACCCTCATCGCCCGTCGCGACGCCTTCGTCGACGCCTCCGACCTGCCGGGGCTGATCGCCGAGGCGGACGGGGAGCGGTTGGGGCTCGCGACCTATCAGGAGTTGGACGGAGAGGTGGAGCTCGTGACGCTCGACGCCCTGGTCGGCTCGCGAGGCGTGGGTTCCGCGCTGGTGCAGCGACTGGTGGAGCTGGCCAGGCAACGCAGCTGCGGGCGCGTGTGGCTCATCACGACGAACGACAACCTGCCGGCGCTTCGTTTCTACGGTCGGCGCGGATTCCGGATCGTCGCCGTGCACCCCGGGGCGGTCGACCGGGCCCGCCTGCTCAAGCCCGGCATCCCCCTGATCGGCCTCGGTGGCATCGAGATCCACGACGAGATCGAGCTCGCCCGGAAGCTCCGACCCGGCCCGGCCGCCGCGCCCGCGGGAACTGGCACAGCCGGCGGGCGGGGTTAGGTCCCGGGCGCGCCCGAGTCAGCCGTCGACCCGGCTCCCGGCGAACGTGCTGGCGTCGGGCTTGGCGAGCCCCATCGCGGTCCCGAGCACCTTCCAGAACTCAGGCGAGCGGGCCACCCAGCGGAGCTGCCCGAGGCCCCGCACCCCCTGGCAGCCAGTCGCGTCGACGTCGACCGACGGGAAGTCGTGGCCCTTGGCCGCGAGGGCGAGGTGGTAGGTGATGCCCCAGTCGGCCGGGCAATGGAGGCCGCTCTTAGGCATCTTTGGCAGGGCGCAGAGCGCCCTTGCCGCCGCGCGCACGACCCTGGCGTTCCGCACGGTGACGAGGGAGGGGAAGGTGAAGTCGAAATGGTCCTGGGGGATCGAATCGGTGCGGGTGACGACGAGGCGGTCCATGTTGCTCACCGAGGAGCACAATGCTCCCAGGGTGGCCGGCCGGGCGTTCGCCCGGGACCGGTCGGCGGTGGCGCCGGCGGTTTGGCCGGCGGCGCAGAGCATCATCCCGGCGAGCAGCGCCGTCACGACCGCCCCGACCCGATACCGAGGACCCTCGGTTTGCGGTCCCACAGCCTCCCCCTCCCTGCCGTCACGCGTAGCTCGCCCACCTCTAGACGCTCGCCGTGCCCGGGAGGTTCGAAACCGGCACCGACCGGCGGGAAGTCCCCCGCGCCCCGGCGCTCAGTCGGTCGGGAAATGCACCTCCGCCTGCCATCTCTCGGTCGTGCGCAGGTTGGAAAGGGCCTTGCCGGCCCGCAGGGCCCAGTCGAGGACCTTCTCGGGTGCCTCCGCGGGCGGGACGCGCAGGACGAGTCCCCGCCGGACGTGGTCCTGCTCGACGAACCAGCCCGCCGGGATGCCGACGTCCTGCGCGCGCAGCCGCTCGGCGGCGCGCCGGCCGCAGCTGTGCGTGATGCCGAGCCTCGTGTGCTCGGGTCGGCGGCGGTCCCTGGCGGCCGGGACCCACGAGCACATCGTGACGACCGGGTTCCCGCCGCCGAAGATCGCCCATAGCCCGGTCGGCATCGTCGGCGCGTCCTCGTCGTCGGCGAACCCGGGCAGGAGGTTGATCCAGCCACGCCCGGCGGCGGCGAACTGCGTCATGCAGGTGACGACCATCGCCGCATCCTCGGGCACGAACTCGAACCGCTCGACGCGTCGATTCCGCGCGTGCATACGAGCAGCATCGCAGGTCCGGCGGTGCGACCGGGAGCCAACGGACGTGCTGCCGCCCGATCGACCGGTGATCCCGGTCGCGGTTCGCGCCCCTAGAGACCCTGGAACCTGATCGGGAGGTTCTGCGTCGTGGTGTGGCCCTTGGCGGCGGTGAGGCGGAGGGGCGTGCCGACGACGAGACGACTGTTGGTGTCGGACCGGTAGTAGGCAGCGATTGTCCAGCGTCCCGGGGCGAGGACGAGCGCGTAGGCGTGTCCCGGGAAGATGTCCTCATAGCCCTGTCGACCACCGCGGCAGACGATGCTGAGGGCCACGGCGGCCGGGCACGCCTGGATGCCGAGGTGCGCCTTCGACGAGAAACCGGCGGGCGCCCCTTCCAGCTTCACGAGGCCTCCCATGGCCGGCCCGCGATAGTGCACGGTGAGATCCCGGCGGACCACGCCGCCGGGCCCGAGGGTGACCGTCACGGGCGCGCCGTCGATGATCTGGCCCCAGCGCGTGTAGTAGTACAGCCCGACCTGCCAGGTGCCGGGACCGGTGAGCCGTACCGAGTAGCTGCCCGGCTTGCGGTGCGAGCCCAGGACGACGGCGGAGGCGCGCCGCGCGTGGCCGCCAGAGGCGATGACGTGGTGCACCACCGCGGCCCTGGTCGCGGGCGAACCCGACGGTGTCGCCGTCGCACCGCCGGGGCAGGCGACGAGGAACCCTTCCGCAGCAGGGCAGGCCTGCACGTAGAAGCCGGCTCGTGCCAGCCGGCCGGCGCGCCGAGGATCCGCGCCGTCCCGGTGACGACCGGGACTCCCGGCGCCGCCCGTGCGAGCGGCGCGCCCAGTGCCGCGAGAACGACGCCGCCGCCCAGGACGGTGAGCAACCTCACAGGTCGCGAGCGCCGCGTCACAAAATCCAGTATTCACGTGTGGCCAAGGGGAGGCGAGGACCTCGCCGGCAGCCGGGTGATCCGTGCCATCACGCGACCGACTGGCAGGCCGTTCTCGCGGTTCAGGCGACGACGACGTGACGGTTCCGGCACGGCGCGCCCGAACGACGGATCGTCCCGTTTAGCATGAGCGCATGGCCGTGGCCCGACTGGGTTCGATCTCACTCGACTGTGCAGACCCCGGAGCGCTGGGCGAGTTCTGGGCCGCACTCCTTGGCGGTGAGGTCTCGTTCCGGAGCGACGCCTTCGTCGCGGTGAAGACCGATCGCGGGTGGCTGTCGGCCGTGGGCATCCCGGACTACGAGCCGCCGGTGTGGCCCGAGGGTGCGCCTCCCAAGCAGATGCACCTCGACCTCGCCGTCGACGACCTCGAACTGGCACAGGCGGAGGCGGTGCGGCTGGGGGCGCGTCTGGCGGCGGTGCAACCTGCCCCGGAGCACTACCGGGTGCTACTCGATCCCGCCGGTCACCCGTTTTGCCTCACGACGCAGATCCCGTCGTAGCCCGGCACGCCGGAGACTTCCCGCCCGGTCGCCACCGACCGGGGGCGCGTCGTGGAAGGGACGGAACTCCCGGATCCTTCTGCGAACACGCCGGACGGGACCCCGTTGCCCGACCGTTGCGCGCGAGGGCACCCTTAGAGCGGGCCCTTCGTGCCGACTCCCTTGAAGAACGTGTAGCAGAAGACGCCGTCGGCCTCCGTCGTGCGGTGGAGCGCGCGCACACCGGCGTCGAAGGTCGCGGCGTCGATGAGGCGGGCCCCGAGCGCGGCTTCCCGCACCCCCTCGATCATCGCCGTGAAGGTCCTCCTGGTGAAGCCGTCCACCAGCCCGGCACGGCTCGCGTCGACATAGACCACCCGGGGCCCGGCCGCGACGGAGCCGAAGCCCGCCCCGACGAGGAGCGGGTAGACCTCCCGGCCGATCAGGGCGTTGCCGCCCGCTCGTCGTTGCAGCTCGACGAGACAGGCGATCGCCCGGCGGGCCGCGTCGTCGTCGGGGTGGAAGTAAGCGGACCCGTGGTCGCCCTCGATCACCGTGATCGTCCCACCCGGCCTCAGCACGCCGCCGAGGACGCGCAGGGCTTCGGTCGGCCGGGCGAGGTGCTCGAGGACGAAGCAGACGAAGACGTGATCGAAGGACCCGGGGGCGAACGGCAGCGAGAAGATGTCGGCCTGGCCGAATTCGACGTTGTCGAGTCCCGCGGCCACGACACGTCGCCGGGCCTTCTCGAGCGAGTCGGCGGCGACGTCGACCGCGGTGAAACGCGCCCCGGGGCTCCGGGCCGCGAGCGTGACCGTCTGGGCGCCGACGCCGCAGCCGACTTCGAGCACCGTCGACCCCGCCGGGTACGCCGTGTCGTGATGGAGCAGCTCGACGAGCGTCTCCGCCTGGTCAAGGAGGCGGTCGTCCTCGCGGGCGTGGTAGCCGTGCACGTAACGCTCCGTCACGGTCGCATCACCGCATCCGGGGTGTCATCTCAGGGGCGGACGAAGGCGGCGAGCAGTGCCTGGAGCTTCAGCTGGGTCTCGGCGAGCTCTGCCGCGGGGTCGGACCCGTCGACGATGCCGACCCCGACCAGGAGCCGCGCCGTCTTGCCGTCGACGAAGGCGCTGCGGATGCCGATCCACCACTCGCCGTCACCCGAGGCGTCGACCCAGCCGACCGGGCCGGCGAAGCGGTCGCGGTCGAGCTCCTCGTTCTTCCGCAGGTACTCGAGTGCGGCGTCGCGCGGTGTACCCCCGACGGCGGGTGTCGGGTGGAGCTCGACGGCGAGCTCGAGCGCGCTCGGGAGCCGTGCCGCAGGTTGCTCGGCGCGCAGCGTCGCGGTCACCAGTGTTGCGAGGTGGGTGACGTTGCGCAGTTCCAGGAGCTCGGGGGTGTCGGGGACTGCGACGTCGTCGGCGTGACGGACGAGGGTGGCGACGATCGCCTCGACGACGTAGCGGTGCTCGAGCCGGTCCTTCGGCGAGGCGAGCAGCCCGGTGGCGAGGCGGGCGTCCTCGCGCCGGTCGCCGCTGCGGGCGACGGTGCCGGCGAGCGGGCGGGACGAGATCCTTTCGCCCCGGCGCCGCACGAGAAGCTCCGGGCTCGCTCCGACGAATCCGTCGATCGCGAAGGCGGCGCACGTCGGGTGGAGAGCCCGGATGCGCTCCAGGAGGTCGTGCCGCCGGAAGCACCGGTTGGCGGCGATGACGACCTCGCGGACGAGGACGACCTTGTCGAGCTCGCCCGCGCGGATGGCGTCACGCGCGGCGGCAACGGCGGCGCAGAACTCCTCGTGCGGGCGGGCCGAGTCGACCCGGAAGCGGTCCGGGCCCGGCTCGCCATCGTCGTCGGGCAGGTCCAAGACGAGCCCGAGCTGCTCGCCGGGGCGGGCGACCTGCAGCCTCGGCCCGATGGCGACGACGACGGCGTCGTCAGCGTCGACGACGACGGCGAGGCGGGGGATGACGAGCGAGCTCGCCATCCCCGCGTCGAACGGCAGGGCACCGAGGGCGAGGGCTCCGGGGAAGTTGGCTCCGTCCTCGGACCGCCCCGGGATGGCGGCGAGGAGCTCGTGGGCGAGGCGGCCCGCTCCGGGCTCGCCGACGCCGAGGCGGAACTCGAGGCGGGCCGCTTCGCCCCAGGAGAGCACTGCGGCGCCGTCGCGCTCGACGAGGCGCCCGGCGCGGAAAGCGTGGTGCCGCGCTCGCTCGACGACCTCGGGGTCGACGGGCGCCGCGCGCCAGGCGAGGGCGCTGGCGTCGATCTCGCCGCCACTCGGGGACGTGAGGCGGGCCGGCGCGCTCATGATCCTCCGCCGGACGGTAACGGCCGCCGCCGGGCGAGGGGCCGGCCGCCGGCGCGGGTGGCCACGATGACCTGGGCGATCCCGCCGTGGAGCGGGATCCGCGTCACCGCGTCGAAGCCGGCCGCGGCGACGAGCGCCGCCATCTCCGAGGGCGGCGGCAGGTAGGCGACCGAGCGCGGCAGGTAGCGGTAGGCGGGGCCGTCGGAGAGCAGGGCGCCGAGACGCGGGACCACCCCGTGGAACCAGACGCGGTGCCCGAGGGCGAGGAAGGTCGAGCGCGGCTCGTCGACCTCGAGGAGCGAGATCCGCCCGCCAGGCCGCACGACTCGTCCGATCTCGGCGAGTACGGCGCCGAGGTCGGCGAAGTTCCGCAGGGCGAAGCCGCAGACGAGACCGTCGGCGCATCCCGTGGCGATCGGCAGCATCTCCCCGTCGGCCCGGACGAGTGGCGTGGCGCCGGCGCGCGCGGCGGCGAGCATGTTGGCCGCGAAGTCGACGCCGACGGCGCGGTGGTCCGCGCGGGTGAGCTCGCGGCAGAGATCGCCGGTCCCGCAGGCGAGGTCGACGACGACCGAGGGCGGCGCCAGCTCGAGCGCCGCGACGGCACGTTTCCGCCAGGTGCGGTCGAGGCCGAGCGAGATGAGCCGGTTCATGAGGTCGTAGCGGGGCGCGATCCGGTCGAACATCGCCTGGACGGCGATGGCTTTCTCGGCACCGCGCGGCATGGGCTCGTCCGGCGGAACGGTACCCCGCCGGGCGGGATCTTCATCGGAGCGGGGTTCGGGGTTCAGCGGTACCAGAGCCTGAAGTAGTCGCGGCTTCGGGAATGGAGGAGAAGGGCGACGAGCGCGATCTGGAAGATCACGGCGAGGATCCCCGCGCTGAGGAGCCCGGCGACGGCGACGAGGAGGACGAGCGGGATCGCCGCCGCGAGGAGCGCCACCACGTAGCCCCAGCGCCTTTCGTTGGCGATCCCGTAGGCGCCGACGCCCTCGGCGACGGCCAGTATCAACGCGTAGTGCCCCGACCCGCCGACGAGAAGACCCGAGACGAGGCCGAGGAAGGCGCTCCAGTAGAGCAGCAGGGCCGCGATCTGCAGCGTCTGTGGCTGGCGGGCTGGGAACCAGTGTCGCTCGCGGGGGGGCAGGGTGATCACGACCCCAGTCTGCCAGCAGGCGGGACGAACCGACCGGCGGGCAGTGGGCTAGCTCGATCTGGGTGGCTAGCTGCAACTCGAGCAGGTCATGCCAGAATGAGTGTGTCGAATGAAGCCTGTTCCTTAGCGGAGCGGAGGCGCGGCGCCGATGGTTGCGAGACGAACGGCTGCAGTTGTGATCGCGCTTGCGATGATCGTTGGCGCGACCTATGCGGGCGCAGCGGCCGCAAGCTCCCCAGAAACCAAGACGACGCCCGCACTGGATTCGAGCAGCCGAGCGCACACCGCAGTCCCCGGCTGCAAAGCAACCGACATCGTGTTGGGATCGTCGACGTCAGGCTTCGGATTCGCATCGCAGGGGTACCAGTTGATCGATGTCCAGCAGCGAATTCGAAATGTGGGTGTGACGTGTGCGTTTGTCGTACCCAAACAGGTTCGAGTCGGAAGGACAAAAGGAGCACTCACCCTGGTTCCAATCACGAACTCGGGTTACGCGCGGTCCTCGATGCTGAAGCACGGGCGGGTTGCAACGATCGTCCTTGGATCCTGGTGGCCGCTCCCGGCTTCTGTCCGATCGCCGAATTCATGCCACTCAAACATCTCAGCGGTGACTCGAGTGGAAATTCCCCTTTCGGGATCGTTGCTGAAGATCTCTTTGCCGAGGACCTGGCACTTGGTCTGCACCACTTCGGCGAGCCTCTCGATCAGTGTTGACCTCAGTTGATGGGCTGGAGGTCAGCGACAATTGTGTGAGCTTCTCCCGGGTTCGTCGACAGCGGCGCGAGCCCGAAAGGCCGCTCGCAAGCGGCCTTAACGGGATGGCTTGACACGACGACTTG
Organism: Acidimicrobiales bacterium; assembly: GCA_050013835.1. Lineage (GTDB taxonomy): Bacteria > Actinomycetota > Acidimicrobiia > Acidimicrobiales > Bog-793 > Bog-793. Next base: position 88,956 of record JBEKEM010000005.1, read on the forward strand.
GTCAGGGACTGCTCAAACTGGCCCACTATCGACCGGCGGAGACACCCGCCGGCTGGGATGGGACGATGGGTGATGGCCTACTACCGGAAACCGGGCTGGTTCACCGTCCACATCTTCAACGGCGGCATCACTCTCGCCGCCCGGCTGGGGCTGAGCGTCCGGGGCACCCGCCTCCTGCGGGTGCGCGGCCGGGCGACCGGCGAGTGGCGGCGGGTGCCCGTGAACCTGCTCTCGCTCGACGGGCGCCGCTACCTGGTCGGGGTGCGCGGCGAGACCGAGTGGGCGCGCAACCTGCGCGCCGCCGGTTCCGGCGAGCTGGTGCTCGGCCGACGGGTGGAGCCGTTCGCGGCTGAGGAGCTCGCCGATGCCGCCAAGGTTGAGGTCCTGCGCGCCTACCTCACGCGCTGGGGGGCGGAGGTCGCCGTCTTCTTCGACGGCGTACGGGCCGATTCGGCCGAGGAGGAGCTGCACCGGGTCGCCCAACGCCACCCGGTGTTCCTCGTTTCGCCGACCTAGCCCTCGAGAGCCCCTTCGTCGCTGGTCGCGGGGGCGGCGGGTCGCACGTGCCGCACGGCGGCGAGCTGGCCGCAGGCGGCGTCGATGGCGCGGCCCCGGGTCCGGCGCACCGTGGCGTTGACGCCTCGTCCGTCGAGGCGCGCCCGGAAGGCGAGGACGCGGGCCCGCGGCGAACCAGCGAGGCCGCGCGCGGTCCCGCCGGGTGTCGGGTTGAGCGGGATGAGGTTGACGTGGGCACCCGACTCCCGGGCGAGCGTGGCGAGCTCGTCGGCGTCGCCGTCGGAGTCGTTCACCCCATCGATGAGGGCCCACTCGAAGGAGATCCGGCGGTGCGTCGCCGCCACGTAGTCGGCGCAGGCGGCCATCAGCGGGCCGAGCGGGTAGCGGCGGTTCAATGGTATGAGCTTGTCGCGGAGGTCGTCGTTGGCGGCGTGCAGCGAGACGGCGAGGTTGACCTGTCGCGGTGAGCCCGCCAGGCGCCGGATCCCGGGGATGACGCCGACGGTCGAAACGGTGACGTGCCGGGCGGCGAGGCCGAGATCGTCGACGATCCTCTCGACAGCGCGCCAGACGTTGTCGAAGTTGGCGAGCGGCTCGCCCATCCCCATGAAGACGACGTGGTCGAGCCGGCGTCCGGCCGACCGGGCGGCGCGTGCCGCCAGCACGACCTGCTCGACGATCTCGCCGGTCGAGAGGTGCCGGGTGAACCCGGCGTCGCCCGTGGCGCAGAACGAGCAGGCCATCGCGCACCCCGCCTGGGACGAGACGCAGACCGTCGAATGGCGCGGGTGGTGCATGAGGACGGCCTCGACGCTTGCGCCGTCGGCAAGGGAGAGGAGCCACTTCACCGTCGCTCCCCCGTCGGCGCTGAGCTCGCGCTCGACCCCGAGTGCGGCGGCGAAAGCGGGCAACACGGCGAGCCGTTGCCGCAGCGCCCGCGGCAGCACGCCCAGCTCGGCCGGATCGGCGAGGTGGGCGTAGAGCCCCTCCCACACTTGCGCGGCCCGGTAGCGAGGAAGGTCGGCGAGCAGGACGGCGACCTCGTCGCGGTCGAGGTCGTAGCGGCTCATCGCGCTGCCTCGACGCGGCCCACGTAGGCGCGGTCGTCGTGGTCGATCTCGAAGCCGGCGTCGCGGAACAGTCTGGTGGCCCGCACGTTGGCGGCGTCGACGTAGAGCATCGCCATCCGCAGCCCCTTGCCGGAAAGGTGGGCGAGCCCGGCGTGGAGCATCGCCTGGCCGAGCCCGCGGTCCTGGGCGTCTGGGTCGACGCCGAGCACGTAGATCTCGCCGACCGGCGGCTCGAGATCGTGGACCTTGGTCCAGCAGAAAGCGAGCATCCGGCCGTCGCGTTCGTGGAGGAGCAGACCGGCCGGGTCGAACCACGGTGCGCGCTCGCGTCGGGCGAGCGTCTCGGGTCGCCACGCCCCCTGTTCCGGGTGCCCGGCGAAGGCGCGGTTGTTGAGCTCGAGGAAGGCGGGATCGTCGACCCCGGCCCGGAAGGGGCGAGTCGCGATCGGCTGTGACGGGACCGCTTCAACAGGCAGCGGGCGGCGCATCTGGTGGAGCTGGCGCTCGGCCGTCATGCCGACCGAGGCGGCGATCCCGTCGCTCGTCACCGTCGGTAGTCGGACCCAACTTCGTACGAGGCCGCCGCCCTCACCGGCGACGAAGCCGAGCGCGGCGCGGCATAGGGACCGTCCGATCGAGAGGGCGTCGGTGGCGCCCGGGTCCAGCACGTAGGAGAGTCCCCAGGATTTGGACCCCCGGTCGAGTTGGGCATAGCCGACGAGCTCGGTCGCGTGCGGCAAGCGCGCGAGGAAGGCGGCATCTCCCGCGGGTCGGCCGGCGACGAGCTCGCGCCAGGTCTCGTCGTCGAGGGGCCGATGGCCGAGCGCCTCCGTCGCCGCCGAGACGAGGGCGGCGATCCCCACCGCCTCCTCGTCGTCGCGGCGCAGCACCACCTCGACGCGGTCCATGGCCCGAGGGTACCGGCGGGAGGTGGGGAAGTGGGTGAGCGGTCGGTCTCACTACGATCGGCCGCGGTGGCCAGACCGAGGAGCGCGGCAGCAAGGACGCGGGTCGTCGCCGAACGTCTCGCGGCGCAGTACCCGGGCGACGCCGCCTCGTTGTGCGCTCTCCGGCACGAAGGGGCGTTCCAGCTCCTGGTGGCGACGATCCTGTCGGCCCAGACGACCGACGAACGGGTGAACCAGGTCACCCCGGCGCTCTTCGCCGCCTACCCGACCCCGGAGGACCTCGCCGGAGCCGACCCGGACGCGCTCGAAGGCATCATCCGTTCGACGGGCTTCTTCCACGCCAAGGCGCGCAGCCTCATTGGCATGGCACAGGCGCTCGCCGAACGATTCGACGGTGCGGTGCCGCGGACGATCGAAGAGCTCGTCACCCTGCCCGGCGTCGGGCGCAAGACTGCGAACGTCGTGCTTTCCGTCGCCTTCGGCCTGCCCGGGCTGCCGGTCGACACCCACGTCGGCCGACTGGCGCGCCGCCTCGGGTTGAGTGCCGCCGGAGATCCGGTGGTCGTCGAACACGACCTCTGCGCGCTCGTCCCGCCCGACGGGTGGGGCGCGCTGAGCGTTCGGCTGATCCTCCACGGGCGCAACGTGTGCGACGCCCGGCGGCCGCGCTGTGCAGCCTGCGCGCTCCTCGACGTCTGCCCGCGCGTCGGTGTCGGACCGGCAGCTCCGGCGACTCGACCGTCCCGTCGGTCACGGGACGGATCCTGAAAGAGCCGACCGCCCGGGAATGCGGTGACTAACGGCGAGGGGAGTTGATGAGTCGGGAGAGCCGTCTCGTCGCGCCGGCGAGAGCTCGCTCGACGGCGTAGAGCTCTGCGGCGGTTTCGTCCTCCTTGCGGGCCTTGGCAGCGTCGCCCATCTTCCCGACCCGGCGCGCGAGCGCTTCAATCGATTCTGCCATCGAGGCGAGTTCGGAGTAGTCGACCGGCATCCCCCTATCCTTACCGCTTCGAATGGGGGGCAGATCGGTCGTTCGCTACGCTCGGCGTCGTGCTCACCAGGCTCGACTTGCGCGGGACATCGCCCGGCGTGCCGGAGAACCTTCCCCGTCCGGACCAGGCGGGTGACGAACCCGTCGCCGAGGTGCGGGCGATCCTCGCGGACGTGCGGGCACGCGGCGACGAGGCCCTGCGCGAGCTGACCAGGCATTTCGACGGCATCGAGCTCGGCGAGCTGCGCGTGCCCGCCGTCGACGTCGCCGCCGCCCCCGGCCGGATCGACGGCGGGCTCGCCGCCTCGCTGCGTGCCGCCGCAGCCGCCATCGAGGCCTTCCACCGGTACGGACTCGCCAAGCCGAAGACCTTTGTATACGACGGCGTCGAGATCACCGATCTACTCCTCCCGGTCGACCGGGCCGGCGTCTACGCCCCGGGGGGCCGGGCGACCTATCCGTCGAGCGTGCTCATGACGGCGATCCCGGCGCGTGTCGCCGGCGTCGGCTCGATCGCCTGCTGCGCGCCGCCGGGCCCGGACGGGTCGGTGCCGCGCGCGATCCTCGCCGCGGCGGCGATCGCCGGCGTCGACGAGGTCTACCGCGTCGGTGGGGCCCAGGCGATCGCCGCCCTCGCCTACGGGACCGAGTCGATCCCCAGGGTCGACGTCGTCGTGGGACCGGGATCGAAATGGGTCTCGCTCGCCGAGCGCGAGGTGCGCGGCACGGTCGGCGTGCCGGCTGCCTTCGCCGGGCCCTCGGAGGTCGTCGTCGTCGCCGACGACTCGGCCCCCGTCGACTGGGCCGCCATCGACGTCATCGTCCAGGCCGAGCACGGCCCGGACGGGTTCGCCTGGCTTGTGACATGGTCGGAGTCCGCCGCCTCCGCCATCGACGAGGCGGTCGCGCGCCTCGTCGCCGCATCGCCGCGGCGCGACGAGACCCGGGCGGCGCTCGGTTCGGGCGGCTACGCCGTGCTCGTCGACGGGCCGGAGCACGCGATGGCCGTCGTGAACGCCATCGCCCCGGAGCACCTCGAGCTGATGGTCACCGACGCCGAGTCCCTCGTGCCACTCGTGCGCCACGCCGGGGCGGTCTTCGTCGGCCCGTTCGCGCCGGCCTCGTTCGGCGACTACCTTGCCGGGCCGAGCCACGTGCTGCCGACGTTCGGCACGGCGCGCTTCTCCTCCGTGCTTGGTACCGAGGACTTCCTGCGCCGCGCGCACGCGATCCGCTTCGACGAGCGTGCCGCCGCCCGGGTCGCGGCGGACGTCGCGGCCATCGCCGACGCCGAGGGGCTCCCCGCCCACGCCGAGTCGGCGCGGCTGCGCGTCGGCCGGCCGACCTGGAGCGCGCGGTGACGCGGCACGACGCCCAGCCGCCCCGGTCGGCGCCGCGCCCGGGGGGGGTGCCGTGGTCCGGCTACCACTCCCCGCAGGTCGACGTGGCGGTCCGGCTGAACACGAACGAGGCCCCGGAACCGCCGCCCGCCGAGTTCGTCGCCGCCCTCCAGGCCGCCGTGGGGGACGTCGAGCTGAATCGCTACCCCGACCGGCAAGCGACGGGACTACGGGCCGCCATCGCCTCCCAGCACGGGCTCGCGACGGAGCAGGTCTTCTGCGCCAACGGCTCGAACGAGGTGATCCAGTCGCTCCTCCTCGCCTACGGCGGGCCGGGGCGCAGCTGCGCCCTGTTCGAGCCGACCTACGCCCTGCACGCCCACATCGCCCGGCTCACCTCGACGCCCGTCGTCGAAGGCGAGCGGGACGCCGGCTACCTCGTCTCGCCCGCCGAGCTCGACCGCGTGCTGCGAGCGGCGGCGTCGGCGGGGGAGGGCGAGCCCGCGGTCGTCTTTCTGTGCTCGCCGAACAACCCGACGGGGATCGTCGAGCCGGACGCGACCCTCGAAGCGGTGCTCGCGGCCGCCCCCGGCCTCGTCGTCGTCGACGAGGCCTACGTCCAGTTCGCCCGCCGTTCGTTGCTCGGGCTCCTCGCCACCCAGGCGAACCTCGTCCTGCTGCGGACGTTCTCCAAGACCTGGTCGCTCGCCGCCCTCCGCCTCGGTTACGCCCTGGCCGCTGCCGAGGTGGTCGAGGCGCTCTTCGCCGCGGCGCTCCCGTACCACGTCGACGCCGTGAAACAGGCCGCGGGGATCGCCGCCCTGGGCTTCACGGAGGCGATGGACGCCCGCGTCGCCCGCATCGTCGCCGAGCGGGCGCGCGTGCTGGCGGGGCTCGGGAACCTCGGGCTCGCCGCCGTGCCCTCGGAGGCGAACTTCATCCTCTTCTCGACCGGCGAGCACGACGCTCACGCGGTGTGGGAGGCGCTCGTCGCGCGCTCGGTCCTCGTGCGGGACCTCTCGGGCTGGCCGCGTCTCGCCGGCCACCTGCGGGTGACGGTCGGCACGGCGGCCGAGAACGACGCCTTCCTTGCCGCGCTCGCCGACGTGATCGGCTGACCGGCCGTCCGGCCGCCCGAACCGCCAGGGCACCGGGGTGACGCGCGAGGCTGTGCCCATGGCGACAGCTGACAACCCCATGGCGTCCCCGCACCGCCGCGCCGCCCGGCACCGCAAGACGCGGGAGAGCGAGATCGCCGTCGAGGTCGACCTCGACGGGAGCGGCCGCATCGAGGTCACGACGGGTCTGCCCTTTTTCGACCACATGCTCAGCCAGCTCGGCACGCACGGCGGGCTCGACCTCGTCGTCCGGGCGACGGGCGATCTGGAGGTCGACGCCCACCACACCGTCGAGGACACCGGGATCGCCCTCGGCGAGGCGCTGGCGGCCGCGTTCGGGGACAAGGCGGGTATCCGCCGCTTCGCGTCGGTCGCCGTGCCGCTCGATGAGGCGCTGGTCGAGGCGGCGCTCGACGTCTCGGGTCGGGCGTACCTCCACTACGAGATCGACTTCGCGCCCGACACGCCGGGGCTCGGCTCGCCGCCTTTCGACCCACAACTCGCCGAGGAGTTCTGGCGCGCCCTCGTCACCGCCTGGGCCGTGACGCTGCACGTCTCCCGCCGGTACGGCAAGAACACCCACCACGTGTTGGAGGCGTCGTTCAAGGCGGTCGCCCGGGCACTTTCTGACGCCAAGCGGCTCGAGGGGGCGGAAGTTCCCTCGACCAAAGGGATCCTCTAGCCCGTGATCGCCGTGCTCGACTACGGGATCGGCAACCTCCGCTCGGCGCAGAAGGCGCTCCAGCACGTCGGCGCCGACGCCCGTCTCGTCACCTCGGCCGGCGAGGCGGCGGAGGCCGCGGGGGTCGTCCTTCCCGGTGTCGGCAACTTCGGCGCCTGCGCCGCGGCGTTGCGGGCGAGCGGGCTCGACCGGGCGGTCCTCGCCGCCGTCGCCGAGGAGAGGCCGATGCTCGGCGTCTGCGTGGGGTTCCAGCTCCTCTTCGAGGACTCCGAGGAGAGCCCGGGCATCGCCGGGCTCGGCGTCTTCGAGGGCACCGTCGCCCGGCTACGCGGCACCGAGAAGCTGCCGCAGATGCAGTGGAACGCGCTCGAGCGCGTGCCCGGGCGGGAGTCGGTGCTCCTCGCCGGGCTCGAGGAGCGTCCGTGGTTCTACTTCGTCCACTCCTACGCGCCCGTCCCGCGGGGCGTCGGTGCCGGCGCGGTGGTGGCGACCTGCGACTACGGTGGGCCGGTCGTCGCGATGGTGGAGCGCGGCACGTGCTTCGGGACGCAGTTCCACCCCGAGAAGTCGGGCAGCTCGGGCCTCGCCGTCCTCGCCGCCTTCGCGACGTGCTGCGGCGCCATCCCCTTTGTGGGAACCTAGGCAAGGGTGACAGCGATGGAGTTCATCCCAGCGATCGACATCCGGGCCGGTCAGTCGGTGCGACTGGTGCGCGGCGAGTTTTCCCAGGAGACCGTCTTCGGCGACCCGATCGAGCGGGCGCTCGCCTATGTCGCCGCGGGAGCCAACCACCTTCACCTCGTCGACCTCGACGCGGCGCGCACCGGTCGGCCAGTCAACGGCCAGCTGGTGCGGGAGCTCGTCCGCCAGGTCCCCGTCCAGATCGAGTTCGGGGGCGGGGTGCGCACGATCGAGACGGCGGACGCCCTCTTCGACGCAGGCGTCGCGCTGGTCGTCGTCGGCACTGCCGGTATCGAGGACCCGGAGTTCCTGACCCGTCTCACCAGGCGCTACCCCGGGCGCGTGCTCGTCGGGCTCGACCACCGGACGGTGACGGTCGACGGCAGGACGGTCCGCGAGCTCGCCGTGCGGGGCTGGGAGGCGTCGAGCGGGGTCGACCTCGCCTCCGCGCTGCGCAACCTCGAGCAGGTGCCGCTGGCGGGCGTCGTCGTCACGGACATCACCCGGGACGGGACCCTCGAGGGCCCCGACCTCGACGGTTACCGGTACATGCTCGGGGCGACCCACCTCTCGGTCATCGCCTCCGGAGGTGTCGCCTCGGCGGCGGACTTGACGGAGCTCGCCGCGCTGCGCGTCCTCGAACGCGGGCTCGCCGGCGTCGTCGTCGGGCGGGCGCTGGCGTCGGGGGCGCTGACGGTCGCCGACGCCATCGCCGCATGCGCAGCCTGAGGATCATCCCCTGCCTCGACGTCGACCACGGTCGCGTCGTGAAAGGGGTGAACTTCGTCGGCCTGCGTGACGCCGGCGACCCGGTCGAGCTCGCCCGCCGCTACGACGCCGAGGGCGCCGACGAACTCATTTTCCTCGACATCACCGCCTCGTCGGACGACCGGGCGATCCTCATCGACGTCGTCGCCCGCACGGCCGACGTGGTCTTCATCCCGCTCACCGTGGGCGGCGGGATCCGCAGCCTCGCCGACGCCCGCCGGATCCTGCGGGCGGGGGCGGACAAGGTCGCCGTCAACTCCGCCGCCATCGCCCGTCCGGGGCTGATCGCCGAGATCGCGGCGACGTTCGGCAACCAGTGCGTCGTCGTGGCGGTCGACGCCCGTCGCCGGGACGACGGCTTCGAGGTCTACTCGCACGGCGGCCGCCGCCCGACGGGGCTCGACGCTGTCGCCTGGGCGGTCGAGGCCGCCCGCCTCGGCGCCGGCGAGATCCTCCTCACCTCGATGGACCGCGACGGGACCGAGACCGGCTACGACGCCGAGCTCACGGGGAAGGTGGCGGGCTCGGTCGGCATCCCGGTGATCGCCTCGGGGGGCGTCGGCAACCTCGGCCACCTCGTCGAGGGGGCCGCCGCCGGCGCCGACGCGGTGCTGGCGGCGTCTGTCTTCCACTACGAGGCGGCGAGCATCGGCGACGCCAAGCGGTACCTCGCCGCCCACGGCGTCGTCGTGCGCCCGCCCGCCGGATAGGCCCGTCCGGCCGGGGGGAATGCGCACTACCGTCGTGGTCATGGCGGCATCCCCCTCCCCCCGTCGCAACGACAAATCGCCCGGCGCGGTGAAGCAGCCGATCACGATGGTGAACGACCGGGTGCTCGTCCAGGTGCCGGACCCGGAGGGCGAGCGCCGCAGCCGCGCCGGCATCCTCATCCCCGCCACCGCCCAGCTGACGAAACGGCTCACCTGGGCTGAGGTGGCGGCGACCGGGCCGAACGTGCGCACGGTCAAGCCCGGCGACAAGGTGCTTTTCAACCGGGAGGACTGCTTCGAGGTCGAGGTGCAGGGCGAGGACTACCTGATCCTGCGGGAACGCGACGTCCAGGCGCTTGCCACTGAGCGCCTCGACGGCGGGACCGGTCTGTACCTGTGAGCGCGGCGCCGGGGGGAGATCGCGCCGAGGCGCCGGCGCAGGACGTGGCGGGGCCCGCGGGCTTCGAAATCGTGCGCTTCGGGCCCGATGGGCTCGTCCCGGCGATCGTCCAGGACGCGACCTCGCACGAGGTCCTCATGATGGCTTACATGAACGAGGAGTCGCTCCGGCGCACGCTCGCGACGAAACGGACGTGGTTCTGGTCGCGCAGCCGCGGCGAGCTGTGGCCCAAGGGCGAGACCTCGGGCAACCGCCAGCGCGTGCGTGCTGTCCTCGTCGACTGCGACGGCGACACCCTCGTCGTCGAGGTCGACCAGGAGGGAACGGGCGCCTGCCACACCGGAGCGCGCTCGTGCTTCGCGCGCCGCCTCGAGGTCTGAGCCCCGATTCAGCCCGTGGCCCCGCTCGACGCCACCGCGACCTACGAGGCGCTGCACGAGGGGGTCGTCGGGATCGCCGCTGCCGCCGACGTGGTCCGCGTCGGCGGCCCCGACGCCCTGAGCTTCCTGCAGGGGCAGGTCTCCCAGGATCTCGGCCCCCTCGCTCCCGGGGAGAGCGTCGAAACCCTCGTGCTCTCGGCCCAGGGCAAGCTCGACGGCTGGGGGCGGATCGCGCGCACCGATGACACGACGGCGTGCGTCGTCGTCGACGGGGGATTCGGCGAGGCCATGCTGGCGAGGCTCAAGCGCTACAAGGTGCGGGTGCGTGCCGAGCTCGAGCTCGCCCACTGGCGGGTGGTCCTCCTGCGCGGTCCCGGCGCGCGACCCGCCGCGGCCGAGACCAACGCCGAGATCGTGCTCCCGGTCGACTACCCGGGCTTCGCGGGCTGCGACCTCGTCGGTGCCGCGGTGGCGTGCCCGACCGGCGTTCCGCTCGGTGACCCCGTCGCCTTCGAGGCGGCGCGCATCGAGGCGGGTGTGCCCGTGATGGGACGGGAGCTCACCGACAAGACGATCCCGCAGGAGGCCGGCCTCGTGGGCCGGGCCGTCAGCCTGACGAAGGGTTGCTTCACGGGCCAGGAGCTCGTCGCGCGCCTCGACGCCCGCGGCAGTCGGGTCGCGCGTCGTCTCGTCGGCTTCACGATCGCCTCCGGCGCCCCCGCCCTCGGCGACGCCGTGACCGCCGGCACCGAGACCGCCGGGGTCCTCACGAGCGTGGCCTGGTCGCCACGGACAGCCAGCCCGGTCGCCCTCGGCTATCTGCGGCGGGGGATCGCCGTCCCCTCCCGCGTGGAGGTCGTCCACGGAACTGCCGCGCTTGCCGCCGAGGCGGCCGAGCTGCCCCTGTGGCACGAGCCGGGGGTCGTGCGGGCCTCCTAGACGGAAGCGGTCAGCGAGACCGTGATGCGCGTTCCGTGGCCGCCCTCGACCGGCGAGACGACGGCGAGCTCGCCGCCCATCGCCGTCACGAGCTCGGCGACGATGGCGAGGCCGAGCCCGGTCCCGGCGCTGCGGGCGGAGAAGCGGCTCGAGCTGAAATGGCGCTCGAAGATGTGCGGGAGGTCCGCGGCGTCGATCCCGGGACCGTCGTCGGTGACGGAGACGGCGACCCTGGCCGCGTCCTCGGTGACCGAGACGGCGACCGTGCGCGCGGCGAACTTGAGGGCGTTCTCGACGAGGTTGGCGACCACCTGCCCGAGCCGGTCGCGGTCGGCTGCGATCATGGTGCCCGGGGCGGCCGAGATCCGGAGTTCGACGCCGGCGGTGTCGAACTCGTAGCGCAGCGCCCCTGCCGCGGCGGCGACGGCGACCCCGGCGTCGAGGCTGTCGACGTGGAGCGAGAACTGGTGGGCGTCGAGGCGCGCGAGGTCGAGCAGGTCTCCGATCAGCCGTTCGAGGCGGATCGCCTCGGTGACGACGACAGAGGCCGCCTGCGCCGCGTCCGGGGTCACGCCCTCGGCGATCGCCTCGGCGTAGCCGCGGATCGAAGTGAGCGGCGTGCGCAGGTCGTGCGAGACGGACAGCAGGAACTGGCGGTCGAGGTCGCGCAGGTCCTCGAGGTGGGCCGCCATCTGGTTGAGCGAAGAGCTGAGCGTCGCGAGCTCGGCGTAGTCACGGCTGCCGGCCGAGACCCGCGTCGAGAAGTCGCCGCCGGCGATCCGCTCGGCGGCACCGGCCGCGGCGACGACGCGGCGGGCGACGCGCCGGGAGATGACGGCGGCGGCGGCTGCGGCGACGAGGAGTGAGATGCCTCCGGCGAGCACGAAGTACCAGACGCTGGCGTCGGAGTTGCTCACCCTGCGGGCGAGCAGGAACGAGAGGTGGACGCCGCCGGCCGAGACGAGCGGCACCGCCGCGAAGGCGAGGCCCTGGTCGATTCCCGAGGTGGCGTGCCCGTCGGAGAGCTCCCGGCAGTCGAGGGCGCGGGGTGAGAAGTCGAGCTTCGGGACGGCGTCGACGAAGGCGCCGCCTGCCGAGGTGGTGACGATCGCCGCCTGTGTGATCCCGGCGATCGAGGCGACGAGCGGGACGACGGCGGCGATGATCTGCGAGGCGTCCTTGTTCGTCCGGTAGAGGGCCTGTTCCCGGCGGGCGAGGTCGATCGTCTGGGCGAGGACGAGCCGCCGCGTGTTGTCGGCGGCGGCGCTGCGGACGAGGTAGAGGCTGACGGCGCCGGCGAGCGTCAGCGCGACGGCGAGCACGGCGACGAAGGCGAGGGTGACGCGTGCCCCCATTCCCCAGCGGCGCGCGCCGCGGGCGACAGGTGGCCGCCTCAGTCGCACCGGTAGCCGACGCCCCAGATCGTCTTCAGCGGCAGCGCCTCACCGAGCTTGCGGCGCAGCTGGCGCACGTGGACGTCGACGGTCCGCTCGTCGCCGATCCAGCCCGGGCCCCACACCGAGTCGAGGAGCTGTCGCCGGGTGAGGACGATCCGGGTGTTCTCGGCGAAGTGGGCGAGGAGGTCGAACTCCCGGGCGGTGAGCTGGACCGCGCCGGCGTCGGTCGTCACCTCGCGCCGCACCGTGTCGACGGTGACGCCCCCGACGGTGAGCGGGCTCTCCGCCGGCCGGCGGGAGCCCTCGGTGCGCCGCAGCACCGCCCGGACGCGGGCGACGAGTTCGCGAGGGGAGAAAGGCTTCACGATGTAGTCGTCCGCCCCGAGCTCGAGGCCGAGTACGCGGTCGATCTCGTCGTCGCGGGCGGTGAGGAAGACGACCGGCACCTCGCTCGTGCGCCGGATCTCGCGGCAGACCTGGATGCCGTCGACCGATCCCGGCAGTCCGATGTCGAGGAGGACGAGGCTCGGGTGCTCGTTGGCGACGAGCTCGAGGCCGCGGGTCGCCTCGGTCGCCTGCAGGACGCGGAAGCCCGCGTTGCGCAGCCACAGATCGACGAGATCGGCGATGTTGTGGTCGTCCTCGACGATGACGACCGTGCCGTGGTCGCCCTGGGGGACGCGCGTCTTTTGCACCGGACAAGCATGGCGCCTGCAGCGCCGACCGGCGCGCCATGGCCCGGGCGCAAGCCCCTTGCCCTGGTCGGGGCGGCGGCCAACGTTACGCTGTGACGATGGTTCCGAGATCGCCGGCGTGCCGCGCGCGTCGGCGTGTCCGGATCCCGCGACGCGCCCGGGGTGCCACGTGTTCGTGAAGATCTGCGGGGTGACGAATGAGGACGACGCCCTCCTCGCCGTGGCGTTGGGCGCCGACGCCGTCGGGTTCGTGCTGGCGCCGTCGCCGCGCCAGGTGGCGATCGGCGCGGCGCGTGACATCGCCCGACGGCTGCCGCCCGAGGTGATCACCGTCGGGGTCTTCTGCGACGCCCTCGCCCAGCGCGTCGTCGACGTCGTCTACCAGGCGGGCCTGCGTGCCGCCCAGCTGAACGGCCACGAGACGAGCGAGGATGTCGCCTTCGTCGCCGAGCGGGTGCCCCTCGTCATCAAGGCCTTCGCCGCCAATGCGGCGATGCTCACCGACGTCTCCGGGTACCACGCCGACGCGATCCTCGTCAACGCCCCCGCCCCCGGCCCGGGCAAGGTCTTCGACTGGCGGCTCGCCGAGCGGATGCCGCGCTCGCACCGGCTGATCCTCGGGGGGGCGCTCGACCCGGGCAACGTCGCCGACGCCATCCAGCGGCTGCGCCCCTGGGGCGTCGACGTCTCGGCCGGTGTCGAGACCGGTTCGCGCAAGGACCCCCGCAAGGTGCGGGCCTTCATCCAGGAGGCGCGCGCCGCGGCGCCCGAAGAGGTGGAGCCCCGCCCGAACGCCCCCTACGACTGGCAGGACGAGTGGTGAGAGCGGCGCCGCGCCCGTTGCCCCCGACACCTCGCGGCGCGGACCTCGGCTGAAATGGACGGCCTCTCGAGGTCCTCGGCGATGTGACCCGCTGGGGCGTCGTCGTGTGAGCCGCCTGGCCCGGGCGTCCGAATGACCAGTCTACGATTCGCATATGAATGCGAATCGTAGTATGTTCATACTATGCGGGCGGCCATCGTCGGGGCGTCGGGCTATCTCGGCGCCGAGCTGTTGCGCCTGCTCGCGTCGCACCCGGATCTCGAGGTGGCGGTGGCCCAGGCGGACAGCTCGGCCGGATCGGCGATTGGCGAGCTCTTCCCCGGCCTCGGCGCGGTGTACACCGGCCTGGTGACGACGCCGACCGACCCGGCGGCGTGCGCCGGGTGCGACGTCGCCTTTGTCGCCGTGCCGTCGGGACGCTCGCAGGCGATCGTGCCGCGGCTGCTGGAGTCCGTCCCGCTCGTCGTCGACCTCGGCGCCGACTTCCGCCTGCGGGACCCCGCCGCCTACGAGCGCTGGTACGGGTTCGTCCACCAGGCGCCCGAGCTCCTCGACCGTGCCGTCTACGGCCTCGTGGAGCTTGGACGGGCCGAGCTCGTGGGGGCGCGACTCGTCGCCGCGCCCGGCTGCTACGTGACCGCTGCCGTCCTCGCGCTCGCCCCGCTCGTCGCCGCCGGCATCGTCGAGCCCGACGGGCTGATCGTCGACGCGGCCAGCGGGACCTCGGGGGCCGGTCGCCAGCCCACGGCGACCGTCCACCACGCGACCGTCAACGAGAGCTTCGTCGCCTACGGGCTGCTCGACCACCGCCACACCCCGGAGATGGCCCAGGCGATCGGGGCCGAGGTGCTCTTCACGCCGCACCTCGCGCCGATGACGCGGGGCATCCTCGCCACCTGCTACGCCCGCCCCTCCCAGCCGGTCACGACGGACAGGCTGGTGGCCGTGCTGGCCGACCGCTACGCCGGCGAGCCTTTCGTCGAGGTCGTCCCCCATCCGCCGTCCACGCGGGAGACCTACGCCTCGAACGTGGCGAAGCTGACGGCGCGCGCCGACGCCCGCACCGGGCACGTGATCGTGCTCGCCGCCATCGACAACCTGACGAAGGGCGGCGCCGGCCAGGCGATCCAGGCGGCGAACGTCGCCCTGGGACTCGCCGAGACGGCGGGGCTGCCCCGCGTGGCGGTGACACCGTGAGCGTGACCTGGGCGCGGGGCTTCGTCGCCGCCGGCACGGCGAGCGGAATCAAACCCGGCGGCGTCGCCGACCTAGCACTCGTCGCGGCCGTGGCGGGCGCTGTCCCGGCGGCGGCGACGTTCACGACGAACCGGTCCTGCGCGGCGCCGGTCACGGTGAGCCGGGCGCACCTCGCGCAGAGCGGGGGGAGGGCCGCCGCCGTCATCCTTAACAGCGGCTGCGCCAACGCCGCCACGGGGGCCGCCGGGCTCGATGCCGCCGAACGGATGGCCGCCGCCGTCGCCGGGCCGCTCGGCGTCGCGGCCCGGGAGGTCCTCGTCTGCTCGACCGGGCTGATCGGCTACGAACTGCCGATCGAGCTGATCGAGGCCGCCGCGCCCGCCCTCGTGGGCGCACGGGGTCGCTCGCCCGACCACGCCGCGGCGGCGGCGACGGCGATCCTCACGACGGACTCCCACCCGAAACAGGTCACCCGCGACGGGGGGACCTTCCGGGTGGGGGGCATGGCCAAGGGCGCCGGGATGATCGCCCCGCACATGGCGACGATGCTCGCCGTGCTGACGACCGACGCCAAGGCGACTCCCGAGGTGCTCGCGGCCTCGCTCAGCCAGGCCGTGGAGGGTTCCTTCAACGCCCTCATCGTCGACGGCTGCACCTCGACGAACGACACCGTCGTCGTACTGGCGAGCGGGGAGGCCGGCGCGCCCAGTCCCGCTGACCTCACGGCGACGCTCGCCGACGCCTGCGCCGACCTCGCCTACCAGCTGGCCGCGGACGCCGAGGGCGCGACCCGGGTCGTCGAGGTCCGGGTCGTCGGCGCCGCCAGCGACGCCGACGCGCGCCTCGCCGCCCGCGCCGTCGCCGGGAGCCTGCTCGTCAAGGTCTCCCTCTACGGTGCCGACCCGTACTGGGGCAGGATCGTCTCCGAGCTCGGCGCCTCGGGGGCGGCGTTCGACCCGGACCGGGTGCGCGTGAGCTACGGCGCGACGACGGTCGTCGAGGCGGGTGTCGGCGTCGCCCACGACGACAAGGCGGCGGTGGCGCACCTCTCCGGGCGGGACGTCGAGATCTCCTGCGACCTCGGCCTTGGCACGGGCACGGCGAGCGTGCTGGCGACCGATCTCGGCCACGGTTACGTCGACGAGAACATGAGGACGTCATGACGGGCGTCACTCGCGACGCCGCGGGAACGGCGTCGACGCTCGCCGAGGCGATCCCGTACATCCGGCGCTTCGCAGGCGCCGTCATCGTCGTGAAGTTCGGCGGCAGCGCCCTCGGTCCCGTGGACCTCGACGAGCGCGCCGTCCTCGACCAGTTCGCCCAGGACGTCGTGCTGATGCGCAGCGTCGGCATGCTCCCCGTCGTCGTGCACGGCGGGGGCCCGCAGATCGGCGCGCTGATGGAGCGGCTCGGCAAGACCCCCGAGTTCCGGGACGGCCAGCGGGTCACCGACGCCGAGACCCTCGACATCGCCCGGATGGTGCTCCTCGGCAAGGTGAACCGCGAGATCGTCGGGGCCCTCAACGTCCACGCCCCCGTCGCCGTCGGGCTCTCGGGCGAGGACGGCGGGTTCATCACCGCCGTCGAGCGTGATCCCTCGCTCGGTTTCGTCGGCGACGTGGAGTCCGTCGACCCGGTGCTCCTGCGCCACCTGCTGGCCGAGGGCCTCGTCCCGGTCGTCGCCACGATCGCCCCCGACGCGAGCGGGCAGGCCTACAACATCAACGCCGACGCCGTCGCCGGCGCCATCGCCGAGTCGTTGGCCGCGCGCCGGCTCATCTTCCTGACCGACGTCTCCGGCGTGCGCGCCGCCGCGGAGGATCCCGCCAGCGTGCTCTCGCGCGCGACCGCCGCCGAGCTCGAGGCGCTCGTCGCCTCCGACGGCATCGTGGGAGGCATGATCCCCAAGGTGCTTGCCTGCGTGCACGCCGTGCGGCACGGCGTCGAGGCAAGCCACATCCTCGACGGCCGTGTCGGACACGCCCTCCTGCTGGAACTGTTCACCGAATCTGGCGTCGGCACGATGGTGGTGGAAGCGTGACCCATCTCATGCCGACCTACCGCGAACCTGCGGTGCGGTTCGTCTCCGGCCACGGCTGCCGGCTCGTCGACGAGAAGGGGAGGAAGTACCTCGACTTCCTCTCGGGGCTCGGTGTGACCTCCCTCGGCCACGCCGACCCGACCGTCGCCGGCGCGGTCGCGGCCCAAGCGGCGCGGTTGATTCACGTCTCGAACATCTTCGGCAACGCCTTCAACGAGGACGTCGCGGCGACGCTCGACGTGCTGGTCGGCGACGGGAACCCGCCCGGAGGGCAGGTCTTCTTCGCCAACTCCGGGGCGGAGGCGAACGAGTGCGCGATCAAGCTCGCCCGCCGTTGGGGCGGGCCGGGGCGTTTCGGCGTCGTGTCGGCGCTGGGCTCGTTCCACGGCCGGACGCTCGCCACGCTGCACGCGACGGGGCAGCCCGCCAAGCACGCGGCGTTCCTGCCGCTCCCGGAAGGGTTCAGTCACGTCCCCTACGGCGACGCGGCGGCACTGCGCGGCGTCGACCCCGCCGCCGTGGCGGCGGTGCTCCTCGAGCCGATCCTCGGCGAGTCGGGGGTCGTGCCGCCCCCGCCCGGCTACCTCGCCGAGGTGCGGGCGATCTGCGACGAGTTGGGCCTCCTGATGATCGTCGACGAAATCCAGACCGGGCTCGGGCGCACGGGGCGATGGTTCGCCTTCCAGCACGAGGGGATCGTGCCGGACATCGTGACGATCGCCAAGGCGCTCGGCAACGGCGTCCCGGTCGGCGCTTGCTGGGCCCGCGCCGAGGTGGCCAAGGCGTTCCAGCCGGGCGACCACGGCTCGACCTTCGGCGGGCAGCCGCTGGCGATGGCCGCGGCGCAGGCGACCCTGCGGCGACTGCGCGCCCTCGACGCACCTGGCGTTGCCGCGGAACTCGGCGAACGGCTGAAGATCCGCCTCGCCCGAGTCGACGGGGTCGCCGCGGTCCGCGGCTCTGGGTTTCTGCTGGGCGTCGTGCTCGCGGACGGCATCGATGCGCGCGCCGTCTTTTCCGAGGCGCTCATCGGCGGGCTCGTCGTGAACGCGCCGGCACCCGGGGTCATTCGGCTCATGCCGCCGTTCGTCGTCACCGCCGAGGACTGCGACGAGGCGGTGGAACTGCTCGCCGAAGCCATCGCCCGTGTCCGCGAGGCAGGTCGGTGAAGGGAGAAGGAGACGTTGTGACGAACAACCTGCTGGTGGTCTCGGACCTCGCGCCGACGGAGATTGCGGCCGTGCTCGATTTGTCCGAGCGGCCGAACCTTCCGCGCGTCCTCGAGGGCCGCGGCGCGGC
Organism: Acidimicrobiales bacterium; assembly: GCA_050013835.1. Lineage (GTDB taxonomy): Bacteria > Actinomycetota > Acidimicrobiia > Acidimicrobiales > Bog-793 > Bog-793. The sequence goes on from JBEKEM010000005.1 coordinate 106,911, forward strand.
GCTCGTTTTCGAGTTCCCGTCGGCGCGGACCCGTAACGCCGCGGAGATGGCCGTCGTCGACCTCGGCGGACACCCGGTCGCGATCCGGGGCGAGGAAATCGGTTTCGACGTGCGCGAGTCGGTCGAGGACGTGGCGCGCACCCTCGCCTGCTACCACGCGCTGATCGCCGCCCGCGTCGCCGAGCACCGGACTCTCGACCGCATGGCGGCCGCCCTCGCGGACTCGGACCCCCACGTCCCCGTCGTCAATCTGCTGTCCTATTTCGAGCACCCGACCGAGGCGCTCGGCGACGTGCTGACGATCCGGCAGTGTCTCGGGTCGCTCGAAGGCAAGCACGTCGCCTACATCGGTGACGCGAACAACGTCTGTCGCTCCCTCGTCGCCGCCTGCGCGGCGGTGGGGACGGCGGTCGTCGTCGCCTCTCCGCCGGGTTACCAGTTGGACGCCGGCTTTGTCGCGGCGACAAGGGCGGTCGGGGGCGTCGTCGAGGTCACCGACGACCCCGCTGGGGCGGTTGGGGGGGCCGACGTCATCTACACCGACGTGTGGGTGTCGATGGCGGACACCGACGAGGCGGCGGCGAAGCGGGCCGCGTTCCGCGGCTTCACGGTCGACGAGGCGCTCGTCGCCAAGGCGCCCTCCGGGGCGATCGTCCTCCACTGCCTGCCCGCCCATCGCGGCGAGGAGATCACCGCCGATGTGCTCGAGGGACCGCACAGCCGGGTCTGGCTACAGGCGGCGAACCGGCGTCACGTGATGCGGGGGCTGTTCACGCACCTGCTCGGCAGCGATGGGGGTTAGCGCGATGGGACGGGTGCCGAAGAACCGTCGCCAGCACCTGCTGGCTCGCCTGCTGGCCGACAATGCGGTCACGAGCCAGTCCCAGCTCGTCGAGCTGCTCCTCGTCGAGGGCATCGACGCCACCCAGGCGACGATCTCGCGGGACCTCGAGGAGCTCGGCGCCCTGAAGGTGCGGATGCCGGGGATCGCCCACCCGGTCTACGGCATCGCCGAGCCGCTGCAGGCCCCGCAGACCCCGATCGAGCACCTCCGCCGTGTGCTCGGCGAGTGGGTCGTCGAGATGGCGTCGTCGGGCAACCTCGTCGTCGTCCGAACGCCGCCGGGGTCGGCGCACGTCGTCGCCTCGGCGCTCGATCGCTCCCGCCTCGACGGCATGGTCGGTACGGTGGCAGGGGATGACACCGTGCTCGTCATCGCCGATGAGGCGACCGGGGGGGCTGGCCTCGCCGCCGTCCTCGGCCAGCTCGCCGGGCGGCAGTAACTAGTCGAACCAAGGGTCCGGCGGAGCCGGGCGAAAAGGAAGAGGTCCCAAGTGACAGAACGCGTGGTGCTCGCCTACTCGGGGGGACTCGACACGTCCGCCGCGGTGTACTGGCTCGCGGCCGAACGCGGCTACGAGGTCGTCGCCGTCGCCGTCGACGTCGGCCAGGGCGGGGATTTTGAGGTGATCCGCCAGCGGGCGCTGGGAGCGGGGGCGGTCGAGGCGATCGTCGTCGACGCCCGCGCCGAGTTCGCCGCCGACTATGCCATCCCCGCCCTCCAGGCGAACGCCCTCTACGAGGGCCGCTACCCCCTCGTCTCGGCGCTGTCGCGCCCGGTGATCGTGTGGCACCTCGTCGAGCAGGCGCGCCGGCACGGCGCGAAGGTTGTCGCCCACGGCTGTACCGGCAAGGGCAACGACCAGGTCCGCTTCGAGGTCGGCACCAGGGCGCTCGCCCCGGAGCTCGAGATCATCGCCCCGGCCCGCGAGTGGAGATGGACCCGCGAGCAGACGATCGAGTACGCCGAGGCCCACGACATCCCCATCGAGGTGACCCGGGAGAAGATCTACTCGATCGACGAGAACCTCTGGGGGCGGGCGATCGAGTGCGGGGCGGTCGAGGACCCGTGGGTCGCGCCGTTGCCGGACATGTATGCCCTCACCGTCGAGACGGCGACAGAGCCCGTCGAGGTGACGGTCGGCTTCGAGGCCGGCGTGCCGGTCTCGCTGGACGGCGAGGCACTCGGGCTCGTCGAGCTCATCGAACGGACCGGCCGGATCGCCGGCTCGACGGGGTTCGGGCGGATCGACATGGTCGAGAACCGGCGGATCGGGATCAAGAGCCGGGAGGTCTACGAGTGCCCGGCGTCGCTCGCCCTCACCTTCGCCCACGCCGACCTCGAGGGGTTGACGCTGGAGCGGGACCTCGCCCACGAGAAGGCGCGGCTCGAGCCGCGCTTCGCCGAGCTCGTCTACGACGGGATGTGGTTCTCGCCGTTGCGGGAGGCGCTGTCGGCCTTCGTCGCCTCGTCCCAGCGCCACGTCACGGGCGAGGTGCGGCTGCGCTTCTCGCCGGGCGGCCACGTCGCCGTCACCGGCCGGCGCAGCCCGGTCGGGCTCTACGACTACGGGCTCGCGACCTACGACGCCGCCGACGCCTTCCGCCACGAGGACGCCGCGGCCTACATCCGCATCTATGGTCTCGGAGTAAAGACCTGGGCGGCCCGACAGAACGCCGTGGACGGCGGGAAGGACTGACCGTGCCGCTGTGGTCGAGACGGATGAGGACACCGCCCGCCGAGGCGATGATGGCGTTCACCGAGAGCCTCTCGTTCGACCGGCTGCTCTGGCGTGACGACCTCGACGGGTCGATCGCCCACGTACGCGGCCTCGAGCACACAGGAGTGCTCGACGAGGCCGACACGGCGAAGCTGCTCGCCGCCCTCGACACCGTCGGCGCCGAGTTCTCCTCCGGGCGGTTCGTGTTCGTCGCCGGCGACGAGGACATCCACACGGCGATCGAGCGGCGCGTCACCGAGCTGGCGGGCGACGCCGGTGCCAAGCTCCACACGGCGCGCAGCCGCAACGACCAGGTGGCGACGGCATTGCGCCTGTACACACGCCGCCGACTCGGCGAGATCGCCGGCTCGATCGTCGAGCTGTGCGAGACGCTGCGCGAGCGGGCCGCCGGTGCCGAGGGGATCGCCCTGCCGGGGTACACGCACCTGCAGCGGGCCCAGCCGGTGGCGCTGGCGGACCAGCTGCTCGCCCACGGCTGGGCGCTCGTCCGTGACGTCGACCGCCTGCTCGACACCCGGCGGCGGCTCGACGTCTCGCCGCTGGGGGCGGGCGCCCTCGCCGGCTCGTCGCTGCTCCTCGACCCGGACTGGGTGGCGGGCGAGCTGGGTTTCGCCGGGCGCTTCGAGAACTCGCTCGACGCCGTCGCCGACCGAGACTTCGTCGCCGAGACGCTGTTCGACCTTGCCCTCGTGGGCGTCCACCTGTCGCGCCTCGGGGAGGAGTTCGTCGTCTTCTCGTCGACGGAGTTCGGCTTCTACCGGCTCGATGACGCCTGGTCGACGGGGAGCTCGATGCTGCCGCAGAAGAAGAACCCGGACATCGCCGAGCTCGCCCGGGGCAAGGCCGGCCGCCTCATCGGCCACCTCGCGGGGTTCCTCGCCACGTTGAAGGGCCTGCCGTTCGCGTACAACCGCGACCTCCAGGAGGACAAGGAGCCGCTCTTCGATGCCTTCGACCAGGTGGGCCGGGCGCTCGCCGCCGTGCGCGGGCTCGTCGACACGGTGCGGTTCGACACGGAGGCGATGCAGCGCGCCGCCGCCGACCCGGGGCTCTATGCCGTCGACCTCGCCGAGTGGTTGGTCGAGCGCGGCATGCCCTTCCGGCGGGCCCACGGGCTCGTGGGCGACCTCGTGCGGCGCTCGCTCGAGGAGAACAAGCCCCTCGCCGAGCTGGTGGCGGCAGATCCGGCCCTCGGGCGCAACGCCGTCCCGGTCGTCGCGCCCGAGCTGGGCACGACCGAACGGACGAAGGGCGTGCCCGCGGTCCGCGGTGACGTGACCGACCAGCTCGAGCGCTTCGCCGACCGGCTGCGCACGGACCGGGCGCGTCTCGATCAGATCGGCCGGCCGAACCGCTAGCGGTGGCCGGTCGGGGGCGGCTGACGAGGGAGTTCTTCGCCCGCGACGCCACGGCCGTCGCTCCGGAACTCCTCAACCTCATCCTCGTCGGCCGCGGCGCCTCGGGGCGGATCGTCGAGGTCGAGGCCTACGCGGCGGAGCTCGACCCGGCGAGCCACGCCTACCGGGGGTTGACGGCGCGCAACGCGTCGATGTACGGCCCTCCTGGGCACCTCTACGTCTACTTCACCTACGGCATGCACCACTGCGCGAACGTCGTCTGCCGCCCGGAAGGCGCCGCCGGTGCCGTCCTCGTCAGGGCGCTTGACCCGCTCACCGGGCTCGCCGCGATGCGCCGCCGCAGGGGCGGCGTCGGTGACGCCGAGCTCTGCTCGGGTCCCGCCCGGCTGTGCCAGGCCCTCGGGATCGACGGCCCCGACGACGGGGCGGACCTACTCGGCGGGGGTGACGGACCCGCCCTCGTCGACGACGGCAACCCTCCGCCGACTCTTCCCCGGTGCGGCCGGCGGGTGGGGCTCTCCGCCAGGGTCGGGGAGGCGGTGTCCTACCGCTGGAGATTCGCCGTGCCGGGCGACCCGAACGTGTCCCGGGCCCCCTGGCGGGTCGATTGACACCCCCCCAGGTGGTGCTAAGGTGACCCGCGGCTCGGAAATGGGTTTTCACGCCGAGCAGTGCCCTCAGGTGGTCATCCGCCGGTCGGCCGCGCTGTCGATCCCTGGCTCGTAAGGGCCGGTGTGGTCTGCAGAACGCCCGGGTACCTCCTTCCGCAAGGAAGTGTGCCCCGTCGTCGCTCCTTGAGAACGGAATAGGAACAGCCAAAAGCCAGTGCGGGCGACCGCGCGCTCCTTTCGGGGTCCGCGGGGTCGCGAAGTCAATAAGCACTGAACACGGACAACGTCCGTTTTGGTGCCAGTCGGGGAGAGGGCGTCCGAAGCCCTCGAGCCGGCTCTCCAGATCGAAACGGCGGCTTTCAGCCGACGTGAGATCTCGATGGAGAGTTTGATCCTGGCTCAGGACGAACGCTGGCGGCGTGCCTAATACATGCAAGTCGAACGGGGTCCATTCGGTGGTAACACCGATGAAGACCTAGTGGCGAACGGGTGCGTAACACGTGAGCAACCTGCCCCGGAGACCGGGATAACATCGGGAAACTGATGCTAATACCGGATACCCCCACGGACCCGCATGGGACCGTGAGGAAAGGGTTTCCGCTCCGGGAGGGGCTCGCGGCCTATCAGCTAGTTGGTGCGGTAACGGCCCACCAAGGCGACGACGGGTAGCTGGTCTGAGAGGACGATCAGCCACACTGGGACTGAGACACGGCCCAGACTCCTACGGGAGGCAGCAGTAGGGAATCTTGCGCAATGGGCGAAAGCCTGACGCAGCAACGCCGCGTGGGGGATGAAGGCCTTCGGGTTGTAAACTCCTTTCAGTGGGAACGAAAATGACGGTACCCACAGAAGAAGCCCCGGCTAACTACGTGCCAGCAGCCGCGGTGATACGTAGGGGGCGAGCGTTGTCCGGATTCATTGGGCGTAAAGAGCTCGTAGGCGGTTCGGTAAGTCGGATGTGAAAGCCCCAGGCTTAACCTGGAGATGCCACTCGATACTGCCATGGCTAGAGTCCGGTAGGGGACCACGGAATTCCTGGTGTAGCGGTGAAATGCGCAGATATCAGGAGGAACACCAGTAGCGAAGGCGGTGGTCTGGGCCGGTACTGACGCTGAGGAGCGAAAGCGTGGGGAGCGAACAGGATTAGATACCCTGGTAGTCCACGCCGTAAACGTTGGGCACTAGGTGTGGGGACCTATCGACGGTTTCCGTGCCGCAGCTAACGCATTAAGTGCCCCGCCTGGGGAGTACGGCCGCAAGGCTAAAACTCAAAGGAATTGACGGGGGCCCGCACAAGCGGCGGAGCATGTGGCTCAATTCGACGCAACGCGAAGAACCTTACCTGGGCTTGACATGTAGGTTAAGGCGTGGAGACACGCTGACCTTCGGGTCCTACACAGGTGGTGCATGGCTGTCGTCAGCTCGTGTCGTGAGATGTTGGGTTAAGTCCCGCAACGAGCGCAACCCTTGTCCTATGTTGCCAGCGGGTAATGCCGGGGACTCGTAGGAAACTGCCGGGGTCAACTCGGAGGAAGGTGGGGATGACGTCAAGTCATCATGCCCCTTACGTCCAGGGCTGCACACATGCTACAATGGCCGGTACAAAGGGCTGCTATCCCGCGAGGGTGAGCGAATCCCATAAAGCCGGTCTCAGTTCGGATTGCAGTCTGCAACTCGACTGCATGAAGTCGGAGTCGCTAGTAATCCCGGATCAGCAACGCCGGGGTGAATACGTTCCCGGGCCTTGTACACACCGCCCGTCAAACCACGAAAGTCGGCAACACCCGAAGCCGGTCACCCAACCACTTGTGGAGGGAGCCGTCGAAGGTGGGGTCGGTGATTGGGGTTAAGTCGTAACAAGGTAGCCGTACCGGAAGGTGCGGCTGGATCACCTCCTTTCTAAGGAGTCTCGGTCGTGTGATCCGTGGTCAAACGCGGATCGCTCGAGCACTCCCAGTCGATCACTGACTATTCGGCTTTCCGCACAACCTGTCCGGTCGAATGCCCCGAGTTCTGTTCGGGGACTCCCTAAGCAGGCTCTGGGCGGGTCGTCGGGCTGTTCCTGTTCCGCTCCCAGGGAGCGGCGTCGTCGCGTCCGCACGTCCTTTGAGAACTCCATAGCGAGCACGAGCATCTGAATTCTCCAAGCTACAAAGAGCCAACGGTGGATGCCTTGGCGCCTGAAGCCGATGAAGGACGTGGGAGGCTGCGAAAAGCCACGGGGAGCTGCCTACCAAGCTTCGATCCGTGGACGTCCGAATGGGGAAACCCGGCACCCGTAACGGGGTGTCACTCCGGTCTGAACACATAGGGCCGGGAGAGGGAACCGGGGGAATTGAAACATCTGAGTACCCCGAGGAGAGGAAAGCAACAGCGACTCCCTGAGTAGCGGCGAGCGAAACGGGAAGAGCCTAAACCGGTCCAGTGTCAAGCCTGGTGGCCTTGCTGGGTCGGGGTCGTGGGAAATCGAATGAAGGGGCACCAGACCCTTCGCGGAGTTACAAAACTGCTGCTTAGTGGAAGTGTTCTGGAACGGCACGCCGTAGCGGGTAAGAGCCCCGTACACGAAAGGCAAGCAGTCTCCGTGTTTGATTCTCCCGAGTAGCGCCGGATCTGGGAAAGCCGGTGTGAATCTACGAGGACCACCTCGAAAGGCTAAGTACTCACAGGCGACCGATAGCGAACTAGTACCGTGAGGGAAAGGTGAAAAGCACCCCGGGAGGGGAGTGAAATAGTACCTGAAACCGTTGGTTTACAAACAGTCAAAGCGTCGTCGGCACTTGTGTCGGCCGCGATGGCGTGCCTTTTGAAGAATGAGCCAGCGAGTTACGGTGTGTGGCGAGGTTAACCCGAATGGGGGAGCCGGAGCGAAAGCGAGTCTGAATAGGGCGTTTAGTCGCATGCTGTAGACCCGAAGCCGAGTGATCTTGCCTTGGGCAGGCTGAAGCGGGGGTAAGACCCCGTGGAGGGCCGAACCCACCATGGTTGAAAACATGGGGGATGACCTGTGGCAAGGGGTGAAAGGCCAATCAAACTCGGTGATAGCTGGTTCTCCCCGAAATGCATTTAGGTGCAGCGTTAGACGTTCAGCATCGGAGGTAGAGCACTGAATGGGTTAGGGGGCCAACAAGCTTACCGACCCCAATCAAACTCCGAATGCCGATGCTCCAGAGTCTGGCAGTGAGACCACGGGGGATGAGCTTCGTTGGTCGAGAGGGAAACAGCCCAGACCGCCAGCTAAGGCCCCAAATTCTTGGCTAAGTGGGAAACGATGTGGGGACGCAGAAACAGCCAGTAGGTTGGCTCAGAAGCAGCCATCCTTTAAAGAGTGCGTAATAGCTCACTGGTCGAGTGGCCCTGCGCGGACAATGTAACGGGGCTCAAGCCAAGAGCCGAAGCTGCGGATTTCCGCCTTGTGCGGGAGTGGTAGGGGAGCGTCGACCGGGCCGTGAAGCGGTGGTGTGAACCGTCGTGGAGCGCGGTCGAGTGAGAATGCTGGCATGAGTAGCGAGAGAGGGGTGAGAAACCCCTCCGCCGTAAGCCCAAGGGTTCCTGGGGAAGGCTAATCCGCCCAGGGTCAGTCGGGAGCTAAGGCGAGGCCGAAAGGCGTAGTCGATGCACAACTGGTTGATATTCCAGTACCACCGTGTCCGCGCCCATCCTGATTCAGGGGTACTAAGGGGCTGGCCTTCGGGTCGAACCGACCGACCCTGAGGAGGGAAGCGATGAGGGGACGCAGGAGGATAAGTGAGCCCAGGCGTTGGTTGTCCTGGGGGAAACGAGTAGGGGGAGGCCTAGGCAAATCCGGGCCCCATACACCCTGAGACGTGATCCCGAGCCGCTTCAGGCGAAGTCACCGAGTCCAAGCTGCCGAGAAAAGCCTCTAGCGAGCTGGCATGGTGCCCGTACCCCAAACCGACTCAGGTGGGCAGGTAGAGAATACCAAGGCGATCGGGAGAACTGTGGTTAAGGAACTCGGCAAAATGCCCCCGTAACTTCGGGAGAAGGGGGGCCTCGGTAGGGTGGAGGACTTCGCGTCCCGAGCTCGATGAGGCCGCAGAAAATTGTGGGAAGCGACTGTTTAATAAAAACACAGCAGCGTGCGAAGTCCTAAGACGATGTATACGCTGTGACGCCTGCCCGGTGCCGGAAGGTTACGGGGAGGGGTTAGTCCTTCGGGACGAAGCCCTGAACCTAAGCCCCGGTAAACGGCGGCCGTAACTATAACGGTCCTAAGGTAGAAAACCCTGGAAACGTGCCCAGGGCCTGCCCCTTGCGGGAGTGATCCCGCAAAGAGCAGCTGGCTATTTGCTGGAAACCCCGAGTATCCGGCGGTACTGGTCGTGTCGCAGTCCATCCGTGGACTGGGGCCGGCGAGTGACAACCCGTCCGGTGCGGACAATCAGCAGGAAAGACCAGGACGCGTGCAGTGGGTGGTCGACTCCGACTGACGGAGAGAACCCTCTGGTAGCGGTGATCTGGTGGCCGGTTGGCCATCAATGGCCGTGGCGTGTACTGGAATCCTCAGAGGCCATACGCCAGCCATCTCGGCGCGACGATCCGAGATGATGAGATGGTCCTAGCCTCACGGCGACGTGGGGAATGACTAGAGCGAAATTCCTTGTCGGGTAAGTTCCGACCTGCACGAATGGCGTAACGACTTCCCAACTGTCTCAACCACAGACCCGGCGAAATTGAAGTACGAGTAAAGATGCTCGTTAGCTGCATCAGGACGGAAAGACCCCGTGGACCTTTACTGCAGCTTGATGTTGGGTTTTGGTACGAATTGTGTAGGATAGGTGGGAGCCTTGGAAGCTCCGGCGCTAGCCGGGGTGGAGGCAACGTTGAAATACCACCCTGTTCGTTCCGGGACTCTAACCTCGACCCGTGAACCGGGCCAGGAACAGCGTCAGGTGGGCAGTTTGACTGGGGCGGTCGCCTCCTAAAGAGTAACGGAGGCGCCCAAAGGTTCCCTCAGGCTGGTTGGCAATCAGCCGTCGAGTGCAATGGCAAAAGGGAGCTTGACTGCGAGACCTACTAGTCGAGCAGGTGCGAAAGCAGGGCATAGTGATCCGGCGGTTGCGTGTGGAAGCGCCGTCGCTCAACGGATAAAAGGTACCCCGGGGATAACAGGCTCATCTTCCCCAAGAGTCCATATCGACGGGAAGGTTTGGCACCTCGATGTCGGCTCGTCGCATCCTGGGGCTGAAGCCGGTCCCAAGGGTTGGGCTGTTCGCCCATTAAAGCGGTACGCGAGCTGGGTTTAGAACGTCGCGAGACAGTTCGGTCCCTATCCGATGCAGCCGTAGGAGATCTGAGGAAGGCTGTCCCTAGTACGAGAGGACCGGGACGGACGCAGCTCTCGTGTGCCAGTTGTCCTGCCAAGGGCATGGCTGGTTTGCGACCTGCGGTTGGGATAAGCGCTGAAAGCATCTAAGCGCGAAGCTCGTTCCAAGATGAGATCTCCCACAGGGTCAACCTGGTAAGGCCCGTGGTCAGAACACCACGTTGATAGGCCGGAGGTGTACGCACGGTAACGTGTTCAGCCGACCGGTACTAATCGGCCGAGGGCTTGGATTCTCGCTCGTGCTCGCTATGGAAGGCTCAAAGGAACCGCGGTCGCGTGTTCCTTGCAGCGGGTCGGGATTCGATCCATTCGGCTCGCTCGAGAGCTCAGGTTTCCGGTGGCCATAGCGGCGGGGATACACCCGTTCCCATCCCGAACACGGCAGTTAAGCCCGCCCGCGCCGATGGTACTTGGGGGGCAACTCCCTGGGAGAGTAGGTCGCTGCCGGAATTCATCGCAGACAGGGCCCCCGCAGGACGCCGCGAGCGTGCTGCGGGGGCCCTGTCGCGTCGGGCGCGCGGGCGGACCGACCGGACGGGTCCTAGGACCCGTAGGTGAAGAACGGTATGTCCTGGCAGGTGCCGTTCACGGTCGTGACCGTGACGAAGCTCGTCGACGTCCCGGACGGCGCGTTCGGTGCGGTGAGCGTGACCTGGTCGGGCGTGATCGCCGAGATCGTGGCGCTGCTCGACGAGGCGCCCGTCGGGTTGCCGTTGCTCTCCGGGACGAAGCTTGCCGTGGTTCCGCTCCCGGTGAGGAACCCGGTCCCGGAAAGCGTTACCTTCGCCCCGGCCGAGCCGGAGGCCGGGCTGATCGAGGCACACAGCGGTTGCAGCGCCGTGTACTCGAAGATGTCGCTGCTGCCGGCCGTGGCGGTCGTCCCCGCCGGTGTCGTCACGGTGACGTAGTAGCAGAACTCCCCGGCGCAGGAGGAACCCCCGGCCACCGGCGGCGAGACGACGGTGATCGAGGTCGGCCCGTTCACGATCACGTTGGGGGACGAGACCGTGTACGTGAGCGGGTTGCTGGGCACGGTGCCGCCCGATTCCTGGACGAAGTTGACCGTGATCTTCTGGGACGGGGTCTGGTAGAAGCCGGTCCCGGTGATCGTCACCGCGTTCCCGCCGGCGATCGTGCCGATCGAGGGAGAGATGCTCGTGACGGTCGGGGCGAGCGTCGAGTAGGTGAAGACGCCGTTCGAGCTGTCGGCGCTGGTCCCCGTCGGCGTGGTGACCGTGACGAAGTACGTTGTCCCTTCTGTCACCGCCGGCGAGACGGCGGAGATCGACGTCGATGAGTTGACCGTCACGCCCGTGGCCGGAATGATCGTGTTGTCGCTCGCCGGAGCACCCCCGGATTCCTCGACGAAGTTGACCGTCGATCCGGCGACGAACCCGGTCCCGGTGATCGTCACCGACGTGCCGCCGAGGATCGAGCCCGACGAGGTGCTCAGTCCCGTGACGGTCGGCAGCACGGGTGACCACAGCCAGCTGTCCGTCGTCACGCTGGTGCCGCAGTAGAGGTAGCACGGCGCCGAGGACGGTGCGCTGGCTCCCGCGGGGTAGTCGTCAAAGGTCACGACGGCCTGCAGATAGGGCTGGGCCGCGCACCTCGCCGCACTGACCCCGTCGAGACAGGTCGAGAGCGTCACGACCCGGCTGTTCGTGCTCGTCGGGTCCCAGGCCGTCGAGCACCACACGTCCATCGACACGCCGTCGACGTTGGAGAGCTCGGACTTGGGCCCGTTCCCCCAGCACCAGGTCGGCGGGCTGGCGTTGAGCGTCTGAGGCAGCAACGTGTTCGTGTTGCAGTTGGGGGCGCTCGGCGAGCAGTTGGCGTAGCGGATGCTGTTGATCGCCAGGTCGGTCGCGCTCTTGGCCGCGTACTGCTCGGAGCGGGCCGACAGGAAGCTCCTGGAGTCGTTGAGGTCGTTCGTGAGCGCGTTCATGAGCGCTCCGATGACCATGGCCCCGACGATGAGGAAGATGAGCGCGAGCACGAGCGTCGCCCCGGCGTCGCCGCCCCGACGAGCACGCCGGGCGCGTGCCGTGTCACCGGGCGGGCGCCCGGTGGTCCGCCGTCCACTTCTCCGGATGCCGGTCATGACGTCGCCGACCACGCCGCCCGGGCTTCCAGGGCCGGCCATTAGTTCGTCACCACCGTCGTCGCGATCGCCGGGGTGAGCAAGCCGGAAGAGGCGGTGAGCGTGTCGCCGGAGACGCTCACCACCGAGTAGGAGCAGTTGCTGAAGGTGGCGACGCCGGAGGACACCTGCACCGACGTGCTCGCGCAGGAGAAGCCACCGGTGGTGGGGCTCGCGGCCAGACTCACCGTCGTCGTGGAGTCGGTCGTGACGATGTTGCCGTAGGTGTCCTCCTCGTCGACGATGACCGGGAACGTGTTCCCGTGCTTGATCGAGGAGGGCGGTTTCGTCTGCCAGACGAGCTGCGTGGGGAGGCTCGGCACGATGTTGAAGGCGAGGCTCATCGCCGAGGTGAGCTTGCCGTCGGTGGCGGTGAGCTTGTACGAGCCGGTCTTGGTGACGCTGCAGTCCCCGAAGCTGAACGTCCCCTGATTCTCGATCCCCGTGCACGTCGCGCTCCCCGGGGAGAACGCGAGGCTGACCGAGGAGAGGTCGTCCTGGACGACGTTGCCGCTGGCGTCCTCGACCGCGACCTGGGGCCAGGGCGTGACGATCGCGCCGGCGGCGATGTTGGCGACGGTCGTGGAGCTGCTGGGTTGCTCCACGAAGGCGAGCTTGGCGGCCGTCTGGCCGACGGACACCGGGGGGACCACCGGATCATCGACGACGACGATGATCGAGTAGTTCACCGAATTGTGGGTGACCGTGATCGTGTCCTGCTCTGCCGAATTGGGGATGCAGGTCGACTGGAAACTCGAGCCGTTCCAGTACTGCGGAATGATCGTCGCCGTGTAGCCGACGGGGAGCGCAGGGTTGGTGAAGTTGACCTGGGATGCTCCGGGGCAGACCGCCCACTGCGCGCTCGACTGCTGCTGGAGTTGCGAGATCGCCTCCCCGGCCGCCGTTCTGAGCACGGTGTCGGCCGTCGCGATGGTGCGGTAGTCGACCGAGCCCCAGATCGCCGTGCTGAACGCCGTCAGTATCGACAGCCCGGCCGTCGCGATCAGGACGATGGCAATCAGGAGCTCGATGAGGGTGTCACCGGTCTGTCCGCGGTTCGCGCGTGACCGATCATCCGGATGTGCGTCGCGCGGGAGCCGACCATCGGGTGGGCGTCTCATCGGACCGGCGGAGCGGCGACGGTCGAGGGGCCGTCCGTGCCCCGTGGACACGACATCGCGCTCACCATGGCAGGAGCACAGCGACGAAGACCGCCTCGAGGCCGGCTCCTTTCATCGTCACGGTCAGCGATGTGGGCGCTGCCGCCTCGAGCATGAGCGTGCCGGTCTTGTCCGACGTCACGGTTGACGAGCACTCGACCGTGGTCGTGCCGACACCGGTCAGTCCGGTACCGCTGGAGCAGGCGTTCCCGTAGGCGGACGTCGCACTGTTATTGAGGACGTTCAGATCCTGGTTCGAGGTCCAGATCTCGTATTCGGTGGCGTCGGTCGTCTCGGCGTCCCCGGTCGCGAGCTCCCAGTTCGTGACGGGATTGCCGTTCTGGTCGACCAGCTTGATGTTCGTCACGTAGACAAAGGCGAGTGCACCGCCGGCGAACTGGGAGGAGCCGACCACGCAGTCCTCGTACAGCGCCGCATCGCCGGGGATGCCGGTGTAGAAGCCGTTGTTGCCTAGGAATGCCTCGCTGTTCGACGTCGCGCCGCAGGTCTGCGTGGGATAGGTGGGGATGCTCCAGGGGAGGACCTCACCGGAGGACGACGTGGTGCTGAGGCAGAACGACAGCGTGAAGTTGGTGCCGGCGACGCCCTCCTGGATCGTCTGGCACTTGCTCGGCGCAGGGGACTAGGGCGTGGTCTCTCCGCTCAGGTTCGCCCCGTCGTACGTGCCGTAGTTGTAGGACGAGAAGTCCACGAAGCACAGCTCCGAGGCGTACGTCCCCGTCCCGATCGTGGCGAAACCGCAGTTCGACGACTGGGCGGCGAGGTTCGAGAGCTGCCCCGAGGAGGCGCTCGCGCGGGGCACGGCGAGCAAGGTGTAGGCGAAGCTGCTCTTCGGCTCCGTGATGAGGAAGTTGACGCCCGTCACGCCGACGGCGGTGGCCCATTTGGTCGTCGGCGTGCCGGAGTAGGAGGAGACCGTGCGGATCGTCGGGGCGACCTGGTTGCTGGGGAGGTCCGACGAGAGGACCGTGGTGGTCACCGGGGTCGAGGAGGCGCCAGCGCAGTACTCGCGCACGAGCGACGTGGCCGAGGGGTATGTCACCTTGGCGTACGTCACGACGTTCTGGTACTGGCCTGTGCCGGAGTTGACGCCCGGGTTGAAGCCCCACTCTATTCCGAGCAGTTGCGTCCCGGTCCCGCACTCGGCCATGGGGTTGGCGGTGACGGAGCCCGTAGTGCTCGCGTTGGAGGGGCTGGCACTCGTCGTGAGGTACGCCGCGCTCTCGACATCGTGCTGGAAATAGGTCGACGCGACCTGGGCGTCGGACGTGTCGGAGACGTTCGCCGTGGTCTTGTTCTGGAGCGAGAGGACGGAGACGAGCGCCAGGGTGAGCGCGCCGATGACGATCGGGATGATCAGGCTGGTGACCAGCAGCTCGATGAGCGTGAAACCACCCTCGCCGCGCTCCCGGGGACCGTCGGTGGGACCGTGCTGCGCGGTCGCGGCAGCCCGGGCGTTCCGGCGACCGGTCATCGTGGCCGCACCGGGCCGACCGTGTCGCACGCGGACGGATGGAGAATCACGATCATCTCGCTGTCGACGCGTGCGGATGCCAAGTTTCCGGCGAGAGGTGTTTCCACGCGCGTCTTCTCTTCGTATCGGGAAAAGGTGGCCATCATCCAACGCGGCCCCCTGGACTGCGGTACAGGCAGACCGATCTGGTGGGCGATTTAGCAGTTCATGTTACCTTGCCCAGCCGAATCCTGTCAGTCGGGATGACAAGGGATTCGGGGGATCGGATTGGGGCCAATCCGGGGCGACGTGCGCCGGTGCTCACCACCTCGTTGCTCGTCGTGATGGGATCGGAGCAGGTACTTCACCGCGATTCGGGTGGCCAGAACTCCCCCCGACGGGGTGCCGGCCGTGGCGGTGAGAGGACCGTTTCGTGTCTTTGACGTTCGGCTAGATGGCCCACAAGAACCACCGACCGATGGCGCGGATGGACTATACGCGTGGTCATTTTGTGTCACGCGAGGCAGCAAAGATGGATCACCAAAATCACCGTGTGGCGGGACCGCCTGACCGCGCGCCGAGAGGTATCGACCGGCGCGGCCGGCGACAACGCCGACGCTCGGTGTCCGCGGTGAGAGGTGAGAAGGACCCGCGACCGAGGGCGGCGACGGGTCTTGGCACTCGTCCCCGGGACTTCCCGGTCGGCGCCCCGCCACCGGCGCGGGAGGCAGGGTCCCGGCCGGCCGGCCTTGACGGGAGGGCGGCGGGGGCCACAATCGGTGGTCCGTGACGGGTCGTCGCCTTGGCTCGCACGGACTGAGGCGGGTGATGCTGGCCGCCGTGGTAGCGGGGATCCCGCCGTCGGGGATTCTCCTCGCCGTTTGCGGACCGGCCCGCGGGCACGTTCCCGACGGAAACGCGGGAGGTCACCTCCGAGCCGTTCACCGCGGCGGGCACTGTCGCCACCTGCCTCGCGGCTGGGGTCGCGGGCGATTCCTCGTGCCGTTGCTTCGCCGAGAGCCACGTCGCCGATCCCTGCTTCGCGCGGCCGCCCGCGAAGACCGGGCCGGTCCTTTGCTCGCACGACCCAGCCCGCACGAAGTTCTGGAGCTGAGGGTCACGTCAGTCCCGGCCCCGCCAAGTGTGTCGTTCACAGAGCCCTGGGCGGTGAGGATCTCGAACGGCGAGATCTACATCCTCGTCGACGCCGCCTGGGTGCCGGAACGGGTCCGGCCGACCGCACGACGCCTCCTCGGCCAGTCGTCGACTGCCACGTCCCGGCGCGGGGCACGTCGTCGGGCGCGCCGCTTGTCAGGACGAGATGACCAAGTCGAGCCGGTTCAGCTCCCGCGTAGTCGAGACGGTCTGGCTCTGAGAACGCCCCGACGTCTGGCGCCGGGTGTCCCGCGGCGGACGACGGATTCGTGCTCGGGAATCTCGTGGTCGGCGGGGACGCCCGGCGCGCAGGCGGCCCTGTCGGCCGGTTTCCGCCCGCACTCGGTCAACGCGCGGCGAGGATCGCCGCACGCTGCGCCGCGGTCATCGGCTTGACCGCCTCGCGCAATGTGACCCCCGAGGCCCGGTCGGCGCGGGGGAGCAGCCACGTGAACACCATCTCGGCGCGCTTCTTGGCCGTTTCTCTTAGTACCCAGCCGATCACCTTGCGGATGAAGAACTCCGTCTCGTCGAGCATCGCGTCGGCGTAACCGGTGAAGCGGTCGAAGTCACCGGCTCCTCGTCGCAGTCCCGGAAGCAGCGCGAGGAGGGCCGCGCGCCGCATCCAGAAGTCGTCGTCGACCGCCCACCGGTCGAGCTCCGGGCCGAGGTCGTCCAATCGCTCGACGAGCGGGCCGACGACGGAAGCGGCCAACCCGTCGACGAGTGCCCAGGTCCGCGATTCGCGCAGGAGCGTTTCGAGAAGTGGCATGTCCGCGGTGCCCAACAGGATGGAGTTCAGCTCGAGGAGCTCGACGGCGATCACGCGCCGTTCGTGCACGGGCGCCGTCCAGAGCGCCTCGACGAGGCAGACGAGGTCGTCGTGGTCGAGACCCGGATGGCGCCTGACGAAGCCTTTCGCGACCGCCCGGATAGCCGGCATCGGGGCGCCGTAGTGGACGAGCGCGCTCCTCAGGTACGCCTTCTCGTGGTTGGCGCGGTCGGCGGATCCGGCGGCGCGCAGCTCGGCATCGACGCTGGCGACTTCCGGGCCCGAGTCCATCCGAGCCAACGGTAGTTGTCGCGATCACGGCGTAGCTCGGTCGACCCTGCGTCACGCCCGCCGCAACCCGCCGTCCCGCCGGGCCCGGTGGGACGGCACGATGCTGGCTGGCGTCGCCCGGGAGCGATCGGGCGGTGGGGGTCACGGGCCGCACGGGTCGTGACGAGCGGCGTCGCGACGCACGACTGGACACGCCCTGCGGTGCTCGGTAACCTGCCCGTCCATGCCGGACGAGACGCACGCCTCCGCACAGCAAGAGAGCGCCGGGCGCAACGTGCCACGGGAGGGTGCGTCGGTGGCGAGGTGTCTTTGGCGATTCTGATCTGAGCCTCGTTCCCGACCGCGAATCGTTCGGTCGGGGGGCCAAGACTCGGAACGCCGCTCAGTCCTCGGTCGTCAGAACGGTCATTCCCGCCGGTGGGCTCGCGCCCGTCGCCGCCTTCGCGGCACTGCGGCACCGACCCGGTGGCGCCTTCCTGTTCGAGTCGGTCGCCCACGACGAGAACCGCGACCGCTGGACCTTCCTCGGCTGCGGCGGCGTCCCCGTCGTCGAGTGGTCCTTCGGCGACGACCACGGTGATCCTTTCGACGCGCTGCGCGACGAGCTCGCCGCCCGAGGCCGGGCGGCGTTTGAGGATGCCCCCCCGTTCGTTAGCGGGCTCGTGGGCTTCCTTTCATACGAGACGGCGCATCTCATCGAGCCCCGCGTTCCGGTTGGCCGCTCGCGGGACGGTTTCCCGGACGTCTTGTTCATGCGCTGCGCGGCGATCGTCGCCTTCGACCACCGCCTCGACGTCGTCCACGTGATCGTCGAGGCGGCGACCGGGCCGTCCGTCGATCCCGACGCCGCCTGGGCGGAGGCCGCGGACGAGATCCGCGCGATCGTCGACGCCGTCCTCGCCTCCCCGGCGCCGGCAGGCCCCGCGGCGGCGACCGCGGCGGCCACCGGTTCGGTGCCGGTCGAGGCGGAACGCCCGCCCGCGGACTACGAGCGCTCGGTTTCCCGCGCCAAGGAGTACATCGAAGCCGGTGACTGCCAGCAGGTCGTGATCTCCCAGCGCTTCTCGGCGGAGCTCGACATCGACCCGTTCGCGATCTACGAGGAACTGCGCCTGCTCAACCCGTCGCCGTACCTCTTCTACTTCGAGCACGGGGGCAGGGCGCTCGTCGGCAGCTCGCCGGAGGCCCTGGCGAGGATCCGCGACGGCGAGCTGATCGTGCGGCCGATCGCCGGGACGCGGCCGCGCGGCGCGGACCCGGCGGACGACGAGCGACTTCTCGCCGAGCTGCTCGCCGACCCGAAGGAGAACGCCGAGCACGTCATGCTCGTCGACCTCGCCCGCAACGACGTCGGGCGCGTCGCCAAGGTCGGCACCGTGCGCGTCGACCTGTTCCGGACCGTGGAGAGGTACTCGCACGTGATGCACATGGTCTCGCAGGTGGCAGGGCGGCTGAAGCCCGAGGTCGACACGGTCGACGCCCTGCGCGCCGTCTTCCCGGCGGGGACGGTGACGGGGGCGCCGAAGGTGCGGGCGATGGAGATCATCGCCGAGCTCGAGGGGCGCGGCCGCGGCCCGTACGCGGGATGCGTCGGTTACCTCGGCGACGACGGCAACATGGACATGGCGATCGTCATCCGCACGTTGCTGTGCGCGGGCGGATCGCTCACCGTCCAGGCCGGAGCCGGCATCGTCTACAACTCCGACCCTGCGACGGAGCAGGCCGAGACGGTCCACAAGGCGAACGCCATCCTGGCGGCCGTGCTGCGGGCCCAGCGCCACGGGGCGGGGACGGGTGGCCGGCGATGACGACCGTCCTCGTGATCGACAACTACGACTCGTTCACGTACAACCTCGTGCAGTGTCTCGGCGAGCTCGGAGCCGAGGTCGTCGTGCACCGCAACGACGCGATCGGCCTCGCGGGGGTGGCGCGACTTGGCGCCGACGGCATCGTGATCTCGCCGGGCCCCTGCACCCCGGAGACCGCCGGCATCAGCGTCGAGCTGATCCGCAGCTTCGCCGGATCCGTGCCGATGCTCGGCGTGTGCCTCGGCCACCAGGCGATCGGCGCCGCCTTCGGCGCTCGTGTCGTACGCAACCACCGCATTCTCCACGGCAAGACGAGCGACATCCACCACTCGGCCACCGGGATCTTGACGGACCTGCCGAACCCGTTCGTCGCCGGCCGCTACCACTCACTCGTCATCGAGGGCTCATCCGTTCCGGACGAGCTCACCGTCACTGCTTGGACTGATCAAGGGGAGATCATGGGCATTCAGCACCGCAGTTACGACATCACCGGGGTCCAGTTCCACCCCGAGTCCGTGCTCACGCCGGACGGCAGGCAGCTGCTCGCCAACTGGCTCGCGCAGGTGGGGGGCCGGTCGTGAGCGCGGTGCTGAGCGCCCTGCAGGCCGCGACCGCCCGGCGCAATCTCACGGACGGCGAGATGACGGCCGCGATGGAACAGATCGCCGGTGGCGAGGCGAATCAGATCCAGGTCGGCGCGCTGCTCACCGCCCTGCGGACGAAGGGCGAGACGGCGGAGGAGGTCAGCTCCGCCGCCCGGGTGATGCGCCGCCACGCCAAGAAGGTGCACGTGCAGGCCGAGAACGTCATCGACACCTGCGGCACGGGAGGGGACGGGGCGGGCACCTTCAACATCTCCACGACGGCGGCGATCGTCGCCGCGGCGGCGGGTGCGACGGTCGCCAAGCACGGCAACCGCTCGGCGTCGTCGCGCTGCGGATCGGCCGACGTGCTCGAGGAGCTCGGCGTCGCCTTCGGGGACACCGAGCTGTTCCTGCGGTGCCTCGACCAGGCGCGGCTCGGCTTCCTCTTCGCGCCGGCCCACCACTCGGCGTTCAAGGCGGTGGGAGCGACGCGTGCCGCCCTCGGCGTGTCGACGATCTTCAACTTGATCGGCCCGCTCGCCAACCCGGCATCGGCCAGGCGGCAGGTCGTCGGCGTGTCGACCGAGCGCCACGTCCCCGTCATCGCCGAGGCGCTGCGGTCGCTGGGGACGGAGCACGCCCTCGTCGTGCACGGGGACGGGACCGACGAGATCGCCGTCAGCGGCACGACCCTTGTCCACGAGGTCCGTCGGGCCACGGTGTCGACCTTCACCGTTTCCCCCGAGGACCTCGGCGTTTCGAGCTGGCGGCGGGAGGACTTGCGTGGCGGTGAAGCCTCCCGCAACGCCGACATCTGCCGGAGCGTCCTCGCGGGGGAGCGGGGGGCGCCGCGCGACGCCGTGCTCGCCAACGCCGGGGCCGCCCTCTACGTCGCCGGTCGGGCGAGGTCGATCCGCGAGGGGGTCGCCCTCGCCGGGGAGGCGATCGACGACGGGAGCGCCCGCCGCACGCTGGCGACGGTCGTCGAGCTGTCGCGGGGATCATGAGCCGGCTCACACCGATCCTCGAGCGCAAGCGCGCCGAGGTCGTCGCGGCGAAGGCCGAGGTGCCGATCGGCGAGCTCGAGTCGCGCCTCGCCGGTCTCCCCGCCTGCCGCCCCCTGGCGGCGGCGCTCTCCGCCCGCGGCGGACCGACGCGGCTCATCGCCGAGATCAAGCGGGCCTCGCCCTCGGCGGGGGTGATCGACGGCGCCGTGGACGCCGCCGACCTCGCGGGGACCTACGCGGCGCACGGGGCGAGCGCCATCTCGGTCCTCACCGACGCGGCCGGATTCGGCGGCAGCCTCGACGACCTGCGCGCCGTGCGCGGCCGGGTGGATCTGCCCGTACTGCGCAAGGATTTCGTCGTCGATCCCTACCAGCTCGTCGAGGCCCGCGTCGCCGGCGCCGACGGGGTGCTGCTCATCGTGGCGGCTCTGGCGGTCGGGGAGCTGCACGAGCTCCACGACGCGGCGTCGGCCCTGGGGCTCGAGGTGCTCGTCGAGGCGCACGATCCGCGCGAGGTCGAACTCGCCGTTGGGACGGTGGGCTGCCGGCTCCTCGGACTCAACAGCCGGGACCTCGCGACCTTCGAGGTCGACCTCTCGATCGTCGAGCGGCTCGCCGCGCTCGTCGGTCCGGAGGTCGCCGTGGTCGCCGAGAGCGGCATCCACTCGTCCGGGGACATCGCGAGGCTGCGCCGGTCGGGGATCGCCAACTTCTTGGTCGGCGAGGCGCTTGTGCGGGCCGACGAGCCCGGGGCGATGCTCGCGGCACTGCTGGCGGTGCAGTGACGACGCCCGTCGCCGTGAAGATCTGCGGGATCACCCGCCTCGAGGACGCCCTCGCCGCGGCCGCGTGCGGCGCGGACGCGGTGGGCTTCAACTTCTGGCGGGGCTCAGCGCGCTTTTGCGATCCGGGGGTCGCGGCGGCGATCATCGTCGAGCTGCCCCGGGAGGTCTGCCGCGTCGGCGTCTTCGTCGACGAGACCCCGGAGGCGGTGAACGCGATCGCGCAGCAGGTCGGGCTCAGTGCCGTCCAGCTTCACGGCGGGGAGTCCGCTGCCGACTGCGCGGCGTGCGCCCTTCCGGTCATCAAGACGATCGCCGTCTCGGGGCCCGTGGAGGCGGCGGACTACGCCGACTACGACGTGGCGGCCTTCCTCGTCGACTCCTCGACGCGGACCCGGGGGGGCAGCGGGATCGCCTTCGACTGGGGCTGGGCGCGAGGTTGCGGGCTGCCGGCGCCGGTCGTCTTGGCGGGGGGGCTCACGCCGGCCAACGTGGCGGCGGCGATCGCCACCGTGGCACCCGCCGCCGTCGACGTCGCGAGCGGCGTCGAGTCGAGCCCGGGGATCAAGGATCACGAGGCCATCGCGGCGTTCGTCGCCGCGGCGCGAGGAGGGCGATGGAAGGCGGAATGACCACCCAGGGCGAGGGCTGGTTCGGCCCCTACGGCGGGCGGTTCGTGCCCGAGACCCTCGTGCCCGCCCTCGACGAGCTCGAGGCGGCCTGGCACGCCGCCCGGGCCGACCCGGGCTTTCGCGCCGAGCTCGACGGGCTGCTCGCCGACTTCGCCGGGCGGCCGACGCCGCTCACCGAGGCGGCCAACATGACCCGCGACTGCGGCGGGGCGCGGGTTCTTCTCAAGCGGGAGGACCTGTGCCACACCGGGGCCCACAAGATCAACAACACGCTCGGTCAGGTGCTCCTGGCCAGGCGCACCGGCAAGGCCCGCGTCATCGCCGAGACCGGCGCCGGCCAGCACGGCGTGGCGACGGCGACCGCCTGCGCCCTCTTCGGCATCCGCTGCGAGATCTACATGGGGGCGGTCGACGTGCGGCGCCAGTCGCTGAACGTCACGCGGATGGAGCTCCTCGGCGCCCGCGTGATCGAGGTCACCTCGGGCTCGGCGACGCTGAAGGACGCGATGAACGAGGCGATCCGGGACTGGATCGCGACGTCGGCGACGACCCACTACGTGATCGGCTCGGTCGCCGGCCCGCACCCCTACCCGTCGATGGTGGCCGAGTTCCAGTCGGTGATCGGCCGCGAGACCCGCGCCCAGAGCCTGGCGCGCACGGGAAGGTTGCCCTCGGCGGTCGTCGCCTGCGTCGGGGGAGGATCCAACTCGATGGGGATCTTCGGTGCCTTCCTCGACGACGACGTCGAGCTCGTCGCCGTCGAGGCCGGGGGCGAGGGGATCGAAAGCGGCCGGCACGGAGCCTCGCTCGGGTTCGGCCGTCCGGGGGTCCTCCACGGCTCGCGCAGCTACGTGCTGCAGGACGACGACGGGCAGATCCGAGAGGCGCACTCGGTGAGCGCCGGCCTCGACTACCCGGGCGTCGGGCCGCAGCTCGCCCATCTGCGGGATACCGGTCGGCTGACGGTCACCTACGCGACCGACGCCGAGGCGGTGGACGCCGTCATCTACCTCGCCCGCACCGAGGGCATCATCCCCGCCCTCGAGAGCGCCCACGCCATCAGCCACGCCCGCAAGCTGGCGGGATCGCTCGGTCCTGAGGCGGTCGTCGTGGTCAACGTCTCCGGACGCGGCGACAAAGACGTCGCCGAGCTCGTGCGGGTGGCCGCCGACGCCGCCGGCCCGGGGCCGTCATGACGGGGACCCGTCGGCTCGAGGCGGTCTTCGCCCGCTGCGCCGCCGAGGGGCGCAGCGCGCTCCTCACCTACGTGATGGCGGGCGACCCGGACCCCGCGGAGTCCGAGCTTTTGGCGGCCGCGTGCATCGACGGCGGCGCCGACATCGTCGAGCTCGGCATTCCCTTCTCCGACCCGCTCGCCGACGGGCCGGTCATCCAGGCAGCCGGCGAGCGGGCGCTGGCGAGCGGCACGCGTCTCGCCGACGTGCTGCGGGTCGCCGGCTCGCTGCGGGAGCGGACCGCGACCCCGCTCGTGCTGATGGGCTACCTCAACCCGATCCTCGCGATGGGGGAGGAGGCGTTCTTCGCTGCCTGTCAGGACCGCGGGGTCGACGCCGTGATCATCCCGGACCTGCTGCCCGAGTCGGCGGGCGTGGCAACCGCCGCCGCCGGCCGATCCGGGACCGGGCTCGTCTTCATGGTCGCCACGGCGACGTCGCCGGCGCGCCGGAGGCGCGCCGCCGAGGTCGCCACGGCGTTCGTCTACCTCACCGCCGTCGACGGTGTGACCGGGGTGCGGGCGCAGCTTCCCGAGCATCTCGCTGCCGACGTCGCCGTGCTGAAAGCGGACAGCCGCGTGCCCGTCGTCGTGGGCTTCGGGATCTCGCGGCCTAGCCACGTCGCGGCGCTGAACGGTGTCGCAGACGGGGTCGTCGTGGGTTCGGCGATCGTCGCCGCGATCGGCCGGGAGAGCGGGACTTCGCGTCGGGTGAGGGCGGTTCGTACACTGGTGGCGGCCCTGCGCGGAGCGATGGCCACCTGACGCAGCAGATCCCCCGAGGTTGGAGCCCAGCACATGCGCCTTCAATCGGTGGCCGGTGCTCCGGTCGACTACCCGGATCTCCCGCGCGACGCGCCGGTCTGCGTCGAGGTCATGTCCGCCGCTCCGGCCGGGGGTGTCGAGGGACTCGTCGATGAGCTGCGTGCCCTGTGCGCGGCGAGTCTCGCCGTCCAGATCAAGGCCGGCCGGTCGGTCATCAAGCTCATCAACCTGACCGGCCTGGCGGCGAGGCCGGACCACCGCCAGCGGATCGAGCCGACGCTCAACGTGCTGTCGGGGCTGGTCCAGGATCCGGCGTTCTCTCCGCTGGTGCTGCTGCGGGAGGCGGTCGACGAGGTCGCGCCGCGCTTCGACGAGCGTTTCGGCTCGCTGCCCCAGGAGCTCCAGCGGATCGACGCCTTCGTGCGCGCTCTCGGCCTCGAGGCTTCGACGCCGGAGCTCACGCGGCCGTCGATCCACCTCGCCCTCGACCAGGCTGGCTCGCCCGGGGCGCTCCGCGGCGGGGTGCACCTCGGCCCCGACGACACCTCGCCGGTCGTCGCCGGCGTGGCCCACTGGTGGACGGACCACGACAGCCCCACCTCCGCGCGGCTGTGCCGAGCGGACTTCAACAAGGAACTCGCCGGGCCGCGCGCCCTCGTGCCGCTGCGTTACGTGCGCATGGCCGCGACGAGCCGCATCGACGGGGTCGCGCGCCATGAAATCCGCCCGGTGATCGGCGCCAGCCCGGGGGCCGGATTCAGCCTGTGCTGCGCCGACGACGTTGCCGGGACCCCCGCCTACCGGAACGCGCTGCTCGCCGCGACGCTCGAATGCGTGGGTGACCTCCTCGACCACCTGCCGGTCGCCGCCTCGCCCTGGGGCCCGGTGGCGAAGCCCGGCGGGTCGCAGCCGACATGAACCCCGAGCACCCTGTCCTCGTCGTCGTCGGTGCGGCCGGCGGGATGGGCCGTTGGCTGTGCCGCCACCTGTTCGCCGGCGCCGACTGGGACCACGCCGTGCTCGTCGACCGTGACCCCGGGGTCCACCGCCTGGAGTTCGGCCTGCGCTGCCCGGTTCGCACGGGCACGGTCCGCTACTCGGCCTCGGCGGAGGTCGCCGACGAGGACGGCCGCGCCATCGAGCTCGGCGCGGCGCCGGCGCGGGTCTGTCTCGCCGTCCCGCAGGCGGAGCTGCCGCGGGTGGCGGCCTACCTCCTGCCGGAGCTGCACCCGGGCTCGGTCGTCTTCGACACCTCCTCGGCCAAGGTCGCCGCCCTGGCGACGCTGCGGGCCGCCCGTCACGACGTGGCGGTGTTCGGGATCCACCCGCTCTTCGGGCCGACGGTGGCGTCGATGGACGGCCAGACCGTCGTCGTCTGCCCGTCCTCGGCGGCACCGACGGCGCACGAGTGGTTGGCGGTCCTCGTCTCGGCGGCGGGCGGCATCATCGAGCTCGCCAGCCCTGAGGAGCACGACCGGATCATGGCCTACGTCCAGTCGGCCTCCCACCAGGCGCTGCTCGCCTTCGCCGACGTCGTGGCCAACTCCGGACACGACATCGAGGGGGAGCTGTGGAAGCTGCGCACCCCGGTCTTCGAGACGCTGCTCGGGCTGGCGTCGCGTGTTCTTAGCCCCGGCCAAGAGGAGACGACGGCGTCGATCGAGCTCACGACCGAGGGCGCCCGCGTCGCGGCGGAGTTTGACCTCGCCCAGGACCGGTTGCGGTCGGCCCTGCGCACCGACGACGCCCAGAGCATCGCCTCGTACATCGCCTCGACCCGTGAGGCGTTCGGGGGCACGTTCTTCACGACCCTGCAGCAGGTCTCGAACCTGGCGGTCGAGGCGACCCAGGTGACCCGGACCCGGCTCGCCGAGCGGCGCCGCACCGGCGAGATCGTCGCCCTCGAGCACCACGGCGCCGGAGGGGTTCCCCGGCTCGTCGTGGGGAGGATCCGCGAGATCACGCCGACGACCGTGACGGTGGAGGAGCTGCTCATCGGCACGAAGGGTCACGCCGTGCTCGCCGACGGCTCCGGGCTGGCGAACGCGCCGCGGCTCGGCGTCTCGGTCGGGGCCAAACGGCGCGTCGTTCGCTTCGGGTTCGCCCACGTGACGGTCGTGACGGCGACGGAGCTCGACCGGATCCTCGACGAGTGGCTCGGCCGGATCTCGATCGACGTCCGCGTCCTCGTACCCGAGTCGATCGCCGGGACGGCGGTCACGGCGGTCTGCCGGTCGGTGGCGGGAGTCGATGCGGCCTCGCTCGTCACCGAGGCGGTGCGGCTCGGCCAGCGGGAGGTCGTGGTGCGGATCCAGGTCCGCGCCGACCGGGATCCGGGCGAGGTCGCCGGCTTCGTTGCCGGGCGCGTCGACGAGGCCTACGGCTGGCCCGCCGGGATCGTCGCGCCGCTCGCCGACGCCCGGGTCCGGGCGGTCGCCTACCTCGGGCCCGCCGGCACCTTCTCGGAGATCGCGGCCCGCCAGGCGGCCGGGATCGTGGGGAGGCCCGACGCGGCGCTCGTAGCGTGCGCGGGATTCGAGGCGGTGATCGCTGCGGTCGTCGCGGGCGATGCCGAGCTGGCGGTCCTGCCGATCGTCAACTCCGCCTCGGGCCTCGTCGAGCTCGCCGCGGCGGGATTGCTCGCCAGCCGACAGCTCGTCGCCGGCGGGGTGATCGACGTGTCGGTGCGCTTCGACGCCTACGCCGCCACCGATGACCTGGCCGCGCTCGGGGCCAGACCCGTCGTCTACAGCCACCCGCAGGCGATCCAGCAGTGCTCGCACTACATCAACCGGCTCGGCTGGGAGGCGGTGGCGTGCGATTCGACGGCGGCGGCGTGCGGCCGCGCGGCGCGGGATCGCGACGGCGTCGCCATCGCCGCCCGCGGGCAGGCCGATCCGCACGGGCTGGTGACGGTCGCCCGAGACGTCGGAGACTTGTCGGGGGTGCTGACGCGCTTCCTCGTGCTCGGCCCGGCCGGCGCCTTCGCCGCCGAGGCCGCCGAGGGCGACCCCACCTACCGCTGGCTCTGGCTGACGGAGACCGACGAGAAGCTGGAGCCGTCCAAGCGTTCCGAGGGCGGCGCGCGCTTCGACGAAATCGTCGTCGGCGGCTCGCACGTCGCCCTCGTTGTCACGACGAGCCCCCGCCGCCCGGGACCGAAGGCGAAGACGCTGGCGCTCGGCCACCTGCCGTGGTCGCCACGCACGCCGGTCGTGCGCGTCCAGTAGCCACCGGACCGTCCGGACCGGGGTGTCCTCCGCCTCGGGTGGCGCAAGGTGGGGGACGAGTAGCGTCAGGGCGTGGCCGAATCCCCTTCACGAGGGCGTTCCTCGCCGCGTCCGCGGCGCGCATCCCCATCCGCCCCGCAGCGACGGACCGCGGCCCCGATGACGCGTCCTGACCCGCAAAGCGCCCACGGCGTGGCGCGTCGCGCCCCGGTGGCGCGAGCTCACGGGGGGAGTGCCGACGGGGCGCGCACGGCATCGGGCGCCGTCGGCCGCAAGCCCGCCTCGCCTGACAAGCGGGCGCGGGGTGGGTCGCCCCGCCGTGAGGGTCCGCTCCCTTCGGGCGAGCCCCTGGGTCGATCGCCGCGCCCGCCCGCCGGGCGGCGGGGTCCCTCCGCCTCGGCACCGGCGGCACGCCCGGCGGGACGGGGCGACGAGGTCCGGGCCCGGGCGGGTGCCCGGACGCCGTCCCGGCAGGCGGGAACGTCAGCGGGACGCGGGCTCGGCCGCTCGCCGCGGCACGCCGCCGATGGCCGGACGCGGCGGGACGACGGCGGTCACTCCGAGGGGCGCGCGCCTCGCCCGCCGCGGCGTGGGGCGGTCCCACCCGAGGAGCGGCGCGCGAACCCGAGGCGGAGTCCGGCCGCGGTCGGACGTGACCGTTCCGGCGACGACTTCCGTCGGGCCGGCCGGGCGGGTTGGGGGGGCGTGGCCCGGCGGGGCGCCGTCGTGGTGCGTCGAGACGCCGCCGAACGCCCCCGCCGCCGGCCGTCCGAGGAGAAACGCCGAATGGCCCGGCGGGCCGGAGAGGGCACATCCGGTGAGAGGGCACCGTCGCGGCTGCGCGCGGTGGGTTCGGCGCCTGCGAGGCGCCCGGCCCGGGCGGCAGACGCCGTCGGACGGGTGGCGGCGCCCCGCGTCCGCGCGCCACGGCCGCGGGCGCGACGCGTGCCCAGCATCGTGCGGGACGAGCTCGCCGCGCTGGGTACGGAGAAACTCACGGCCCATCTCGAGGCGCGTCTCGCCGAGGCCGCCCGGGCCTACGAGCGCGACCGTTACTACGAGGCGCAGGCGATCCTGCGGGAGATGGCCCGCGCGACACCGGGGGTCGCGGCCGTTCGCGAGCTCTGCGGCCTCACCCTGTACCGGCTGGGCAACTGGAAGGCGGCGCTGCGGGAGCTGCGCGCCTTCGGGGACCTGACCGGCTCGGCCGACCAGCTGCCGGTCGTCGCCGACTGCGAGCGGGCCCTCGGCCGCCACGCCCGCGTCACCGAGATCTGGTCCGAGCTGCGAAGCGCCGGCGCCGGCAGCGACGTGCTCGCCGAGGGGCGCCTCGTCATGGCCGGATCGCTGGCCGACCGCGGCCGGATCGATGAGGCGATCGCGCTGCTCGCGCCGGCGGCCTCGCGCAACGTGCGCGGCCCGCACGAGCGGCACGTGCGGCAGTGGTACCTGCTCGCCGACCTCTACGAGCGCAGCGGGGATGTGCCCCGGGCCCGCGAGTTCTTCCAACGGGTCGTGAGGACGGACCCGGAGCTGTCGGACGCAGCCGAGAGGTTGGCCGGTCTGCGCTGACAGTCCGTGGAGGAGGCGCCCTCCGGCTCGCCGGTGGACCGGGAGGCGGGGCTACGCCAAGCGGTGCCGTGACCGCAGGAAGGGTTCCCGCGGGCGTCGGCGTGCCCGCGCCGCTCGGAGACGGGCGGACGATACCTTCGACCGCGAGTCACAGGCAGGCCCGCGCGACCCGCTCGTCCTCCCGGGTCGCGACTTCGGCGACCGCGTCCTTCCTGGCAGCGACCGGCCGATCCCGGCCCGGCGCAGCCCCGTTGCCAGCTGGGCGTTCCGGCGTGCCTTCGCCGAGGGCGGAGATCTTCGGGACGGTTCGGGACGTCTGTCTCGACGACTCGGTCGCTATCGCCTGACGGGGGCGTGAACCGGAGAATCGCAGGTGCCCCACTACGCTGGGGCGCAGATCCGCGATGACAGGCAGGCCCCATTGAGCGATCCCGTCGACCACCCGAATGGGCACAAGGTCGAAACGCTGGAGAGCGTCGTCGTCCGGTTCGCAGGTGACTCCGGCGACGGCATGCAGGTCACGGGCGACCGGTTCACGACGGAGTCGGCGGTCTTCGGCAACGACCTCGCGACCCTGCCGAACTACCCGGCCGAGATCCGGGCCCCGGCGGGCACGCTGCCGGGGGTCTCCGCCTTCCAGGTCCAGATCGCCGCCTACGACATCCTCACCCCGGGCGACGAGCCGAACGTGCTCGTGGCGATGAATCCGGCCGCCCTCAAGGCGAACGTCGCCGACCTCGCCAAGGGCGGGACGCTCATCGTCAACTCGGACGCCTTCGACAGCCGCTCGCTTGAGAAGGCGGGGTACGTCTCCAACCCGCTCACCGACGGGAGCCTCGCGGGCTTCCGCGTCTACGAGATCCCGATGACCTCGCTCACGCTGAAAGCCTGCGAGCCGACGGGTGCCAAGCCCCGCGACGCCGAGCGGAGCAAGAACTTCTTCGCCCTCGGGGTCATCTCGTGGCTCTACAACCGGCCGACCGACACGACGCTCGACTGGATAGGCACCCGCTACGCGGCCAAGCCCCTCGTCGTCGAGGCGAACCAGCTCGCCTTCCGGGCGGGGTTCAACTTCGGCGAGACGGCGGAGCTCTTCGACTCGTCCTACACGGTCCCCGCTTCGGAACTCGGGCCGGGGGAGTACACGAACATCACCGGCAACACCGCCCTCGCCTGGGGCCTGCTCGCCGCCTCGCAGCTGGCGGGACTGAAGCTCTTCCTTGGCGCCTACCCCATCACGCCGGCTTCCGACCTGCTGCACGAGCTCGCCAAGCAGAAGCACTTCGGCACGATCACTTTCCAGGCCGAGGACGAGGTCGCCGGCGCCGGCGCGGCGCTCGGCGCCTCGTTCGGCGGCGCCCTCGGGGTGACGACGACGAGCGGCCCAGGGATCGACCTGATGGCGGAGACGATCGGGCTCGCCGTCTCGCTCGAGCTGCCACTCGTCATCGTCGACGTCCAGCGTGGCGGGCCATCGACCGGGTTGCCGACGAAGCCGGAGCAGTCCGACCTGCTGGCCGCGATGTACGGCCGGCACGGCGAGGCGCCGGTGCCGATCGTCGCCGCGAGGACCCCCGGGAACTGCTTCGCCGCGGCGATCGAGGCGGCGCGGATCGCCCTCAAGTACCGCACGCCGGTGTTCCTGCTCTCCGACGGGTACCTGGCCAACGGCTCCGAGCCGTGGCAGGTCCCGGACCTCGCCGACCTCCCGGCGATCGGCGTCGAGTTCGCCACGGCGCCGAACCACGAGGGAGCCGACGGGACGCCCTCGTTTTGGCCCTACCTGAGAGATCCCGCCACGCTCGCCCGCCCCTGGGCGGTGCCGGGCACGCCGGGGCTCGAGCACCGCATCGGCGGCATCGAGAAGGCCGACGGTTCGGGCGACGTCTCCTACGAACCGGAGAACCACGAGCGGATGGTGCAGCTGCGGGGGGCCAAGGTCGCCGGGATCGCGGCGGACATCCCTCCCGTCATGGTCGACGACCCGGGCGGGGCGGAGCTACTGGTCCTCGGCTGGGGCTCGACCTACGGGGCCGCGGCGGCGGCCGTCGGGCGGATCCGGGCCCGGGGGATGCGGGTCGCCAGGGCGCACCTCCAGCACCTCAACCCGTTCCCGGCAAACCTTTCCGAGGTGCTCCGGCGCTACCAGCGGGTCCTCGTCCCGGAGAACAACCTCGGGCAGCTGGCGAGGCTCGTGCGGGCCGAGTTCCTCGTCGACGCGGTGACGCTGTCAGGGATGAAGGGCCGCCCCTTCCGGATCGGCGAGATTGAGCGGGCGATCGCCGACCTGCTCGCCGCGCCGACGGCGACCGAGGAGGTGCGCCCGTGACCGACACGGCGGCGACGACCCGCAAGGACTGGGCGAGCGACCAGGAGGTGCGGTGGTGCCCCGGTTGCGGGGACTACTCGATCCTCGCCGCGATGCAGCTCCTGCTCCCCGAGCTGGGGGCGCGCCGCGAGAACACGGTCTTCGTCTCGGGGATCGGCTGCGCCGCCCGCTTCCCGTACTACATGAACACCTACGGGATGCACTCGATCCACGGCCGCGCGCCGGCGATCGCCACGGGATTGGCGCTCGCCCGCCCCGACCTCGACGTCTGGGTCATCTCCGGCGACGGCGACGCGCTCTCGATCGGCGGCAACCACCTCATCCACGCCCTGCGCCGCAACGTCAACTTCACGATCCTCATGTTCAACAACGAGATCTACGGCCTGACCAAGGGGCAGTTCTCGCCGACCTCGGAGGTCGGCAAGGTGACGAAGTCGTCGCCTTTCGGCTCGCTCGACACGCCGTTCAACCCGCTCTCGGTCGCCCTCGGCGCCGAGGCATCGTTCGTCGCCCGGACCCACGACCTCGACCGCAAGCACATGATGGAGGTCTTCCGCCGTGCCTACGAGCACGAGGGCTCGGCTTTCGTCGAGATCTACCAGAACTGCAACGTCTTCAACGACGGCGCCTTCGAGAAGGTGAGCGCCAAGGACGCCCGCGCCGAGATGCTCATCCCGCTCGAGCACGGCAAGCCGATCCGCTTCGGCGCCGAGGGCGAGCACGGCGTCACGGTCCGCCCCGACGGGACGCTCGAGATCGTCGAGGTCGCCCAGGTCGGCGAGGACGCCATCCTCGTCCACGACGAGACCCGCGTGAACCCGGCGGTCGCCTTCATGCTCTCTCGGCTCGCCCGCGGGCCTTTCGAGCCGACGCCGATCGGCGTCTTCCGGGCGATCGAGCGTCCCCACTACGGGGCGCAGCTCGAGGCCCAGATCGCCGAGGTGGCACGCCAGAAGGGCCGCGGCGACCTCGCGGCCCTGCTGCGGTCCGGGACGACCTGGACGGTCGCGTAGCCTCGATCCGGCGTCGGGCGGTGGTCGGCGGACCGTCACGCCACCAGGAAGCGGCGACGACGCGTCGCTGACCAGCGACCAGGGGTCAGACGGCGGATCGGGGCCAAGCGACCGAGACGTCGATGGCCGCACGCCGGCGTCGAGCGCCATGTCGATCCGCCGTTGCGCACCGTCGGGCCGACCTCCCCGACTGGGCGGAACCTCGTAGCCCCCGGATCCATCCTCCGAGTCTTCGCGCGAAGACGCCCAGCCCGGATCGCCCCGGCTGCCCGTCTCGCAGCTGCTTCGGAATGGTCGCGACCGGCTGGAGTTCGGTCAGCTACAGCTGGACGTTCGCCCCGCCGTAGGCGAGCGACGCGGTCCAGGAGCTGTTGGCGCCGGCGAAGATGAGCGGTATGAGGAGGTGCAGGCCGCTGAAGGCCGTCGGTGGAGCGCTGGAATCCTCGCCGGCGAGCGTCACGGTGGTCGCGTGGCTGGCCGTCGGAGCCGTCGGGCTCCACGTGGTCGCCGTCGGGACGAGATCGGACTCGCCGAGCGACGGGCAGGCGCCGGCGCCAGTCGGGAATAGGCAGGTCGTGGTGCCGTTGTTGGCTGCTTGAACCGACATTTCGACGCCGCCGGTTTCGGTCGGGGCGCTCGCCAAGGCGGCGAGCGGCCAGAAGGCGCTCGGGGTGTCGGTCCGCACCAGGGCCTCGAAGCTGGCCTCGCTGCCCGACCTGCCGGCGTAGAGATTCGAGACTTGAGAGGAGGAGAGCGCGGACGGGATCACCGCGACCTCGGCGAGCGAACCGGCGAGGAAACTGCTCGCGGGGACGGGCGACCAGTTGGTCTCGTTCGAGTAGCCGATGGTCCACCATCCCACGTAGTTCTGTCCCGACGTGGCGCTCGTGTTGGTCGCCACCGAGCTGCCGTCGACGTACAGGGTCAGTCCCGAGCTCGAGCTGAAGGAAGCCACGACGTAGTGCCAGGCGCCGTTGTTGTAGGTGGTAGTCGAGCAGGCGTCGTTGGTGGCGCCGTTGTACTCACCGGCGCAGATGTGACCCGAGTTGTCCATCCAGACCATGCGATCGTGGCTGCTCGCGCTCCCCTGCTGGAGGTTCTGGAAGCCGATGATGCCGCCCCCGCTTGCGTAGCCGTTGGCGACCTTGAACCATGCCGCCAGGGAAAGGTTCGGCCCGGGGTCGTTGAACGTCTCGGCGGTCTCGAGCATGCCGCTCCCGCCGGTGAGCGCCGCCGCGTCGCCGCCGCTGAGCGGACCGGGCGTGCCGAACGTCACGGTGCTGCCGACCGCGGTGGCGTCGTCGTTGTTGCCCGAGGCGTCGGGCGCGACCGCGAAGAACGGGTCGAGCTCGCTCTCGGTGGTGCCGCTGTCGGTCAGCGGCCAGTAGTAGGAGGGACCGTCGGCGAGCGCCTGGGTTTCGAAAGCGCCGACGCTCCCCGAGGAGAAGAGCGTCGACACCTGGCCCGCGCTGAGCGCCGCGGGGAA
Source organism: Acidimicrobiales bacterium (assembly GCA_050013835.1). Classification (GTDB taxonomy): domain Bacteria; phylum Actinomycetota; class Acidimicrobiia; order Acidimicrobiales; family Bog-793; genus Bog-793. The sequence continues at coordinate 140,246 of JBEKEM010000005.1, forward strand.
GTAGGCGAAGTGCGCCAGATCGCCGGTCCAGTAGGCACTCGTCGGCGTGTCGGACCAGCCGCCGGTGAAGGACTCTCCGATGATCCAGTAGCCGGGGGTGTGGTTTCCGCCATAGGTGCCGCTCCCGTTCGTCGCTGCTGCGGCACCGTCGACGTAGAGCCTGAGGCCAAGGGAGCTGACCGTCATCACGGCAAAGTGCCACTTGCCGTCGTTGTAGGCAGCGCTGGAGGTGGCCTCGTTGGGTGCACCGGTGTAGCTGCCGGCGACGATCTTGCCACTGTTGTCCATCCACATGATCGGGTCGTAGTACGTGCCGCCGCCGGTCTGAGAGCTGTCGTCGGTCATGATCCCGCCGCCCGAGCTCCACCCCACAGGCGCCCTGAACCACACGGCGACCGAGAAGCTCGTCGCGAGCGTCCCGACGTTCGTCGTCGTCTCGACCCAGCTCGAGCTCGTGCCGTTGAAGTACATCGCGCCATCGGAGCCAAAAGGACCGCTGTCGGAGGCCGTGACCCCGCCCTGTGGCGTACCGAGGTTGTTGTTGCCGGAGATGTCAGGCAGGTGGCTCACGACCGGCAGATTGGTCGTGCTCGATGCCGATTGCAGCGGCCAGAACTCGCTCGGGCTGTCGGTCGTCACGCGGGTCTCGAAGGTTGCCTCCGTGCCCGACCCGCCGCCGTAGAGCGTCGAGACCTGTGAGGAGGACAGCGCCGACGGAAATACCGCGACCTCGGCGAGTGAACCGGCGAGGAAGCTGCTCGTGGAAACGGGCGACCAGTAGGTCTCGTCGGTGTAGCCGATGGTCCAGTAGCCGACGAAGTTCTGTCCCGACGTGGCGCCCGTGTTGGTCGCCACCGAGCTGTTGTCGACGTACAGGGTGAGTCCCGAGCCAGAGCTGAAGGAAGCCACGACGTAGTGCCAGGCGCCGTTGTTGTAGCTCGAAGTCGAGCAACTGCTCTTTATCGAGCCGCTGCTGTTCTCACCGGCGCAGATGTGGCCCGAGTTGTCCATCCAGATCATGCGGTCGTAGTTGGCCGGGGTGCCCTGCTGGCTGCTCTGGAAGCCGATGATCCCGCCCCCGCTTGCGTAGCCGTTGGCAACCTTGAACCATGCCGCCAGGGAAAGGTTCGGTCCGGGGTCGTTGATCGCCTGCTCGGTCTCGAGCATGCCCGCCGAACCGTCGAGGCTGACCGCGGCCGCGCTGAGTGGGCCGCTCGCGCCGAACGTCACACCGTGGATTGGAAACGCGTCGTCGCCGTTGCCGGACAAGTCGGCCGCGACCTCGGTGCCCGCAGTGCCACTCGTCAGCGTCGCCGTCGTGGGCGCCACCGTACCGACCGAGGCGAACGTCGTCGCGAGGCTCGTGGATGCGCTGCTCGAGAGCTCCGCGCTCGGCCAGACGCTCCCGTTGCAGCTGGCGCTGTCACTCGTGAACGGCGTGTTGGTGCCGCCGGTCGAGGTGCAGGTGCTGCCGCCGGCAGGGGTCGTTGTCAGGACCAGCGACGCGGCGGTGCTGTCCCCGTTGGCGGTGATCTTGGCGGTGAACGCCGCGAACGTCGGCGTTGCGACAACCGTGAGGACCGCTGCTGCGGCGATCACGAGCATGCGGCGCACGGCGCGCGCGCTCGGAAGGCGCCTCACCGGAAGCTCCGGGCACGGTGGACCGCCGCGTGCTTGGCTCTCCTCGCCGGCCTCCTGCCCGGCTCGTGCGAGCCACGCTTCCGCATCAGGGGCGTCGCCGGAGCAAGCGTGCCGATCGTCGCCGAGCCCCGGGGGTGGGACGACGGCGCGTACGTTGTGGCAAGACGCGCACGATCTGGTGTCGGGTTGCTGGCGGGTTGCACCGGTGCTGCGGCGGGGGTGAGGCGGCGTCTGTCGCGCCTGGCTCTGCGCCGGCGTCCGCCGGTCATGGCGGCGAGCAGCGGTGCGAGCACGAAGGCGACCACGATTGCCCAGCCCCAGGGGGGGATGACGGCGTGTGCGCTGAGCGTGGGGGTGACGTGGGTCGAAAGTGGTGCGCGGATGATGCCCGCGTGCCCTGGGTCGATGACTGTGTGGGCAGATTCGAACGTGACGCGCAATGGCAGCACCCCGCGGTTGACGAGGCGTGCGACGAACAACTTCGCCGTTAGGGGCGCGGCGTGGACTGTCGCGCGGTGTGTGAGATGCCCGGCGGCGGGTGTGACGAACCTGCTGGCAACGATCGTCACGCGCACGAGCGGTCGTAGCACGTACAAGGGCAGCGCGAGCGCGGCACCGACCGTCAGCGCGCGCAGGGCTGGACGTGAGGCATGCGGCGCCAGCACGCCGATGGTGATCCCCAATGCGAGCACGCCCAGTGCCCAGGGCAGGCCGAGCGCGAGCCAACCCGCGATCGGCACGATCAGCACCGGGACGCCGACGATCTGGCTCCGTGTGAGCTGCCAGCCGTCATCGGCAGTGTTCAGATCACCGCGTGTGCGGAACTTGCCGTCCGGCAGGATCGCGGCGATGCGGTGCATGTACGGCGTGCCGATCCCCGGCACGTCAAACGCAACGATCATCCCGCGGTGCAGCGGCGTGCTGCCGAGCGGGCGGGTCATCACGAGACTCCCGGCCTGTGCTGTCGTGCCCATCGACGGAGAACGCAGCACCAGCAGCCGGCCACCCGCCAAGACCCACGAGGCGGCAAGAACAGCCAGTCCGACGCACAACACCACCGGCAGCCAGCGCACCAGGCGCGCCACACGCCGAGCCTTGCGACTCGGCGCGTGGCGCTTCCTGATCGCGTGTCTAGGCTCGCCGACAGACACGGCTCGCCAGCTCAACGTGGGCTACTGGTTGAGCGTCCAGGTGAATCCCTGGGTAGCCGCAAGTCCCTGATCCGCGTTAGTTGCGGTGGAATCAAGCTTCGTGCTGATGGTGAGCGAGTCCGTCGCGGCCGCCGCCAAGCCAGAACCGATCGTCACCGCGCCGAAGGTGTTAAGCGACGCCAGGTTGTAGGTGTTCGACAGCGCCGGGCATGCGCTCGCCTGTACTGGGTAGTAGCAGACCGTCCCGGCACCGTTGCCAATCGTGATGTCGACCAGCCCGCAGAACTGGGCGGACGTCGCGTTGCCGTAGTAGCTGCCGGTTCCGGCCGCCGCGCACGGTCCTGGCGTGACCGTGAAGGTGGACGCCGGTGAGGTGCCGACGTTCTGGAACGTCAACGGCTGCGTCGCCGCAGACCCGCCGGGCAGTTGGCCGGTCGGCGCGCCGAACACGTCGATTGTCGAGCAACTCGAGCTGTTCGTCGTGAACGGAGTGTTCGTGCCGCCCGTCGAGAAGCAGTTCGTGGCGCCCTGCGTCTCCTTCAAGACGATCGAACCGGACGTGAACGCGCCATTCTGGGTGACGGTCGCGTTGAACGCGCCGAGCGCGCTCGCCATCGTGACGGCAACAACACCCGCGGCGATCAGCGCAATGAGAGCCGTCAGGGATGACCGGCGCTTGGAGTGGGCACCGCCTGAGCCAACCTTGTGTTGCTTCTCTGTAGCCACCGTCAGTACTCCTTTGTGCGCTCTGGCATAGGTCACGTGAACGGTGAGGTTGTGTCGGGGCCTGAGGCCGCAACTTTAACACCGTCACTTAACTAACGACCGTTCTGGCCTCTTATTGAGCAGCCGTTTACTTAAGCCCCGCATTTGCCCATTGTCAACACCGGCTGAGGACTGAACCTCGGGCCCGCCGGCTGTGCCGGCGTGGCGTCACCGCAAGGAGCGGAAGACGAACCCGGTCCGGGGCTTCGGGTGGAAATACGTCGACTTCGGGGGCATCCGCCCACCTCGGCGCACGGCTTCGGCGAGCTGGTCAACGGTCACCGGCCGCACGAGCACGGCGGCCTCGGCGCGGCCCTGCCGTACCGCGTCGACGGCACGGGCGGCACCGTGCTGGTAGGCGGTGGCGTGGTGGGGGAGCCCGTCCAGCGCCTCGTCGACCCGGCGCGGGTCGGGCCCGGAACCGCCCGACGGGGGCCTGCCCCGTTGCCCGAGGAGCCAGGTGCCCCCGCCCGTCACGAGGGCCGGAGCCCCCCGTGACGCCATCGCCGCGGTGAGGGCCGCCACCTCCTCCGGTGCGGGCAGGAGCTCGAAGTGCCGGCGGAGGGCGTCGGCGAGGTCGAAGCCTGCGGGAAGGCCCGTGACGAGCCGGTGGATGGCGTGCAGGTTGAGCTCGTCGGGGGCGAGTTCGGCGACGAGCGCCATCACGGAGTCGTATCCCGCCGGGGAGGTCCCGCCGCGGGCCAAGCACTCGTCCCGGTAGCGGGCCGCCGTCTCGTGGCGGTGGTGGCCGTCGGCGATGACGACCGACGCCGGGGCGACGAGGTCCGAGATGGCACCGATGGCGTCGTCGTCGTCGACGCGCCATATCTCGTGCGTTGTGCCCTCGTCGTCGGTCGCGGCGACGTACTCACGGGCCATTCCGGCGGCGGCGGCGCAGGCGGCCGTGAGGCCGTCGGCGAGCGAAAGCCCCCAGATCGGCGAGCAGTTGACCCGGCAGGCGCGCAGGAGGTCGAGCCGGTCCCGGCCAGGGGCCGACATCGTCTGCTCGTGCGGCACGACGGCCCCGCCGGCGGGCTCGAGGCCGAGGGCGCCGATCACCCCGTGGGTCGCGCGGAGCTTCCCCGCCGGGTCGGTGAAGCCCATCTTGTAGACGTAGAGGGCGGGGGACGGGTCGCGCACGAGGACCCCGTCGGCCAGCCATGACTCGAAAAGGGCCGCCGCGACCTGGTAGCGGTCGAGGCCGCGGGCTGGGTCGGCGGCGGGGAGCTCGACGAGGATCGAGTTGTACGGGCTCCGGGTCGCGAGCCGCTCCCGCTCCTCGGCGTCGACGACGTCGTAGGGCGGGGCGATCAGGTCGTCGAGCGGTGCCACCGCCGGGCTGTAGCGCAAGCCGCGGAACGCCTCGAATCGGGGCATGCACCTGCGTAGCACACGGATCCGGGGAAGCGGTTCTCGGCGGGGCGTCCCCGATGGGAAGATGGCGGTCGTGCCGGAGCCCCTCTCGATCCTCCTCGACCTCGACGGCGTCCTCTGGCGGGCCGACAAGCCGGTTGCCGGGGCCGCCGCGGCGCTGGCGCGCCTCGGAGGCGCCGGCCACCGCATCGCCTACTTCACGAACAACTCCCACCCGACGGTCGCCGACAACGTGGCGAAGCTCGGCGAGATGGGCGTCGCGACGACCGCAGGGCTCGTCCTTTCCTCGGCTCAGGCGGCGGCGGCCCTCGGCTCGGCGGGCGAGCGGGCTCTCGTCGTCGGCGGCCCGGGGATCGTCGAGGCCCTCACCGCGCGCCGCCTCGACGCCGTTGTCTGTGACGGGCCGGGCGGGAGCGACGGGTTCGACCTCGTCGTCGTGGGGATCGACCCGGCCTTCGACTACCGCCGGCTGGCCCGCGCGATGGCCGCCATCCGCGCCGGGGCACGCCTCGTCGGCACGAACGCCGACGCGACCTACCCGACCCCGTCAGGCGAGCTGCCCGGGGGCGGCTCGATCCTCGCTGCCGTCGCGGTGGCGAGCCACGCCGACCCGGTCGTGGCCGGTAAGCCCGAGGAGCCGGCGGCGGAGCTCGTGCGGGTCCGGCTTGGAAGGGTCGACCTCGTGATCGGCGACCGGCTCTCGACCGACGGGGTCTTCGCCCGGCGCCTCGGCGCGGCCTTCGGGCTCGTGTTGTCGGGGGTGACGCCAGCCGGGCACGGCCACCTGGACCCGGTGCCGGACCACGAGGCGGTCGACCTCGCCCACCTCGTCGACGACCTGCTCGAGAAGCGGTTCGATCTGCGGCCCGTTTCCAGGTGATCGGCGGTACGCTGGGAATATGGAATCAGACACGGGCGGTAGGGAATCACTGAGGGACAGCGTCCGGCGCTGCGTCGATTCGACGGTCAACTTCTCCAAGATGACGCGGCCGGAACTCGAGAGGATGCTCGGCGATCTGCTGCACGGCGAGGGCAAGAACCGTGAGCGATTCGAGGAGCTCCTCGACGAGCTGCGGGCGCGTTCGAAAAAGGGTGTGGACCGCTTCAGCGAGCTTGTCCGGACCGAGGTCCGCCGGGAGTTCGACGCGTTCCCCTCGACGCGTCGCGACGAGATCAGCGAGTTCTTCGAGCGCCTGGTGGCGCTTTTCGGTGAGTACTTCGGCCCGAACCGGGCGCGCCGCGCCGGACCGAGAGCGGCGGGGCCAGCCCCGGCCAAGAAGTCCGCAAGACCAGGACCCGCCGAGCAAGCGACCAAGACCGGCGCGGTGAAGAAGGCGGCCGCCAAGAAGGCCGCCGCCAAGAAGGCTCCGGCGAAGAAGACTGCGGCCAAGAGGGCCCCGGCGAAGAAGACTGAGGCCAAGAAGGCCCCCGCCAAGCGGGCCTGAGCGCCGGAGGTCTGCTGGGTCCACCGAGATCCGGGTCGCCGGGACCCGGGGGTCATTGCCGGCTCGAGAAGGTGTTGCGCTACGGTGCGCGCAGACCGGCCCGTCGTCGCGTGACGCGATCCGCTGCGAGGATGACACCATGGGAAAGGTTCCGTCGGCCCCCGCCCACCGGCGTGTGGCGCTCGTCGTCCATCCGACCCGAGCGGAGGCGAGACCGCTCGCTGCAAGGGCCCGGCAGTGGTGGGAGGAGCGCGGCTACGGAGTCGTCGACGTCGACGACTCCGCCGGGGAGGAAGTCGCGGCGGAACCGTTCGACTTCGCCGTCAGCCTCGGCGGTGACGGGTCGATGCTGCGGACCGTCCGGTTCACAGTCGGACGGGGCATCCCCGTCCTCGGCGTCAACCTCGGCAGCCTCGGCTACCTCGCCCAGGTCGAACCGGCGGGCATGGAGGCGGCGTTCGGCCGACTTGTCGCGGGCGATTTCGAGGTCGACGAGCGGATGGTCCTCGAGGCCTCCGTCAGCCGTCCCGACGGCGGCGTCGTCACGGCGGTCGGACTGAACGAGGCGGCGGTCGTGAAGACAGCGCCCGGGCGGACCATCCGGCTCGACGTCGCCATCGCCGGCTACCCGTTCCTCAGCTACGTGGCCGACGGGATGGTCGTCGCGACCCCGACCGGCTCCACCGGCTACAACCTCTCGCTGCACGGCCCGATCGCCTCGCCGCAGCTGCGTCTGCTGGTCGTCTCGCCGATCTCGCCGCACATGCTGTTCGACCGCTCGCTCGTCCTCGGTCCCGCCGAGGTGGTGCGGATCGAGCTAAGGGGCGAGCCGCTCGCCGTGCTCGTCGTCGACGGCGTGACGGTCGCCCCCGTCGGTCCCGGCGACGTGGTCGAGGTCCAGGGCGCCGAGCGGGCGGCGCACGTCGTGCGGTTCGGGCCCGAGCGGTTCCATTCGATCCTGGCCGCGAAGTTCGGGCTCGGGGAGCGCTAGCCGCCGCCGTGCTCGGCGAACTGCGGGTCCGCGAACTCGGCGTGATCGAGGATGTCACGATCGACTTCCGCCCCGGGCTGACGGCGATCACCGGCGAGACCGGGGCGGGCAAGACGCTCGTCGTCGAGGCGCTGGACCTGCTCGTCGGGGGGCGCGGGGACCCCTCGATTGTGCGCACCGGCGCCGAGGAGACGATCGTCGAGGGTCGCTTCGTCGCCGGCGACACTGAGACCGTGCTTGCGCGCACGATCCCGCGCGCCGGGCGCTCCCGGGCCGCCGTCGACGGGAGGATGGCGCCGCTCAGCGTGCTGGAGGAGACGGGTCGCGACCTCGTCGACCTCTACGGCCAACACGACCACCAGTCGCTGCTGCGGCCGGCGACCCAGCGGGCGGCGCTCGACCAGTTCGCGGGGGTCGACCTCGAGCCGGTCCGCGAGGTGCGCCGTGCCATTGCCGCCTGCGACGCCGAGCTCGCCGCCCTCGGAGGCGACGAGCGCCAACGCCAGCGCGAGGTCGACCTGTTGCGCTTCCAGGCCGACGAGATCGCCGCGGCGGCGATCCGGTCGGCCGGAGAGGACGAGGCGCTCGAGACCGAGGAGGAGACGCTGCGGGCGGCGACGGCCCTGCGCGAGGCGGTGACGCTCGCCTACGAGACCCTCGAGGGCGGCTCCCGACCGGGCGCGCTCACCGAACTTGGGATCGCCGTCGAAGCCCTCGGTCGGCACGATCTGCTCAGCAAGCACGCGACGCGCCTGCGCGGACTCGTCGCCGAGCTCGCCGACCTCGCGACGGACCTGCGGCGCGCGGGCGAGGCCTTCGAGGAGAACCCGGCGCGCCTCGAGGAGGTGCGGTCCCGGCGCCAGCTGCTGCACGACCTCGTGCGCAAGCACGGCGACTCGCTCGGCGACGTGCTCGAGGCGGCGCGCCGCATCGCCGAGCGGGTGCTGGCGATCGAGGAGACCGATGCCCGGCGCGCGGAGGTCGAGGCCCGACGGGCGCGTTGTCGTGACGAGCTCGTCGCGGCTGAGACGGTCGTCGGGGATGCCCGCCGCGCCGCCGCCGGGCAGCTCGGGGAGATCGTCGAGGCCCACCTGCACAGCCTCGGGCTCCGTCGAGCCCGGCTCGCCGTCGTCGTGCCACCCGAGGGGATCGGCGACGAGGTCGAATTCCTGCTCGCCGCCAACCCCGGCGAGGCCGCGCTGCCGCTTTCCAAGGTCGCCTCCGGCGGCGAGCTCGCCCGGACGATGCTCGCTTTGCGGCTGGTGCTGACGTCGATGCCGCCGACGCTCGTCTTCGACGAGGTCGACGCCGGGATCGGTGGCGAGGCTGCGCTGGCGGTGGGGGCCGCGCTCGCCGAGCTGGGAGCCGACCACCAGGTGCTGGTCGTCACGCACCTCGCCCAGATCGCGGCCTGCGCCGACAACCACCTCGTCGTGGACAAACGCGAGGAGAAATCGCGCACGATCGCCCGGGTGCGCCCGGTCGCAGGTCACGAACGCATCGTCGAGCTCTCCCGGATGCTCTCGGGCCATCCCGAGAGCGAGGCCGCCCGCGAACATGCCGCAGAACTCCTGGAAAAGGTGGGTGCGCGCCGGTCGCGGTGAGGAAGCCGCCCAGTCCGCGACGAATCGGGGCGCGACCTGTAGCGTTAATACGGCCAATCTGCGGAGGGTGATGTGACGAAGTACGTGTTCGTGACCGGGGGGGTGTCGAGCTCCCTCGGGAAGGGACTCGCCGCTTCGTCGCTCGGTCGACTGCTGAAATCCCGTGGTCTGCGGATCACGATGTGCAAGCTCGACCCGTACATCAACTACGACCCGGGGACGCTCAACCCGTTCGAGCACGGCGAGGTGTTCGTCACCGACGACGGTGGCGAGACCGACCTCGACCTCGGGCACTACGAGCGGTTCATCGACGAGACCCTCTACCGGATCTCGAACTCGACGACCGGGCAGATCTACTCGACGGTCATCCAGAAGGAGCGCCACGGCGACTACCTGGGCCGGACCGTGCAGGTCATCCCGCACATCACCGACGAGATCAAGGAGCGGATCAAGCGGCTCGCCAGCGACGAGATCGACGTCGTCATCACCGAGATCGGTGGGACGGTCGGCGACATCGAGATCGTGCCCTACCTCGAGGCGATCCGGCAATTCCGCCACGATGTCGGGCGGGAGAACGTCTGCTACGTCCACCTCACCCTGGTGCCGTACCTCGCACCCTCCGGCGAGCTGAAGACCAAGCCGACCCAGCACTCGGTGACCGAGCTGCGCAGCCGCGGCGTCCAACCCGACGTCATCGTCTGCCGCTCGAACCACGAGCTGAACGAGGGGCTGAAGCGGAAGATCTCGCTCCTGTGCGATGTGCCGATCGAGGCGGTCATCTCGTCGGTCGACGCCAAGTCGATCTACGAGATCCCGCTGCTACTCCACGAGGAGGGTTTCGACGCCGTCGTCTGCGAGACACTGAAGCTCGACGGGCCGGACAGGACGATCGACCTTTCCGAGTGGGAGCGGATCGTCGATCGAGTCGCCTCGGCGACCGAGACCGTGCGCATCGGCATGATCGGCAAGTACGTCGGCCTGCAAGACGCCTACCTTTCGGTCGTCGAGGCGCTCCATCACGGGGGCTTCTTCCACGACGTCGGGATCGAGATCGAGTGGATCGAGTCCGAGACGGTCGAGGAGTCGGTCGTGGAGGCGGCGCTCGGCGGGCTCGACGGGATCGTCATCCCGGGAGGGTTCGGCGTGCGGGGGATCGAGGGCAAGATCGCCGCGGCCAAGTACGCCCGCGAGCACGACCTGCCCTGCCTGGGGCTGTGTCTCGGGCTCCAGGTGATGGTGGTCGACTACGCGCGCAGCGTCCTCGGTCTCGCCGGCGCCAACTCGCGGGAGTTTGACGACGCGACCCCGTACCCGGTGATCGACCTGATGGACGAGCAGACCGGTGTCGTCGACCTCGGCGGGACGATGCGGCTCGGCGCCTACGTCGCCCGCCTCGAGGAGGGCTCCCAGGTGGCGGCGATGTACGGCGAGACGACGGTGAGCGAGCGGCACCGGCACCGCTACGAGGTGAACAACCGCTTCCGCCAGCGCCTCGAGGACGGCGGCCTGCGGCTCTCCGGAACGTCCCCCGATGGCCGCCTCGTCGAGTTCGTCGAGCTCCCCGGGCACCCCTTCTTCATCGGCACCCAGGCCCACCCCGAGTTCAAGAGCCGGCCGGACCGGCCGCACCCGCTGTTCCGCGAGCTCGTTGGGGCGGCGGTCGCGCGGGCCAAGGCCCGGAACCCGCACCTGTTCGAGGTCGGGCTCGATGCCGCCTCCTGAGCGGGGTTTCCGCCAGGTCGGCGAGCGCGAGCTGCTGGCGACCTCGTATCTGCGCTTCGTCGCGGCGGGGTTCGTCGACCCGGACGGCCAACCCTTCGAGCGCCAACTCGTCCGCCACCCCGGGGCCGTCTGCGTCGTCCCGGTGGAGGACGACGGGACTGTCCTCATGATCCGCCAGTTCCGGGGCGCCCTCGACCGGGAGATCCTCGAGATCCCGGCCGGCAAGCTCGACGTGGCCGGCGAGCCGCTGGAGGACTGCGCCCGGCGCGAGCTCGTCGAGGAGGTCGGCCGGGTCGCCGGGCGGTTCACGACGCTCGGCTCGTTCTACAACTCGCCCGGTTTCACCGACGAGCTGACGGCGTGCTTCCTCGCCGAGGAGCTCTCGGAGGTCCCGCGGGCGACCCAGGGCATCGAGGAGCACTTCATGACGCTCGAGCGCGTGCCGCTCGCCGGCGTGCGGGGGCTCGTCGAGTCCGGCGAGCTCGTCGACGCCAAGACGATCATCGCCTGTGCCCTCGCCGAGCGCGCCCGGGCCGCACGCGGCGGCACCGCCTAGGCGCGGGGGCCCGACCCGCGTGGCGCCCGGGCCCCCCTTGAGCGCCGACGCCGAGGAGTACCTGACGTACCTGGCGGTCGAGCGCGGCCGCGCCGCCAACTCGATCATCGCCTACCGGCGCGACCTGCTTGCCTACGAGCGCTTCCTCGCCGGGCGCGAGCTCGCTCTCGCCGAGGTCACCCCCGCCGTGATCGACGAGTACCTGGTGGCGCTGGACGACGCCGGGCTCGCCGCCTCGTCGCGGGCCCGGGCGCTCGCCGCCATCCGCGGCCTGCACGCCTTCTGCCTCGACGAGCGGGGGGCGGCATCCGACCCGACCGGCGAGGTCGAGGGCCCGCACGTCCCCGAGGGCGTGCCGAAGGCGCTCACCGAGGCCGAGGTCGAGCTGCTCCTCGGCGCGGTCGCCGGCGACGACCCCCGGGCGTGGCGGGACCGGGCGATCCTCGAACTGCTCTACGCGACGGGGATCCGCATCTCCGAGCTCGCGGGGTTGTCGATCGGCGACCTCGATGCCACCGGCGGCGTGGTGCGTGTCCTCGGCAAGGGCGCCAAGGAGCGGATCGTGCCGGTCGGCCGGACCGCCCTGTGGGCAGTGGCGGCCTGGCTCGGCCCGCAAGGCCGCCCGCGCCTTGCCGCGGGGAGGGCGACGGCACGCCGCGACGCCCAGGCGATGTTCATCTCGACGCGGGGGCGCCGGATGAGCCGGCAGGCGGTCTGGACGGTCGTCAACACGGCGGCGCGTCGCGTGGGGCTCGCCGACCGGGTCACGCCGCACGTGCTGCGGCACTCGTTCGCCACGCACCTGCTCGACCACGGGGCCGACATCCGGGTCGTCCAGGAGCTGCTGGGCCACGCCTCGATCACGACGACCCAGGTGTACACGAAGGTCTCCCAGGAGCACCTCCGCCGGGCGTACCTCGCGGCCCACCCCCGCGCCCGCCGCCGGCCCGCCGGGGGTGCCAAGACGTGACCGGAGGGCCGTTCGGGCACTTCCTGTACCGGGGGTCGGCGCCCAAGAACTAGTCTGTTCGCCGTGACCAACGAGGCGCAGACGATCGACTACCGCGGGCTGCTCGAGGCCGAGCGCGCCTCGCTCGAGAGTCAGCTCACCGAGCTCGGGTTCGAGTCCAAGACGAGCACCGGATTGTCCTACGACTCGAACTTCGCCGACTCGAGCCAGGTCACCGCGGAGCGCGGCGAGACCGAGGCGTTGGTCGCCGAGCTGCGGAGCGCCCTGGGCGAGGTCGAGCACGCGCTCGCCAAGGTCGACAGCGGCACGTACGGGAAGTGCGAGAAATGCGGACAGCCGATCGCCCCGGCGCGCCTCGAGGCCAAGCCGGCGGTCCGCACCTGCATCGCCTGCGCCAACGCCCGGCGTTGACTCCCCACGCGTGTCGCTGAGCCACGAGGCCCGCGTCGCTCGTTTCCACCGCGAGGGTCCCTGGATTCTCGCCGGACTGGCGATCGTCGTCGCCATCGTCGTCGAGGCGGAACGCCACCACGCCCTGCACAGCGAGGAACTGCTCTTCTTCGTCGTCCTGGTCCCGACGATCATCCTCCACGAGATCAGCCACGGCGTCGTCGCCTACTGGTGCGGTGACGACACCGCCAAGCGCGCCGGGCGGCTCTCGCTCAACCCGATCCGCCACATCGACCCGATCGGGACCGTGCTGCTGCCGGTCCTTCTCCTCGTGACGACGCATTCGGCGTTCGGCTGGGCCAAGCCCGTCCCGGTCCGCGTCGACCGGCTCCGCCACCCCCGCAACCAGGCGGTGCTCGTCGGGCTCGCCGGGCCGACGACGAACATCATCCTCGCTCTGGTCGCCGGGTTCGCCTTCCACGCCATCGCCAACCTCAACGCACTGAGCAACGACATCACGCAGTGGCCGCTTCTCGATGAGGTCCTGTTCCTTTTCGGCGTCGCGAACGTGATCATCGCGGTGTTCAACCTGATCCCGATCCCGCCGCTCGACGGCGCCGCCGTCGTCGAGTGGTTCCTGCCCCGCGAGTGGCTGCCCCAGTACTACCGGCTCCGGATGATGTCGCTCGTCTTCGTCCTGTTCCTCGTGTTCCTCGCCCCGGGTGCCCTCGACAGCCTGTTCAACTTCGGCACGGAGTGGTGGGGGCGTATCGTCGGAATCGGGCCAGTGATCATCTAGAGCTGCGACTCCCCGTCGGCCGGGCTCGGGCGACGAGGCCGATGGCGCGCTGGGCCCGGGCGAGCGTGACCGCCGCGATCTCCTGGGCGTGGTCGGCGCCGTGCTCGAGGATCTCGAGCAGCGCCCCGGTCTCGCGGGTGAGCTCGAGGTAGCGGGCGCGCACCGGACGGAGGAGCTCGACCACCGCCGCGGCGACGTCGGCCTTCAGCGCGCCGTAGGTGTCGTAGCGGGCGGCGGCGGCCTCGGGCGACTCCCCGGTGGCGGCGCAGAGCAGCTCCAGCAGGTTGGAGACGCCGGGCTTGCGCTCGCGGTCGAAGCGGACCTCGGTCTCGGCGTCGGTCACCGCGCGGCGGATCTTCTTGTCGACCTCCTCGGGCGGATCGTCGATCGAGATCGTGCCGCCGGGGGAGCCGACGCTTTTCGACATCTTCTTGTCCGGATGCTGGAGGTCCATCACGCGGGCGCCGACACGGGGCAGCTCGATCTCCGGGACGACGAAGGTCTCGCCGTAGGCGGCGTTGAAGCGCATCGCGACGTCCCTCGTCAGCTCGATGTGCTGGCGCTGGTCGTCACCGACGGGGACCCGGTCGGTGTCGTAGAGCAGGATGTCGGCTGCCATGAGGGCCGGGTAGGTGAAAAGGCCGGCGCGCACGGCGGCGCGGCCGCGGGTCTTCTCCTTGAACTGCGTCATCCGCTGCAGCTCGCCGTACGAGGCGGTGCACTCGAGCAGCCACGAGAGCTGGGCGTGCTCGGCGACGTGGCTCTGCAAGAAGATCGTGCACAACCCCGGGTCGAGGCCCGCCGCCAGCAGTCCCGCCGCCGTCTCGAGGGTGCGGGCCCGCAGCTGCTCGGGCGGGGACTCGACGGTGAGGGCGTGGAGGTCGACGACGCAGAAGAAGCCGACATCCTTTTGCTGGTCATCGACCCACTGCCGGAAGGCGCCAATGTAGTTGCCTAGGTGGAGCGAGCCCGAGGGCTGGACGCCCGAGAAGATCCGTGACATGGGAGAAACTTAGCGGCCGGGACCAGGCCCGCTGGAGCGTTCACCATGCGGGGCGGCGGCGACGGTAGCGTGCAGACGTGGCCTACGAAGTCCATCTCGACGTGTTCGAGGGGCCTTTCAGCCTGCTGCTCCAGCTCATCTCGGCCCAGCAGGTCGAGATCTACGAGGTCAACCTCGCCTCGATCGTCGACGCTTTCGTCGCCGAGCTTGCCCGGGCCGAGCCGGTCGACCTCGAGGTCTCGACCGAGTTCCTCCTGATCGCGGCGACCCTCGTCGAGATGAAGTGCCACCGCCTCCTCCCGGGGCGGGACGACCTCGACCTCGAAGAGGAGCTCGCCCTTTACGAGGCCCGGGACTACCTGCTCGCCCGGCTCGTCGAGTGCAAGACCTTCACCGCCGCGGCCGCGACACTCGCCGCGATGGAGCAGGCCGCCTCGCGCTCGGTCGCCCGCCGGGCCGGGGCCGACGAGCGCTTCGTCGAGGTGGTGCCCGACCTTCTCGCCGGCGTGACCGCCGGGCGGCTGGCCGAGGTCGCCCGCCGGGCGCTGGCGGCGCGACCGGTCCCCGTGATCGGCGACGCCCACGTGCTCGTCGACGAGGTGAGCGTGGCGGCGACGATCCTCGACATCGCCTCCGAGCTCGCCAGCCGCCGCCGGGCATCCTTCCGGGATCTCACCGCCGACCTGCCCTCGACGGCGCACGTCGTCGCCTACTTCCTCGCCCTCCTCGAGCTCTACAAGCAGGAGCTGGTCGATCTGGAGCAGCCCTCCACCTTCGGCGCCCTGAACGTGCGCTGGACGGGGCGGGCCGACCAGGTCCCCAGTGTCGCCGAGGCGCTGGGGGACGACCGGCCGCTGGGCGCGCGGGCAGCCCCGTGAGCGGGATCCCCGAGGACTGGCACGCCGAGGTCGCCGCCATCGAGGCGGTCCTCACCGTCGCGACCGACCCCGTGCCCCCTGGGCTTCTGGCCGAGCTGCTGGAGGTGCCGGTCGAGCGGGCCAATGAGCTGTGCGCGGCGATGCGACGGGCCTACGAGGAGGAGGAACGCGGCTTCGAACTCGTCCGGGTCGCTGGCGGCTACCGCCTGCAGAGCCACCCTGCCTACCGCGGCTACGTCGAGCGGTTCATCCTCGACGACGCCCCGCACCGGCTCTCGCCCGCCGCCCTCGAGACGCTGGCCATCGTCGCCTACAAGCAGCCCATCTCGCGGGCCCAGGTGGCGGCCATCCGCGGCGTGAACAGCGAGGGCGTGCTGCGACTGCTGACCCTGCGCGGCTACGTCGAGCCGGTCGGCCGGGACGACGGGCCGGGGCTGGCGATCCTTTTCGGGACGACGACGGCCCTCCTCGAGCGGCTCGGGCTCGACTCGCTCGCCGACCTGCCGCCGCTCGACGCCTTCGTGCCGGACGCCGGCACCGTCGAGGGCCTGGAGCAGGCGCTGCGCGCCGGGGCGGGGGAGTGACGACGGAGCCCCCGGAGGGCGTCCGCCTGCAGAAGGTGCTCGCCCGGACCGGCTTCGGCTCGCGTCGCTCGGCCGAGGTGCTCATCGAGGCGGGGCGGGTGACGGTGAACGGCGAGGTCGCCCGGCTCGGCCGACGGGTCGATCTCACCCGCGACCGCGTCGCCGTCGACGGCGTCGAGGTGGGGATCCTGCCGGGGCTCGTCTACTGGCTTGTCAACAAGCCCACCGGGGTGGTGACGACGGCGCACGACCCGGAGGGCCGCCCGACGCTCGTCGACCTCGTGCCGCGCGAACCCCGCGTCTTCGCGGTCGGGCGGCTGGACTTCGCGACCGAGGGCCTCATCATCTGCACGAACGACGGCGACCTCGCGCAACTGCTCGCCCACCCGAGCCACGGCGTCGACAAGGAGTACCTCGCCGAGGTGGAGGGCGATCCCGCCCCGGCGGCCTTGCGGGCGCTGCGCGAGGGCGTCGAGATCGAGCCGGGGGTCGTCACCGCCCCCGCCAAGGTGGCGCGGCGCGCCCCCGGTGTGCTGCGGATCATCATCCACGAGGGCCGCTACCACCAGGTGCGCCGGATGTGCGAGGCCGTCGGCCACCCCGTGCGGCGCCTGGTGCGGACGCGGCTCGGGTCGCTCACCGACGACCGCCTTGCTCCCGGCGAGTACCGCCCCCTCACCGCCGACGAGGTGCGGGTCCTGCGCGAGGCGGCGAGCGCGGCGGGTAGGGGTGGCGGGATCGGCACTGAGTAGGCTGCGGGGCCGATGGCGGTCGAGCTTCGAGCGGTCCGGGGCGCGACGACGCTCGACGAGGACACCGAGGACCAGGTGCGCGAACGGGTCGGCGCGCTCGTGACGGCGATCCTCGCACGCAATGGGCTCGGGCCCGAGGACCTGGTGAGCGCGATCTTCAGCGCAACCGAGGACGTGACCGCCGCCTACCCGGCCACGGCCGCCCGGGCGCTCCCGGGCTTCGCCGACGTGCCGCTGCTTGGCTGCCGGGAGATGGCCGTCGTCGGCGCCGTACCGCGGTGCATCCGGGTCCTCGTCCACTGCTACACCGAGCGGGCGAGGGGCGAGATCCAGCACGTCTACCTCGAGGGCGCGGAGTCACTCCGCCCCGACCTCGTCAGCTGAGCGCGGCCACGCCGGAAACGGCGAGCTTCGAGGAATCGGGGCCGTTGCGGGGCGTGGTCCGCCCTCCCGGGGACAAGTCGATCGCCCACCGGGCCCTCATCTGCGCTGCTCTCGCCTCGGGGACTTCACGGGTCCGCGGGCTTCCCCGCGGCGACGACGTGGCGCGCACCCGTGCCGCCCTCGGCGCCCTGGGCGTGTACTTCGACGCCGACCGGATCGTCGGCGGGCGGGAGCGGCTGCGCGAACCGGACCGGCCGATCGACCTCGGCAACTCCGGGACCGCCGTCCGGCTCCTCGCCGGGGTCTGCGCGACGCTGCCGTTCCGCTGCGTCCTCGACGGCGACGCCTCGGTGCGCCGGCGCCCGATGGACCGGGTGGTCGCCCCCCTGCGGGCGATGGGCGCCGCCATCGGGGGCGCCGACGGTGGCCTGCACGCCCCCCTCGAGGTGCGCGGCGCCGAGCTCACCGGCATCGACTACACGCTCCCGGTCCCGTCGGCCCAGGTGAAGGGGGCGGTCCTCTTCGCCGGTCTCGACGCCGACGGGGAGACGGTCGTGCGCGAGCACGTGCCCACGCGGCGGCACACCGAGGAGCTCTTCGCCCGCTGCGGCGCGGCGCTCACCGTCGAGGAGGGGCTGGCCGGCTACGGCGTGCACGTACAGCGCAGCACCCTTCAGCCCCTCGACGTCGACGTCCCTGGCGACCCCTCGCAGGCGGCGTTCCTCGCCGTGGCGGCGACGATCGTCGCCGGCAGCGAGGTGCGAATCGAGCACGTCTATACCGGCCCCGGGCGCCTCGGCTTCGTCGACGTGCTGCGTCGGATGGGGGCGTCGATCGAGGTCGTCCCCCGGGACGCGACGACCGGGGACCTCGTCGTGCGCCACGCCGCGCTCGGGGGCACGACGATCGCCGGCGACGAGGTCCCCGCGCTCATCGACGAGCTGCCGGTGCTTGCCGTCGCCGCCGCCTTCGCCGACGGCGTGACGACGATCCGCGACGCGGCCGAGCTGCGCCTGAAAGAGAGCGACCGCATCGAGGCGATGGCCGCCGAGCTCGCCGCCCTGGGTGTCGGGGTCGAGGAGCTCCCCGACGGCCTGGTGGTGAGGGGCGGTCTCGCCCCCCGCGGCACCGTGCGCTCGCACGGGGACCACCGGGTGGCGATGGCGCTCGCGGTGGCGGGGCTCGGCCCCTCCGGTGCGGTACAAATTGAGGACTTCGCCGCCTCGGCGGTGACCTGGCCCGGTTTCATCGACGACCTGAGGAGCCTGGCGTGCCGGTGATCGCGATCGACGGGCCGGGCGGGGCCGGCAAGTCGAGCGTCGCGGCGGCGCTCTCCGCCCGGCTCGGCGTCGAGCGCCTCGACACCGGGGCGATGTACCGCGCGGTGACCTGGTGCGCCCTCGCCCGTGGCGTCGCCACCTCTGACGGGGAGCGCCTCGGGAGCCTCGCCCGCGACCTCCGCCTCGGTGTCGCCGAGCAGGTGACCGTCGACGGCGAGGACGTCACCGAGGCGATCCGCTCTCCCGAGGTCGACGCCGCGGTCAGCGCCGTCTCGGCCCACCCCGCCGTGCGGGGCGCCCTCGTCGCCCGGCAGCGCGCCTGGGTGGCGGCGCACGACTCGGGGGTCGTCGAGGGGCGCGACATCGGCACGGTCGTCCTCCCGGACGCGACGGTGAAGGTCTTCCTCACGGCGACGCCGGAGGAGCGGGCCCGCCGGCGGGCCGCCGATCCTGCGACGGGGACGGGCCCGCGCGACGTCGCCGCGGTGGCGGCGGAGATCGGCGTCCGCGACCGGCTCGACTCGACCCGGGAGGTCTCGCCGCTCGTCCCGGCCGCCGATGCCGTGGTGATCGACTCGACGGGGCGCTCCATCGAGTCGGTCGTCGACGAGATCGCCGCCCTCGCCGGGTTCGGGGAGCAACCGGCGCCCGGTCCCGGTGACCGGCCGGTGAGGCCGATCTCGCGCCGGGTGCGGGTGCTCTACTTCGTCTGCCGCGGCATCGTCGTGCGGACGGGGCGCCTCTTCCTGCACGGGCCGATCGTCGGCCGGGAGAACCTGCCCCGATCGGGCCCGTTCCTCGTCGCGCCGATCCACCGCTCGGACATCGACTTCCTGATGATCGCCGCCATCACGCGGCGGCGGATGCGGTTCATCGCCAAGTCGGGCATCTTCGTCAACCGCCCGTTCAACTGGCTGATCGAGACGCTCGGTGCTTTCCCGGTCAGGCGGGAGGCGGCCGACCGGGAGGCCTTCAACCGCGCCCTTGAGGTGCTCCTCGCCGGGGAGCCGCTCGTCATCTTCCCCGAGGGGACCCGCCGTTCGGGGCCGACGCTCGGCCCCACCCGGGAGGGGGCGGCGTACCTCGCGCTGCGCGCCGGCGTGCCGCTCGTGCCGGTGGGTCTGGCGGGGACGGACAGGGCGCTCCCGCGGGGGAAGGTGATCCCGCGCTTCTCCCGGGTCGCCTGTGTCGTGGGCAAGCCGATCATGACCGGGGTCGAGCTCCACGCCGAAGGCCGCAGCCGGGTGCCGCGCTCGGCGGTCCACGCCCTCACCGAGGAGCTGCGCCGCGCCATCCAGGAGCTGACCGACGAGGCGGCGGGGATCGTCGCCGGCCGCTAGCGTCTCGCCCCGGCCTACGAAGTGACCGAACGAGAGGGGACGCCGTGCGCATCGTCGTGACGGGGGGATCGGGGTTCATCGGGCGCCACGTCGTCGGCCGCCTGCGGGACCGCGGCGACGAGGTCGTCGTCGCCGACCTGAAGCCCTTCCCTTCGCCCGAGGTCGACTGCGTCGTCGGCGACCTGCGGGACCCCCAAGTCGTCGCCCGCGCCCTCACGGCAGGCACCGACGCCGTCGTCCACCTGGCGGCGATCACCTCGGTGCTGCTCTCGGCCAAGGACCCGCACGCCGTCTTCCAGACGAACGTCGTCGCCACGGAGCTGCTCCTCGAGCGCTGCCGCGCTCTCGGCGTCGACCGTTTCGTCTTCGCCTCGACGAACGCCGTCGCCGGCAACGTCGGTGCCGTGACGATCGACGAGACCGTGCTGCCGCACCCGCTCACCCCGTACGGGGCGACCAAGGCGGCGGCGGAGATGCTGTTCTCGGCCTACGCCGCGAGCTACCAGATGACGACCGTCGCCCTGCGCTTCACGAACGTCTACGGCGCCGGGATGCAGACCAAGGACAGCGTCGTCGCCCGCCTGATGCGCTGCGCCCTCGGGGGCGGCGCCATCCAGATCTACGGCGACGGCGAGCAGCGGCGCGACTACGTCTACGTGACCGACGTCGTCGCCGCGATCGAGCTCGGCCTGTCGCTGGCGCACCCCGAGACGCTGACGATCGGCGGGGGGAGGTCGGTCTCGATGAACGAGCTGTGGCGGACCGCTTGCGACGTGACGGGCGTCGAGATCGGCGCCGAGCACGTGCCCGCCAAGCCCGGCGAGATGCCGGCGGTCGTCGTCAACACGAGCCGGGCGCGCCGCCTCGGATTCGCCCCCGCCTACGACCTTGCCAGGGGCCTGGCAGCGACCTGGGAGGACTTCCGTTCCAACGGCGGCGCCCCGCCCGCCTGACGCCCCCAGGGCACTCGCCTGGTCCCAGCCGCGCCGGGCGAGCGGGGACCCGCCGCAGCCCCCGGTCGACGAGTGACCAGCCAGAGACGCCCGCGGTCGTGCGCGGCCGGAGCGCTCCGCCGCAAGGACTCTGATGGGCAAATAGCCAGGCGAATGACCTGGCGAAGAGGGTGGCATCCAACCCGGCGCCCGGCGCCAACCGCTCTCACTCGGCGGCCGATCGCCGGCTCCGAGAGGCGTATCACATCTTCCAGCTGATCCAGTCGGCCGGCGGTGGCCTGGTTCGGGGCCCGAGCGCCGTTTGCCATCGCGCTCATCGTCCACCACCCGCTCGAATCTCTATCCATGGGGATAATCGGGGATACCCTCATCGCCAGATCGCCGGGACGCAATCTCGCTTTTGGGAGTTCTCCTGACTGCTGGCCTCGCCACGTTGGTGAATCATGCGAAGGGCGCTTTCGCTTGGACGTTCGTCCTACTAAGCATTCCGGGTGCGATCGTCATTCTCGGGAGCGCGCTGGCTGGTTGGCCCTTTCCGTCGCTTCACGAAACCGACGAACTCGAACGACTGCGCATACGTGCGCTTCGCGTCGCAAACCGAATCCAGCTGTATTCAGACTTCTCAGATGCCTGGGTCCCGCGCCTGCGCCACTCGGAGCCTGACCCGATGCTCGGGCAAGGCGGGGTTAGTCCTTTGTGTTGGTGTCCTGAGCCCCAGAAATCGGCGACACCTTTCAGCTTTCTCATTACTTCGCGGCGCTCAGGGAAGTAGACCTATAGACAAGCCCAATGTTCTGCCTTCAGGCCAGGAGGTGCCCGGATTGCCGTTAGATGAATCTCGACTCAGGCCGAAGCGCCCGCCTCGTCGTCGGCGTCGTCCGCGGTGGACGGTGCCCGTGCTCGCAGTGCTTCCCACGCTGGTTCTGATGACGCCCATGGCAGCAAGCGCGCGTGCGGCTACGACTTTTCCGGCATCGGTCGGTGCTTCCAGTTTGGGAAAGGTAAGACATTTCGTCGGCACCGTGACGGTGACTGAACACCTGGTGTGGAACTACTCGTCGAGCGGGATTGCCGAACACGGCCAGCGGAACATCACAGGTCACGTCAAGTTGGATCTCGCGGTCTCTGGTACCAACGTGGTCAGTTTCAAGGCGACCGAGGTGACCGTCGATGGCTCGATGCATCTCCTTGAGCAGATCCATCCGTCCCATTGCGACATCACCACGACACACAAGCTCGACCCCAAGGGGAAGTTCTCGGCAAGCGGTTCTCTGGGCAGCCTCGCTCTCAGCTGGCCGATGGTGGACCACCAGGTCGATGTAGGACCATGTCCGGGAGAGCCGCAGGGCACCAACAACTTCTCTGTTCGCTGGGGCTCGGGAGCGCCAAGTGGACTTGCGACTGGAAACTGTACGACGAGAGATAACGGTGCCAACGGGATTGTTGTCTACGACTCCACCTACAAGCCGCCTTTCGGGACTGGTGGGGTCGGCTCCGCCACGACCAACACCTGCAAAGGCGAGCTAAAGAGGAAGCTCACGTGAAACTAGCCCACTTCCCCTCTCCCGCCACCAGGTGCGCAGGACCACGCGGGTGAAGCGGTAGCCGTAGACGAGGTTGCCGCCCTTCTTGGAGTGCCCCGAGGCCCGTGCAAGCATCGTCACGGGCCGCTCGGCGTAGCGCGCCCCGCCCATCAGGGCCCCGATGAGGAGCTCCGAGGACTGGTACTGCGGCTCGGCGAGCGTCAGCTTCTCGACGAGGTCCGCCCGCATCGCCCGGACCGGGTTGGCGACGTCGGTAACCCTCGTTCCCGTGAGCGTCGAGATCACGACCGAGAAGAACACGATCCCGAAGTTGCGGACGATGTCGGCCGACTCGGTGCGGCCGAGCCGGCGCGACCCGGTGACGAGGTCGGCCTCGCCGGCGAGGACCGGCTGCAGGACGACGGCCAAGTCGGCGGGGTCTGTCTGGCCGTCGGCATCGGCGGTGACGAGGTAGCGGGCCCCGTGCTCCGTGGCGACGCGGTAGCCGAGCCGCAACGCCGCCCCCTGGCCGCGGTTCACCGGCGCGATGACGGCGTAGTGGCCCGCCTTGCGGACGATCTCGGCGGTGCCGTCCTCCTCGCCGTCGATGACGACGAGGAACGAGATCGGCTCGCCGCAGAGCTCGGCCGGCAGCGCCTCGACGACGTGGCCGATGTTGTCGTGCTCGTGGTAGGCGGCGGCGACGACGACGATCTGGGCGAGCGCTGGGTCGCCGTGCGCGGCGCGGAACTCGGCGAGCGCGACGGAGTCGACGAGCTCGTCGACCGCCCGGCGGCGGCGGATCTCTCGGGCGTTCACGGACGCGGTGCCTTTCCGCCGACGGGCGCGGCTCGGCCGTGCAGGTTAGTCACGGGCGACTCAGCCGGCGCGGTCTACGCGCCCGGCGAGCATCCGCGCCGCGGGCACGTCGCGGTCCTCGGCGGCGGGCGGCTGGCCCGCCGGCCGGCGGCCGAGAGCGACGTGGGCGGCGGACCACACCGCCCGGAGCAGGTCGCGCAGCTCGGGCGGGGGAGGGAAGTACTCCTCCTCGTCGACGGCGGTGACGACCTCGACGCCGTGGCGCGGGGCGAGGCGGCGGAGGACGTCGTCGACGAGCCATTCCGGGGCCGACGCCCCGGCTGTCACCCCGACGACACCGGCGAGGTCGACGAGCTCGTCGGCGGAGTTCACCCGCAGCACCCACCGGCAGCCCGCCGCCGCGGCGACACGGGTCAACGAGACGGTGTTCGAGGAGTTCGCCGAGCCGATGACGACCACGGCGTCGCAGCGCCCGGCGATCGCCCGCAGCGCTGCCTGGCGGTTCGTCGTCGCGTAGCACAGGTCGGAGCGCGCCGGCATCCACAGCCCGGGGAAGCGCTGCCGCGCCCGGTCGGCGATGCCGGACCACTCGTCGTGCGGCAGCGTCGTCTGGGCGAGGAGCGCCACTGGGGTGGCGACGGGGGCGAGCGCGTCGACGTCGCTCTCGGACTCGACGAGTCGGACGGCGGCCGGCGCCACCGCCATCGTCCCGATCGCCTCCTCGTGGCCGGCGTGGCCGACGTAGACGACGGTGTAGCCCTTGCCGGCCCGGACCTTCAGCTCGTGGTGAACCTTGGTGACGAGTGGGCAGACGGCGTTCACGACCGGGCGGTTGTGCTCTGAGGCGGCAAGCTCGACCCCTGGGGCCGAGCCGTGCGCCGAGAGCATCAGGGGCGCGCCGGGCGGGACCTCGTCGACGTCGTCGACGAAGACGACGCCCTGGCGGGAGAACTCCTCGACGACGAGGCGGTTGTGGACAATCTCGTGGTAGCAGTAGACGGGTGGCTCGAAGACCCGCACCATCCAGGCGAGCGCCTTGATCGCCATCTCGACCCCGGCGCAGAAACCGCGCGGCTCGGCCAGCAGCACGCGGTCGACTTCCACGCCGTAGAGGCTAGCGACCCGGCCGGGTACGCTGGGACGATGGCGTTTCCGCAGGTCGAGGGCGTCGCGCCCGGATCGCCGGCGGAGGCGGCCGGAGTCCGGGTCGGCGACGAGATCCACGCTCTCAACGGCGCGCGCCTCCGGGACGTGATCGACTACCACCTTGCCGCCGACGAGCCCGTCGTCAGGATCGAGCTCGGGCGCGGGGGCGCCTCCCACGAGGTCGTCGTCGTGAAGCACGCCGGCGAGCCGCTCGGCGTCTCGGTCTCGGCGGCGATCTTCGACCGGGTGACGACGTGCGACAACCACTGCGCCTTCTGCTTCATCCACCAGCTCCCCCGAGGACTGCGGCGCAGCCTCTACGTGCAAGACGACGACTACCGGCTCTCCTTCCTCTACGGGAACTTCACCACGCTCACCCGTTTCACCGAGCTCGATCTCGAGCGGGTCGTCACGGAGCGGCTCTCGCCGCTCTACGTCTCGATCCACGCGACCGATCCGGAGGTCCGGGCGCGCCTTTTGCGCAACCGGCGCGGGGCGACGAGCCTGCGCTGGCTGGCGCAGCTCCTCGACGAGGGGATCGAGGTCCACGGCCAGATCGTCGTGTGCCCGGGGGTGAACGATGGCCCGGTCCTCGACGACACGCTGGCGGGGGTCCTCGAGCGGTACTCCCGGCTCGCCTCGGTCGGCGTCGTCCCGCTCGGCGTGAGCCGGTTCTCGCGAGACGGAACGATGCGCCCCCACACGTCCGGTGAGGCCGGGGCGGTCCTCGCTGCGGTCGGGGCCTGGCAGGAGCGGTTCAGCGCCGCCCTCGGCCGCCGCCTCGTCTTCGCGGCCGACGAGTACTACCTGCTCGCCGGGCGGTCCTTCCCCGCGGCGGCCGACTACGAGGGCTTCCCCCAGCACGAGAACGGGATCGGTATGGCCGCCGCCTTCGCCGCGGCCTTCGCCCGCCCGGACGGCAGGCGGCCAAGGCGGGCCGGCGGGTTCTTCCGTTCCGTCGACGGCGCCCCGGCCCTCGGCTACCGGGCGGCGCGAGCCGCCCAGCGGGGTCCCGCCCCCGACGGGGCCGGAACGGCGGGGGCGGCGGTGTCGATCCTCACCGGCGCCTACGGGGCGGCCGTTCTGCGGCCGGTGCTCGACGCGACGGGGTTCGGCGACGTCGGGACGGTCGCCGTGGAGAACACCTTTTTCGGCGGGAACATCGGCGTCACTGGGTTGCTCACCTTTGCCGACCTCGCCCGGGCGCTGGCGGGCCTGCCGGCCGGCGGGCGGGTCCTCGTCCCGGAGGTGTGCCTCTCCAATGGCCGCTTCCTCGACGGCGGCGCGCCCGGCGACCTGCCTCGCCCCGTCGAGTTCGTCGCCGAGGACGGGGCCTCGCTGCGCCGGGTGCTCGAGGGGGCTCGCCGGCGGCGCCTCAAAGTTCTGGCCGCGGGGGAGAGGCGGTGATGCCGCCCCCCGCCGGGACGGAGGGCGGGGCCCCACCGGCCGGGGGTGAAGCCCCGCGGGCCGCGTCGGTGCCGGTGGTCGTCGTCGCCGGGCGGCCGAATGTCGGCAAGTCGACGCTCGTCAACCGGATCGTCGGGCGGCGCGCCGCCATCGTCGAGGAGCGGCCGGGCGTCACCCGGGACCGGCTCGAGCTCGAGGCGACGTGGACGGGGCGCGGTTTCGTCGTCGTCGACACGGGTGGGGTCGTGACCCGGGGCGGGTCGCTCGACCTGCTGGTGAGCGGTCAGGCGCGCCGGGCGATCGACCAGGCCGATGTGGTGCTCTTCGTCGTCGACGCGACGACTGGGATCACCGCGGAAGACGACGCCGTCGCCGAGCTGCTGCGCCGGACCGGTCGGGCCGTCCTCGTCGTCGCCAACAAGGTCGACTCCGCCGCCCAGGAAGCCGAGGTGTGGGAGCTCGCGCGCCTCGGGCTCGGTGAGCCGGTACCGGTTTCCGCCCTGCACGGGCGCGGTGTCGGGGACCTCCTCGACCTGGTTGTGGCGCGCTTTCCCGCGGAGCCTCCCGCCGACGGGCCGGCGACCGCCGCCCGGGCGGTAGAGCCCGTCGACGCCGGTGTCGTCGCCTCGGTGACGATCGTCGGACGGCCGAACGTCGGCAAGTCGACGCTGCTCAACCGGCTCGCCGGCGCCGACCGCGTCGTCGTCCACGACGTCGCGGGCACGACGCGGGACGCGATCGACACGGTCGTCGAGACCGACGAGGGCCGGATCCGGTTCATCGACACGGCCGGGCTTCGCCGCAAGTCGCGGATCGGTGCGGGCACCGAGTACTTCTCGCTGGTGCGGTCGCTGGCGGCCATCGACCGCAGCGACCTGGCGCTGCTCGTCATCGACGCGAGCGACGGCGTGACGCACCAGGACCAGCGGCTGGCCGAACGGATCGACGCCGCCGGCAGCCCGATCGTCGTCGTGTTGAACAAGTGGGACCTGTGCACGGCGGAGCGGCGCAAGGTCGTGACCGCCGACGTCGCCGACCGGCTGGGGTTCCTCGCCTACGCGCCGGTGCTGCGGCTCTCCGCCCTCACCGGCCGGGGGGTGCACCGGCTGCTTCCGGCGATCAGGGGCGCCATCGACGCCTACCACCGGCGGATCCCGACCGCGGCCCTCAACGAGGCGATGCGGGCGATCCAGTCGGCGCACGCGCCGCCCGGGTCGCGGATCCTCTACGCCGTGCAGGGGGCGGTCGACCCTCCCACGGTGACGCTCTTCGCCAGCCGCCGTCTGCAGCCGGGCTACCTGCGGTACGTGGAGCGGTCGCTGCGCGAGCGATTCGATCTCGGGCCGACGCCGATGAAGCTGCGAGTGCGCCTGCGCGTTTCATAGCCACTTGACCGGGGTTGTGCCGCCGTTTGGCCGGCCCCGAGAAGATTGCTGACCTAGTCCCTTCTTGCACCCATGCCAGATGCAATCACGCGTTACAGCTTTGCCAAGAAGGACCAAATCGACTAAGAGGCCGCGCGGATAGGCGATTGAAAGGGACCATCCACCGGTCGCCGTGAAGGCCCAACTGGACTGTCGGGTGCTTACCCCACCCGACGACCAGCGGAGGTCTCTACCATCATGCGCGCGCTCGACCCCGAAGTGTTCGATGCCGTCTGGGCGGCGATCGAGCAGCTGCTCCCGCCCCATGACGACCGCCACCCCCTCGGTTGTCACCGCCCTCGAGCCGGTGATCGAGACT
>JBEKEM010000006.1:0-161469 GCA_050013835.1 Acidimicrobiales bacterium
CCGAGGACGTCCTCCACCGCCCAGCCCGGCATCTCGTCCTCGAGCATCCCCCGGCTGACGAGGAGGAAGCGGCTCTCGAGGTCCTTGAAGAAGATGTGCTCGCCCGGCAGGTCGATCAGGTTGCGCATGCAGAGGCGCTCGAGCTCCTCACGCGCGTACCCGGCGGACGGGTCCCCGGGACTGGGCTTCGGCCGTTTCGCCATCGAGTTCCTAACGGAGTTGGCACGCCGATCAACGCCCGGCGCGCTGAAGCGCACATCGGGCGGGAGTCAGAAAAAAAGATAGCGCCTTTTCAGCCGGAGGTCCGGGATGGCGCGGTCGGGCGGGATCTCTGGTGGGAGTTGTCCGCCAGGCCCTGCCCTTCGGGGTTGGTCGACGTCGCGGAGGTGGACGTGAGGCGGAAGGCCCGCCGCAGGACGCGCACCCACCGCGGCCGCGCGCGGCGGGGCCAAGGGCCCGCCGCCACCCGCCCGGCATTGTCGAGCAGATCCTCGATGCACGCATCGTGCAACCACCGGAGGACCAGGCACCAGAGGACGCGGTAATAGAGATTGGAGGGAGTCGCGCACAACACGTGTCGTACGAGACAGTGTCCTGGCGGGCCCGGCTCGATCCGCAACTCGTGGTATCCGACAAGCGCGCACCCGGGGAGGAATCCGAAGCGGACGCGGCGCCCCGGCTCGTACGTCGTGACGGCGTAGCGCATCGGCCCGTGCCCACCGGAAGCGCCGCTTGCCAGCGGGCCGTCGAGGCGAAGCGGCGGCCAGTCGTTCCCCGGCCACAGCAGATCGGGATCTCCGCCGAGGCCGTCGAGGAGCGCCCCGACGGCCGGCGCCGGAGCGGCGACGACGCGTTCGTGCATGTTGCAGATCCTGTGCATGGGGCCTCGATTCCGAAACAGCTAACCAGGCAGTCGTCCGATGGCGCCAGAGCAAGGCCACGAGCCTGGGGCGGGAGCTCGTCGCGGCGCCGACCGTGCGTTGATTGATCACCCTCTGGTCGACGCTGGTGACGGCGGCACCGGGCCGGCGACGTGTCTGCCGACCGGAGAGGGTGCCTCCGGTCCGCCTCGGGGATCCAACGTTGATCGGTGGCAGTCGGTGGGGAAGATCAGTCGTCGACGAGATGACGCAAGTTGCCCATTTCTAGTGGTCAAGTGACCCGAAGCAGAAGGTGCGGGGCGACGCGCGGGTTACCTTGACGTTGCGAGCCGTGCAGACGCATCAAACGGGCGAAAGCCGTGGACGGCGATGGTCGATCTGTTGCGAGCCAGTCGGGAGCCGGCGGGTCGGGGACCATCAGAGGACGGCTTCAACCTGATCGAGTTGCTCATCGTCATCATCATCATGGGCATCCTCGCTGCCGTGGTCGTGCTGGCCCTCGGCGCCGTCACGGGCCAGAGTGCGGTCGCCGCCTGCGACTCCGACGCCAGGTCCGTCGAGATCGCCGTGCAGGCGTACTACACCGAGAGCGGCTCGTGGCCCTCGGCGACCTCGCAGCTCACCGGCGGCTCGTACGCGGCCCTGCGGAGCTGGCCGAACAACCCGAGCTACTACGTCGTCTCGCTCGGCACCGGCGGTGTGGTCAACGTGACACCCGCCAGCGGAACCCCGGGTGCCGGGCTCGGCGCCCAGAACTACGAAACGTACGTCGGTTCCGGCGGGGCCAACATCTGCTCGTTCGTGTAGGGCCGGGTCCCTCCCAGGTCGGCGCCAACCGCGCCGTCGTCAGCGGTGCGCCCGCCTCGACCAGGTGGCCTCGGCAGCGGCGGCGTCCGCGACGAGGTTGCCGAGGGCGAGGTTGACGTCGTAGACGTGGTAGCCCCAGTCGGGTCCGTCCAACTCGGTCACAACGTGCCTGCGGTCCGAGGCGCCGGAGATCTTCGTGACCTCCAGCCAGGTCGCGCCACCGGCAGAAAGACAGCGGGCGGAGTAGAGCTGCGGGAACTCGACCCAGGGTGTCGGCTGGGTGCCTTCCGAGGGGAAGAAGGGAACGAGCGGCCCGCTCTTCCCGCCGATCGCGGCGGGATTGACGCACGCGACTTGCACGCGGTGTCGTGCCGCCTGACCGGCCAGCACCGAGACACCCTTTCCTGGGCGCCCGAAGAGCGATGTCGGCGGAGGCTGCGTCGGGAAGGTCGAGTAGGCGATGACGCAGCCCGCCTCACCCGGGGAGGTGCACAGCGGGATGTGGGCGAAGCTGCCGCCGACGAGCTTGCCGGTCGGCACGACAACGTTCCCGCCGAGGATGACGGCGAGGACGAGGCGCGTGCGGAGCGCCGGGTCGTCGTCCACGACGTGCTGGAGCAACCTGATCAGCATCGAGGCGCCCTGGGAGTGCCCGACGAAGATGATCGGCCGACCGTCGTTGTCGTGCTCGAGATAGTCCTCGAATCCCGCGCGCAGGCTGTCGTAAGCGGTGACCACCGGCGTTGAGGACGTCGTGAGCTGCGGGAGCGCGAAGAGTCGCGCCAGGGTGATCTGGCGGTACATCGGGGACCAAACCCGGCAGACGGTGGAGAAGCGGGACGCCTGGGCGGTGGCGGCGGCGATCTCCGACGCCTGCACCCGCAGGTCGGCGTTCGGCGTTTGTTCGGTGCTCACGGTCGGGTAGACGTAGAAACAGTCGAAGCCGGACTCGAGGTCGACCTTGGCCCGCAAGGTCGAGAGCGTTCCGGAGGCTTTCATCACGGTCGTCGTCAAGTTGGCGGCGCACGGATCCCCGCTCGTTCCGGGTCGGCACAGCCAGGCGGTGGTGGGCGCTTTCGCGGATTCGTCCACCGGGCGCGTGACAGGGCCGGATTCCCGGCCGGTCCCGGGGTGGGCGGCGGAGGCGGTGCCAACGCCCGCGATGGCGGCCAGGGGCACGGCGAGCAGCAGCGCGGCGAGCACGGCAAGCAACCCCACCCGCGCGGTGTCGTGGGCGGCGCCGGTCCTGGCGAAGCCGTGCAGGCGCCGGCGGGGGTGACCGCGGCGTCCGGTGCCGCGGGCGAAGCCCTGCATCTCCGTACCTCCTCGCTGGGCGAGCGCGCCCGTGCGTCGGGACGGTGTCGCGAACGGGGAACCTAGCGGTCCGTGCCGCTTGGTCGGCCCGCCTCGGCCCCGGAAGGGGCAGTTGGTGGGTGCCCGGGCCCCCGGTGGTCGCCCGGGTCAGCTGGCCGTCGCGGCCATTGCGCGGTGTGGTCCGGTGTGACGAGCGCGAGCCCAGACGCCGCCGCGTTCTCCCAGTCGTCTTCGACGAGCAGGACGTCTCGCCCGATCCCGTCGAGGAGGCTGGCGGCGATAGCGGCGCGGTAACCGCTCGCGCAGTGGAGCGCCAGCCGGCCCTCGGGAAGGTCGTCGAGGCGGGTCAGGAGATCGTGGACGGGGAGGTGGAACGATCCGGCGAGGTGGCCTGCCTGCCGCTCCTCGTGACGGCGGACGTCCACCACGACGACGTCGCGAGCTGTGGCGAGGTCGGCGAAGCCGATGACGGGGTAGCCGCGGAGTGCCTCCTCCGCGGCGAGGTCGTCGATCGCGCCGGTCCAGGCGCCGGCCGGTCGGTCGATGCCGATGCGGACGAGCTGCCGCTGCGCCGCGGCGACGACGTCCTCGGTCGCGCCCATCAGCGTGAGCGGCGTCCCCCAGGGGATGAGCCAGCCGAGGTAGGTCGAGAACGACATGTCGAGGGCGATGCTGATCGTCCCGGCGAGGTGCGCGTGGGCGAAGGCGGCCGGGGTGCGGAGGTCGACGACCCACTCGCCGGAGGCGATCCGCTTCGAGAGCTCCGCCCGATCGATCCGTCCGACCGGCGAAAGGTCCGCCGGGGCCGGGCCCCCACGGTTGATGGGCCCCACGTGCGCGTAGTACGCCGGGTAGGCGGTCAAGCCGGCGACGAGACGCGTGACGAAGGCGTCCTCGTCATCGAGCGCGAAGGCGTCGTTGCGGGCACGCTCGGCGCCGATCGTGCTGGTCCGGGCGGCGGCGACGTTGCCCGAGGAGCAGAAGCTCCCGAAGCCGTGGGTCGGGTAGACGGGCACGTCGTCGGCGAGCATCCCGGCCAGCTGCCGCGCCGAGCGGAACTGGAGACGTGCGAGAGTTGCCGTGTGCCTCGCGCCGAGGAGGTCGGTGCGGCCGACGCTGCCGAAGAGCAGCGAGCCGCCCGTGAAGGCGACGGGCGCGCCACCGTCGTCGACGACGTAGGCGACGTGGTCGAAGGTGTGTCCCGGCGTCGCGACCACGCGGAGGCGCATCCTCCCGGCGGGGAGCTCGTCGCCGTCGCCGACGGCGTGGCGCTCGAAGCGCAGCGGCTCCCCGGCCGCGAGGAGGTAGGTCGCGCCGGTCCGCCGGGAGAGCTCCAAGCCCCCGGAGACGTAGTCGTTGTGGACGTGGGTCTCGGCGACGAAGGCGCACCGCAACCGATGGGCGATGAGCAGACCCTCGATGCGGTCGATGTCACGCTGCGGGTCGATGACGACGGCCGTCGTGCCGTCGTGGGCGACGTAGCTGCGGTCGCCGAGCTCGGGCGTCTCCACGACCTCGACGTTGACCACGGGGCCCCTTCCGCTCATAGGCAATCACCGTAATGGCGGCCGGTCGCCACGTGCCCGGGGAGAGGCCAGAAAGGGAGGGGTCCGCCCGGGTTGGTACGCTCCGCGCCGATCGGGCGCGGCAGTCGCCGCCCGTGAGTGTCGTCGGCGACGGCGAAGGAGGTGCGCGGATGGGCGACCCTGAGACGGGCGGGGTGGCCCCTTCCACCGACGATGCGGCGGGCGCGATCCGCCGCCTGCGCGCGAGGTTCGCGAGCGGCGCGACCCGGCCGCTCGCGTGGCGGCGAGAGCAGCTGGCGCGCCTGCGCCGGCTCGTCACGGCGCACGAACGGGAGCTCGAGAGCGCCCTGTCAGCCGACCTCGGCAAACCGGCGCACGAGGGCTGGATGACCGAGCTCGCCGTCGTCGTCGCCGAGATCGACCACACCGCCCGCCATCTCGGGAGCTGGACGCGTCCGCTCCGCGTCGGGGTGCCGCTGGTGCTGCAGCCCGCCCGGGCGAGAGTCGTCTTCGAGCCGGTGGGAGTCGTGCTCGTCGTCGCGCCGTGGAACTACCCCGTCCAGCTGTCGCTCGCGCCTCTCGTCGGCGCCTTCGCCGCGGGCGACTGCGTCGTGCTGAAGCCCTCGGAACTCGCTCCTGAGACGTCCCGCGTGCTCGCCGGGCTCGTTGCCGAGCACTTCGACGCGGACGCCGCGACCGTCCTCGAGGGTGGGCCCGAGGTGGTCAAGGCGGTGCTCGACGCCGGGATCGACCACCTCTTCTTCACTGGGGGCGAGGCGACCGGCCGGCTCGTCATGGAGGCGGCGGCGCGCTCGCTGACCCCGGTGACGCTGGAACTCGGTGGCAAGAACCCCGCCTTCGTCGCCGCCGACGCCGACCTCGCGGTCGCCGCGCGACGGATCGCCTGGGGGCGTTTCCTCAACGCCGGCCAGACCTGTGTGTCACCCGACTACGTGCTCGTGGAGCGGGCCGCGGAGGAACGCTTCGTCGCCGCGCTCGAAGCAGCGATCACCGAGTTCTACGGGGCCGACCCGAGTGCGAGCCCGGACTTCGGGCGGATCGTCAACGACCGGCACTTCGCGCGGCTGGCGGCCCTGCTCGAGTCCCACGGCGGCGAGCTCGCCTGCGGCGGGGAGATCGATGCCGCCACGCGGTTCGTCGCGCCAACGGTCGTGCGCGACCCGTCGTGGGATTCAGCGCTCATGGCGGGGGAGACGTTCGGTCCGATCCTGGCCGTCCTCGGCGTGGACAGCCTCGAGGAGGCGCTCAGCCGGATATCCGCGAGACCCGACCCGCTCGCTTTCTACGTCTTCTCGTCGAGCCGCGACACGGTGGACGAAGCCGTCGCCCGGACCCGTTCGGGGGGTGTCTGTGTGAACGGGACGACGCTGCAGATCGCCGTGCCGCAGCTCCCCTTCGGCGGTGTCGGCCACTCGGGGAGCGGCGCCTACCACGGCCGGGCGGGGTTCGAGCGGCTGAGCCAGGCCCGCAGCGTGCTCGTCCGGCCGCGGAATTTCGACTTCCGTCTGATCTACCCTCCGTACTCGCGGGCAAGGATCCGTTTGCTGCGCCTCACCGAGCGCTGGCCCAGACCGCCCGGCCAAGACCCGCCCGCTCCGAGGGCGGGCACCCGGGGTTAGCGCGTGAGCGTGATGCCCGACTTCGCCGTCGTGTTGAGCACGATCTCGACCCAGGTACGCCCCGGGGTCAGGTAGACGGGCTGGCCGGTTTTCGAGGTGAAGGTCGTGGGCGAGGTGGGCGAGGCGCAGTGCCAGAAGATGCGGATCGCCTCGCCGTTCCGGAGCACCCACCCGACACCCTTGCCGACGGTCCGGCTCTCGACGTCACCGGACCGGGGTTGGGGGTCCTCGTTGAAGGGGCCGAGGGTGTAGTGGACGATCTGGACGACGATGTTCGTCGCCGTGACCGGCTGGTTGGTGAGGGCATCGCGGTCGACCACGCCGGAGTAGGTGTGGATCCACTGGCCGGTCGCCGGATCCCAATTCCAGACGACGTCGGTTCCCTCGGAGAAGTTGATCTCGAGGCTCTTGATCGGGAACGCCCGCGACGGGAGCGGCGCCGTCGAGTAGGTGAAGATCGGCTTAGGTGGCGGGTGGTAGCCGAAGAGGTGCCACAGCGTCGCCGCCGAGGCGTAGGTCGAGTCCGGCGCCGTGCGGCTGGGGTTCTGCTGGTAGGCGGCGTAGTGGATGAACGCGTCGGCGTCGTCGATGTAGGGCAGCGAGGAGATTTCGGTCCGATTGGGCGCGATGCCGCCGACGAAGGCGAGCTCCGCGTGCTTGAAGACCCCCAGGATGTGCCAGTCGACCCAGCGCACCGAGCGGATCGGGCCGACGAGCGAGGGCGTGTCGCACTGGAAGACGGCGACGTAGCGCTGGATCCCCCCCTCGGCCGGGGTGTCGTAGACGATGTCGGCCTGGTTGAGGCCGCTCTGTGGACGGGCCTGAGGCTCGTTGCCGATCTTGACGGCGAGGGGCTCGCGCGCCGGGGCCTTCCCACCGGGTGCCGGGAGACCCGTGAGGGGGCATCGCGTCAACACCGGGGGCAGTGTCGTAGTCGTGTTGCCACTCGCCCTCGGCTTGCCGTTCCCTCTCGAGACGATGACGCCCGTCACGGCCCCGGCCGCGAGGAGCACGATCACCACCGCGATGAGGACGCGGCCCTTGCGCAGGCTGCGCAGGTAGGCGCGTGTGCTCATCTGGCTGCGGCGTGACTTCGAGCTGTGAGCGGGCACAGCCAGCACGGTAGTGGCTGGCCCGCGGCCGGTGGTGGCATTCGGCCGCCTCCCCGGTCGGATGGCGGCCCGTCGGCACCTCCGGCCGGGGGAGGGCGTTAGGCGAGCACCTCGTCGAGCTCGACGTGGGCAAGACCGTGGGCCTCGGCGACGGGTGCCGACACGAGCCGGCCACCGACAGCGTTGAGGCCAAGCGCGAGGGCGCGGTCCTGTCGCATCGCCTCGCGCCAGCCGGTATCGGCGATCGCCATCGCGTACGGGAGCGTGGCGTTGGTGAGGGCGTGCGTCGAGGTGTGCGGCACCGCGCCGGGCATGTTGGCGACGCAGTAGAAGAGCGAGTCGTGAACGCGGTACGTCGGATCGGAGTGCGTCGTCGGACGCGTGGACTCGAAACAACCCCCCTGGTCGACGGAGATGTCGACGAGGACCGAGCCCGGCAGCATCGCCGCGACGAGGTCATCGCTCACGAGCCGGGGCGTCCTCGCCCCGACGACGAGGATGGCGCCGATGACGAGGTCGGCGGACAGGCAGGCGTCCTCGATGACATGCTCGCTCGAGGCGAGCGTCGTGAGGCGGCCCTGGTAGATGCGGTCGAGAGCGGCCAGCCGGACGAGGTCGCGATCGATCGCCACGACCTGGGCATGCATGCCGACGGCGATCGCGGCGGCGTTCGAGCCGGCCACCCCGGCGCCGATCACGACGACCCGGCCCGCCTGGACGCCCGGGACGCCGCTCAGCAGCACGCCCCGGCCGCCCGCCGGGCGTTGGAGGTGCTCCGCCCCGGCGATCGTCGCCATCCGGCCGGCGATCTCGCTCATCGGCGCGAGCAGCGGCAGCGAGCCGTCGGGCAGCCGGACAGTCTCGTAGGCGATCGCCGTCGTGTGGCTGGCGAGGATCGCCTGGGTGCAGTCCCGGGCGGCCGCGAGGTGGAGGTAGGTGAAGAGAACGAGCCCGTCACGCAGGCGGTGGAACTCCTCGCTGATCGGCTCCTTCACCTTGCAGACGAGCTCGGACTCCCCCCAGAGCTCGTCGGCGTCGGCGACGATCCTCGCGCCGACCCGCTGGTAGTCGACGTCCGGGAGGGAAGAGCCCTCACCGGCGGCGTGCTCGACGAGGACGGTGTGGCCCCTGGCGACCAGCTCGCGCACGCCGGCCGGCGTCATCGCCACCCGGTACTCGCTCTCTTTCAGCTCCCGAGGGACACCGACGCGCATGGCCTTCCTCCCTCGACTGGGTCCGTGCGCATCGTGACAGGGGTCGTCAAGGCGGGCAAGTAATTTGGCGGCGCGTCGCCCCCCGGCACACCGGCTACAAGGCGGTGTCGAGCGCCTCGAGAAGGGCCCGCGTCTCGAGGGAGGGCTCCCCGCCGCCGAGGCGTTCGAGGGTCGCCTCGAGCTCGCGGAACGCCGCGCGCGCGGCCCCGGCGTCATCGTCGGCGCCGGCGACCGCCATGAGGTCGCGGGCGAGGATCTCGGAGCCCGCGTCAGCGAGGCGACCGCGGGCGATCGCCCAGCGCGCCAGCTCGAACCGGCCGGAGGCCAGCGCCAGGGTGGCGAGGTGGTGAGCGCCGTCGACGATCTCGGCGGCGCAGATCTCGCCGAGGGCCTCGGCGGCGAACCAGGCGTAGCCGGCCGCGACACCGCCGAGCGGCTGCCCCTCGACGAGGTCGAGCGCCCCGACGAGGAGTTCCTCGGCGACTGGGGGCTCGACGTGCGGCGCTGCGGCCAGGGCCCGGCGGCAGCGCACCAGGTCACAGGTGACCGCGGGGTCGAGGACGAGCTCGTCGCGGTGGTGGGCGAGGAGGCGCCTGCCGCCCGGCCCAGGGCCGAGGGCGGTGCGCGCCGCCAGCGCGACGTTGGCGGTCCGCGCCCGGCGGGAGGCGGGCTCGGACCGCGCGAAGAGGGCCGCCGCCGTCGCCTCGACGGGCGCCACGCCCCCGTGGAGGGCGAGGAAGGCGAGCAGCTCGACGACGCGGGGGGCGTCCCGGTCGCAGGGCGCGGTGGCGAGTCCGACGAGGGAAGGCTCGGGTCGCAGCAAGCGCACCTCGACCCTCCCGGCAACCGGCACGGTGGCCAACCGCGCCCGGTCCGTCGTCGGCCCGGGACGGACCGGAACGACCGTCGCGGCGCGGCGGGCCTCGGCGAGCAGCCCGTCGAGGAGAGCGAACTGGCCGGTCGTGGGGGTGACGGCGGAAAGCTCGATTCCGTAGGGCTGGAGCACGGCGTGGTCCGCCCCGACGACCAGCCGCTCCGTGCCCGTTTGCCCGGCGGCGACGATCCCGGCCACCCGCCCGGCGGCGGCGAGGACGCGCTCGCAGCCGGGGCTGTTCGCTTCGCGGCCGACGACGATGAGCGGCTCACGGCGCCAGCGGTCGGCGACGGTGGCGGCCGTCGTCGGCTCGCCCTCGGCGGCGAGCTCGGCGAGCACCGCCTCCGTCGACGGGCTCAGCTGGTAGCACTGCTCCTCCGGTGGCGGGGGCGCGATCCCGACGAGCTCGATGGCGAGCTGCTCGGCCCAGGGAACGGTGCGCAGCGAGGCGACGATCGCCTCGAGCGTCCGATCGACGAGCTCGGCGGGGCCGTCGACGGCGAGGCGGCGGCCGCGCCCCACGACAAGCAGATACGAGGCTTGCTCGTCGTCTCCGAGCGGGACGAGCGACGGGAGGAGGCGCCCGTCCGCGGGTCCGAGGGGTCCGAAGTCCCCCAGCTCGGCGGCGGGGTCGAGCACCCACCAGCGGCCGTCCCGCCGGGGGAGGAAGGGCCAAGGCGCCTCGGGGCGGGGTGCGGCGAGGAGGAGCTCGATCCCGTCGGGGCCGGCACGGACGAGCCGGACCTCGGGCGCCTCGGTGTCCTGGTCCCGCACAAGCCGCCAGAGCAGGCTGTTGGCACCGTCGATCCAGTCGATGAGCGGCGCGTCGGCGAAGGGCTCGAGGGCGGCCCGGGCCTCGCCGAACCGGCGCGCCGGGGCGACGAGGCGCTCTTGCGGGCGCCGCCCGCTCGAACTGGCGCGGCGCAGGTTGCGGAGGCGCCGCGCCAGCGCGCAGGTCGTGACGATACCGAGGCCGAGGAGGGCGAGCTCGGCGAGACGCCGCTGCGGTGCCGGGGTGGGTTTCGACGCCGCGGGGGTTTCACCGGTGCCGTTCGTCGCGGACGATGCGGCCCGGGGCGGCACGGCGAGCAGCCAACCGGCGCGCACTCGCGCAGGGTCGAGCATGCGGCCCCCGTCGGTCTGGCGTCGGCCGAGATTGAGGCGGGCGAGCAGGGGCCAGTCGTCGACACAGCCCGTCGCCCGGACGGCCACGTCGGCGAGGCACTCGTCGGGCCGCACGGTGAGCGTCGGCGCCGCCCGGCGGGTCGCCGCCGCAGGGGGTGGACGGACGGCGGGACGCCGCACGGCGGGGACGGTGGCGACCGGGACCGTCGCCGGGTGTGCCGATCCGGTGGCCGCCAGCGAGGTCCCGGCGGTCGCGAGGAGCACCAGCCCGGCGATCGCCCCGGCCCAGCGAGACGACCACGACCCGGTTTCGAGCGACTCGTGGCGTCGCAGGGCGCTCCAGACACCGTGGGCGAGACTGGCGGTGGCGAGCGCCCAGGCGATCCCGGCTGCGGCGACGGCGAGATGCGCCCACGCCGAGACCGACCCGGCGGGGGCGAGGGCCGACAGGTGCCGGGGCACGGGCGCGAGGAACCAGAGCCGTACGAGCGCGAGCGGCACGCCGACAACCAGGACGGCAGCCTTGGCGAGAGCGGCGAGACCGGTGCTGAGGACGGCCCGCGGCGCGCTCATCCGGTGTCCGTGGGGGAGTCCACCGAGGGGAACTGAACCCGCAGGGCGTAGGCGACGGTG
Organism: Acidimicrobiales bacterium; assembly: GCA_050013835.1. Taxonomy (GTDB): domain Bacteria; phylum Actinomycetota; class Acidimicrobiia; order Acidimicrobiales; family Bog-793; genus Bog-793. The sequence continues at coordinate 11,127 of JBEKEM010000006.1, forward strand.
CCGCGCTGGCCCGGCGCGAGCGAGATGGAGGCCGAGCATTGGCCGGGGGACCCGGTGACGAGGAGCGAGATGCCGTGGGTGCCCTCACCCGAGGTGACGACTGGCCCGCAGCCGAGCGTCATCTCCAGTTTCTCGCCGCCCTGCCAGGAGGCGCTCACCGCCGCGACGCCGTTCGTGGGGGAGACGGGGATGCTGGTCGCGATGTCGTCGGGGTAGCTGAGCAGGCCCGACACCTTGGGCGAGGTGGCGGTGCGCCCGGCAGGGCCGGTGGTGAGGCGGGTCCGCGGATCCGTCGTGACGGTCGTCGTCGTGGCCGCCGTGGTCGTCGTCGCCGCGGGAAGCGTCGTCGTCGAGGTGGTCGGATCGGTTTGCTCTCGGGGAAGGCTCGTCGTCGAGGTGGTCGGATCGGTTTGCTCTCGGGGAAGGCTCGACGGCGGGGTCGTGACCCGCGAGTTCTCGATGTTCCGCCGGTGTCGCTGGGCCAGTCTGGCCCTCGCGGCCCGGGCCGAGCGACGGGGCGAGATCGTGTCGGCCGTGGGACGGGGGTGATGCGGTGCTGCATCCAGGCGTGAAGGGACGACGGAGAGGTGGGCCACGACGGAGAGCACCGTCGCCACGACGAGGCCGAGGGCGACCCAGGCGACGGGCTCCCGTCGTCGGCGGGGCTGAGCTGGCGCCGGCCCCTCGGCGCCTCGCGCCGGGCGCGTCAGGGGCCCGACGGGGACATCCCGTCGGGGCAGGTCGGAGTCAGGGACGATCGGCATGCCCCACCTTCAGCGCGAGCGCGCGAACCAGGCGTCGCGGCCAGGGTCTTGACCAGGCACGACATTGCGCCGTCGGCTTCCCGTTGCACCTCCCGCCGGAGCCGGCACGGGGTGAGGGGAAGATCACTCCCGTCAATGCTGTTGACTTGTGAGGAAGGTTGCTCGTGACGAGGGTCGGCCGGAACGGTCAACCGAGGAGCCAAGAGGAGGCTTCGTGCCGGCGGTGACTGTCGAGGACCTGCTGGTGCTGCCGCGGCTCGAGGCCGTCGGCCCGGGGAGTTCGGAGCGGCCGTTGCGGAGGGTGACGGTGGCCCCCCACGGCCTCGAAGGCGAGGGGTTTCCGGTCCGGCGCGCGTTCGCCGGGGTCCCGCAGTCCGAGCTCGATCCCTTCGTCCACATGGACCAGATGGGCGAGGTCGAGTACGCCCCCGGCGAGGCGAAGGGGACGCCCTGGCATCCCCACCGCGGGTTCGAGACCGTCACCTACATGATCGACGGGACCTTCCGTCACCGCGACTCACACGGCGGCGGTGGCCTCATCACGGATGGTGACACCCAGTGGATGACCGCCGGCGCGGGGATCCTCCACATCGAGGCCCCGCCGGAGGAGCTCGTCGTCGCCGGCGGGCTGTTCCACGGCATCCAGCTGTGGGTGAACCTGCCGTCGGCCGACAAGTGGATCCCGCCGAAGTACCAGGACATCGGTGCGGGGAAGGTCGCCCTCGTCACCTCGCCGGACGCCGGTGCCCTCGTGCGCATCATCGCGGGTGAGCTCGGTGGTCAGCACGGGCCGGGCGCCACGCACACGCCGATCAGCCTGGTGCACGCCACGATCGAGCCCGCGGCGATGCTGCGGCTCCCCTGGCCGCCGCGCTTCAATGCCCTCGTCTACGTGCTCGGCGGACGGGGGACCGTCTCGAGTGCTCGCCGGCCGGTCGCGGCGGGGGAGCTCGCCGTGTTCGGTCGTGGCGACTACCTCGAGGTCGCGGCGGACCGGCACCAGGACGCGAGGACCCCCCAGCTCGACGTGCTCGTGCTCGGCGGCGCCCCGATCGGGGAACCGGTCGCCTGGTACGGGCCGTTCGTCATGAACACCGACGCCGAGATCCGTCAGGCCTTCGAGGACTACCGCCGCGGCCGCTTGGGGGAGATCCCCGCCGACGACGCCGGAGGCTGACCCGCCGGCGGTTCGCCCAGTCGGCTAGTCGGTGAAGATGTTCGCCACCCGGTCGATGAGGTCGCGCGGGACGCGCTTTAGTTCGTCGACCGCCTCGGCGAACGTGACGCGGCAGATCTCGTGGCCTTGCAGGGCGACCATAGAACCGAAGGCGCCCTCGTGCGCCGCGTCGACGGCGGCGACGCCGAAGCGGGTCGCCAGCACACGGTCGAACGCCGTCGGCGTGCCGCCCCGCTGCTGGTGGCCGAGGATCGTGACCCGGGACTCGAAGCCGGTCCGGGCCTCGATCTCGCGGGCGACGATCGAGCTGATGCCGCCGAGCCGTTCGCGGTCGTAGCGGTCGACCGTGGCAGGCGGGAGCTCGATGGTTCCCTTGACGGGCTTCGCCCCCTCGGCGATGACGACGATCGAGGCGAAGCGGCCCTTGGCGTGCCGGCGCATCAGGTGGGCGCAGGTCTCGTCGATGTCGAAGGGCTCCTCCGGCGCGATGACGACCGCGGCGCCACCGGCCACGCCGGCGAAGACGGCGATCCAGCCGACCTCGCGGCCCATCACCTCGCAGACGATCACCCGGCCGTGCGACTCGGCGGTCGTGTGGAGGCGGTCGATGGCGTCGACGGCGATCTGAACCGCCGTGTCGAAGCCAATCGTCGAGTCGGTCGCGTTGACGTCATTGTCGATCGTCTTGGGGATGCCGATGACCGGTATCCCGAGCTCGGACACCTCGCGCGCGATGCTGAGCGAACCCTCGCCGCCGATGGCGATGAGCGCGTCGAGGTGCCGCTGGGCGAGGGTGTGGGAGATCCGGCCGGCGTCGGTTGGGGACTTGAAGGGATTGAACCGCGACGTGGCGAGGATCGTCCCCCCCCGAGGGAGGATGCCGCGGCAGGTGGCCACGTCGAGCGGTATGGCATCGTCCTGGACGAGGCCCTGCCAGCCGTAGTGGAACCCGACGATGTCATCCGAGTACGTGACCGAGGCGCGACGTACGACCGCCCGGATGGCCGCGTTCAGGCCGGGACAGTCACCGCCACCGGTGAGGACTCCTAGTCGCAATGCTCAGCAACCTCCAGGGAGAGTGAACCTTGCGGACGTGGCGCATCGCACCGTCAGCCGCCGCGAACCCGTCCGACGACAACCTTACTGGACGGCGGGACATTGCTGGAGACGACGGGAAGGCCGTGCGCCGGCCCTCCGGGCGGCGGAACACCGCCGTGTCACCAGGCCCCGGTACGATCGGACCGGGCCCCGGTGGACGGCCGGCGACCCGGGTCATCCACCGGACGCCGTGCCGCCCGGTTGCAACGGAAGCGGGGCAGGTGGCGAATGTCGTCGACGGAGATAACCCTCGCACTGGCCGTCTTCCTGGCGAGCGCCGTCGAGATGGTCGAGGCGCTGACGATCGTGCTGGCCACGGGGGCGACCCGGGGTTGGCGCTCGGCGATCGAGGGAAGTGCCGCCGGGGTCGCGCTGCTCGCCGTGCTCGTCGGCGTGGTGGGGGTGCCGCTGGTGCGCTACGTCCCGATCGCGACGCTGCGGGTTGTGATCGGGGCCCTCCTGCTCGTGCTCGGGCTTTCGTGGCTCCGCAAGGCGATCCTGCGGGCGAGCGGGCATCGTGCCCTTCACGACGAGGACCGGGTCTACGCCGAGACGGTCGCCAGCCTGGAGGACACGCGGAGTCAGCGATCAGGGAAGGCCCTGCGGCGGGACGCGCTCGGGTTTGTCGTCTCGTTCAAGGCGGTGCTGCTCGAGGGGATGGAGGTCGTCCTCATCGTGCTGAGCCTCGGAGCGAGCGCCAACCGCCTGGGACTCGCGGCGGCGTCGGCCGCCGTGGCGGTGCTCGTGATCGGCGCGGCGGGCGTGCTCGTCGCCCGGCAACTCTCCGCCATCCCGGAAAACACCATGAAGTTGGCCGTCGGCATCATGCTGACGAGTTTCGGCGTCTTCTGGATCGCCGAGGGTATGGGGCTGCACTGGCCCGGGTCGGACCTCGCCGTGCCGGTGCTCGTCGCCGGGTTCCTCGCAGTGACGGGGGTCGCCGTGGCCGGGATGCGCTCGCTCGCCCGCCACGCGCCGAGTGTCGGCACCGCCCTCGCCGACCGGGGGGAGGTCGGCCGGTGACCGGGTGGGTGCGGCGGGCGGTGGTCGCCTTCGGCCGGTTCTGGTGGAACTTCCTCATCGGGGACACGCCGGAGCTCTTCGTCGGGACGTTGTTCGTCGTCGGGGCGGCCTGGCTCCTCCGCCACGACAGGGCGGCGGGGCTCGCGGTGGTGCTGCTGCTCACGGTGGTCTTCCTGCTGGCGAGCACCTTCCGGGGACGGGCTGCGGCCGACGCCGCGCCGGTGGGCGAGGACGGTCGCCCCTGAGCCGGCACGGCGTCAGCGGCCGAGCCGGCAGGGCCCGGCGCGTCGTCAGGGGCGGGGCGTGTCGAGGTAGTGACGCGCGGCGAGGGCGTGCAGCCGGCCGGCGGCTTCCTCCGGCGTGATGTCGCGCTGGGGAGAGGCGAGGAGCTCGTAGCCGACAACGAACTTGCGGACCGACGCCGAGCGCAGGAGCGGCGGGTAGAAGTGGGTGTGCAGGTGCCATCCGCCGCGGTCGAACTCGTCGGTCGGTCGCTGGTGGATGCCCATCGAGTAGGGGAACGGCGACTCGAAAAGGTTGTCGTAGCGGACCGTCACAGCGTGGAGCGCGTCGGCGAACGCGGCCTCCTCGTCGGGTGCGAACCCGTCGAGCCCGCTCACGTGGCGCCGGGGCAGGACCATCGTCTCGAACGGCCAAATCGCCCAGAACGGGACCAGGACGACGAACGACTTGTTCGAGTAGACGAGCCGCTCCGAGAGTTTCTCCTCGAGGGCGACGTAGTCGCAGAGCAGGCACGAACCGTGCGCCTTGGCGAAGCGTTCGAGCGAGCCGGTCTCCTTGGCGAGCTCGTTCGGCAGGCTGGCGCTCGCCCAGATCTGCCCGTGGGGATGCGGGTTGCTCGTCCCCATCATCTCGCCCCGGTTCTCGAAGATCTGCACGGCACGGATCGAGGTGTCGTCGGCGAGCTCGCTGAACTGGCCGCGCCACAGCGCGACGACGGACGTCACGTCGGCGAGGTCCATCCGCGCCAGGGCGAGGTCGTGGCGGGGCGAGTAGCAGATCACGCGGCAGACGCCGGACTCCCCGCGGGCGACGAGCAGCGCGTCACGGTCGATGTCCGCGCCCGGTGCCTCCTCGAGCAGGGCCGGGAAGTCGTTGTCGAAGGCGAACGTGTGCGTGTAGGCAGGGTTGCGCTCCCCGCTCGTCCGCTCGTTGCCCGGGCAGAGGTAGCAGGTCGGGTCGTAGGGGAGCGAGGCGGCCGCCGGGACCCGTTCGACCTGCCCGAGCCACGGTCGCCGCGCCCGGTGGGGCGAGACGAGGACCCACTCGCCCGTCAGCGGGTTGAGACGACGGTGCGAGGAGTCGGCGAGGAGGGACATCTGCTAGTCCCCGTAGCCGTCGGGGTGCTTTACGTGCCATTCCCAGGCGCTCGAAACGATCGAATCGAGGTCGCCGTGGCGGGGGGACCAGCCGAGATCGGCCCGGATGGCGGCGGGGCTCGCGACGAGGGCCGCGGGGTCGCCCGGCCGGCGGGGGCACTCGACGCAGGGCAGGTCGCGGCCGGTGACGCGGCGGGCGCTGTCCACGATCTCTCGCACCGAGAAGCCCGTGCCGTTGCCGAGGTTGTAGAGGACCGACTGCCGGGTCGAAAGCGCCTCGAGTGCCAGCAGGTGGGCGGAGGCGAGGTCGGCGACGTGGACATAGTCGCGCACGCAGGTCCCGTCCGGCGTGGGGTAGTCGGTGCCGTAGATCCGGACCGCCTCGCGCCGGCCGAGCGCCACGCCGAGCACGAGGGGGATGAGGTGCGACTCCGGGTCATGGTCCTCGCCGCAGTCGGGGCTTACGGCTCCGGCGGCGTTGAAGTAGCGCAGCGCGGCGAACCGCAGCCCATGGGCCGAGCTGATCCAGGAGAGCATCCGCTCGACCTGCAGCTTCGATTCGCCGTAAGGGTTGGTCGGCTGGCGCGGCGCGTCCTCGGCGACGGGGACCGATTCGGGGTCGCCGAAGACGGCGGCGCTGGAGGAGAAGACGAGGCGGCCGACGTCATGGCGGAGCATGGCCTCGACGAGCGTCAGGGCGCTCGCCGTGTTGTTCCGGAAGTAGCGCGCCGGGAGGTCCATCGACTCCCCGGCCTCGATAAAGGCGGCGAAGTCCATGACGACGTCGACGGCGCGCGAGGAGAAGACGCGGTCGAGGTCGGCGGGATCGCCGGTGTCACCGATCACGAGTTCGGCCTCGCCGGTGAGGGCGCCGCGATGCCCCTTGACGAGGTTGTCGAAGACCGTGACGGTGTGTCCGGCCCCCAGCAGGACGCGACAGGTCGCGCTGCCGATGTAGCCCGCGCCCCCGACGACGAGAACGTTCAACGCTCGGGACCGAGCCCATCGGGCTCCGGCCCGACGCCGGAGCTCGCCTCGGCGACGATCACCGTCGGCACCAGTCCGGTCGACTGCTCGTACTTCGCCGCGAGGATCTCGGAGAAGCGCTCGGTGGCGTCATGGCGCACGAGGTTGATCGTGCAGCCCCCGAAGCCCCCCCCGGTCAGGCGCGCCCCGAGCACGCCGTCGATCCCGAGCGCCGTGTTGACGAGGAGATCGAGCTCGGCGCAGCTGACCTGGTAGTCGTCCCGCAGGCTCTCGTGCGATCGCACCATCAGCTCGCCGAAGGCCTTCTCGTCGCCGGCCGCGAGGACATCGGCCGCCTGTGTGACGCGCGCGTTCTCGGTCACCACGTGGCGGCAGCGGCGGAAGATCACTGGGTCGAGCAGACGCTCATTCGCCTCGAGCTCGGCGAGCGAGACGTCCCGCAACGCCGTGATCCCCGGGAGGACGGTCGCGAGGGTGGCGACGCCGGCGTCGCATTCGTCTCGACGGGTGTTGTACTCGCTCGCCGTGTGTGCGTGCCGGACCATCGAATTGGCGACGACGAGACACGTGTCCGCGCCGAGTGGGACGAAGCGGGCAGCGAGATTCCGGCAGTCGAGGAGGATGGCGTGGCCGGCCAATCCGTGGCACGCGGCGTACTGGTCCATGATCCCGCTCTTCACGCCGATGAAGACGTTCTCGGAGCGCCGTCCCGCCACGGCGAGCTCGTTGAGGTCGACGGTCGCTCCGGCGAGCGCGAGCATGGCGAATCCAGTCGCCACCTCGATCGCCGCCGAGGAGCTGAGCCCGGAACCCATCGGGATGTCGCTGTCGATCAGCAAGTCGGCGCCGACGAGACGGTTGCCTGCTGCTTGGAGCATGACCGCGACGCCGTGCACGTAGTCGCTCCAGTCGTGACGGGGATACGCGTCGGCCTCGTCGAGGTCGAACTCGGCGGTCTCCTGGACGGTCCGGGAGCACACGCGGATCCGCCGGTCGTCGCGCCGGGCGATCGCCACCCACGTCGCGTACTGCAGCGCGACGGGCAGCACGAAACCGTCGTTGTAGTCCGTGTGGTCGCCGATCAGGTTGACGCGCCCCGGGGCGCGGAAGATCTGCGGTTCGCCTCCCCAGGAACGCGTGAACGCCTCGAGCAGGTCGTTCGCGACCGGCGGACGAGCTCGTACCGCGTCTCCTCGGCGGCCGTGGCTCGATGTCGGTCGCCCCTGAGCGAAGGACTCGGTCACGACGGGAAGTTCGAGCCGGAGATGCTGCGCATGTGCCGATTATGCCCTCTGTGTGGGGTGGTCCCCGACATGGACCGGTTTGGGGCGCGGCCGGGCCAGATGCACCCAGGGTCCGTCCGGTCGCCCACGGGGCAATGATTGACCGCGCGCCGCGCCGCAGCGAACCCACGCCGGTGCGGGTGGCGCACGATGCCGCCTCGGGGAGGAACGCTTTCAGCTGGTTGCCGCGGTCAGTTCGGACGATCCCGGCGCCATCGAAGGGCTCCTGCGGCGCCCCGTCGGCGGCGAGGTCGTCGACGCGGGGAGAGCTTCCCCGTGGAGGCGACGATGACGGGCGAGGGCGCGCGGGAGCTCAACCGGGCGCTTCTCTCCGAACCGGGGAAGGTCGAGCGCCGCACACGGCTGCGCGCGGTGTGGACCGCCAACGGCGTGGACCGCCGTTTCTTCGACACGTCCCGAAGGGCTCGGGGCCTCGCCAGCCGGGGGTGGATCGGACTCCCTGAAGGCGGGCCAAGGTGCGCGTGCACCGTCGCGGGCCGACGGAGTCCGTGCTCAGTGCAGCGGCAGTCGACGTCCTGGCCTGCGGTTCGGTGTGCTGTCGAGGTCGGGCGGTGGAAGCGGCGGGTCACGGCGCCGGCAGGTTGCCGCCCGGCTGTGTGAGCCCAGGCGGTGCTGGCGCCGGGGGCGAGATGTCGGGACGCGTGTCGCCCCCGAGGGGCGGCTGGCCCGGGGACCACGGGCCGGAGGTCGGGGAACCGCCCCTCGACCGCACGGGCTTGGCCGTCGGGTGCGCGCGGCGGCGACGGGCGCGTAGCGCGAGGACGATGCCGAGGATCACGAGACCGGCGCCCGCGATCGAAAGGACGAGCAAGGGAATCTTGAACGGGTTGCTCCTGGGGGGATGCGCCAGGCGGGTGTACTCAGCGCTCGCGAGCGTCAAGAAGGCGGACGCGTCGGTGGTGCGCGAGAACGCCGTCGTCGAGACCATCGCGACGACCGAATCCCTGCTGAAGACCGCGAAGCGGAACTCGATTGGGATCCTGTGTCCCGACTGGGTCTCGGTGCCCCGCCACAGGAAGCCGACGGCACCCGCCACCCCGGGCACCGCGAACTTGGTGGAGCTGGCGAAGTCGAGACCGCCACGGGAGAAACGTGCCGCGTCTTTGTCGAGGGCGATGAGATCGCTCAGATAGGTTTCGGCGGACGACTGATTGACGTGCTGCTGGAGGGAGACGGCGTCCTCGGACTGTGCCGCAGCGTCCCACCAGACCGTCCAGTGGGCCTGCTCGGATCCGGCCTGGATGCCGAGGTACACGAGCCGCACCGGCTCGAGGAAAAGCGTCGGGGTCACGGGCACGATTCCCGATGTTTTGATCCCATCGCCCGCTCTGGCGCGGCGGAAGACCTTGGTCGGCGTCCTTTCGCCGGCACCGGCGGCCGTCCGCACCATCCCCGGTGCGGGCTTGGCCACGACGAGCGACGACAGGCTTGTGTGGGTGCTGGTGACGTTGAGACCGAACGCTCCCAGCGCGAACAGCACGATCCCAGCCGAGATGGCGATCCAAGGCTTCACGGCTGCGAGTAGAGCACACGGGTGGAGCACGCGCCTGGGCGGTGATCGCCACGGTCGTCAACGTTTCGGCGAGCGAACCGCAACCCGGAGAGGTGCAGATGACAGGGGATTCAGCCTCACGACGCGGAGCGTCGCGGGAGGACCGTCGCTGTCAGGGTCGTGACGCCCACGGGTGCTCCGGGCGGGCGAACCGCCAATCGGTTCGCGTTGTCGCAGTTCACAAGGTGTTTCGTGGACGATCGCCCTCGGCTCGGTCGCGCGCGACTTGCACCTGGTTCATCTAGCATCAGAGGTTTCGGAGGCAGGGATGCGCAAACGGATCGGCGAGGGTTCGACTGGGCGCGTCCTCGTGGAACGACGACAGCACGGTGGCATCGACCGCCTGTGGGTCACCGGAGAAGGCGACCGTGCGATCGGGTGGCTCGATCTCGACACCGGCGAGCGAGCACCCATGTCGCCGGCGAACGTCGAGCTCTTCGAGCAAGCCGTCGCCGAGTGGCGGAGCACGCATCGCGAGGACAAACCAAGTCTCGACGGGTTCACTCGACGTCTTGAGGTCCACGCTCGGGATGACGGCCCAGGCACAGACCCGCGGGAACCAGCCGGCGATCGGCCCGCGGTTGCAGACACCGGAGTCGACATCGGGGTTCTCTTCGAGCGCGCATCGGCCGCGACGTCCGCAGAGGAGCAGGCCAGCTGCCTCCGTGAGATCGAGTACCTGCTGGCGCGGGCGAGCGGACCCGTCGAGCGAGGGCGACTGCTGATGTGTCGGGCGCGGGTCCACTCCAACCGCTGGGAGACCGCCAAAGTGGTGGAGGACGCCCGCGCGGCAGAGGAGCTGTTTGAAGCGGAAGGCGATACAGCCCTCCTACTTGACGCCGCGAGCCTGACCGCGGCCCACGCGTCCCGGATAGGCGCGCTCTCCCTCGCTGGAGACATGGCGACGAAGAGCATCCTCGGCCTCGACTCCGTGGACGACGATCGGCTGATCCTCGAGGTCACCAACCGCCTTGGCATCGTCTGCTACTCGTTTCTCAATTACGACCGGGCCGTCGAGCAGCTCGAGCTGGGGCTCGCCGCAGCGGAACGCTGTGGTGACAGGATCAAGGTCCACCGCCAGCTGTGCAACATCGCCGACGCCCTGCTTCTTGCAGTGGGTGAAGATCGTGTCGCCGCGGAAGGAACCGACGGCCAGGATGATCCCCGGCGACACGACAGGCTCGACCGCGCCGAGCGGGCGGTACAACGCCTTCTAGCCGAGGGGACGCCGGAGATGCAGGCGCGAACCGGCAGCTGGCGTTTGCAGGCTCAGCTGCTAGTTGAGACCGGGCACGCGCAAGAGGCGATGCAGGTCCTGGAAGGCGCTACCGACGCCGCGTCCATCGTGCAGGTCCCGCAGCGGGCTGCGCTCGCCCTCGTGCAGGCGCGTTGCCTCCGCGCGCTCGGCCGAACCGAAGAGGCGGTCGAGGCCGCCGGAACGGCGGTCGAGCTCGCCAGGGAGAGCGGCGACGACCACGAGTTGTTGCTCACGCTGGAGGAACGGCTCGCCGCGCGAGAGGCAGCTGGCGACCTCGAAGGTGCACTCGCCGACGCGCGCGAGGTGAAGCGCCGGATGTGGTCGATCCACAGCCGCCAAACCGCCCAGATTGTGGAAGAGGTCTGGACCCGTGCCGGCCTCGAGCGCGAGCGCAGGCAGCTCAGGACCCAAACCGCAGCCGCGATGCAGTCTGCCGAAGAGGATGCGCTCACCGGGGTCGGGAACCGGCGCCTCCTCGAGCGATTCCTTGACCACCCCGAGGTGGCCTCGAGCGCTGTGGTGATTGCCATCGCCGACGTCGACCACTTCAAGGAGATCAACGACTCCCTCGGTCACGAGATCGGTGACCGCGTGTTGATGACCCTCGGGAGGCTGTTCACCGCGGAGGTCCGCGCTCATCAGGTCGTCGTCCGTTTCGGAGGCGACGAGTTTGTCTTCGCCCTGCTCGACTGTGAGTTGGAAAGGGCGAGGCTCCTCGCTGAGCGACTCCGCTTGAAGGTCGCCTCCCACTCCTGGGGCGATCTCGACGATCGGCTCCGCGTCACGATCAGTCTCGGAGTCGCTCGTGGTCGCGCAGAGGCCTGGAGATCGATCCTCGTCGATGCCGACCGTTCGCTCTACGTCGCCAAGCGGGGTGGCAGGAACAAGGTGGTGTGCCCGGCGCCGGAGACGGGATCCGCGTCACGACGGTGAGCATCCCCGGCCGTTCGAACCTCGGAATCACCGAGGACCCCAACTTCCTGGCGGCTCCGGTCGGTAGCGAGGGCGCCGGCCGTTGAAGAAGCTGGGCCTGGACCGGCTCGAAGACTTGCCGGGAATCGGACCTTCGATCGCCGATGACCTTCGGCGGATCGGGATCGCCGTGCCTGCCCAGATCGGTGCCCGGGAGCCAGAGGCCCTCTACGGCCGGCTGGTGGCGGTCGACGGACCCACCGATCGGTGCGTGCTGTACATCCTTCGAGCCGCACACCACTTCGTCGAGAACGAGGGCGTGGTGGCGGACGACTCGCTCCTGAGGTGGTGGAGCTGGAAAGACGAAGGCAAGGGATCCTGATTCTTCAGGATTTCGTGCCCATGTTGCAGAACCCACGAGCGCCGTGGAGGTGGCGGGAATCGAACCCGCGTCCTTCGGGTTCTCGATGGGCATTCTCCGAGCGCAGCCGACGGGAAGGTCTCGGATCCCGCCTCTCCGCCGGCAACGGCGCAGGATCCCAGTCAGCTGAGTTGTCCCCGGACGACGCGCTGACGACGCTGACCAGGTAAGTCCCGCTAGATGACGCCCGATCCCGACCCGCGGGGCCTAGACCGGATGGACGTTGCTGCTACTTAGGCAGCAAGCGCGAGCTGAGGCTCGGCGTTTGTTTTGTTTTCCGGCTCTTTAGCGTGGTTCCGGAGACCACGGCTCGCTTCTCCCACCTTGACGACCGAAGTCGAAGCCTGTCACCCCCTCGATTGGTGCCCGACACTTCGATCGGGCCCCTCGCAAACTGAGCCGGCGGATGCCGACGCCGATATTCTACCCCCCGGCTGACACCCTTCTGCGGGCTCCGCCGGTTCGGACGACTCAGTCGCGGGCGCCCTTCATGGCACGCTCCGCCTCGCGCTCGGCCTCGCGTTCGGCGATGGCCCGCCGCTTGTCGTAGAGACGGCGCCCGCGGGCCAGGGCGAGTTCCACCTTCGCCCTTCCGCCCTTGAAGTACACGGACAGGGGCACGAGGGTCAGCGACTGCTGCGCGACGCGGCCCTGGAGCTCGTCGATCTGCTTGCGGTGGAGGAGCAGCTTGCGGGGACGGTCGGCCTCAACGGCACCGAAGCCGCTCGAGTAGACATAGGTCGCGACCCGTGCGCCGAGCAGCCATGCCTCGCCTCCCTCGACACGCGCATAGGCGTCCTGGAGGCTGACCTGGCCGGCCCGAACCGACTTCACCTCGGCCCCCTTCAGCTCCAGACCGGCCTCGAACGTGTCGAGGATGTCGTACTCGTGCCGGGCGCGGCGATTCTGCGCGACCCTCCGGATCGGTTCGCGCTCGGCGACGTGCGCCGACGCCGTCGCTCGGGCCCTGCTCGGCCGTGGTCTCGGGGCCCTGGTTGCCATCAACCGAGACGGTAGCCTCGCTTTCCATGGATTCGTCGCCTGCGCCCGGCGTAGGCCACCCTCAAGGTGGCAGGGCGCTCGTACTCGACGCGGCGGTCGTGACCGAGATGACGGCGCACTGCTTGCGGGCGTACCCCGCCGAAGGCTGCGGGCTGCTCGCCGGTGACAGGTCGACCGGTCGCGTCGTGCGCTGCTTCCCGACCCGCAACCAGGCGGGCTCCGCCCGGCTATACGTCGTCGATCCGGAGGACCACCTGCGCGCCGATCGCGAGGGGGAGCAGGACGGGCTGGAGATCGTCGGCGTGTTCCACTCGCACACCCACACCGACGCGTATCCCTCGGCGACCGACGTCGCCCGGGCACCGGACCCGAACTGGCACTACGTCATCGTCTCGCTGCGCGCCGAGGTCGCCTCGGTGCGGTCCTTCCGCATCTCCGCTGGGAACGTCGTCGAGGAGCCGATCGTCTGCGGCTGAAAGGCGTCAGGCGGCACGAGTTCTTGCAGCTCGGAGCGGCCGGGATTCGCGAAGCCACCGTTAGAATATGACCTGTCAGGTCAACATTTTGTCTACGAGAGTACCCGGAGGTCCCGGTGTCCGTTGAAGTCCGTTTCCCGACGTTGCTGCGTCCCGCCACTGGAGGCAGGGCGAAGGTGTCCGCCGACGGCTCAACCGTGGGCGAGGTGCTCCGGTCGGTGATCTTGGAGCACCCGGCGCTCGGCGCCCAGGTCATGACCGAGGACGGCGAACTGCACCGCTTCGTCAACGTGTACCTGAACGACGACGACGTGCGCTACCTTGAGCGGCTCGAGACGCGGGTGGCGAGCGACGACGTCGTGTCGATCCTGCCAGCGGTTGCGGGCGGCGCGGCCTGAGAGCGCCGACCTCGGAGATGCTCGCCCCCGACGTTCTCGGCCTGATCGGCAACACGCCGATGGTCGACGTCTCCCAGCTGAGCCCGAACCCCGCTGTCCGCATCGTCGTCAAGCTCGAGGGCGCCAACCCCGGCGGGTCGGTGAAGGATCGTGTCGCCCGCTTCCTCATCGAGGACGCCGAGGACCGGGGTGTGCTTCGCCCGGGGGCGACGTTGCTCGAGCCCTCGTCGGGGAACACGGGCATCGGCCTCGCCCTCGTCAGCCGCGTGAAGGGCTATCTCCTGAACGTCGTGCTCCCGGAGAACGTCTCCGAGGAGCGCAGGCAACTCCTCCGGGTGTGGGGCGCCGAGATCATTGCGTCGCCGGGTTCGGAGGGATCGAATGGCGCGGTGCGGCTCGCCCGTCAGTTGGCGGAGGAGCACCCCGAGTGGGTCTTCCTCTACCAGTACGGGAATCCCGCCAACCCGCGGGCGCACTACGAGACCACGGGACCCGAGATCTGGCGCGACGTCCCCGAGGTGACGCATTTCGTCGCTGGCCTCGGCACGAGCGGCACCCTCCTCGGGGTGGGGCGTTACCTCAAAGAGCGCAACTCAGACCTCGAGGTGTGGGCGGTCGAGCCTCCGGCAGGGGAGATGGTCGACGGCCTGCGCACCCTGGAGGACGGGTTCATTCCGCCGATCTTCACGGACCTCGGTGGCGAGAAGCTGCTCGATCGAAAGACCGTGATCAGCCACAGGGACTCGGTTGTGTGGACCCGGCGTCTCGCCGATCTCGGCATTTTCGCCGGGCTCTCGACGGGTGCCGCGGTCGCGGGCGCCGTGCGGTGCGCGGGCCAGATCCGCTCCGGCGTGATCGTCGTGCTGTCGCCGGACGGTGGGTGGAAGTACCTCTCCGGCGGCTTCTGGACGGGGGAACTCGAGGCGGTCGTCCAGCGCGCCCAGGAGACCGTCTACTTCTGACGGCGCCGTGCCCGGGCGGGCGGCACTTCGCTGGCGCGTAACCTGGGCCGGGAAGATGAACGACCGACCCATTGGCGTCTTCGACAGCGGATTCGGCGGCCTGACGGTCGCGCGCGCGCTAATCGACCTGCTTGGTGATGAGGAGATCATCTACGTCGGTGACACCGCCCGCTACCCGTACGGACCGCGTGCTGCCGAAGAGGTACGTCGGTTCGCCCGGGAAATAGCCGAGTACCTGGTCCGGGTGGAGGACGTGAAGATGATCGTCGTCGCCTGCAACACGGCCGCCTCGGTTGCGCTTGAGGAGCTGCGTTACGACTTCGAAGTCCCGGTTGTCGGCGTGATCGAACCGGGGATGCGCGCCGCCGCGGCGGCGACGCGCAACGGCCAGATCGGCGTGATCGGCACGACGGGCACGATCGCCTCGGGTGCCTACCAGAAGGTCGCGGCGATGCTCCACGTCGCCGGGGGCGTGCACTGCCTGGCCTGTCCGGGCTTCGTCGAGTTCGTCGAGCGCGGGGAGCTCGACGGCGACTCGGTCCACGTCCTCGCCGAGCGCCTGCTGTCGCCCCTCAAGGAGGCGGGCATCGACACGCTGCTCTTGGGCTGCACGCACTACCCGTTCCTCGCTCGCACTATCGCCGACGTGCTGGGTCGCGACGTCGTCCTCGTGTCCTCAGCGGAGGAGACGGCGTTCGACGTGCGGTCCATCTTGGAGTCGACGGGGCTCGGCCGCAGGATCCCGGCGAAAGGCGTTCACCGGTTCCTCTCGTCGGGCGACCCGGTCTGGTTCTCGACGATGGGTCGACGCCTGCTCGGCCCCGAACTCAGCCAGGCGGAGCCGGTCGTCTTCGGCGGGTGAGGTGGTCGGGACCGAGGCGGGCATCGTTTCCGGTCGCCGCACCCGCCCGCGGGCGGTTACCGTCGTCGAGCAGGTGCGCCGTCTCGATCGTGAGCGCGGCGCCGCGAGGGAAGAGGGGACAGGTCGGCGATGACGAGCGACGTGCGACGCGACGGGCGACGGCCCGATGAACTGCGGCCGTTCGAGATCGTCCGTGACTTCACCGAGTTCGCCGCGGGGTCGGTCCTCGTCACGATGGGCCACACCAAGGTGCTGTGCACGGCGTCGCTCGAATCGGAGGTTCCCCGCTGGTTGCGCGGCTCGGGCAGGGGCTGGGTGACGGCGGAGTACTCGTTGCTGCCGGGGTCGTCCTCCGAGCGGGTGCCGCGAGAGGCGACCAGGGGGCGTCAGTCGGGGCGCACCCAGGAGATCCAACGCCTCATCGGGAGGTCGATTCGAGCCGTGTGCGACCTGCGGGCGCTCGGCGAGCGCCAGATCGTCCTGGATTGTGACGTCCTCCAGGCCGACGGCGGGACACGGACGGCGGCGATCACGGGCGGTTTCGTCGCCCTACACGACGCCTGTGCGCGTCTCGTCGCGGAAGGTGAACTGGGCGCCATTCCGTTGGGAGACACGGTCGGCGCGGTCTCGGTCGGTCTCGTCGATGGCGTCGCGATGGTGGATCTCGACTACGCCGAGGATTCCCGCGCCGGCGTGGACATGAACGTCGTCATGACGGGGTCGGGTCTGTTCGTCGAGGTGCAGGGGACGGCCGAGGGCGACCCGTTCCCCCGGACCACGCTCGACGAGCTGCTCGAGCTCGCCCGGAGCGGCATCGGGAGCCTGCTCGCCTCTGACGCCGTCGTGCTGGCGACGCCGCCGGCCCCCCGAGTCGCTGGGTGAGGGCGCCGCAAGCCGCGCTGCGGCTCGTCCTGGCCTCGGCTAATCCCGACAAGGCGCGGGAGATGCGGGAGATCCTGCGGGCAGTCGTCGGGGATGGGGTTGAACTGCTTGCACGGCCGGCCAACCTGCCGGCCGTCGAGGAGGACGGAGTCACCCTCGAGGACAACGCCCGGCTGAAGGCACACGCGGTGCGTTTGGCGACGGGGCTGAGCGCTCTGGCCGACGACACCGGCCTGGAGGTGGACGCTCTCGGCGGGGAGCCGGGCGTGCGTGCCGCGCGGTACGCGGGCCCCGAGGGGATCGCGGCGAACAACGTCGCCAAGCTGCTCGGGGCGCTGGTCGGTCTCGACGATCGCCGTGCGCGGTTTCGCACCGTCGCCCTCGCGGCGCTCGCCGATGGGACCGAACTGGTCGCGACGGGGATCCTCGAGGGATCGGTCGCCGCCGCCCCCGTCGGCCGGGGGGGTTTCGGCTACGACGCCGTCTTCGTTCCCGACGGTGGCGACGGCCGGACGCTGGCGGAGATGGACGCCGTGGACAAGCATGAGATATCGCACCGGGGGAGGGCGCTGCGCCAGCTCGCCGGGATGCTCGAGACGTACCTGGCGGGGTCGCCGCCGGCCGGCCGGCCGTAGCGGCGCCGGTGCCGTTTGCCGGTCCCGGCGCTGGGCGCGCTAGCTTCGCAGCGTGTCGACGCGCTTCCGCTGTGCGGGTTGCGGCAACCGGACGCGCTTCGATGTCGTCTCGTCGCGTCGGACGCGGGCCTTCTGGCATTTCACACTGGGCGGCGAGCGCTCGATCGACGAGGAGGAGGTCCTCGCCGACGTGGTGGAATCGGTGATGTGCCGTTGGTGCGGGAAGACGAGTTCGATCGAGGTCATCGAGGACGAAGCGGTACCCGAAGGGTTCGGGGCGGAGCCGGCACCGCACGAGACGGCGGCACCGGTCTGATACACCCCCGGACCATCATGATTTCGGACGGATTCGGTGCGAGGCACCAAGATGGCCCGGGGAGTGGCGATGGCGAGGGGCACGCTCACGATCAGCTGCGAC
This sequence comes from Acidimicrobiales bacterium, assembly GCA_050013835.1. Classification (GTDB taxonomy): domain Bacteria; phylum Actinomycetota; class Acidimicrobiia; order Acidimicrobiales; family Bog-793; genus Bog-793. The sequence continues at coordinate 28,598 of JBEKEM010000006.1, forward strand.
ACGTGCAGCAACGAGGGGTCGTCGGCCTGTGACAACTGCGTCGTCAGCTTCCTGCTCGGGCGCGACGCCTCCGACGCGATCGTCATCGACGCGGCCGAGGTCCGGGCCGTCCGGCTCTTCGAGCGGGCGGGATTGCTCCCCGGTCTCCGGCAGGAGAAGCGGGCTGGCTGAGCCAGCCCGCCGGACGGCCGCCCGGGTTCCGGAGGCGAACGTTCGGTGACGCACCTGCTCGTTACGAACGACTACCCGCCGAAGATCGGCGGCATCCAGTCGTACCTGTGGGAACTCTGGCGGCGGCTGCCGTCGGAGCGCACCTTGGTGCTGACGATCGACCAGCCGGGAGCGCGCGCGTTCGACGCGGCCGCGCCGCACGAGATCGAACGGCTCGGGGTCCGGATGCTCTGGCCGACACGACGACTGGCGGCGCGTATCCGGGCCGTGGCGGCGGCACGCGGTGCATCGCTCGTCGTGCTCGACCCGGCATTGCCAGTCGGCCTCGTCGGACCGCAGCTCGGCATCCCGTACGCGGTCGTCCTCCACGGATCCGAGGTGACCGTGGCGGGGCGCCTGCCGGTGACGTCGCGCCTGCTCCGACGGGTGCTCGTCGGCGCCGATCTCGTGATCGCGGCGGGCGGCTACGCGGCCGGCGAGGCGCGTCGCTGCGCCGAGGGGGACCTGCCTGAAGTGGTGATCGTCCCCCCAGGCGTCGACGTCGGTCGCTTCCACCCCCTCGATCGCGAGGAGGTCGCCGCCGTCCGGCGGCGGTTCGGGTTCTCCGAGCGCGGTCGCCTCGTCGTGGCGGTGAGTCGCCTCGTGCCCCGCAAGGGCTTTGACGTGCTGATCGAGGCGTCGGCGGAACTCGGGCATGATCGTCCTGACCTCACGACGGCGATCGTCGGGGCTGGCCGCGACGCCCGGCGGCTGGAGTCGCTGGCGAAGCGTCTCGGCGCGCCGGTCCGGTTCCTGGGTCCGGTAAGCGATGGTGACCTGCCGGGCCTGGTCGGCGCGGCGGACGTCGCGGCGATGCTTTGCCGCACACGCTGGGGTGGGCTGGAGCAGGAGGGATTCGGCATCGTCTTCCTCGAGGCGGCCGCCGCCGGCGTGCCGCAGGTCGCCGGGCGGAGCGGCGGCTCGCACGAGGCTGTGGTCGACGGCGTCACCGGGCTCATCGTCGACCGACCCGGCGACGCCGTGGTCGCGACGAAAGCGCTGGCGAGCCTGCTCGACGACGAGGAGCTGCGGCACCGCCTCGGCGCCTCGGCGCGACGACGTGCAGTCGCCGAATTCGACTACGACGGGCTGGCGGCCCGGCTCGACGCGGCACTGCGGGCAGCCGAGCGCTGAGGATCGACGCGCGGGCCCGGGCGGCCTGCTACACAAGCGTTGGCCGCCGTGAGAGGCTGGGAAGAGCGCTCGGGGCGGCTGAAAGGAGCGGACCGTGGAACACACGGCCCAGGTGATGACGATCGCGGGCACGCCGGAGCGCTGCTTCGCGGTCGTAGCCGACTTCGAACGGTACCCAGAATGGGTCGCCGACGTGAAGGAGGTTCGCGTCCTCTCGCGTGACGCCGAGGGACGGCCGTCGACCGTGGGCTTCCGCGCCGGGGCGTTCGGCCGGAGCACGACCTACGTGCTCAGCTACGACTACGGGGAGGCGCCGCTCGCTGTGGCGTGGACCCAGAAGGACGGCGACCTCACCAACCGCCTCGATGGGCGCTATGAGTTCCACGCCGGTCCGGACGGGACGACCGAGGTGCGTTACGAGCTCTCGGTCGAGTTGCGGGTGCCGATTCCCGGTTTCGTGAAGCGACGTGCCGAGGGTCACATCCTGCACGCGGCGGTGCGCGACCTGAAAGCTCGGGTCGAAAGCGGATCTTGAGGGGTACGCCGGGTCCGCCCATGCGTATCGGCGTCATCCTGCCCTCGTTCGACGCTGATGCTGATGCGGCTCGATCTTGTGCCGGCGCGGCCGAGGGGGCGGGTATCCATGGCGTCTTCGCCTACGACCATCTCTGGCCGCCGGGCGCCCCGGGGCGGCCGGCGATAGCCCCTTTCCCGCTCCTCGGTCTCATCGCGGCGGAGACGTCGCGGGTGTTTCTCGGCACGCTCGTGGCACGGATCGGCCTCGTTCCCGACGAGGCGCTGGTGAGCGAGTTCCGCACGCTGTCTGCGCTGAGCGGCCGCCGCGTAATCGCCGGGATCGGGACCGGCGACCGGCGCAGCACGGCCGAGCACCTCGCCTACGGAATTGTCCCGGCGGACGCGGCCGCGCGCCGACGGGCCCTCGGGGCGGTAGGGGTGGCGCTTGTGGCCGTGGGCCTGCCCGTGTGGGTCGGCGCCGGCTCGGAGGCGACGAACGCCGTCGCCCGCGAGATCGGGGCGACGATCAACGTCTTCGGGTCGGGGGCGGAGCAGGTGGCCGAGGTCGGTCGGGCAGGCGCGGTCTGCTGGGGCGGGGTGCTGGCCCGCGGCGCCCGGGCGGCGGCCGCCCAGTTGGGCGGACTCGAGCGGGCCGGCGCGACCTGGGCGGTCGTGGGGTGGCCCGGCTCGGTCGGACCGGTCGTCGCGGCGGCGCGCGCGGCGGGCATCACGCTCGGATGGTGAGCCGGGTCGCGACTGTGGGAGGCGTCCGGTAGGGTCGGAGTGGTCGGGGCGCGGGGGATCGGGGCGGTGGCAAGCGCCCCTGCTCACCCGTTGGGCCCTTGCCGAACGCCAAGCTCGGCAGAATCAGTCATTGACAGCACTGTAACTACGGTGCTGTACTTATCTCCTCATCTAGTGGTACCGAGGCGATGCGCTACTACATGTTGTGGTTTGAGGGCGTCGGGGAATCGGAAGCAGCAGGTCGCGGGCAAGGCAGGCAACCTGCGCGGCGCAGGGGACGCAGAGGGGGAGCGGGACGATGGCGGTAGCAGATGAGCAGGTCGACATCGGCGTCCGGCGTCACTTCACGCAGGCCGGCCGGCATCCCTACGACACGGTCGAGTGGGAACGGCGCGACTCGCTCATCTCGGACTACCGGACCGGCGAGGTGGCTTTCGAGCAGCTTGGCGTGGAGGTCCCGAAGAGCTGGTCGATGAACGCGACGAACATCCTCGCCCAGAAGTACTTCCGCGGACCACTGGGTTCGCCGGAGCGCGAGAACTCGCTTCGCCAGGTGGTCGACCGGGTCGTCGACACCATCTCAGCGTGGGGGCTGCGCGACGGGTACTTCGCCGACGACGTCGAGGCGTCCGCGTTCAGCGACGAGCTGAAGTACCTGATCGTCACCCAGAAGGCCTCTTTCAACTCACCGGTCTGGTTCAACATCGGCGTGGCTGGCGTGCCCCAGCAGGCGTCGGCCTGTTTCATCCTCGCCGTCGAGGACTCGATGCCCTCGATCCTCAACTGGTACGTGGAGGAGGGGACGATCTTCAAAGGGGGGTCGGGCTCCGGGGTGAACCTCTCCAAGATCCGTAGCTCCCGCGAGCTCCTCGCCGGCGGCGGCACGGCATCGGGTCCGGTCAGCTTCATGCGTGGCGCCGACGCCTCGGCCGGGACCATCAAGTCGGGGGGCAAGACGCGGCGGGCGGCGAAGATGGTCATCCTCGACGTCGACCACCCCGACATCCGCGAGTTCATCTGGTGCAAGGCCCGCGAGGAACGCAAGGCCCGCGCCCTCGCGGCGGCCGGTTTCGACATGGACCTCGACGGCGAGGACAGTCACTCGGTCCAGTACCAGAACGCCAACAACTCGGTCCGCGTGAGCGACGAGTTCATGGCTGCCGTGCTCGAGGATGCCGGCTGGGACCTCGTCGCGCGCACCAGCCACGCGACCATCGAGACGGTACGGGCCCGGGAGCTCTTCCACGAGATCGCCCAGGCCGCCTGGGAGTGCGCCGATCCGGGTCTGCAGTTCGACACAACGATCAACCGCTGGCACACGGCGCCGAACACCGGCCGGATCAACGCCTCGAACCCGTGCAGCGAGTACGTGCACCTCGACAACTCGGCGTGCAACCTGGCGAGCGTCAATCTCCTCCAGTTCCTCGGCCCCGACGGCTCGCTCGACACGAAGGGTTTCCGGGCGGCGGTCGAGGTCGTTTTCACCGCGCAGGAGATCCTCGTCGGCAACGCCGACTACCCGACGGAGAAGATCGCCGAGACGACGCGGCGGTTCCGGGAGATCGGCCTCGGCTACGCGAACCTGGGCGCGATGCTGATGGCGCTCGGCCTGCCGTACGACTCGGCCGAGGCCCGCGCCGTCTCGGCGGCGGTCACGGCGCTCATGACCGGTTGCGCCTACGCGACCTCGGCGAGGATCGCTTCCCGAATGGGGCCGTTCGCGGGTTTCCACGAGAACGCCGAGCCGATGCGCAACGTCCTGCGGATGCACCGCGACGCGCTCGACGCGATCGACGCCTCGCTCGTTCCCATCTCGCTGATGAGCGCGGCACAGGAAGCCTGGAACGAGGCAGTCTCGCTTGGTGACATCCACGGGGTCCGGAACTCCCAGGCGACCGTGCTCGCGCCGACCGGGACGATCTCGTTCCTCATGGACTGCGACACGACCGGCATCGAGCCGGACCTCGGGTTGGTGAAGACGAAGAAGCTCGTTGGCGGGGGCACGATGTCGATCGTCAACCAGACCGTGGCCCGCGCGCTGCGCCGTCTCGGCTACACCGACGCCGAGACCGTGGAGATCACCGACTACATCGACGAGCACAAGTCGATTCTCGGCGCGCCCTACCTGAAGGCCGAGCACCTGCCGGTGTTCGCCTGCTCGATGGGGGACAACGTCATCCAGTACCTCGGCCACGTGAAGATGATGGCGTCGGTGCAGCCGTTCATCTCGGGCGCGATTTCGAAGACGGTGAATATGCCGGAGGACGTGACGGTCGCCGACGTCGAGCAGCTGCACATCGACGCCTGGAAGATGGGTCTCAAGGCCGTGGCCATCTACCGCGACAACTGCAAGGTCGCGCAACCCCTCTCGACGACGAAGCTCGCGGAGGCGGGTGCATCCGGCGAGGGGGCGGGTCTGGGCGAGCTGCACGCCCGCATCTCCGAGCTGGAGGACGCCCTCGCCGGACGCGTGACGGCGCCCGGCGCGACGACGCGGACGCGCCTGCCGCGCCGTCGCCGTTCCTACACGTTCGCCTTCCGCGTCGCCGACTGCGACGGGTACGTGACGGTGGGCCAATACGAGGACGGGCGCCCCGGCGAGGTCTTCCTGAAGGTGTCGAAGCAGGGCTCGACGCTGTCCGGCGTGATGGACGCCTTCGCGATCGCCGTCAGCCTCGGGCTCCAGCACGGGGTCCCGCTGGCCACGTTCGTCCGGAAGTACACGAACCTGCGCTTCGAACCCGCCGGGATCACGGACGACCCGGACCTGCGGATCGCCTCGAGCCTCGTCGACTTCATCTTCCGGCGCCTCGCCCTCGACTACCTGCCGTACGACGAGCGAGTCGAGCTCGGCATCCTGTCGACGGGGGAGCGCAAGCAACCGACGCTGCCCGGGCTGGAGGACATCGAGCTCGCCGACGCTGCCAAGCGCGAGCAGGAGCGGTTCGGCGAGGGCGGCGATAGCCTCGCCGTGGCCCACCAGATGTCGCTCGAGAACCGCGACGCGCCCTTCTGCTACTCCTGCGGCAACGTCATGCAACGAGCCGGCTCCTGCTACGCCTGCCCGAGCTGCGGGGCGACGAGCGGCTGCTCGTAGCCCGCGGTTAGCGAGGCCCCACCCGCCGGGGCCACCGATCACGCCCACTGGCGTCCGACGCGCCCGGCCCTGAGCTGCGTCGTCGGGACGATCCGGTGATCGAGGGTCCTCGTGGCCGCCTGTGAGCGGTCGAGCGGCGAGTCGTGACCAACGTCCGGGGCGGGTCGACGTCCCCTTAGTTGGCGGGCGGCTGCCGGTGTGTCGCCGGTGCCGCCGGATCCTAGAGTCGTGGCGCGAACCGCCGCCTTGCACGTCATCGGCCTGACATAGGAGATGCGATGGGAATGCCGCCTCAGCCGTTCCGGACCGTGATCGAGCCGTTCCGGATCCACGCCGTCGAACCGCTCGCCATGACGACGCGCGAATACCGCGCCGAGGCCATCCGTGCCGCGGGTTACAACCTCTTCAACATCGCCTCTTCGGACGTCCTCATTGATCTGCTGACCGACTCCGGCACCGGCGCGATGAGCCGTGACCAGTGGTCGGCGATCCAGCACGGTGACGAGTCCTACGCGGGATCCCCGTCCTGGCAGATCTTTCAGCGCGCCGTCACCGAGTTGTTCCCCTTCCGTCACGTCATACCGACGCACCAGGGCCGCGCCGCGGAGAAGATCCTCTTCACGGTCGTCGGCGGTCCCGGACGGGTCATCCCGAGCAACACGCACTTCGACACGACGCGGGCGAACATCGAGTTCACCGGGGCCGAGGCGGTCGATCTCGTCATCGCGGAGGGACGTGACCCGAGGGCGCTCCACCCGTTCAAGGGGAACGTCGACGTCGCGGCGCTCGACGCGTTGCTGGCGAGCCACGGCAAGGCGCACGTCCCCGTCGTCATGGTGACCGTGACGAACAACTCGGGTGGCGGACAACCGGTTAGCCTGGAGAACCTGCACGCCGTGCGGGCGGTCTGCGACGTGCACGGGGTGGCGCTGTTCCTCGACGCCTGTCGCTTTGCCGAGAACGCCTGGTTCATCCGTACCCGCGAACCCGGGCAGGGGGAGCGGGAGGTCGCCGACATCGTCCGCGAGATGGCGAGTCTCGCCGACGGGATGACCATGAGCGCGAAGAAGGATCCGCTCTGCAACATCGGGGGTTGGCTCGCCTGCAACGACGACGCCCTCGCCGAGGCAGCGCGGAACCTGCTCATCTTGACCGAGGGGTTCCCCACCTACGGCGGCCTCGCGGGACGCGACCTGGAGGCGATCGCGCAAGGCCTCAAGGAGGCGGTCTCGCACGACTACCTGCAGTACCGGATCCGCTCGACGGCGTACCTCGGCGAGGCGCTCGATCACGCCGGTATTCCCGTCGTCCTGCCGATCGGCGGTCACGCCGTTTACATCGACGCCCGGGCGATGCTCGCCCACATCCCGCCGCTCGAGTATCCCGGGCAGGCGCTCGCAGTCGCCCTCTACGAGGCTGGTGGCGTGCGCACCTCGGAGATCGGCACCGTCATGTTCGGCCGGCAGCCGGACGGATCGGAGAAGCCCGCGACGATGGACCTCGTGCGGCTCGCCATCCCACGTCGGACCTACACCCAGAGCCACATGGACTACGTCATCGAGGTGTGCCAGTCGGTCCAGGCGCGCGCCGAGGACCTTCCTGGGTTCCGGATCGTGGCCGAACCCAGGCAGCTTCGACACTTCACGGCGCGCTTCGAACCGCTCGCCTGACGTGCCGTCGGGCGTGTCAGCCCGCGGCGGCTGCGCGCCCGGCCGGGGTCAGCCGCGTCACTCGACGGGACCCGCGGACAGGGTGTCGCGGATCGCGTCGGCTGCGTCCCAGATATCGACGAAGCGCAGATACAACGGCGCGATGCCGAGGCGGACGAGGTCCGGCTCGCGGTAGTCACCGATCACGCCGCGTCCCGCGAGGGCCGCGAGGAGCGAGCGCGCTTGAGGATGACGCAGCGCGACCTGGCTGCCGCGGAGACGCGACTCGCGGGGCGAGACGAGCTCGAACTGCCCGGGGACGAAATACGGATCGAGGAGCTCGATGAGAAGGTCGCAGAGCTCCTGGCCCTTGGCGAAGAGCTCCGCGGGCTCGACGTGCTCCCAGATCTCGAGACTGCCCTCGAGCGACGCGTACGAAAGGATCGGTGGGGTGCCGCAGGCGAACCGCCGGATGCCCGGCGCCGGCTCGTAGCCGGGTTCGAGCGCGAAGGGCCGCGCGTGGCCGTGCCAGCCGGCGAGCGGCTGACGTGCGGCGTCGTGGAGTCGGGCCGCCGCGAACACGAACGCCGGAGAACCGGGCCCGCCGTTCAGGAATTTGTAGGTGCACCCGACCGCGAAATCGACGTCGCAGGCGTCGACGGCGAGCGGGACCGCACCGACGCTGTGTGAGAGGTCCCAGATCATGACGGCACCGTTGTCGTGCGCCGTCCGCGTGACCTCATTCATCGGGAGCAGGCGGGCGCTGCGGTAGTCGACGTGCGTGAGTGCGACGAGCGCGACGGATCGATCGATCGCGCCAGCGAGGTCGTCGGGGGTCTCGACACGGCGGACGGAGTAGTCGCCCGCCAGCTCGGCGGCACTGTCGATGATGTAGAGATCGGTCGGGAAGTTGTCACGGTCGGTGACGACCACCCGCCGGTCAGGCTGCATCCGCAGCGCCGCGATGACGACCTTGAAGGTGTTGACCGAGGTTGAGTCCCCGACGATGACCTCCTCGGGTCGCGCCCCGATAAGTGGGGCGATGCGCGCGCCGAGCGCCAGGGGCTTGTCCCACCAACCGGCCGAGTCCCAGCTGCCGATGAGTCCTTGGCCCCATTCGGTCCGGAGCGTCCGTTTCACGCTGGCGATCGCCGGTCGTGGGAGCGGCCCGAGCGAGTTGCCGTCGAGGTAGATGAGGCCTTCGGGAAGATCGAAGAAGTCACGGAGCGGGGCGAGGGCGTCCAACTCGTCCCGGGCCGCACAGTCGGCACGACGCGGTTCCGTCATCGGTGCGCGACCGCCGCGTCCGCCCTCGTCGGTCCGGTCCGCCGCTCGCCTACGCCGCGCCCTCGCCGAGATAGGCGGCGCGGACGCGCGGGTCCTGGAGCAGGACGTCGGCCCGGTCCGACATGACGATCGAGCCGTTCTCGAGGACGTAGGCCCGGTCCGCGAGGTGGAGTGCCTGGGAGGCGTTCTGCTCGACGAGGAGGATCGTCGTGCCCGCGTCGCGGATCTCCCGGATGATCTGGAAGATCGTCTTGACGAACATCGGCGCGAGCCCCATCGAGGGCTCGTCGAAAAGCAGGAGACGCGGGCTGCTCATCAGGGAGCGCGCGATCGCGAGCATCTGCTGCTCGCCCCCCGACAGCGTTCCGCCGTCCTGTCTGCGGCGCTCGGCGAGGACAGGGAAGAGGGCGTAGACGCGCTCGAGGTTCTTCGAGACGTCCCCCCGGTGGAGGTAGGCGCCCATCTCGAGGTTCTCCAGCACCGTCATCATCGGGAAGATGCGGCGCCCCTCCGGAACGTGTCCGACGCCGAGCTCCACGATGTCGTGGCTCGGCATGCGTTGGATCGGCGTGCCGTCGAACACGACGGTCCCGGCGTTCGGGTGGATGAGCCCCGAGATCGTCCGCAGGGTCGTCGACTTGCCGGCGCCGTTGGCGCCGAGCAGGGCGACGATCTCGCCCGGGTCGACCTTGAGGCTGACCGCGCGCAGCGCCCTGATGGGTCCGTAGCGGACCTCGACGTGGTCGAGCTCGAGCAGCACGGCTACTCGGCCCGGTCGTCGGGGGCGTCGGGCGGGACGTGGTGGTCATCCTCTTCGTCCGCCGGCGCGCCGAGGTAGGCCTCGATGACGTCGGGATTGTGCTGCACCTCGGACGGCGTGCCCGAGGCGATCACCCGGCCGAAGTTGAGGACGATGATCCGTTCGGCGAGCGACATGACGAGGCCCATGTCGTGCTCGATCAGGAGCACGGTGACCCCGAGCTCGTTGTTCACACGACGGATGAGCGTGGCGAGCTCGATCTTCTCCGCCGGGTTCGTCCCGGCGGCCGGTTCATCGAGGAGGAGGAGGTGCGGGCTCGTCCCGAGGGCACGGGCGATCTCCAGGCGCCGTCGTGCCCCGTACGGGAGAGCGCTGGCGAGTTCGTTCGCCCGCGAGCGAAGGCCGACGAAATCGAGGAGGTGCGCCGCACGCGCGTCGCCCTCACGCTCTTCCTTTCTCGTGCGGGGGAGGCGCAGCATCGCCCCGACGGGCCCGGTGTGCTGGCGCGATTCGACCCCGATCTTCACGTTCTCGAACGCGGTGAGAGCGTTGAAGAGCCTGCTCGTCTGAAACGTCCGCGCGATCCCGAGGCGGTTCACGCGGTGCGGTTTGCGGCCGACGATTTGGGTGGCGCGGCCCTCGTCGGCGTAGAAGTTGATGGAGCCCGCCTGCGGGTGGTAGACGCCGGTGAGGCAGTTGAAAAGACACGTCTTGCCGGCTCCGTTCGGGCCGATGACGGAAAGTAGTTCACCCCGGGCCTGGTTGAGCGTCACGTCGACGAGGCTCTTCACCCCGCCGAAGCTCAACGAGATGTTGTCGACCTCGACGATGATGTCGCCGGAGACGGTCGCGACCGGGGCGTCGGCGGTCGTCGTCACGAGATCTCGCTCGAGGATCCGCTCATCGCGTCGGCCGTGCCGACACCGTGCTCAGAGAGGCCGATCTCGCGCTTTCGTCTTCGTGACGGGATCATCCCCTCGGGCCGGAAGATCATCATGATCACCAGGATCGCGCCGAGGTAGATGAAAAGATCCTGATCCTGGAACCCGAACAACGGGTGCTCCCGCAGGTACCAGGGGAACCACTGGAGCACGGCGGCCCCGAGGACGGCGCCGAGCAAGGATCCCATCCCGCCGAAGATGACGAGGACGAGGATGAGGATGGAGAGCTGGACCGTGAAGTCACCGGGCTCGATGAACGAGATCTTGCTGGCCTCGAGCATTCCCGCGAAGCCCGAGGTCGACGCCCCGATGGCGAAGGCCAGGATCTTGTACTTCAGCACGTTGATCCCAGTCGACTCGGCGGCGACTTCGTCCTCCCGGATCGCCGTCCAGGCGCGCCCCACCCGCGAATGCTCGAGGAAGGAGTAGGCGATCAGCGCGAGGACGACAAACGCGAGGAGCAGGTAGTAGTAGGGAAGCGGGTCGATCAGCCACGAGTAATGGACGTGGAGCAGGTTGACCGATGGATGGGGGATTCCGATCACTCCTTGGGCGCCGCCGGTCACCCCCTGCAGGTTGGTCGCGACGATTTGGATGATCTCGCCGAATCCGAGCGTCACGATCGCGAGGTAGTCGCCTCGGAGACGCAGCGTCGGCGCGCCGATGAGGACGCCGGCGAGCATCGCGGTGGCGATCGCGAACGGGATGGCCCAGAACGCATTGACAACCATCGGCGGATGGACGGGGAGCGCGCCGGTCCAGAACGCGGTCGAGTAGGCGCCGATCGCGTAGAAGGCGATGTAGCCGAGGTCAAGGAGGCCCGCGTAGCCGACGACGACGTTCAGGCCGATCGCGAGCAGGACGTAGATGCCGATCTGGTCCACGAGGACGTCCTGCCAGAAGGCGTTGACGTGCAACGGAAGAATGATCGCTATCGCCAGCGCGACGGCGTAGACGAAGAGTCGCACGCGCCGGTCCGGCATCACACGCCTCGGCAGCGTCATGACATTGTTGCTCGTGCGCCTGATCACCTCGCCCCAACGGTGCTGGGCGGTGAGGACCGCCCAGAGGCCGACGCCGAGTGCGAGAAAGACGAGGACGCGCGGATGGAACAGCGATCCGGTGAAACCGGACACGGGCGCGGTGTTGCTCCCCGAGGGTCCGGTCATGAGCGCGAGCACGAGCATGCCGAACACGCAGGCAAACAGGCGCCGGATCTCGACGTTCTGTCTGACCAATCGGACCCGGGAGACGGCGGTCGCGGCGAAGGCGCTCATGCCGACCGTCCGAGTCGCTCGCCGAGGATGCCCGTCGGCCGGATGATGAGGACGAGCACGAGGATCCCGAAGGCGATGACGTCACGCCACTCGGTCGGGGCGCAGGTGACGCCGAGGTTCTCGAAGATGCCGAGGAGCAGTCCGCCGAGCATCGCGCCCCGGATGTTGCCGATGCCGCCCAGGACGGCCGCGGTGAAGGCCTTGAGGGCTGGGGTGAAGCCCATCGTGTAGATGACGCCGGAGGAGATACCGAAAAGGAACCCCGCGGCGCCCCCGAGGATTCCCCCGAGGATGAAGGTCTGGGCGATGACGCGATCGATGTTCACGCCCATGAGGCTCGCCGTCTCGGCGTCCTGGGCGACGGCGCGGATCCCACGACCGAGCCGGGTGGTGGCGACGATGCGGTCGAGGACGACGAGCATGATCATCGCCGCGATCGCGATCACGACGTAGTAGGTCTGAACCTGAGCGCCGAAGACGGTGAAGACGGTGCCATTCGTGTACGCGGCGGGCATCGAGACCGCGTTGCGACCGAATTCCTTCCCCGCGAGGTTGTACAGGAAGTACGACGCGCCGATCGCGCTGATGAGGAAGGCGAGGCGGGGCGCCTTTCTCCGGCGGAGGGGACGATAGGCGACGCGCTCGAGCAGATAGGCGATCGCGGCGCCGCCGACGGCACCGGCTGCGGTGCCCAAGATGACAAGCAGGACCGAGTCGACCCCGCTCGGATGGGAGTTGCCGATCACCGCGTTGAGGACGAAGTAGCCGGCGAAGCCCCCGCTCATGAAAACCTCGCTGTGGGCGAAGTTGATGAGCTGCAGCACGCCGTAGACCAGCGTGTAACCGAGTGCGATCAGCGCATAGAGGAACCCGTTGGCAATGCCACCAATGAGGAAGCTCCAGAAGTTCTGCGTGAAGCACATCGAGTGGTTCTCCGCCGGGCCAATGCCGTCCTCCGCGGCCGGGGATCCCGCATCACGCGGGTGCCCCGGCCGTGGAAGAGGCGAAGGTTAGGACGACTTTATGAGCGAGAGGGTCGAGCCGAGCTCGACGATCTTGCCTTTCTCAACCTTGTAGACGTAGATCGTCTTTCCTGAGACGTTGCCGTTCTTCTCGAACTTGATCGTCTTCGTGATGCCGAGGTACGTCGTCTTGTGCAGGGCCTTGACGATCGCCGCGCGGGTGACATGCGGCCCGATCGACTTCATGACCGAGATGATGACGTTCGTCGCGTCAAACGCCTCGGGGGTGTAGGTCCCGCTCGCGAAGCCGGCGAGCTGCTTGAACGCCGTGCCGAAGGAGTTGTCCTCGACGTTTTTCTGCAGGGCCGCGCACGCGCACGTGACCAGGGTGTTGTTGGCGATGCCCGCAGTCGCCTCGCTGACGTAGTGCGGGTCGAGGCTGCCGTCGTCGGACATGAGCTGGCCCTTGTAACCCGCGGCGCGCAGCGCCTTGGCGAATAGGGCAAAGTCGCAGTAGTAGCCGCCGTAGAACAGCAACGGGGCCTTGCTGGAGACGACCTGTGAGGCCAGGGCACCGTACTCCTGGACGTTGCCGGTGCCGGCCTGGCACTGGGTGGTCCCGGGGGCGGTCTGATGGGTGAACTTCACGCCGTCGTGCGTGAGGCGAGTGTCGAGCGCTCCGACGAGGCCGGACCCGTACGAGCTCGCGTCGTCGACGGTGTAGATGGACTTCAACTTCAGGGCCTTGGCGATGTAGTCAGCGTCATAAGGTCCCTGCGCGTTGTCGTCAGCGACGACGCGGAAGAAGTTGTTCCATCCCTCGTCGGCGAGCTGCGGGTTTGTCGCCGACGGGCTGACCGTCGCGAGATCCGCTGCCGAGAAGATCGGCTCGGCTGCCTTGGTCGCGCCGGAGAATGCCGGACCGACGACGGCGACCACCGAGGAGTTGGTGACGAGCGCCTCAGCGGCCGTCGGTGACTGGGTGGCCGATCCCTGGTCGTCCTGCTCGGTGTACTGGAGTTTGAAGGGCAGTTTGCCGAACGTCTTGCCCTGGTTCGCCCATCTGATCGCGAGCTCGACGGCGTACTTCATGTTGAGTCCGAGCTGGGCGTTGCCGCCGGAAAGCGGACCTTCATACGCGATGGTGTACGTCGGATCGGACGAATGCGAAGTGCTCGCAGTCGCCACTCCTCCGAACGTGCCGAGTGTCAGCGCGACCGCGACGAGCGGAACGCCAATCCTGATGATTTTCCGATGCATGAATTCCCCCTTTGACACGAAGTCGAGCGATCCCGGACTGCGTTGGCGAGACTGTAGCTAGTCGCGCAACGGAACTGAAATCGAACTGTCATGGTCACGCCAGGCCGCCGCGGACGGCTCACGCAGGGCCGACTCCCCGGCCCAGGCGGCCGAGGGCGGCGCGCCTCGCGATCGAGGCGACATGCTGTGTTGCGGGGCGAGCCGGAAGGATGATCGCCGTCGCGTTCAGTCGGCGGTCTCGCCGCGGGCCCCGCACCTGGCCTCCGCCCGTACCGCAATCTCGTGGGGTATCCGGTGGGGTCGTGGCGATCCAGTGCCGTGCGAAACGCGGTGAGACGCCGGTCGCGGCGCCTTCCGTCGAGCATGTCCCAGCGCAGGCTCGCGGCGGCGCGCTGTCCGACGACGTTCCTGCTCTGGATCGGCGGAAGCTCGATTCGCCCGCTGCTGCCTTCGTACCTCCGCCAGCACGGGTCGACACCGGGCTGCTCGTAGCTGCTCCACCCACAGACGTCGGTGAGGCGGTAGAGGTCCACTCGCGAAAGGACGCCCGGTCGCGCACGTCACGGGGCTCGCGGTCATCAGGGGCGCCTGTGCGGGTTGGTCCTGGCGGGCTCTTCGGGGCGGCTTAGTTCCCGCCGGGCGGCCGAGGACGGACTCCGGGTCGTCCCCTCCGGTCGAGAGCCGCACCAGCATGCATCGGGCAGGTGAAGAGGCGCCCGCGAGGGGATTGGTAGCGTCGGCGGCGTGGCGGTCGTCGAGGGGATCGTGGTCGAAGGGGACCACCGCGGACGCGAGCTCGGATTCCCGACCGCGAATCTCACACCGGGGGAGGGCAAGGGTTGCCCCGAGGACGGTGTGTACGCCGGGTATGTGATTCGCGCCGACGGGACACGGCATGCCTCGGCGATCTCCGTCGGCCGTCGACCGACCTACTACGACGACGAGGGTCTGCTCGTCGTCGAGGCCCACCTGTTGGACTTCGACGGCGACCTGTACGGCGAGCGTTTGATCGTCCACATCGACGAGTTCATCCGCGGCCAGCTCCGGTTCGATTCAGTCGAGGAGCTGAGGCAGAAGATCGCCGACGACGTCGTCGCGGTGCGGGCCTCTCGGTTCGCGGCGGACGAAACCCCGCGCTAGCCGCGCACGGCGTCGGCGTAGCGGCGTCGGCGGACGAGGACGAGGACGAGGACGTGCGTCGCGCAGAACACCAGGGCGACGAGGAGGACGGCACCCGCGACGAGTTCGCGCAGCTCGGACACGGGACCATCTTGCCCCGATGCGGGGCCGAGTGGGCGGCCGGCGCGGCGAACGCCGACGGTAGGGTCGGCGCAGTGTGGCAGCGACACCGCGGGACAACGGATCCCGGCGGAGCGCGGCTGGTAGGGGGGGCGAGCGGCGTGGAGGCGTTCGCCGGTCCCGCCGGATACGGGGCCTGAGCGCGCGGCGTTCCGGGCGAGAAGGGGTGTCAGGCGTGGGCGAGAAGAACCGACCGCGGCCGATCCTGCTGGGACCGGGACAGGGAACGGTATGTGTGGCACGCGGGAACCGGATGACGTTCAAGGCTCTCGGTTCCATGGGCGGTGGCCACTTCTCCCTGATGGAGAGGACGCTTCCGCCCGGTGGACGGATGCCACCGGCGCATCGACACCTGGCGTGCGACGAGGCGTACTACGTCTTGGAAGGTGAGGTCACCTTCCTCGTCGACGGTGAAACGCGTATCGGCTCGCGAGGATGGTGGGTCCTGGTGCCCGGCGGTCTGGGGCACACATTTGGCAACACCTCGGGCGAACCAGCGCTGCTGCTCGTGCTGCACGCTCCTCCGCTTGATCGGTATTTCGCGGAGCTGCACGAGCTTTGGAATCGGGAAGGGCCGCCCGATCGCTCAGCAGAGACCGAGCTGATGCGCCGCCACGGTATGGAACCGGCGTGACGGGGGAACCCAGGAACGTCAAGGCTGGCTCACGCACGGGTATCGCGAGGCGCCCTCGGCCCACGTCGTTGACGGATCACATCGCTGGAAGAGGAGAGCTGGCTTGCGGATGGGGGGTGGAATCAGTAATATACGCAGTATGCTAACTAGCGAGGTGACCTCATGAGCGTCCGACATGCCCTCCTCGCACTCTTGAGCGAAGGTCCGAAGTACGGCCTGCAGCTCCGTCAGGAGTTCGAGGAGAGAACGGGTGACGTTTGGCCGCTCAACGTCGGTCAGGTGTACACGACGCTGCAACGGCTGGAGCGCGACGGAGTCGTCGAGTCCGACGACACCGACGACACCGGCCCGCAGAAGTGCTTCCGGATCACGGACGCGGGCGAAGAGGAACTTGCCGAGTGGCTGCGGACCCCGCCGGACCTGACGGCACCACCCCGCGACGAGCTGGTGATCAAGGTCTTGGTGTCGACGCGCCTGCGCGGTGTCGACGTCCACGAGGTGATCCAGCTGCACCGCCGTTACATCGTCGAGCTGATGCAGCAGTGGACGAGTCTCAAGGAGGACGAGGGCGAGTTCGACCTGAACCTGGCGTTGGTCGTCGACGCCGAGCTGTTCCGGCTGGACTCGGTCGTGCACTGGCTCGATGCCGCCGACGGACGCTTGAAGCGTGCCGCGCTCGAGCCCGTGGGACCTGCCGCGACGAGGCCGCGGCTACGGCGCAGACTCGCGGTGCGGCGATGAGTTTCCTCGAGCTGCGCCAGGTCTCCAAGGTCTACGGGCAAGGTCCCACCGAGGTACACGCCCTCTCGGACATCGACCTCTCGGTCGAGGCCAGCTCGCTCGTCGCGGTGATGGGTCCGAGCGGCTCGGGCAAATCGACGCTGCTCACCATCGCCGGAAGCCTCGAGGAGCCGACGAGTGGTGAGGTGCTCGTCGGCGGGGCCGCGCTGTCGGGGTTGTCACGCAACGACAAGGCACGGCTCCGACGACGGACGATCGGCTACGTCTTCCAAGAATTCAACCTTCTCGCTGGCCTCACCGCCGTCGAGAACGTCTCCCTTCCGCTCGAGCTCGACGGCGTCAGCGCGAGGAAGGCACGACTGGCCGGAATGGCGGTGTTGGAGGAACTTGCTCTCGCCGACCGGGCGTCTCGTTATCCCGACGAACTTTCCGGCGGAGAGCGCCAACGCGTCGCGATCGCGCGGGCCCTCATCGGTGGGCGCCAGCTCCTGCTTGCCGACGAACCGTCGGGCGCGCTCGATCAGGCGAACGGGGAGGGCGTAATGCGGATGCTCCTCGCCGCCTGCAAGAGGGGCGTCGCGGCGGTGGTCGTGACCCACGACGCCAAGCTCGCCTCCTGGGCAGACCGGGTTGTCTTCCTGCGCGACGGTCGCATCGTCGACCAGACGAATCCTCCGCCGAGCGCAGAGTCCTTGGTCCAGAGCGCACCGCAGCCATGACGTCGGCTTCGGACGCCGCCCTGGATCTTCGGGGTGGGGGCACTGGATCGCTGCCGGCTCGGCGCGCGGTGATGCGTTGGGCGTGGCGGCTGTTCCGGCGCGAATGGCGCCAGCAGCTCCTCGTTCTGGCGCTGATCGTCGTCGTAGTGGGCGCGATCTTCGTCGCCGCGGCGGTGGCGACGAACAATCCCACGCCGGCGAACCTGGGCTTCGGGACGGCGAACGACCTCGCCTCCTATCAGGGAGCCGTTCCACATCTTCCGGCGAAGGTTGCGGCGCTCGAGCACCGCTTCGGGCGCGTGCAAGTCATCGAGAACGAGACCCTCTCGATCCCCGGTTCCGTCGACACGTACCAGCTCCGAGCCGAGAGCTCGCACGGGCCGTTCAGTAGCCCGATGCTCTCGCTCCTATCGGGGCACTACCCGACTGGCGCAGGTGAGGTCGCCCTCACGAAGGGCGTCGCTTCCGCGTTCAATGTGCGTATCGGGAGTTTGTGGTCCGAGGGCGGGACACAGCGGCGTGTGGTCGGCATCGTCGAAGACCCGCTAGACACCCTCGACAGCTTCGCCCTCCTGGTGCCCGGACAGGTGCGCACCCCGAGCGAAACCGATCTGCTGTTCAATGCACCCGGGGTGAACCCCTCGAAGCTCGGACCGAACGTCGCGGAAGTCGGGTCGGTGGCGATCGGCGCTGCCAATCCCGAAACGATCATCCTGGTGGTCGCGGTGATCGGGATGCTTCTGGTCACGCTCATCGCGGCGGGAGGATTCACGGTGCTGGCGCAGCGGCGCCTGCGCTCGCTCGGGATGCTTTCGTCGATCGGCGCGACCGAGAAGCAGGTGCGAGCGGTCGTCCGGACCAACGGTGCCGTCGTTGGCGTCGCTGGCGCCCTATTCGGCGCGCTGCTGGGCTTCATCGCGTGGCTCGTCTACCGACCAGCGCTCGAGACGAGCTCCTTCCACGTCATCGGGACGTTCTCGCTGCCATGGGTCGTGATCGGACCGGCGATGGGCCTTGCCGTCGTCGCGGCGTACGTCGCTGCACGACGTCCGGCTCGGAGCATCGCGAAGGTGCCGATCGTCGTGGCGCTTTCTGGCAGACCCGTCGAGCCGAAGAGGGTTCACCGCTCGGCGGTTCCTGGCGTCCTTCTGCTGGTCGTGTCCTTCGTGTTGCTCGGGTATTCCACGACGGCCAACAGCGCGAAGCCGCAGGTTCCTTTTCTCGTCGGCGGGCTCGTCGCGCTCATTCCCGGGGTGATCCTGCTCGCGCCGTTCTTCCTCTCCCTTGCCGCCAGCATCGGCGGCCACGCGCCGATCGCCTCGCGCCTCGCGCTTCGAGACCTCGCGCGCTACCGTGCCCGGTCGGGACCATCACTCGCCGCCATCAGCATGAGCGTGCTGATCGCGGTGATCGTCGCGGTCGCCGCTGCTGCACGGTACGGCAACGTCCTCGATTACGCGGGCCCGAACCTCGCATCCAACCAGGTTGTCGTCTACGCGCCGCCACCGGGCGGCACGCAACTGTTCGGCCCAAACGGGTCTAGCACCGCCCCGCAGCCGCCGTCGATGGCAGTTCTGACTGAGCGTGTCCGCGAGATCGCAGGAGCGCTCGGGGCGAACTCAGTGATCGAGCTCGAGCAGACGGACGCGAACCTGAACCACGCGGGGTCCGGACGGAACTGGAACGGCCCGATCTACGTGGCGACGCCCCAACTCCTCAAAGCGTTCGGCATCAAGTCATCCGAGGTCGACGCGAGCGCCTTGATCCTCTCTGCGCGACCTGGTCTGTCGGGCATCTCGATGATGCAGTTCACATGGACGCCGCCGTCCCCGAAACCTGGCCGGAATTCGAATCCCTGTCCCAGGAGCTCGTGTCTGTGGAACCCGAGGATCGAAGAGCTGAGTGGGCTTCCCTCGGGAACATCGGCGCCGAACACCGTCATCACCGAACACGCCATCCGCTCGCTCGGGCTGCAAACGTCGCTCGCCGGCTGGTTCATCACAATCGTGCGCTCGCCGACCGCGGCGCAGATCAGGGACGCCCGGCTCCTCGCCTCGAAAGTGTGGGGTATGTCGGTCGAAACCAAGAACAGCATGCCGTCGGGCACGGAGGTCGTCGACCTGGCGACGCTGGCCGGGATCGTGCTCGCGCTTGCGATTCTCGCGATGAGTGTCGGTCTCATCAGAAGCGAGACGGCGAGCGACCTGAGAACGCTCGCCGCGACCGGGGCGAGCGGCACGACGAGGCGCACGATCACGGCCGCGACCGCCGGGGTGCTCGGGTTCCTCGGCGCGCTCCTCGGGACCATCGCGGGGTACGTGGCGATGCTGGGTTTCATCCGAACGAACTCGTTCAACGGCGGGATCTCAGCGCTCGGGAACGTTCCCGTGGTGAACCTCCTCGTGATCCTCGGCGGGATACCCCTCGCCGCCGCCCTGACAGGCTGGCTGTTTGGTGGACGGGAACCACGGGCAATTGCACACCAGCCGATCGAATGAATCGGAAAACCACACCGTCGTCACGGTTGGCAGCCTCCGCCGGGCGTGACCAGGACTTGGGGTGCGCGTGGATACACGCGGCCCTCAGTCACTGGTAAAGCGCGACCAGACGACGAGTTGGGACGCCTTCGGCGGACCAACGAGAGTTACCTCACGCGCGTCCAAGATGTTCAGCGAAGCTGCGTCTTTCGGTATCCTGCTTCGCTGGAGGGTGGGACCTAAGGCAGATCGGCTGCCAACGCTCCCAGGCGCGCGTTCACGAACCAGGAGGACTCCGGTGCGCGTCGAGGGTGTGCCGGAAAGGGTGCGCCCCGAGGGACTCGAACCCTCAACCTGCGGATTAAGAGTGTGCTCCTGTCGGTTTCAGGTCGCGCCAGGGTTCGCCAACAGTGGTCACTGCCAGCGGGCTTACTGACGTGGAATCGGCGCGCCTGGGCAAACAGGCCCGTAGTTGTAGTCACGTTGTAGTCACGACGACGCGAAAGCCGAGAGCAACGGAGCAAGAATCTGTGGGCGTTACCGGCCGACGCCGGCGCCACCGGCAGGCACCGCGACGTCTAGATGACGTCCGCGGCCAGTGTTGCGAGCCTCGGGTTCACCTCCGGCCGGCGCGTTTCGACCTGGCGGCGACGTTCGATCGCGTCGAGTGCGTCGATTCGCATCCGAGCAAAGTAGGCCGATCGCAGTCGGGCCGAATTAGATGAGAGTGACGCGCACCCGATGAGCCAAGAACGCCGCCCTGCCACCGCCGACAAGATGAACCACCCCAAGCCCACGTCGAATCAGGCGCACACTCTGGTGCTGACAATGCAGACGTTCGGATCGTTGGGCGTAACGTTGTCGGAATGATCGGCGCTCGGGCGCATGCACGCACGAGAACCCTCTCTTTGTCGGAACTCGTGGCAGTAACGACACCAATTTATGTTTATGGTATTACCTAGTGCAATGGGGAGACACGGCTTGTTGAGGAGCACTTCCTGGCGAGGCATCCTGCGGTTTGTCACGAGATCCAATGTCGCGCTCGGGCTCGTTTTGGCCGTGCTGTCGTGGCCCTATAACGCGGCTGCCTTAAGGCCCGAATACACATGGGACGTTTTCGACCCTGGCTGGTCGGCCGCGCTCGAGATGATCGCGCACCAACGGTTGCCGTTCGGCACGCATGCTGTCTTCACATATGGCCCCCTTGGGTTCCTTGCGGTGTGGGCGCTGTACTTCACGGTGACGGCAATCATCGGGTTCCTGTTCCTGCTCGGGTTGTACACGACTGTCTTCGCCGCGTTGATCTGGTCGTTGCGCCAAGTCGTGCCCGTTGTCGTGGCGATCGTGGTGGCGTTCGTCGCTGGGACCATCTCGATCAACGTCGTGGCGCTGTCGTACTCAGGCGAGCCCGAGAAGGCGGTCGCCCTGACCCTCATCGGGTGCGTCTATGCGCTAGGCCGGCCAGTCGACGCGCCCGTGCCGAGGCGCTTGTGGATCGCTTTGGGAGTCGGTCTCGGAATTTTCAGCTTGTTGAAGATGAGCGTCGGTGTGAGTATCGCCGTGGCACTCGTCATCACGATCGTCTGCCTTCCCGTTGGTAAGCGGTTGGCCGTCGCGTTGATGGCACCCTCGGCGATTCTCACCTTCGGTATCGGGTGGTTCGCCACGGGTAACGGATTCGGCAACCTTGTTGCCTTCGTTCGCGGCACGCTTGGGAATATCAGCGGGTACGCGGCGGCGGTGTCGATTGAGGACCCGAGCCGTTGGCGTACGTATTGGTTGGCAACGGCGATCGTGGCATTGGTGGCGGCGCTGGTCGTCACGCGCTGCTGGCACCTTCCCCTCCGTGCGCAGATCGGCGTGGGTCTCGTCACCATCTACATCGTGTGGTTTCTCTTCAGGGAAGGATTCGTCCGCCACGACCTCTATCACGACCTGATCTTCTTCGCCTGCGCCCCGCTCCTGATTGTCGCTTTCGTGCCGCCGCGCCGGACGTGGCTGTGGGGCGCGACGATTGCGGGCAGCGTCCTGGCAACGTCCCTCGTGGCGGGCGCTGTCGGCTCATTCCCCTCTCAGCTCACCCGACCAACTTCCGGCGTGTCAGATTTTGCCAACGAGGTCAGCACCCTTGTGGTCCCAGGCAATCTCTCAACGGAGATCGCAACGTCCCGTGAGCTTGTCCAAAAGGTGTACGCAGTGCCCAATACGATGGTGGCCGATATGAAGGGACACACGGTCGACGTCGATCCTTGGCAGCAGACTGTCGTGTGGGCGTATCCCGGCATGATGTTCGACCCGTTGCCGAGCTTTATGCCCTACAACACCTACACGGCGTCGCTCGACCAGCAGGACGGCGACTACCTCGCGTCGTCGGAGGCCCCCAGCTACATCCTCCGCCAGCCTCCCTTCGCGTACGACTACAGGGATCCTGCGTTCGAGCCACCGGCCACTCAGATCGCCATGGAATGCCGCTACCGCCAAGTTGACGCCACCACTTCGTGGCAGCTCGTCGCCCGGTATCCGGATCGGTGCGGCAAACTGCGATCGCTCGACACGGTCTCCGTGGGTCTCGATGAATGGGTACGGGTACCCGTCGCTCGCCCTGGGGTCGCGGTGGTCGCAACGTTTCAATTGCCGCTCTCGCTCTGGTGGCAGATCCAGGACGAGGTGTTCAAACCGCCTTCCGTGTACATGACGGTGAATGGAGGTGTCGACACCTACCGTTTCGTGACGGGCACCGCGTCAAGCCTGCATCTCCTCAAGCCGGCCTCGACCCTCGGCTACGATCCCGAGTTCACGCCGAAGACGATCGCCAGCCTCTCGTTCACTATGAGCGGCGAAGGTCTCAGCACCTCGGGGGTACGCGTCCATTTCTATGCACTTCCGATGGCATCGTTTTCGTCGAGCGTGGCGGCGTCCCGTTAGAGGCGAGGCGGGAAGGCGCGCATCTGCTACGCCACCCCGGCGAGTATCGCCTGTTTGTTCTCATCGAGGTTCCAGGTCATCGCGTGCCGCCCTCAGTCGGAAGGTGCCTCTGACCTGGTGCGCCCCGAGGGACTCGAACCCTCAACCTGCGGATTAAGAGTCCGATGCTCTACCAGATTGAGCTAGAGGCGCGCGACAAACATGATAACGACTCCCGCGGGCTGGAATGGAAGCGCTCCCTCGGGGGTCCCGTTCAATTGGGGTGACCGAGGGGACTTGAACCCCCGACCTCCAGGGCCACAACCTGGCGCTCTAACCAACTGAGCTACGGCCACCATCGTCGTACCGACGCGGTGTCAGACGATCGCCAACCAGCATGGCACATCGCTCGCAGGTCCGGCCGCGAGCGTAAGCGGGCCGGTCTTTGACTCAGCCCTCGCGACAAACGCAGAACTCGTTGCCCTGGGGGTCGGCCATGACCTGCCACCAGCCGCCCTGCGATCCCGTCTGCGGGCCGCCGAGCTTCGTCGCGCCCAGCGTGATGAGCTCGTCGATCTTCGTCTCGGGGTCGAGGACGTAGAGATCGATATGGAGCCGGTTCTTCACCTGCTTGGGCTCTGGGACGCGCTGAAGGTAGACGATCGGCAACGAGGCATCCGGTGGAACGGGGTCGAGGTAGGTTCCGGCCTGGTCGAAGTCGCCGATCTGGTAGCCGAGGGCGGCGGCCCAGAATGGTGCGAGCCCCTCGGGGTCCTCGGAGTCGAAGCCGATCTGGAGCCTCTCGTGCACGATCCCACCTCCTTCGGGCGAACGGTGGCAGGGTATACGGGTGCCGGTCCGGCAGGCAACGCGCGGGCAGGATCGGTGCGAGGCGGCCCGGCCCCCGTAGCTCAGCCGGACAGAGCAGCTGCCTTCTAAGCAGTTGGTCGCAGGTTCGAATCCTGCCGGGGGCGCCACTCGCTGCATTCACTGGCAGTCGGGAGGTTCGCGGATTTGAGTCCCGTCGGCTCCACAGATAAGTGCGGGTCAGAGTGGCTAAAGCGAACGGAGGCTGTCCCTTGACGAAGTTAGATGTCAACGAAGTGTCAACGGATGCCAATGACATCGCCCGGGCGGTCGGTCGCGTCGCCCTGAACTGGGCGCACCTCGAAGCGATGACTTCACTTACTCTGTGGACGCTCGCGGACCTTCCGAAGCTCAGCCTCGGAACCGTCCCGACTAACGGCGTCCCTCTCGCGACGCAGTGCGATCAGATTCAAGTCCTCCTGCACACGACGGAACGGGATGCGCTGCTTGAGTGGTTTAGGAGTTGGCGGGGCAAAGCAGCTCAGCTTCAAGGTAGGCGAAACGAGGCCGTCCACTCACAGTGGTTCCCCACCCGAGACCATGCGAGGCCGTTCGAGGCGTGGGACATGCTGAGCAAGAAGGCGCGCGCCGATGCCCGACGCAACATCATATTGGGGGGAGTGACAGAGGTTGATGCGCTCGCGGACGCGATCGCCGTCAGCTTTCG
This sequence comes from Acidimicrobiales bacterium, assembly GCA_050013835.1. Lineage (GTDB taxonomy): Bacteria > Actinomycetota > Acidimicrobiia > Acidimicrobiales > Bog-793 > Bog-793. The sequence continues at coordinate 52,743 of JBEKEM010000006.1, forward strand.
CGACCTGCAGAACTGGCTGCTAAAGGATGTCGCCGCGGCTCTTGGTCAAGTGATCGGTGACGAGGAGATCTCGACTGTTCTGACGTTCTGATCTCAAAGCCTCCAATTCTCCGAGGCGAGCTCGCCCTGGGGCCCGGCCGGTCGTCACGTCGTTGTGTACGGGTGTAGATCAGTGGTCCTGTAGGAAGCCCCAAGTCACGGCCATCGCGACGAGTCCGACTGGGAAGCCTCAAACTGCTTGCTCACAAACGTAATGCACGAAACCATCCGCCGGCTGATAGTCGAGTGCACTAAGTGCACACCCTTCGGCCAATATCACCGTGGCGACGAAGTAGAGGGATACCGCGATGAACCAAATACCGAGAGGCTTGGGCGCCGCTCTGAGCATTCGGGCGATGCGCTTGCTGTCGATCACGCGCAACTGAACCACGAGTGCAAGCAAGAAGATCGGCGCGACGGTCGCGATCGCCAGACAAAAGTCGCTATCGAAAGGCTGAGCGTGCACGGCTGCGACCGCGAGGACGCCGATGTTCATGCTTGGCTCCTAGCGAGCGAGACGCTCCGACTCTCCAAGCAGGGCACTCCCTAGCCCTCGCCGATCATTTGCGGCGGTCCTGGTGGGAGGTGCGGTCAACCCCGGCTAGTCGCGGACGTGCTCCGCTGCGACCACGTGAATATCGCCATCGCGATTGCCAAGCATCAGCGGATATAAAGCCACGGCAGCGAGCGCAGCGCGGTACGTCGCAAGGGGACCTGGATCTCGAACAATAATCGCTCCATGCAGGTTGTGGCTCTGCTCGACGATCTGCAGCTCGGCACGCTCCAATGCCTTGCTCAACTGGAAAATGGTCAAAGGAGTGATGTGTCCGAACTCTCGGTACCCGTAGTCGCCGAAGCGCCTGTGGCTGCCCGTTCGCAGGAAAGCGATCCGTGATGCGGCGCTTTCCACGCTCGGCGTGGTGATGATAGCGAAGCCCTCCGGCGCGAGTAGCTGCTTCAGTTGTCGAGCAAAGTGATAGGGGTTCTCTAAATGCTCGATAACCTCGACAGCAAGAACGATTCCGAACTTTCCCGAAACGCTTGTGCGCTCGCCGAAATCATCATCAAGGTTGACTGCCTCGATCGCTATGTCGTTGAAGCCCGTAAGCTGGTCGGGGTTCAGCTCCCACGCGGTCACGTCCGTGAAGCCAAAGTCGAGCATGCGTTGAATAAGTGCGCCACTGCCAGCGCCGAGGTCGAGCACGCGGACAGATGCCCGCTCGGATTCGGGAACGCGCTTTGAAACGAGATGGCCGACTTCCTCGTGCACTCCCGCCGAGCACAACATCACGCGACCCTTATAGGTTGCTTTGTCAGTGCTTAGCTGGACAATCAAGCGTCTCATTCAAGCAAGGCCTCTTCTGTTCGCGAACCCGTGTCGCATAAGCTATGCCCCCCAGCGCCCGGAAACGCCACGTGGAGCTGCGAAGGTCGGCGGCCCATCTCCCTGTCTCGAGGTGGCCGACCGAGGGGGGGGACAATACCGAACCAGCCGGGCGGCCGGGCGGCGCCCCGCCAGGGGCGAACGCCCAACGTGCGAGTTCGTCCGCCGCTTTGCCGGGAACGCCCGAGCGCTCTAACTCGTCTCGGATCCAAGCGACCGAGAGGTTCGACACGAGCGGGAGCGCGCGACGGAGCGAGGGATCCTCCGCGTTGTCAATCGGCCAACAGCGGCCCGAGCCATCGGGATCGCCGCGGTTCAGAGTCCAGCGTCCGGCTGGCAACGCGCTATACGGCCCATGCCAATCGAGATCCGTCATGTGGACCCCCTTCTACACCGGATAACTTGGCCGTCTACGCTCCCCAGCGACGTGCATTATCGCAGGTCCGCACAGCGTTTAGGCCGACATAGCTTCTAAGCAGTTGGTCGCAGGTTCGAATCCTGCCGGGGGCGCAGGTGTGAGAGTCCAGGACTTTGTTCGCAGATATTCCGCGTCAGTGCCCGCGCCTCAAGTGCAAACGTGTTGGGTCTCGGAGACGCGGCTTGTTGTGCTGAACGATCAGCACGCGGAGTACTCGGCGGCGGCGCGAGTCGACGAGCGGAAAGTCGCCCGGACCTCAATCTGAGAAGGGGAGTTCTGGAGGAGGTCGCGAATGTGCTGGATGACGTCGCCGCGCATCTTCTCGGTGCTGTGGCGCCCGCAGCTCGTCTGCATCGTGAGACTCACGAGTAGCTGTCCGGCGTCGAAGTGGGGAAGCTCGACGAGCAAGCCCTCGAGCTGGCCAGAAGCACCTGCCGTCTCGAGCGCGGTGAGGAAACCTGCGGCGGGCGGCCCGGCGTCTTCGTGATGGCGGTCGCCGGCGACGGCCTCGGCAAGCTGAAGGCCGATGTGCTGCGTGGCTGCCCAGTCCCCACGATGCCGGGGATGAGGCATGCCCGGCGGATCAGTTGGCGGCACGTGTCGTCATTCATGCATGTCTCCCGCGGTGGTTCAGTTGCGGCCGAGAGCCGCGGCGCGGTCCGTTGGGGGAATCACGGTACCGAGCAGGCGACGGACCGACGAGGGCTTGCCGTCGGCCTGCGCTTCATGGTTCCGGCCCATCGTCGGAACTGTGTCCTGATACCTCTATTCGCGGCCGCCAGATGGATGACGCCGGTCGAGCGTCCAACAAACAGGGCCGAAGGAGGTCACGCCCGGTGTCGAGATTGCGGTTCGTAGAACTTCACCTCGACCGGGTTGGACAATCCGTACGAACCTGAGTTGCCAACCGGGATCCGGCAACGCACGACGGCGATCGCACTACGAGTGCCGGAGGGAATGACACCCCGTATGCGGAACGTTCCGGTTCCACGGTCATCCGTCATGGCAAAGAACACGTGCCGAGTCGGTGGCTCAACGTTGAGCGACGCCGTCGCCTGGACGTGGTGACGTTGCCCGAAGATCCTTTCCACCATCTGGATCCGGACGTCGGCGACCGGCTGCGGGACACCGACGGGGTTCGCGATCTGGGCTTGGAAGACGACCGTGTGTCCCACGGCGACCGGATTGACCACCTCGCGGGGCGTCAGCACCACGACGCGGTTCACCGCCTGGACGGTCTGGCTTGTGGACAGGGCGTCCGGGCTCGCAGAGATCGCCGAGATGACGAACGGGGTGATGGGGCTCGGGCTCGCCTGCAGGTTGGGCGAACTCAGGGAGTAGGTCGCTGTCTGGCCACCCGCGAGGACCTGCGGCCCCGAGTCAATGGCCCAGTATGAGCTCAGCTGGCCGTTGGAGTTCGAGGCGAAGTGTGGTCGGACCGGACTCGCCGTCTCGTTCGTCGCTCGGACGGAGACCTGCCAGACGCCACCGAGCGACGCCGCGACGTCGACGGACTGGATCCGGAGGGCGAGCGGCGCTGCCGCGGTCAACCCGAGGCCGATGAATGCGAGCGCCGGCGCGAAGAGGACTGCCGCCCAGGCGAGCCGGATCCGCGCGAGGCCCTGCGGCTGCCACGGCAGAGCAGCCGGGTCCGGGTCTGGGCCGGGGACGGCGACCGCGGCGAGCCAAAGGGGCGCCACCTCGAGCCAGTAGCCGTCGAGCGGACGGGTGCTCACGAAGAACATCACTCCCGCGAGGATGACGCCGGTTCTCCACAGACCGCGGAACCAGACGGCGTAGGCGATGAGCAGGGCAACCAGGAGCGCCAGGGCGGCATCGGAGAACCAGTTCAGATTGCCACCGCCGGCGCGGAGGAACAGCGTCAGGTCGATGAGACCCTCGCCGAAAGGTATCGGGTGCTCCAGCAAGGGCGCGGTGATGCCCCTCCACCAGGCTCGCGGCCCCCAGACGAGAAACGGGAGATTCACCGCGGCGAAGGTGCCCAACGCGACGAGGACGAACCGACCGGTGATTCGCGCCGAGCCGAGGTTGCCGAGACGGCGCGATGCTGCCCGCCAAATGCCGATCACGAGGAAGAGGGCCATGAACCAGACGATCTGTTCCACGGCGCAGGCGAGCCCGAGGCATGCGGCGCGCAACACGTCGCCCCGCGACAGCCGGCCGTCCCGGCCGATCGTGGTCCACTTCCACATTGCCACCAGCATGAACGGCAGGAACATCGTGTAGAAGGAACCTTCGACCGCGAATCCGAACAGCAGCGGAAGCTCGAGAACGACGAGGACTGCCAGCGGTCGCAGCCGGTTCGGAAGGATCACGTAGAGGACGGCCACGGTGACGCACTGGAAGAACACGGCTGCCGCGGCCACGGATTCGACCCCGTTGGTCAGCCAGTAGAAGGGCACGGTGAGGAGCAACGGCATTGACGGATAGTCGTACGAGGTCGAGATCGCTCCGTTCGTCAGCGCGGTCGGGGTTGGCGTCGCACCGTAGATCTGGAGGCCCGGGGCCAAGGAGTGAGCGAAGGGATTCTCGCCCCGCAACAGGAGTCGCGTGCCGTACTGGACGAAGGCGCCCTCGTCGACGCCGAATCCGGGTCGGTTGAGCAAGTACCCGATTGCTTCTGTCGCGGTGAGGGCGACGGCGACGACCAGCACCGCCATCATCACCCGGTCCAGCGCGCGCGCCGTGCGCACACTGCAGGCGGCGCCGGTGAGGCCGAGCGCGAGCAGGAAACCCAGTGGAGATATCTGGACCCTCCAAGGAGAGCCGAGCGCGGCCCCGAAGTTGTTATTTGCGAGGAGGAGGAGGCCGAGACCGGCAGCGACGCACAGGGCGCGCTGGACGGCCTCGGGCGCGTCGGCGGGCGAACTACCTGGGCGACGGCCCGGGGGGACATGCTCCGCCGCGCCCGGCGCCGAGTCGGTCGCCGGCGAGCGGGACACTCTCGGAGTCAAGTGAACCTCCGCAGCTGTCTGCCCTCCATCTCTTCTCCGCGACGCGATCGCCGCCCGGCGAGATACTCCCGCGAGGCATCCACCTGGCAGGATCGCCGAGCACCCCGTCCGGAATCGTCCCGAGCTGACGACGCCGGACAGCCGGCCGCATCCGGCCACCGAGACTAGTTGAATACCGACTTCACGGAGCGGCCGCAATCTCATCGGATTGCCCGTGGTCTGTGTGCAATGGGGGTTCTTCACCGCACTGGATCCGGGTTGCCGCGGCCCGGGCCGGTTCCTTCATGTGGCGGTAGGACCGGGGAACTGCAGGTACGTCCCTGGTATCTTCCCTCCCACACAAGGAGGTGGGGCGGATGAAGGCACTGGTCACCGGTGCTGCCGGCTTCATCGGTAGTGGGCTTTCGGAGTCATTGCTGTCGGACGGCCACGAGGTGCTGGGGGTCGACTGCCTTGCGCCCTACTACGACGTGGACGTCAAGCGCGCGAACCTGGTCCGTGCGATGCAGTCTGATCGGTTCCATTTCATGGAGCTCGATCTGGCGAGGGACGATTTGAATCCGGCGATCGACGGCGCGGAGGTCGTCTTCCACCTCGCGGCACAGCCGGGAATCCGGACGTCATGGGACCGGCGCTTCGAGAACTACCTTCGGAGCAACGTCCTTGCCTCCCAGCGCCTGCTGGAGAGTTGCGTCGGAAGGCACGTCACCAGATTCGTCTACGCCTCGAGCTCGTCGGTCTATGGCAACCGCGCCGCCTACCCCGCCGTAGAGGATCAGCTGCCCCAGCCGTACAGCCCCTACGGCGTCACGAAACTTGCGGCCGAGCACCTGTGCGGCCTGTACGGCGCCAACTTCGGGCTGTCGACGATCGTGTTGCGGTACTTCACGGTTTACGGGCCGCGACAACGACCCGACATGGCGATTCACCGTGCCATCGAGTCGCTACTCGCGGGGGAGGAGTTCGAGCTCTACGGAAGCGGTGACCAGATCCGCGACTTCACCTTTGTCGACGACGTCGTGCGAGCCACACGCCTCGCCGCCGAGACGCCGGACGCGGCGACAGCGCCGGTCATGAACATCGCCGGCGGTTCGACGGTGACGATGAACGAGCTGCTCGAGATGATCGGCACGGCCATGGAGCGGCCGGTCAAGGTTGTGCGGCGCTCCGAACAGCCTGGCGACGTGGCGCGGACCGACGGCTCGATCGAACGGGCGCGCTCGGTACTGGGATGGCAGCCCGAAGTCAATCTGCGCACGGGCATCGCCGCGCAGGTGGAGTGGCACCTGCGGCGACTGGACCGTCGATGAGGCTGGCCCGATCGGGAAAGAGTAGGGACGCAGGGCGACAGGAGTAGGTCGGACGGTGAACGTCAGTCTGGTGATCCCGGTTTACAACGAGGACGCGAGCGTGACGCCGCTGTGGGGCGCCATCGCGGCGGCGATGGTGGACGTGCCGGGGGAGTGGGAGGCGGTGTTCGTCGACGACGGGAGCAGCGACGCCAGCGTCGAGCGCCTGGGTGCGATCGTCGCCGAGGACCCTCACGTGAAGCTGGTCGTGCTGCGCCGGAACTTCGGGCAGACCGCGGCGATGCAGGCGGGTGTGGATCACAGCACGGGTTCGACCCTCGTCTTTCTCGATGGTGACCTGCAGAACGATCCCGCCGACATCCCGATGCTGCTTGAGAAGCTGGACGAGGGCTACGACGTGGTGAGCGGCTGGCGGAAGGATCGCCACGACCACTTCCTCTCAAGGCGGCTCCCCTCGCGCTGCGCCAATTGGATCATCTCGCGCGTTACCGGGGTCCGCCTGCACGACTACGGCTGCACGCTCAAGGCATATCGCCGTGATGTCCTGACGGAGTACCGGCTCTACGGGGACATGCACCGTTTCATCCCGGCGCTGGCCTCGTGGTCAGGCGCGCGAATCGCCGAGGTTCGCGTCCAGCACCACGCCCGCCGCTACGGCCACTCGAAGTACGGGCTGTTCCGAACGGTCCGGGTCATCCTCGACCTGCTGACCCTGAAGTTCCTGGGCAGCTACTCGACTAAGCCGAGCTACCTGTTCGGGGGCGTGGGCTTGGTCCTCTGGTTCTTCGGGATCTGTGCCGCACTGGTTGTCATCGGGACGAAGATCTTTCCGCCGCACCACTTCACCTACAACGTCCACCTGTCCCTCGTCGCCGGGTTCTGTGCCACGCTCGGTACGCTTTTCCTCATGCTCGGGCTCCTCGCCGAGCTGTCCATCCGCACCTACCACGAGTCGCAGTCGAAGCCCACCTACATCGTCCGCACGGTTCTCGTCGCGCCCGGAGGTGGGTCGAACGACGCTCACGTGTCGGAGGATTAGACAGGGCTCGGAAGCGAGGTGGCGTCCGCGCCCCCGGTTGGGTCCGCGACTGTGTCAGCGGGTCGGCGCGTTCCGGCTTCGGCGGCCGGACATGTCTGCCGGGTGGGGATGGTCGCCCGTGGCTGCGGAACAAACGAAGACCGCTTCGCTACTGCGAACGGGTCATCCCCTATTCACGTGAAACGAGGCTTGCGAAGCAGTTTCTGATGACCTGTTGGGCAGGACGTCCAACGAACGAAGTGGGGCCGTTGGAAACCGTCAAGCTTCCGCCGAAGGTGAGGCGCCAGAAGTAGATACCCGGGAGGTTCCGATTCTTGACGATCGAACAAGCCGCCCTGAACCAGTTGGCTTGGATCGAGAGTCTGAGTGGTTGGGATGCTTCCCCGGACTCGTAGGGCACTGCATAGGCACCGTCTACAGCGGCGATGCCGACCTCGTCGATGACCGTCGCATTCTGGTTGATGTCGCTCGGCAGGGTATTCCACCAGGTGTTCCAGTCTCCGATCAACACTCGGACTGAGGCGTGGTTGCCCGCACTGACGGGGAAGTAGGTGTCGACTCCGATGCTGTCGGCGGGCGGATTCGGCCCACCCTCGTGAAAGGCGTCCCAGTTGGCGGAGTAGGCAAGCTCCCCCCCGAACAACTTCCGGGCCTGAGCGAGAAGATGTTTCCATTGGCTGGCGCCGGCCAGCGAGTTGAGCTCGGCACCGACGATGAATGTCGTGGCCTTGCAGGTATTCGCCATTACCAGGTACGGCCGCAAGAAGGACTCGTAGCTGGCGAACCACGCAGCGACATTCCGCGGGGCAATGCTGCCCCTCCAGTAGTTCGCGCCCAAATCCGCCTCGTCCAGCAGCGGTCGGATTGACACCCGGAACTTCATCCTGCGCGCCGCCTCCACCACAACCGCCAATTGCGCGGGGGTCGGGGTTCTGTCACCGGCATAGACGCTGCTAGACGTGGCGCTTGCCGTATAGAAGGGAAAGTTGATTGACAGCGAGTTGGCGTTGAGGCGAACCAGGTACCTGAGGTCGGCATGCGCCGTCTGTGCGATTTGAGTCTGGCTCAGATGGGGCCAGTCCTCATACCACAACAGGTCAACACCCAGCTGCGGCATGCCCGGCCGCCAGGGTTTGTCCACCCGATCGCCGGTCTCTTTCTTCGCGGCCATAGGAGATCGAGTGGAGATGCGCGAGGCAGTTCGTCGCGTAGGTGCGTGGGCTTCGCTCACCAATCTTGCACTTAGGGAATGGCCGACGACCTCGGCGTGTGTCAGACCTAGTGACAGACCGAGGCCGACGATCGTCACGGCCGCGACCCGTGTCGTCACCGCCGCACTTAGCGTCTTCTTCACTGCAACTTTCGCCCCCTGGCACGTGGGTGTTGCGAAGTGTAACAGCGCGACTTCGCCGTCGGAGGCTGACCCGTTTCCGCGGACGATTTCGGTGAATTGATCGCGCTGCGTTGATCGCGGCGGTGTGGAGGACCCGGACTCGACAGGGCGGAGATCACCGGTCCAGGTGTACCGGCGGATCTGGTTGCGGAACGACTCGATCCACTCGAAGACCGCAGAGGTCAGCCCGGACTCGGTGTTCCAGTGGGATCGCTCGAGTAGCTGGTGCTGCATCGTCGACCAGAACGACTCCGTCATCGTGTTGTCGACCGAAGAAGCGACCCGGCCCATCGAGCCGAGAGGCGCGCTTCCGGAGCCGATGACCGAAGGTGCGCGGCGAGTGTTGGGTCACGGCGATCCGAATGAGGCACCGTTGCTGGCGCCTTCCTGCCGCTCCGCTCCGCCGTCTCGAAGGCGTCGGCGACAAGCTCGGCGCGCACGTGGTCGGCGATTGACCAACCGGCGATTCGGCGGGAGAAGCAGTCGAGGACCGCGGCGTAGCCGTGGCCCTCCGCAGTCGGGTGTTCGGTGATGTGGGTGCACCAGAGCACGTTCGGACGGGTGCCGGCGAAGCGCCAGAGGACGAGGTCGTCGTGGACCGGCGGGGCCCGGTGGTTTCGGCCCGTCGCGACTCGCCGGCTTCTCGAATTGCCCGGTCGTGTGATACGGGCCGTGACGAGCGACCATCCCCTCCGACAAGCGATCCTTGCCCGAGTCGGCACCAGCCGCTAGATATTCTCCGAGCTGTGTTCGGCACAGGCGCCCCCAGGGTGGCACGGACCCCAAGACTGCTGAGACGCCATGAGTGATTCGTCTGAGCCGAGACCAGAGCGCCGACTCGATGCTCTGTCAGGGCAGCTGGCGATGAGTACGAGAGCTCCCACGGCGAACTCTCGTCGGCAAGGCTCTTCTCCTCCGCGCGGCTCGTCTGAGATGAGGACGATGGACAGATGACCGTCGTCAGCGGAGTCGCCGAACCCGTGAGAGAACCAGAGGAGAGCACCGGTATCCCCATTGGGGGTCGCGATACGACCGCTTGGTGGTTGGCGCTCGTTGCCGCGATTGTGTCGATCGCTTCGACGGTCTACTTCTTCGCGAAAGGCGACCTCTTGCTCTACGAGGACGCGATCTCCCACCTGCAGATCGCTCACCGCGTCTTGTTCAGCCCAACCACTGGGCCCGTCCAGCTGGGCTATGCCTGGCTGCCGCTGCCACATATCTTGATGTTGCCGTTCGTATGGATTAATTCTCTCTATTTTGACGGCTTGGCTGGGAGCTTCACCTCGATGGCGAGCTACGTCATCGCCTCGGTGTTGATCTACAAGATCGTTCTCCGCCTGACCCGGGGTAATAAGGCCGCCGCGTTGGTTGGGGCGTTCGTCTTCATGGCAAACCCCAACGTGCTCTACATGCAAAGCCTCCCGATGACGGAGCTCTTGTTCTACGCCACGATCCTGGGGGGGATTTATGGATTGCAGTGTTGGGCCGAGACCGAAAAGAAATCCTACCTATTCGGTGGGTGTTTCTCCCTAGTACTCGCAACGCTCACGCGTTACGAAGCGTGGGTCCTGGCAGCCGCTCTCTTTGCGGTCGTGGTCCACACCTGCCTGCACCGGCACTACAGCTGGGTGAAGCTGAAGGCGATCGTGCTCGTCACTTCGGCCACGACTTTTGTCGGGGTACTTCTCTGGATCGCGTGGAGCGAGTTCTACTTCGGAAACCCGTTGGCCTTCTACGACGGCAAGTACACGAATCCAGACATCTCCGTCAAACCCAACAACGAACAACTTCACCACTTCGTCGTCTCGCTGAAGACCTATCTATACGCCATCGATGACAACCTCCATCCGCTTGTCATCGGTTTGGCACTCGCGGGCCTCCTTGTACTGCTCATCCGCCTCCGGTTGTCCCCGGAATCGTTGCCGACACTCGCCACCCTGGTATTTGTCCCCTTCTACGTGCTTGGTCTCTACGAGGGGCAGCGCCCGATGGGCGTTACTCAGTTCGGAGGTGGCCTGCTGAACGTTCGCTACGGACTCGTCATGGTGCTGCCGGCAGCGATTCTTGCCGGCTACCTGGTCAGCACGTTCACCCGGACGGTCCTTTTCAGGGTCGCGCTCGGCGTCGCCTGTGTCGTCCTCGCCGGTTCCTTCACGTACGAGGGTTTCCAGAGAATCGACACCAACATCGCTACCGTGCAAGAACCACTCAACATCGCGAATACACGCGGCGGACTCGTCCAGAGATTCGCAGATGCCGGAGCCTTCCTGAGGCGCCACTACACGGGCGGCCTCATACTCGAACAGGAGTGGGGAAGCCAGGAGGTGTTGTTCGACGCCAGGATTTCCACACAGGAGAACGTCTACGAGGGCAGCTACAACCTATGGGCCGCAGCTCTCGAGGATCCGGCAAGATCCCACATCAAGTGGATCGTCATGCGAATGGACGACTGGGGTGATCAGGTGTTCACGACTCTTCACGATTCGTCAAGACTCAAGCCCTACAAGCTCGTGTACGACCGTCACGGCTACCGCATCTACGAGAGGAGCTGAGTGGTTCGCGTGCGGCACACGGAGAAACCCAGCTACACCAGGTACTCAGCTGAGAAGCTCCTGAGCCTTCCGCAGCGCCTCTTTGCCTTCGCGCTTGCCGGCGCGGTGATCGCGAGCCTGATCTTCCGATCGCACATGACACTCATCGTCCTCATCACGAGCGCCACCCTGCTCTACACGGCCATCATCTTCCAACGTCTCGTGATCCACACAGCGGCGTACTTTTACCACGACCCGACGACAGTGACCTGTGCCTCAGACGATCCCGATTTGCCGATCTACACCGTCCTCGTCCCGATGCACGACGAGGTCGCGATCATTCCGAGTCACATCGCGGCGATGAAACGACTCGACTATCCCAGAGACAGACTGCAAGTCATCCATCTGCTCGAGTCGGATGACGAAGCGACGATCGCTGCGCTCGAAGCGCAAGACCTCCCCAGCTACTTCCAGCGGATACTCATTCCGCTCATCGGTCCCCGCACGAAACCGAAAGCCCTCAACTACGGGCTGGCGTCGGCCCGCGGAGAATACGCGACTGTTTACGACGCAGAAGACAGACCGGACCCCGATCAGCTGCTCAAGGCAGTCGCCCTCTTCCGGGTCGAGAAGAGCGACGTCGCCTGTCTCCAGGCGAGGCTGAAGTACGCAGAAGGAAAGAGGTGGTACAACCGCTTCTACTCGGTCGATTACACGACGCATTTCTGGGAATTGTTGCGAGGACTGTCCAAGCTCAACGGGACGTTTCCCCTTGGTGGAACATCGAATCACTTTCGGGTCGACGACCTTCGCGAGATGGCGATCAGATCCTCGTCTGGCGAGCCGGAGATCCTGCCCGCTTGGGATCCAAGCAACGTGACCGAGGACGCCGACCTTGCGGTGGTGATCGCATGCAACCACAAACGCATAATCCCTCTCGATTCCACAACCGAGGAGGAGTCCCCCAACCACCTGTTCGGCCACGGAGGTGCCAGCCGCCAGCGACGGCGGTGGCTAAAGGGCTACTTGCAGACCGGGCTCGTCCACTCCCGTCATCCCGCTCAGGAGATCCGCCAGATGGGTCTCTGGGATTACGTCTCCTACATGCTCGTCATCTTCGGGACGCCCGTCGCGCTGATTCTCAACCCGATCTTCTGGTCACTCACGGTCGCCTATGGGGCAACGAGATCGTCGACCATCGTGGCGCTCTTCCCGACGCCCGTGTACTACCTGGGCTTGTCGGCCATGGTCTTTGGCAACCTTGGGTTCTTCTACCAACTGCTCGTGTCGTGTTGCAGGGCGGAGGACTGGGAGAGTGTTCCGACGATGTTCCTTGTCCCCGTTTGGTGGGCTTTCAACTCTCTGACCGCTATCGCGATGTACTGGGAACTGTTGCGCCCGTCGACGAGATACAGATGGAACAAGACCGCGCACGGGCACTCCGCTCCGGCAGCCACGCTAAGCGCAAGCTGAGATGCTGGACAATGAAACGTCAGGAACCTTGATGCGGCCTGGATTTTTCGGAGACTCTGAGGTTCTCTGAAGTTCGTGGAGCTGGATCATTGGATTCTCGGGCCACTGTCGTTGTCAGATGCCGAGTCTCGACCTCGAGCGGTGCAAGCTCGCCAAGCGACGAGTGACGGCGCTGGCGGTTGTGGAAGATCCCGACGTGCTCGACGAGCGCGTTGGCGAGCTCGACACGCGTTCGCCAGCGCTTGCGGTCGAGGAGCTTGCCCTGGATCCGGACACTCGGCAACCGGGTGAGCTAGGCGGGGCTCGGAAGCGAGGTGGCGGCCTCGCCGCCGGTCCCGTCCGCGACAGGGCCGGCGGGTTGGCGCGACCCAGCTATGTCGGTCGGCCCCCTCTCCGTGACGCGGCGTGTCCGCTGGTCCCGCGCCCGAACCAGGTGCAGACGCGCCACGAGGACGAGGAGGACCGACATCTCGGCCGCCGTGAGAACGAGGCGCGCGACGAGCGACCCGGCCACGGCGAGGGAGGGGACCGCCCGGCCGACCAGGGCGACGTAGGCAGCCTCACGTACACCGGCGCCACCCGGGGCGAAGATGACCACGACCCCGAGAGCCCAGGCGAAGCAGCCGGCGCCCGCCACCCTCCAGACGTCCGACACGGGTCCGACAGCGGCCTGGGCGAGCACGATGACCCCGCTGTAGGCGATGAAGCCGACGGTGTAAATGACGCCGGACAGGACGAGCTGCCGCGCGCGCACGGGGCGTCCCGCCTTGCGGAACCGTGAGAGCACGAGGCCGAGGACGATGGGGGCGGGGACGCAAAGCCCGAACCAGGCCGACTCGCCGAACGCAAGGTCGACGCCCCCGACGGCGACAGCTGCGGCGAGGCACATGCCTTGTTCGGTAGCGACCGTCGCGAACTTCGTGTACTTCCGGCCCGGGACCGACGTCGCGCGGGCTAGTGGTCCCCAGAGGCCGCCCGGGATGTAGCGGAGGGCCTGGCTCTGGGACCAGGTGGTCAGCTGGCCCGAGTTGAACCGACCGGAAAGGACTAGCCAGGCGGCTCCCTGGGCGAGCCACGACACGAGCGCGACTGGCAGAGCGACAGCTAGGGCGACGGCCTGGAATCTGATGTCGTGGACCGATTGCGCGGCGCGCCACACGACGTAGGAGAGGAGAGCAACCGAGACGACCGACCCGGCCGGGGGTCCCCATCTCCGCAGAAAGGTGTGGCGAGGCTGGCCCGGAAGGAGGTCCTGGGCGGGCGTCTCCGCGGGACCGTCACCAGTGCCACCCGACCGCCTGTGGCCCGAACCGGGTTCGCCGGGCGGGATGGGATGCCGTCCTCAGGCGACCGGTCGGGAACCGGCCCCGCCGTCGCGCGTCGGCGTCGGCTGCCCCGGCGTCGGCTTGCCAACCCCGAGGTAGGCGAAGCCGAGCTCTGTAAGGCGGGCCCCGTCGAGGAAGTTGCGGCCGTCGACGATGACGTTGCCGCGCATGAGCGACCGAACCTGCTCCCAGTCGACCGCGCGGTACTCCGGCCACTCCGTGGCGAGCAGGAGTGCATCGGCCCCGGCGACGCAGCGGTAGACGTCTCCGACCAGCTGGGCGCCCGGGGGCAGCTCCGCCGTGCTTGGCATGGCCACGGGATCGGTCACGGTGACCACAGCATCTTCGGCACGGAGCTTGGCGACGACCTCTAGGGCCGGTGCCTGACGGAGGTCATCTGTTCCTGGCTTGAAGGCCAGGCCGAGCACGGCGACATGGTGCCCACGAAACGTTCCTCCGAGTGCGCCGCGGATCTTGGAGATGACCCGGTCCCTTTGCTGGGCGTTGATCTCGCTGCACGCCTTGAGGAGGAGCGACTGGTAGCCGTGCGAAGCTCCAAGATCCTCGAGGGCCCGCACGTCCTTCGGGAAGCACGATCCGCCGAAGCCGAGCCCTGCCCTCAAGAAAGCCGAGCCGATCCGAGGATCCGTGCCGATTCCCTGCGCGACGACGGAGATGTCGGCTCCAACGAGCTCGCAGAAGTGCGAAAGCTCGTTCACGAAGGAGATCTTCATGGCGAGGAAGGCGTTCGCACCGTACTTGATGAGCTCGGCACTAGTGGCGTCGGTGAAGATGAGGGGGGCGCCGCCCGGGGCGAAGAGGGCAGCCACCCTCTGGCGAGCCGCGTCGTCAGCGCCGCCGACGACGAGACGCGAGGGCCGTCGTACGTCGTCGAGGGAGTTTCCCTCCTGGAGGAACTCGGGGCACGAGACGAGCGCTAGGTCCGGACGATCCGTCGCCACGCGGCGCCCAAGTCGCGTGGTCGTTCCCGGAGGGACCGTGCTCTTGATGACAATCACCGCTCCGCGGCGCGCGATCTCCGCGAGTCGTGCGACGGTCTGTTCGAGGGCCGTGAGGTCGAGGGCCCCACTCGTAGTCGGGGGCGTTCCGACACAGACGACGACAACCCGCGCGTCGGCCAGGTCGTCGAGGGTCCGGGAGAACCGGAGTGTGCCCTGTGCGGCGACTTCCACCAGCAGTTTCTCGAGCTCCGGGTCGAAGAACGGAATGTGATTCGCGCGCAGGAGCGCGAAGCGAACCGGATCGTTCTCCACGAGCAATATGGCAGAGCCCCACGAGGCGAGCACGGTCGCGGTCGCGACACCGACGTTGCCCGCCCCGACGACCCCCACCAGATTCTTCGAACTCATGGCTTTCGTCTCCGGTCCTCCGCCCGGACAGTAGTGGTTCGGGGCGGTCCGGTCGGACCCGCGAACGGGTGTGACCCCGCCGGGTGGGTCCGCGACGGGCACCGGGCCCCCACGGTGAGGATGAGGAGCGCTCACTGGCGGCTGGCCGCCCAGGTGAGCGACGCGTTGCAGACGTCGGCCCGAGTTCCCGACGGTGGCCAGATGCGCATCTCGAGCTCGTCGAAGATGAGGACCGCGGCTGCCTCGTGGTTTTGAACGGTCGCAAGACAGTGAACGAGCCGAAGCGCGGAATCGAGTGGGAGAGAAGGAACGACAGACGGAATCGCGCGGGGAGCGTGCCGGTCGTCGCGTTCCAGACCTCGAAGTTGAGGCTGCCCGGAGTCGAAAGTAAGACCCGGCACGAACGGATTGCAGATGGCTCCACAGGGCCATGGCGAGAAACTGCACGCCGAACAGGCCTGCGCCACGCGAAGCTGCTTGTGGTACGCGCCGCGGTTCACCCGTTTCGTGAGAAGGCGGGCTCGCCTCGGGCGGGCCAGGGGACGGCGAGTCGGTCAGGAAGGGGGCTGACGTCCCTCGCGGTCGGTTTCCTGTTCCCAGCGAATCTCACGTGGCTGGCGGAGGTGCACGAGAAGCTCGGCTAGGAGTCCAAGGCAGAACAGTTGGACTGCCACGAGCTCAAAGAGCACGCCCGCGATGAGGGCCGGCCGGTCGGCGACCGGCCTCCCGGAAAGGTGGACGGCGAGCATCCACGCGAGGAGACCAGATCCGATCATGCCCGAGAGGATTCCCGCGCCGCCGAAGAGGTGGAAGGGACGCCGGTTGTACGAGGTGAGGAACTTGACAGTCACGAGGTCGAACATCCCGCGCCAGAACCGGGCGATGCCGTACTTGGACGAGCCGTGGAGACGCGAACGGTGATTGACCTCGAGTTCCTCGACGGCGAAGCCCTGCCACGTCGCCAGGACGGGGAGGTAGCGGTGGAGCTCGCCGTAGAGGTCCACGCTCTTGGCGAACTCTGCCGTCATCGCCTTCAGCCCGCTGTTCATGTCATTGCCCTGCACCGAGGTCACCCGCGCTGTAACGGCGTTATAGAGCTGTGAGGTCCGGCGCTTGATCACGCGGTCCTGACGGTTGACGCGCAGCCCTGACACGAGCTGGCATCGCTCGCCGAGCAACGCCGCCATGCGGGGGATCTCCGCCGGGTCATCCTGGCCATCGGCGTCCATCATTGCGACAACACGACCCCGACTGATGCGGAACCCGATCGCGAGCGCCGCGGCCTTGCCCGAGTTGCGCCGCAGATTCACCGGTCGGCATTCGGGATAGTCCCGGCGCAGTTGCGTGAGCACCGAGCGCGTGGCGTCAGTGCTTCCGTCGTTCACGACGATGACCTCGAACGTGGCGCCCCAACGCTCGAGGACCCCGTAGAGCTCGGCAACGACGTCCGGGAGATTCGGCGCTTCGTTGAAGGCGGGAATGACGACCGAGACCTCTGGAGCGAATCCGCGGACGCCCGAAGGGACGCCAGTCAGCGCGATGGGTTGGCCTTCGGGTCGGTCGCGATCACCACCGGGGTCCGGAGCGTCCGACGACATCGGCCGAGCGTAGTGCCCCCTTTGTGACCGCGGCAACGAAACGCGCGAACGCCGGTGGGCCCAAAGGGGCGTGGCCGATCGTGCCGGGTTGTGAGCCGCCCTCGATGGGCGCCCGTGGGATGCTTCCGATCATCGGGGGCGAGGACGCACCGACAACTCGGCCGGGCGCGCTCGGCGCCGAGCTCCGGTGGTTGGGGCGCGAACCGCGGGTGGCCGCCGACCGGCAACACCAGGCTGACCGGTCCCATAAGGTTTGCGCGGGGGTTGTCACGCCGCGGCGACGCGGTCCGGGACGGTCAGGGAGGCTCGTCATGCAGCTCGGCATGGTCGGTCTTGGACGAATGGGCTCAAACTTGGTCCGGCGCCTCGCGAGGGCCGGTCACGAGTGCGTCGTGTACGACCTCAGCGCGGGCGCCGTGGCGACGCTCGAGGCGGACGGGGCGGTCGGCGCCTCATCGCTTGAGGATCTCGTGACGAGGCTCGCGCCGCCCCGCGGCATCTGGATGATGGTGCCGGCCGCCGTGACCGGCTCGACGGTGGAGGAGTTGCGCCGGTTCCTGGGCGACGGTGACGTCGTGATCGACGGCGGCAACTCCTACTACCGGGACGACATCGACCGCGCCGGGAGCCTGCGCGCCGCCGGGGTGCACTATCTCGACGTCGGGACGAGTGGTGGGGTCTGGGGACGCGAGCGTGGCTACTGTCTGATGATCGGCGGCGAGGAGGAGATCGTCCGCCGTTTCGCGCCAATCTTCTCCGCGCTCGCACCAGGTGTCGCCGCCGCTCCCCGCACGCCGGGGCGGTCGGGGGAGCCGAGCCCGGCCGAGGAGGGCTGGCTCCACTGCGGGCCGAGCGGCGCCGGCCATTTCGTGAAGATGGTGCACAACGGGATCGAGTATGCGCTGATGGCCGCCTACGCCGAGGGCCTCAACATCCTCGAGCACGCCGACGCGGGGGACGTCTCGCGGAGCGCCGACGCCGAGACGGCCCCGCTGCGCGACCCGGAGTACTACCGGTTCTCGCTCAACCTCGCCGACGTGGCCGAGGTGTGGCGGCGCGGCAGCGTGATCGCCTCGTGGCTGCTCGATCTCACCGCCGAGGCACTGCTCGCCGACCCCGCCCTCGGCCAGTTCGCCGGACGGGTCTCGGACTCTGGCGAGGGACGCTGGACGAGCTTGGCGGCGATCGACGAGGGCGTCCCCGCGACGCTCCTCACGGCGGCGCTCTACGCCCGCTTCGGCTCACAGGGCGCGGGGCTCTTCGCCGACAAGGTTCTCTCGGCCCAACGGAACGCCTTCGGCGGACACGAGGAGAAGCGACGTTGATCACGCCGGTCGACGCCGCGAGGACCGACGAGTGGAGCGCACTCGCCCGGCAGCGTGGCGAGGACCGCGACACGCACCTGCGCGAATTCTTCGCCTCGGATCCCGACCGCGGCCGGCGGATGACGCTCGAGGCGGGTGACCTCCACCTCGACTACTCCAAGCACCGGCTGCGGCCCGAGACGATGGATACGCTCATCGCGCTGGCCCGGCGCGTCGGTGTCGAGTCCTGGCGCGACGCCATGTTCGCTGGCGAGCACATCAACACGACCGAGGACCGCGCCGTGCTCCACGTCGCGTTGCGGATGCCACCGGGCGCGCGTCTCAGGGTCGACGGCCAGGAAGTTGTCGCCGATGTGCACCGAGTTCTCCGGAAGATGGGGGAGATCGCCGAGAACATCCGCACAGGCACCTGGCGCGGTGCGACGGGGCGGCCGATCCGTTCGGTCGTCAACATCGGCATCGGCGGTTCGGACCTCGGCCCAGCGATGGCCTACGAGGCGCTCCGCGACTACGCCAACGGGGACGTCACGTGCCGCTTCGTCTCGAACATCGACCCCGTCGACCTGTGGGCGAAGACCCACGACCTCGACCCCGCCGAGACGCTCTTCGTGGTGTGCTCGAAGACCTTCACGACGCTCGAGACGCTGACGAACGCGCGTGTCGCCAAGGCCTGGGTGCTGTCGGGGCTCGGCGCTGGTGAGGAGGCCGTCGCCGACCACTTCGTCGCCGTGTCGACGAACTCCGAGGCGGTCGCCGCCTTCGGGATCGACCCGGCCAACATGCTCGAGTTCTGGGACTGGGTCGGGGGTCGCTACTCCTACGACTCGGCGATCGGTTTCGCCCTGATGGTCGCGATCGGCCGAGAGCGGTTCGAGGAGATGCTCGGCGGCTTCCGGGTGATGGACGAGCACTTCTGCACGGCGCCCCTGGCAGCAAACGGGCCGGTCATCCAGGGCATGCTCAACCTCTGGTACAACAACTTCTTCGCCGCCCAGACGCATGCCGTGCTGCCGTACTCACAGCGCCTGGCGCGCTTCCCCGCCTACCTGCAGCAGCTGACGATGGAATCGAACGGCAAGTCGGTCCGGCGCGACGGCGACGCCGTCGACATTCAGACGGGGGAGATCTACTGGGGTGCACCGGGCACCAATGGCCAGCACGCCTTCTACCAGCTGCTGCACCAGGGGAGGAAGCTCGTCCCTGTCGACTTGATCGGGTTCGCCAACTCGACGAGGGAATCGGGCGACCAGCACGAGCTGCTGATGGCGAACTGCCTGGCCCAGTCCGCCGCGCTCGCCTTCGGCAAGACCGCCGAAGAGCTCGTCGCCGAGGGCGTTGCGCCCGAGCTGGTCCCGCATAAGGTCATGCGGGGGAACCGCCCGAGTTCGACGATCCTCGCGCCGCGCCTCACGCCCTCGACGCTCGGGCAGCTCGTCGCGCTCTACGAGCATGCGACCTTCGTCGAGGGCGTCATCTGGGGCGTCGACTCGTTCGACCAGTGGGGCGTCGAGCTCGGCAAGGTCATGGCGTCGGACCTCGCCCCCGCGCTGAACGCGGCACGGCAGCCCGATCTCGCGGCGATGGACAGCTCGACAGCCGGGCTCGTCGAGTACCTCCGCGCCCACCGGAGCCGCCCCTAGCCCGTGGTGCCGCGGCGTCCGCCGGCGTCTCCGCCCGCCCGCGGCCCGCGGGCAACGCGCCCACCAGGGCTGTTCGGTCGTAGGTGAGTAAACAGATCGGAATTCTTTAGACACCGGTATGGTCGCCGCATGGGCGCGCGCGTCTTCGGCTTCCCGAACCCGGTGAACGTGGTGGCGGCGCGTGCCGTCGCGACCGGAGTCGTCACGATGGCGGCAGTGGCCATCGCGACCCGGCAGCTCTGGATCACCATCCCCCTCGCCTACGGGTTCGTCGCGCGGGTGCTGACGGGACCGCGCCTCAGCCCGCTCGGGTTCACCGCGAGCCGCGTGGTCGCGCCCCGGCTCACTCGCTGGGAGAAGCTCGTGCCCGGCACGCCCAAGCGTTTTGCCCAGGGAATCGGCGCGGCGTTCGGGCTGAGTGCCCTCGGGCTCTGGCTGAGCGGCGCGGCCACGGCCTGCGTCGTCGTGCTCGCCGTCCTCCTCGTCCCGGCGACGCTCGAGGCGGCGTTGGGCTACTGCGTCGGCTGCAAAGTCTTCGCTTTCCTGATCCGGGCCGGATTGATTCCCGCATCGGTCTGCGACGAATGCGAGAACATCTCGTCGCGACCCTCCGGCACAGCGCGACACAGCCGGAGGCTGGTGCCCGAGGAGATCCGATCATGAGGAACGCTGCGACCGTCCCTCGTTGACGGCTTCAGCGGTTGGTCTCGCCCGTCGCGGCGTGACCCGTCGACGGGTGGGGCCCCGGGGAGGAGTTCTCGAGCTGCGAGCGGGTGGCGGCGATCGCCGCCTTCGCACGGTCGAGGTCGAAGGCACGGGCCTTCTCGATCGACTGGCAAGCCTCCACGACTGCGCCCAGGAACGGCGAGGGTGCACGCCGCGAGGCGTAGCCGCCGAAGGTCCGTTCCCGGGACCACGAGCAATGCAGTTCGCGCGTCGCCCGGCTCAGGGCGACGTAAAGCAGCCGGCGTTCCTCCTCCCACGCCGCCGTGGTCTTCGCGTGGGCGATCGGCACGAGGCCGTCCTCGAGACCCGTCACTAGCACGATCTGCCATTCAAGACCCTTGGCGCGGTGGAAGGTGAGGAGGTCGACGCCGTCGCCCCCAGCTGCCTGTGGGTCGTCGCGGAGCGACTGGCGCAGATAGGAGAGGAATCCGCCTGCCGACGGGGCGGCGTCGATCGCGCGGTAGTCCGACGCGATGCGCACGAGGACGGCGAGGTCGAGCTCGCTCTCGCCGGCGGGGTCGTCGTGACCGGGATCGCTCTGTCCGGAGGGGTCTGCCGTATGATCGATGCCGAGGTCCAAGGTGAGATCCTCGAGCCAGGCGTCGAATCCGTCGCGTCCGGGCCGTCCCTCGAGGCGGTCGAGCTCCCCTCGGACCGTGGGTCTGGCGAGAAAGGCGCCGCCGACGGCGCCGCGATAGGGGATCCCGGCGGCGCCAAGCGCCGACTCGAACAGGACGAGCTGGGCGTTCGTCCGGGCGAGGACGGCACACGTCGACCACGGCGAGCCGGGGAGGTGACGGTGCCGCAGGACCGCGGCGGCGCCGGCGGCCTCTTCTCGATCCGAGGGGTACTCCACGACGCGCGGCGTCGTCCCATCTGGTCCCGCCGCGACCTGGACCATCCCCGCTGGCCCGAGGGCGGCGGAGGCGACGGCCACGACCTGGGGCGTCGAGCGGTAGTTCGTGGCGAGCTCGATCACGGTCGCACCCGGATAGCGTTCGGCAAACGTCGTGACGGCGCTTGGATCGGCGCCGTTCCAGCCGTAGATCGCCTGTCGTGGGTCGCCCACGGCGAACAGGTCGTCGCGATGGCCGAGCCACGCGTCGAGCAGGCGCAGTTGAGCCGGGTTGGCGTCCTGGAGCTCGTCGACGAAGAGGTGCTGGAACCGCCAGCGCTGGACGGCCGCGAAGCCGGAATCGGCGGCCATGTCGTCGGCGAGGCGCGCGAGAAGATCCTCGAAGTCAAGGAGCCGGAGGCGGCGTTTCTCCTGCTCGTAGTCCGCGTACCGCTCGGCGACCTGTGCGAGGTCGGTCAGTGGCGCTCGGCCGGCCAACGCGGCCTGCTCGACGTAACGGCCCGGCGGGATCAGCCTCGCCTTGGCCCACTCGATCTCCCCGGCCACCGAGGCGATCAGCTCCCGCCGGCCACTCGGACGGGTGCGGGCCGACCGGCCCACCAGCGGGAACCCGAACCCCGCGAGCAGGCGGGCCTTGGAATCGAGGATGGATGGGGGGTCGAGGTCTTCGTCGGCGGCGCGCTGGCGGAGCTGGGCCAGCGCGATCGCGTGGAAGGTGCCAGCCGTCACCGGGGCCGGGAGGCCGAGGTCCCCCAGACGGGCCCGCAGCTCTCCAGCGGCTTTGCGGGTGAACGTCAGGGCGAGGACGTGGGCGGCGGCAGCATCGCCATGAAGCACACGCCAGGCAATGCGCCGTGTGAGGACACGGGTCTTCCCTGATCCGGCGCCCGCGATGACGAGGAGCGGAGCCGCTGGCGACGTGATCGCGGCACACTGGCTCTCGTCGCACCCCGCGAGGACGCGGCGCATCTCGGGATCGGGGGTCACCCTCTAGGACCGTACTCGGCGGTTGTGCCATTGGACCACGGGCCCCGCACAAGCACGGATCACCTGCTCGCGACCTATTAGCGTCGGCAGCGATGCTGAGCGGGTACCTCCAGGGGAGAGCGTTCGGCGAACGGTACGGCACGTCGGCACCCTGGGTGCTCGCCGTGCACGGTTGGGGGCGCACGCACGTGGACTTCGCCCGCGTCCTCGGCGGCACCGACGCCGAGCAGATGGTCGACGCCATCGCCCTCGACCTCCCTGGTTTCGGTGCGTCGCCTGCGCCCGACGGAGCCTGGGGCGCCAAGGACTACGCGGCATTCCTGCGGCCGCTGCTCGACGAGATGGCCGGGCGGGTCGTGCTGGTCGGCCACTCGTTCGGCGGGCGCGCGGCCGTGGAGCTTGCCGCCCTGGCTGACGGGCAGGTGGCGGCGCTCGTCCTGACTGGGGTGCCGCTCGTCCGCCTGGGCCGCCCGCCCCGCCCACCGGCGCGTTACCGGGTCGTGCGATCGCTGGCCGGCGCGGGCATCGTCAGCCAGCGTCGTCTCGACACGGCGCGGGAACGCTACGGGTCGCGCGACTACCGGGAGGCGCGGGGCATCATGCGGGACGTACTCGTGCGCGCGCTCAGCGAGGACTACCGCCCGTCGCTGGCGCGGCTGCGTTGCCCCGTGGAACTCGTCTGGGGCGAGCGCGACACCGTCGTGCCGGTCGCAGTGGCCGAGGCGGCGTTGAAGTCCATCGCCGAGGGACGGCTGACGGTGCTTGCGGGGGTCGACCACTTCGTGCCGACATCGGCCCCGGCAGCTCTGCGCACCGCGATGGCGAGGCATCGCCCGTGAAGGTGTTGCTCGTCGTGACCGTCGTGGCCGCGGTTCTGGCGGCGGCCCTTTCTGGTGTCCGGTGGCTCCGCGTCGCTCAGCGTGAGCACTACCTGCCCGGCGCGGTGCTGCGATTCGCCCGACGCTGGTGGGATCGCGACGCTCTCCATGTCATTGCGGCGACAGGCGCGGTCGCCGCGGCGGCAGGCGAGGGCTTCGTCGTCGGGATCGGCCTCGTGGGGGCGGCCGTGACCGCCGCGGGACCGCTCGGCCTCGGCCTGCGGGGTCGGACTGGCCGGCTGAGGTGGACCCGGCGGATGATGACCGTCGCCGCGTTCGCTGCGGCCGAGTACGGGACCGCCGTGGGCGTCGCCGCCGCTCTCGGCGGAATGCGGCTGGCGGGGACGGTGGCCGTTGCCGGGGCCGTGGCCTCGCCGGTCCTCGTCGAGATCGCGCTCCTCGCCGATCGGCCCCTCGAGTGGGTGGTCGCGCGCCGCTACGTCCGCCGAGCGGCGGAGAAGCTGGGCCGCGTCGCCCCCGTCGTCGTGGGGATCACGGGCTCGTACGGCAAGACGTCGACCAAGGCCTACGCGGCCCACCTCGCCTCGGGCACGTTCCGCGTCGTGGCAAGCCCGCGCAGCTTCAACAACCGCGCCGGGCTCGCCCGGGCGGTGAACGAGACCCTCGCGGACGGCACCGACGTCTTCATCGCCGAGATGGGCGCGTACGGGGCGGGTGAGATCGCCGACCTGGTCTCGTGGCTGCGACCACGGGTCTCGGCCATCACTGCGATCGGGCCCGTGCACCTCGAGCGATTCGGGACCCTCGAACGCACGGTCGCGGCCAAGAGGGAGATCTTCACGGGCGCCGAGACGGCGGTCGTGAACGTGGACGACGAGCGTCTCGGCCCGATCGTCGCCGAACTGGCAGCGGAGGGGCTGCGGGTTATCCGCTGCTCCAGCCAGGATGCCACGGCCGACGTCGCCGTGGTCACGGGAGAGCGCGGAGCCGGACTCCATGTCGAAGGCGCGATCGCCGGTGGATTCGCCCTCGACCGGGCCCGGCCGCTGGCGCTCACCAACGTCGCCTGCGCGGTCGGCATCGCCCTCGCGCTGTCCGTGCCGGTGGACGAGATCGCGACGCGACTCCGCTCGCTGCCCGTCGTCGAGCACCGCCTGCAGGTGGCAACCTCGCCCGCGGGGGTGACGGTCCTCGACGACACCTTTAACTCGAACCCAGCGGGGGCGCGTCTCGCGCTCGCGACGCTGGCGACGAGCACGGCATCCGGTGGGCGCCGGGTCGTCGTCACGCCGGGGATGGTCGAGCTCGGTCCGCAGCAGCGCGACGAGAACGCCGCTTTCGCCCGGGACGCGACGCGCGTGGCAACCGACCTCGTCGTCGTGGGATTGACCAACCGCCGGGCCCTCCTCGCCGGGGCGGCCGTCGCGCGCGAGTCGGCGGGAGCCCCGGGGGGGGTCCGCGTGACGACGGTCCCGTCGCGGGATGCGGCCGTGGCGTGGATCCGACGCGAGCTGCGGGCCGGCGACGCCGTGCTGTACGAGAACGATCTGCCGGATCAGTACCCATAGGAAGCCGCCGCGGCGGTGGGACCGGCTGGTCGGCCCGTCCTCGATTGAGCCGAGGCACTGCCTACAATGCCTGGATGGTCGGGTCTTCCTTGCGTATCGCCGTGCTGTTCGGGGGACCGTCGCCGGAACACGACGTCTCCATCCTTACGGGCCTGCAGGCGGCGCACGCGCTGAGCCAGGAGTCTGTCGTCGGGGCGGTTCACGCCCTTTACTGGACCAAAACCGGCAGCTGGCTCGCGCTGCCGAACTCGCTCGAGGCGAGGGCCTTCGCCGACGGCCCGCCCGACGGCGGCCGGCGGGTGGAGCTCGTCGCGGGACCCGGAGGGGGATTCATCGCCCGCGGTGGCTGGCACGGGGCGAAGGCGCAGACTCTCGAGATCGACGCCGCGATCGTCTGCTGCCACGGCGGCCCCGGGGAGGACGGTTCGCTGCAGGGGATCCTCGACTGCGCGCACGTCGCCTATAGCGGGCCAGGTGTGGCCGCGGCGGCGCTCGGCATGGACAAGCTCGCGACGGCCGGGGTCCTCGCGGCCGCCGGGATGCCGACACTGCCGCGGCTGGCGCTCGACGCGGCGGCCACTGAGCCGGGGTTCCCCGGTCCCTACATCGTCAAGCCGCGCTTCGGCGGCTCCTCGATCGGCATCGACGTCGTGCGGGACTGGCCGACGGCTCGGGCCCGCCTGCAGGCCAACGTCCATCTCCGGCAGGGCGCGGTCGTGGAGCCCTACCGGGACGACCTCCACGACCTCCAGATCGGCGTGCGGACGTGGCCGGCGACCGTGCTCTCGGCCGTCGAACGCCCGCTCGGGCGCGGCGGTCGCGCCGAGATCCTCGATTACGCCGACAAATACGTCGGCGGCGAGGGCATGGCCAGCGCGCCGCGGGAGCTTCCGGCGCGGATCGACCCGGGCCTCGAGCGGGAACTGCGGGATGTGGCGGCGTCGGCGGCACGGCTTCTTGGCGCGCGGGGGGTGAATCGGATCGACTTCCTCTCCGACGGGCACGAGCTCTACCTGAACGAGATCAACACGATCCCCGGCTCGCTCGCTCGCCACCTGTTCATCGACCCGCCGCTCGCCTTCGGCGAGCTGCTCCTCGGGCTGGCGACCGAGGCGATGGAGCGTCCGGCGACGGTGTTCTCGTCCGCCGGGGCGGACGGTTCGGTGCTGCGAGAGGCGGGTCAGATCGCGGCGAAGCTCGGGTGACGGGCAGACAGGACGCGGCGGACCGGCCCGGCGGTTGAGGGAGGCGCGGTGACGTTTCCGAAACGGCTCGTGCATGAGGGTGAGGAGGTACTGCTCGACACCCGGCCGCACTGGTGGAGGCTCGCTGGCCCGACATTGGTGACGGCCGTCGTCGTCGGGGGGTGCGCGGCGATCTTCGTCGTTTGGACCGGCGCACCGAGGTGGTCCTCCTGGGTGTTGCTGGGGGCGGGCGCCGTGGCGGTCGGCTACTTCCTTGGTCGCCTCCTCGAGTGGCGCTCAACCGACCTCGTGGTCACGACGATGCGGGTCATCTACCGTCGCGGGGTTGTCAGCCGCACCAGTCGCGAGATCCCGATCTCGAGCGTGCAGGACGTGAGTTTTGTGCAGTCGCTCGGCGAGAGGATCATCGGCAAGGGTCGGCTTTCCGTCCAGTCGGCCGGCGTGCACGGGGAGGAACCGTTCAACGACGTCCGCCGGCCGGCGATCGTCCAGGGGCTCGTCGATCGGACGATCGAGGAGTCCCGCCGCGCGGCATCGGTCGACGTCGCGGAGCCCGGTCGCCTGCCCGTGGCCGACGAGCTCGAGCGTCTCGCGGCGCTCCGGGGCCGTGGCATCATCACCGATCGCGAGTTCGTGCGCATGAAAGCTGAGCTCCTGGCCGATGCCACGGGCCGAGACGGCGATGGCGACTGGGACCGGAGCGAATAGCACCGGCACGGGGCCGAAAGTTGCCGCGACGGTGCCACGGTAGGCTCCGGCCGTGGCGGAGCGCTTCTACGTCGAGACGCTCGGCTGTCCGAAGAACCAGGTCGACTCGGACAAGCTCGCCGGGTCGCTTCGTGCGGCGGGCCTGGAGCCCGCCGCATCGCTCGAGGCGGCGGACCTCGTCGTCGTCAACACGTGCGCCTTCATCGAGGCCGCCCGTGCCGAGTCATTCGAAGCGATCTTCGAGGCGGCCCGCGCCCGCCGCGCGGGCGCGCGGCTGGTCGTCACGGGCTGCCTTGCCGCCCGCGCCGGCGCGGCGCTCGCCGAGGCGCTCCCGGAAGTCGACGCGGTGGTCGACGTCGGCGTGCCGGTCCACCTGGACGGGGCACGGTGGCGCCCGCGGGGCGGGCGGTTCGTCCCGGTGGACTTCCTCGACCTGCCGCGGGGGCCGGCGCCCAGCCCTTGGGCCTACGTGAAGGTCGCCGAGGGCTGCAACCGTCGTTGCGGGTTCTGCGCCATTCCGCAGTTCCGGGGCCCCCAACGGTCGCGACGTCCCGAGGCGATCCTCGAGGAGGTCGACGCGCTGGGCGCAGCCGAGGTTGTCCTCGTCGCCCAGGACCTCGCTTCGTACGGCCGGGACCTCGGCAGGCAGGACGCGCTCATCGACCTCGTCGAGGAGGTGGCCCGGCGCGTCTGGCGGGTGCGGCTCCTATATCTGCACCCCTCGTCGCTCACCGAGCAGTTGATCGACACGATCATCGCGACGGGCGCCCCGTATTTCGACCTGTCGCTCCAGCACGTCGCGCCCAGGCTCCTGCGCCGGATGCGGCGCTTCGGCTCCGCCGAGGCGTTCCTGGCCCGCGTCGAGGAGATCCGCTCCCGCGTCCCAGAGGCGGCGCTGCGCAGCTCGTTCATCCTCGGTTACCCCGGCGAGACCGAGGCCGACCACGACGAACTGCTCGGTTTCCTGCGGGCCGCCGAGCTTGACTGGGCCGGATTCTTCACGTTCTCCGAGGAGGAGGGGACCTACGCCGCGTCGCTCGCCGACAAGGTCCCCGCCGACCTCGCCCTCGAGCGCCTGCGGGAGTGCGCCGAGTGCCAGGACGAGATCACGGCGCGGCGCCGGCGCGCCCTCGTCGGCGCGACGACGGACGTTCTCGTCGACACCGCGGGGGTCGGCCGCTCGCACCGGGAGGCACCCGAGATCGACGGCGTGATCCACGTGCCAGCCGAGGGCGAACCTGGAACGGTGCGGCGGGTCCGCATCGAGGCCGCCGTGGGCCCCGACCTCGAGGGTTCCTTCGTCGGGGCCGTCGCCCCCGGTCCGGGAGGGCGGGAACTCCCCGCGAGTGCGCTTCCGTGAGCGAGAGCAGGCCTTTCTTCGGGCCCTCGGCGTTGCTCACGCCCGCGAACCTGCTGACGTTCGCCCGCCTCGTCGGGGCGCCCGTCCTCGCCGTGCTCGCCGTCGAGATCGGACCGGCGTCGTGGCTGCTGTGGGCGTTGTGGACGGTCTTCTGCCTGTCCGACGGGCTCGACGGTCACATCGCCCGCCGCCACGGGACGACGCGTTCGGGCGCCTTCCTCGATCCGCTGGCGGACAAGTTCCTGGTGCTGGGCGCGCTGAGCGCGCTCGCCTCGATCGGCGCCGTCACCGTGCTGCCCGTCGTTCTCATCGGGGCCCGCGAGATCGCGATGAGCGCCTTTCGGGTGACGGCGGGACGGCGGGGGATCTCCGTCCCGGCGCGGCCGCTCGCCAAGCTGAAGACCCTGGCGCAGGACCTCGCGGTCGCCGCCGCCTTCTTTCCGCCGCTCGGGCGGGACCATCTCGGCGTCGCCGAGGTCGTGCTCTGGGTCGCGGTCGCGCTGACCCTCGCCACCGGGGTCGAGTACTACCTCGACGCCCGTCGTGACCTGCGCCGGCCCCGCGAGACCGGGGGCGGGGCGACGAACCCCCAGGAAGCGTGACGACGCCGTGCAGGTGGAGATCGTCGCGGTCGGAACCGAGCTGCTGCTCGGCCAGATCGTCGACACGAACTCGACCTGGATCGCCGAACGGCTGGCTGCGCTGGGCGTCGACTGCACGTACCAGACGCGGGTGGGCGACAACGTCCCCCGCATCGTCGGCGTCCTCCGGGAGGCCCTCGGGCGGGCGGACGCGATCGTCATCTGCGGAGGCCTCGGTCCGACCCTGGACGACGTCACCCGGGAGGCGATAGCCCAGGTCATGGGCGTCGAGCTCGCCACGGACCCGGCGGCGCTCGCCCTCGTCGAGGGGGCATTCCGGGCGCGTCACCGCCCGATGTCGCCGAGCAACAGGCGCCAGGCTGACGTCCCGGCGGGGGCACGCCTCATCGAGCAGCGGCTCGGCACGGCCCCGGGGCTTGTTTGCCCGGTGGGCGAGCGGGTCATCTTCGCCTTGCCGGGCGTCCCCGACGAGCTGGAAGAGATGTTCGAGCGGGCCGTCGCGCCCGAGCTCCGCAGGCGTGCGGGCGGGGCGGGGGTGATCGCGAGCCGGGTGCTGCGTACCTGGGGGATCGGGGAGTCGCGCCTCGGCGAGCTGGTCGCGCCGCGGCACGCGGCGCTCGAAGTCGGAGGGGAGGGTGCCCCCACGATCGCTTTCCTGGCACGGGGCCTCGAGGGGGTCCAGCTCCGCGTGACCGTGAAGACGTCGACGCCCGAGGCGGCTCGCGCGGTACTCGATGCCGAGGAGGCGGCCCTGCGCCGGATCGTGGGTGAGCACGTCTTCGGCGTCGACGAGGAGACGATGGGGGTCCGCATCGGCGCCCTGCTGACCGCGCGCAATGCGACCCTCGGCGTCGCCGAGTCCTACACCGGTGGTCTCGTGGCGGCGGCTCTCGTCGCGGCACCGGGCGCCAGTAGCTGGTTCCGGGGCGGCACCGTCGCCTACGCGAGCGACCTGAAGCGCGTGCTCCTGGGGGTTCCCGCCGGCCTGGTTGTGAGCGAGCAGGCCGCCGCGGCCATGGCCGACGGGGCCCGCCGCCTCGCTGGCGCCGACTTCGGTCTGGCGACGACCGGGGTCGCCGGGCCGGACGCCCAGGAGGGACTGCCCCCGGGCACGGCCTTCGCCGGCCTCGCGTTGCCCGACGGCCGGACCGAGGCCGTCGCGTTCGACCTGTTCGGGGACCGCCAGCGGGTGCGGGAGCTCGGCACGATGAACACGCTGGACTGGCTGCGCAGACGCCTCGAGGCTGATCGCTACGAGATTGCTGATTGAGAGGCTCAGCGAATAGGCGCCAGATCAGGCGTCCAGCAATCACGCCAGCCGATGAGCTTGGCGGTGATGAGGAAGGTGTTACGGGAGCTCGGCGGCTCCGTTGGCTTCGACGCGCGGAACGACCTCGTCGTGGAACAGGCGCAGGAGGGCGAGGTCGAAGGGATGGGCGAGGCCGATGATCCAGTGCGAGAAGCCGGCGGCGGCGTAACGGCGGACCTGCCCGGCGACCTCCTCGGGCGTTCCGAGGAGCCAACCGTCCCGCTGGGACTCGAGGTCCTGGCCGTGCCCGGCTGCGACCCGCGCGGCGAGCACCTCGGCGTCGTCGTGGGTGGGCGCGACGGCGAGTTGCAGGTGAGCCGACAACTCGATCTCCTGGAAGTCCCGACCTTCCTCGCGGCAGCGGTCGCGTAGCACGGCGGCCCGCCGGGCGAGCTGCTCGGGCGAGCCGATCCCGTTCCAGCTCGTCGCGTGGCGGGCGGCGAGGCGCAGGGAGCCCTCTCCCGAGCCGCCGACCATGATCGGCGGATGGGGCCGCTGCAGGGGCTTCGGCTCGCACGGCGCGTCCTCGATCCGGTAGTAGCGCCCCTCGAAGGTCGTCCGCCGCTCGGTCCAGAGCGACTTCACGATTCGGAGGGCCTCGTCAAGGCGGTCGAGGCGCTGGGCGAGCGGGGGGAAGGGCAGGCCGTAGGCGCGGAACTCCCGCTCCGCCCACGCTGCCCCGAGGGAGAACTCCAACCTTCCGCCGCTCATCTGGTCGACCAGGGCGGCCGCTTTGGCGAGCGTCGCCGGGTCGCGGTAGATGACACCATTGACGAGGACGCCGATCCGGACGCGGGTCGTGAGGATCGCCATCGCCGCCAGTGTCGTCAGGGTCTCGAAGGCGGGACCGTCGTCGGGGCCGGAGAACGGCAGCATGTGGTCGAAGGTCCACACCGTGTCGAAGCCGAGTTCCTCGACCCCGCGCAGCGCCTCGACGTAGTCATTCCAGCTCGTGCGCTGGGCCTGCAGCTGCACGCCGAAGCGCAGCTGGCGACCGCGAACCTTCATGGTGGCTCCCTTCCCGCACCCGGCGCCGCAGCCAGAGCGGTTCGCGTCGGGCCATCGCGGATTCTACGAGGGCCCGCGCCCTGCAGCGGGGGAGGTCTGATGCCAGAGCAGGGTCGATCTCGACTACATGAATTGTCCGCGACCGAGTCATTGACCGTTACTCGGCCCGCGGTCCCGCAGCAGCGCGAGGCGGCCTGCGGTTTCGGTCGGCGCCAACTGGGGCGCCGATCGCGGATCTGACACCCGGCAACGGCAGTGCCGTCAGCCCCCCGCGGGACGTCCACGTCCGGCAACTCGAGATCCCAACCAGCCCGATGGAGTCATCGGAGAACGGCCGAATCGGGCCGCCGCGACGCGCGACGGTGGGGACGACCCGCACGCGGTGCCCGCCGCCCACCACCGCCCGCGTCGGCAACAATCCGACCGAGGTGACCTGTGCCACCGCGTAAGGGCCCTGAACAGGGCTGCTTTGTCATCGCACACATCACCTGACAATCCACCATCGAACAAATGTTCGCAACTACACTGGTGAAAGTTCCCGTGGGAGCGCACGTCGGTCAGGGGGTGCGCTTCCGGCGATACAGCGGGGCCGTAGCGTACGGGTCCGCTTGGCGTACGGCCGGCGGCGTGAGTGGTGGGAAGCGAGGGGCGATGGAGCGGGACAAGGCACTCGACGCAGCGCTCGGCCAGATCGAGAAGCAGTTCGGGAAGGGCTCAGTGATGCGGATGGGCGAGAGCCTCACGTTGGGCATCGAGGCGATCTCGACCGGCGCCATGTCGCTCGACCTCGCGCTCGGCATCGGCGGCCTGCCCCGGGGCCGCATCGTCGAGGTCTTCGGCCCAGAGTCGTCCGGCAAGTCGACCCTCGCCCTCCACGTCGTCGCCGAGGCACAGCGGAATGGCGGCGTCTGCGCCTACATCGACGCCGAGCACGCCCTCGACCCCGTCTACGCCAAGGCCATCGGCGTCGACATCGACGAACTCCTCATCTCGCAACCGGACAACGGTGAGCAGGCTCTGGAGATCGCCGAGATGCTGATCCGTTCTGGCGCGATCGACGTTGTCGTCATCGACTCGGTTGCGGCCTTGACCCCGCGGGCCGAGATCGAGGGCGAGATGGGGGACTCGCATGTCGGGCTGCAGGCGCGGCTCATGTCCCAGGCCCTGCGCAAGCTCACCGCGACCCTCAACAAGTCGGACACGATCGCGCTGTTCATCAACCAGCTGCGGGAGAAGATCGGCGTTATCTACGGCTCGCCCGAGGTGACCCCCGGGGGCCGTGCGCTCAAGTTCTACGCATCGGTACGCCTCGATATCCGGCGTGTGGAGTCGATCAAGGACGGGGCCGACATCGTCGGCAGCCGGACGCGGGTGAAGGTCGTGAAGAACAAGTGCGCGCCGCCTTTCCGCACCGCCGAGTTCGACATCATGTACGGACAGGGCATCAGCCGGGAGGGCTCGATCCTCGACGTCGCCGTCGACCTGGGCATCGTGAAGAAGTCCGGCGCCTGGTACACCTACGACGGCGAACAGCTCGGCCAGGGCCGGGAGAACGCCAAGCAGTTCCTGCGGGAGAGCCCCGAGCTGGTCGTCGACATCGACGAGCGGATCCGCAAGATGGTGGCGACGGTCGCCGCCGACATCCCGCTCGGCTCGGGTGTCGGAGACGACGAGCCGATCTCGCTCGAGAGCTGAGCCCCTGCCCTAGGTAGGTGTTGATTCAAGCGCCCTTCGAGGGTGCTCGTGAATCGCGCTGCAGGCGCGCTACGGCCGCCGCATGCTCCTACCCGGTCGGCCCTCATGACGCCGAGCGTCAAACCAGCGCGGCCGGTTTTCTCCCTTTTCACGCCGGCTCTGCGGTGCGGGCTCACCCCCGTGGACCCACAGGAACGCCGCGTCCGTCGAGACCCAGTCCGAAAGGCCTTTGTACAACACCGACCTAGCGGGGGACGGTCGTGTGCTTGAACTCGTTGAGTTCGGGGTGCTCCACGAGCAGATCGAGCACCCGGTCGATGGTCTTGCGCCCGAGCTCCGTGTTGCCGCGGGGCCGGGTCATGAGCCGCACGAACACGGCCCGACCACCGGCGATGAACGTCGGCACGCCGAAGACGGCGTGGTCGACCACGGCCGCTTCGTGCTCATCGCGCAGCAGCTGGAAGGGCCAACCGGCCGCGATCTGGGCGAAGACCGCAGTGTCGTCGACGCCGGCCCGCGCGAGCGCGGCCCGCACGACCTTCTCGTCTCGCAGATCCCCGCTTAGGTCGTGGCGGGCGGCGAACAACGCCAGGTGCGCCGCCGGGAAGAGCCCTGCAAAGCGCTCCCGCACGACGATCCCAGCCGCCAGGGCGGTGAGCTGGTCGCGGGCGCCCGGATCCTCCCAGACGGGCGGGCTGCCCTCGGCGACGTGGACCTGGCTGAGCGAGAAGGGCAGGAAGCGGACGGCGTAGGGCGCCCCGCCCTCCATAGCGGCAAGTACGTGCTCGTGGGCGTTGCGTGCGAACGGACAGCGGTAGTCGAACGTGATGGAGAACTCTGTGGTGCTCGCATTCATGCGTCGCTCCGATCGAATGGATGGGGCAAGTCGACGATCCTAGGAGGGCTCGCGGGAGCGTGTGCCGGCGGGCCCGGGCGATACCATCTGTCCGTGCCCGAGGTGCGCCGGGCGACCCCGGACGACGTCGCCGCGCTCACGCGCTCGCTCGCGTCGGCCTTCTTCGACGATCCCGTCTCGGCGTTCGTCTTCGCGGACGCGGCGCGGCGCGACTCGGTCCTGCGCGACTTCTTCGTCGTCCAGCTCCGCCGCACCTATCTGCCACGGGGCGAGGTCTACACGACCGCCGAGCGCGCCGGAGCCTCCATGTGGCTGGGGCCGAACTCGCAGCTTCCCTCGCTGCGGGACCAGCTTGCCTACCTGTGGGTCGCGCTGGCGTCGGGACGGTTCCGGGCGTCGCGTCGGCTCTCGCTCGTGTTGCAGCGGCTGCGGCCGATGGAGGAGCACTACTACCTCGGGACGATCGGGGTCGACCCACCACGCCAGCACCAGGGGATCGGGACCGCGCTGATGCGCCCCGGGCTCGCGCGTTGCGACGCCCAGAACCTCGGCGCGTACCTCGAGTCTTCGAGCGAGGCAAACACCCGCTTCTACGCCGGGATGGGGTTCCGGGTCACTCACGAGATCACCGCCACGCGGGACGGCCCACGGCTCTGGCTCATGTGGCGCGAGCCGCAGGCGCCGGTCCACCGCACGGGCTGAAAGCGGGCGGGGCCCCGTCTGCACGGGTCGCGCGTCGAGGCATGCCGCAGCGACGGCGTCCCGGGGCCCCGGCCGTCCGGTGGAAAGTGGCTGGCGTCCTGACCTGCGACGACCCGGAACCGGTGGTCGGCTGCGAGGAGGTTCCCGTTGATGCGATGAGGAACCCAGCTGCAGCGCAGTGAGTCTCCGGGCGGCGACAGATCTCGCGCGAAGAGTCGATCTTGCCGCTCGCTCCCGAACCGCGCTGGGAGACGGCTCGCCACGAGCTCGCGCGAGCGATGAAAGCGACTGGGGTGACGCCCCGCCGGGCGCGATTCGGGGCGACGTCGACCTGTCCGATGCGGCCGCGGCGTTCTCAGCGTTCGGCGCGGAGGTACTCCGCCGGGTCATCCAAAAAGGACGTGCGGCCCGCGGGCGGTGCCGACCCTCGGAGGGATGCCAGTCGCGGCCGACCCTGGAGCGTCGGTTACCCGTTCACCCGCGATCCCGACGAACGCCTGGGGGGGGACCGCCGCCTGCTCCGCGGCCGCCGCGGCTCGGCGGCGAGCGGCCGCACGCCGGGCGGGAGACGCTTCACATCGCTGAGGATGGCAGTGAGGATCTCGAGCACCGCCCTCACCGGGGCCCCCGGAAGGGCGCTCCGGCGGTGCGCGACACCCATCACGCGGGGGGGAAGACCCTCGACCGGAAGGACCACCCAGGTCTCCGCGAGCGTCTTCGGCATGGCGCTTACCGGCAGGATGGCGAACCCGGCGTCCTGGAACATGAGGGAGCGCATGAGCCGGAGGCTGTCGAGCTCGGCGCGGGGTTGGAGGGTCACGCCGGCGGCGACGGCTGCGGCGTCGAGGGCAGTGCGGAAGTTGGTGCCCGCGATCGGCAGGAGGAGCGGCACGGTGGCGAGGTCGACGACAGTGAGCACCTGGCGGTTCGCCAGCGGGTGGGTCCGGGGGAGGAAGAGGCCGAGGTCCTCCTCGAAAAGGTCCATCGTGAGGACCTCGGAGCCGAATGCGGGCAGGGCGAGCAGGGCGATGTCGATGTCTCCCCGCGTGAGCTGCAGATCGAGGCCGACCGACGTCGCCTCCCGGAAGAGGAGGTGGAGATGCGGGTGCATCCGGGGAACGAGTTCGAGGAGCTGCGGAACGATCCAGAGCGCCGCCGTCCCGACAAGGCCCAACCGAACCGTCCCGATGATCTCCCGGCTGAGCGCCGTGACGTCGGAGCTGAGCGCGTCGAGCTCCTCGACCACGCGGCGGGCGCGTTCCACGGCGAGCACGCCGGCCTCCGTGAGCTGGCCCGTCGCACGATCGACGAGAGCCGAACCGAGCTCAGCCTCGAGCTTCTTGATGTGCGTCGAGACGTTCGACTGCACGGTCCCGAGGACGTCGGCGGCGGCGGAGAACGAGCCGTGCTCGGCGATCGCGATCAGGGCGTGGAGCTGGCGCAGGTCCATCGAGATAGATGATAGGGACGATCTATTGTGACTGTTTGACCGATGGAGCGGAGCGGGTAAGAGTAGAGACGAACCACGGGAGCGACGGTCCCCCACCGGAACCCCGTGGGCGTGAATTGAACGAAGGGGCCGGTCCCCCCCGGCCCCTTCTTCGCGTCCGGGGTCGGCTCGCGACGGCGCCTCACCAGGGCTTGGCAGACGACCTTGCTCGGGGACTGCGCGTGCGACGGGCGCTTGCCGGGAGCGCCCAGGCGCGACGCCAGGGGGAGGCGTCCGGCCCCCGGAAGTCCGGGGTCTCGCCAGCGGCGGCTCGCCGGCGGGCCGACCACCAGTCCGTCTCCGCCTCGTCGGCGAGCAGCGCCACGGACTCCTCGATACGGGCCGCGAAGCGGCGGGCGTCCTCCTCCTTGCCCGAGGGCGCCCGCACCTCGCCCGGCCAGAGCGGGTCCCCGAAGCGGACCTCGACCTTGCCCGGCCGGAGCTTGCTGGCACCCTTCGGGAAGACCGGCCGGACGCCGCGGAGGTGCACCGGGACGACCGCGACGTCGCAGCGCTTGGCGAGGTAGGCGGCGCCCCCTCGGAACTCACGGCCCCAGCCGTCTTGGCTGCGGCCGCCCTCGGGGAAGATGACGAGATTCCAGCGCTGCTCGAGCAGCGACGCCGCGAGGTCGGCGCTCTTACGGTTGACCTTGGTCCGCTCCATGGGGATGGTTCCGAGGGCGAGCGACCACATTGCCGCCTTCCATGGCCGGTCGAAGAAATAGTCGGCCGCGGCGGCGACGACCGTCCGGCGACGGAACCGCTCCGGCAGGCAGGCGACGACGATCGACGTGTCGAGATGGCTCGTGTGGTTGGCGGCGAAGATCACCGGCCCCACGAGCGGGTCGAGGTGTTCCCGACCGAAGATCTGCGGCTTGGCAACGAGGGCGACGAAAGGACGCGTCACGTTGTCGACGAGCAACCGGCGCACCGCCCGCGCCCAGGGCTTGCGGGTCCAGGCCGTGTCGTAGTCGACGCCCAGGTTGCGCGGCTCCATCGGCCGGGGGAGCGTCCCCGGCCACGTCGGGCGGGAGACGACCTCGTCGACGACGCGGGGGAGCCGGACGCTCACGAGACGTCCGCCACGAGCAACGGGGGGGCGTGCAGGTGGGTGATCGAGGGCGACCGCCCGACGACGTCCTCGGCCATCTCGAGGGCGTCGGCGAGCGTGGAGGCAGGTTTGAAGCCCATCCTCCGCACCGCCGCCCGGTCGCCGCCGACGATGATCACGCCGCCGAGGTAGTCGAGGGCGTGAGCGCACCAGTACCACATATAGAGCGGGTGCACGCCGTGATAGGCGTACGAGGTCCGGTAGAGGTGGATGTACCACGGGTCGGTCGCGAACTGCTGCTCGTAGCGCTTCTCGATCTCGACGAGGTCCGTCGTCTCGGCGAGCACCTGCTCGAAAAAGTCAATGTAGCTCGGGTGGTGAACCGGGTTGAAGGCCCACGGGGTGGGGTGCGAGATGATGCAGACCCCGCCCTCGCGCACGAGCGGGCGCCCCCGGTAGAGGTTGAAGAAGTAACCGAGCCCGAGGCAGGCGACGAGGATCGGGTTCATCACCGAGTTGACGTTGTACGGGCACAGGTACGGCAGCCCCATCGTGAGGATGTCGGTCTGACCCTCGACTGGGACGAGCTGCTGGCGGAAGAGGTTCTCGAGCGTCACGTCGTGGACGGCTTCGACCTCGCCCGCCTGCACCGAGGTCGGGGCGTAGGGCGAGCGCATCGACTGGAAGATCTGCCGGGCGAGCCGCGGCGGCGTGCGCTCGAGGGCGAGCCGAGTCGAGTGGAAGCCGGCGCGGTCGGCGAGCGACCACTCCCACTCGCGTTTTTGCAGGAAGGCGAACTGCGACGGGAACATGTCGAGGTTGAGCGTGGTCTCGATCTGGAAGATCTTCACGCCGGCGTTTCTCAGCAACCGGCCCATCCGCCAGTTCGAAGTGTGCAGCTCGGAGTGGTGCCGGTCCATCAGCGACCGGCTGTGCTGCAGGGTCCGCACGTTGTGGTGGTGCTTCAGGCTCCGGTAGCTGGCGAGGCCGGTGGCGACCGACTTGTGGCCGCCGTCCATCGCCGAGAGGTTGATGTTGACGTAGACGAGCAGGTCGCTCTCGGCGGCGCGGCGGTTGATCTCCACGTCCTCGCCCTCCTCGGTGAGCCCGAGGTGCACGAGGGCTGCGGGGTCCTCGGCGTCGTGTTGCACCAGGAGCCCGTGCGGGGCGAAGGCGTCGAACACGCGGTCGCCGAGGGCGTGGCGCAGCTCGTCATCGGTCATCCGCCTGTGCAGTGCAAGGGCGGCGATGAGGACCACGTCGTCCACGCCGGCGGCGGCGGCGGCGTCGAGCACCGCCTCGATGACGCGCTGGCGCATGTCCGGGCGGCGCATCGGGGGGAGCGGCAGCGAGACGTCATCGAAGGCGATCGTCAGGCGCATGCCCGGCTTGAGCAGCGCCGACAGCGGCGCCGAATCGCCGACCGGGTGCTCGAGGGCGTGGCGGACCGCCGCGTCGGCGTCGGTGAGCCCGGGGAGCGGCTCGGGCGGGTAGACGACCCGTGATCCCTCGGGCAGCCGCTCGAACCGGAAACCCTCCCCGTGCCAGAACAGTGTCGGGGGGGTCGAACGGTCGACCTCGAGTACGAATCCGGGTCTCGGGCTCACGCGCTCGTCTCCAGTTCCTTGTCGTCACGGGGTCGGCGCCGCTTGCGTGCGGCCGGCGCAGCCGCCCGTCGCCACGCTGGGTCATCACGCCGCAGATCGAAGACCACTTTCACCGATCCCCGCCGTCCGGCGTCGGCGGCGTGGCGCACCGCCTCTTCGTAACGATCCAGAGGGTAGTGGGCCGAGACCAGCCGCTCGAGGCCAGCCGCCTCAACAAGCTCGAAGGCCAGGGCGAAGGTGCGCCGGGATCCCTCCGGAACCGACTCCGTGCCGTAGGCGTAGGCGCCCACGAGGGCGACCTCCCGCTGCCAGAGCGGCGCGAGATCGACCCGCACGACCCCGGGCATACCGACGAGCACGATGCGCCCCCCTGGCCGGACGACCGCCAAGGCCTCGCTGATCGAACGGGCCGATCCGACGCAGTCGTAGACGACATCCGCTCCACCCGCCAGGCGTTCGATGGCACCGGACGCTGAAGCCAGGGCGAGCGTCCCGGTCATGCGGCGGACCCCCCGGCCGAGCTCGCTCGGGGCGACGACGTCGTCGGCACCGAGCTCGGCCGCGAAGTGGCGCTGGACCCGATACTTCGCCACGACGAGCAGCGCCGAGGGGAGGGCGTGGCGCCGCAGGGCGGCGATGGTGCACAGCCCGAGGGTCCCGGATCCGAGAACGACGACCCGCTCGCCCGGCACCACCTGGCCGGCGAGGGCGGCGTGGGTCGCACAGGCGGCGGGCTCGACCATCACGGCCGCCTCGTCGCTCATCTCGTCGGGGACCAGGTGGAGCTGCGCCTCGTGCGCCACGAGCTCGTCGGACCATCCGCCCCCGGTGTCGGCGCAGTAGCCCGTCTGCAGTCCTGGCCGGATGTCGCCGAAGGCGATGCGCTCGCAAACTCCGGTGCGCCCGTCGGCGCATGACGGACAGGGCGGCTCGATGCCACGGACGGTGCAGGAAAGCACCGGCTCGACGACGACGCGCCGGTCGGCCTGGGGGCCGTCGCGCACGACGCCGACGATCTCGTGGCCCGGCACGAACGGGAAGGTGACGATGTCCTCGAAGTAGCGCGAGCTCTTCGCGTCGAGAGTGGCGAGGTCCGAGCCGCAGATCCCCGAGAGCAGCGGCGTGACGCGGTGCCAGCGCGGCCCGGGGAGTTCGGGCGGCTCGATCTCGCCGAGCCGGAGGGGACCGATCCCGATCCCGCTGCCTGAACCGGCCACAACGGCGGCCACGCGGGCCGCGGCGAAGCGGTGGGGGAGCCGTTCGACGAGCAGGGCCCTCATCGCGCCGCCCCCTTCCAGTCCTTGCCGGCCGTCCCCCCGAGCTCCCGGGGCGAGGGGGAGCGAGGCCCGGTGCGGCGCATGGAGATCGCCAGTGGAACCCACGGCCCGCCAGGCGCCCGCTCCCACTCCTCGATGGGCCAGCCGCGCCGTCGGGCGATCGACGCCAGCTTCGGCTCGGGGTTGACGACGACCGGCAGACCGGCGGCGTCCAGCATCGGCAGGTCGCTCGTCGAGTCGCCATAGACGACCGTCCGCTCGAGGTCCAACCCGTGCGAGGCGGCCCACTCGCCGAGCATGATCGCCCGCGCCTCGCCCGTCGGTGGCGTCGAGACGAGCTGGCCCGTGAAACGGCCATTCTCCTCGCCCAGCGAGGCGCAGACGATCTCGTCGAACAGTGGCCGCAGCGGCGCGATCACGAAGTCGAGGGCTCCCGTGATGAGGAGCGTCGGGTGCCCGAGGGCGCGGTGGGCCCGCACGCGCTCGATCGCGCCGGGGAAGGCGCGGGTCAACAGGAGGTCGCTGAACAGCTCCCAGGCGTCGTCGCGCACCCTGTCGGCCGGGGCACCCTCGTAGCGCCGGTAGAACGCGCGCAGGAAGTCGCTGCGGTCGCGCCGGTCGATCGCGAGGAGGTGCGGCCCCTCCATCAGCAACTCGGCCGCCAGCTGCATGCGGCGCGCCGGCGGCAGGTGGCGCGTCGCCAGCCAGCCGTAGGACTCGACGACGTTCGAGTTGATGAGGGTCTGCTCGAGATCGAAGGCCGCACACCGCTTCTCGGTGGTGAGGATCCGCCGTCGGGCGCGCTCCTCACGCTTCTCGGTGACCCGCTTGCCTGGAGAGGTGCGCGCCCGCGCGTGCGTGACGACAGAGGGGAGGTGAACCTCCCGGATGTACGTCGGCCAGTCGACGACCCCCGGATCGAAGCAGAAGGTCTGCCGGTCGCCGTCCGCCAGCGAGTCGTAGAGGGCGAGAGTGCGCTCGATGCGGAAACGGGCCTCGGTCTCGGCGTAGGACCCGTAGAGCTCGACATACCCGAGGGCACGCTCGGCGAGCTCACGGCGCTCTTCCACGCCGAGGGCTCGCTCGGCCAGATCGCCGCGGATCGGCAGGCGCTTCACGAAGCTCTCGGCGAGTCGGAGCGTCGCCGACACCCGGCGCAGGTCGCCCTGGACCTTTCCCCTTCCGGGGAAGGACCACTTCGGCACCACGATCGGCTGGCCGTGCGTGTCGTAGAGGGGGTGTTCGGTAAACCACCGCTCACAGAGCGAGACGAGGGTCCCGTAGTGCAGCGGGTTCCGCACCCCCGACGCGATCTGGTAAACGCTCTCCGCCGGGCCCCCCGGCCCGCGGGCCGCGACGGCGATGATCGTGGCCGCCACGAGGTCGACCGGGATCACGTCGATGACCCCCTCCGGCACTCCCGGGAACTGGCGCAGGAGCCCCCGCGCGTACGAGATGATCACCGGCTCGGCCATCCGGAAGCCCCGGATCCAGCCCGGCACCGGGTCGGCGAGGGAGGACTCGACGATTGAGGGTCGCACGACGGTCACCGGCAGGTCGCCCTTGGTGTCGGCGAGCGCCACCTCGCCGAGGGACTTGGTGAATGCGTAGGCGTCCGGCCAGCCGAGCGCCTGGGCTCGGGCCCGACCGAGGTCGACGAGCCGGTCCGTCACCCAGTCCTCGCGCAGCCTCTCGGTCCTCTCGGAGAGAAGCGCCGTCCCCGCTGCGCCGAGCTCGCCGCGGGCCGCCTTGCGGAACTTCGCGAGGTGGTCCGGCAACCGGCTCTCGGCGTGGGCGTCAGCGCGCGCCCGGCGCGCCGCCTCCACCTCGGCCCGCCAGTCCGGCAGCGCGATGTAGGGGCTCTGGGAGATGGGCTCCTCGAGCGCATCCCCCCGGTGACCGCTGCTGACGTAGGCGGTGGAGACGGAAATGAGGTGGGGGAGAGGCGCGCCGGGCGGCCGGTGCGAGACCACGAGGTCGTTCATCGCCGTCGCCACCCGGGACGGCCCCAGCAGGTTGACCTCGACGGCGCTGTCGAGGGGGGCGTCGAAGCTCACCGACGCCGCGGCGTGCACGACGATGTCGCACGCCGCGAAGACCGCCTTCCCCTCCTCGTCGAGGCCGAGGCCTTCTTTCGTCACGTCGCCGGCCACCGGCGTCACCCTGCGGGCCACGGTCGCCTCGAACTCCCCGCCGAGCTCGCCCCGCAGCCGCTCAAAGCAGTCGTTGCGGAAGATCTCCCGTGCCGTCCGTTCGGCCGCGCTCTGCCGCCGTCCCGGCCGGACCACGACGACCACGTCGCACCCGGGCACGCAGCGCAGGAGCCGCTCCACGAGTGCGGTCCCGAGGAATCCCGTCGCACCGGTGACCGCGACGCGCTTGCCGGCGAGATCGTCCGCGATCACGTCGTACGCGCCGATCGCGCGCTCATCGCCGCCGCGCCGACGTGCCGTACCGGCGGGGGGGTGTGTAGCGCTTGGAGGGCTTGGGGGGTCCGGCAGAACGCGCCGGGGCCGCCTTGCGGGCGCGCGCCGGCCCTGCACCTCCGGCGGCCAAGGAGGCCCGCTGGCGCCGCATGCTCCGCACGAGAATCCAACCTCCGAAGAAGAGGAAGACCACGGCGAACAGTGGCGAGACCGCAATCATCTCGAAACCCAGCATGAAAGTCGCGATACCGACGATCGAGCCCCGCCGGAAGACGATCCCGGCGACCAGGATGGCGATGAGGATGAGCCCGGCAGCGAGCACCGATATCGCCCCCGAGCGCACCTTCGCGTTCGCGGAGTGGCGCAGGATGATGAAGCTCGCCACCAGCAGGCCGGTCCCGAAGACAGCCACGATGATGGCGAGTCGGCGCTCGCGGTCGTCGAGCGCCCAGGCCGCCGCCCCGCCAGGTTGCCTGCCGCGGGAGTCCGATCGCGGGGGAACCTTCGGGAGCCACGACCTGGGCGATCGCCACGTGAAGCCCCCGCGCGATGAACTCTCGCTGCCCTGCGCGCCGTCGTCGGTCAGGGGCGGCACCCGGTCGGGTCCGTCGGCGGGTTTGCGCAGGTCGCCGGGCGCATCGGTGCTCACTGCACAAAGGGTAGTGGCGAAGGCGCTGAGACAGGGAATGAGCGCCGCCCCATCCGCGGCGCAGACGGGAACCGGAGACGGTCGCACAGCCTCGGGGGTCCCGGGCCTCGGAGCCCGGACGTGCGGTTACGATTCTTACATCGGGCGCTTGGCTCAGTTGGTTAGAGCGCAGCCTTCACACGGCTGAGGTCGGCGGTTCGAGTCCGCCAGCGCCCACGTCACCTGGACTGTCGTGCCAGAGCCCACCCGTTTGGGAAGACCGTGCCCGCCTGGGAGGCCGCGATCCTTAACCACCATTTCACCGCGATCTCCGAAGGCGCGAGCGGGGCCCAGATCCTTACGACCGTGAAGGTCGGCCGAATCAGACAGAGCTTCCGCACCTTCGCGGACCATCGCCTGCGGTTCCTGCTGCATTCGGGAGTCGGACGGCAGGCTGCCCCAGCCGCGAGAACCCCTGGCCGTCACGACGCCGGGTCGAGCTGGCCCGGAAAGGGCGTCCTTTTCGTGGCTGTGCCGCTTGGCCGCTCGTCCGCCGCTTTGCTTCTGGAACGAGAAGGCATGGAGTTGCTTGGGCTGGGTCAGTTGGTTCTCTGCTCGTCGTGCGGCGCGCGATCCCCGCTCGACGATGACGCCACGGTCAAGTCGGGGACGCGCTGAAACGTGGACCGCTTGAACGGGGAGAAGTGCCGTCTCCGCATCCGGGTCGCGGGCATCGTCCAGGGGGTGGGCTTCCGGCCCTTCGTGCATGGTCTCGCCTCGTCGCTGAGCCTGGTCGGCATAGTCGGGAACAACCATGCCGGGGTGTTCATCGAGGTCGAGGGGAGCGCGGGCGCGCTGGAGGAGTTCCTCGGCAGGCTCGAGCGCGACGCCCCAGCCCTCGCGGTGATCGAGCACATCGAGGCCGAACAGATCGCGCCCGTTGGCGAGGACGGCTTTGTCATCGTCCCCAGTCAGTCTGGCGGCGAGCG
Source organism: Acidimicrobiales bacterium (assembly GCA_050013835.1). Classification (GTDB taxonomy): domain Bacteria; phylum Actinomycetota; class Acidimicrobiia; order Acidimicrobiales; family Bog-793; genus Bog-793. The sequence goes on from JBEKEM010000006.1 coordinate 96,451, forward strand.
TCAAACGCTGGTCTCCCCGGACACCGCCACGTGTGACGACTGCCTGCGCGAGCTGTTCGACCTGGCAGATCGGCGTTTCCGCTACCCCTTCATCAACTGCACGAACTGCGGCCCTCGCTTCACGATCATCCGCGACGTCCCCTACGATCGTCCGTTCACCACGATGGCCGGTTTCACCATGTGCGAGGCGTGTGAGCGCGAGTACCGGAACCCCCAGGATCGGCGTTTCCATGCCCAGCCCGTGTGCTGCCCCGCGTGCGGTCCGTCGCTCCGCTTGCTCGCCCGCGATGGCACGCCGATCAGAGGTGACCCCATCGACGCGGCGGCAGGCCTCCTCACGGCGGGAAAGGTTGTGGCAGTAAAGGGCCTCGGCGGTTACCACCTCGCGGTCATCGCCACCTCGGAAGCCGCTGCCGCGGCGCTGCGCTCGCGCAAGCACCGCGAGGACAAGCCATTTGCCGTCATGGTCCGGGACGTTGACACCGCGCGGGCACTCTGCGACGTGGGTGCCGAGGAGGAACGCGTCCTCTCGACCCCCCGCCGTCCCGTCGTGTTGCTCCGGCGGAAGCCTGGCGCGCAGGTGGCGCCCTCGGTGGCACCGGGCAACCGCTACCTGGGTCTCATCCTCCCTTACACCCCGCTCCACCACTTGCTCGCGGACAGGCTGGGCACGCCTTTCGTACTGACGAGCGGCAACAGCTCCGACGAGCCCATCGCATACCTCGACGACGACGCACTTGAGCGCTTGGGTCACATCGCGGATGCATTTCTCACCCATGACAGACCCATCCACATGCGGACGGACGACTCGGTGACACGTGTCGTCGGGAATCGGGAGAGGATCTTACGGCGCTCTCGCGGCTTCGCCCCAGAGCCGGCCGTGCTTCCCGCACCGTTGCGCCGACCGGTACTGGCGTGCGGCGCGGAGCTGAAAAACACCTTCTGCGTGGCCAAGGACCGCCGCGCGTTCGTCTCGCACCACATCGGGGACTTGGAGAACTACGAGACCCTGCGTGCTTTCCGGCAGGGCATCGAACACTTTACGCGACTATTTGACGTCCACCCGGAGGTGGTAGCCCACGACCTGCATCCCGAGTACCTCTCAACCAAGTACGCCATGGAACTTGTCGATCTCGACACGGTTGCCGTCCAGCACCATCACGCGCATGTGGCAGCGTGTCTCGCCGAAAACGGGGAGACAGGGCCGGTGATCGGTGTTGCCTTCGACGGACTCGGCCTGGGGACCGACGGTTCGATGTGGGGCGGCGAGTTCCTGATCGCCGACCTGGTCTCGTTCGAGCGCGTCGGCCATCTCCAGCAGCTTCCGATGCCGGGAGGCGCCGCGGCGGTCAAAGAACCCTGGCGGATGGCGGCGGTATACCTCGACGCCGCCTTCGAGGGTCAACCACCGTCAGGGCTGGGGGTGGCGCGGAGCCACGAGAACCTGTGGGAGCAGGTCCTCCGAGTGGCCCATCACGGAACGAACAGCCCGATGACGTCGAGTGCGGGACGATTGTTCGACGCCATCGGGGCGATCGTCGGCGTCCGTGGTCGGGTCAACTACGAGGGACAAGCGGCAGTCGAGCTGGAGCAGCTCGCCGACCCCACCGAGACCTCCACCTACCGGATCGCACTCGACGGGGCCGAACCGTTCCGCCTTCCGGGGGTCGACCTCGTGCGCGCCGTGGTGGGTGATCTTCAGCGCGGCACTGATCCGCGGGTCGTGGCCGCCCGGTTCCACAATGGTCTGGGCGACGCGGTCGTGGAGGCGTGCGCACGGGTCCGGGGGTCGACGGGGCTCACGAGCGTGGCGCTGTCGGGTGGCGTCTTCCAGAACGTCCTGTTCACGGCGCGGGTCTCGGCCGGACTGGGCCGCGAAGGGTTCCGCGTGCTGGCGCACTCGCGGTTTCCACCGAACGATGGGGGAATCAGTCTGGGCCAGGCCGTCGTCGCGGGAGCCCGCGATGACGCGGGGATGCTCTGAGGCAGTTCCGGGGTGACGTCGTCGTGACCGCGAGCGCCGTTGTCCCTTCCCTGACGGGATGCTCAACAGATCCTTGGCAACGGGTCACCGACGAGCATGTCGACGACGCGCGTGCCGCCGAACTCCGTGTTCAACAGCACGAGCCCGGGCGGATCGGCGGTTATGTGGCCGACGAGCGTGGCGCTCTCGGTTAAGGCGTGCGTCCGCAACGCCTTCAGGGCGGCGTCGGCCTGCACGCTGTCGACGACGGCGACAAAACGGCCCTCACAGGCCACATAGAGGGGGTCGATGCCCAGGATCTCGGACGCCCCCCGCACCTCCGGCCGGACCGGAACTCTCAGCTCGTCCAGGACGACGGCGACATTCGAAGCCTGGGCTATCTCGTTGCAGATGGTGGCGACCCCGCCCCTCGTGGCGTCGCGGATGCAGCGCGTCCCCGGCGCGGCGTCGAGGAGCAGGGCGATGGGTTCGGTGAGCGGCGCGGTGTCGGAGCTTAGGTCGGTCTCAATGCCGAGCTCGTCGCGTGCGAGCATGATCGCTATTCCGTGGTCGCCGATCGGCCCGGAGACAACCACGGCGTCACCCGGGCGCGCTCGCGTTGCCGACAGTTGCACCTCACGCTCGAACAGGCCGATCCCCGCGGTGTTCACGAAGCAGCCATCGGCCTTCCCCCGCTGCACAACCTTCGTGTCCCCGGTTACGACCTGTACTCCCGCCCGTTCGGCAGCCGCGGCCATGGACGCGACGATCCTGCGCAGGTCCTTGATCGGGAACCCTTCCTCGAGGATGAAGCCAGCGGACAGGTAGAGCGGCCGCGCTCCGGTGACGGCGAGGTCGTTCACCGTGCCATTCACCGCGAGGTCGCCGATGTCGCCGCCGCGGAAGAACAGCGGCGAGACCACAAAGGAGTCGGTGGTGAAGGCGAGACGAGACCCATCGAGGTCCAAGGTTGCCGCGTCTTCCAGCGGCTCCAGAAGGGGGTTGCGGAAGGCCTTCAAGAACAGCTCCTCGACAAGGCCGTGCGCGGCCCTTCCCCCCGCGCCGTGCGACGACGTGATCCGCTGGTCGTCGGTGATCCGCGGCTTGCGCCGGCGGAACTCGTCGATCCTCTGCAGAACTCGCCGCTCGTCCGTCACGTCTCACCCACCCGGACCCGCCGTCGGCTTAAGCGGCCATAGTTGTAGTACGCGGCGCATGCTCCCTCGGTCGACACCATGCACGTGCCGATAGGTGTTTCCGGGGTGCACGCAGTGCCGAAGACCTTGCACTCCCACGGCTTGATCGCGCCCTTCAGGACCTCGCCGCATTGGCAGACCTTGGCGTCGGCCACCCGTACTCCGGGGAGATCGAAGATCCGCTCGGCGTCGAAGGCCGCGTATCGTTCCCGCAGCGCCAACGCGGAGTGCGGGATGAAGCCGAGGCCGCGCCACTCGAAGGTAGGACGGAGCTCCATGACTTCGTCGATCACGTCGAGCGCGGCGGCGTTGCCCCCCCAAGGCACCACGCGGGTGTACTGGTTTTCGACCTGGGCGCGGCCCTCGTGCAATTGCATCAGCAGCATGTAGATCGCTTGGAGAACATCGAGCGGTTCGAATCCCGCCACCACGAACGGCTTGCCATGGTCTGTGGCGACGAACTCGTAAGGCCGACAGCCGATCACGGTCGAGACGTGCCCGGGGCCGATCAGGCCGTCGAGACGCAGGTCCGGCAATTCCAGGATCGCTTTGATCGCCGGGATGACGCTCACGTGATTGCAGAAGACGGCGAAGTTCTGGAGCGCCTCCCGAGAGGCGCGAAGCACCGTCATTGCCGTCGACGGTGTCGTGGTCTCAAAGCCGATAGCCATGAAGACCACACGTTTGTCCGGGTTGTCGCGCGCGATCTTCAGCGAATCAAGAGGCGAATACACCATTCGGATGTCGGTGCCACGAGCGTTCGCGTCCAGAAACGACCCCGTGCTGCCGGGCACGCGCATCAGGTCCCCGAACGAGGTCATGATCACACCGTCTTGCTGCGCGATCCGGATGGCGTCGTCCACACGCCCCGTCGGGATCACACACACGGGACATCCCGGACCGTGGACCAGGGTGACCGTCTCGGGTAAGTAGTCCTCGAGGCCGTGCTTGTAGATCGTGTGGGTGTGACCCCCGCAGATCTCCATCAGCTTGTACTCCCGCCCCCGTTCGCAGAGGGCGGCTATCTCAGCGGAGAGGGCCTGGGCTTTAGCCTGGTCGCGGAACTCGTCGACGAAGCGCACCTGCTGAGCGACCCTATTTGATGTCTGAGTCGGCAAGCGCCCGCAGCTCGTCGCGGTACGCCTGTCCCACATTCTCCAAGTACGAGAGCGTGAGCTTCGCCTCTTCCTCGTCGATCTTGGACAGGGCGAAGCCGACGTGGACGAGAACCCAATCGCCCGGGTGCACGGCTTCGTCCTCGATCAGCGCGACGTTAACGACGCGTCGCACGCCGCTCACATCCACCGTGGCGAGACCCGACCCGTCCTGCGCGATCGCGACGATCTCTCCGGGGATTCCCAGGCACATGGAGCTACCCCGCTCTCCTCGAGGCGACCGCAATCGCCTCCTTGGCATGCAGGAGGACCGCGTCACCGACACCCACGTCGACCAGGGCCGTGCTCGCCACCTCCACGCCCTGGTCTGTCTCCAATACGGCAAGGTCGTCGTTGAGCAGCTCGATCACGCGCGCCACGACAACCTGGTCGGAGCAGGTAAGACACACATCGTCGCGGCAGGGTCGTTCCATTTCGGAGGATGCAACCATATCGCTTCCTTCCCCCAGGTCCTCCCCGGGGCTGAGGCTCGAGACTGTGGCGACAGGCTTGCCTGGACGCAAGCTCGGGGGACGCCGTCGTGCGAGTAGCTGGCCCACTTGCCAGCTCACGACTTGTTGCGTGCGATTCCCGGTCGGAACAACCGTCCATCCCGAACTCGACGCGCGCAGGCCACGTCGATCTGCCCAGAGGTCACCGGTGTGGGCGATCTCGGTGGGCGTGAGCCTGGCGACAGCCGGTCGACGGTGACGTTGGCCTGCTAGAGCCAGTTGGGAACAGTGGTTCGACGAACCCGGAATTGGGTCGCGAGTTGGTGCACGAAATCACGATGCACACAGGGGTCGACCCGGTCCTTCTTGGCCGCCCACACGGAGCCGGAGTCACTGCGCTGCGGATCCGCCTGAGGAGTCTCCCGAGCCGGGTCCTCGTGCGCCGGTCAGTGCGGTGGGCTTCTTGGCCTCCGCCAACAGGTTCGAGCGTCGCCCGCCCGTCCCTGTCGGTGGCGCCGCAGAACACCCGGCTGCTGCGGACAGATCTCGCTCGGTCACAAGTAAGCTCATCGCGCGGCTCGCCTCGCGTCGTGGCCCTGGTTCGAGTCGATTTCCCCCGCTCCCTCTCTTCGTTGTCGACGGCCTGGGCTTACCGCGGACTAGAAGCTCCTGCCCGGGCGAATCTCCAGCCCCGACATCTCCGGCTCGACCGGCGCGGTGCAGGCAACGGGACCCCGGCGGTTCGGCGCCGGCCAGGATGCGCGGCAGGAGGCGTGCGGCTCGGCGTCGTGCCTAGATTCGTCCGTGCAATCCCCACGGATAGGCATCGCACCACAAGGGAGACGAAGCGTCATGGATGTTGCTCCACGGACAGGTATCCGGACGCGGCACGGGAGACGGATTTGGCTGACGTGGAGGCACGCGCGTGTCGTGCTGGGAACGGCGGTTCTTGCTGTCGCCATCAGCGGCTGCGGCCAAGGCGCATTCTCTCCCACGCCGTCCCAGGTTTCTCGGTTCGTCACGCTCGCACGCACTGTCGATCCCGCGCTGTCGAGTGTCACCAAGCCTGCCTTGAGCAAGTCAGGCGTTCTGGCATGCGATCAGCTTGATCGCGGTCGAAGTGTGAAAGTCGTGGCGGCACTCATGGGGATCGCGATCCCCGTGCGGGCGGTGGTGGGAATCCTCGCGGCGGCGGGGGTCGTGTACTGCCCCGGTCATGGCCACGCCATCGCTGAATGGATCTCGACGTCGAAGCCGTGATCGGAGCCGCTCGGTGTCCAAGCCCTCCGATGAGCCAGACGTCGTTCCAGCTCGCGCTCAAGGACGCGACCAATGAACGCGGTTGTCCGCGTCCCTGGTGAGCGCGGACCACTGGCCAACTCCCTCGAGGCCGAGACGGGCCGCTCGCCATGCCTCGTGCTGATAATCCCGGTTCCCGATCACCGGCGGAGGAACGACCGGGTCACCTCGGGCACTGGTGACGCAGCTCCGCCGCGGCGGCGCGCGGGTCACGGCAGGCACAGATCGCCGCGACCACTGCGATCCCTTGGGCCCCGACGGCAAAGAGCCCTGCGGCACGTTCTGCCGTGATGCCACCGATCGCGACGCACGGCACGGACGACAGCTCGCAGACGGTGCGCAGCTGGTCGACCCCCATCGGCCGCGCCGCGTCGGCCTTCGTCGGGGTGGCGAAGATCGGTCCGACCCCGAGGTAGTCGGCCGTGCCGGACGGCAGGGCGGCTGCCGCGCGTGCTTCGGCGATGTTCGTGACGGACCACCCGATGATGAGCTCCGGCCCGGCGATCGCGCGCGCCACATCGACAGGGAGGTCCGACTGGCCGAGGTGAACACCGTCGGCCCCTGCCCCGAGCGCCACGTCGAGGCGGTTGTTCACGAGCAGGCAGACTTCCGTGCCGGCGAGGACGTCGCGCAGTTCGAAAGCCATATCGAGGAGCTCCCGTGTCGTCGCGCGGTTGTCCCGGAGCTGCACCGCGGTCACGCCACCCGCGACTGCCTCCGCAACCGTCGCGGCCACGCCCCGATCGCCGCAGGCATCAGCATCCGTGACGAGGTAGAGGGTCGGGTCCAGCTGGCGCCGGCTCACGACAGTCGTGGTCTCGCGCCGCGGGTGAGCGCGTCGAGCGCGTCCATCAACGCGACACCGAACGTGCCCGTTCCGGGATCGTTGCGCGCCGCGCACTCGCCGGCGGCTTTGAACACCGCCGAGGCGGCCGCCGCCGCAAACAGGACGTCGTCGTCGACCGCCACGAACGCCGCGACGAGCGCCCCCAGCGCGCAGCCGGTCCCCGTGATCCGTGTCAGCAACGCACTCCCGCCGGGGACCTCGATCACGTTGATCCCGTCCGTCACGTAGTCCACGAGGCCGCTCACGGCCACAACGCAACTGCGGGCGCGGGCGAGAACGGTCGCCGATCCGAGCGCCTCGTCGGACTGCGCGAGGGAGTCGACGCCCCGGCCCCCGAACTCCGACCCGGCGAGGCTCATCACCTCGGAGGCGTTCGCCCGCACGACCGAGGGATGCAGGTCGAGGAGCTCCCCGGCGAATACCGTGCGAGGGCCGAGCACACCGACCGCCACCGGATCGAACACCCATGGGCGCCCGTGATCGTGCGCGGCGGTGGCCGCGGCGCGCATCGCAACCTCCCGTTCAGCTGAGAGTGTGCCGAGATTGATGAGGACTGCCGAAGCCACCGCCGTGAACTCAGCTGATTCCTTCGCGTTCTCGACCATCGCGGGCGAGGCGCCCACGGCGAGCAGCGCATTAGCGGTGAATTGGGCCACAACGATGTTCGTCAGGCACTGGACGAGCGGTCGCTGTTCGCGGACCTCGCATAATTCGGCCGCAACACGCGGGTCGGACCAGGTCAGCTCGGTATGCATAGGAGACGTTCCTTCGCTCGTGCGAACGAGATCAGGTTCAACAGGTATCTCTCAGCCCTGTGGGACCGGGCACCCTGCGCCGGGTCCACACTACCCAGCTGTCCCCGGGCGGATTCATCCAGACGCTGGGACGGCGGAGAATGCCCACGGCGCCAGCACCCGGACACCTCGGGACGGGTCGAAATCAGGGGGCGGGAACCGCGCTCCGAGATGGCGAGTCGAACTTATTATGAGTAAGACTCAGTGTCGTGGGCGAGGGCACGAAGGAGACGAGGAACGGACGTCCCCGGCACGGCGCTCGCGCCGAAGCCGGCAGCGAGAAGCTCGCGACCCAGATCGGCGAGAGCGTGACGCGCCTTGCACGGCGCCTGCGGGCAGGATCGGCTCGGCGGTTGGCACCCTTCGGGCTCACGGACGCCGAAGCACGCGCCTTCCGGATGGTCGGGCGCGCGCCCGCTCCACTGCGGATGTCGGAGATCGCCCGGCGGATCCAGATCGTCCCGCGCTCGGCGACGACGATCATCGAGGGGCTCGAGACGAAGGGCCTCGTCGCCCGGGAGATCGACCCTGCCGACCGGCGTTCGATCCTCGTTCGCGTGACCGACGCAGGGGCCCGCTTGCACAGAGAGATCGGCCACGCCAGGGACCGGACTGCGGTGGAGCTGTTCAGTCGGCTGGCGCCTCCGGACCAAGCCGCGCTGGCGGCGCTGCTCGTCGCCGCGGAGGCGGCCGACGAGCAAACGCCCGGGGAAAAGGGCCTCGCGGGCGGAATCGGGTCACGTCGATGATGCGCGGCGGGGGATTGGGAATGGGCGGGGGGAGGGGCCTCGGCGGCTCCATGCGCTCCCTCATCCAGGACCGCTCGGTCGTCGGGAGCAAGGTTCCGAAGGGAACGGCGCGGCGCATCCTGAGATGCCTCGCGCCCTATAAGAGGAAGCTGGCAGTCTTCTTCGCGCTCACCATCCTCGACTCCTCGATCGGCGTCGCAGTCCCGCTCATCTACCGGGCGATCATCGACGTCGGTATCGGCCACCGGGACACGCGCCTCATCGTCGTGCTCGCCATCGTGATCGCCGGCCTCGCGGCCGTCGACGCTGGGTTGTCGCTGGCGGAGCAGTTTTGCTCGGCCCAGGTTGGCCAGGGTCTCATCTACGATCTCCGCACCCGCGTCTACGCCCATGTCCAGCGGATGTCGCTGGCGTTTTTCACCCGCACCCAGACCGGGGCCCTCGTCAGCCGGCTGAACAACGACGTGCTCGGCGCCCAGCAGGCGACCACGGACATCCTTTCGTCCGTCGTCGGCAACGTGCTCAGTGTGGTCATGGTGCTCACGACGATGTTGATCCTGTCTTGGCAGATCACACTCGTCGCGCTCGCCCTCCTGCCGGCCTTCGCCATCCCGGCGCGCTACATGGGGCGCCGCCTCGGGGCGATCACCCGCGAGGGCTACATCCTCGCCGCCGACATGAACGCGACGATGGCGGAGCGGTTCAACGTGGCCGGGGCGCTCCTCGTCAAGCTCTTCGGCCGTTCCGGGGAGGAGGAGGACCTCTTCGCCGGACGGGCGGGGCGGGTGCGCGACATCGCCGTCCTCCAGTCGATCTATGCCCGCGTGTTCTTCATCTCGCTCACCATCACGGCCGCCCTCGCCACCGCCCTCGTCTACGGCTGGGGCGGCTCGATGGTGGTCCACGGCGTCCTCGAGCTCGGCACGCTCGTTGCCATGACCGCCTACCTCAACCGTCTCTACGGCCCGCTCACCCAACTCTCGAACGTCAACGTCGACGTGATGACGGCGCTCGTCTCGTTCGACCGCGTCTTCGAGGTGCTCGACCTCGCGCCGATGATCAGCGAGCGCGAGGACGCTCTGGTGCTACCGCATGGCCCGGCGACAATCGAGTTCGACCACGTGGACTTCACCTACCCGACCGCGGGCGAGGTCTCGCTCGCCTCGCTCGAGTCGGTCGCGGTGCTTGAGACGACGGAGCCGCGGCAGGTGCTCCACGGCATCACGTTCCGCGCCGAACCGGGCCAACTTGTGGCGCTGATCGGACCGTCCGGTGCCGGCAAGACGACGGTCACCCATCTCGTCGCGCGCCTCTATGACGTCACCGGCGGGGCGGTGCGGATCCGCGGCATCGACGTGCGAGACGTCTCCCTCGACTCCCTGCGGGCGGTGGTCGGGATGGTGACCCAGGACGCCCACATGTTCCACGACACGATCCGCGCCAATCTCCTCTACGCGCGCCCCATGGCCAGTGAGGCGGAGCTGCGCGAGGCGCTCGCCGGCGCCCAGATCCTTGCCCTGGTAGACAGCCTGCCGGACGGTCTCGACACGCTCGTGGGCGACCGCGGCTACCGGCTGTCCGGCGGCGAGAAGCAGCGGATGGCGATCGCCCGGCTGTTGCTCAAGGCACCCGACGTCGTCGTTCTGGACGAGGCTACGGCGCACCTCGACTCGGAGTCGGAAGCGGCAGTGCAGCAGGCGCTGCGGACGGCACTTTCCGGTCGGACCTCGCTCGTTATCGCTCACCGCCTCTCGACGGTGCGCGACGCCGACCTCGTGCTCGTGCTGGACGAGGGCCACATCGTCGAGCGGGGGACCCACGACGACCTCATCGCGCGGGGCGGACTCTACGCCGAGCTCTACCGCACTCAGTTCCGTCAACAGGACTCCCCGGGGGATGCGACGGAGCGTGACGGTGGCGGCACCGCTGAACCCCCGTGGATTGCGCCATTCCTCGGTCAATCCGGACCACCCGGACGGTGACGAATCTGCGCGCCCCACCGGGTTCCCTCGTGCGGCGCGCCGGGGGGAGCGAGTCCCCACCGGCCCCGCGGTCGGCCCTCGCAACCGCCTCGGCGTCGACGAGAGCTCCGGAGGCGCCCGCGGCCGCCGGGTAGTCTTCGACTGCCCGCCGGCGTTGCCCCGCCGAGCGACGGACGGTGCCCGTCTGAGGGGGCCGCAGCGTCCTGCGCGGCCCGCGCCCGACTGGCGCGACCCCGGGGAGGATCATGTTCTCAGGAATCGTCGAGGAGATCGGGCTTGCGCTGCGAGCCGGAGACGAGCGCTACCGTTTCCGGTCCTCGCTCGTCGCGAGGGACCTCGGCGTCGGCGACTCCGTCGCGGTGAGTGGCGCCTGCCTCACGATCGTCGCGCGGGGAAAGGACTGGTTCGAGGTCGACCTCTCCGTCGAGACCCTGCGACGAACGACCTTCGGCAGGCTGAAGGAAGGCGACCCCGTCAATCTCGAGCGCCCAGTCCGCCTCGCCGACCGGCTCTCCGGACACATCGTGCAGGGACACGTCGACGCCGTCGGTTCGGTCGTCCGCGCCGCGCCGGATCTGCAGGTCAGGATGCCCCGTGAGCTCATGCGCTACTGCGTCGAGAAGGGCTCGATCGCCGTCGACGGCGTGAGCCTCACGATGTTCGATCTCGGTGACGACACGTTCTCGGTCGCGGTGATCCCGTACACGGCGGAGCACACGACCCTCGGGTCGGCGTCGCCGGGTGACCCCGTCAACATCGAGGTGGACGTCACGGCGAAGCAGATCGAGAAGCTGCTGACCCCCTATCTCGCCAAGTTCCGATGACGCCGCGCGCCGACGACAGCGGCGGTACCCGCAACGCGGTGGCGTCCACTCCGCCCGGCCCGGCGGGTGCAGCGGTGGTCCTCGACCACGTGCACAAGCACTTCTTCCACGACGGACGGCCGGTCATCGCTCTGGCTGACGTGAGCCTCTCTGTCGCGGCGGGCGAGTTCGTCAGCGTGATCGGGCCGAGTGGCTGCGGGAAGTCGACGCTGCTTCGGATCATCGGCGGCCTGCTCGCGCCCGACGGCGGTCGCGTCCGGATCGACGACTCGACGCCCGGCGAGGCCCGGGCGGCCAAGCGCTTCGGTTTCGTCCCGCAGACACCGGCGCTCCTCCCGTGGCGCACCGTCGCCGACAACGTGACACTTCTGCGCGACGTCGGGCGCCGCCCCTGGCGCCGATCCGCCAGATCGGCGCGCGACACTTCCGGTAATCCTCCGCGTGACGCGATGGCGCTGCTCGCGCAGGTCGGTCTCGCGCCATTTGCCGAATCGCTCCCGCGAGAGCTGTCCGGCGGTATGCAGCAGCGCGTCAGCCTCGTGCGGGCGTTCGCCCTCGGGTCGCCCATCCTCCTCATGGACGAGCCGTTCGCCGCCCTCGACGAGATCACGCGGGACGCGATGCGCTACCAGCTCCTCGAGGTCTGGGGCCAGACCAAGACGACCGTCGTCTTCGTCACCCACTCGATCCCGGAGGCCGTCATCCTGTCGGACCGCGTCGTCACGATGGCCGCCCGCCCGGGCCGGGTGGCTTCCCTCGAGGAAGTCACGCTTCCACGGCCGCGCACCGAGGACATGGAGGACTCCGACGTGTTCAGCGCCCACGCCCACCGCGTCCGCACCGCGCTACGGGCGAGCTGGGAAGGACGCGATCCGTGAGCGGGCACCGTGCACTGTCGTCGCCGCGAGCTGACACCGCCCCGGTCGAGCTTGCCGACCTCCGGTCGTCGGGCGTGGGTTGGCCACGCCGCGTCGCGCGCAGCGTGCTGCCCGGGATCGCCGCTTTTGCGGTGCTGTTCGGCGGTTGGGAGTTCGGCGTGCGCTACACGCATATCTCCGCGACAGAACTCGTCGCCCCGTCGGCCATCTTCCGGGAGCTGTGGCGCGCTCCCGGCTTCTTCGCCAGTAACGCCTGGGTCACCCTCCAAGAGGCGTTCTGGGGATTCCTCGTCGCCTTCGCCGTCTCGATCGCCGCCGCCGTCCTCGTCGTGCACTCGAAGGTGATGGAGCGAGCCCTCTCGCCGGTCGTCGTCATGTTCCAGGTGACGCCGATCTTCGCCCTCGCCGTGCCGCTCGTCGTCTGGCTCGGCCTCGGACCGCAGCCAAAGATCATCATGGCGGCGCTCGTCACCTTCGTCCCGCTCTTCACGAACGCGACCGTCGGCTTTCGGGCGATCGACCCCGCGACGTACGAGGTCATGCGCTCCGTGAACGCGAGCAGGTCCGAGATCTTCCTCCGGCTTCGGGTGCCGCACGCCCTGCCGTACCTGCTCGCCGCGACGCGGGTCTGCACCGGTCTCGCCCTGGTCGGCGCGGTCGTCGCCGAGCTGTTCGACTCCTCGGCCGGGCTCGGCAACGTCATGACGGTCGCCCAGGCACACCTCGAGACGAACGTCTTGTGGGCCGCGATCTTCACCCTCATCCTTCTCGGCGTCGTGCTCGTCGGCGTGGTCACCCTCGTGCAGAACCGGCTTCTGCGGTGGGCGAGAGTCGGGACGGACGAAACCGGGTGATCCGCCGCTGAAGTCAGTGGGTCCTTCGAGCCGTGCTGGGTATGACTTCGCCAACGTGATCCACAACTTCTCTGGTGTCCCACCGGCCCGAGGAGCTGAAGCAGACACCGCGGCCCATCAGTACTCGGCTTGTGCGCGGCGCTCTTGCCTGCGACTCTGGACCAGTCCGAAAAGGGGGCCCCGGTGCACAGGTCCGACACCCGCCGTCGTGGCGCGCTCGCCGCGCTCGGACTCTGCTGCTGCGCGCTCCTCGTGTCCGGCACCGCCGCCGACGGGGCCCCACGCGCGCCGGCCCGAAAGCACAGCCCGCCTGTCTCGGCCGCGACCGGCGTCACGTTCCACGGGATCTCCAATGCCGAGTGCGCGGCGAACCACCGCGCCGGGACCATCGTCTTCGTCACGAGCTACAGCTACGCCCCGGCGGCGTCGATCGCCGACGTCGTCGTCGCGGCCCGCCGCGGCTACTTCAAGGACATGTGCCTCCACGTCGTGCTGCAGGCCGGCTTCAGCACCGACAACGTCGCCCTCGTCAGCGCCGACCGGGTGCAGATCAGCTCGCTCGGTTCCGACAGCGAGGTGCTCGCGGCCCGCGCCGAGGGCGCCCACCTCGAGGGGATCCTCACCTACGGGCACACCGCCGTCTCCGAGCTCCTCACGCCCGGCAACGTGAAGATCACGAACCTGAGACAACTCGACGGCCAGACCATCGGCATCAAGGGGGCGCTTCCCTACGAGGTCGAGGCGATGCTCGCCAAGGCCGGCGTCAACATCGCCTCGCTCCACCTCGTCCAAGTCCCGTACAACCCGGTGATCATCGACCAGGGTCGCATCATGGGCCTGCCGGTCTACAAGTCGAACGAGGTCCGCGAGCTCAACGAGCTTGGCTACAAGTACGAGGTCTGGGACCCGACGAAGTACGGGGTCGCCGCCTCGTTCGCCTCCCTCGTCGCCAACACGGACTTCGTCCGTGCCCACCCAACGGCGGTCGCCGACTTCCTCCGCGCCGATCTAGCGGGCTTCTGGTGGGCGTACCGCCACAAGGACCAGGCGGTCGCCTACTGCGACGACCTCGTCCCGCCGCAGCTCGACATCACTCGCCCGGTCGGCAGGTTCCGCTGGCGGGTCGAGTCGGGCCTCGTCATCCACAGCACGCCGCCCGGCGAGCCGATCGGCGCGATCGACTTCCGCCTCGTCGCAGCCGAGTACGCCCAGGACGTCCGGCTCCATCTCGTCCCCGCCGGGGTGGACATCCACCACGCCTTCGACGCGACCTTCGCGTCCGAGATCTACGAAGGCACGACGCTCGTCTGGCCGACGCGGTTCAACTGACCGCCCGGCGTGCCGGATTGCGGCGATTCGTGGCTGATGCGGATCGGCGCCGGAGAGCACGTCTCCAGGAGCCATCGAGGTTGGAAAACCGTGCGCTGCTCGAGGAACCGATCCGGGCGACGTAAAGCAGTGTTCGGCAGGTGTTCGACAACGACGACCTGCCCCGTCAACCCGCGATTCGCGACCGTTGCGTCACAGCACCTTGTCGGCAGTCGAAGCAGCCGATCGGCGTGTCCGGTGCACGCACCCAGCCGCGCAACGGCTTAGTCGTTCCAAGCTCTCCCGGGAGGAATCGACACCCAGAAGCCATGCGTCCCGTCGTGTGCCGCCGACAGCAGCTCGGACCGCGCCGCCGCCGCCCGCAACTTCGGCAGGTCCTCGCTCCCGTCAGCTGGCTGGGTGCTCAGGCACCTCGTCGTGCGAAACACCGTCAATTCCCCGGCGCGGATGCGGCGGACCGTGACCTCGAGCGGAGCGCAAGTCCTATCGTGCCAGACGACCACAAGGTCGGCGACACGGAGGCCGCCTTGAAGCAACGCTTGGCTCCTCCTAACGTTCGCGGTTGCTGAGGTACTGATGAATCGGCAGCAAGGTTGAGACGTCCTCTGCTCGGGTTCGGCGCCTTCGGGAAGCCGAGGAGACGGGAGCTTGCCAGCTCGAATCAACCTCCGGAGTTCGGTCGCGGCACCACCGAGGCACGCCAACGCCGTCGTTCGTGTGGTGCTGTTGGTTGTCGTAGAAGCTGAGGGCAGGCTCGCCCCAGAGCCCGCGAGGAGCTGCTCATGCACCATCGACGGAAGCCGGCTGTGGTCCGCCGGCGAGTCTTCGCGGTCGGCGCGGCCTGTCTGTTGGTGGCCGTGCTGGCCATCGTCCTTCCTGCGCTCACGGAGGGGAACCCGCACGGCGGGCCCGGAAGCACGGGTCGATCAGGCAGCTCCGAAGTTCCGGTCGACCCCGCTTTGTTCCAGGCTGGGTCGTGCACACGGTTCGCTCCCACGAGCGGCCACCGCCCCGAGACGGTATTCCTCGACGCTGGCCACGGCGGCGTCGACCCGGGCGCAGTCGGGAAGACCGAGGCCGGCCGGACCGTTCACGAGGACGACCTCGCCCTTCGTGTCGAGCTGGACGCGGCGGCGCTGTTGCGGGCAAAAGGTTTCGTGGTGGTGGTGTCGCGCACCAGTGACTCGCTCGTCGGTCGCCTTCGGCCAAGAGATTTCTCCGGTGGGCTGCTCAGCCCGCAGGGCGTGCACGACGATGTGGCGGCGAGGGACAAGTGCGCCAACCTGGCGCACGCGGCCGTGTTGGTCGGGATTTACTTCAACGCGGGCGGCAGCCCTCAGAACGCCGGCTGCGTCACTGTTTACGACCACGCAAGGCCGTTCTGGCCCGCGAACCTGCGTCTGGCCCAGCTCATCGAAAGCGACGTCCTCTCCGCTCTCAACTCGCACGGCTGGGGGGTGCCGGACGACGGCGTGATGCTCGACTCGGGAATGGGTGCGCCGGCGCTCAATGACCCCGCTGCGGACTACGGGCACCTCCTGGTACTGGGGCCGGCCGAGCGGGGGTGGTTCTCAACCCCGAGCGACATGCCCGGCGTGCTGATAGAACCCCTCTTCGTCACCGACCCCTTCGAGGCCTCGGTCGCTGCTAGTACGACGGGCCAGCGGGCGATTGCCAAGGGCCTCGCGCTTGCCGTCTCGCAGTACTTCGCCCGCGCCACCAGACCTGACTCGAAGGCACCTGCGATCACCAGCTGACAAGCGCCGTCTCCCTGACCACCAGCGTGAGTCTGAGGCAGTCCTCTATGCCGTGGCGACCTTGCGCTTGTCTAGCTTGTCGGCGAGGTGCGCCGGCAGCTCGGCGTAGTGGTCGAACGTGACGCTGAAGCGCCCGCGCCCGCCGGTCAGCTGGCGGAGCTCCGCGGCATAGTGCCCGAGCTCGCTCGCCGGGCACAGCGCCACGATCGTCTGGGAGCCGTCGGCGTCACTCGCGCTCGAAAGCACCCGTCCGCGTCGGCTGTTGAGGTCGCCCAGCACGTCACCCTGGAAGCGCGCCGGGCAGAAGACCTCGACCCGCTGGATCGGCTCGAGAACGACGGGGCCGGCCTGCTCGAAGGCGACCGCGAAGCCGAGCGCCCCAGCCATCTCGAAGCTCGCCTCGGACGAGTCGACCGTGTGGAACTTGCCGTCGTCGCAGGTCACCCGGGTGTCGACCACCGGGTAGCCGTAGATCCCGCCCTGGTTCATCGCCCGCCGCACGCCCTTCTCGACGGCCGGGATGAACTGGCGGGGGATCGCGCCGCCGACGATCTTGTCGACGAACTCGAAGCCGGCCCCGCGTTCGAGCGGTTCGACCCGCAGGTGGACGACGCCGAACTGACCGTGCCCGCCGCTCTGCTTCTTGTGCCGCCCCTCCGCCTCGGCGGGCCGGCTGATCGCCTCCCGGTACGGGATGCGGAGGTCCTCGGTCTCTAGATCGACGGAGAACTTCCGGTGCAGCCGCTCGCAGATCACCTGGAGGTGCGTCTCGCCCATTCCCGAGAGCACGGTCTGGTGCGTCTCGTCGTCCCGCCGGACCTGGAACGAGGGGTCCTCCTCCTGCAGGCGGTGCAGGCCCGTCATCATGCGGTCCTCGTCACCCGACGTCCGGGGCTTGACGGCGATCGAGAAGGCAGGCGGGGTCACCGGTCCGAACTCGACGGTGACCGGCGACGATTTCGGCGCCAGCGTGTCGCCGGTGCGCGTCTCGGCGAGCTTCGGGATGGCGACGATGTCCCCGGCGACCGCCTCGGCGACCGGCGCCGCCTCCTTGCCGCGCATCGTCTGCAGGACGTGCAACCGCTCGTCCGAGCGCGTCCGCGAGTTCACGAGCACGGCATCGGGGCGCAGCGTCCCCGAGACGATCTGGACGAGCGAGATCCGGCCGACGAACGGGTCGACGATCGTCTTGAAGACGCGGGCGAGCGGCTGGCCCGCGGCTTCGTCGGTGACCTCGATCGACTTGTCGCCCGCCCGGGCCCTCACCCGACGGGTCGGCGGGATGCCACAGATGACGTCGAGGAGCCGGTCGAGGCCAACGCCCGTGAGCGCCGACCCACAGAGCACGGGGATCACGGTTCCGCCCGCCACGCCGACGGCGAGCGCCCCCGACAGCTCTGCGGGCGAAGGGATGTCACCTTCGAGGTAGCGCTCCATCAGGGCGTCGTCGGCGACGACGATCCCTTCGATGAGGTTGTCGCGCAGGCGCCCAGCCTGGACGGCCAGCTCGGCGGGCACCGGGCCGGTCGAGGGCTTGCCGCCGTCGTAGCTGACCGCGGCGTCGGCGAGCAGGTCGACGACGCCATGGAGGTCCATCTCGGAGCCGAGCGGCAGCTCGAGGGGCGCGACGCCAGCCCCGAAGGTTTCGCGCAGCCCGTCGAGGGTGCGCGAGAAGTCGGCCCGTTCACGGTCGAGCTTGTTGACGAAGACGAGGCGGGGCACCCCGCGCTCGGCGGCGAGGCGCCAGACCGCCTCGGTCTGCACCTCGACGCCCTCGACGGCGCTCACGCAGACGACGGCGAGGTCGGCGACGTCGAGGGCCAGCTCGACCTCGCCGATGAAGTCCACGAAGCCCGGCGTGTCGATCAGGTTGACCTTGCGCTCGCCCCAGGTGAGCGGGGCGAGGGCCATCGAGACCGAGATGTGCCGCTTCACCTCCTCGGGCTCGAAGTCCGAGACGGTCGTACCGTCCTCGACCCGGCCCTTGCGCGCGATCACCCCGGTGAGGTGCAGCAGGGACTCGGTGAGCGTCGTCTTCCCGGTTCCACCATGACCGATGATGACGACATTCCGGATCTGGCCGGGCGACAGGTTGCTCAACGACCGCACCTCCTTGCGCAGCGGTTGGCGAGGTGACCGCATCGTAGGCGGAGGTTTGGGGCGCGGCGAACGGCGGGTCCCGGTAGCCTTCCGCCGTGCGGCCCGGTGACCTCGCCTTCCCCTTCTCGCTCCCCGACGAGCGAGGGATCACGCGCACCCTCGGAGAGTTCCTCGAGGTTGGGCCCGTCGTCGTCTTCTTCTACCCCGCGGCGATGACGTCGGGCTGCACCGCCGAGAGCTGCCACTTCCGTGACCTCGGCGCCGAGTTCGCGGCCCTCGGCGCCTCCCGGGTCGGGATCAGCCACGACGACGTCGCCACCCAACGACGCTTCGCCGCGATGCACGGCTTCGACTACCCACTGCTCTCGGACCCCGACGGCGCCGTCGCGCGGCACTACGGCGTCCGCCGGCCGCTCGGCCCCGCCGGGGCCCTCGCCACGCGGCGCTGGACCTTCGTCATCGCCCGCGACGGGCGCGTCGTCAAGGTGATCAAGAGCGCGTTCCGCATGACGGCACACGCCGACCGCGCCCTCGCCGCGCTGAGCATGCTGCCCGCCGCCTGACTCCCCGGAGCCGCGGTCTGCGCTGAGTGCGTGCGGAGTTTCGTATCGTTCGTCACGCGATGGGCGGTGCCGGCGCCCGAGGCGCCCGGCGAGGGCGATGTGGAAGGGTGGGGTCATGGCAGTCGGCATTGTCGGAGGGACAGGACCGGCGGGACGCGCCCTGGGCGCGCGACTGGCGGCGGGTGGCGCCACGGTCGTGCTCGGCTCGCGCGATGCCGCCCGTGCGCAGGCGGCCGCCGCGGAGATCAGCGCGAGGTGGCCGGCACTGCACCTCCCGATCACCGGCGCGGCGAACGAGGAGGCCGCCAGCCAGGACATCGTCGTGTTGGCGACGGTCTGGGACGCCGTCGTCGCGACCGCCGTCCAACTTTCGCCCCAGCTCACAGGACGTGTCGTCGTGTCGATGGCGAACGCCATCACCCGGGTGGGGGGCGAGTTCCAGGCGCTCGTGCCGGTGCGCGGATCGCTGGCCGCGACGATCCAGGCCGCCGTGCCCGGTTGCCGGGTGACGGCAGCCTTCCATCACCTCCCGGCGGGGCGGCTCGGCGAGCTCGACCAGCCGATCGAGGCCGACGTGCTCGTCTGTGCCGACGACGACGCCGCGGGCGAGGCGACCGTGCGCCTCGTCGAGTCGATCCCCGGGCTGCGCGCCTGTCGGGCCGGATCCCTCGCCTCGGCTGGCGCCGTCGAGGCGCTCACCGCCGTGCTCGTCAACGTCAACCTCCGCTACCGGGCGCACACGACGCTCCACCTCAGCGGGTTGCCGGCCGCCGGGGGGGGCGCCCGGCGGTGACGATGCGGCTGTACGAGACGGCGCGGCGTGAGGTCGTGCCGTTCGATCCCGGCCGCGTCGTCACGATGTACACCTGCGGGATCACCCCGTACGACGCGGCGCACCTCGGGCACGCCGCGACGTACCTCACCTACGACGTCCTGCAGCGGAGGCTGCGAGACCTCGGGCACGAGACGCGCTGCGTGCGCAACGTCACCGACGTCGACGACGACATCCTCGCCAAGGCGCGCAGCCTCGGCGTGCACTACCTCGACCTCGCCGCCGAGGAGACGGCTCGCTTCGACCAGCAGATGCGGGCGCTCGGCATCCTGCCGAGCTTCGCCGAGCCGCGCGCCACCTCGGCGATCCCGGACATCCTTGGCTTCATCGGGATGGTGCTCGAGACCGGCCACGCCTACCGGTCGGGGAGTGCGGTCTACTTCGATGTTTCCTCGTTCCCCCGCTTCGGGCGGGTGAGCGGGCTCTCGCGGGACGAGATGCTCGCCCTCGCCGCCGAGCGCGGCGGCAACGTCGACGACCCCGAAAAGCGCGACCCGCTCGACTTCGTCCTGTGGCAGCCCTCCCTCCCCGACGAACCGGCGTGGGACTCGCTGTGGGGCCCGGGACGCCCCGGCTGGCACATCGAGTGCTCGGCGCTCGCCATGCGCGAGCTCGGACTCACGATCGACCTCCACGGGGGCGGCAGCGACCTCATCTTCCCGCACCACGAGTGCGAGGCCGCGCAATCCGAGGCGGCCACGGGCGAGATCTTCGTTCGCCACTGGATGCACGTCGGCATGATCCGCTTGGGTGGCGAGAAGATGGCCAAGTCCCGGGGCAATCTCGTCTTCGTCGGCGACCTGCTCACCACGCACGAGCCGGCGGCGCTCCGGCTCGCCCTCCTCGCCCACCACTACCGGACCGAGCTCGACTGGGAGGAGAGGCTCCTCGAGGAGGCGACCGTCCGCCTCAACGCCTGGCGGCGCGCGGGCCCGGGCGATGGCGCCCTCGACGCGGTCCGCGCCCGGCTCGACGACGACCTCGACACGCCGGGGGCGCTTCGCGCCATCGATGAGGCGGCGCAGGCGCGCGGCGTCTCGGAGGCTGCCGCGCTCCTCGGCGTCGGGCTGTGAGCTCCTGAGCCACCCCCGGCCAACCCATTAGGCTGTCGGGATCACCTGCGGCGCCGAAGAGGCGTTGCATTCCGCGGAACCGAGGGCCAGCGCGTGGGAGAGTCGCCATCGATGATCACCGTCGCCGTGCCCGACGGCTCCGCGGTGGAGCTCGCTACCGGTTCCACGGCCGGTGATCTCGCCGCCTCGGTCGGAAGGCGCCTGGCGGCCGACGCCGTCGCCGCCGAGGTGAACGGCGTCCTCGTCGACCTCTCCACGGGGCTTCACGCCGGCGACGTCGTGCGGATCGTCACCGGGGGAGCGGACGACGGCCGCACGGTGATCCGCCACTCGACCGCGCACGTGATGGCCCAGGCCGTCCTCGAGCTCTACCCGGGCACCCGCTTCGCGATCGGGCCGGCGATCGCCGACGGCTTCTACTACGACTTCGAGCTCCCCGGGGACAGGCGCTTCTCGCACGAGGACCTGCCCGCGATCGAGGAGATGATGCGGGCGATCATCGCCGCCGATCAGCCCTTCGTCCGCGAGGAACACACGATCGCCGAGGGGCTCGCGCTCTTCGCCGACCAGCCGTTCAAGCGCGAGATCATCGAGGGCGTCGCCACGGCACACGAGGCGGCCGACCCCGAGTTCGCCGGTGAGGCCGCCGTTGACGCGGCCCGCGTGACGACCTACCGCAACCCGGAGCGGTTCGTCGACCTGTGCCGCGGCCCGCACGTGCCCTCGACTGGCCGCCTGGGGCATTTCAAGCTCACCCGGGTCGCCGGCTCGTACTGGCACGGTGACGAGCGCCTGCCCCAGTTGCAGCGGATCTACGGCACCGCCTGGGAGTCCGCCACCGCGCTCGCCGAGCACCTCCGCCGGCTCGAGGAGGCCGAGCGGCGGGACCACCGCCGGCTGGGCGCCGAGCTCGACCTGTTCCACTTCCCGCCGGAGCTCGGCGGCGGCCTGCCGGTCTTCCACCCCAGAGGCGCCCTCGTCCGCCAGCTGATGGAAGACTTCTCACTTCGCATGCACCTCGCCCACGGCTACGAGCAGGTGTGGACCCCCCACATCACGAAATCGACGCTCTACGAGACCTCCGGGCACCTCGACTGGTACGCGCCGAGCATGTACCCGCCGATGGAGATGGAGGGCGCCTCGTACTACCTGAAGCCGATGAACTGCCCGATGCACATCCTCATCTACAAGGATCGTGCCCGGTCGTACCGCGACCTGCCCCTGCGGTTCTTCGAGTTCGGGACCGTCTACCGTTTCGAGCGCTCCGGGGTCCTCCACGGCTTGACCCGGGTGCGCTGCATCACCCAGGACGATGCCCACATCTTCTGCGCCCCCGACCAGCTCGCGCGGGAGCTCGAATCGCTGCTCGCCTTCGTCCTCGAGGTGCTGCGCGCCTTCGGGCTCACCGAGTTCGAGGCGGAGCTGTCGACCCGGCCCGAGAAGTTCGTCGGCGCGGTCGCCGAGTGGGACCAGGCGACCGCGGCGTTGCGCAGCGCCCTCGAGTCGGCCGGCATCCCCTACGTCGTCGCCGAGGGCGAGGGCGCCTTCTACGCGCCGAAGATCGACGTGCACATCCGCGACGCCATCGGCCGGCGCTGGCAGCTGTCGACGCTCCAGGTCGACTTCCAGCTTCCCAACCGCTTCGACCTCGGCTTCGTCGGCGCCGACAACGAGCGGCACCGGCCCCAGATGATCCACCGGGCCCTCTTCGGCTCGGTCGAGCGCTTCTTCGCCATCCTGCTCGAGCACTACGCCGGGGCCCTGCCGACCTGGCTGATGCCCGTCCAGGCCCGCGTGCTCCCCGTGCGTGACGCCAACGCCGCCTACGCGGCGGCCGTCGCCGCCCACCTCGCCGGGGCCGGTTTCCGGGTCGAGGCCGACGAGGCCGCCGAGCCGTTGGGGGCGCGCGTGCGGCGCGCCAAGCTCGAGAAGCTCCCGTACGTCCTCGTCGTGGGCGACGACGACGAGCGCGACGGCTCGCTCGGCGTGAACGCCCGCGGCGCCTCGGCCGTCGAACGGGGCGTCGCGCTCGAGGCGTTCTCGGCGCGACTGGCCGACGAGGTGGCCGCCCGGCGTCGGCCCGAGGACGGCTCGGCGTGACCCTCGACCACCTGTGGGCCGGCTGGCGCTCGGACTACGTGACCTCTGTGTCCGACTCCTTCGGGCCACCCGAGGAGCTCGCCGAGACCGAGGGCGCCGGCTCGCCAGAGAGCTGTGTCTTCTGCCGCCTGCTCGCCGTCGAGAAGGGCGACGACCGCTACGTCGTGCACCGCGGGCCGTTGACGGCCGTCATCCTCAACGCTTACCCGTACGCGAGCGGGCATCTCCTCGTCCTGCCGCGCAGGCACCTCCGCCGGCTCGCCGAGCTCGCCGACGCCGAGAGCGCCGAGCTCTGGCAGACGGCGCGCCAGGCGGTCGCCGCGTTGCAGCGGGCCTACGACCCGGACGGACTCAACCTCGGCGCCAATCTCGGCCGGGCCGCGGGCGCGGGGCTGCCCGACCATCTCCACCTCCACGTGGTCCCGCGCTGGGTCGGCGACACCAACTTCATGACGGCGGTTGCCTCGGTGCGGGTGCTGCCCGAGGCGCTCTCCGACAGCTGGCGGCGGATCGTCGCCGCCTGGCCGAGCTGACGTGACCGAGGTGAGCCAAGTCCGGTCACGGAGAGCATTTCGGCCGGTCCTGGTAGCGTGGATGACGCCGGAGCAGGAGGCGCGATGATCGACGGCCGGCGGGGTAGGAAGACAGACGACGGCGGCGCCCCACCCCCGGCACGGTCGCGGCGCTCGATCGGGCAGCACCTCGTCGCCCTAGGCGTTAGCGCGGACGCGATCACCGCGCTCGGCGTGGTGCTGGCGGCGGTGACCGCCGCGTTGATCGGCTTCCACTGGTTCATCCCCGCCGTGGCCCTGATCATCATCGGCGGTCTGATGGACACGCTCGACGGCCACGTCGCCAAGGTGGCCGGGACCGCCTCGTCCCGCGGCGCGTACTTCGACTCCGTCGCCGACCGCGTTGCCGATGCGGCGATCTTCGGCGGCCTCGCCTGGTACTTCATTCGCGCCCACGACCCGACCGCCGCCCTCGTGCCGATCGGCATCCTCGCCGTGGCCAGCATCGTCTCCTACCAGCGGGCCAAGGCCGAGTCGCTCGGGTTCTCCGCCCAGGGCGGCATGATGGAACGCGCCGAGCGGCTCATCTTCCTCGGCGCGACGTTGTTCATCGCCTTCTTCGCGCCGGTCGTCCTGGTTCCGCTGCTCCTCGCGTTGCTGGCGCTCACCACGGCGACCTGCATCGGACGCTTCTCCCGGGTCTGGGTACAGGCCACAGCGACCAAGCCTGCGGCCGGCGGAATGGGCCGCGCCGTCCCGCGCCGCTGGCACACCGACCGGTCCCGACGGGACCGCCGCGACCTCGTGCCCCTGTCGACCCGTCTGCGCGTCGTCTTCGGCGCGTCCGGCGCGGGCACCCCCAGCCGCCGCGAGCGCGCCGGCCGGCGGCGCAGTGCGCGCGCCTTTGGCCACCGGATCGACAGCGAGCGCTAGAAGCCCTGCGGGGCAGCGGGCGCAGCAGCCGAATAGCCGCGCCCGGGCGCGGCTCATCTGCCTCGGCTACCGGGCCGGGGGCGCCGTCCTCCGGGTACTGCCTGGCCCCGCCGGGCGCGCGCTCGCCGGCGCCGTCGGCCTCGCCACCTGGGGCGTCGGGCGAGACCGGCGGACTGTCGTCGCCGGGAACCTGCGCCGGGTCCTCGGACCGGAGGCATCGGCGGCGGTGCTCCACCGGACCGTTCGGCGCGCCTACGTCAGCTACGCCTCCTACTGGGCGTCGGCGGCACGGCTCGACGCCGCCGACCCGAACGTCCTTCGCCGCCAGGTCGCCGTCACCAACCCAGAGCGGCTCCTCACCGCCGCGGCGCGCGGCCGCGGGCTCGTGCTCGTGCTGCCCCACGTCGGATGCTGGGAGGCCGGGGCGGTGTGGACGGCGTCACTCGGCTACCCGCTCACCACCGTCGGCGAGCTGCTCGAGCCGCCGGAACTGTTCGACTGGTTCGTCGAGACGCGCCGACGAGCCCGGCTCACCGTGCTCCCCCCGGGGGCCGCGACGACGGCACAGCTGCTGGAGCACCTGAAGCTCGGCGGGGCAATCGCCCTCGTCGCCGACCGCGACGTGACCGGCGGGGGAGTACCGACGCCGTTCTTCGGCGCGCCCGCCCGCGTCCCGGCGGGACCCGCCGTCATCGCCCTGCGCTCGGGGGCGGCGGTGGTGCCCGTCGCGATCTACCAGGAGCCCCGGGGGCGCTTCACGGTCGAGCTCCAGCCCGAACTCGACACGGAGCGGTCCGGTGACCTCCGGGCGGACGTCGCCCGGTTGACCCGCGACATGGTCGCCGTCTTCGAGCGCCTGATCGCCGCCCGCCCCGAGCAATGGCACGTCTTCCAGCCGAACTGGCCCGAGGACGACGCTGCGGAATCGCCGTGAGGATCGCACTCGTCTCGGCCTACGACCTCGCCGTCCCCGGCGGCGTGCAGGGTCAGGTGCTCGGGCTCGCCCGGGCCCTGCGGGCCGCCGGCCACGACGTCGTGATCCTCGCCCCTGGCCAGGCCGGGGCAGTCCCCGACGTCATCGGTCTCGGACGCACGTGCCTCGTGCCGGCGAACGGCTCGCGAGCCCCCGTGGCGCCGACCCCGGCGGCGATGCGCAGAACTCGGCGAGCGATCCGGGCGGCGGCACCCGACGTCGTCCACGTCCACGAGCCGCTCGTCCCCGGGCCGGCGCTCGCCGCGGCCTACCGCACCCGCGTCCCGGTGATCGGGACCTTCCATCGCGCCCGGGCGAGCCTCGCCTACGTCGTCTGGGGGCACGCCCTGCGCCGGTTGGTCCTGGCGCTCGACGACCGGGTCGCCGTCGCCGAGGTCGCGGCAGCGACACTGCACGTCGCCGCCGGTCCCTGCCAGGTCGCCATCCTCGGCAACGCGGTCGACACGGCGCGCTTCGCCGCCGCGGCACCCGCCGCGCGCACGGCCCCGACCGTGCTCTTCGTCGGGCGCGTCGAGTACCGCAAGGGCCTCGCCGTCGCCCTCGAGGCTTTCGCCGGGCTCGCAGGCGACATCTCCCTACGGATCGTCGGCGACGGCCCTGAAGCGGCCACGCTGCGGCGGCGCTTCGGCGGCGACCCCCGGATCGAGTGGCTCGGCGCCGTCGGCGACGACGAGCTCGCCACCGAGCTTGCCGCGGCGGACGTGCTCGTCGCGCCCTCCCTCGGCGGGGAGTCTTTCGGTGTCGTGCTCCTCGAAGCGATGGCGGCCGGCGCGGCGGTCATCGCCTCCGACATCCCCGGCTACCGTCTCGTCGCCCAAGGCGCCGCCGATCTCGTCCCGCCGGGGGATGCCGCGGCACTCCGCCGCCAGCTAGTCCGGCTGCTCGGCGACCCCGAGGAGAGGGAACGCCTCGTCATCGCCGGGAAGGTCGTCGCCGCCCGCCACTCCTTTGGCGAGCTCGCCGCGGCGTACGCGCGGCGCTACGCGGCGGTCGTCACCGCGGCCAGCGAGTGCCGCGACGGGTCCGCCGACCCGAAATCCCGGGGGCGGTGAGCCCGTACGATGGGGGCCTGATGGCCCGCGCCAAGACCGATCCCCGACGTCGCATCCCTCCCGCCCGGCCGACAGGCGAGCGCGCCGCGCCGCGCCGACGCACCGCGGCCATCCCTCCGGAGAGCCCCTCGTTCGGCCATGCCCGTCGCAGTGCCCTCGCCGTGGCCGCCTCCGCCAAACCGCTCGTCCTCGTCCTCGCGGGCGCGGCACTCCTGGCATCCCGGGCCCTCGGGGCCACCGGTGTGGCGCTGGGCGTCGTGCTCGCGGCACTGGGGCTCCTCGTCCTCGCCGGCGACCTGCACTTCTCCTCCTGCCGGCGCCTGGTCCGGGAGATGCACCTCCGCCCTGCCGACCCGGAGCGCGACGCACGACTCGTGAACCTCACCGAGGGCCTCTGTTTCGGCTTCGGCCTGCCCGTGCCGGACGTCGCCGTCCTCGACGATGCAGCACCCAACACGCTCACGCTCGGGCGCGGCGACACCGCGACGCTCGTCGTCACGACGGGTTGCCTCGAGCTTCTCGACCGGATGCAGCTCGAGGCGGTGATCGCCCACGAACTCGCCCACCTGAAGCGGGGTGACACCGCCGCGGCGACCTGGGCGATGCGCGGCTTCGGCCTCGCCGCCGGGCTCAGCGCGGTCGGCGCCCGTTGGGCCGAGCGCGGCGTCGCCGCCGACCGCGAGTCCCTCGCCGACCTGGCGGCGATGCACATCACGCGCTACCCGCCGGCACTCGCCGACGCGCTCGAGGCGTTGGGCGCGGCACCGACCGTGCGCCCCGCCTCGCTCACGCCCACCGTCGCCCGGCTAACGGCCTGGCAGTGGTGCGCGCCCTTCGCCCGCCACGCCCCGGACCCGACCCGGCCCGGAGAGCTCGACCTCGCGCTGCGGATCGCAGCGCTACGCGAACTGTGACGACGCCCGGGTGCCGGGGGTTGGCCACGGCCCTCGTCCCGGAAAGGGAGTGACCGATGTCGGGCCATTCGAAATGGGCAACGACCAAGCACCAGAAAGGCGCCAAGGACAAGGCGCGCGGCAAGCTCTTCGCCAAGCTGATCCGCCAGGTCGAGGTCGCCGCCCGTGAAGGCGGCGGTGACCTCGCCGCCAACGCCAACCTGCGGACGATGTACCAGAAGGCCCGCGACGCCTCGGTGCCGGCCGACACCATCGACCGCGCGATCAAGCGGGGGACCGGCGAACTCGAGGGCGTCCGCTACGAGTTCGTCTCCTACGAGGGCTACGCCCCCTCCGGCGTGGCCGTCATCGTCGAGTGCCTGACGGACAACCGCAACCGGACTGGGGCGGAGGTGCGCGCCGTGTTCTCGCGCAACGGGGGCTCGATGGCGGAGCCGGGGGCGGTCGCCTGGCAGTTCGAACGCCGGGGGATCGTCACGATCCCGCGCGCGACCGACGAGGACACGATCATGGCGGTCGCCCTCGATGCCGGGGCGCAGGACCTGCGCGACGACGGATCGGTGTGGACCCTCGTCTGCGAGCCGACCGAGCTCCACGTGCTGCAGACCGCCCTCGAGAGGGCCGGGATCCCGATCGACTCGGCCGAGTCGCCGTGGGAGGCCACGACCACGGTCGAGGTCACCGAGGCGGCGGGGGCTCGCAAGGTGCTCCACCTGCTCGAGCTACTCGAGGACCACGACGACGTGCAGCTCGTCGCCGCCAACTTCGACATCCCCGACGAGATCCTCGAATCCCTCGAGGAGGACTGAGCCCGCACATCCGCCGGTCCCCGGAGCCGGGCGGGGCTGGCCGCTTGGTGCGCTCCACCTATGCCAGGTGCGCGTAGACGTAGCGCCCGAGCGCGAGGTCCCCGGTCGGCGGGACGTGGGCGTTCGAGTATGCCTCGGCCCAGTACGGGCCCTTGACGAAGTAGACGCTGGCAAAGACGTTCCCGGTCCGGGAGTCCCAGAGGAACGCGCCATGGCCGCCGATTCCGGCCGGGTGCGAGACGACGAGCCCCGGGACGCCCCCGAAACCGCCCGAGCCGTAGGCGGCGGGAGCGACCGTCACCGTCACATGGACTGAGCCGTGAGTGAACGAGCAGATATGGACGGTGAACCCGTCGACCCGCGAAATCTGTGGCACGGCATGGAGCGTGGACGGCGCGACGCCGAGCGCCGGCGCGACAAGCGAGGCCGGGGCGAGCGTGCACGCGTTCGGGAGCGTCGCCGCGGCGGCCCCCGATGCTGCGACGAATTGCGAGCCCGTAGCACCGACGAGACCAAGTCCCAGGGCAACCACCAGGAAAAATCGAACGGATCCGCGCTGCACCTTGTCCCCCCCAGCGGTCGCCCGAGGTCCGCCCGACGGACGGCTCGATCCCGCTAGCAGCAGACTAGGGAGCGAGTTCGTCGGATCGCGCGGTCGGAACCGCCGCCCACCAAACATCCCCCGCGCCGCCGGGACCGCCAGATAGAATCGAACGCATGTTTGTCCTGGGCATCGACCCCGGCTTGTCGCGCTGCGGCTTCGGCGGGGTCGCCGAGGAGCACGGCGAGCAGCGCGCCCTCGCCGCCGGCGTCATCACGAGCGACCCGGCGCTGCCGGTGCCGGCCCGCCTCGCCACCCTCCACGGCGAGCTCGACGCCCTCGTCAGCGAGCTCCGGCCGGACGTGGTCGCCGTCGAACGGGTCTTTTTCCAGACGAACGCCCGCACGGCAATGGCGGTGGGGCAGGCGAGCGGCGTCGCGCTGCTCGTCGCCGCCGAACACGGCTGTCGCGTCGTCGAGTACACCTCGAACGAGGTGAAGCTGGCGGTCGCCGGCTACGGCTCGGCGGAGAAGTCCCAGGTGCAGCAGATGGTGATGCGGCTGTTGCGTCTCGCCGCCGTTCCCGACCCGCCCGACATCGCCGACGCCCTTGCTCTCGCGCTCTGCCACCTGGCCGCCCACCGGCACCGGGACCTTGTCGAGTCCCGTCCGGGCCAACAGCTCGCCCGCGGGGGGATGCGGCGGTGATCGGCTCGCTGACGGGCAAGCTCGCCGAGATCGACCTCACCTCCGAATCGTCGGCGGCGATCGTCGTCGACGTCGGCGGCGTCGGCTACGAAGTCGTCGTCTCGGCGCGCCATGCCGCGCGGCTCGGACCGGTTGGCTCTCCGGCCGCGCTGTCCGTCTACACCCACGTGCGCGAAGGGGCGATCACGCTCTTCGGCTTCGCCGACCGGGTGGAACGGCGCATGTTCGAGCTCCTCATCGCCGCCCACGGGATCGGCCCCGCCCTCGCCCTCGCCATCCTCGGCGTCCACCCCCCGGACCAGCTCGCCCAGGCAGTCGCCAGCGGTGACGTCGACGCCCTGACCCTCGTGCCCGGGGTCGGTCGCAAGACGGCGCAGCGCCTCATCGTCGAGTTGGCCGGGCGGCTCGGCGGCCTCGACACCGCCGGCTCCGCCAGCTCGGCGCCCGGCGGCACGCCGTCGGCCCGCGCCGAGGTGCGCGAGGCGCTCGCCGCCCTCGGCTACGCCCCCGACGAGGTCCGCCGCGCCTTGGAGCACCTTCCCCGCGAGGGCAGCGTCGAGGAGCTCCTGCGCGAGGCCCTCCTCAGCCTCGCCCCGCGCCGATGAGCCCGCGCCGCGACATCGCCGTCGACCGCGACGAGGCGCAGCGCCCGGTTGGGCGCTTCGCCGACGAACCCGAGGAGGCCCTCGAGGCCGGCCTGCGGCCGCGCCGGCTGGCCGATTTCGTCGGGCAGTCCCGCGTGAAGGAGCATCTGGCGATCGTGCTGGAAGCGGCGCGACGGCGCGAGCAGCCTGTCGACCACCTACTCTTCGCCGGGCCGCCAGGGCTCGGCAAGACGACGCTCGCCGGCATTGTCGCCGCCGAGATGGGGGCCGGCCTCCGGGTCACCTCCGGGGCAGCCGTCCAGCGCGGCGGGGACCTGGCGGCGATCCTGACCGGGCTCATGCCCGGCGACGTCCTTTTCATCGACGAGATCCACCGTCTGGCCCCGCCGGTCGAGGAGATCCTCTACCCGGCGATGGAGGACTTCCAGATCGACATTGTGATCGGCAAGGGACCGACGGCGCGCTCGATCCGTCTCGACGTTCCGCCTTTCACCCTGGTCGGCGCGACGACCCGCACCGGTCTCGTCACGGGCCCCTTGCGCGACCGTTTCGGCTTCGTCACCCGCCTCG
The DNA here is from genome assembly GCA_050013835.1 of Acidimicrobiales bacterium. Taxonomy (GTDB): domain Bacteria; phylum Actinomycetota; class Acidimicrobiia; order Acidimicrobiales; family Bog-793; genus Bog-793. The sequence goes on from JBEKEM010000006.1 coordinate 126,834, forward strand.
AGCACTACGCACCGGACGAGCTCGAGGAGATCGTGCGGCGCACCGGGCGGATCCTCGCCGTCGAGTGCGACCCGGAGGGTGCCGCTGAGATCGCGCGCCGCGCCCGCGGCACGCCTCGGCTCGCCATCCGGTTGCTGCGCAGGGTGCGGGACTTCGTTGAGGTCCGCGGGGAGGGGGTCATCACCCTCGAGGCGGCCAAGGCCGGCTGCGACGTGTTCGGCGTCGACGAACAGGGGCTCGACCGGCTCGACCGTCAAATCCTCGAGGTGCTCTGCGTCCGCTTCTCCGGACGCCCGGTCGGGCTGGCGACCCTCGCGGTGAGTGTCGGCGAGGAGCCCGAGACGATCGAGGACGTCTACGAGCCGTACCTGCTGCAGGCGGGCTTCATCGTGCGCACTCCCCGGGGACGCGTCGCCGCCCCGGTGGCGTGGCTGCACCTCGGCCTGCCGGTGCCGGCGGCCGAGGCCGAGGCCGGCGCGCCTGCCGACCGCGACGAGGCGACGACCCTGTTCGACACCTGAGCCCGCCCGCCGGCCAAACAAACCGTCCCAGGTCCGCGGCTACAGTGCGAGACGCACTTCATCCTCTATGACGGGTGGCTTATGCCGACACATTTTCCCAGCGCCCTTCCCCTGCTGCACACACTCGTCCTCGCCGCGACGAAGAAGACGACGGGCAGCCCGTTCGGTCTCGTTTTCATCCTCATCATCTTCGGGGTGGTCGCGTACCTTTTCATCCGCCCGCAGCGCCGGCGCCAGCGCGAAATGGCCTCCCAGCAACGGTCCATCCAGGTCGGTGACGAGGTGGTGACGGCCGCGGGGATCGTCGGGCGGGTGAAGTCGATGACCGACGAGCGGGTGGTGATCGAGGTCGCCCCGGGTTCGACGATGGAGATCGTGCGGCGCGCGATCGGCCAGCGCGTCTGGCAGCCGGAGACGCCGCCGCCCTGGGGCGGCCCGACCGGTGGCCAGTGGAACTTCCCCGCCTCCTCGGACGACCCGGACAAGCACGAACCGCCGCCGGACGGAACGGGAGGTCCCGCCTAGGTGGGTCGCCACCGTCTGCTCGCGAGCGTCGGGCTGACGAGCCTCCTGTGCTTCGGGATGCTCGGGCTCGCCGTCGGGCTGAACTGGTCTCCGCATCTGGGGCTCGACCTCGAGGGCGGGCTCTCGGTCGTCTTCACGCCGACCCAGAGGGTCCCCATGGCGACGCTCCAAAACGCGGCGAACATCATGAACCAGCGCGCGAACGGCCTCGGGGTGAGCCAGCCCAACATCATCACCCAGGGCAACGAGATCGTCGTGCAGATGCCGGGCGTGAAGGACCCGCAGCGGATTCTCAAGGTCCTCGGCACGACCGCGCAGCTGTACTTCCGGCCCGTCCTGTGCGGCGCGCCGGCGTACACGAAGGCCAAGACGACCACACCGGCCACGAGCTCGCCGACGACGACCACACCCGGCGCCACGAGGAACAAGGCGAAAGCCGCGCCCTACCAGGTTCCCCCGACGTGCGGCAGCCCGTACCTCTACTCGTCGGCGTTCTACAACGCGAGAACGGGGTTCGACCCTGGCCAGTACTCCGTCGACCCCGCCTACGCGCACTACGCGACCACGTCGCCCCTGCAGGACGAGAACGACCGCAACGAGAACGTGATCCTCCCGTCGGGCAGTACCATCGCCCCCCGTTTCGTCCTCGGGCCAGCCCTCGCCAACGGGACGATCATCAAGAGTGCCTACGCGACCCTCGCCCAGACCGGTGGATGGCAGGTCCAGTTCGCGCTCACCGGCTCGGGTAACGTCGTGTTCAACAAGATCGCCGCCACCTACTACCACTCGCTCGTCGCCAACGACCTCGACGGTGACATCGTCTCGGCGCCGCAGATCGACGCCACGAGCTTCCCGGGCCAGGGCGAGATCACCGGAAACTTCAACTCCTCGTCCGCCAACGCCCTCGCTCTCGACCTCAACTACGGTTCGCTGCCCGTCAACCTCGTCGCGCAGACCTCGCAGACGGTCTCGCCGAGCCTAGGCAAGGCTTCGCTCGACGCGGGGCTGATCGCCGGCCTGCTCGGCCTGCTGCTGGTGATGATGTACACGATCTACTACTACCGGGCGCTCGGCATCGTCGTCGTCTCGGGGCTCATCACGACGGCGGCCTTCCTCTACGGCTTCGTCTCCATGCTCAGCGCCTCGTCGGTGGGCCTCACGCTCGACCTGTCCGGGGTGGTCGGTCTCATCGTCTCGGTCGGCATCACCGTCGACTCCTACGTCGTGTACTTCGAACGACTTAAAGACGAGGTGCGGGCCGGGCACTCGGTCCGGGCATCGGTCGACAAGGGGTTCCGCAGCGCCTACCGCACGATCCTTTCCGCCGACGCCGTCTCGTTCCTCGGCGCCCTCGTCCTGTGGTGGCTGTCCGTCGGCGCCGTGCGCGGCTTCGCCTTCATGCTCGGCCTGTCGACGCTCGTCGACGTGGCGACGGCCTTCTTCTTCACCCGGCCGCTCGTCATCCTCCTCGGCCGCAACCGGATCGTGGCCAGTGCCCGCTATGTCGGCATCGCCCGGGGCCTCGCAGCCGCGGAGCAGACCCAGTGAGCCCCGACCGCATCCTGCCGGGATCGGCCGGGAGAGAGCCCGACAAGCTCGCCCCGGCCGAGCCGACCCCGCCGCCCGTCGACGAGACCCCCGCGGCCAGGGCCGCGGGGTTCGAGGCCGAACCCGTCGCCGAAACCCGTGCCCCGAAACCGGCCCCACCCCCCTCCGGTCCCGCCGCTGTCGTTTCCGAGCGCGAGGCGCCCCCCCGGCCCCCGAGGCACCACGGCCCGGTGCGGCGCCTGTACCACGGCCAGACGAAGTTCGACTTCGTCCGCCGCAAGCGCTGGTGGTTCGCCCTGTCGACGACGATCATCCTCGCCGGGATCATCTCGCTCACGACCCGCGGGCTCAATCTCGACATCGAGTTCACCGGTGGCAACGCCTGGACCGTGCCGACCTCGACCGTCTCGGTCACCCAGGCCCGCAACGCCCTGGCGCCGTTGGGTCTGGGCGGCGCGACGATCACCCAGCTCGGCACGCCGGAGAAGACCCTCCAGATCGAGGCGAAGCTCCCGAAGGGCCTCACGGCGAGACAGGCCAAGAAGCTGGAATCCGACGTGGCCAAGACGCTCGCCCGGCTCGCCGGCGTGCCACAGAACAAGCTGGCGATCGAACAAGTCGGTCCGTCGTGGGGGCACCAGATCACCGAGAAGGCGCTCGAGGCGCTGATCGTCTTCATCATCCTCGTCAGCGTGTACATCTCGATCTTCTTCGAGTGGCGCATGGCCCTCGCCGCGATCATCGCCATGCTCCACGACATCCTCGTGACCGTCGGCGTCTACTCCCTGGTTGGTTTCGACGTCACGCCGGACACCGTCGTCGCGTTCCTGACGATCCTCGGCTACTCCCTCTACGACACCATCGTCGTGTTCGACCGTATACGCGACAACGCCCACCACCTCGCCCAGCGCGACCGGATGTCCTTCTCGGACCTCGTGAACTTGTCGATGAACCAGACGCTGGCGCGCTCGCTGAACACCTCGCTCGTCGCCATCCTGCCGATCCTCTCGGTGCTCGTGATCGGCGCCCAGCTCTTCGGCGCGGTGACGCTGCAGTACTTCGGCCTCGCCCTCACGATCGGCCTCACGACCGGGGCGTACTCGTCGATCTTCATCGCCTCGCCGCTCGTCGCCGTGATGAAAGAGCGCGAGCCCCACTACCGCCAGCTCACCGAGCGCCTGCACCGCCGCGGCGTCGACAGGGTTCTCCTCAGCCCGGCCGCCGTGGCGGCAGGCGCGCTCGGCCTCGAGATCCCGGTGAGCACGCGCCGCGGCCCCCTCGCCCCCGCCGCCGGGCGACGACCCTCCCGGTGGTCGGCGGAACCGGAGTCCGCCTCCCCCGTTGAGCCCGACGTCGCGGCCCCGCTGCCCGGACCCCGCCGGCCCGGCCCGGCGCGAGGGGCCCGACCCGGCAAGGCCCGCCCGGCGGGTCGCCGTCGTCGCAAGGGGGGCCGGCACTGATCGACGTCCACCTCGCGCGTGAAGAGCCCGACCGCCTGCGGACGGCGCTCCGACGCAAGGGCGCCGACGCCGCCTTCGACGAGTTCCTGGCGGTCGACCGGGCCTGGCGCCTCGAGGCGGCCACCGTGGAACGGTTGCGCGCCGCGACAAAGCCGAAGGGCCGGCCAGACGAGGCGGCCCGGGCGGCGATCCGCGCGGCCAAGGAGGAGCTCCGGGCCGCCGAGAACACCCTTGCCCGGACGGCCGCCACCCGCGGCGGTCTGCTGGCCCGGATCCCGAACCCGCCAGATCCGAGCGTCCCCGACGGGACGAGCGACGAGGACGCCGTCGAGCTGCGCAAGGTGGGGGAGCCGCGCCGCTTCGCCTTCCCGCCCCGGGACCACCTCGCCCTCGGCTGCTTCGCCGTCGAGAAGGCCGCCCAGCTCTCGGGGGCGCGCTTCGCCTATCGGATCGGCGACGTCGCCCTCGTCGAGCTGGCGCTGTACCGCTACGCCCTCGACCGGGCGATGGCCCACGGCTTCACGCCGGTCCTCCCGCCCGTCCTCGTGCGGGAGTCCGCCATGTTCGGGACGGGCTTCCTGCCGACCGACGAGACCAACCTCTACCGCGTCGAGCCCGACGGCCTCTACCTCACGGGGACCTCAGAGGTGGCCCTCGCCGGCCTGCACGCCGGCGAGATCCTCGATGAGGACTCCCTCCCGCGCCGCTACGCCGGCTACTCGACGTGTTTCCGCCGCGAGGCCGGCGCCGCCGGGAAGGACACCCGCGGGATCTTCCGCGTCCACCAGTTCGACAAGGTCGAGATGTTCGTCTACGCGACCCCCGAGGAGTCTGCGGCCGAGCACGAGGCGATCCTCGCCGTCGAGGAGGAGATCATCGGCGGGCTGGGCCTCGCCTACCGGGTGGTCAACGTCGCCGCCGGGGACCTCGGCCCGTCGGCGGCGAAGAAGTACGACATCGAGGGGTGGATCCCGAGCCAGGCCCGGTACCGCGAGCTCACCTCGTGCTCGAACACCACCGACTACCAGGCCCGCCGGCTGAACATCCGCGTACGGGACGATTCCGGGTTGCGGACGCTCCACACGCTGAACGGCACGGCGATCACCGCGCGCTCGCTCATCGCCCTGCTCGAGACGTTCCAGGAGCCCGACGGATCGGTTGACGTGCCGGAGGTCCTCGCTCCCTTCGGCGCGCCGGCGAGGCTCGCGCCGCCCGGCTAGCCGCCCACGGGCCCGAGCCGGTGGAGCGGCCCGGCGCCGTGCCCAAGTCCGCCCCCGGCCGAGCACTCGAGGGCGACGGTCAGGAAGTGCTTCGCCGCAGTGGCCGCCTCGACGATCCCGAGCCCCCGGGCGAGGAACGCCGCCAGCGCCGCCGAGAGCGTGCAGCCCGTGCCGTGGACGTTGCGGGTCTCGACCCACGGGGCGCGCAGCCAGGTGATCTCGTCGCCGACGCAGAGCGCGTCGGCGGCGTCCGCTCCCCGGAGGTGGCCGCCCTTCACGAGGGCTGCGCGCGCCCCCAGCCGGCACAGCCGCCTCGCCGCCGCGGCCATCGACGCCTCGTCGCGCACGCGCCGACCGAGCAACACCTCAGCCTCGGCGAGGTTCGGGGTGACGATGAGCGCCGAGGGAATCAGCCGGCGGTAGGCGGCGGGGGCGTCGCCGGCGACGAGGGGCGAGCCGGAGGAGGCCACCATCACCGGGTCGACGACGAGGTGCCCCAGCGCCCCCGATGCCGCCCGGGCTGCGACCGCCTCGACGATGCCCGTCGTGGCGAGCATGCCAGTCTTGGTCGCCACGACGGTCATGTCCTCGAGCACCGCGTCGAGCTGGGCGTCGACGAAGGCGGGCGTCATGACCTCGATGGCGCGCACCGACTCGGTGTTCTGGGCGGTGACCGCCGTCACGACGAGCGTCCCGTACACCCCGAGGGCGGCGAAGGTCTTCAGGTCCGCCGCGATGCCGGCGCCGCCGGACGAGTCGGTGCCCGCGATCGTGAGGACGACCGGCGGCGGGATGTCGGCGGCGGAACCCACCGCTTCGGGTCTCCCCATGGCGGCATCCCCTGTCCCCCCGGGAGCCGCCCCGCGGTCCGCCCTCCTTTCGTCCGGTCCCTCCACGACGACATCCTACGGTCGCGTCGGCGACCGCCCCCGAGTTCGTCGCGACCCCGTCGCGGTGGAATCCGCCTGCGTGGATGGCCGGTCCGCCCGATACGGTGGGCGCCGGAGGGGAGGAGGACCGTGCCCGACGACCGCATCGGCGAGATCTGCGCGGAGCTCGGCGCGCTCGTCGAACGGCTCGACGACCTCGCCCTTGAGGCGCTGCGCGAGGCGGTCGCCGCGGGGGCGGACGAACGGCCGGAGATCGAGCGGCGCATCGTGCGCGCCCGCAACGCCCTCGAGCGGGCTCGGCACCTCCTCGAGCCCGGCTGACCCTCGCCGGGAGCGCGGGCCGCGGCAATGATGGGGCGATGGATCCCCGCGAGCACGACGAGCGCCCCTGGGGCAACTACACGGTCCTCGAGGAGGCCGCCGACCACAAGGTGAAAAGGATCGTCGTCCTCCCGGGCAAACGCCTCAGCTACCAGCGTCACCGCTTCCGCGCCGAGCACTGGTTCGTCGTGCGCGGCACGGGCACGGTCACGCTCGACGGAGTCGAGCACCCCGTCGGCCCCGGAACTCCGGTCGACGTCGGGCCGGGCACGGCCCACCGCATCGCCAACACGGGGGACGACGACCTCGTCTTCATCGAGGTCCAGCACGGCGAGTCCTTCGCCGAGGACGACGTCATCCGCCTCGAGGACGACTTCGGGCGGGCCTAGCTGCGCGAGGACGTCGGCGTCCCGGCGGGGCTGAGGGCGTTCAGGGCGTCAATCAGCTGCCGCAGCCGGCCGTGGTGGACGCGGTTGAACTCGAGGGCGATCCGGGCCAGTTCCAGGTGGTCGTTGCCGGCGCGCTCGGCGGGGAGCGGCCCGGTGCGCCAGATCCCCTTGGCGGAGCAGATGTCGGCGAAGGTCGCCGAGAGCGAGGCGAGCTCGAGGTCCGAGGGCGCGTAGCGCAGGCGGATCACCATCGCCTCATTGACGAAGCGGCGCGAGTGGTAGTTGCGGTGGAAGCCGAGGACCTCGGCGACCGCCGCGTCGAGGTCGTCGGTGATGCGGTAGAGCGCCGCCTCGACGGGGTCGGCGTAGCCGCGCTCGTAGACGTCGGCGGTGACGAAGTCCTCCCAGCCGCGCCAGTAGCGCTCGCCCGGGCCGTCGACGAGCACGATCGGCGCCGGCTCGGCCTTGCCGGTCTGCAGCAGCGTCAGAAGCTCGAAGCACTCGTCGAGCGTGCCGAAACCGCCCGGCAGGACGAGGAAGCCCGACGACTCCTTGATCAGCATGAGCTTGCGGGTGAAGAAGTACTTCATCTCGACGAGCTTGGAGTTCTCGGCGATCCACTGGTTCGGCTCCGCCTCGCCGGGCAGGCTGATGTTCACGCCGAACGTCATCTCCGGCCCTGCGCCCTCGTTGCCGGCCGCCATGATGCCCGGCCCCGCCCCGGTCACGACCATCCAGCCGGCGGCGGCGAAGCGGGCGGCGAGGGCCCGGGCCAGTTCGTAGGTGCGGTCCGACGGCTCGGTCCGGGCCGAGCCGAAGAGCGTCACCTTCCGAACGTCCCGGTAGGGGGCGAACATCTGGAACGCCTCGGCCATCTCGCCGAGGGCGGCCCGGGCCAGCTTCAGGTCGAGCCGGCTGGCGTCGCCCCCGATGAGCTCGAGGGTCGCCAGCACGATCCCGCGCACGACGTCGCGGTCGTGGCGAACGCCCGCCGTGTCGAGGACGCGCTCGACGAGCGCCGAGACCTCGGGGCCCACGCCGTCCTCGGCGCCCCCCCGGGGCGGGCGTCCCCGCGGGCTCACGCCGGCACCGGCACCCGGCCGTAGAGGGTCGTGCGCTGCTCGAGCCGGCGGCCGAGCGGCTCGACGACCGCCCGGAAGTCCTCGGCCGTCATCAGCTGGCCGTGCGAGGCCCCGGCGGCGCGGCTGATGTTCTCGTCCATGAGCGTCCCGCCGACGTCATTGCAGCCCGCTAGCAGCAGCTGGCGGAGTCCGTCCGGACCGGTCTTCACCCAGCTCGCCTGGACGTTGTCGATCAGGCGGTCATAGACGATCCGGCCGACGGCGTGCATGAGGACGACCTCGCGGAACGTCGGCCCCCGCCGCGCCCGGTGGGCCAGGTAGATGGGCGTGGCCATGTGCACGAAGGGGAGCGGCACGAACTCGGTGAACCCACCGGTCTCGCGCTGCAGCTCGCGGGTGGCGATGAGGTGGCGCGCCCAGGAGACGGGGGACTCGACGGACCCGAACATGATCGTCACGTTGGAGCGCAGGCCCACCTTGTGGGCGGTGCGGTGCGCCTCGAGCCACTCGGCCGTCGTGATCTTGTCCGGGCAGATCACGGCGCGGACCTCGTCGTCGAGGATCTCCGCCGCGGTGCCGGGGAGCGAGCGCAGCCCGGCCCCGTAGAGCCGGCCCAGATAGGTCTCGAGCGGCTCGCCGAGCCGCCGCGCCCCCTCGGTCACCTCGAGCGCCGTGAAGCCGTGGATGTGGATCCGCGGGGAAACGGCGCGCACCGCGCGGACCACCTCGAGGTAGTAGTCCCCGTCGAAGTCGGGGTGGATGCCCCCCTGCAGGCAGACCTCGGTCGCGCCGGCGGCTTCCGCCTCGACGACGCGCCGGGCGATCTCCTCCATGCTCAGCAGATACGGCCGGCCCCGCAGGTTGAGCGAGAGCGGACCCTTGGAGAAGGCGCAGAAGCGGCACCGGTACGTGCAGACGTTCGTGTAGTTGATGTTCCGGTTGGCGACGAACGTCACGGCGTCACCGACGGCCTCCTCGCGCCGCTCGTCGGCGTAGGCGGCGATGGCCCGCACCTCGGCACCCCGGGCCGAGAACAGCGTCACGACCTCGTCGACACCCGGCTCGTCACCGGCGGCGACACCGGCGAGCACGTCGGCGACCGGCCCCGGGGGGAGGTCCCGCCGGCTGCGGAGCCCCGCCGTGGAAACGATCTCCGGGGGGGCGAGCTCGGACCCCGCGCACCAGGCGGAGTCGCGGGCGAGACCCTCGGCGTCGGCGTGCTCGAGCACGGCGGCGGCCATCGGGGGCGCCAACCACCGGCCGGGTTCCGCCACGTACTTGGGATGGACGGCGAGTCGCGGCGTCAACGCGTAACCGGCGGCGGCGAGGTCGGCCCCGAGCCGGTCGAGCGCCGGCCAGGCCCGCTCCGGATTGACCTCGTCGATCGTCACCGGCGAGATCCCGCCCAGGTCGTCCGCCCCGGCGGCGACGAGCGCGACGGGGTCGTCGACGAGGTTCGGTGGCGACTGCACGTGGACGTCGTCGGCGAGGACGAGGCGGGCAGCCCCGATGGTCCAGCGCAGCTCGCCGGGGTCGCACGGCGGGTCGTCCCTCATCGCGGTGCCGGGCTTCGGGAGGAACCCCTGGACGAGCACCTCCTGGACGTGGCCGTAGCGGCGGTGGGCGTCGGCGATGGCGCGCAGGGCGTCGAGCCGGTCACGCCGGGATTCGCCCACGCCGACGAGGACGCCCGTCGTGAACGGGATCGCCAGGCGTCCGGCGGCCTCGAGCGTCGCCAGCCTCCGAGCCGGGGTCTTGTCGGGCGCGGCGCGGTGGCAGGCGAGCCCGGGCGCGAGCGACTCGAGCATCATCCCCTGGCTGACGCTGACCGGCCGCAGCACCGCCAGCTCGTCAGGGCCGAGGGCGCCAGCGTTCGTGTGCACGAGGAGCCCCGACTCGGCGTGGACGAGGGCGGCGGCGGCGGCGAGGTACTCGATGGTCGAGGCGTGACCGGCCGCCGCGAGCCACTCCCGGGCGACGGCGTAGCGGTCCTCGGGCGCCTCCCCCAGGGTGAACAACGCCTCGTGGCAGCCGGCGTCGCGCCCGGCGCGGGCGATCGCGACGACCTGCTCAGGCGCGAGGAACGGGGCCGCGAGGCGGGCCGGCTGCTTGGCGAACGTGCAGTAGCCGCAGCGGTCACGGCACAGCATCGTGAGGGCGATGAACACCTTCGGCGAATACGTCACCCGCCGCCCGAACAGTTCGAGCCGTCGTTCCCCGCCGAGGGCGCCGAGGTCGTCGGGCCCCATCGCCAACAGCTCGCCGTCCCGCGCGGCCCGCGCCCCGCCCGCCGCCTTCACGGTCCCACCTTAGGGTCGAGGCCGGCCGCCGCAGCCTCGTCGACCAGCCAGACGACCCGTCCGCCGTCGATGCGCGCCCCCGGCAGGTCCTCGCCGGCGACGATCCGCCGCAGCGCGTCGGCCTTGTCGGCCCCCACCACCGTGACGACTATGAGCCGCGCCAGCGCGATGGCGGCGAAGGTGACCGAGAGGCGCTGGAAGGCGTTCCTCCCCGAGGGGTCGGCGTTGACGATCACGAGCGCTCCCGGGGGGGCGTCACGCCCATCGGCACCCGGGAAGAGCGAGGCCGTGTGCCCGTCGGGCCCGAGGCCGAGTTGGAGGAGGTCGAAGCCCCCGGCGTCCGCCAGGAGGGTACCGTAGGCGGCGGGTCCCTCGGCGCACGACATCGGGTGGTAGTCGGCGAGGAAGTCCAGCACCCCGCCGAGCGCCGCGGCGATAGAGGCGGCGTTCGAGTCGGGCGAGGCCGCCCCGACACAGCGCTCGTCGGCGAAGAAGCACTCGACCGCCCCCCAGGGAATGCCGGGTTCCTGGGCGAGTCGGGCGAAGCATGCCGTCCCGGACGAGCCGCCCGAGCAACCCAGCCGGTACGGCCGGGAGGCGTCCGGCGAGCGCAACTCGCCGGCGGCGAGGCTGGCGAACGCGGCCCCGACGTCCCCCACCACCCGCAGATCGCCGTTCATCGAGATGGTGCCCCGGCTACTCGGAGGTTCGCCAGTGCCGGTCGACCTTCCCGATCAACCGGTCCGCCTCCTTCGGCCCCCAGCTCCCGGCGGCGTAGCGCGCGAGCGGCGGTTCCCAGTCGGCGAAGGCCTCCTGAACGGGCCGCACGATCGTCCACGCCCGCTGGACCTCGTCGTCCCGGATGAAAAGTGTCGGGTCGCCGACCATCGCGTCAAGCAGCAGCCGGTCGTAGGCATCCACGGTCTGGCCCGGGAAACGCTCGTTGTAGGAGAAGTCCATCGCGACGTTGCTGATCGTGAAGGTCGGACCGGGGACCTTGGCCCCGAACGCGAGGCTGATCCCCTCGTCGGGCTGGATCCGCAGCGTGAGCGAGTCCCGCCGCAGGTCCCGCGCCAGCTTGCCGGCGAAGGGGAGGTGGGGCGGACGCTGGAACACCATCCGTACCTCCGTGAGACGGTGGGGGAGTCGCTTGCCGGTCCGCACGAAGATCGGCACCCCAGCCCAGCGCCAGTTGTCGACGTCGATGTGGGCGGCGATGTACGTCTCCACCTCGGAGTGCGGATCGACGCCGGGCTCGTCACGGTAGGCGGGGACCGGCTTCCCGTCGATCGAGCCCGCGCCGTACTGGCCGCGAACGACCTGGGAGATGGCCTCACTCTTTTCGTAGACGACGACCGATCCCAGCAACTTCGCCTTCTCGTCGCGGATGACGTCGCCTTGGGCCGCCCCCGGCGGCTCCATCAGCGTGAGCGCGAGCACCTGCATCAGGTGGTTCTGGACGATGTCCCGGAGTGCCCCGGCCTGCTCGTAGAACCCGCCCCGGCCCTCGACGCCGAGGCTCTCCGCCACCATCACCTGGACGTGGTCGACGTGACGCCGGTTCCAGATCGGCTCGAAGACGGAGTTGGCGAACCGCAACGCGAGGATGTTCTGCACCGTCTCCTTGCCCATGTAATGGTCGATCCGGTAGATCTGCTCCTCGTCGAAGAAGGCGTGGACGTCGGCGGATAGTCGCCGCGCGCTGTCGAAGTCCGTGCCGAAGGGCTTTTCGATGACGACGCGGCAGAACCCTCCCATCTTGCCGGCGATGTTGATGCCCGCCCTGCCGAGGCCGCGCACGACGGCGGCGAACTGGGCCGGGACAGTCGCGAGGTAGTAGAGGCGGTTGCCCGCCGTGCCCACGTGCCCGTCCGCCATGGTGAGCTTCTCGCAGAGACGCGCGTACGTCTCCGGATCGCCGCTGTCACCGGCAACGTACGAGAAACGCGCCACGCGGCGCTTCCACTCGGATGAGCCGCCGTCGTCGGCTGCCTCGAGGGCGCGCTTCTGGAACTCGCCGTCGGACAGGGCCGTGCGCGCCACGCCGATCACCGTGAACTCCTCGGGCAGCGACCCCCGGGACGCAAGGCGGCTGAGCGCCGGCAGGATCTTGCGACGCGTGAGGTCCCCCGAGGCGCCGAAGATCACCATGACGAGCGGGTCGGGCCGGCGGGCGTCCTCGGCGGCGGCGTCGACCGGGACGACGTCGGCGAGGCGCATCCCCGACTCCATCACGGGAAGCTCGCGGGCGGTCATGACGGGCCTCTCGTCCCGTCAGCCGGCGGAGCGGAGCGCCACGGCCTTGGCGACGAGCTGGGCCTGCAGGTCTTCGAACGACTTGGCGAAGGCGGCGACCCCCTCGACCTCGAGCTGTTCGGTCACGTCGTCGAGGTCGACCCCCACCTCGGCGAGGGCGGCGAGCACCTCCTTGGACTCGGCAACCGCGGTGTCGACGGTGCGAGCCACGGCGCCGTGGTCGTTGAACGCCTCCGCCGTCTCCGGCGGCAGCGTGTTGACGGTGTCGGGCCCGATCAGGCCGTCGACGTACAGCAGATCGGGATAGGCGGGGTTCTTGGTCGACGTCGAGGCCCACAGCGGGCGCTGCACCCGCGCGCCGGCGGCGGCGAGGACGGTGAAGCGAGAAGACGAGAAACGATCGCGGAAGACCTCGTAGGCGAGATGCGCCTGGGCGAGGGCGGCCCGGCCGCGCAGCTCGAGGGCACGGGCCGCCCGCGGGCTTCCCGGCTCGGCCTTGGCGATCGCCTCCAGCCGCCGGTCCACCTCGGTATCGACGCGGCTCACGAAGAACGAGGCGACCGAGGCGACCGAGGCGACCTTGGCGGGGGATCCACCCGCGGCGGCGAGCCGTTCGAGACCGCCGAGGTAGGCGTCGATCACGGCCTGGTAGCGCTCGAGGGAGAAGATGAGGGTGACGTTGACCTTCACGCCGGAGGCGATCGCCTCTTCGATCGCCGGCAGGCCCTCCGGCGTCGCGGGGATCTTCACCAGCACGTTCGGCCGTTCCACACGGTCGCAGAGGGCCCGGGCGGCGGCAATCGTCCCCGCCGTGTCGCGGGCGAGCCCCGGCGCGACCTCGACCGAGACGAAGCCGTCCCCGCCCCCGGAGGACTCGTAGAGCGGGCGCAGGATGTCGAGGGCACCGACGACGTCGGCGAGGACGAGCTCCCAGTAGGCGTCCTCGACCGGCACGTCGGCGCGGACGAGCTCACCGAACTGCTCGTCGTAGTCCGAACCGGTCCCGATCGCCCTCGTCAGAATCGTCGGGTTCGAGGTGACACCGCGGATCCCCGCGGCGACGAGCTTCTCGAGCCCGCCGGCACGCACGTAGCTCCGCTTCAGGTCGTCGATCCACGGGCTCTGGCGCTGCTCCCGGTACAGGTCATCGAGTCTGGTCACGTGCGGTGCCTCCAGGCGCCGTGAACGGCGCAAGTGCGATCGTGGACAGGACGAGACTACGGCAACGCGGACCCTCCTCGACGATCGGGGTCAGCCAGGGGAGCACGCCGAGGCGTCGGCCGATGGCAATCCAACGCCGCGGCGGCCAGAGGGCGCGGTAGCCTGCGACAGTCGTACCGGCGGGCAGTCGGCGGGGAAGGGGAGAGCGTGGCGAAGGTGTCGGATGACGGCCCCGGCAAGGGACGCGCCAGCATCGGCGAGACCCTCGCCGTCGTGCGCCGTTATGTCATCCAGGAGACCGTCGCGCCGCTGCGCCAGCTCGGCCGGCGGCTCGTCTTCGGGATCGCCGGGGCGCTCCTCATCGCAGTCGGCGCCGTGATCGCCCTCGTCGGAATGCTGCGTGCCCTGCAGACCGAGACAGGCCATGCCTTCGCCGGAGGCTGGTCCTTCGCTCCCTACCTCCTCACCATGGCGGCCGCGCTCGCCGCGCTCGCCGGCTTCGTCGTGTTCGGGTTCCGGGGCGTGGTGAAGCCAGGCTCGGCACGGACCAGGTCGTCCGGGCGGAAGGCCCGGCGGTGAGAGGCGACCGCGAAGAGCCGCGGCGCGACGACGCGCCCCTGTCGCTCGCCGAGGTCGAGCGGCAGCTGCGCGAGCTCCTCGGGCCCGGGCAGGGAGCGGAGGCGAAGATCGCCGCCGCCGCGGCGGGGGTGGGTGCGCTCGCCGTCGGCGTGGTGTCGGTCTACCTGCTCGGACGCCGCAAGGGCCGGCGACGCGCCAGCGTGCTCGAGATCCGCCGGGTCTGAGACATGGGATCGACCCTCGACTCCCTCACCCATCGCCTCATTCGGCACGGGCTGCGCCGGGGACTCGTCGAGGGAAGCGTCGCCTGGATCGTCATCGGCGCCGCCGCCGCCGTCGTGCGCTACGTCGCCCGGCCCGAGGCGCCGCTCGTCGGCCGCGAGAACCTCCGCCTCGGTGAATCCGTCCTCGTGACGCACGTTCCCGCCCCTGAGGGGCGCCGACCCCGCGGGCGCCGACGGGGGAGGGACGCGGGGATCCTCCCGGGCGATTCGTGACCGACCCCGGGCGGGTAGGCCGCGGACCCCGCGGACCACTCGCCGCGGGGGAGCGGGTGCTCCTCGTCGACCACCACGACCGGCGCTACCTCATCCGCCTCGTGCCGGGGGCGTCCTTCCAGTCCCACGCCGGGGTCGTCGAGCACGACGCGCTGATCGGCCGGCCCGAGGGCAGCGAGGTCGTCGCCTGGCGGCGTGACGGCGGGTCCGGCCCGGCCCGTCGCTTCCTCGCCGTGCGGCCGACGCTCGCCGACGTCATCGTGAAGATGCCGCGGGGCGCCCAGGTGATCTACCCGAAGGACCTCGGCGCCATCCTCGTCGCCGCCGACCTCTTCCCCGGGGCGCGGGTCCTCGAGGCGGGCGTCGGTTCGGGGGCGCTGTCGATGACGGCGCTGCAGGCCGGCTGCGAGGTCACCGGCTACGAGATCAGGGAGGACTTCGCCCGGCGGGCCAGGGCGAACGTGGCGGAGCTCCTTGGCGCCGACGCGCCGTTCCGCGTCGAGGAGCGCGACGTCTACGAGGGGATCGCCGAGACCGGGCTCGACCGGGTGCTCCTCGACCTGCCCGAACCGTGGCGCGTCGTCGAGCACGCCGAGCGGGCCCTCCTCCCCGGGGGGATCCTCCTCGCCTACCTGCCGTCGATCACCCAGACGGCCGAGCTGCGTGCCCGGCTCGCCAGGGCGTCGTTCGCCCTCGCCGAGACGTTCGAGATCCTCCGGCGCTCGTGGCACATCGAGGGGAGGTCGGTGCGGCCCGACCACCGAATGGTCGCCCACACTGGCTTCGTCACGACGGCGCGCCGCGTCGAGGCGCGGGGCTTCTCAGGCGGGGAACGGGACGGGGACGGCGGGCCGGCCGGGGGAGTCGAGGACTAGGCCTGCTCGATGAAGATGCACTCCCCGGGGCACTCCTCGGCGGCCTCCGTGACGGCGTCCTCGAGCCCGTCAGGGACGACCACCATGCCCTTCACGCCGCCCGGGTCGGTCATCACGGTGGCGCCGTCCTTCACGTAGGCGAGGCCGTCGTCTTGCAGTGTGAACACGGCGGGGCAGATCTCCTCGCAGAGACCGTCACCGGTGCACAGATCCTGATCGATCCACACCTTCATCGCGCGGCGCGCCTTCCTCTGGGATTCCGGCCAGCCTCACCAGCGTAGCGACGCCACAGGTGGCGGGAGAACAGGGCCTCGTCACGAAGCCGAACGGACCGTATCGAGCCCGTCCGGGGGAGTCAAGGAAGCCGGACCGGCGCGATCGGTACCCACCGGTAGTGGGCCGGCTAGGTCACCCGGCAACGGCCACGGCCAAGGCGCCGCTGACGTATTCCTTCGTCCACGTCGCCGCGGTCAGGCTGCCTTCCTTGGCCCATATGTTCCCGGAGCCGTCGTTCACAGCAATGAGGGGACCGTTCGTGGGGTCACTCGCTATGGCTCCCCAATCATTCGAGCCGTACACCGGGTCCACCCATGGCGCGGTGAGGCTGCCCACCTTGGCCGCGAAGTCGCCAGGGTTGCCAATGGCGAGGAGAGGCGGCGTCGAAGTGCCGCCACCCGTCGTCGCCTGGGCGCTCGCTAGGGGAAGCCACGCGCTACCGAGCAAGACGAGAGTGAAGACGTAAAGGAAGCGCCGCATAGTCATCGCACTCTCCTTCTCAGGGTGTTTGGCCGGGGTGCTAGCGAATGGCGCGCGGCGACGCGCTGGAATCCGATCCCCAGTTGTCCCCCGTCGGCGCAGGATGGGTCGAATCCGCTGTGGCAGGTTCACGTGGAGCCGACCGCGGGCAATCTCGGTCACCGAGGCGTTCCGCGACGTGGCCGACGTTGTCGCTTCGCGTCACGCTGCGAGGTTTCGGTCAGGACTCAATGAGCCCGAACACGACCGCCGCCATGGCCGGTCGGGGACGAGATGGTGGGGCGACAGTGCTTAAGAGTCTGGGACGAAACTCCCCTGCAGGTAGCAATCGCGCCTCCCTGGTGAACCAACGACGCAAGCGGCGGACCGCGGTTTCGCGCGGCCTTCGCCCCTTAGCGCCTGGGGGCGCTCTCTCGGATGCCTGCGGAGGCGGCCCGGAGCTGGCACAAGTCGCGGTGTCGGGAACCGGCGCGACCGGCATCCGCCAGGGCCGGTGTAGGGTCGAAAAGATCGGGGCGACGCCGCGAGGAGGTGCCCGGATATGGATGAGGACACGGCCGGACTGCGGGCCCGTGTCGCCGCGGCCGAGGAGGAGGTGGCGGAGCTGCGCCACCGCCTGCACGAGGCGCCGCAACGCGTCCGGGTGCTCGAGGAGCGCCTCCTCGAGGTGAAAGGCCAGCTCGCCCAGGCGCTCTCGCACAACGAGAAGCTCACCTACACGCTCCAGCAGGCCAAGGAGAACATTGCTGCGCTGCGCGAGGAGGTCGACAAGCTCACGCAGGCCCCGAACGCCTACGGGACCTTCCTCGGCCACAACGACGACGGCACCGTGGACATCTTCGCCAGCGGCCGCAAGATGCGGGTCGCCCTCCACCCGGCCATCGAGCGGGAGAGCCTGCACCGCGGTCACGAGGTCGTCCTCAACGAGTCGCTGAACGTCGTGCTCGCCCGCTCCTACGAGCAGTCCGGCGAGGTCGTGAAGATCCAGGAGATCCTCGACGACGGCCGCCGCGCTCTCGTCGTCGGCCGCGCCGACGAGGAGCACGTCGCCGAGCTCTCCGCCGCCCTCGCCGAGGAGCGCCTGCGCGCCGGCGACAGCGTGCTCATGGACCCGCGCTCGCTGCTGCTGCTCGAGAAGCTGCCGAGGCCCGAGATCGAGGAAGTCGTCCTCGAGGAGGTGCCGGACATCACCTACGCCGACATCGGCGGCCTCGACGAGCAGATCGAGGCGCTCACCGACGCGGTGGAGCTGCCCTACCTGCACCCGGAGCTTTTCGCCGAGCACCAGCTGCCCGCTCCGAAGGGGATCCTGCTCTACGGCCCGCCGGGCTGCGGCAAGACGCTGATCGCCAAGGCGGTGGCGAACTCCCTGGCAAAAAAGGTCGGCGAGCTGAAGGGCAACGAGAACGTCCGCAGCTACTTCCTCAACATCAAGGGGCCGGAGCTGTTGAACAAGTACGTCGGCGAGACGGAGCGGCAGATCCGGCTCGTCTTCCAGCGGGCCCGCGAGAAAGCGGACGAGGGCGTCCCGGTCATCGTCTTCTTCGACGAGATGGACTCGCTCTTCCGCACCCGCGGCAGCGGCATCAGCTCCGACATGGAGTCGACGATCGTCCCGCAACTCCTCGCCGAGATCGACGGCGTCGAGGCGCTGCGCGACGTCATCGTCATCGGCGCCTCGAACCGCGAGGACCTCATCGACCCGGCGATCCTGCGCCCCGGCAGGCTCGACGTGAAGATCAAGATCGAACGGCCCGACGAAGCGGCCGCCCAGCAGATCTTCTCCCGCTACCTCACGGCCGACCTGCCCCTCAATGCCGACGACGTCGCCGAGTTCGGCGGGGGGGACCCCGCCAAAGCGGTCCGCGTGATGATCGAGCGCACCGTCGCCGAGATGTACCGGGCCGACGACGAGAACCGCTTCCTCGAGGTCACCTACCAGAACGGGGACAAGGAGATCCTCTACTTCCGGGACTTCGCCTCGGGGGCGATGATCGAGAACATCGTCCGGCGGGCGAAGAAGCTCGCCATCAAGCGTGTCCTCGGCGGGGAGGCGAGGGGCGTCTGCCTCACAGACCTCCTCGAGTCGATCAAGCAGGAGTACAAGGAGAACGAGGACCTGCCGAACACGACGAACCCCGACGACTGGGCGAAGATCTCCGGCAAGAAAGGCGAGCGCATCGTCTACGTGCGCACCGTGGTCGACCACGGCGACGAGCGCGGCGGCAGGGCGATCGAGCGGGTCGGGACCGGCCAGTACCTGTAGGCGCGCCCGTCGCGCGCCGGCGCAGTCGACGGTCGGGCGCGCGGGAACTCCACTAGGGTCGGCCACATGGCGATCCCCAAGATCTGCGGCATCGAGACCGAGTACGGGGTGCACGTCACGGGCGGGGCGGACACCAATCCGACGGCTGCGTCGTCGCTTCTCATCAACGCCTACGCCGCCGATCTCGCCGGCCGCGTCGGCTGGGACTTCGAGGACGAGTCGCCGGGGAGAGACGCCCGCGGCTTCGTACGCGACCGCGGGCTCGCCCCCGAGGTCGAGACGAACCTCGTCAACACCGTGCTCACCAACGGGGCCCGCTACTACGTCGACCACGCCCACCCCGAGTACTCGACGCCCGAGTGCTCGACGACGCTCGAGCTCGTCACCCACGACAAGGCGGGGGAGACCGTCCTCACCGCCTCGATGGCGGCGGCCCAGAGGTTGCTCCCGCCGGGCCAGGCCGTCCTCGTCTACAAGAACAACTCCGACGGCAAGGGCAACACCTACGGGTGCCACGAGAACTACCTCGTCGAGCGCGCCGTGCCCTTCGGGCGAATCGTCCGCGACCTCACGGCGCACCTCGTCACGCGCCAGATCTACACGGGGGCGGGCAAGGTGGGCTGCGAACTCCCCGGCCAGCACCCGGCGGCCTTCGAGCTCAGCCAGCGTGCCGATTTCTTCGAGGAGGAGGTCGGTCTCGAGACGACATTGAAGCGGCCGATCATCAACACCCGGGACGAGCCGCACGCCGACGCCGAGCGCTACCGCCGCCTCCACGTGATCACGGGCGACGCCAACCTCGCCGAGGTGGCGACGCTGCTCAAGATCGGCGTCACGGCGATCGTGCTGCTCCTCATCGAGGACGACGTCCTCGGCGGCGGTGAGCTCGTCCTTGCCAACCCGGTCGCCGCGATGCACGCCGTCTCGCACGACCTCACCCTCGCCGCGCCCCTCGAGCTCGCCTCCGGCGGGCAGATGACGGCGATCGAGGTGCAGTGGCGGCTGCTCGACCTCGCCCGCAAGTACAACGAAGTGCGCGGGCTCGCGCCCCTCGGCGAGGGCGGCGACTTCGTCCTCGACCGCTGGGAGTCGGTCCTCACCGCCCTGGAGTCGAACGCCTCGGTACTTGCGCGCACGCTCGACTGGACCGCCAAGCTCGACCTCATCGACGCCTACTGTGCCCGGCACCACTGCGACCTCGACGACCACCGTGTCCAGGCCCTCGACCTGCAGTACCACGACCTGCGGCCGACGCGGTCGCTCTACCGGCGTCTCGGGCTCGAGCGTCTCGTCGACGACGCGGCGATCGCCGCCGCCGTCTCCGACCCGCCCACGACCACGCGGGCGTACTTCCGCGGCAAGTGCCTGCAGCGCTACCCGGGGTCGATCGTGGCCGCCAACTGGGACTCGGTCGTGTTCGATCTCGGCGGGGGCCCGCTGCGGAGGGTGCCGATGATGGATCCGTTGCGGGGGAGCGCGGCCCACGTCGCTACGCTTCTCGAGAGGTGCCACAGCGCCGCCGAGCTCGTCGGGCAACTTGGCGGTGAGGAGGAGTCAGATGGCTGAACGCGAGCTGAAGCGGCGATCGGCGCCGGCGCGCCAGGTCCCCGAGCCGGCCGAGGAGGAGGTCCCCCAGGGGTCGGAGAAGGGCGAGCGCCTGAAGGCGGAGATCGACGACCTGCTCGACGAGATCGACGACGTCCTCGAGGACAACGCCGAGGAATTCGTGCGCAACTACGTCCAAAAAGGGGGGGAGTAGTTGAGCGGAGGCTCCCGGCAACTAGGGTTCGACCCTGATGGGCTTGTACCTCTTCCCGCCCGCTGACGACCCCGGGCCCGACTTCGTAGAGCTCCTGCGGCGCGCCCACCCCGGCGGCAACCCGGCGGTGTCAGCCACGCCCCTCGCCGGCGTCCGCCAGGCGACGACCATCGCCGCGCTGCGCTACACCGAAGGTGTCGTGGTGGCCGGGGACCGCCGAGCGACCGAGGGGCCCGCGATCGCGCACCGCAGCATCGAGAAGGTTTTCCCCGCCGACCGCTTCTCCGCCGTCGCCATCGCCGGCGCCGCCGGTCCCGCCATCGAGATGGTGCGGCTCTTCCAGGTCCAGCTCGAGCACTACGAGAAGGTCGAGGGGGCGGCGCTGACCCTCGAGGGCAAGGCCAACCAGCTCTCGCAGCTCGTACGGGACCACCTCCAGATGGCGATGCAGGGCCTCGGGGTCGTGCCGCTCTTCGCCGGCTGGGACACGATCCGCCGCACCGGACGGATCTTCACCTACGACCTCACCGGTGGGCGCTACGAGGAGACCGACTTCCACGCCACCGGGTCCGGCGGCCGGGTCGCCGAGACGGCGATCAAGCTTGGTTTCCGCGAGGGCCTTTCCCGCACCGAAGCCGTCGAGCTCGCCGTGCAGTCGCTCTACGAGGCGGCCGACGAGGACTCGGCGACCGGCGGGCCCGACCTGGTGCGCGGCATTTACCCGATCATCGCGACCGTCGACTCGACGGGGTTCACGCGTCTCGAGGACGCCGAGGTCGCCGAGCGGTTCGCGGCGATCCTCGCGCGGCGAGGACAGACGCCGGCGGGCGGTGACTCCCGATGACGATGCCGTACTACGTCGCGCCCGAGCAGGTGATGAAGGACCGCGCCGAGTACGCCCAGAAGGGGATCGCCCGGGGTCGGGCCCTCGTCGCCGTGGCCTACGCCGACGGAATCCTGATCGTCGCCGAGAACCCCTCGAGGACGCTTCACAAGGTGAGTGAGATCTACGACCGGGTCGCCTTCGCCGGGGTCGGCAAGTACAACGAGTTCGACCAGCTCCGGGTGGCGGGCATCCGGCACGCCGACACGAAGGGCTTCGCGTACTCGCGCGACGACGTCGACGCCCGCTCGCTCGCCAACCTCTACGCCCAGTACCTCGGCCAGGTCTTCACGCACGAGATGAAGCCGCTCGAGGTCGAGATCCTCGTCGCCGAACTGTCGGCGACGGGCGACCACCGCCTCTACCACATCGCCTACGACGGGACGGTCGTCGACGAGGAGAACTGGACCGTCCTCGGCGGCGAGGCCGAGGCGATCGCCTCCCGGCTCGAACAGGCCTACGACTCCGCGGCGACGCTCACCGGCGCCGTGCGAAGCTGCGTCGCCTGCCTGGCGGGCCCGGACCGCACTCTCGGCGTCGACGACCTGGAGGTCGGCGTGCTCGAGAAGTCGGCCGGCCGGCGGGCGTTCCGCCGCATCGAGCGGGCTGAGCTCAGCGGTCTCGTCGGCGGTTGATCCGGCCGGAAGGCGTTGCCCGGCGGCGCGGACGCGCCACCGCCGACCGCCCGCCGAGCTCGTCGAAGCTGGCCTCCACGGCGTCGGCGAGCAGGACCTCCTTCGCCCGGGCGAGCTCGTCAGCCGGCACGAGCACGTCGATCTCGATCGGGAACGGGTAGGGCCCGTCGACCGGCCCGCTGGCGCAGGCCGCGATGCCCTCGGCCCGCAGCCGCCCGACGACGAGATGGCCAGCGACCGTGCCGACGACCGTCGTCAGGTAGACGAGGGGCTGCGCCGACTCCATCGGACGAGGGTACCGCCATCCGTCATGCTGGTCCGCCGACGGGGCCCGGCCGCTAGCTTCGGTTCGTGGACCGGCGCATCTTCGGGCTCGAGAACGAGTACGGCGTCACCTGCGCGCTGCGCGGCCAGCGGCGCCTCAGCCCCGACGAGGTGGCCCGCTACCTGTTCCGCCGCGTCGTCAGCTGGGGCCGCTCCTCCAACGTCTTCCTCGAGAACGGAGCGCGCCTGTACCTCGACGTCGGTTCCCACCCCGAGTACGCCACCCCCGAGTGCGACTCGATCGAGGACCTCGTCGCCCACGACCGGGCGGGGGAGCGGATTCTCGAGGGTCTCGTCGAATCGGCCGAGGCGCGCCTCAAGGACGAGGGCATCCGCGGCGTCGTCTACCTGTTCAAGAACAACACGGACTCGGCCGGAAACTCCTACGGCTGCCACGAGAACTACCTCACCACCCGACGCGAGGATCTCGTCCACTACGCCCAGGTGCTGATCCCGTTCCTCGTCTCTCGGCAGATCTACGCCGGAGCGGGCAAGGTCCTGCAAACGGCCCGGGGCGCCGTCTTCTGCATCTCGCAGCGCGCCGAACACATCTGGGAGGGGGTCTCCTCGGCGACGACGCGCTCGCGCCCGATCATCAACACCCGCGACGAGCCGCACGCCGACGCCGAGCGCTACCGCCGCCTCCACGTCATCGTCGGCGACTCCAACATGAGCGAGTACGCGACCTTCCTCAAGGTGGGGGCGACGAGCATCATGCTGCGGATGCTCGAGGACCCGAGCGTCGTGCTGCGCGATATGACGCTCGAGGACCCGATCCGCGCCATCCGCGAGGTCAGCCACGACATCACGTGCCGACGACAGGTCCGCCTCGCCAACGGGCGCGAGGTGAGCGCCCTCGACATCCAGTCGGAGTACCTCGGCCGGGCCGTCCGCTACGCGGCCCAGCACGGGCTGTCGCCGCCAGAGCGCCGCGCCCTCGAGATGTGGCAGCACTGCGTGGAGGGGATCGAACGCGACCCGTTGAGCCTCGGGCGCGAGTGCGACTGGGTGATCAAGCACAACCTCGTCGAGGCCTACCGGGAACGCCATTCGCTCACCCTCGCCAGTCCCCGCATCGCCCTGCTGGATCTCCAGTACCATGACGTCAGCCGGCGGCGTGGCATTTTCTATCGCCTGCAAGATCGCGGTCTCACTGAGCGGGTCGTTACCGACGCCGCGATCACCGAGGCAATGGACGTGCCGCCGGCCACCACGCGAGCCCACCTGCGCGGGGCGTTCATCCGCCGGGCCAAGGAGCGCCGGCGCGACTTCACCGTCGATTGGGTGCATCTCAAGTTGAATGACCAGACGCAGCGGACCGTGTTGCTGAAGGACCCGTTCCGGGCGCACGACGAACGCGTCGAGCGCCTCATCGAGTCGATGTAGGAAGCGAGGATTCGTGGCGAGTGACGAGATCGACGGCAGCGAGGAGCCTCCTGCCGGCGCCGTCAAACCGGCCGACACGGCCCAATCGGAGCCCGAAAGAGGACGACGCCGCCCGCGCAAGCCGTCCTCCCGCCGCCGCACGCTCGTCGAGACGGCGATCGGGCTCGCGATCGCCGTCGTCATCGCCCTCCTCGTGCGCACCTTCGTCTTCCAGGCCTACTTCGTGCCGTCGGGCTCGATGGAACCGACCCTGCAGCAGGGCGACCGCATCCTCGTCGACAAGTTCGACTTCAACTTCCACTCGATCCACCCGAACGACATCGTCGTTTTCCACACCCCGCCCGCGGCGAGACGCGACTGCGCGACCGAGGACGGCGATCTCGTGAAACGTGTCGTCGCCGTCGGTGGGCAGTCGATCCGCTCGACGGGCAATCTGGTCTTCATCAGGAACGCCGGCTCCAAGAAGTGGCACCGGCTCCCCGAGAGCTACTTCCCCGACGACGGCACCCATACGGACCTCGGCCAACCCATCATCCGCTACACGGTGCCGATGAACGACTTCTACGTCCTCGGCGACAACCGGACCGTCTCCTGTGACAGCCGCATCTGGGGGCCCTTCCCGGGCACGGACATCGTCGGCAGGGTCGTCGCCGTCGTCTGGCGGAGCTGGCATCCGGATCTCATCATCTTCTAGATGCCGGCCGAGGTCCGCCCTCGTCCGCGCGGAAGGGGCCTTGTAGACTGATCCGTCGTGGGCAGTCTCGACCCGGCGAAGATCCTCATGATCCTCGTCGTCATCCTGATCGTGATGGGCCCCGAACGTCTTCCCAAGGTCGCCCGGCAGGCCGGGGCCATCCTGCACGAGTTGGTGCGCGTCCGCCAGGAGGTGTCCGACGAGGTCCGCAGCGTGATGCCCGACCTCGACCTCAACTCGATCCCGCGCATCCCGTCGGTGCGCGGCACGCTTTCCGGCCTCATCACCGAGCCCAGCCCGGCCGCGAGGGCCGGCACGGGAACCGAGGCGTCCACCGGGGCGGCGGTGGACGCCGGCCCCCCGGCGCCCGCCGGTTCGCCCCCTCCCGCCCTCGGCGAGTTCTCACCGGCCGCCGACGACCCGAGCATGAACTGACCCCGGCGGGGGCCGTCAAGTTCTGACATGGCAACTGTGACTCGAGGCCGCGAGGGCACACCCTCCGAGGACGTGACGATGCCGCTCACCGCGCACCTCGGCGAGCTGCGCCAGCGGCTCATCGTCTCGTTCATCGCCTTCATCCTCGCCGCCGTCGTCGCCTACGTCTTTTACGACGAGATCCTCCGCTTCTTCCTCCACCCGTACTGCGTGCAGGCGCACCTCAAGAACAAGTACTGCGTCCTCACCGTTTTCGGGCCGCTCGACGCCTTCATGGTGCGGCTCAACGTCACGGCCTACGGCGGGCTCGTCCTCGCCTCGCCGGTCATCGTCTTCGAGATCTGGCGGTTCGTCACGCCGGGTCTCAAGGCGAACGAGAAACGCTACGCCGTCCCGTTCGCCCTCTCGACGGTCGTGCTGTTCCTCTCCGGCGCCTTCGTCGCCTGGCTCACCTTCCCGCACGCGCTGGGCTTCCTCCACGCCGTCGGGGGGTCGAACATCAACGACCTATTCACCCCGTCGAAGTACCTCGGGCTCATCATCGCCTTGATGGTGATCTTCGGCGCGACCTTCGAGTTCCCGGTCGTCCTCGTCGGCCTCGAGCTCGCCGGCGTGCTGAAACCGGCGCAGCTCGCCCGCTGGCGTCGGCCGGCGATCGTCATCATCGTCATCTTCGCCGGAGTCGTCACGCCGAGCTCAGACCCGTTCTCCATGCTGGCGATGGCCGTGCCGATGCTGCTTTTCTACGAAGCGTCGATCCACGTCGGGAAGCTGCTGCTCACGCGCCGGCGCCGGCGCGCGGCAGCAAAGACCTGACCCGTTGCACCTGACCCGCCGGGGGCGCGGGGTCGTGTCCGGCCGCAGACGGTGACGGGCGTGCCGCAGACGCGTGACGGCGACGGGAAGGCCCGGATGGTGGTGGGTCCCACCCGGCGCGCCTTTCTCGCCCGGCACCGGTTCGCGCTCGACCCGTTCCAGCTCGAGGCGTTCGACGACCTCGACGCGGGCAAGTCCGTCCTCGTCGCCGCGCCGACCGGCTCCGGCAAGACGCTCGTCGCAGAGTACGCGGTCGCCCGGGCCCTCGCCCAGGGCGGCCGGGCAATCTACACGACGCCCCTCAAGGCGCTCTCCAACCAGAAGTACGCTGACTTCGCGGCCGAGTACGGCCCGGCACGCGTCGGGCTGTTGACGGGCGACGTGTCGCGCAACGGCGACGCGGAGGTCGTCGTCATGACGACCGAGGTGCTGCGCAACATGATCTACGCCGACGCCGACAGGCTCGCCGGGCTGCGCTGCGTCGTCCTCGACGAGGTGCACTACCTCGAGGACCGCTACCGCGGGTCGGTCTGGGAGGAGATCATCCTCTCGGCGCCGGCGTCGGTCGTGCTCGTCTGCCTCTCGGCGACCGTCTCCAACGCCGAGGAACTCGCCGGCTGGATCGAACACGTTCGCGGCGCCACGGCCCACGTGATCGAGGAGCGTCGGCCGATCGAGCTGCGCCAGCACTACGTCGTGGGCGTCCGCGCCACCCACCGGCTCGAGATCCTCCCCACCTTCGTCGACGGCCTGCCCAACCCCGAGGCGGCGGCACTCGACGAGCGCTCCCGGCCCCGCGCCAGGGCCGGGATCGTGGCCCCGCGCGCCCGGGGGCGCGCCGTGCGCTCGCCGGTCTTCCGACCCCGACGCGCCGAGGTCGTCGAGCGCTTCGCCGAGGAAGACCTCCTGCCGGCGATCCACTTCGTCTTCTCCCGGGCGGGCTGCGACGACGCCGTGCGCCAGTGCCTGGAGGCCGGGTTGCGCCTCACCACCCCCGAGGAGCGACGGGTGATCCGCGCCGCCGCCGACGACCACGTCGAGGCGCTCTCGGACGCCGACCTGCGGGTGCTTGGCTACGGGCGCTTCGTCGAGGGCCTCGAGGCCGGGATCGCCGCCCACCATGCCGGCCTCGTGCCGCCGTTCCGGGAAGCCGTCGAGGACCTGTTCGGCGCGGCGGTCCTCAAGGTCGTCTTCGCGACGGAGACCCTCGCCCTCGGCGTCAACATGCCGGCACGCTCGGTCATCATCGAGTCGCTGTCTAAGTTCTCCGGGACCGGTCACGAAGACCTCACGGCGGGCGACTACACCCAGCTCACCGGCCGCGCCGGGCGGCGGGGGATCGACGCGATCGGCCACGCCGCGGTCCTCTGGTCGCCCTATCACACCTTCGGGGAGGTCTCCGCCCTCGCCACGGCGCGCAGCCGCGCCCTGCGCAGCTCGTTCCACCCGACCTACAACATGACGGTCAACCTCGTCCGGCGCTACACATCCGACGACGCCCATCGCCTCGTGCGCTCCTCGTTCGCCCAGTACCTCTCCGATGCCCCCCTCGGCCGCCAGCTCGACGCCGTCGTCGACCTGCTCGGCGCGCGCGGCTACCTCGCCGGCTGGCGGGTGACGGCGGCCGGCGACCGTCTCGCCGGCATCTACCACGACCGCGACCTCCTCCTCGCCGAGGCGGTGGGGGCGGGGCTCCTCGGCGGGCTCGACGCGGCGAGCCTCGCCGCGTTGGTGTCCCTTTTCACCTTCGAGTCCCGGCGGGCGGCCGTGCCCGGGGAGCTCCCGAACACCCGCCTGGCGGAGCGAGCCGCCGAGCTCGAGGAGCTCGCGCGCAACCTGCGGGAGGACGAGCGGATCCGGCACATCGCGCGGACGCGCCCGCTCGACGCCGGCTTCGCCCGCCTCGCCTACGAGTGGGCCCGGGGCGCTGACCTCGGGCGTCTCGTCGCCCCTGCCGGCGGGCCGCGCCACCGTGGTGGCGGCGGGGCCCTCTCGGGCGGGGACTTCGTCCGCAACACGAAGCAGCTCGTCGACCTGTTGCGCCAGCTGGCCCTCACCGAGGCTGGCTCGCGACTTGGATCGGTCGCCGGCCGCGCCGCCGGCCAGCTCGTGCGGGGGATCGTCGCCGCCTCGACGCCGCCGGAGCCAGCTGGCGGGGGAGAGGGGGGAGCCGGCACGATCCGCGGCCGGCCGGGCACCGTCTCGTAGTCTCGTCGAGGTGACGCACTACGCAGTCGAGACCTTCTCCGCCGACGAGCGCGAGGTGCTGCGCCACTACGTGACGAACCTCGACGGGCCGGTCTACGCCCTCGTCAACCTGCCGGAGGTCGTCTGCGGGGCGCTCTTCGCCCGCTACTCGCGGTCGGCCAAGAGCGTGCGGCGCCTCTTCCTCGACGAGTTCCTCGGCGACCTCGACGTCTCGGGGGACACCTCGGTCGACGCGACCGTGGGGCTGCGGCGGGCCGAGGAGCTCTACCAACGGATCTTCGTCGAGTTCGGCGACGACTCGGTCGCCCAGCTCGGCGGCGTCCACCTCGCCTGCGAGCAGGCCTCCAACGTGCTTACCAAGGTCCTCGAGTGGGGGCGCCTGATGAGCTACCTCGAGCAATCGACGCGCTTCATCCCGTTCGACACCCGCTTTCCGACCGGTCACTACCGCTACTGGCGGGACCCCGAGGTGCTCGACTCGGGACTCGGCGCCCGCTACGTCGGCGACATGGACCGGATGTTCGACACCTACGCCGAGCTCCTGCCGCTCGTGCAGGCGCACCTGACGCGGGCGTACCCGAACGACGGCACCGTCGCCGACTTCGCCTACCGCCAGTCGGTGCGGGCCCGGGCACTCGACGCCCTGCGGGGCCTGCTCCCGGCGGCGGCGCTCTCGAACGTCGGCATGTACGGCTCCGGCCAGTCCTACGAGCACCTGCTGCTGCGGATGCGGGGCCACCCCCTGCCGGAGGTCCGCGCCTACGCGGAGCTCATCTACGCCGAGCTCCGCAAGGTGATCCCGTCGTTCCTCGCGCGCCTCGACCGGCCCGACCGGGGAGGGGAGTGGAGCCGTTACCTCGCCGCCCGCCGGGACGAGATGGACGCACTCACGGCGCGTCTTTTCGGGCACGACCGGGCCGAGGGCGACGCCATCTCCACCGGGGCCTCGGTGACGCTCACCGACTACGACCCGGAGGGCGAGGAGAAGGTCCTCGTCGCGATGTGCTACCCGCACACGTCACTGCCCGAGGCCGACCTCGCCGCAAGGATCGGCCGCCTTCCCCAGGCCGAACGGACGGCGATCCTGCGCGCCTACATCGGCGACCGCGGCAACCGCCGCCACCGGCCGGGCCGAGCGCTGGAGCGGACCGGGTACCGGTTCGACATCGTCTCCGACTACGGGGCGTTCCGCGACCTTCAGCGCCACCGGATGCTGACGATCGAGTGGCAACCGCTCACGACCGCGCTCGGCTACGAGGTCCCGGAGGTCGTCGTCGAGGCCGGGCTCGGCACGGCGTACTCGGAATCGCTCGAGCGCGCCCGCGAGCTCTACGAAACGCTGCTTGCCCCCTTCCCCCTCCAGGCGGTGTACGCCGTCGCCCTTGCCTTCCGGGTCCGCTACTCGCTGCAGCTCAACGCCCGCGAGGCGATGCACCTCATCGAGCTGCGCAGCGGGCCCCAGGGCCACCCCGTCTACCGCAGGATCGCCCAGCAGATGCACCGCCTGATCGCGGAGGGCGCCGGACACCACGCCCTCGCCGAGGCGATGCGCTTCGTCGACTACTCGGACGACGGTCTCGGACGGCTCGAATCCGAGCGCCGCGCCGCGGAGCGAAGGGTCGCCGGCACCCCAACCGGCGCGAATCCCGTGGCTGACGCCGACGGCCGGACGGATACCTCAAGCGGGGCTTGACTCTTTGCCCGACGGGTGCATGAATAGGTTGGTCCCGCATACCAGGCACCTTCTCGGGAGCCTCCGTCAGTCGCTCCGGGTCGTCTAGGCGGGGCAGTTGCACAGGACGCGGTCCAGGGGGCCAAGTAGAGAACGTCACTCGCCGGAAACGGCGACCCGCGCTCGGGCGGACGCGGAGGACGGCGCCAAAGGCTCCCTGGACCGGTCCGCTCCGGTCGGTCTTCCTGCGGGTTTCCCGCCGTGAGCCGGACTCGGAAACCCCCGCCGGGACGACCGTTGGCGCGCCGAGGATGTGCCGTATAGTGCACGCGCCTGAGCGCCGACTCGGGCGGACGGACCGCCCTCGGCGGCGAACCGGGGACCGCTGGACAAAGGAGACCGAGGAACCTGATGCCGAGCGATGTTGACGCCGAGCTCGAGCCGGATGCGCTCGCCGAGGGGGAGCTCGAGGAGCCTCCTGACGAGGAGCTCCTCGAGGAGGACGACCTCGGTATCGACGAGCTCGTCGCCGAAGACCTCGTCGACGAAGAGGAACTCGGCGACGTCGCCGACCCCGGCGCCGTCGTCGCCGAAGGGGAGGAACCGCTCGTCGAGCTCGAGGACGAGGAAGAGGACCTCGACGACGACGACGTGGAGGCGAGCCTCGACGTGATCCTGAAAGAGCGGCTTGTCGTCTCTGACGACGCCGACGAGGAGGACGACACCGAGGCCACCGACGCCGAGGATCGTGTCGAGGGAACGACGCGCGTGCTCCCCAAGCAGCCCGGCGAGTTCGTCTGCCAGTCCTGCTTCCTCGTGAAGAGCCAAACGCAGCTCGCCGACAGGCGGCGCAAGCTCTGCCGGGACTGCGTGTGAGCGGGTCCGACGACCGGCGGGACGAGGCCCGGCGGATCGCCGACGATTTCCTCGACTACGCCATCTACGCGCCGCTGGGCGCCGTGCTCACCCTCGCCGAGGAGCTCCCCGAGCTCGTCCGGCGCGGGCGCGAGCGGTTCGGGCCGCGCCTCGCCCTCGCCCAGATGCTGGGGAAGGTCGTGGCGGACTCGGCGCGAAGGCGCGCCGGGGACGTCCTGCGTCACCCCGGAGGCGCCTCCGGTGGCGACGCCGCCCCAGCGCATGTCCCCGCCGACCGAGCCGAGGCCGATCTGCCGATCCCGGGCTACGAGCTCCTCCCGGCTGCCGAGATCGTCGCGCGACTGCCAGGGCTCACCCGCCGGGAGCTCGACGCGGTGCGGGATTACGAGGTGGCGCACCGCGCCCGGAGGACCGTCCTCACCCGGATCGGCCAACTGCTCGGCGAAAAGGGCCAGTAGGCGCGATGGCAATCGGCCCCGAGGGGGCTCGCACCGCCCGCGCCGACGACAACCCCCGTCTCGGCGAGCTGGCCGTCGCCTACCTCGAGGAGCTCGGCGCGGCGCGCGGTGGCGCCGCGCTCGCTCGCTCGCTCCGCCCGCTCGTCGGGCCCGGGTGGCTCGACCGCGCCGTCCTCGGACCCGCGGGCCAGACGGTCGTCGCCGGAACCTACGACGGCCTCGTGGTCGGCCTGGCGGTCGTCGAGCACCCCGACCCGGCCACCCCGGAGTCCTCCGCCGACGATCGCCCAGGCATCGTGCGCGTCCTCTACGTCGAGCCCGGCATGCGCGGTGTCGGGGTCGGCGAGGCGATCCTCGCCGAGGTCTTCCGGCTCGAGGGCGCCCGTGGAACGACGGCGCTCGACGTACCGGCCCTGCCGGGCGACGCCCCCACGAAGTCCTTCCTCGAGGAGATGGGCTTCCGGGCCCGCCTGATCGTCATGCGCCGCAGGCTGGCGCCCGGTTGTGCGCCATGAAGGCCCCGTCGCTCTGCGTCGGCGTCGTCGCGGTGGAGGACGATGCCCTCCTCCTCGTGCGGCGTCGGCACGACCCGGGCGCGGGGCGCTGGTCGCTTCCCGGCGGCCGGGTAGAGCAGGGCGAGACCCTGCGCGAGGCCGCCTGCCGCGAGGCGCGGGAAGAGACAGGGCTTAGGCTCGTGGTCGGCGATCTCCTCGGCACGGTTGAGATCGACGCCGGCGAGGAGCGCTACATGATCTGCGACTTCCTCGCCCGTCGCGCCGACGCGGGCGCGACCCCGCGGGCGGGAAGCGACGCCGCGGAGGCCCGCTTCGTCGAACTGGGGTCCGTGGGGGGACTAGACCTCGTCGACGGCCTCGAGGACTGGCTCCGGGAGCACGGCCTGGGCGTCGACTGACGCCACCTCGTCGGTCCCCGCAGGGGTCGCAGCCGGCCCCGTCTCGACGGCGCTCATCGCACCCGCCGCCTCGCCCTCCGGCTCCGCCGGCCACTTTCCGGCCGGTACGGCCGCGTCACCGGTTCCGGCGTCCCCCTCGGTCGCCGCCGCGACCGGCTCGGGCGCCGCGACGAGCTGCGCCTGCTCGACGACCAGCGCACTACCCGGTCCGGCTGGCGCCGTGACGGCGGCGACGCCGGGATCCTCCGGCACCCGGCCGGCGGGCGCTGACGCCCCGGGATCAGGTCGCTTCTTGCGTCCCGGCCCTGCCCGCGGCGTGCGCGGCCTGGCGCTGGACCTCGTCGGATGTCCGGCGACCGGCCGCGGCGGCGGCGGCATCGGCAGGCCGAGCAGGGGCGCCAGAGACGGGATCCGCCCGGCGACGAGCGTCGCCGCCCTCCGGACCGACCCCGACGGGTCCTCCGGCAAGCCGGCGGGCTTCACCGCGCGCCGCACGGGGGACGCCGCGGCGGCCTCCAACAGCGCGAGCCAGCGCTCGACCGAGCTCGTCCCCGACAGCGCCGCGCCGGCGCCTTCGGCCAGCGGCCCGACGAGCGACGAGGGAATCCGCGCCCCGGGGTCCGGTGGACGCGCCGAGAGGCGCAGGGCGTGCAACACCCGACCTTCGTCGAGCGCCCTGGTGATGTCTCCCTCCCAGCCGGTGCGCAACTTGGCGAGACGGGCCTTCAGCACCTCTCGGACGGTCCCCAGAAGCTCGCGACCGTGGTCATCACGCGGCGCGGCCCCGAGGACCGTCGCCCGCAGCTCCCGCAGCGAGATCGTCTCGAGCTGGGTCACGACCGCCTCGGCACGGTCGAGCCACACGGCCTGGCGCACGGGGGAGAGAAGCTGCTCGGCGAGGGCGATGATGGCCTCGCCGCCGACCGCCGGTCTTCCCGCCGCGAGCGCCGCCGACTGCTCGGCGGCGAGCGCCCGTCGGACCGCCGGCATGCCACCCGCGGCGATCTGGTCGGCGACCGGTCGTTGCTCTGGTGGGAGGTGCGCGAGGTACTCGTCGCGGTGGACGGTCCCGGGCACGAAGCGATCTGGACGGGGCCGGGTGCGCCGGGCGGGGGCGGCCGGAACCGCCGCGGCCTCCGCGGTCACGGTCTCGGCGCGCTCGGCACGCGGTGCCGCCGGGCGGGTGCGTCGGGGGGCTCCGTCACGCGCGGGCCGCGTCTCGCGTGCGTGCTCCCGCGACGGTCGGCGGCGTTCCGCCACCTCGGGTCGGGCACGCAGCTCGCCGCGCGGCCGCGCAGGAGCCGTCCGCTCGCGGGTGCGCGTCCGGCCGGTCCCGTCGAAGGGGCGCTCACGCGCGCCCCGCCCGGAACGCGCAACGAGCGACGTCGTCACGAGTGCGGATTCCTCCGGCTTTGCCGGCACGAGCTCGATCCGCCCCTGGGACTCGGCCCGCTCGCGCGGGGGCAGCACTGACACCACCGTGATCCCGTCGAGCTCGAACTCCGCCTCGACGCGCAGGACGCTGCCGACCTTCGCCCCCGCTTCGAGCAACTGGCCCGCGATCACACCGCGTGGCTCGCGTGCCCCCGCGGCCCGCCACGTCCAGGTCCCGTCGTGTCGGGTCGAGGTCAGTTCGATGTCCAAACGCCTCGCCATGCCGACGGCCAACCTACCGCCTCCGCAACCACGGCGGGAATTCCACCGCCCGTCGGTGCCGATTCCGCGACCCACGCCACCGCTTCGGCGGCACCGGCTCGCCATCCCCCGCGGCGCGCGCGTGCACGCCTTTCCTGCCCGGGGAGAGCTCCGCCCCCGCGAGGAAGGCGCTCCCACGCGAGGGACCGCCAGTCCTCGCGAACCGACCGCGACGCTTGGCAGCGTGTCGCGCGCGCCGGACCGTCGTGACCGGTTCCCGGCCCGAAGCCGGCCGGTCCGGAATATCCGCGCCCGCGGGTGCCGCCGCCGGCACGGACTCCGGCTATCGACCGTGGCCCGCCCCGGCACGCCGACGTTCCCCGGCGCCCCGAATCCCGCCGCATCGCCACCCGGGAATTCCCCTTCCGCCGGTGGCGTCGTGCTGCTCGCGGCGCAAAACACGGAGGAGCGATATTGCGTATGACACAAACGTGTTATCCGACAATTGACTCAATTGCGTCCGAGAAGTACACGTTTGAGTCAGTCCGAATCGCACGGCGCGGAAGTCCAGGTCACAGGGGTTCGAACTTCCCCCGACCACGGAGAGCGCGAGCGCCCCCTTCTTGTTCCCGTCCCGGCCGACGCCCGCCGCCCATTCCAATTCCCCGCAAACCCCCGAGAGGTGCCCCCACCACCCGCCCCGCGGCAGCAGGCGGCCGGCAACCGGGGGCCAGGGGGCGCCTCGACTGCGCACATCAATCAGGGACTCCGTCCGCGGGTCCCCCAGGTGCTCTCCCCGGCGGCAGCGCGGCGGGAATTCACCGCCCGGGTCCTCCGGGCTGACACTCACAGTGCGCGCTTGGACGTGCGCTCTCAGTGATCTGTTTCGCTCACCAATCATGGGCCGTATCACCACGCTACGTGAGCTAGCCGTTACGCCGGTTGATTTGCTTTAATACTCCTGTGCTTATTGGGGCAAATGACCCGCCACTGGCCGGCGACTCCGGTGCAGCGACCGTCACCGACGACCGTCGCTGGGGCGGCTTCCTCGACGGCTCGGTTCCCGCCGACGGCGACTCCGTGCGGGTGGTCGAGCGCGTCATCGCGGCGACCTCGCCCGACGTCGTCTACACGCACGCCCCGCGGGACACCCACCAGGACCACCGGCAAGTAGTTCTTGAGACGCATCGGGGGGATTGCGGCAAATGGCGATAAACATCGCGGATCATACCCACACCAGATTCAAACTCTCGGTCGTCGTTCCGGTCTTCAATGAAGTTGCAACCGTGCGCGACG